>DATLOZ010000022.1:0-448228 GCA_035535995.1 Cytophagaceae bacterium
AATACGATGGAAAGCTGAAGAATGGAGAAATGATTACAATCACAATCGACCACATTCTGCATTAAATTATCAAACGCCAATGCAAAAAGTCAGTTGAAAAATCTCTACTTTTGAACGGCCCGAAAATAGGGGGAGCTTACAATACAATACATCTTGATTTACTGTCTTTTTAGTTTTTTTGAAATATATTTTATAAGTCAGATCGCTTCCTTTTATGGATATTCCTAATTTATTAAATGGAGCAGGATCATGTTCCTTTCTTTCAATACTAATCCCGTCTTCTTCTATTTTTCGATCAAAATAATAATACATATACATATATCTTAGTTCAATTTTACTGTTCCGTTTTTCAGACCTTGTTTGATATCAGTCAAATACTTATTCAATCTATTATTAATAATTTGTTTAGCTTTTAAATCTGACATTCCGTTTTCTCTTAATTGTTCCACGCAGTCGCTCGCGTCTATGCGAGTGAGAAATATTTTGTAGCCCTCCTGCTGGCGCAAGTCTGTGACTTGTGCCAACTATATTGTAGCCCTCTGGGCGGTCTTGTGAAGCATGCTATCAATCATAAAATCCATTTGACATAAAAAAGGAAAGACTATTTAATTCAGTCTTCCCTTTTTATATGTTTCTTTCAAAATGCTTATATCATTCAAGATCATCCAAGTCAGGATTCCAGTTATGAGCAATAGGTTCTTTATTTGCTAAACACCAATCAACTATTCTGTTTCTTAAACTAACAAATATTTTATTTGAAGTTGCTGGATGTTCAAAGTCAAGTATCTTATTAATATCTTCTTTAATTTGATTTTTCTGATCAACTGAAAAAATTGTAGCCTCTAATAATATCTCTTTAATATAATTAACTAACATTTCATAATACTCGCCCCAATTTATGTTCCCATTATCAAGAGCTTCATATTTTAATTTTTCTATCGCTCTCATAAGTTCACCTTGCACATAATCCGCCTGACCTGATTTTGGGACATAAGTTTTCCAAAAAAATTTGGCATAATCTAAATATTCTTTTTCAGTCATTAAAGTGAATGATTTGCTATCTTATTCTTTATACGAATCAAAAATATTTTCTATACTTTTTGTTTTAGCAAAGTCTTTAACTAACATTTTTGCCGAAAATCCATAATTGTTTTTTAGTAATGGATTTGCACGATATGCTAATAGTAGGTCAATCATACCTGTTCCAACTTTATCACTATAATTTTTTACTGCTTCACCGATAGGATTGTTACCATATTTATCCACCGCGTCAATTTCTGCTCCATATTCCAAAAGTAATTTAGCTATTTCAACATAATTTCGACTTGCAGCATAATGAAGAGCTCTATAATGATCTTTATTCTTAATATTAATGTTAGCATTATTGTCTAATAATATTTTGACTATTTCAATTTTATTATCATTTGTTGCTTCTCCTAATGCTGTGATTTGCCATTGGTCTCTAATATTTACATTGGCTCCTTCCAGGATGGCTTTTTTTACTTCTTCAATATCATTTTTACGAATCGCATCTAAAAGCTTTTTAGATTTCTCATCCATTAAATTATTATTGACTTTTTCCATAATTATTAATAATCTATTTTATTCAATCATCTAAGAATTCATCCTCAAAGCTTGCTTCTCGCTTGGGCTTTAGCCCGAGTGACGAATATTATCGTTAGGCCTCTGGCCGGCCTTGTGAAGACCACTGTTAAAACACAAACATTTTTTTACCTCTTAAACTCATTTGACATAAAAAAGGAAAGATGTGATTGATCTTTCCTTTTAAATTTAAATTCACTTTCTAGTTTCTAATATTTTTCTTCTTTGTATTCAGAAAGAGGTGTCAATTTATATCCTGTTATTTTTTCTTGCTCCAATATTGTTTTCAATTTTTCACTTACGAAAATTTTCATAGTACGACCTTTTGTCTGTGCCCTAAAAATATCTCTTCCCAAGATCATAGTCTCGTTAAAAACAAGTTTTTGAATATTTTTAATAACATCAGTTCCTGGATAGTATTCTATTTCCGATTTTTTGAAATCTACACAATCAACATTATTTAATATATTAGCTATCCAGTAACATCTGTTCTCTACAGCTTTTGTTTTCAGATCAATTAAATTTGTAGAATAATACTCTATATTATCTAATTCAATTAAATTTTTGACGAATGTATTTTTAAGCTTATCCGAAATTATAAAATTGGTATCTGCATACAATATATCCTGATAAACTGTTTTTTTCAGCTTCTTAAAATATATGTTATAAGTGGTATCCATTTCTTTAATAGAGATTCCTAACTTATTAAATGGTTTAGGATCATACTCTTCTTTATCTATACTAATTCCATTTTCCTCTATTTTTCGATCAAAATAATAATACATAAATACATATTTAATTTAATTTAACTGTTCCGTTTTTCAAACCTTGTTTAATCTGAACTAGATAATTATTAAGGTTATTATTTATCATTTGTTTAGCTTTTAAATCTGGTATTCCACTTTCCCTTAATATTCTTAATTCTTCTTTTAATTCCAACAATCTGTCCCTAATAGGTTTATCATAAACATCAAATTTATGAGACCCATTATGGAATGTGGGTGTACTTGTTGGATAATTATGATTTTGTATAGCATCGTCCAACACACTCTGATCCTTAGGCAAAGCTACGCCATTTCTGGCACCATTCTGTGGATTGAATTTTAAATCATCAATCAAAAACTCTTTTATTGCTGGATTTTCAGCAAGCTCTTCAGAAATAATATGGTGTCTTTGGAAGTTTGGTGGTATAGGTCCATCAACCGTTTCAATACCTTTGCCAAGCTCCCTCGTATCTTTTTGTCCACTAGTTACCTTTTTCCTTCTGGATACATCATCCATATGATATAAGTCTTCCAAATCTTTATGGGAAGAACCCATATTCCGTGTAAACTCATTACCTGTTACATCTAACAACACACCATCTTGAGGCGAGCCATTAGCATCAATATACTTAAATTTCTCCCCTACCTTCGGTTTGGAACCAACAACATTATCAAGTATCTCGTCTGCACTATTTGCATCTACTACTTTATATTTAGGTGCAGATTTACCACTTACTGCATCCACTTCCATCTCCATAATCAACACCTTACTGTTGAACTCACCCCACATCTGCATTTCATTGCCATGGCGTTCCATCCATACACGTTTGAAGCCAAATGCCGTCAGCACTTTCTCCCTGAATTCGCCCAGCGATTTCGAAGCCTTCGCCATCCCTTTGTTGATGCCGCCGATCGTGTATTTGCCCGCTTTCGTGCCTATGCTTCTCAGCTGCTTGATGCCCGGTAAATTGCCCGCATAGTGGATCACCTTATTGGCCACCTTCGATACCCTCGCAAAGGTCTTCGTGGCTTTGATCGATTCTTTTACCTTCTTCATCACAGAACCTACCTTTTTCAGGATCACGTCCATGAGGAATTCGTTTACAATGATCGCAAACGCTTTGGCAAGAGATTTACCACCTTCTGCGGTTTTGCCAGACCATGATAATTCAAAGAACTCTTTAATATAACCCTTGGCCATAAAAATCGCCTGCGCCATGAAGTAATAGGTCATCACTTCCATCAAAACCTGCGCCAGCGGCAGCAAGCCTGCTCCGCCCGTGAAGAAGGCTACTACTCCACCTACTACCAGGATCCCCAGCATCGATAAAAGAATTGCTGTCTGGTTTTGTTTCCACCACGCTGCAAGCCCCACACCCATTTGCTTCATTGCAAAGCCGAGACGTGTGGCATACGACAACGGGTTCGTTTTAGCAATATAAGGATATCCCGAATCGTTTCCTTGTTTTTCCTGATTTTGTATATGCGCATTGGTTGGGTCCGGACTTGTTTCTTTGCCCATTTGATCCAGGAACCAATCCAGCTTCTGCTTGTCTCCATCGGCGGCCTGATCCATTTCCATCCACTTGGCCGTATTGGAGTCCACACCCTGGCCCGGACCAGAGCCCTGTCCTTCCGTTTCCTGGGCGTTGTTATTTTGAGCGCCTGAGAATTCTGCACCTGGCACACCAAAGACATTGGCACGCATTTCCTCGGTAGTTACAGGATTATCAGAACCGCCCAGTTCATATGTTTTACCATCCGCAATCAGAGGCAGATCCATGAAATGGGAAGCGCCCAATGATATTGTCCCATGCTCCATGGTAGTATCGTCGTCGCTCAATTCTTTCTTAGTGGCAAGCGTATTTTCAGGCTGCGCATTTTGACTTGTAGTCAAAGGCAATTCCCCTTTATTATGTTTGTCGATCTCCGAAGGAGTACGCTCCATGTTTGGAATCGGCTCCGTCATATCTGTGCCTAGCATTTCCGCGGCCATCTGTGCCGGGAACTGGATCACACTTTCCAGGAAGCCTTTGGAAAGATTGGCCAGTCCGTCGAGGATCTCGTTCAGGTTCACCAGCGCTTTCAACGCGCTGAAAATACCCGAGTAGATATCCTGCATCATGGTCAGGTACATGTTTACGAAGTTTCCAATTTCGTCCAACACTGCGTTGGCAAAGGCTTTCAAGCCACTGGCAAGCTCGTTGACAGCGTCGACCACAAAGGTCACTGCTTTATCGATCTTGTCGTTGATCCATTTCGCTACGCCCGGGAAGGCAGCGAAGGCGATGTTTACAAAGATCTTCAGCGCTTCTCCGTATGCTTTGATCAACCCTACGGCAATGACGCGTACCGCATCGATAATATCGTTCACTGCTTTTTTAGCCGCTTCGATGATGGTCTTAACAGCAGCCTTCATCTTCTCAAAGATAAAGTTGACTGCTTCTTTAAGTGCATCCAGCGCGACGCTTACAGCATCACCCACAGATTCCCAGAAACCTTTCGGTTTGTTTTCTGCTTCTTGTTGTTTTCCTTTCGCTGTGGTAGTGGCAGTTTCTACTTCTTTGTTAGCCTTATTCTCCGCGGTGAGCGTAGTAGTTTCAATTTTCTGATCACCTGCTTTTACTTCTTTATCGATCTGCTGATCGATCTCTTTGCGTTTGCCGCCCGCTTTCTGCTCGTAGTCTTTTTTAATCTTCGCATTTTCCTGCTTCCAGGTATCCTTGTGGCCGGCGATCTCTTCTTTTCCTTTCTCTTGTGCGTCGAGCTGTTGTTGTTTTACTGATTCCTCTTCGGTTTGGATCTTCTGCAATCCTTCATTTTTAGCCGAAGTAGATTTTGATTCAAAATCTTGTTGGCTTGTATCGTATTTGGTAAGCTGTTCCTGGAAGGTGCCATTCATTTTCTCCTGCATCTGTTCATCCATGGATGCGCGCATTTCAGGCGTAAGCGCTACCTGCTTCATATCCGTAGGATCGAGCGGTTTGCCTTTGCTAAATTCCTGCTTGCTGACCAGCTTTTCTGTTTTGATGGAAGGTGAAAGATTTTTGTCCTGTACATGCAGGTTTTGAATCCTCTTATTATTTTCGTCGATCTGTTTTTGCAACGACAGATCGGCTTCTTGTTTCTGTTGGTTGTTCTGTATAGGATCGGCCACTCCTTGCAGATTCACCTGCTTGCGCTCCATACTGGTATCGACCTGCATGTTGGTATTGATCTGCGCAGGGTTGGTAACTTTAGTATCTTTACCGATAAGCGGTTTGGTGGAAATTGTTTTTGATACCGGGGCAGGTGTATAAGGTTTGGCGCTGAGTACGCTTGCCTTGAAATCCGGACCACTTACCTGTACAGCAGGTTTGTAGGGAACCTTAGCAGCATTCTTCACAGAGCCTAGGCCAGTAGGCTGTTGGATCACTGGCAGGGCAGCCTTTTCCTGTTTACTTTGTTTTTCCTGTACAACAGGTACCAGGCGTGTAGAGGTATTCATTCCTTCCGCCAATTGAGTTGGCTTCACATGCGATAAGGAAGAAAGCAATGCTTTAGGATCAGAGCCATCGAGCACAGGAGATTCTGTTGGCTTGGCATCTGCACCCGGAAGTGCGGCAGCAGGCTGAATCGTTTCCGTATTTACGGCAGGATTTTCTTTCTCCTCTGCAGAAGGGATGACTGGTTCTTTTACCTCTGTTTGTTCTGTAGATTTTGTTTCCTTATTTTTTTCTTTTTCATCCGGAGGAGGCAAGGATGAATTATTTATTTCAATTACTTTCGGTTCCTCTTTTTTCTCTTTATCCTCTTTTATTTCCTTCTCTTCTTTTTTCTCTGCCGTAATTTCTTTTTCCTCTTCTTTCTTTTTCTCAAGAGGAAGATCGCCTGTGTGCTCAGGTTCGGAGGAAACAGGTTGTTCTTTTAGTGATTTTTCCTCCTTTTTATCTCCATCATTTGGAGAAGAATTCGGAAGAGAAGTTTCATTTCCTGGTTTTGGCAGATCTGTGGGGGCAGAAGTCTGTGGCTTATTCTCTTCTTCATGACGAAGCACTCTAGAAACAGTATAAATTGAATCTTCGTCTTCCTCCTGAGTATGCGCCATACGGTACGAGGAGTCTTCGTGATCTTTAAAATTTTCAGGATACGCCATAGAAGTAGAGAATAAATAAAAAGGCAGAACAGAAGACGAAATTAATTTTGTCTTCTGTTCTAAATATTATTATTGATTTATTTAACCGGAGCTAATACGTAATGATCACCACTCTGTACAATTTCCTGGTTTGTAAACCTTGGATAATTCCAGGCGATTGCAACGCCCTTATTGTTGTAGGTGATTCTTTCACACAGTCCTCTGGGTTTACCGTCAAAACTAGGATGGATCATCATTCCTCTTACTTTTATGATGTTGCCGTTAGGATCTGTTTCTTCAGGAAGCTGAACGTATTTATTATATTCAAGTGTTGCCATAATGGTAGTTATAAAAGAATTAAAATTTATTTTAAAAAAACATAATTCACATTCATTTGAGCGATATCCGAATATTCGGCGCGCTGATAAGCGAAGTTTGGTAGAATGCAGTATGAGCGGCCTCTGGGCTGGATCTTGTATTGAGTGATCCAATCAAGCGGCTGATTCATTTTGAGGATCTCTTCGATCATCAAATCGTATGCGGTATCGCGTATCGCATAACAGTGAAGACAATCGGCCTGGCGGATGCGAAAGACACGGTAAGTGACCTTTTCCGGTGTTTGCTTATGTACACACCCAAACTGGATCATTTCCCAATCTTCCGGAATACCGTCTATATATTCATCCACGATCATATTGATCTGTGGATGAAATTCGATATCGTCTTCCAGGATCAGAACCGATCGGTATTTATTTCTTTTTGCGTCTTCGAGAAGCTTGATGGTAGTAAGGTTCAAAGCCGCCGCACCGTGATTCCATTGGATCGCTGGGATGTTGCGGGGATTTTGATAAGGAGTCTGTTCTTTAAATCCATCAATGGCGGGGAATACGAAAGGATCCAATCCAACCTTTTCGCATTCGAGCAGTGATTGGATCCTTCGCGTTTCGCGGTGAGGAATATTGATCAGGTAAGTCTTATCAAAATACTGGCCGATCATTTAGACAAATTTTGTCGTGGTTACTACGCCTGCGTTGTCGATCGCGTTGAACCACCATGAACCATCAGCGGAACACATGTTGACTATAATCTTGTTTCCAGAAGTGGTAAACGTGGTAGTAGTAGTATCAGAGATCATAAATGCCGAGTTGAATTGGCCAGGGAATGTTTTATTGGCTAACCCAGGAGCAAATTGACAATTCAGGCTGAAGTCGATGGTGATAAAGCTGCAAGCTTCCCCGAAGATCAAACCGTTTCCACGCAGGTTGATATTGTTGCAACCGCCGCCCAGGTGGTTGTTGCTGAAAGAACCGCTTGAGCTTCCGGTGGTGTAGGCAAGCAGGTTATTGTTGCAATTATTCTCAAGAGTGTTGGTAGAGGCACCTATTCCAAAGCTATTGTTGCTGCAGTAGCTGCCGAGACTATTGTTGTTGTTGGCTCCACCAAGGAAATTGCTGTTACAATTATTTGCAAAATTATTATTGCTGCTTCCTCCGTTTGTATTATCGCCTATAGTATTGTTGCTGCAGTTGTTGCCAAAACTGTTATTGCTACTGTTGTTGACCAGTGTATTAGTATTGCAATTGTTCCCCATAGAATTATTATAGGAAAATCCTGTAAAGTGATTCTGGCTACAATAATTCCCCAACGAGATATAGTAAGCATCCGTCAATGTATTGCTTGAGCAGCCATTCCCGATCGAGCTATATTCTGCATTGCTAAGAGTATTGCCATCGCTGTTGTTTCCAAGAGTAACGGAATCACAATAACTGGTAAATGTATTCGAATCGCATTCAATGCCAAGTGAAATACGGTAAGAGCTGGTAATGCTGTTATTGTTCGAATTAGTACCTAATGAATTATAGGCAGCATTATTAAAATGATTATTAAAGCACTGCGCCTCTAATACGTTATCATAAGAGCCACTGGTAAAGGTATTACCATTACAGGAATTGCCAAGCCAGTTATAAGGACTGTTATTAAAAGTATTACTACCCGAACCATATCCTATAATTATATTATAGCTACCATTAAATGTATTATTGCTCGATTCGGAATTTATCCAAGTAGTGCCACTGGAGGTGAAACTATTATTGTAGCAGTTTGAACCTATACGATTATCATAAGAGCCTGAAAATTGGTTGCCACTGCAGGCATCGCCTACTAAATTATATTGGGAACTTACAAAAGTATTGTTGCTAGAAGACATACCTACGGTATTTTGACTAGAGCCGCTTGTGAATCTATTATTGCTACCGCCTGAACCAATTAGTATATAGCTTGAAGATTCTATTTTAACGTTATAACTGTTAGAGGCAATATGACAAGACTCTGCTGATTCGATATTTGTTTGCCATACACTATTCTCTATCGTGTTTTTGTTAGCACCATTCACAAATACAATATTGCCACAATAATTTCCGATCGTATTATAAGCAGAATTGCTAAAATATGCTCCTTGTAAATCGTTGCCAACGACGTTGTCTGTAATGCCACTAGTAGAACTATCATTCCCTAGGATTACCGAACTACAGTTTTGTCCAAACGAATTTTGGTTATGAGATCCCACAATCGTCATATTAGAGCAATTCTCTTCAAATGTATATCCATATGGAATGTCGCTACCGTAATAGTTTACAAATACAATATTATTGTACTGGCTCCGATTGTACATCGGTTTAATAGTTATATCATGTATATCAGTGAAATTAAATGTCAACAGATCCTCAAAAATACTAGCATTAGAATTGATTGTGCCATTTATATATATACTACTATCCCATGCAACATTTTTTATCGTATCGCCATAAGCAATGATCTGCCAGTGATCATCATTAAAACTGGAAAGAGAAGTATGCGAATCAATACAATTATAAAATATGTTGCCGTTGTATACTACATTCCCAGAAGAATAACTGGTGCTAGGCGCCCAGGCGGTATTGGAAGCTGTATCCATCTTCCATCTTCTGAATTTCACAGCGCGGAAATCGTACCATGTTTCAAGATTTTTAATTCTGTCTTTACGATAAGTAATTTTTCCCTGGCGCGGAGTCGTGCCGTCTTCACATAATACATCGTTGACATTATAAAGAATCAGATCTTGCGGATATTCAATCGAAATCGCTTCTTCCAACAAGTCGTTTCCGGAAACTGCATACAATAATAAATGTTCCATAACACCTGTATTAATCACACTTGTATTTGGAATCATATGCTTGGTTTGAAATTCTATCTGATACATTGTACCAGGACTCATTGTACCTGCTGCAATGAGATCCGTCAGATCTGCAAAACTGATTTCCACAATCGCATTCACTTCACGGATCATGTCCACGAAATTGATTTTCCTGGTTGTGTTATCTGACTGCATAACCGCAAAAAGATCGTTATCGGTTAATGCCGTAGCCAAAGGAAGGTCGGAAATTTTCTTATTTAACATAGTAGTGTTAAGTTTTAGTTGTCTTTATTTTTTAGTGTTTGTTATAGCCAGTTTTACTTAAAAAAGCGAGTTAAAAACGCTCTTCAAGTATTATCACAATATATAAGTTTTATTGATAATTACACAATAAAACTTATTATAAAATTTCAAAAAATGCATAAATTACTATAATTCAAGAATTGTTTATGTTAAAATACTTATATCAGGAATGCTCATTTTCTGTTTTTTCTACCGTCACCGTAGTCCGTACAGAAGGGAAAAAATGAGTGAACACTTTATAGACTGTTCCCGTAAGTACAGCGCTAAAAGCTGCATAAACAGCTTTGCTTTGCCAAGGCTCTACGCGGATCATCTGGTAAACCACTACGATCAAAATTCCCAGGGAAACAAGCGTACATATGCACTTTAAAGTCATGTTCACAATGATCTCATACACCTTCACCTTTTCTTGCGTGATCTTGCCCATCTTATTGTTCTCTGTTTAGTTGATAAAAAACTATTTTCTCCAAAGAGGATGTCTCAAACTCATGATCATTTCCTTCCAGTTCACAAGACTTGCAAACAATCTTTTCAGGAATCATTGCTCCGCTTGCATACGAACGGATGATCCTTTTACAGCCTTCGTTGGGACAAACAAGACCGGTCTTTTTTATAAACGATCCTTCCCGCACGGCCAGCTCGCAGAGCAGCTTTGCGAGTTTGTAAGGAATATTGAAAAAGCTTCGGATGTTCTCGACATAGATCCTTTCTGGATCTGTCTTCTCCAGGAGCTCGAGCTTTCGTCCTACCAGCGCACCTACTGCAGAATCATCAATTTTTTGAAAGAATTTTTTTAACAACATTGTCGATCTGATTTATATGCGACGGATATTTATTGAAAGACAATCTTCCCAGCAAAGGCTCTGTTTGAAAGTCCAGGTAATGCTGTACATCTTTGATAAATTTGAATCCGGTTTTATTTAAAGGAGCATTCATGATCTGTTTGAAAAGATCAGGATATTGCTGCTTGAGAGTATATTCTTCGTCCATCCTTTCGGTGGATACAGAACGTGACTTTTTCCAGGTGATATACGGACAATCTACAAGATCATCGTGCCAAAGTTGCTTCACGCCTTTGTTGATGTCCATCGCTTCTAAGGTGTCGTGATTCAGCATTTGTTCAAATATAATTTCTTCCGGAGTTAACTTTTCCTCTTTCAAAATTTCCATCGAGGGGAAAAATGGAGCAATCTTTTTTTCCATGATCGTACTTTGCAGTAAGATCAGTTCTTTTGTGATCTCTACTTTCACAGGCTGTTTGAAAGTGATTTTATATGAAGTAAAGGTGCCTTTGTCCAGCACGTGGAGCTGGTAATGTACGTCCATGAAGTAAAACTTCGCTGTTCCGTTTTGCGTTACGTGAATGGCAAAAGGAGTTGTTCCGGCAAAAAGATCCAGTTCTATTGCTTTTGGCATTTTCAGCTTATGAGACAATAATTGAACATTCTGTTTTGTAAAGGAAAATTTCTGCACAGCAAAATCCAATATCTGTTGATAAGGATAACGCTCGCATATCTCCTCCACAATATCTTCTTGTCTTTTTCCTTTTACCTTATCAAAATTTTCCTTTAGTACCGATACAGGGTACAACCGCAACAGCCTTTGAGCATACTGTGCAGTAGAATTAAGCGTTTGAATCATTGATATGCTGAATTATTTTCTTTCCATCTCCGGGGATCTTAGTGGGCAATGATCAGGCCTCCCAATATACCCACTGCTATCCCTCCTACTCCATATAATATTTTATCGAAGAAAGATTTTCTTCTTTGTGCATTGAGAGTCTTTTGTATATCTCCTATTTTCTGATCTACGTTCCCAATGCCATCCTGCACTCCGGCGAGCTTACCATCGACCTGCACCAGAGAATTTTTAGTTTGAGTGATCGTACTCTGCGAAATACTATCAAGCGCTATATAATCATGATAGAGCTTTTCAAATGCTATGTTTTGCGCCTGTAAGCGCTGTTCATAATTTTGAATCACCACGTCGCATGTGGACATATATTTTTTATCGCGGATCACCTTGGCTGCCTGTTCATAAAGCTGGTAACGGTGCTTGTTGATAATATATAATGTATCGCAGGTAGTTCCTACAAGCATTCCTGGTACAAGAGGCTTAGGTTTTTGTGTGGATACACAAAATGTATCCGACAAAATGATTGTCTTGTTATCCTGTGCCTGTATTGTGTTTTGAAACGCGAATAAGGCCAGGAAAAGAATAAATATTTTTTTCATAATAATTTTAATTTTATTGTAGTTGTTCCAATTCTCTTGACAATGAGTCAGCGGATTTTTCCTCGTCGTGCAATCTTCTTGTAATACTATCTGTTTTTGCCCGGAATTTGCTATCGTCTTTTTTATAATCCAGGTACAACACTCCCACCCTGTTTGTGATCAGGTTTATGCGCGTCTGGCTGTCGTCCAGGTTTTGTACGATTGAGGAGATTTGCTTTCTTGACGAAGATAAACTGTCGGAAATATTTTTGAGATCAGACTTTACACCTTTGATATCGCTTACTGCATCTTTCAAAAGTGAATGACTAAAAAAGAGATTAAAAACGCCCTGGAATACTACGACTCCCAACACAACGTAAAGCAATAATTTTGTTTTGTCCATGTTTATATATTTTATAGTAATTAGTTTTTAAGTACAGCTCCGCTCCAGAAATAATTTCCGTTCATATCCTTATACCATTTGGAATTCCCGTTGATCGGTTCTCCATCGGTTACATATCCTATGTATTTCAACTCAGTAGAAGCCGTTACCACTTGTACTACCGAGGCCCTGGTATTGGGTGCATCCTTTCGCACATTCAATTTAGTAGTCGCTTTTACTGCACCATTTTCAGGAAAAAATACGTACCGTTTAGGAGGTGCGCCGGTACATTCTTCGTATTCACTTACTACATCCTTCAGCAATTGATCATAGGTGCGGCGGCTATAGGCCAGTCCGCTTACAGGATCTGTTTTTCGCTGCGGATCGAGAAAGCAATGGCCGGTGATAGAAGTTTTAGGATCCAGTCCAAACTTATAGCAGATATAAGCCAATACCCATACATATTTTCTGTATGCTTCATCTGCATTGATCTTATTTCCATAGCAATATTCTACGCCAATTGCCGCATCGTTGGCGTCGTAGCCATACAATTGGTTGTCTGTAGTCACATTATATAAAACATGCCAGGCTTTTTCGGGCTGAGGGGCTGTAAGGGCTGGAATGCATTCTACGATTTCTTTATCGTCTACAAAAATATGTGCAGAAGCGCTTTCTGCATCTTTGGTATTTTCGTAATATTTTACATTACCCGAAGCAGTAGAATTAGGATTTCCGGTGTCGTGCGCCACGATAAATTTCACTCCTGGGGTGATCAGTTTCCCCGATCTCCTTTTGGTATTAGGAGTAAGATAGCGTGGCGAGATGATATATTTTTCTTTGAAATTCATACAATGATAATTTTTCTTATCCTACAGCAGGTGTATCGTAATAAAGTTCATCCTCTGGCATATCTGGCGGCAGAGCTTCGGCACATGGCTGCTTTTCCTGCTCTGGCGCTGGTGGCGGTGGGAGTGTCTCTTTAGGAGTCTCTACTTTTTCAGGAGTACTTTTCTCCGGAATTTTCAGGCCAAGATAAGTGCCGCTACTGATGCCCATCAGAATCAACATGCTGTCATCAATCTGAGGCATGGCCAGGTTGATCATTACACTTCTCAGGAAAAACGCACCAAGTATCAAGGTCCATACCACCATTTGAAAGCGATGTATGCTCACGCCATTTTGATCTGAAATGATATCCTTAAAAAATTCTTCTGATTTAGCATTTTTATCTACATGTTCAGGATTTTTGGAAGAATCGATCACTTTTGCGCCCGCAGTAGTTGTCATGCTTACGGTGAGCAGCACTAAAGTAGAACTGGTTATAGGTGTGATCTCACCGGTCACGGCGTATACATACAGAAAAGAAAAAACAATGATGAAGGTCCAGAAGGCAAGCTGCG
Source organism: Cytophagaceae bacterium (assembly GCA_035535995.1). GTDB lineage: Bacteria > Bacteroidota > Bacteroidia > Cytophagales > Cytophagaceae > JANYCO01. The sequence continues at coordinate 13,951 of DATLOZ010000022.1, forward strand.
CGCGTGAAAGACTGTAGGTACCTTTATGTTCGTTTGTATTATCGTCACGAATAATACCCGTTTTTTTAACGAGCAGAATAAATAAGATCAGCATCAGAATGATCACCAGATAGGTGAATACGAGCAGATCTGTACGTACCAATTCAAGGCTAAAGTCTTTTACCTTTGTATCGAGCGATCCGTCGTTTTCGAAGCCAAGACTCACGCTTACTTTCTGATGGGATTTGTAATAGGTTTGTCCATGGTAAAATACATTCCATGAAGAAAGTGAAACGGTATCGCGTACCAGGTGGAATACAATGGAGCTATCGTGAGTAGAAATAAAAGTTGGGTTAAGTCCGTGCATCGGTACTTCATTAAAATAGAGCACCAATTTTTGATGTTTATCATTATAAACCTGCATGAAATTTTCCATGTTGGTCACCTGCACTTTTAAGTAGTCGCCCAAGCCTGCTTTTATTTTCCCATCTTTTAGTCTTGTGGCTTTTATTACAACAGATTTTTTGAAAGGCTTGGTAAGACTGTCCTTATTGATGATTTGTTCGATCGCTTTTTTTTGTGCAAAAGAAGGGCTTATTAAGAAAGCTGAAAGACAAAAAAGCACGATATACTTTAGTGAATTCATGATTGAAAATATTGTTAACGGTAAAAATTTTTCTGATTGAGTTTATTTCTATAAAAATAAATCATAGAAAGATTAAATACAAGTTTAATTGAAAATATTAGCAAGTTTAATTGCACTTTCAATGAATTATATAAAAGGATATTTTATATAAAATATTGAAAAACAAAATATTAATATTTGTACTATATAAAAGTTTATACAAACAAAATTAAATCCACAAACCTTGCTTCTGGTTGGTTTATAAAAAAATCATACGAATTCTTTTAAAAGACAGAATACCTTCTATCTTTGCATAAACAACAGGTTTACTGAATGCAGGAAATGAAGCATAGGATGGAAATAATTAAAAAAGAATTTAATTATTCCAACGAACAATTAGGAGAGATTTGTGGCGTTTCTTATACAGCGATAGGAAACATAATCAATGGAATCACCAAGGACCCGGGTGTCAGTTTATTTATCCGGCTATCAAAACAATTGGAGATTAATGTTGAATGGCTCTTGTTCGGAGAAGGAGAAATGCTTAGAAAGCATGTTTCCAAAAACCATCCTGAAGCAGTGAAATATTTAGGTCATGAAAATGACAATTTGAAAATCCTCATTCAATCAAAAGACAGTGAAATTAATACTTTAAAGAAAATTATTAACCTGCTGGAGAACCGAATAGAAGTACTAAGCGACAAAAAGCAGGTAGGATAATATTTTTCTAACTCTCAAAACAGACTAGTTAACCTTTACCACTATAATTTCGCATTTCTTATGCAAAAGCAGTATCTCTTTATCCAGACCTCAGAAGAAGAACCCGAAACCGCTCATCCGTACAACGAGGCAATTGCCTATTCAGACAAGGAAAACCTCATACGGATTATTCACGCACTTATGGACAGCAACCAGGCACTACGAAAATATGTTGAATTTTTGGAACGATCCTGCGACATCCAATAAGTTATCTTTTACTAATTATTATCACCTATTTTTATAAGGACTCATAAACTCCTTCAAGAAGAAGGATAGTTTTTGTGTCCTTATGAAATAGCTTTTATGTCTTTTTTGTAGAAACAAAAGTTTAATTGTATTCAATGTTATTTAAATTGCAAATACAGTACTTTTTCTTTTGTTTATCAAAAAAACAATCTACATTAGGACCAGAAAACAATCAGACAAAAGCGCAATCAATTATGGATATTACAAAGCTAAAAGCGTTGGAAGATCTAATCGCCATACGAGAACCTTTGGAGATTACTTACAACGATAAAAGAATCGATTATAAAAACGATCAGTTTGATAGCATGATCGCTTCTATTCAAACACAATTGACAAACGCCAGCTTCACTGTAGTGCCCGTTGAAAATGGAATCAAAGGCACATACCTCGAAGCAACCATATCGGCCAGAAAAAACCAGGAAGCCACAGACAAGGAAACGGCCTTGATCATGTATATAGATATCAGGTTTAGAGGAACGATCATTAAAAATTACCAGATCACAGCGTTTGAAATGGGAAACGTCGCTACCACGCCGGACCCGCTTCCTCCGGAAGATGGCCAGACAGAACTGGATATCATGATGGTGAGAGAGCAGCAGTTGATTGATTATTACCAAGCCTTCAATGCTGCAATACTAAATCCTACACTTAACTACGCTCTTACTGAAAAGACAGTACAACCAGACGACACCGACGAAGACGATGATGACGACGACGATAGTGGCGATAGCGGAGGCAGCGGCGATACGGATGATGATAGTGGAAGTGGTGATAGTGGCAGCGGAGACGATACCCCTCCTCCTCCCGAAAAGATACCAGAAGTGCAATATCCTGTATTTATCTTCCAGCAATTTTCAGACTTATTACAAAGTCTATTTGCACAATAAATAAAAAGTCCTTTATGTTTACTCATAAAGGACTTTTTATTTGCTCCTCACTATTTAAGATCAGGAACGTCGCTTCGGTTTTGATTTACCTTTGCGCGAAATTTTTTGCTGGATAGTTAGATGTTCCGTATAGCTTATCATCATAAAATACATTTGGCTTTCTTCCGGAAACTGCAGGATTAACAATTCTACTAATTCCTGAAAACTGAAATTTGCTTCTGGAGGTAGTTTGGCATTCTTTTCATAATAGAGTAAATAATAAACAATCAAGTCCGGATCGTCTGGTGGTGCATTGAAAGAAAGCACATCTTTTTCAATTATTATTTCTTTGGGTAACATTTTGATCAGACTTGTCAACTGATCGGGATAAATAAATTCAATTCTTGTTAAAAAGCCTGGAATAGTAAAGATACATTCATTGATTTTTTTTTTAAAATCATTTGAAAACTCTTGCGCATATGTTAAAAGAATTTGTTCAGCATATCCGAGAGGACTGATCAATTCGATCCAGGGTAGCGTACCTTTGGAAAAAAAACCAGCCAGGATCTTTGTTTTGTATTCAGAAGTGATCAAACGTTTTATATCATCAGCATTGGCTGACTTATATTTTTGAACAAAAACTGAATATTCCGGGAATTTTTTTTCGATCCACTGCGCAAGGTAGCGTTCCGGAAAAGCCTCCAAGAGCTTGTATTCGCTGGTCTTTCCCCTTTGCAGAAGATATTCATTAAACGCAGTCCTCGCAGATTGCGTTTTATTTTTTTTGTTACTTCCCATAACTATTTAAGAGTATAAAAAAATCAATATTAATGTAAATAATATCTTTCAAAAAACCTTTTAGGATGACCAAAAGTAATCAACAGTTTAGAAACCGCTTAATCGTAAATGATCTCTAGATACTGACTGTTGAGAAAAGAAATAGAAACCTGGAAACAGAATTTTATTCAACAGTAACGTGAATTGAATCTCTTTTGTCTCGATTTTTTTCATAAAAGAACAATAGTCATCATTAAATTTTTAGGCACCATTGTTTCTGAAAAAACAAACTAACTAAGGCCGTTTTCCCCATTCGCCAAAAATCATTTTACCCTTTAAAAAAATGACAAAAAATTAAACAATGATAATAATGCAATGTTACAACACAAATTCCACCTGACAAAAAATAACTGCAGTATTTTTATTTCCTGACTGTTTTATAAAACACAAATAGAATATGACAAATGTTATCTCTCACTTTATCGTTTTGGAAAATTATTTATAGAAAAAATTTAGTTCTACTATTATCTTTTTTGATTGAATAATACATGTTATCACACTGAAAAAATATTTTACCAACTTAATCGTTTATAAAAATTTAATCATAGAGTGTACAGCTGCAAAAAATCATGTGCGCTGCCTCTCCTTTATTAGCAAGGCTGCTGGATTTATGCATATACGTTTATAGTATTTATACGTACGCTGTTTTTTTAAAATTGCACTCGAAAAATAAAAAATATAACATCCCTTCTTTTTTGTTGTAGTGTTAGCAAAAAAAATAATAATTAACACAATAACCATCTAAAATCATTGTGCAAGAAAAAGTTAATAACTAGTTTTGATCACATTTTTAATTTTCTTTTTTATTCAAACACTTAAACCAAATTAACAACATGAAAAAAGCTAAACTTTTTTTGGGGGCTTTCGCATTTTTGTTCGGAAGCGCGCACGCACAGGATTACGTGATTAACAAACACGTTGCAAATTATCCGTACGAACAGTCTATTACCATTGATGGCAATTACTGGTATGATCCATTCTGGACTGGTTCGGTTCCAATTCCACGAGCATCAGCAAGCGGCAATGTGGTGGTAGGATCCACCGACAACACCTTTGACTTTGCTGCTACTTATGATGAAAATTATCTTTACATCACAACGATTGTAAAGGAAACCTACGCTTTCAATCAAACACAAACATGGTTCCAGGATGATTCCGATCCTAGCACACCTTGGGAAGACGACGCTGTCGAAATTTTTATCGATCCTAAAAACGGGCATCCATTATTCCAGGCGATCTTCAGCCACAAGGTCGATCCTAACGTACCTCCTGAATTGTGGATCAATGGTAACTATACGAAAGACGGTATTCTTTTCGAAACTGCTTTTCAAACCGGTACCAAGTACGTTTCACAATACCAGGTAGAAGTGGCTATTCCATGGAGCAAGCTCGGCATTACACCTCATAGCGGTCTTCAGTTTGGTCTTGATATCGCTGTAGACGATGACGACAACGGAGGCGCCAGAGACGGCCAGATTGCCTGGAAAGGAACTGCCAACGATTGGAACAGCACCGCCAACTATGGTATTGTCCGCTTGAATGCGGCCGACTATGGCGTGGGCTACGTAAACTATAACACCGGATCGCCGGTAGTGGATGGAAACGTGATCCACGACGCGGCTTATTCTTCTTTCCCTGTAGCCAATGTACAGAAGCAAGTGATCGGCACTTCCGACAACGAAGTAAACGTGCGTATGACCTACGATGCCAATTACCTTTATGTAGGTGTAATGGTATGGGACAACCACGCTTACACCAACACGCTGTACCACGATTCTCCGGAGATCTGGAACGACGATGCGGTGGAAATATTCATCGATCCATTGAATACCAAACTTCCATATTTCGATCCAAATCTTCATCGCCAGATCCTGGTGAAGTACAGCTCAAGTGGCGTACCTCCGCAAGTAAGCATCAGAGGAAATGCCAATGGAATTCTTGCCGCTTCACAAATTGAAAATGCTGTGATCTATGTAGGTGGTTACTCTGTAGAAGTAGCTATTCCATGGACCAATCTTGGTATTAGTCCAAACGTAGGAACCTACATTGGCTTTGACGTTGCTGTAGACGACGATGATGACGGAGGGTTCAGAGATAGTCAATTGGCCTGGAGAGGAACTATCAATGATTATCAAAATGCTTCTGTATGGGGAACTATACTTCTGAACTATTATGGATTCTACACAGAAACATCCGGAGCAAGAATTGGTATGACAGCAGATGTTGCCCAGAGCAATTATGCTTCAGCTACTTCCTGCTATCCTAATCCAATGAAAGATCAATTAAATATTCAATTCGGCCAGGCTGCCGCAACGATCAAAGTAATGGATGCTCAGGGAAGAATCATGGCAGAGAAAAATGTAGACGGTATGACGGATTATTCACTGTCAACTTCTGGATTTGAAAGCGGGTTATATATGGTAACCATCTATAGCACCAGCGGAAAAATTGAGACCTTTAAAGTCGTGAAATAATTTTTTTATAGAACTATTTTTTTTTAAAACAGAAGGCCGAAAGGTCTTCTGTTTTTTTGACTACCAACCAAGAAACAAACCGTTTATTTTTATTACATAAAAAAGTTCTCAAAAAGAGAACTTTTTTATGTGTTTTATGTATATTGTATGAAAGTTCATTTAATTAAAAAACAGTCCATTCAGGAGTACGTTTAAAAGAATGCACAAAGTAGAATTCCTTTTTCCGAATGGCTTACAGCTATTAATCATGCAGATTGGGGCGAGCCTGGAGATATTCAAAAAACTTTCGGATCTGCGGATCTTTTAGGGAAAGGGTCCAACAGAGTAGTCTTTGATATAGGAGGTAATAACTATAGAATGATTTGTAAATATCATTTTGGAGTCACCGAAGTTCATCTATTCATCTGTTGGATTGGTACACATGCCCACTATGATAAACTTAACAACAAGAAACAACAATACACCATTAGTTTATATTAATTATGAAAGATTTAAAATATACGGTCATTAAGAATAAAAAACAGTACACACAATATTGTGATCTGCTGGAAACCCTTGTGTTTGCTGAAAAGAAAACAAAAGAGATTAAAAATGAAATAGAGCTTCTTAGTCTATTAATTAAGGATTGGGATGATAGACATAGTACATTATCGGAAGTAGATCCTGTACAGTTACTACATTCTTTAATGAAAGAAAATAATTTAAAGCAAACGGATCTAGTCAAAATTCTGAGGATAAGCAAAGGCCTGGTCTCTGAAATTTTGAATTACAAAAAAGGAATGTCGAAAGAAATCATTAGAAAACTTTCTGCTCATTTTAAATTAAAGCAAGAAGCTTTTAATAGAGATTATAGTGATAAGCTGAGACAGGATTATCAATTAGCTTAATAGGTGGAGATGTTTATTTTCCGATACAAAACTTCCCAAAAATCGTCCCCAAGATATCTTTGTCCACGTCGATCTCACCGGTAATAGTACCAAGATAATACAAGGCCTGACGAATGTCTTCTGCGAGCAGATCGCTGCTGATCTGCGCATCAAGTCCTTCCTGCACTTTCTCCAGCGCTTCCTTACTTTTGCTGAGGGCTTCATAGTGGCGGGCGTTGGTGACGATGGCTTTGTCGGCAAGACTCCTTCCTCCTACTACGATCGAGTACAATTCGTTTTTGAGTTCTTCTATATGTTCTTTCTTGCCCGCAGAGATCCCTATTACAGGATTATTTAATTGCATAGGCAATGGATTCACGTAAGAACCTTCCGGTAATAAATCCATTTTGTTTGGCACTACTACAAACGGTACACCGTGTTGGGTAAGTTCCAGAATATCTTTTCTGGCCTCTTCAATGGAAAGTGTGGAAGCATCGAACATGTATACCAATAAGGCAGAATGTTTGATCTTTTCAAATGTCTTCTCTACGCCAATTGCTTCAATCGCGTCCGTAGCTTCGCGGATACCGGCGGTATCGATCAGGCGGAATTCTACGCCACGGATCACTAGTTTTTCTTCAATTGTATCGCGGGTAGTACCGGCTATCTCTGAAACGATCGCGCGCTCTTCGTTGAGCAGGGCGTTCAACAAAGTAGACTTCCCCGCATTCGGCCTTCCTGCTATCACTGTACTGACGCCTGTTTTAATTGCATTTCCCAGTTGAAACGTATTCAACAATTCAAAAAGCATGTGTTGAATTTTCACCACCAAGTTGCGCAGCCGTGTGCGGTCTGCAAACTCTAAGTCTTCTTCGCTGAAATCCAATTCAAGTTCTATAAGCGCCGCAAATCCGATCAACTCATCGCGGAGTAATTTTATTTCTTCGGAAATTCCACCCCGCATCTGATTCATCGCCGCACGATGGCTTGCTTCCGAATCAGAAGCGATCAGATCTGCTACCGCTTCTGCCTGCGCCAAATCGAAGCGGCCGTTGATAAACGCACGTTGGGTAAATTCTCCAGGCTTCGCGTAGCGCGCGCCTGACGCGATCAGCAAGCGAATGATCTTTCCTATGATATAGTTAGAACCATGACAGGATATTTCTACTATATTTTCTTTAGTAAAAGATTTAGGAGCTTTAAAAATAGAAACCAGTACTTCGTCTACAATCGCTCCCTGGTCTACAATCGTGCCGAAATGAATGGTGTGCGATTCTTGTTTGGTGAGGTCTTTTCCTTTAAAAACTTTCTGACAAATAGAGATCGCTTCTTTACCGGATAAGCGGATCACTGCAATAGCGCCAACGCCCGGGGCAGTAGCGGGGGCTACAATAGTATCGTGGATGTCTAGGATCACTCTTTGAAAGTTATGAATGTTGAGTTATGAATTATGAATGTAAAGAGAATTAATCCGTTACTAGTTCTTTAGAATTAACAAGTAACTAATAACTCAACATTCATAACTCATAATTTCATTGTTAAATTTATTCCGCTACATAGGAAGCATTGAACTGTTCCCAGGATTGGGTTTTGTATTTTTCTTCTCCTACAAAATGCAGGATCTTGTCGAGCTCGCCGGCTTCACGGTAGCCGGGGATATTGAAGATAAGATCTTCGCCATCGCTCAGGTATAATGTGGTGGGATATCCGTTGGCTTTGAAAATACGGGTAGCTAATTCTTTTTCGGAAACGGCAGTACCTTTGTAAGCAGAGGTTTTATTGCTTTCAGCATTCAGCTTCACAGCATAAAATTTCTTGTTCATATATTCTATGATCTTGGGATCCTTCATAGTAGTAGCATCCATTTTCTTGCACCATCCGCACCAGTCTGTATACACATCTATAAAGATCTTTTTCTTTTTTTTCTGGCTTAGCTTGGTTGCTTCAGCATAGCTCATCCATTTGATCTCATCGGTAGGTTTGTCTGATTTCTCCCAGGTAAAGGATACGATCACCCCGGCAACGGATAGCATTACCAGGACAGTGATTATAAAAAATTTGGTTTTCATAATTTTAACAATTGAATTCATAACCAAATTTAATCAATAATTATGAATTATACCTGATGAGTGCTGAATGATTGGAATCAGGTTATTTATCAGGTTTTAAAGTTCAAAGTTTAAGGTTAAACGTTTTTCACTTTGAGCTTTAATTTTTTCATCAAAATTCCCTGGGAAGGAGATAAAAACAGGGCTAGCATAAATTCTATTCCGGCTACAGTACTCATCCCTCCGGCGATAGAAGCATCCAGCCAGAGCGCAAGAAAATACCCTCCGGCAGCCGCCAGAATTCCGGCAAGTACGGAGATCAACAACATTTTATTGATCTGGTCTGTGAGTAAATAAGCAGTAGAGGCCGGTGCCACAAGGAACGCAACTACCAGTATAGCTCCTACGGCTTCAAAAGAAGCAACGGTAGTAAAGGAAACCATTCCCATTAGCAAATAATGCCACAAGGTCACCGAGATCCCAATAGACGCGGCGTAGGAAGGATCAAACGTAGTAAGAAATAATTCTTTGTATCCGAGTAAAATAAAAAATACAACCAAGATCAGCATGATCAATCCGATCCAAAAAGTTCTTGGCCCCATGTCAAAACCGGATGGCAGTACCCAGGTATCCAGCGGCGCCAACGCGATCTCGCCGTATAAGACGCAATCCTGGTCCAGGTCTATGTTCTCTGCGTAGTATGAAATGAGAATTACTCCCAAGGCAAACAAGGTAGTAAAGATCACCCCGATCGAAGCGTCTTCCTGCAGCCTGGCTTTGCGGTGGAGGAATTCGATCAGGAAGGTAGTTAGCAATCCGATCGTACCTGCTCCTAAGATCATGATGAAAGAATCGCGGCTACCGGTGAATAGATATGCAACAACAATACCCGGTAACACTGCGTGAGAAATCGCATCACCGATCAAAGCCATTTTGCGCAGCACCAGGAAGCATCCTAGTAAAGCACAGGAAGCGGCGATGAGAGAGCCGATGGCGATGATGTATAGGTCGTTCATTTTTTTATTAATTTTATTTATGAATTGCAACGTCATTGCGAGGAATTCCCGACGATAGTCGGGAGTGACGAAGCAATCCGTTTCTACGAAGCCTGAGCCAGCTATAAGGACGACTAGTTTCAATCCAACAAGGCTGCGTAGCTAACGGATTGCTTCGTCGCGTGCCGCTATAGCGTCACACTCCTCGCAATGACAGTTATTTATAATTTACTATAAGGTATCCTGCTATCATGCGGATCCTTATCCGGGTATTGCAACTGTTCTTCCAGTTTCTTTTCTATCTCAGGAGTAATAATGTGTTCAATGTTTTCAGCGTCGTCGTGTACATGGTCGGGCGCTAGGTTTACGTATTCTGTGAGGTACATTTCCCAGAGTCGGTGAAGCTTCGTGATCCTTTGTCCCTTGAGTCTTCCTTCTTCTGTGAGTATGTATTTCCCATTTTCCATGCGAAGATATCCATGCCTGATCAGCGTGGAAAACCATTTGGTGAGTACACTTTCAGCATATCCTCGTTTTTGAGATAATTCGGAAACGGAGCGTTCGCGGAAAAAATTTTCATCCTGCTCACCCAATTGATAGAACGCTTTCAAAATATTTTCTTCCATGATCCGCGAACGGTGTACCCGTCTACTGTACCAACGGTATACGAGTCCACGCTGTGGCGCAAACATAAAGGATAAGATCGCGATCATAGAAACAAATAACACGATCCATGGTCCGGTAGGCATGCCTGAAGTATTATACGAAACGTACGCACCTCCTACTCCGGCAATGACACCGAACAAAGAAGCTACAAGCAACATATAGGGAAGTTTATTCGTCCAGAATCGCGCGGCCGCAGCTGGTGTGATCAACATCGCCGCCATCAGCACTACGCCTATGGCTTGTATCCCCACTACCACTGAAAGTACCGTAAGTGTAGTTAACAAAACTTCTAACAAGCGAACCGGAAAGCCTATTGAAACTGCATAATGTTCGTCAAAGGCGATCAACATAAATTCTTTGTACAATAAAAAAACGATTAGTACCAACACAATCGCCACCGAGCCGAAGATATAGACATCAGCGCTTACCAGTGAAGCGGCTTTCCCAAAGATAAAACTATCGAGCCCCGACTGCGCGGCGTTTCCGGAATGTTGGATATAGGTAAGCAATAAAATTCCTACGCCAAAAAATACAGACAATACCAATCCAATCGCAGCATCTTCTTTTAGCTTGGAATATTTTTTAATAAAATCAACCGAAAGCACCGAAAGCCAGCCAGTAGCAAAGGCACCGAGGATCAGCAAGAGAGGATTTTTTTCTCCTGATAAAATAAATGCCAGACAAACTCCCGGCAACACCGAATGTGCAATCGCATCGCCGATCAATGCCTTTTTTCTCAAAAAAGTAAAGCACCCCAACACCGCTGTACCAATAGACATAAGCATCACACCCAACACCACATAGCGGGTGTTCGGATCGGAAAGAGTGATGAAGTTGATCAGGTGTTTCATTTATTTAATTATGAGTTATGAATTATGAATGTTGAATTAATTCATAACTCAACATTCATAATTCAAAATTTATTCTCTTACAGGTATCTCCTGTTTTGCCAACAGCTCTCCTACTCTGGCCAGCAAGGTGAGCTTGCCTCCGTAGGTTTCGTTGAGCAATTCACTGTTGAAGATCTTATCGGTAGGACCGGAAGCCACGAGGCGCATGTTCAGCAGCAATACCCAGTTGAAATATTCTTTCACCGATTGAAGATCGTGGTGTACTACTACTACTGTTTTGCCGGCGGCAGTCATGGCCTTAAGCAACTCGATGATGGCTGCTTCTGTAGCAGCGTCTACGCCTGCAAAAGGTTCGTCCATAAAATACAGTTCGGCATCTTGTGCAAGCGCGCGGGCAAGGAATACCCGCTGCTGCTGGCCACCGCTCAACTGACTGATCTGGCGGTTTGCAAATTGCTGCATGCCTACTTTTTCCAGGCATTCCATCGCTACTTCTTTGTCGGCTTTGCGTGGACGTTTGAATAAACCTAGTTTTCCATAACGCCCCATCAACACCACGTCAAAAGCAGAAGCCGGAAAATCCCAATCAACTGATTCGCGTTGTGGTACGTAGCTTACTCTTCCCCGTACATCGTCTAGTTTTTTGTCAAATATTTTTACAAATCCACTTCCCGCAGGAATAAGTCCCATGATCGTTTTGATCAGCGTGGACTTACCAGCCCCATTAGGCCCGATGATGCCGACCAGTACGCCCTTCGGCAGTGTAAAGTCAACTCCCCAGAGCACAGGTTTTCTGTTGTAGCTCACAGTCAGATCGTGGACTTCGAGGATGGGGTTTTCTGCTTGAATGATCATAGTGTTAAATTTTAAATTGTGAGTTATGAATTATGAATGATTACAATTCATAACCCATAATTTAACATTCATAACTTATTTAAGCGCTTTCACAATTGTATTTACATTTGCCTTCACCATTCCGATGTACGTGCCTTCTTCTGTACCAGGTTTGCCCATGGCATCGGAATAGAGCGCTCCGCCGATCTTTACTTCATGGCCCTTGGAACGGCAGCCTTCTACTACTGCTTTGATGGATTTATCAGAAACGGATGTTTCAATGAAAATTGCTTTGATCTTTCGTTGCACGATAAGGTCTACAAGAGCAGTCACATCATTTAATCCGTAATCAGAAACAGTAGAAATTCCCTGCAATCCTTTTACTTCAATATGATACGCATTACCAAAATAGCCGAAAGCATCGTGCGCCGTGATCAATAGGCGGCTCTGCTCTGGGATTGTAGCGATCTCCACGCGCACCCATTGATCGAGCGAATCAAGTTTTGCAGTGAAATTTTTTGCATTGTTTTGATAAGAAGAAGCATTTGCAGTATCCGCTTTTTGAAGTTCAGCAGATGCATAGAGTACGGTCTCTTTCCACAAAGCTACGTCAAACCAGATATGCGGGTCTGTTATGTTTCCTTCTTTGTTGAGCAATCTGAGTTTCGTTTTGGAAACAATTCCGTTCGAAACAGGAATTACTTTTTTCTTTTCAGAAAGTTTTTCCAGTACCTCGCTCATTTTACCTTCGAGGTGTAAGCCGTTGTAAAAAATAATATCGGCGTCTTGTAATTTTTGCAGATCACCCTGGGTGACCTTGTAAAGATGAGGATCCACACCGGCTCCCATAAGGGCGCTTACTTCTGCTTTTTCACCTACAATATTTCCAATGGCATCGGCGATCATACCGGTAGTGGTGACGGTGACGATCTTCAGTTTATCGGATTTCTTTTCTCCGCCTTTGCATCCATTCAACACAATCGCTGCAGTCAGCAGCAGCGATATGATTTTCCCTTTTCTACAATTCATTTTCATTTTACTACAAAGTCACAAAAATATTTTTCGATACTTCATTCGAAATATTAGAAGTTACTTTACTATTTCCGATGTTCACATCCATCGAAGCATCAAATTCCATGATATGGTTGACGCGGATATTTGTGCCGATCTTAATACCGATCTTATCAAGGTATTTGAGGAAAGATGAAGAAGTCTCTTTTAAGCAAGCTACTTCTCCTGAAAATCCTTCGCGTACATCGCAAAGCAATACCATTTTTTTTACCTTGATCTTTCCATCCACTGTAGGGATCGGGTCTCCGTGCGGATCGTAAGCTGGATGACCAAGAAATTCATCGAGCCGTTCGATAAGTAAGTTGGATTGAATATGCTCCAACTGTTCGGCGATCTCGTGTACTTCGTCCCAGTTAAATTTTAATTTTTCTACCAGGAATACTTCCCACAAACGATGTTTGCGAATTACTTTCAAAGCATTGCTGCGGCCTATTTTGGTGAGGGTAACGCCCTGGTATTTTTTATAGTGAACAAGATCTTTCTGTGCAAGCTTTTTAAGCATATCCGTCACCGAAGCTGGCTTGGTCTCCAGCATTTCGGAAATATTATTGGTAAATACCTCTTTTTCCCCATCACCAGACAGGTGAAAAATAGCTTTCAGATAATTCTCTTCAGTGTAGCTTAGCACGATCAGAAACTTTTATTTTCTGTAAATATAAATAAAAATTTAGACAAACCTAAAATTATTCTGAACATTGATTCTCTGGATTGGAAGATTTACAGGATTTTGATTTTCATGATTTGTTGCTAATTATAAACTTCATTTTATTGCCCTTGCTTATCTAATGAATAGTCAAACGATAGTGCAAGGTCTGCACAAGTTTCTTTCTGAATGACAAACTTATGATAATCTTGTTAATCAAAATCCTGTAAATCTTCCAATCCAGAGAATCAAGGTTCAGGCAAACACAGGCTACATTTTTAATTGCCGCTCAAACGTAAAAATCTCTTTTCAAAAATTACTTAAAATAAAAGTTTATAGAATAATTCAAATATAAAATTGTGCAGATATGAAATACTCGGTTTACCATTAAGCAGAATTCAGAAGAATCATGCTTATATGAAACAGTTATACTCATTTCTAACCATAATCTTTCTAAGCGTATATTTTACTGCCCAAGCCCAGGTATTGGTAAATCCTGGCACTGGCAGCTGTTTGGGAAGATATACCACCACTTATACTGGCGGCACGCAGCCTTATTCTACCGACTGGGAACTTCCGGGCAGTACAGACCTAATCGATAAAACACAACAAGCTCCTAAGGTCGTAAGCGGTTTTTCAAAACCTGTACAAACCAACGACTGGTGGTCTTCTGCGATCTGGGATTACTATCAGTCACAATACAACCGTGCCTTCACAGGAAACCTGGTGGCTCCTCCCTGGACCGGAAGAGCGATTGCCGGCGGAATACAATTGCAATACAAAAACCTGTCGACCGTAACTACTACTACGGAAGACTATATTATGAACAGCGCTACCAACGAGCTCAGCGTATCGCTTGCAAAAGGGAGCACGAATATGTCGGTGCCGGGTGGCGCGGGGCAAGGTACAAACGTCAAAGACTACGGCGACTACCATGTGACGATCAACTGGACAGACGCCACCAACGGCATGGGTATGGATGCCACAGTTACCAAGGGTAGTCCTTTCGTGTTTTTCGACAACATTACAGCCAGTACCGACGTGATCATCCGCACTTCCTGCGGGCCAATGGTGTTGGGCTTTACAAGTCCTTCGGGCAACAGAAGAGTTTCTGTCTGCGGAAGAAATTATGGGATTTTCTTTTCTCCCGGTACCACAATCGTAGCCAATCCTGTAGGTGGTACGATGTGGGTGTTGAACGAAGGACATGCTGCCGGAGAAAATGTGCCGCGTGAATACCTGCGCTTTACGCCACCTGCTATGGCTGGCCAGCGCTACGTAGTGCTGGCAGTATTACCCAACAGCACTGATGCAACCTTTCTGGAATACGAGCGACGCGCTTACGCATTCATCACAGGCACACAGGTGGACTATACATACGATCCTGCTACTGCTTTGGTCACTTCTACGTTTACAACCAGCACCGCGCTCAAAGCCAATGCCCCTGCGGCTGTGGTGCCACTCAACGAAACAGTGCATGCACTTTTCCGTCATCAGTTTATCAATATAGATCCTTTAACTCCAGTGAACACTGCCTATCAATATGAATCTCCCCGCGGAAATATGAATGTACGATACGGAAATTTTAATACCGTGATGAAACATTATGGAATGCTGCAACATCTGCCCTGGTATGGATCTTACAAAGGAGCTGACAGTATAGCGCTGCGCAATCTCATCAATCAAAAATACCTTCAACCCAACCTGATCACGGGTACTACCGATCTTTATTTCTGGGGAAAACGATTGAACGAATTGGCACAGCTCATCCCAATCGCACGCCAGATGGGACATATGGCGGCATATAACCGTTTCAAAACAGAACTTCGCACTTTCCTGGCAGACTTACTTACAACAAGCACCGGCGAGGTAAATCATGTATTTTATTATGATGATAACTGGGACATGCTGGTCCACTACCCCGGCAGTTATTGGTCTACCGACGAAGGCAATGACCGGCATTTTCATTACGGCTATGTGATTGCCGCTTCGGCTATGATGGCGCGTTATGACGCTACATTTGTGACACAATATGGCCCGATGGTGGAAATGCTCATTAAAGACGTAGCCAACTGGCAGCGCCAATCGGGCGGCACGGGCACTAATATTTTTCCTTATCTGCGTTTCTTTGACGCCTACGAAGGACACTCCTGGGCCAATGGTATGGCTACCGACGATGAAAACTACGGGAACGACCAGGAGTCTTCTTCCGAAGCCATCAACTGCTGGTCTGCCATCGCATTATGGGGCGAAGCAACCAACAACACTACCTTCCGCGATCTGGGTATTTATCTACGCACTACAGAAATTGCGGCCGCAGAGCAATATTGGTTTGACGTAGACAACGCTGTGTTCCCCGCCGGATACGGAAAGAATACCGTTGGTATTTTGCGAGGCAATGGTGGCGAATACAGAATTTATTTCAACGCCAACGCCCGGCAATGTATCCACTCGATCAACTGGCTGCCGTTTACAGGTTCTTCGTTCTACCTGGGAATGTCGCAACCCACCGGCGCTACACAGCTTGACAAATACAATGAAATGCTCGCCAATCAAATCGCGCCGGCCACGCCTGGTGCGGTATATTATGATCCCGGACATTTCCCGGATCTCATCGCTACATTTCAATCTTTGTACGACCCGGTTTCGGCCAAAACGATGTTCAACAATATGGGGGTAAATATGGATCCTGTCAGCTCTTCCTGCTGTCCTTATTCGTACGAAGGACAGAATCACCCTTTCATTTATTTCGATGGACAATTCACTGCCTTCACTGATCACTGGATCCTCACGCTTGACAGCCTGCGTAGTGTACAGCGCATCACGTCCAATTATCCGAAAACCCATGTCTTCAATAATGGCTGCTGGTACTATGTGATCGACAATGATAATTCCGGTCCGGTCAATGTAACTTTTTCAGACGGAAGAGTGATCAACAACGCTCCCGGCGATAGCGTAAGTGTGTATCGTTTCTGTAACCTTCCATTGCCAGTAGAATTACTAAGCTTCGATGTATCCAAACAAGATGGGCAAGCGTTTCTTCAATGGATCACTACAAGTGAACAAAACAGCGATCGCTTTATCGTAGAGCGGAGTTGCGATGGGAAAAATTTTGAAGATGCGATTTCTTTGAAAGCCAAAGGTAGCAGTAGTACCGAAGCGCATTATCAAACATATGATTCGGATCTTTGCAGCAGCACTACTTATTATCGTTTAAAAGAAATAGATCTAAACGGAGCTGTCCAATACAGCGTTGTAAAAAGTTTGAGCAACAACATTCAGCCTAAACTTTCTGTACAGCCGATACCAGCCACCACTGCTCTGACCTTGACGATACAAGAGGTGAAAGAAAAAAATTACACTATCAGTTTAATGGATATGATGGGAAGAGAAATTTTGACAACTAAAAAGAAAATATCAGCCGGCATTCAAACCATCGAGATTGATCTCACAGCGTTAAGCGCTGCTACGTATGTTTTATCAGTGTATGATGAGCAATCGGTGAAGCAATTTTTTAAAGTAGTAAAAGAGTAAAAATGGATACCGGATTCCGGATGTCGTATTTTATCCAGCATCTGGAATCCGGTATCTTATTTTACAAGCTCCGGTAATTATCCACCGATATTGTTATTCCAACATTCTTTATTATTTTTAATCCTAATTATACTTACTACTTACAACCCTTATTTATTTTCCGAATATGAAAAAACATTTCCTGTTCTTTTCTTTGTTATTCCTTTGTATATACTCCAACGCTCAAACCACTCTTCCTTTCGGAGGCCAAAGCCTGCTGGAAAACAAGCCGGAAAAGGCTTTTAAGACCATAGCGCTAAAAGGAAAAATAGAATCCAAAAACGTAAAGATCAAAGATCATCCGGAAATCAA
This sequence comes from Cytophagaceae bacterium, assembly GCA_035535995.1. Classification (GTDB taxonomy): domain Bacteria; phylum Bacteroidota; class Bacteroidia; order Cytophagales; family Cytophagaceae; genus JANYCO01. The sequence continues at coordinate 31,596 of DATLOZ010000022.1, forward strand.
AACTGCTCTTCATATTTCTATCCTCGAAGCATCCAAAGATAATTCTGATATTCAACTTGCTGCTGTCAATGAAACGCCCATCAATAAAGGTGACGTAGTGATGTTTAGTTTTTATGCAAGAAGAACAAGTCCTTCCGACAAGGTAACTACAATAGGTGCTGTAATTGAAAAAGCAGCAGACAAAAACAAATTGCTTACACAGTTTCCAGAGCTTACACCGGAATGGAAAGTTTATTATTATCCGGTTAAAACAACTGCAGCATACAAAGCCAATGAACTGCGATTTTCTTTCCAACTGGCTAGTAAAGTACAAGAGATTGAATTGGCCAATATACAAGTGCTGAATTTTAAAACGACTCTCACGCTTGCCCAGTTACCTACTTCGATCAAAGTGGAAGTAAAAGCAGATGCTAATCCTCATGTTCTGAGTGCGCCAAATACCTTTAAAATAAAGGCCGGTGAAGGCATTGCAGAAATTACTAAACAAAAGATCGAATATCCTTTCGTTTCAGAAGTTTTTCATATCAATGTACCTACAAAAACCCAGGCACCGGAAGATGTACAGATCATTGCAGAAAACAATTTAAAAGTAAGCAAAGGAGATATTCTACTTGCAACCTTTAAGGCACGCGCTGTATCGCCCAACAAGGCTATGCCGGTCACTGCTTTGACTTGTAATTTTGAATCGGGAAAATCATCGCTTACACGCTCTATGAACCAAGCTGTAGTATTGGATACTGCCTGGCGTGATTATAGCTTTCCATTTGAATGCTTAGACACGTATGAAAGTGGCACTGTTATGTTAGATTTTTACTGTGGTGGTGCGGCGCAAACTATTGAGATCACAGATATACAAGTACTGAATTATCGCAAAAATATTACCCTTGACAAACTTCCCAAATCAAAATATAAAACTGCTAAAGAGCTTGAAAATGCAGCTACAGAAACATACCCTGCGGGAAAGGATCCAATATCAAATCTAATGACCGTTCTGTTCAATGCAAAAGCGAGCGGACAAAAAATCACTTCCGGCGACAAAGATTTTCCTGAATATTATCAACTGACAGCTGCTTCGCTTACAGAAAATCCAAAGGATATTCAAAGCTTTGTCAACACAGAAGCTCCGATCAAAAAGGGAGATGTGCTATTACTAAGCTTCTATGCACGCAGTCCGAAAGTAAAAGAAACCGAGCCAGCTTCGATCAGCGTGAACTTCGGGAAGGCTACCCCAAATTATGATAAATCATTGAACAGTCGTGTGAATGTTGGTCCGACATGGAAACTTTATAACATGCCTTTTATTGTACTTCATGATTTTGAACCAAACACAGCACGCCTAAGTTTCTGCACCGGAAGCCCGACAACTATGCAAACAATAGAGATCTCAAAAGTACAGCTAATGAATTATAAGAAAACGAAGAAGCTGACAGAGCTGCCGCAGAAATAAACCTTGATTCTCAGGATTAGAAAATTTACTTGATTTTGATTTAAAGATTAAGGTGAATTGTCAATCAGGAGGAACTTGTGATTAAAAATTCTGGACAATAATTTCATAGAGAAATATGTAGAAAAACCTTCCTTTGTATAACTCTGAGTGGCAGTGTTAGCGTTGTATAAGATTTCTGCTGAATGATAACTACAACATCTTGCTAATCAAAATCAAGTAAATTTTCTAATCCTGAGAATCAAGGTTCTATTTCCTCTCTCCATAAGCAAAATTCCCAAACGCAATACCTACACGGGCTACAAAGATACTTTCCCGGAAATAAATATTGTAGGGGTCACTTCCATAGTAGCCTACGCGCATAAACACTGCATAATCACTGACCGTGCCGATTCTTTCGTACCAGGTAAAATCGATGTTCATTCTCTTCGCCACATCTAAAAAAGGGGCTGATTGCTGTTCCGAAACAAGAGGTGCGATATTATATTGTCCATCGAGAATATAATTGACGTTGATCACAAAACGCCTCACTTCACGGTTGTGAAAATCTTTTTCAATCGGGAGCCATTTTTGTCTTCGCTTGGAATAGACCACATGCCGGGAAGAAGGATTGATCAGGTATCCGAGTTGTAAATTCATACGATGTCTTCCGTAAAGATTGTAACGTTGAAATTTATCCGAACTGAAAATTTTAGGATGGTATTCATATCCAAGTTTCCAATACACTAAACTGTTTTTGGAATCGTATTGCAATCTTCTCGGCGATGTCGCCTTGTCCTTGATCTGCGAGGGTTTCAGGCCTTTGTTGAAAATTCGCATTCCACCGGTCATAAATTCCATTACAGCTGTTTCGGAAAAGTTTCCATTGTAGGTATTGATCACACTGTCTTTTCCATTATTTCCAACTATAAATTCATAGCCGTCTTGCCCGTTGGAATAATGAAAACCTGTAATCCCAAAATAGATCTTATAGCGTGAAGAATCGTTCCACAACTTTGCATGACTGAAAAAATAATTCAGCTTCGCCATGAAATTAGGCGTACGTACAGGCAGTGAATGATCATGAAAAGAACTATCGTTTTGAAAGATCCGGATACCGATGGAAGGCAGCACCTGGAAAGTATGCACGTAGTTCTTAATGTACCAACGCTTCCCTCCTATCCCTACGATTGGCTGGATGGTAGTATTGAGTACAAAATTTTTCTTTTGTAGTGTGTGATTGGTGTTAAAGGTTTTATCAGAGAAGAAGAAGGACGCAATACTTGGGTCTCCAATCTTATTGAGCGTTTGTGTAAATCCACTCGCCCATGTTTGTTTACGTACAATAGCGATCTCGTCTTCCGATAACGTATCGTCGCCCGGATCGTGGATATACCCATTTGTATCCTGACAAAAAGCATGCATAGTAAACGCTGAAAAAAGCGTTAATAAAAAAAACCTCATAGAAAATTTATGGCTCTGGTATTGATGATTCTTGAAAGATAAAAAAAATAGCCAAAGAAAAAAAGTAGTATGAACCGGTTTTTTAGTCTCTTGCAAGCTCCCTCGCAACGCGGGCAATCGCTCGGCTTTAGCACAAGTGATCAATATTATCCTTGCAGGCAATCGCTCGGGCTTTAGCACGAGCGATCAATATTATCCTGAGGCCTCTGGCCGGATAGCGAAGAATACCATTTGAAGTTATGGAAGAAAAATATCTAGATAAATAATTATAATGATATCCCTAATGTACCGTCCTGCTTATCGTAGTGTTCTGTGTGCCACAGAACACGGAGTGGATCACTCGCGAAAACGCGAGCGATTGTTATAGACTAAAAACTCACTATTTCTTCTCCAATGCTCTCAAACGCTGAAGCAAAGGTGGATGTGAATAGTGAACGAATACGTGCGCCGGGTGTGGAGTAAGATTGCTTAGATTATCGGCAGAAAGTTTTTTCAACGCGCTCTCTAAAGCCTGTGCACTGTAGGTCTCCGAGGCATAACGATCGGCTTCGTATTCATTTTTTCTCGACCAGATATTTGCCAAAATTCCCGTGATATGTGAGATCGGTGAGAACAACATAAAGAACGCGATCAAGTTCAAATGGATCGAAGACTGAACACCGCCAAGGGCATAGGAAAGTTCTCCATTGAAAATAAACCACGACAGTAAATACAAGATCAATCCAGTCTGAAAAATGGAAACGATCATGCCCTGCATAATATGATGTTTTTTGTAATGCCCTGCCTCGTGCGCCAACACAGCCACGAGCTCTGCCTGTGTATGATTTTGAATAAGCGTATCAAACAGTACGATTTTTTTCTCCCGTCCAATGCCGGAAAAAAATGCATTTGATTTGTTTGAACGTTTAGAACCATCCATCACAAAAATATTGGTCAATGGAAAATTTACTTTCTTAGTATAATTTTCAATGGCCACACGCAAGTCACCCTGTTCAAGCGGTATAAGCTTATTGAAAAGCGGAAGGATTAACGAGGTGTAAAATAAATTCACCAGCAGAATAAATACAGAGATCACGATCCAGAACCAGATCCAGAAATTTTGCCCCATTTCTTTTACCAGCCAAAGCAATGCCGCAAGAATGATCCCGCCTAAAATAAAAGCCAGCAAATAGGATTTAAGTTTATCGGTGAAAAAAGTTTTTACCGTCGTTTTATTAAACCCAAATTTTTCTTCGATCACAAAGACCTTGTAAAGCGCAAAGGGTGTCCCAAGCAGATCAGAAATTAAAAACAGAGCGGCAAAGAATGCAAGCGACTGAACTATGCTGTTGGAAAACGTAAGCTTCACAAAAATATCCAGCCAGCCCAGCCAGCCGAAATACAGCACTACTACCATCGTGAGATAGCTAAAGGTAGATGTGATAAAACCAAAACGGGTATTTGCTTTCAGGTATTCCTGAGATCTTTTAAATTTCTCTGCGTCGTACACATCCTTCAATTCCTGAGGTAGTTCGTCTTTTTGATAATTTAAATTCAGAATATCCAGCACCAGCTCCAGCACAAAGTCGAATGTGATAATAGCCAGCAATAGATAGAGAAGGGTTTCTGATGTCATGTGGGTTAGTTATAAGTTTTGAATTTAAATTTTGGATGTCGGACACCAAATGCTAGATAACGGATAATCTGATTCATGAGTTACGTCAATTGAATCATTTTTTATCTGGCATCCGGTATCTGGTATCTTTCTGAATCAATCTTCACAACATTTAAACACAAAAAGCTTATTTTTGCGAATATTAAAAATACTGTTTTTTGACACCGTTTACAAAAATACATAAAAATCTGGTCCAGGCAGTAGTGCAAACACTGCTTGAAATATTTGTAAATCAACGCTATGCCGACAAAGCTATTGAGCGTACCTTACTTTCCAATAAAAAATGGGGTTCGCGCGACCGTGCTTTTATTGCTGAAAACACCTACGAGATCGTCCGCTGGTGGCGATTGATGCTGGAATGCGGAGAGATCAAGGAGATCAATGAAAATACTCTCTGGAAAATTTTCGGCATTTGGTGGGCCTATAGCGGCCATACCTTACCCGAATGGCATGAATTCAAAGATATTCAACTCAATTCTCTCCAGGCGCATTTCGAGCAACTTAAAAAGATCCGCAGCATCCAGGAATCCATCCCCGACTGGCTCGATCAACTGGGAGAGACAGAACTTTCCGGCCAGTGGACTAAAGAACTGCACGCACTCAACTTCCCTGCTGAAGTGATCTTGCGTGCCAATACGCTCAAGAATACACGCGATCAATTGTTCCGCGCACTGCAACAGGAAGGCATTGAAACAAAAAAAGACGAGCGTTATCCTGATGCCTTGATCCTGCAAAAAAGACAAAATATATTTTCAAGTCCTTGTTTCAAAAACGGTATGTTTGAGGTGCAAGATGCTTCTTCACAACTCGTAGGTCCTGCACTACACGTGGAGCCTGGCATGCGTATAGTAGACGCCTGTGCGGGCGCAGGTGGCAAAACATTGCACCTGGCCGCGCTGATGAAAAACAGAGGAAGGATCATTGCCATGGATACCGAGGCATGGAAGTTGGAGAACCTGAAAAAAAGGGCCGCCCGCGCAGGGATTTCGATCATTGAGCCAAGACTGATCGAATCTTCCAAAACAATCAAAAGGCTCCACGACTCCGCCGACCGTTTGCTGCTCGACGTACCCTGCTCCGGCCTCGGCGTGCTTCGCCGCAATCCCGATGCGAAATGGAAACTCACGAAAGAATTTATCGACAACATCAAAAATACCCAGCAGCAAATTCTTGAGAATTATTCTGCCATGCTGCGCAAAGACGGAGCATTGGTGTATTCTACCTGTAGCATTCTCCCTTCGGAAAACAGCAAACAAGTACAGAAATTCCTGGAGGCTTCGAATGATTTCAAACTGGAAGAAGAACAAAAAGTATTTCCTTCAGAGTCGGGCTTTGACGGGTTTTATATTGCGAGGGTGAAGAGAGTAAATTAGAAAAAATCCGTCATTGCGAGGAGTGTGACGCTATAGCGGCACGCGACGAAGCAATCTGTTTACTACGCAGCCTCGTTAATTTGAAACACGTTGTAAAAAAAAACGGGCTCAGGCTTCGTAGCTAACGGATTGCTTCGTCAGTCGGCCTTACGGCCTTCTTCCTCGCAATGACTAATAAAATGTAGTAACATTAACAAATGAAAGAAAAACTCGCCATCGTATGGAAATATCTTAAGCGGATCGTGCTGATCTTTTTTATCAGTTCTATTTCTGTCACGATCCTTTATCGCTTTGTCAATCCTCCTTTTACGTTCCTGATGTTGCAACGTGTGGGAGAACAATGGATGAGCGGTAAAAGCGCCAAGATGACCAAAAAATGGAAAGATCTGGACGAGATCAGCCCTGCACTTCCCACGGCTGTGGTGGCTTCGGAGGATCAGCTTTTTTTAGAGCATTGGGGATTCGATTTCAAATCCATTGAAAAAGCTTACGAGAACAATCAAAAGAAAAAAAGAAAAACCGTTCGCGGCGCCAGTACGATCAGTCAGCAGGTAGCGAAAAATGTTTTCCTCTGGCCCGGTCGATCATGGGTGCGCAAAGGGTTGGAAGTGTACTTTACTGTTTTGATCGAAATTCTTTGGGATAAAAAACGGATCATAGAAGTATACCTCAACGTGATCGAAACCGGCGATGGGATCTATGGCGCAGAAGCAGCGGCGCGGAAATATTTCAAGCGCAGTGCCAATAAACTTTCCAGGAATCAATGCGCCCTGATCGCTGCTATTTTACCAAACCCTCTAAAATACAGCGCTACCAAGCCAAGCGCGTATATCAAGAAAAGACAACAATGGATCTTACGAAATATGGATTATATTGGTGAATTGAAATTTGACAGTCATGCAAAAGTACATTAAACTCCTTTCTCTGGCAGGCCTTTGTTTTCTGCTTTACAACTGTACCAAACCTTCGTCTTCTTCTAAAGGTACAACCCTGATCATGCCTACTGATAGCAACTTTGTATACCAGGGCCGGATTGATTTCTCTGATCCTAAAGCGCTGAAATTTGCTTACACCGGGGTGATGATCCGCTTTCGGTTTGAAGGCTCTACTTGCATCATACATTTGAAAAACAGAAGTCTGGGTAAAGACAAGGATGGAAAAACATTTAAAAATTATTACACGGTAGTAACCGATCAGGGCAAGCCACAGACTTATGCAGTAGCCAATGATGATGATCATATAAAAATACGCGGACTGGGAAAGGGAATTCACGAAGTAAGTATTTATAAAAAAACAGAAGCATTAGTAGGTGAAGGTTTTTTCGAAGGAGTGGAAATTGAGAAAGACAAAAAATTATTACCGGCCTCGGTCTCTTCAAGAAAAATGGAATTCATCGGCAATTCCATTACCTGTGGGTATGGCAATGAAGGAGATTCAAAAGATTGTACTTTTTCTCCCGAAACTGAAAACGGCTACCTCGCCTACGGTGCACTCACCGCGCGCAAGCTGGGCGCAGATTATACGATCGTAGCGTATTCAGGAAAAGGAATGTATCGCAATGTTGATGGAAAAACTTCGGAAACCATGTCGCTCATCTACGACCGCATATTCCCCGATAGCACTGGTTCTGTAAAATGGAATTATAAAAAATGGCAACCGGATGTGATCGTGCTGAACCTGGGAACAAATGATTTTGTAAAAGGCATTCCGGATTCTATAACCTTTGTAAATACGTATGTAAATTTTTTGAAAAGGTTGAAATTATATTATCCTTCTTCCACCATCATCTGTCTTGACGGCCCTATGGTTACCGATGCTTACCCGGCAGGATCTATGCATCTCACAAAATTGCGTAATTATATTCTTGCTTCGAAAAGGAAATTTGATGCCGGAGGAACTCAAAAGATCTATACTTTTTCCGTCACTTCTACACAGCCCAATGAATTCGGCTGTGACTGGCACCCTAATTTGAAACGCCATGAGAAAATGTCGGACGAATTGAGCAAATACATCCGCACCATTATGCAATGGTAATTACTTTGCCGAATCAGGTACTACAACGGGTATAGGTGTTGTAGTCCGGCTTGCGGTATCCCTTACTCTTGACCTTCTGCGAATAGTATCGGCGATGGCAGGCATCGCTCTAGCAACCGGCGCTGCTACTACCGTATCCATGCGGCTGCTAGAGGAATAGAGATTATACAATTTTTGCAATTTATATCTTAACGCAATGTTAATGGTATCTAGCTGAATTAGTCTTTCATAATAAGGAATTGTCATTGCTTCTTTATTTTGTTCAGAAAGAAGCGCAATGATCGTACGGTACACTTCTTTGTTGTCGTTGTTGAAGGTTGTATAGCGTTGCAAATATTTATACGCTTCTATAGGATTTCCTTCGCGGTAATAGAGCTGGCCCAACTGATACATCGCCAATTCGTAGGCAGAGTCTTCCCTTAAACAATATTTATAAGAAAGGATCGCGCTTTGTTTCATATCTTTTCTATAAAACACTCTTCCTTCCGCATAATAAAAATCCGGATGATCAAGTCTAAGTTCTTTTGCCTGCACACAATAGTAAAGCGCAGAATCATCCTTACCGCGGTTTAGGTATATTTTGATCAGATCACGATATGCATCCGTATAGCTGCGATCGGCGCGAATTGAAGAAAGGTAATAAGTAACAGCTTTTGCGGTATCCCCATGTGCGGCAGCCTGTCTCCCTTTTAATAAGCTAATCCCCGAATGGAACGGAGCGATCTGGCTTACACGGTTGAGGTATATGGCGCTCCGCGAAGTATCACCTGTTTCCCAATAAACACGCGCTTGAAGCACTGGCAGCTCCGGATCTTCCAATCCAATATTTTCGGCTTTTTCGGTGGCTTTGATCGTTTCGAAATAATTTCCCAATGCAAAATTAGCTTGTGCCAATACGAGATAATATTCGGGTTTATCAGAGCGAACTGCCACAGCAGTTTGTATATCTTTCAATGCTTCTCTGAAACGGTAGAGATTCAGAAACACCTGTGCTCTCTTGTAAAGCAATTCATCATCGTCAGGATCATCGGTCAGCGCTTCGTTGAGGTAATTCAGCTGCGGTTCGTATACTCCTTTGACCTTATTGACCGGCATGCTTTCATTTCCTTTATCTTCTCTACAGGAAATAAGAACAACTGCTATAAGAATATAAAAAATGGAAAGAATATTTTTTTTCATTCTGTGTTAATGTTAATAAATATGGATGCCGGATACCGGATATAAATTCAAAATACAAGATAAAAAATTGTATACTTTAAACAAGTTGTAATGTAAAATGATACATTACAATTTTTATCCAATATCTGACATCAGACATCTGGTATCCTTTTCTACAATGATAATTGGAACGACACCTTGATTCCAAACCTCCGTACATTCGGGTGATCCAGGTAGGTAAGGCGATGTACGAAATCTAAACGGAGTACTTTGAAAATATTTTCAACTCCGTATCCTACTTCCCAATATGGTTTTTGATCCAGTGTATAGAAAGGTCTTAAATTATTTCCCGCGGCATCTGTTAGTGGCGTGAGTGCATAGTTCTTAGGCGTCATGGAGCCAAAGGCCAGGTTGGAAGTCACAAAGAAACCCCATTTGAATTTTCGGATCACCGGAATTCTATTGAAGAACAAACCTCCGAAATAATGCCTGAAACGAAGCGCCGCATAGGTGTCGCTCACGAATTCAAAATAATCCATTTGGTTGAACGCAACATTGGAATAAAAATAAGATTGGTTTCCCATAAACGTTTGGAGAATCGGGTAAGGAACGGTGCCAAATATTTTTCCTGCGGTAATATCATAATACGTTCTTCCCAGGATTCCCATCGCAAAATTGTGCGATACTTGTAAATTGAGTTTGTAATAATTGAAATGACTATTAAAAACATCTTTCAATCCAAAGGCATTGCGCATCGTAACGATCGGCCATCTTTTTGCGCCAAGGCTCACGCGATTATTTCCATCAATGAATTTAAATTCATCTTTTCCCCAACGTGTATCTAAGATCACTTCTGATATATTAAAGGTTGAAGAGGTTTCTCCTCCTTTACCGGTATAATAAGCAAATGGATAAGCAGGCGTAAAGTCACGCCATCTGTAGGCTACACGTTGTGTAATACTTCTGGATAGATCGGTCTGGAAATAAAAATAGGTGGATGTATTGTAATATGGGCCTTTCATTGTTCCATTTTTGGTAAAGGCATAAAAGATCTGGTTATTGACCAACTGCTCTGCATTCACTCCTACCTGGTCCATATCATAGCGGTATTCAAAACCCATAACTGTCCAGGGATGCCTGTCCAGGATATAGTCTACACCAGCAGAATATTTGAAAATATGATCATGAAATCCATAAGCGCCGTATCCTTTGAAAACCACTTTACGACTGAAAAATTGGTTGGTCCGGAAGCCAAGACTAGTGCGGATTCCCTCGATATTGTTATTATTGACAAGCGCCAGTACATTTCCAAAATCGATTGGTCCAACTCGCCAATATCCCATCGAAAGAATATTCGCCAGCGTTACATACCGTTTGATCGGTCTTACTTTGCGTATTGTGGAAATGGAATTTCTGAAATCTTTTTCATAGGTTGAGAGAGTATCTTTTCGCAACGTATCCATTTCACGCGCGCGGTCATAAGCATCTTCATGTTCTACCACTCCTTCTCTGAAAAATTTATCAGGCATCGGGTCATCCACCACAATATTATTGGCATACGTAGTAAGCCTGGCAAGCACGCCCAGCTTCCAGTGTGTGAGGTTCGACAGATCAAGCTCGATCCTGGTCTTCACTGGCATCCAGGCATTGCCGGAGGTTTGTTTGTTGAGCTGAAAGATCTTGATGCTTTCTACAAAATTCAGTTTGGTTTGCTTGGTAGTCACAAGATCCAATTGCTTGAGGGCGTAGGAAGAATCGGCAATCCAGATGGTACCAGTAAACGCGAGGTCGCGTGGGTTTTTAGGTTTTACATCGATCTGGTAGCAGGAATCTCCATCGATGAATACGGTATCGACCAGCTCGTAGTCATACAAGAGCTGCCATCCATCGGCGATAGGCGATTGAAAATCTACCAACAGGATATTGATTCGGTTGAGATAAAAATTACTTTCCTGGAATGTTGAATACAACATTGGTTTTACCAGCTTACCGCTTACCAAGCCGATATTATCGTTCTTCACTGCAATGATCTCTTCCTTGGATCTTGGCCCCTGGCGGTTGCGGTAGACTTTGGAGATAGTTTCGGAAAAGAGAACAGGCAGTACTGGTTTGCCATCTTCCCCTTTTTCCAGCGTAAGCGAATCCTTGGCCAGCTCACGGGAGATCGCACGCATGAATTTTTTCTTCTGCATCCTTGGCCCGAGGTTGTCGATGCTGAGTTCCATTTTGCTGTAGTTGTCGTATCGGTAAGCAACTAATTTTCTCGGATCGTTGGCGTCTTTATTCTTCTCCACTTTGCGCATAATGGCAAAGGCCGGATTCTCGTGAACGGTCACGACGATCTCTTGCATCATTTTATCGTCTTCTTCCAGCGCGAAGTTGAAGACCATGGCAGAAGAAATATTCAGAATAGGTTGGCGGATCTTTTTGTACCCTATATAATTTACAGAGATGGAATCATCTTTTTTAAGTGTAGCCTCGAAGGAGTAATTTCCTTCTTCGTCGGTTTCGGCGCCGTAAGGAGTTCTATACACCGTCACCAATACATAAGGCAGCGCCTCTCCCGTTTCGGCGTCTGTGACTTTTCCTTTAATGGTTACCTGCTGAGCAAGCAGTTGAGTACTCATTAAAAATAAAAAAATCTGTAAAATGTTAATCCCCTTCAAAAGTCGTTATCGGTTCAGTTATTAACTACAAGTTAGGTAATTTTAAAATTTAAATTTAAAATTTGAATTTAAAATTCTATCCGTTATTAAGGTCTTTAGACTTTAACAATCGTATACGTTGCCTGACTAGCACGATTAACAAGGTTTGTAACCATTGCTGACGTTATTCATTGTCAAAAAAAAATCACCTTGAGTTCAAGGTGATTTATATTCTGAAGCTTTAATAAAATTAACTATTCAACCTGGCTTAGCTTAAGCGTATCCGCGTGCTGCTTTTGGGTATATGGCATACATGCGGTAGTTACAAACAAATCGCCTTTCGCCAGCAAGCCTTTTTCTACCAATACCTTTTTGATGCCTTCAATAGTTTCATCGGTGGTATTGAATTTGTCGTAATAAAACGTCTTGATTCCCCATACCAGGCTTAGTCTTGAAAGCAGGATCTTGTTGTTGGTGAAAATATAAATATTCGCTTGTGGTCTGTTAGCCGCCAATCTGTAGGCTGTATAGCCCGATTGGGTAAGTCCGATGATCGCTTTCGCGCCGGTGCTTTTTGCAAGTACACAAGCTGTGTCGATCACACTGTCGCTGTAGGTTTCTACATCGTCGTCCGGAGTGAGGTGATAAATATTAGCCGCGTTCTTTTCTACTGCGTGGCAAATTCTGGACATACTTTCCACTGCCAGGCTTGGGAATTCACCAGAAGCAGATTCTGCACTTAGCATTACAGTATCCGCACCGTCGATGATGGCATTGGCCACGTCGTTGGTCTCCGCGCGTGTAGGGCGAGGGTTGGTGATCATACTTTCCAGCATTTGTGTTGCTACGATCACTGGTTTACCAGCTTTGTTACATTTGGTAACGATCATTTTTTGCAGCAATGGCACATCTTCCATCAGCATTTCTACTCCCAGGTCACCACGGGCTACCATGATGGCGTCCGTTTCTTTGATGATTGCATCGATGTTTTCGATCGCTTCTGGTTTTTCGATCTTAGCTATTACTTTAATATCTTTTCCGGAATCGGAGATGATCTTTTTAATATCGACCATATCTTCGGCTCTTCTTACAAAAGAAAGCGCGATCCAGTCAAGGTCATTGGCAATTCCAAAAATCAGGTCTTCCCTGTCTTTCGCAGTCAGCGAAGGTTCTGACACGTGGGTATCAGGAAGGTTGATCCCTTTTTTGGATTTAAGAATTCCGCCGTATTTGATTTCGCAGGTTACTTCATCAGTTCCTTTTCCTACTACTTTCAATTCAATTTTTCCATCGTCGATCAGTACGGTATCGCCTACTTTAAGGTCGGCAGTAAGAGCTGCGTAAGAGCTGCTGATACGGTCTTTTGTACCTAGTATTTTTTGTTTTTGGATAACGATCTTTGCACCTGGCACTAGTTCCACTCCGTTATTTTCAACTTCGTCGGTTCTGATCTTAGGGCCTTGCAAATCCTGTAGAAGAGCAATGTTTGCACCTTTTTCTTCGTTCAATTCTCTTACAAATTTGATCACTTGTGCATGGCCTTCGTGAGATCCATGCGAGAAATTCAGTCTGAATACATTTGCACCTGCCTGGGCCAGCTCCCATAGTTTCTCTTTTGTGTTCGATGCCGGTCCTACTGTGGCAATAATCTTCGTTTTCTTCGTTTGCTCCATTTTCTAAAAAATTAGATTGTCTTTAGATTTTAAGTTTTCCGTTTCTATTTCTTTTATATATTCAATACCGTTTATACCCTTCAGTTTGTCTATAGTTTGCGGGATGTTGTAAGCATCGCCTTCGTCTTTGATTTGAATGAAATAATCATATTCTTTCAATTCTGGAATCAAATATGGACTGGCAATATTAGCAAATTCACACGATTTATTTTTAATCAGTCGAAAATTACTGTATTCGGTCTCATAAATATAGTGAATGATCACTAGCTGGCCTTCGTGAAGGAAGTCTATATAGAGATCGTCTTCTTTTCGAAGATCGATCCTTAATTCATTATTAATACACCAAGCCAGCTTATGTCCCTTCAACGGCGAGATCAGGCCGATAAGCCCGAAATCGTAATCGTATTCTACGACCAGTTTAATGGTTTTTGAGCCCGACATAGGTATGTATATATATAATTTCTATTATATTTTAAGTGCCCAAATATAGAATTAATACAATGGATTATGAAATTTATAATAGTATTTGGGGAAATTTATTAAAAAAAATAGTTGACAATAATAAATAATATACATTCCTTTGCATCCGTGTTTTACTAAAAATCAAATAAAATGTCAGAAATAGCACAAAAAGTCAAAAGTATTATTGTTGACAAACTCGGAGTAGAAGAGTCAGAAGTAACTGCAGAAGCTAGTTTCACAAACGATCTGGGTGCAGACTCTTTAGATACCGTTGAGTTAATTATGGAATTCGAAAAAGAATTTAACATTTCAATTCCTGACGAGCAAGCAGAAAACATCCAGACCGTTGGCCAGGCTGTTGCTTACCTGGAGCAAAACGTAAAATAATTTACTTTTTACTTCACTTCCCAAAATTCTTTTATGAATTTAAAAAGAGTTGTAGTAACGGGACTAGGCGCACTTACCCCTATAGGTAATACTGTTCAGGAATACTGGCAAGGATTGTCTACAGGAGTAAGTGGGGCTGGCCCGATTACGAAATTTGACGCATCAAAACATAAAACCCGTTTTGCTTGCGAACTAAAAGGCTTCAACCTTGATACTTATTTTCCCGATAAGCAAGAGTTGAAAGATGCCAAAAAAATGGATCCCTTCACACAATACGCTGTAGTGTGTGCCCAGGAAGCCATCAAAGACGCCAAAATCGACACTACCATACAGAATCCTGACCGGATCGGTGTGATCTGGGGAGCTGGCATCGGTGGACTGAGAACGTTCCACGATGAGATTTCTTCTTATGCTAAAGGAGACGGCACTCCAAGATTCAATCCTTTCTTTATCCCTAAGATGATCGTAGATATTAGTGCTGGCTGGATTTCCATTCGCAATGGATTCCGTGGCCCTAACTTTTCTACCGTGTCTGCCTGTGCATCTTCCAGCAACGCGCTCGTTGATGCATTTAATTATATCCGTTTGGGTAAAGCAGATATCATCGTAGCCGGAGGTTCCGAAGCAGCTATTGTTGAATCCGGTATCGGAGGATTCAATGCCTGCAAAGCACTTTCCGAAAGAAATGACGATCCTACCAGAGCTTCACGTCCTTTCGACAAAGACCGCGATGGCTTTGTAATGGGCGAAGGAGCCGGTGCCATGATCCTGGAAGAGTATGAACATGCTAAGAACAGAGGGGCAAAAATCTACGCCGAAGTAATAGGCGGCGGACTTTCTGCCGATGCTTACCATCTTACTGCTCCTCATCCGGAAGGACTGGGCGCTAAGAACGTAATGATCAATGCTCTTTCCGACGCTGGAATAGCTGCTTCTGAAGTAGACTATATTAATGTGCATGGTACTTCCACTCCGTTGGGCGACGTAGCAGAGCTAAGCGCTATCAAAGCAGTACTTGGAGATCATGCTTATAAGATCAACATTAGTTCTACCAAATCTATGACCGGTCACTTGCTTGGTGCGGCCGGAGCGATCGAGGCTATTGCTACTGTGTTGGCAATGCAAAACAGCCTGGTCCCTCCTACCATCAACCACCAAACGGCCGATGAAAACATCGATCCTAAATTGAATCTTACTTTGAACAAAGCTCAAAGCAGAGAAATCAAAATAGGAATGAGCAATACCTTTGGATTTGGCGGACACAATGCTTCCATTGTTTTCAGAAAAATTTGATTAAACGAGTGTTATCTTTTTTCAAAAGATATTTAAGATTTTTTCAATCCAAAGAGGATCAAAAATTTTATCACAAAATTTCTAATATTACCGGGCTTCAACCCGGTAATATTAGTTTATACCGATTAGCAATCAGCCACTCCTCGGCTGCGAAGGAAAATTCTTCCGGTACTAAAAATTCTTACGAACGTCTTGAATATCTCGGAGATTCTGTGTTAGGCACAGTAGTAGCAGAATATCTTTTCAAAAAATTTCCCTACAAGAACGAAGGCTTCCTCACCGACATCCGCTCACGAATCGTAAACCGTGAGTCGCTTAATAAGGTGGGAAAAAAGATGGGGCTAAACCAAGTGGTAGAATATACCGGAAAAGTAAATCTTTCGCATAAATCTTTATATGGCGATGTGTTGGAAGCCTTGGTGGGCGCGGTTTACCTCGATAAAGGATTTTATCCTTGCCGCTCTTTTATTTTAAACAAGATCCTCGCACACCATTTTGATATCGAAGAAGTAATTTCCAATACTTCCAATTTCAAAAGCCTGCTGATCGAGTGGTCACAAAAATTTAATCATAAGCTCGACTTCATTATCAAAGAGGAAAGCGGCAATATGCATAACAAGGAATTCACCGCTGCAATTGTTGTAGATGAACAAGAAGTAAGCGTAGGCAAAGGCACTAGTAAAAAACGCGCAGAACAAGCTGCTGCAGAAAAAGCTTGTGAGATCCTTGGTGTGAAGTAATTTTTAAATCGGGCAAATGTTCCGATTATACCTTTCAATAATATTCACTCAAATCATCCATCCACAGATTCTGTTAACTTTTACATCGCTTATTTCACCTTTTTAAGTGTGTAGAAGAAATGTGTATAGTGAATTAAACTATACTACATTTAATTTCATTTTGAGTATATATACTTAAAAAATACCTACCTTAATATTTTAAATAATATTTATTAAAATTCATTCATTTTTCATAAAAAATAGTAAAAATCAATCAATAATGGCTAAAAATATCAGATATAAGTTTAAATAAATGGATATTTCATAAAATATATATCAAAAAAGAAAGAATATACATAATTATACTCAAATATATTTTGAGTATAATTACATAGTTTGTACATTTAATATATAAGCAGTTAAAATTTAATCCTACAAACTATAAAATAGCATGATTTCAACTAAAAAGGCCGAAAAAATTGACTTGTTTTCATTAAAAACAATAAACATGAGAACATTTCACCTCACTTGGATGACCTTCTTTCTATGTTTCTTCGGTTGGTTCGGGATCGCTCCTTTAATGCCTGTGATTAGGGAAGAACTTCATCTTTCCAAAGGACAAATTGGAAATATCATGATCGCGTCGGTGGCGGTTACCATTTTTGCAAGATTACTCATCGGATGGATCTGCGATAAGATCGGTCCACGTATTACTTATAGTATTTTACTTTTCTTCGGCGCCTTTCCTGTGATGCTGATCGGTTTGAGCAATAGCTACGAAAGCTTTTTGCTTTTTCGCCTTACGATTGGCGTCATCGGCGCTTCATTTGTGATCACACAGTACCATACTTCTGTGATGTTTGCACCTAATATTGTAGGCACAGCCAACGCTACTGTAGCAGGCTGGGGAAATCTTGGTGGCGGCGTTACGCAAATGGTGATGCCCCTTATCTTCGCTGGTTTCGTAGGCTTAGGCTACATGGAAACCGAGGCCTGGAGATATAGCATGATCGTACCAGGCCTGGCTTTACTGCTGATGAGCCCGGTCTATTATTTTTTCACACAGGACCTTCCGCAAGGCAATCTTTCTGAATTGAAAAAAGATCCGACTTTCCAGGAAGAAAAGAAAAAATCTTCGGGAAGCTTTACTGCTGTCCTCTCCGACTACCGCGTCTGGATCCTTTTCCTGGTATACGGTTGCTGCTTCGGCATTGAGATCACGATCGATAATATTGCAGCTTTATATTTTAAAGATAAATTCAATTTATCGCTCGCGCAGGCTGGAATTATTGCAGGATTGTTTGGATGTATGAATCTCTTTGCCCGCGCTCTCGGCGGCATAGCAAGCGATCGCACCGGCAAAACATTCGGACTCCGCGGAAGGGTGATTGTATTGGCTTCATTTTTATTTCTCGAAGGCTGGGGAATTATCCTCTTCTCTCAAACTACACTCCTGGCATGGGCTGTAGGTGTTATGCTTTTGTTTGCCTTGTTTGTTAAAATGTCAAACGGCGCTACTTATTCTGTAGTACCTTTCGTCAACCAGAAATCATTAGGACTAGTTTCCGGCATCGTAGGCGCTGGTGGCAATCTGGGAGCTTTGCTCTTTGCTTTTGTATTCAAAGCTGAATCAATCACATACGACGAAGGATTTATGATGATCGGACTTGGCGTATGCGTGGTGGCATGTCTTGCCTTGCTGATCAAATTCCCAACTGAAAAAGTAAAATCATTCGTAGAAATAAAATCTTCTACAGAGCAAAAAACAATTGCGCTTCAGCCAGAGAAGGAATTGGTAATGGAATAATAAGTTTCGGGAAAAAAGTGCGGGAAGAATATTATGGTAACAGGCAATACATACAAATCTACTTGTTCCTACTGTGGTGTAGGTTGTGGGATTGTCATTCATAAAGAAAGGAACGGCAACATCCGCGTAGAGGGCGACAAAGATCATCCTGTGAACAAAGGAATGCTTTGTTCTAAAGGTATGAATCTGCACTACACCGTAGCCGACAAATCCGATCGCTTGTTGTATCCCGAGATGCGCTACAACCGTAATATGCCGCTTCAGCGTGTATCCTGGGATCAGGCGCTGGACAGGGCTGCAGCAGTCTTTAAAACAATTATTGAAAAACACGGTCCGGACTCTGTTGGTTTTTATGTTTCCGGACAATGTCTTACCGAAGAATATTATGTGATCAATAAATTGATCAAAGGTTTTATCGGTTCTAATAATATCGATACCAACTCGCGTCTTTGCATGAGCTCTGCGGTAGTGGGCTACAAGCTTTCACTGGGCGAGGATTCTGTGCCTTGCAGCTACGAAGATATTGAACTCGCCGATTGTTTCTATATCGCCGGCGCCAATCCAGCCTGGTGTCATCCTATTTTGTGGAGAAGAGTGGAAGCTTACAAACAAGCAAATCCAGATGTAAAAATAATTGTGGCCGACCCACGTAAAACACAGACTTGTTCACTGGCCGATATTCATTTGCAGATCAACCCAGGTACTGATATCGTGCTCAACCACGCGATCGGAAGACAATTGATTGATATGGGGTTTGTCGACGAAGAATTTATTTACAACCATACCGATGGCTTTCAGCAATACCATGAACTGGTTTTCAAAAGAACATTAAAAGAATCCGCCGCTATCTGTGGCGTGAAAGCAGAAGACATCACCTGGGCCGCCAAATACATTGGCCGGGCCAAAGGATTCATCAGCATGTGGACGATGGGCTTGAATCAAAGTGTGGTGGGCGTCAACAAAAATCTTAGCCTGATCAATCTTAATTTGATCACTGGTAAAATAGGGAAACCCGGTTCTGGTCCGTTTTCTCTTACCGGGCAACCCAATGCCATGGGAGGCCGCGAGGTGGGTGGGCTGGCGAATTTGCTTCCTGCACACCGCAACCTGCTTGACGCCAAGCACCGCGAAGAAGTAGAGAAATTCTGGGGCGGAACTAAGATCGCTCCGAAGCCTGGACTTACTGCTACTGAAATGTTTGAAGCCCTTGCAGACGGCCGTATGAAAGCGATCTGGGTGGTATGTACAAATCCTCTGGTGAGTTTGCCCGATGCCAATATGGTAGAAAAAGCTTTGTCGATGGCCAAGTTTGTAGTGGTGCAGGAAATGTCAAACCGCTCCGATACCTTGCGTTATGCCGACCTCATCCTGCCTGCAGCCAGCTGGGCGGAGAAAGAAGGTACGATGACAAATTCCGAACGCAGGATCAGTCATATTCAAAAAGCTGTAGACGCACCGGGCGAAGCGATCCCTGATACAGAAATTATTTGTCGCTTCGCACAAAAAATGGGATTTCCCGGATTTGATTATAAAAACATTGCAGAAGTATACGACGAGCATTGCCGTCTTACTGAAGGAACTAATATTGACGTCTCGGGATTGAACTATGAAATTCTAAAAGACAAACAAACAGTGCAATGGCCTTATCCCAAAGGCGAAACAGGACGGGGAACAGCACGTCTTTTTACCGATCATCAATTTTATACCCCCAATAACCGCGCACAAATTCATGCTTGCCCCGACGCCAACGAATCGGAAAAAATAACCGACGATCTTCCGCTCATCCTTACCACAGGCCGTATCCGCGATCAATGGCATACGATGACCAAGACAGGGAAAGTAAATAAACTGAACCAACATATTCCCGTTTCTTTTCTCGAAATACATCCGAAAGATGCCGAACCAAGAGGAATAAAAGAGAACGACCTCGTAGAAGTATCCAACGCACGCGGCTCCGTGCGTGTGAAAGCGAAGGTGACGAAAGATATTAAAGCTGGCGTAGTGTTTCTTCCCATGCACTGGGGTAAGGTGTTGAACAGCGATATGAACCGCACCAACAACCTTACCAATAACCTGGTAGATCCACGGTCCAAAGAACCCGACTTAAAATTCGCCGCCGTACAAGTAGCTCTTTATAAAAAACCAAAGCAACGAATCCTAGTGATTGGCGCTGGGGCTGGGGCTTTTGGGTTTGTAAAAAGTTACCGCGAGCTCAACAAAGAAGACGAGATCATTGTTTTTAGCAAAGAAAATTTTCCTTTCTATAACCGCGTGATGCTGCCCGACTACATGAGTGGAGCGCAGCAGTGGGAACAGCTGGTGAAAATGAAAGACAAGGAAGAAATAGAGCTGAACATCACACTAAAACGTGGCGTGAGCGTAAACTCCATCGACCGTGAAAATAAAACACTCATAGATTCCTACGGCGAAACACATTCCTACGACATTCTGCTCATCGGTACAGGCAGCAGACCTAGCGTGCCTAAAGACCTTCCTCCCATGAAGGGAATATTCACCATGCGCAGCAGATACGATGCAGATAATTTCATGAACTATATTCCGCGCGATAGCCATGTAGTAATCGTAGGCGCAGGATTGCTGGGTCTTGAAATGTGCGCTTCGCTGCGCGAATTGAACATGAACGTTTCACTCATTCACCGCACTTCACGCCTCATGGGCCGCCAGTTGGATGCGCTGGGAAGTCAATTGCTACACGAAGAGATCATTGATAAAGGGATTGATGTTTATTACAACGATGAGATCCAGACTTTTCTCGGCGGAGAAAATCTAACAGGCATCAAACTTAAAAGCGGTCGCCAGATCAATTGCAACGCGATCATTCTTGCTATTGGTACTACGCCAAGCATAGAGCTGGCCAAGACTTCCGGGATCAACTGCAACCGTGGTGCGGTGGTAAATGGTTATATGCAAACTTCGGATGAAAATATTTACGCCATCGGAGAGATCGCAGAGTTTGAAGGAAACCTATATGGAATCACTGCCGCTGCCGAACAGCAGGCTGAGATCGTAGCCAAACATTTGCACGGCGATCACTCCAGCTATTATCAAGGTTCGGTGCTGATGAATATTTTAAAAATGGAAGGTGTAAACCTTTGTTCTATCGGCATGAGCGAAACACCTAACGATCCAGCTTATGAAGAAGTAGTATTCATCGACAAATCGAAACGCTATTACAAAAAATGTATTATTCATAAAGATAAACTGGTAGGCGCAATTCTTATTGGAGACAAAACGGAGTTCCCGGAATTTAAAGAATTGATCCAAAATAAAATTGAACTTTCTGAAAAACGCCTGGAACTACTCCGTTCGGGTAAGAAAGCACAAGCGGTGGTGGGCAAACTCGTTTGCTCCTGCAACAGCGTAGGCGAAGGAAATATCGTAGCAAAAATAAAAGAAGGCTGCGAAGACTTTAAAGAGCTCTGCTCACAGACAGGTGCCGGAATGGGCTGTGGAAGCTGCCGCCCGGAAGTAAAGGCAATTTTAGAAAAAACATTAATCACCGTATAAATGGCGAAACGATCCTTTGCTAAAATAAATCTCCGCGGAGGAATTCTCTCTTCCGGTGATCTTGGAAATTTGGTGGAGATCATCAAAATTTCCGGCGCTACGCAAGTGGAATTAGGCGAACGCCAAAATATTTATTTTCAATTCGACAAGATCAATACCACAGAAGTGCAAGCGCACCTTGATAAAAAAGGGTTTGATTTTGAAATGAATGAAAACAATTTCCCAAATATCATCAGCTCTTACGCCAGCGAAGATATCTTCAGTACTCACAGTTGGTTGAGCGAGGGCATGTATCGAGATATTCTCTATTCTTTCCAGCACAGGCCAAAATTAAAGATCAATCTTTCCGATAACACACAAGCGTTGGTGCCTATGTATACGGGTTGTTTGAATTTTATTCCTTCTTCACACGTGAATTTTTATTTTCTTTACGTAAATCATCCCAGCGTCGGCGGACTACATTGCTGGCCGCAATTGATCTACTGTACGGAGATCCCTTGGCTTTCCAAATTACTTGAAGAAGAATTCGTATCCGGCGAGTATATTTTCGATCTGAATACGCTTGCTAAAAAAATAGCAGAGCGTCATAAAATGATCACTATGGAAGTCGACAAGCCCCTTCAAACGCCTCGGCTGCGCTTCCCTTATTACGAAGGGATGAATAAGTTTGGAGAAAAATTCTGGCTCGGCATCTATCGAAGGAATAATGATTTTACACTTCCTTTGCTTGAATCAATTTTGGAACTATGCACCAGCACCCGCATTGGAGAGATCCATCTTACTCCCTGGAAATCTATCATGATCAAGGGAATTGAAGAAGAAGAAAGAATTCAATGGGAAAAATTATTAAGCGAACATGGCATCAATAGCCGGCATTCTTCGCTGGAGCTGAACTGGCAGCTCTCCGATATGAACCAGGAAGCCATCCGTATCAAAAACGAATTGGTAAAAGATTTTGACGACCGCGACATTCGTACTTATGGACTGACCTTCGCCATCGATACCGGAAAGCCCATGGACATCAGCAGTTCGATCGTGATCAAGAAACGTCCGAGCCTTTTTAATTTCTGGGGGTTTGTTAAACGTTTTACTACCTACGATATTCATTATGCTCCGGCCTTCAGCTTAAATTCTACCAGTCATCTGGTCTACTCCTACGATGTGCCATGGAATTCGCTTGCACTAAATCTTCAAAACCTGAGTTTGCGTTTTTACAAACAACTCAGTAAAAAAGACCCTGTAGTAAAACCTGTGACGGAAAAGAAAGAAGTGCCAACTGATAATTTATACGAGTGCCGTCATTGCCTTACGTTATATCATGAAAAATACGGCGAACCCGAAAACGATATCCCTGCAGGAACAAAATTTGAAGAACTACCTGCTGCCTATAAATGTCCGCTTTGCGAAAATCCTAAATCCGATTTTATAAAAAAAGATGCGTTTTTTGTCGTATCTTAATGGTATGATACATCAGCCGATCGTAGATCCATATGGCCGAAGCTTTCGCACTCTTCGCGTAAGCCTTACCAATGCTTGTAACCTTGGCTGTATCTATTGTGTGCATCCTGATCAAAAATCGAACTCCTTTCCTACAAAAAAAACGTTGGATGCGCAAGAGCTCGCTACACTGATCAAAAAAATACACAGCCTTACAACGCTCGATACCGTGCGCCTCACCGGTGGCGAACCTACGCTTTACAAAGATCTGCTTCCTCTTGTACACATGATCAAGGCAAGCGGGATTTCGCAAATAAAAATGACCAGCAATGGAAGCCTCCTGAAACCATTGATCCCAGGGCTCTCCGAAGTAGGACTGAAAAGCATCAATATTTCTCTGGATGCAGTAGATGAAAAAAGTTTTCAGCAAATAGCCTTAAGGAAAAATATTTCTCCCATACTGGAGGCCATTGATGAAGCTTTGCGTCATGGAATAAAGATCAAGCTCAACGCTGTTATTCTTAGATCTATTAATGAAGATCAAATTATCCCATTACTAAAGTTTGCACAGGAGCGTGTTATTCCGCTTCGTTTCCTGGAACTTATGCGTATGGGACCTTTATACCAACATAAAGAATTTCAACGTTATTTCTTTTCGGAAACAGAAATTCTTCAAACGATCAGCGAGTACACCGACTATACCCCTTTACTGCGTCAGCCAAGCGCTACAGCCAATTATTGGAAGACTTCAAATGGATTTACTTTTGGCATCATTGCTAATGAATCCAGTCCTTTCTGCGCGGATTGCAATCGACTGCGACTCGATAGCTTCGGAAATATTTTCGGCTGCCTCAGCGACGATACGGCGATTTCAGTAAAGGAAGTGTTGGAGAATGAAAATTTACTGGAAGAAAAACTGAGACAAGCGTTAAGTCAGAAACAACCTTTAAAATTTACAGGAAGCGCTCTTTCCATGCGAGCAATAGGAGGATGAGAATGGTACAAGTACAGGTATTTGCGGTTTTAAAAAATTATTTCAACCAGGAATTTGAGATCAAAGGATCTGTGTCTACGATCGAAGAATTGAAAAAAGAATTGGAAGCGCTGAATCCTTCTGCTGCAAAAGTTTTGCAAGCATGCAGGTTTGCAGTGAACGATACATTTGTGCAAGGTGAATATAAATTAAAAGAAGATGATAAAGTTGTGGTCCTCCCCCCTTCCAGCGGCGGTTGATTTGCCGGTGATCGTGCAGGAGCCTATTCCTGTTATCGAACTCTTTGCGTTGGCCCACCATCCGCGGGCAGGTGGCATAGTATTATTCAGCGGAGAGATCCGGAATCATAATGCTGGGAAAGAAGTGGCTTATCTCGAGTATGAAGCCTATACATCTATGGCAGAAAAAATGATCCGCGAGATCACCGCTGCCGCGAAAGAAAAATGGGATCTA
Organism: Cytophagaceae bacterium; assembly: GCA_035535995.1. Classification (GTDB taxonomy): domain Bacteria; phylum Bacteroidota; class Bacteroidia; order Cytophagales; family Cytophagaceae; genus JANYCO01. The sequence continues at coordinate 56,100 of DATLOZ010000022.1, forward strand.
CACGTTGCGCTCTGCGTGCATCGCATAGGGCGGCTGGAGATCTGCGAAAGCGCCGTAGTGGTGATCACTGCACACGCACACCGAAGCGAAGCATATGAAGCAAATCAATACATCATCAACCGCGTAAAACACGAGGTACCGATCTGGAAAAATGAATTTTATACAGATGGTAGTTCGCAGTGGGGCGGGAATTGTAATTGTCACTAGCAGACATAGAGGATTTTACCGAATACCCTTATAAAAAACAAAGGCCTGAATACTTTCCAGGCCTTTTGTGTTTTATAAGGTAAGGTTTTGTTTTAGTCTACTAAAATTCGTCTCGTAAAAGGTTGTTCATTTAAAGTTCCAGTCAGAATATACAAACCAGTTTTTAAATTATTCAGCGAAGCTTCTGTAAGTTCACTGTCAAAGGAGATAGCTACTTTTCCGGTAAGGTCGGTAAGTACTACGTGGCCAATCAGTTTGGAAGATGTAAGTGTTTTATTGGAAACAGAAATAGCCAATCCATTTTTAGTTGCATCGATCTCCTGCACGGATGTGGTAGAATAGGTAAATGCAAAATCGTCCAGCTTAAGTGTGTCCAATCCGTCCACAGGATCCTGGTCATAATCACTGTTTATAAAGATCCTTTCAGGAGTGTCAGAAGAAATATAGGTAAAAGTAGCTTCCGCTTGGGTATAAGAAGCTTGAGGAGTAATACTGTAAGTAGCAGTACCTACAATTGTTCCTGATACAACATTAATACCTGTGTATAAATAAGCACTCACTGTCATCGGTTGATTATCGTTGGTTCTATACTTGTAGTAAAATGTCATGCTTACAGGACGGCCTGTAAATGCAGGGCCGTTGAAAGTTGCATCTCCTGCCAGATCCGTGAAACTTTGATAGTCTGCATCAGTACCGTTATCGATAGTAAACTGTGCTACTGCATATGAACCTCCATGAGCATCTGTAGTACGCATGATAGTAAATTCACAAGCTTCAGGGCCACCTGCTGATACACAAGCAGCACCGTCATCCCAATGGTCAGGTGCGTAAAAATTATAAGCAGGTTTATCTAAAGTCCAGCTTTCAAAATCTGCATTGGGAACTTGTGTTTGTGCAAACAGGGAAGTACTAATTCCCAAGAAAAGTAGGGTTAGGCGTAATTGTTGTTTCATGTTGAATTTGGTTTAAGATGAACAAAAATATAAAATCGATAAAAAGAATACTATCAATGTGTAGAGAAACAATAACAAAAAAAATATTTTTCACTTTTGTAAAAAAAAACCTAATTGATTTATGAAACGAAATAAAAATCCTGCGTCTTAGCAATTGTTCTAGTCGATAATACAAGAAGCATGATTAAAACAAAAACCGCGGACATCCTTTGACATCCGCAGTCCTATGGGCATAACAACCAAACTATGAACAAGATTGTATGAAAAGAAAACGAGGGTATACTGTTACCTTTTTACTATAAATTTATTTAAAATCTTCAATCGACACTTTATCCATGAGCAATCCAATCAGTCTATCTCTAGTGCGCATGTATTCTTCCTGGTGTACGATCTCTTTCTTATTTCTTGGGCGTGGAAGATTCACCGGCACGATCTCACGGATGGTAGCAGCTGGGCCGTCGTTCATCACTACGATCCTGTCGGAAAGAAAGATTGCTTCTTCGATATCGTGCGTGACCATTACAATGGTTTTACTTCTATTGTCCATATTCCAAAGTTTGAGCAACTCTACATGCATAGTGCCTTTGGTCAATGCATCCAGCGCACCAAACGGTTCGTCGAGCAATAAAAATTTTGGATTGATAGCAAAGGCACGCGCAATGGCCACACGCTGTTTCATCCCGCCTGAAATTTGTGATGGATATTTATCTTTATGCGGGGTAAGACCTACGGCGTTGATGTACAGCTCTACGGTTGCCTTTTTTTCTGCTTCCGTTTTTTCTTTCAACACAGAATCTACTGCTTCGTAAATATTTTTATAAACGCTCATCCAGGGAAGCAAAGAATAATTTTGAAATACAAAACCTCTGTCGGGTCCTGGACCTTTTACTGTTTTTCCATTAAGTACCACCTCTCCTTTGGCAGGCTTTATAAAACCTCCAATTGCGTTGAGGATCGTTGACTTGCCACATCCAGAGTGACCGATAATAGAAATGATCTCTCCTTGTTTTACCTGAAGGTTGATATTTTTCACCGCTACATATTCTCCTTTGGGCGTATCGAAAGCAATCTTAAGATTGCGGATCTGCATGCTCAGCGCGGTAGATGTGTTCTCCGCTGCTTCTTGTTCCAGTACTACTACATTATTTTCCATAGGTCACCAATTTTTCTATATAAGTGAAAATTTTATCAAACAACAATCCGACGGTTCCGATGATCAGAATGGCGGAGATTACTTTTTCTAAACTCAATCCGTTCCAGCTATCCCAAACGAAGAAACCAATACCGGTTCCTCCCGAGAGCATCTCTCCTGCTACGATCACCAGCCAGGCCACGCCAATACTGAGTCTCAGACCTGTGATAATATGAGGTAAAGCGTATGGAAGTAATATTTTGAATAGGTATTTTGTTTTTGAAAAACCGAAAGCCTTTGCTACGTTTTTATGATCGGCCGGAATCGAAGCTACCCCAAAGGCAGTGTTGATCAGTGTAGGCCAAAGTGATGTAATGAAGATAATAAAGATGGTAGCGGTTGGCGCCGACTTAAAAGCCACCAATCCGATCGGAAACCAAGCAAGTGGTGATACTGGCTTCAAGATCTGTATGATCGGATATAATATTTTTTTCAACGTTTCGCTTGTACCGATAAGAATTCCCACCGGGATCGCGAGCAAAGAGCCTAAGCCGAAACCATAGAACACACGAACCATGGAGGCCCAGAGCTGAATGGCAATACCTTTGTCGTTTGGACCGTTGTCATAAAAGGGATTCGTAAGCAGGCTCCAAAGCACCGTCAATGTAGCAGCAGGTGTAGGAAGCTCACCTTTGGTAACACGACTCACGATCTCCCAAAACAGTAACAATAACCCAAAACCAATTAGTGAATAAAAGACCGATTTCAAGGTTTGAAAAATTGTGCGCAGTGTATATTTAGAAACAGCGACTACCGCAGGGCTTGTGCTGGAGGCAACCTTTCTCTCTGTGAGCAATCCCGAAAGGATCAGCTTTCTGATTAGAGGATTATCCCTTCCGGGGAAGGATATTAATTCTGTTGTTTTCATTTTGTTAGTAGTTGATTTTTTAATAATCCATCCTTACGAGGAAAGTGTTCCTCGTAAGGATGGTAATATTTACTTTTTCACATTCTTCAGATATTCGGCAGGATTACCTGGGTCAAACATTGTTTTATCGAGTGTCAAAGAGAATGGTTTCATGTCATCGTTCGGGATAGGAATATTCATTTCTTTGGCTACTTCTTCATACAAATCCTGCATGATCAATTTATCAGCTACAGCTTTGTAATCAGGTGCATCTTTTACTAGATCGAAACGAACATATTGTGCCATAAACCATATTCCATAGGCCTTCCGTGGGTAGTTGACTGTTCCATTCTTATAGAAGTTCATATAGTCTTTATACACTTCTGTACCGATACCACAACCAAGATCGTAGATACCTTTCAGGCGATTGTCAATCACGGCTGCCGGAGCATTTACATATTTTGTCTGCCCGATGATCTGCGCCGATTGCGCACGGTTAGCCGGTTTGTCAAGTAGTTTGCACGCTTCGAGTACGGCCTTCATTATTTTTTTCAGATCGTCTCTTCTTGTTTCCGCAAATGTTTTGTTTACTACCAATGCTTTTTCCGGGTGATCTTTCCAAATGTCCTGTGTAGCAATTTGTGTGAATCCAACATCCTGTGCTACTGCTACACCGTTCCATGGCTCACCTACACAATAAGCATCCATATTGGCTACTTTCATATTCGCTACCATTTGTGGCGGAGGAATGGTGATCTGCTTCACAGAATTCTGAGGCACGTTACAAAGTGCCAACCAGTTTCTCATCCATATATCATGTGTACCGCCAGGAAAAGTAGCCGCTACGGTTACCGTTTTTCCGCTTTTGATCTTCACATCCAGTGCTGCTGCTACTTTGGCTGTTTGTTTGTATCCTACTTTTCCGCAAAACTCTTTCGAAAGTGTGATTGCTTGCCCGTTGGTATTAAGGATCATTGCAATCTTCATTTCAGAGCCCACTTTTCCTCCTACTCCAGTATATACAGAGAAAGGCATTCCAAACAAGCAATGCGCACCGTCAAGCTCCCCTGTCAGGATCTTATCGCGCACGTTTGCCCAGGAAGCTTCTTTGGACACTTCTACTTCCACACCATATTTTTTGAATAGTCCATACTCTTTCGCCATCACGATTGGAGAGCAATCGGTAAGCGGAATAAATCCTAAGCGAATGATATCTTTTTTTTCGCTGGTAGCGGAAGGCAGAAGCATCACGGCTCCAGCGATCAACATACCTGCGGATAGTTTTTTGAATATATTTTTAAGTTTCATGTGATCTTTCTTTTAAAATAATCGTGACTAAAATTATTTAACACCTTCCATCTTGTTGCTAAGTTCGTCAAGCTTCTTGCTTAGCTCATCAATCTTACGACTGCTGTCACGTTTGAATACGTTCAGATCGGCCATCAGGTCCGGGCGTACATTGATCATGAGGTAAGCCCAGTGGCCTACGTTTCGTTGTTCCAGGTCATTGCGGTTTGCTCTTGCAGCAGAGCCTGTAGCGCCACTGTGCTTAAGTGCATCAAGAGTGTTGGTGCCAAACATTGCGGAATAACCTGCTTCAAACCCGATCGCAGGAGTAAGATTCCAGTTGACCAAGAAGTCTAATTCGGTTCCAAGATTTTTATTCAGCTCATCCGTTTTATTAGCAGCGGTAGCACGGTTAGCTACTTTGTTTTGCGCCCAGAATTCGTGTACATCCAAACTCAGGTTTACTTTTTCAACCAGTTTGTATCTAAACTTCAAAAATGCATTGACCAATCCAGGAGAGAGAATTGAGCTCGAGCTGTTGCCAAGGCCGGTAGCAGCCGGAGCGTAATTGCCATAACCATCGGCAGTGTAGAAGTAATCCATGAAACCCCAGAATTTGTGCGGTGTTCCATAGAGTGGATCAAATGCCTGGTTGTTTGATTTTCCGTCTACATTGTATTGAGATTTCACAGTGTTATTTCCCGACATCAAATCAAATCCCGGACCTACGCTGAATTTTCTCGATACTAAAGCCATAAAACCCGCTCCATAGGTGTAAGCGCTGAGTGAGTTGCCTTTGTTATCTTTTCCTGTTTGGTAATATCCGTAAGCATTGAAATCAATTTTACGGAGCGCTTTTCCCGTCAGGTTTCCACCGAATGTATGGCGCGAGTAGACAGCATTTGAGAACGCAAGGTTGGTGCCGTTTGGTCCTTTGGCGAAGTCATCGTTGAACGACAAAAGCGAAGCATTTCCCCATCCAAGGTTTCTCCGGATGTAGAGGAAATAAAATGCTTTATAGTTTGGCGTTAACCCGTTGGAACCTGTGACTGCTCCTGTAAAATTGGGGTTTGTAGTAGTACCGTCGTAGAAGGCCGATGATTTGGCTTCTCTGTTTTGGTTATATGCCGCACCGATGTCTACAAACCAGTAGCGTTTATTCCATTTCAAAATTGCTGCATCGTGTCTTCTTCCCTGCTGCAGCCAGTCTAGGTTTCCGAGCAATCGCTGATCATCGTATACTATTTCCTGGCGACCTACTTTGAGGGAAAAGTTGTCGGCTATTTTTTGCCAATTGGAATCGCTGAAGATGATCTCTCCCCAGGCTTCATGTATGAAGAAATTTTTTCCGTCGGCATTGGAGATCGTGGATCCGTCTTGTCCCCAATCACGCACGTCCTGAAGCGCGGTATAAAATTTCAACCGGTCCATAGTATAGCCTATTCCGAGGCGCATACGTTGACTTGTGAAGAAAGCGGGAGCATCTCCGCGGAGTGGAAGTGTACCCTGACCGGCCCTGAATTCGGAACGAGTTCTGTATTGGGCGGTCATGCTAAGCTGAGCATGGGCGAAGGGATAGGTAATCAGGAGCAATAAGAAGACTCCCAATGGTTTGATTAAGTACCATTTTTTCATTTTCTTTACGTTGGTTTATGTAACAGTAAACTTTTGATTTCTCCCCGTCAAGCCTCGATCGTTTGGCGGGGAATTTTTTTGTGATTTATAGAAGAACCTCTGAGGATTTTAGTGTTGTATTTTCTTCTTGTTATAAATGTATATTTTAAGTATTAGTACTCAAAATATTTTTAGTAATTTTTATCAAAATACTTTATTTTTTAACACCAATTATCAAAAAAATACTGATTTTGTAAAAAACACGTTCAATTTTGATGTCAAAAATGGCAAAAAATCAAAAAATGATTTAAAACGAGCAAAAAATCAATTAAGCCATTTAGTAAAACATAGGCATAAATAACTAAATTATTAATTTACTATAATTTATAACCTAAAAAAGCTAAAAAGTGCGTTTTAATGCTATTTGGGGCATTTTCAACTTAAGCCTTGCTTTATTTAAAAATACAAACGGCCCACCGCAAGGCAGGCCGTAGAATAATAATAAACCGGCTGACGATTTGCAGGCCATCAGCCGGTCTATATATTAATGAGTATTACAAACCTTGTGGGTGTTTGTAACTGCTATGATTTGTTTTTTCAATATTGGAGAAATGGTCTTTGAATTTCACAGTACCCTGCTCCATATTTTGTTGTTTATAGTTTCTGTTGAAACTTTCTTTTTCAGGCTTACCGAAGTTGTCCTTAAATTTATGTCCCTCGGAAGTCGGAATATTGTGTTTGTAGTTCGCGTTAGGCGACATGTTTGATTTTCCTCCGTCTGCCATTACGTTTCCTGCGGTGATTGCCAGGATGCCAGCTGCGGCCACCAGGCTGATGATTGATTTTTTCATATGTTTTTTCCTTTTGTTTATTTATTATTCTGATGTAAAGGTATCCTGAATAATAAGGGGAAGACATACGATAAAAACTGGATTTTTTATACTGAAAAAAGCAGAGAAACATCTACGCAATTTTACGTAGAAAACTGCTAGAGCCCTTCTGGATCCTTATAACTGCGATGATCCTGTTTACCTGGTTCTACGAAATGGTCTCTGAAACGAATGTTACTTTTTTTATGATTTTGCTGCTTATAATTCCGGTTCACTGTATCCGGCGGAGCGGCGGTAAAATTCTCTTTAAAAGTATGTCCTTGAGAACTTGGAATCGTGTGCTTATAGTTTGCATTGGGTGTAGTAGTGTTGTTGGTTTTCTTTTTCTTTCCATCCTGCGCCAATACGCAACTTGTTGCCGCCAGCGTCCATATTACTGCTAAAACAATCCCTTTGAACCACATTTTCTTCATACTTGAAATCCTTTATGAAGAGCAAGTTGCGTCAAATCTAAGCGGAATTACATACGTGAAAGATTGTATTTGATCTACGCTATATTGCTTGTGCGTATTTGAGTATTATTACTCAGTTTATCTGAACCTTAATTTACAGGATTAGAAGATTACATTGACAGGATTGTTATGACCAAGATTATTCGGCCATTTGATGATAAGCTATCGTTCAGGATTCGCCGGCTGGCGGATTGGGATTAGAAATTCAGAACAAAATCGGTGAGCGTAAAAAAGGAAACCTTAATACAAGTTAAATGCCGTGCTAGTTTTGCAAAAAGATTCCTCCTGAATAACAATCTTCATTTTTAATCATCATCAAATTACCAAATCCTCCGATCAAGATTTTTTATTCTTCAATGTCTTAGCCGCAAAGAAAAGACTTCCTCCTATCAGGATCACTCCTGCGATGAATGGGATTCCAGGAAAATAAAAAGGCGCGTGTGCTCCGGTAAAGTAGGCAAACAGATTATTCATGATCAACGGGCCTATAATGGAGGTAATACTGATCAAACTCGTGAGTGCTCCCTGCAGCTCCCCTTGTTCGTTGGCAGGCACTTGATTGGAAATCATCCCCTGCATGGCAGGGCCTGAAATTCCTCCCAGCGCGTACGGGAGAAGAAAAATCATCATCATCCATCCTTGTGCAGCAAATGCAAATAAGATCAATCCTAGTGCTTCAAAACATAAACCAAGATAGATTGAATTATTAGTACCGATCTTATTCATGATCACTTTGATCAATCCACCTTGTACAATGGCAACGATAATTCCTACCACTGCAAGCGAGTAACCTACCCAGGCTTCCGACCACTGGAATTTCAGCATGGTATAAAATGTCCACGTAGATTCTACCGCTTTACCGGCGAGATAAAGAAGAAAAAACGAAGCGACCAATCCCATAAGCAAAGGATATTTTTTCAAATGTTTCAATGCTCCTAGCGGATTGGCACGTTTCCAATCCATTGGTCTCCTGTTTTCCATAGACAGAGATTCAGGAAGTACAAAATATCCGTAGAGTAAATTTAAAAGTGTAAACGAAGCTGCTACCAGGAAAGGAACTTCTGTTCCCCATTTGCTGCAAAAGCCTCCTACTGCAGGGCCTATGATAAACCCTACTCCAAAAGCCACACCCAGGATCCCAAAATTTTGCGCACGCTTCTCAGGTGCACTGATATCGGCAATATAAGCAGTAGCCGTAGTGAAACTAGCGCCGGAGATTCCTGCAATAATCCTTCCTACAAAAAGCCAGGCCAGGGAAGGTGCAAAAGCCATAAAAATATAATCGATGCCTAAACCCAGTAGTGCAAAAAGCAAGATCGGACGGCGACCATAGCGGTCACTCAAACCACCGAGCAAGGGAGAAAAACAAAATTGCATGATCGCATACGCAAAGGTGAGCCAGCCATTGTAAGTAGAGGCTTCGCTTAAGTCACCTCCTGTATATTTTTGAATAAGCGCAGGAACAACAGGAATGATAATTCCAAATCCAATAACATCAATAAGCAGCGTAACAAAGATGAAACCTAAAGCAGCGTTTCTTTTTTCCGACATAAAAGTTCTAAAATTAAACCGGGCAAAAATACGGAATAAAAGTTTAAAGTTTATGATTTAAATTTAAAGTAAAAAGTTGAATTATGCTTTTAGAGAAAAAAGCTTCAACAATATAAATAATCCATACAAAATTTTTATCCGCTTCTCTGCTTCCAGTTCTTCGAATATGTATTGCTAAAAATATTTTTCGTACGATTGCCTTCCGACACCAATTCTCCGGACACAAGGGCTATTAGCTGTTGCTCTTTTTCTGAAAGTTTTTGATCCAGATATTCAGGTTTGAAATAGTTGGCTACAAAATGCGTATCAAAACTTCCATTCACGAATGCTTCGTGCTGCATTACAAACTTCCCAAACGCAAGCGTAGTTTGCACTCCGGTGATTTCATATTCATCAATGGCCCGGATCATTCGCTGAATGGCCTCTTCGCGCGTAGCGCCGTAAACTGTAAGCTTCGCGATCATCGGATCGTAGTAGACAGGAATTTCCATACCTTTTTCAAATCCATCGTCCACACGTATCCCCGGTCCTTGTGGCCTTTTGTAGTTTGTGATCTTGCCGATATCGGGGAGAAAATTATTGGTTGGATCTTCCGCGTATACACGCAGCTCTATAGCGTGTCCACGAATGCTTAGGTCTTCCTGGGTGAAAGAAAGTTTTTCGCCTTGCGCAATTTTGATTTGCTCTTTTACCAGATCTACACCTGTGATATATTCGGTAACGGGGTGCTCCACCTGGAGGCGGGTATTCATTTCAAGAAAATAAAAATTCCTGTTCTCGTCTATGATAAACTCTACCGTACCAGCTCCATAATAGCCACAAGACTTCGCTACTTTCACCGCTGCGTCTCCCATGGCTTTGCGAGTCTCCGGAGAAACTACCGGCGATGGCGCTTCTTCTACTACTTTTTGATAGCGACGTTGCACTGAACATTCACGTTCAAAAAAGTGGATTACATTTCCATGCTGATCGCCCAGTATTTGGATCTCTATATGTTTCGGAGAACTGATATATTTTTCAATAAAAACAGCGCCATCGCCAAAGGCAGACTGGGCTTCACTGGAAGCACGTTTTACCTGTTCTTCGAACTCCTCTGCTTTTTCTACAATCCTCATTCCCTTCCCGCCGCCACCGGCGCTGGCTTTGATCAAAACCGGAAATCCTATATTAATCGCGATCTCTTTAGCCTCCTGTATATCCGACACTGCTTTGCCGCTCCCGGGCACCATTGGCACATTAAATTTAGAAGCTGATTCTTTTGCCCCCAATTTACTTCCCATCACACGGATAGAGTCTGCCGAAGGACCAATAAAGATCAATCCGGCCTCGGTTACTTTTTGTGCAAAAGCTGCATTCTCCGAAAGGAACCCGTATCCAGGATGGATCGCTTCTGCTTGTGTATTTTTTGCGGCCTGAATGATCTTCTGCATATCCAAGTACGATTTCGCAGAAGGCGCTTCTCCTATAAAAACAGCTTCGTCGGCATAGCGTACATGTAAAGCCTGGCGATCGGCCTCGCTGTAGACGGCCACGGTCTTAATTCCCATCTCTCTCAGCGATCTCATGATCCTGAGCGCTATTTCACCCCGGTTGGCGATTAATACTTTATTAATTTTCATTAAAAAAACTTATTTTTTACTTTCGTTTAAGGTTTAAACTTTAAATTATCAACCAACTTTAGTTCACTCAAAATCATCCTAATAATAGTACGAAAAATCAAAGGATTACAAAAAACGGAAGGTTTTTTTATTATTAAGTTTGTGTTGTTATCGGTGAAATTTGTACATTTGTTAATTAAAGACGGTTAAAGAGTAACCAAATTGAGCTTTATTGACTAACCATTAAACAAATACTACCTTGGATTTATTTGAAAAATTAAAGACTGACATGGGTCCGCTGGGAAAACATTCTAATGTGGCACACGGATATTTTGCATTTCCGAAACTGGAAGGAGAGATCGGGCCAAGAATGAAATTCAGAGGAAAGGAGTTGCTGAACTGGAGTTTGAATAATTACATTGGTCTTGCCAATCACCCGGAAGTTAGAAAAGCAGATGCAGAAGGCGCCAGCCAATACGGTTTGGCATATCCAATGGGTTCCAGAATGATGTCAGGAAACTCTAATTTGATCGAACAATTTGAAAAAGAATTGGCAGAATTTGTAGGCAAAGAAGATGCTTACGTGCTAAATTATGGTTACCAAGGAATCATGTCTGTGATCGATGCAATCGTAGACAGACATGATGTGATCGTTTATGATTCAGAATCTCATGCTTGTATCGTAGACGGTGTAAGACTTCACCAGGGAAAAAGATTCGTGTTCCCACACAACGATATTTCTAACCTGCGTAAACAACTGGAAAGAGCTACCCGCCTGGTAGAAGAAAATAAACAAGGTTCGATCCTTGTGATCACAGAAGGTGTTTTCGGTATGGCCGGAGATATGGGTGATCTGAAAGGAATCGTAGAACTTAAAAAAGAATTTAACTTCAGATTATTGATCGACGATGCACATGGTTTTGGTACCATGGGAAAAACCGGAGCTGGTGCTGGGGAAGAACAAGGAGTAATGGATCAGATCGATATTTACTTCTCTACTTTTGCTAAATCAATGGCTAGCATCGGTGGTTTCGTAGCTTCCAAAGAATCGATCATTACCTACTTGAAATACAATACACGTTCTCAGATCTACGCTAAAACACTTCCAATGCCTTATGTTATTGGCAACATGAAGAGATTGGAATTATTGCGCACCAAACCAGAACTGAGAAAGAAACTTTGGGATGTGGTAAATGCGCTTCAAAGTGGTCTGAAAGCAAAAGGTTTTAACATCGGTAGAACGCAATCTCCTGTAACTCCTGTATTTTTGAAAGGTGGAGAATACGAGGCTGCTCAGCTTACCATGGATTTGAGAGAAAACTTCGGAATTTTCTGCTCCATCGTAATTTATCCTGTAGTACCAAAGGATGTAGTAATGCTTCGCATTATCCCTACAGCAGATCACTCACTGGAGGATGTAAAACAAACAATTGATGCGTTTGAAAAAATCGCAGACAAACTTAGCAAAGGTTTATACGCTGGTAAACTAACCAACGTTCCTGCATAAATTTTGATTGATTTACAGCCAATTGCAAAAATTGGCTGTAAATTTTTTTAGCCTGATTTGGATATAACTAATTATTTACTAATTTAGAATTCTCAATTACGATTTTAATATAACCTTAATATTTAAACCTAAACCTAAATAAACTAATGAAACGCTACGAAGAACTTAAGAACTTAATACTTTCCCTTGAGGGAGACTTCGTTAAATTCTATGACAAGAACAATAGTGCTGCCGGTACGAGGGTAAGAAAAGGAATGCAGGATATCAAAAATCTAGCTCAGGAAATAAGAGTTGAGGTTCAGGAATTGAAAAATGACGGTTCTGGTAATGACTAATTAGTTACTAAAAACTTCATATATCCCACAAAAAAAGATTCTCTTAACGAAGAATCTTTTTTTATGTCTTTATTTTATCTCGGCCATGGCCTTTTTCATTTTTTCTTTCAATTCCTGCGATGCTTTCGCTAAAGGAAGACGTACGTTGGATCTGCAAATTCCAAGCAATTCTAATGTTAGTTTAATTCCTACCGGGTTTCCTTCTTCGTATAGAGACGGATTGATATCAATAAACATCTTCAATATTTCTGTCGCCCCTGCAAAATCATTGTGCAAGGCCAGTTTAAGCATTTTGGAGAATTGAGCAGGATAAGCATTGGCCAATACCGACATCACTCCTTTCGCACCGATAGAAATCATAGGTACTGTCACCAGATCATCACCTGAGATCAGGATAAAATCTTTGCTTGCATATTTGGCGATCTCCATTGCTTGCTCCAGGTTTCCAGAAGCTTCCTTGATGCCTGCTATGTTTTTATGATGAGAAAGACGAATGGTCGTTTTTGCTGAAATATTAGACATCGTACGGCCCGGTACATTGTAAAGAATAACTGGCACCGGCGACGCATCAGCAATAGCGGTATAATGAAGGAAAATTCCTTCCTGGGTAGGTTTATTGTAATAAGGACTTACCGAAAGAATGGCATCTACACCTTTGAAATCAGCATTTTGAATTGTGCGAACGATCTCTGCGGTATTGTTTCCTCCAATACCGTAAACTATTCCCACACGACCATTATTTTCTTTTTTAACAAAAGCCAGCATATCGGCTTTCTCCATTTCGCTGGTAGTAGCAGATTCTCCTGTAGTACCATTTACAAGCAGGTAATCCACTCCGCCATCGATTGCATGATTGATAAGCTTCTTATACGCATCGTAATCGATCATGCCATCCTCGTGAAAAGGCGTTACCAACGCCACTCCTGTTCCTATGAATTTACTCTGCATTTTATAATATCAAATTAATTCGCGCCCAAAATTGGGAAATTATTAATAGAATGTAAAACCATCTTGCCGCTTTTTTAATTCATTTATCAACAAATTAGTAGTGAGTATTGGAGCCCTCCGAGTGCCTATAAACGAAAGAAGCCTTCCACAATGGGAAGGCTTCTTTTTATGAATTCGATCTTTATTCTAAGGATTCAATACTAGATTAGATCTTTTCGAATACCAATCTTGCGTGGTCCATGATCTCTCTTTCGAAACAAACACGGTTTGGTCTGTATTTCATAATATCCAATTGGTGTCTGAATTCTCTATCAGTGAAATATTTTGGGATCAAAGATAGATACCACATGTATTTCTTGAACCCGAATTTATAGTAAAGTTTAGTCCACTCTCTATTGGTCTTAACGTAATCCAAACGACCGCTGCTATAGAATACCGGTTTGAAGTATTTGCTTGCGCAACGGATGATATGTTCGTGACCATAAGACAACCATGAATCCGGATTGTGCTTAGTCAGAAGTGCTACAATAAACTCATCAGATCCTTTTGGAGCATTGATATCTACTTTTTCAAATGGGATCATATTTTTACTGAATACCATTGCTTGCATGTAGAAACGACCGCCGGTAGGAAGTAATGCTGCTACATGTTTGAAATAATCTTCATAGGCAGCATCTTGTTTACCTTCCAGGTAATCTTTTACGCTTGCTACGTGCTCAAAGCTACCGAAAGCAGTTACGGCATCAAAGGTTCCGAAATCTTCCGGTTTTACGTAACGGCAGTCTTTGATATATGCTTCCAAACCATTCTTACGGCAAGCTGCTACTTGTCCTTTAGAAAGGTTTACACCTATTCCTTTAGCTTTCACTACATCTTTCAGATGCTTCAACCAACCACCCCAGCCACAGCCAAGGTCAAGTACCTTACTGCCTTCTTTGATACCCAGACTTTCGCAAACGAAATCATATTTCTTACGCTGCGCCTGATCAAGTGTCAGTGTATAATCGCCATTGTACATGGCATTGCTGAAGTGAGCCGTTTCGCCAAGACTTAAGCGAATAAATTTATCAATATTGGTATAAGTGAAATCCATCTCCTTCTCCTTGTCCCAGTCATCGCGCAAAGAAGTACCTTCCCATTTTTGGGACACGTTTTTAACGATCTTCTCGGTCTGTTCTTTCAGTTCAGTTGTTTCCATTTGTCTAATTTGTAAAATGTTTTTTTAACGGTTAAAAAAATATTAGAATGTTTAGGTATGTTTCACGTAATAAATTACAGGCAAAACATTCATCTAAATTACTAAAAATTATGAAAAAATCTAATTAAGGGAAAATTAATTCTCTTTTGACGTTAAAAATAAGACATTAGGACAACTCAATTATTATGAGATAAATACATTTTTATGAAAATTTTTAGATCTTCTATATTTTTTAAAATCGGGTGCAGGTGTTCTAAGCGGTTGCTTAGGCAATGTAATTGCCGTACTGTCTGAAACGTGTGTAGAATCTGCGGGAGCAGGTACTTTTATGTATACTTTTTTAACTACTACTACTTTTTTTACAGGCGTTTTTTTAATCACCGGTTCCGGTTGATAATTAAAATTCATCATTAAAGCAACGATCAACGTGATTGCCACAATGATCATTTTTGGATATAACGTTTTCATATAAACTTCCCTCCTATGGCTCTACTTAGATAAACGAAAATTCGCTTCATTTAGGTTCTGAAAATGCTTACTATTATTTGCATGTTTCTACTTACTCTTTACACGATCTCGTTTTTCTGCTTTTAACAAAAGACATAAAGAATGCTACTCTAACTAAGTAGAGCAAAATTTGTTCCTTAAAAGAGAAGCTTATTTGTTTTGGTTTTGGGAAACGTCTTCTTCCGAAATAGCATTGGTGGAATCTTGCTTTTCTGAAGCGCCATAGGTCATAGCACAACGCAGGCCAATAGTAGCTGTGGAAGAATCTTGGGCTAAAAATCTTCTTGTGCCCGGAGACAGCCAGTATGCTACATCATTCCAGGATCCGCCTTTATAAATTCTCAATCTGCCGCTTCCATACATATTAAAACCGGCTTTGTTGTAATTATTCGAACCCGCGAGGAATCCGCCTTCCTGTTCGTCTTCCTCCTCTTCTCCTTCAAAAGATAGCGGCGTGTATTCATCATACACCCATTCGTTCACATTTCCGGCAATGTTGTATAATCCAAAATCGTTTGGAGGATATTCCCAAATATAATTGGTCATGATAGCGCCATCTGTACGCCGGCTACCAATGATCCCGCCATAGTCACCACGGCCACGTTTAAAGTTGGCAAGGAAATTTCCGAGTTGCTTTTTGTTCGTATTTCTCACTGTATTGCCATCCCAGGGATAAATTCTCTTGTGCGTTTCGTTGGCATCTTTGAATTGATTATCTACAAAAGCTTGCGCTGCATACTCCCACTCCGCTTCTGTTGGAAGGCGGTATATTACTCCTCCTTGCGGAGAGGAAGATTTGTTTTTTGATTTTTTATCGGCAGCTTTATTTCCTTCTTTGCTCATGTAGTCATTGACCATGGCTGTTCTCCAAAGACAGTAATCATTGGCCTGCATCCAGTTTACACCCACTACGGGGAAAAAACGGAACCCTGGATAACGCAAATAATTTGCTACGTAAAAATCGTTGAAGCCAAGCTCCTTGTACCATACAGTAGTATCAGGCAAAGAAGATTCGTAAATTTCTGCAGTGGAATCTTTTTGTACATGAAACAAATATTCCAACCAGTGGATGTTGGCTATCTCTGTTTCATCCATGTAAAAAGATTCAACGGATACTTTTCGTTTGATGTTGTTGGACTCGATATCCATCATGTTAAAATCCTCGAGAGTAGAATTTTCCAGATCAAAAGAACCTAGTTCGGTCTCTCCTCCTGGTACGTGCATGGATACTAATATATTTTCCTGGAGATCAAATTTTGGTGCTACTTCTTTGGGAGCTGTACTGTCGGCATCAGTCGCTTTGCCTACAGCAGTGCTGTCTGTAGCCGTGCTGTCACCTCCTGCGCTGGAAGATTTTTTTCCTCCTTTGCAAGACTCTAAAAATTGTGACCCAACTGCCAGCAGCAGTGTAAAAAGTAATATGGAATATATTCTTTTCATCACTTAGTGTTATTCTGAACCTGTTATGTTAATTATACGTAGATCTCCGTTTTTAGGTATCGTGAGAGATACGGGCAGCCCTAGTTTCAAAATTATACATTTTTATGAATAAATGCAAATATAAGCCCCTCTTTGAATTCTTGAATAGTACATATCCAAGGATTCCTAATCTGCCGTGCACAGATTGCTGTAATATAAAATTTAATTAAGTAACTTTGCAGTTCATGAAAACAGTAGCTTTTTACACCCTGGGTTGCAAATTAAATTTCTCCGAAACCTCTACTATTGGTAGAATGTTTGAAGAGTCAGGATATAAAAAAGTGGAGTTCCATGAGAACGCCGATGTTTACGTCATAAACACTTGTTCAGTAACTGAAAACGCAGACAAAAAGTGCCGCAAAATCGTGAAAGAAGCTCGGAAATATTCTCCTGATGCTTTCATCACAATTGTTGGCTGTTATGCTCAATTAAAACCTGAAGAGATCGCTGGCATTCCTGGGGTAAATGCTGTATTGGGAGCATCCGAAAAATTCAAATTGCTCGAACTATTGGGCGATTTCAAGAAACAGGAAACCGTCCAGATCTATAACCAGGAAATTTCTCAGGCCACTGATTATTATTGTTCCTATTCCATCAACGATCGTACCCGTACTTTTTTGAAAGTGCAGGATGGTTGTGATTATTCCTGTACCTTCTGTACTATACCATTGGCAAGGGGTTCCAGCCGGAGCGATAGTATTTCCAATATTGTAAAAACCGCAAAAGAAATTGCAGCTACCGAAGTAAACGAGATCGTACTTACCGGTGTAAATATTGGCGACTACGGTCTTAGACAAGGTGAACGGAAGGAAAATTTTTACGGTCTTGTGCAAGCGCTGGACGAAGTGGAAGGCATCGAACGTTTTCGCATTTCTTCTATTGAGCCTAATTTGCTAAGCGATGAGATCATTGAGTTTGTTGCTGATTCAAAAAAATTCGTACCTCATTTCCATATTCCGCTTCAGTCGGGTTCCAATAAAATTCTAAAATTAATGCGCCGCCGCTACCAGCGTGAGCTGTATGTGGAGCGCGTAGCGAAAATAAAATCGATCATGCCGGATTGCTGCATCGGTGTGGATGTAATCGTAGGATTTCCGGGTGAAACCAAAGAAGATTTTCTGGATACTTATAATTTTTTAAACAGCCTGGATATTTCTTACCTCCATGTATTCACTTATTCAGAAAGAGACAATACGATCGCAAGCGCCCTTCCAGGCTCAGTATCTGTGCAGGAAAGAGCAGAACGCTCCAAAATGCTGCACATCCTTTCCGATAAAAAAAGAAGATATTTTTACGAAACACAATTGGGTAAAAAAGCTCAGGTATTATGGGAAGCAGAAGTGGAAGAAGGAAAAATGCATGGCTTTACCAAAAACTATGTAAAAGTAACCACTCCTTATGATCCCTTGCTGGCCAATGAACTGAAGGAAGTAAAACTTGCCCGCATTAATGAAACCAATACGGTAGACGTAACCGAAGTACCTATTCTGATCTAAGAGAAAGTCCTCTCCTATTTTTTTACAAAACCACTAAATGTTTCTCCGGAAACGAAACTTTCGTTGATTCGTAATTGTTCCAAAAAAAGAGGTTTTTAGCTAATAATGTAGGGAAATACCCAATTTTTTGACTACTGCCTTGTATTGTAAATAAACCGAACTATTAACATACTACCAATGGAAAAACAACAAGTCCTGGAAGCTTATAAAAAACATTTTCTAGAAAATGGTCAGAAGCCTGCTTCCGTATATGCTTTCTGCAAATCGATCAATTATGGCGAAGATGATTTTTACAAATGTTTCAACTGCCTGGAAGCAGTAGAAAAAGAAATTTGGCTGGAGATCTTCAATAACACCGTTCAACAGCTGGAAGCAGACGATACTTACAAAAATTATTCCGCCAAAGAAAAGCTACTCGCCTTTTATTTCCTCTGGATCCAGAAGCTTCGCGAAAATAGAAGTTTTGTATTGCTTCAAAAAGACAAATTTAAATTCTCCGATCTCCGCCACGATACACTTGAAAGTTTCCGCAAAGCGTTTATTGATTACATCAACAAGATCGTGTTGCTCGGTTATGATTCCAGGGAGATCAAAGAACGAAAATATATTTCCGATAAGTACGCTTATGGATTCTGGCTACAAGCTTTATTCGTACTAAAATACTGGATTGATGATAGCAGTGAAAATTTTGAAATGACCGATGCTGCGATCGAAAAAGCCGTAGATCTTAGTTTCCGATTGATCAGCGATAATACACTCGATAGCCTGATCGATTTTGGAAAATTCATATTGACAAGGAAATAGTGTTGTATTTTTATGAAAGAGCAATCAAGTATTCCTACCTCTAAGGTAGAACGTGCTACTAAGTTTGTAACCACAGGCCTTAAGCTTGGCGGCAACTATGTAAAACATTATGCCAGAAAGCTGGCGGATCCTACTCTCAGCAAGGATGATCTTCATCAGGACAATGCAGAAGATATCTACGAAACCTTGAGCAACCTCAAAGGAAGTGCACTGAAAGTAGCACAGATGCTCAGCATGGACAAGGGAATGCTTCCCAAAGCGTACATCGATAAATTTTCTATGTCGCAGTACAGTGCGCCTCCACTGTCTGGTCCATTGGTGGTAAATACATTCATGAAAACGCTCGGAAAAACTCCGCAGCAGTTGTATGATAAATTTGAAATGAACGCCAGCAATGCTGCTTCCATTGGGCAAGTACATATGGCCTGGAAAAATGGAGAAAAGCTGGCTGTGAAAATTCAGTATCCGGGGGTAGCCAATAGTGTAAGTTCTGACCTGAAGCTTGTGAAGCCTTTTGCCACAAGGCTTGTAGGGCTTCGCGAAATGGATATGAATAAATATTTTGAAGAGATCGAAAGCAAGCTTTTGGAAGAAACCGATTATAAACTAGAAATAAGACGTTCGATTGACCTTTCGCAGCGATGCGCACATATTGAGAATCTTGTTTTCCCTGTTTACTATCCGGAGCTTTCTTCTGATAAGATCATTACCATGAGCTGGCTGGAAGGAAAGCACCTCAAGGAGTTCCTGGAGACTAACCCTTCTCAGGAAATACGTAATAAGATCGGACAAGCGCTTTGGGATTTTTATCAATTCCAGGTGCATCGTTTAAAGCAAGTACACGCCGACCCGCATCCAGGCAATTTCCTAATGCGTGAAAACGGTACGGTAGGCATTTTTGATTTTGGTTGTGTGAAAGAAATTCCTGCTGATTTTTACGAAAATTATTTTGCACTGATCGATCCCAATATTTATAAGGACGAGAAGAAGACCCGAGAAATTTATACAAATCTTGAAATGATCCATGCCTCCGATTCGGAAGAAGAAATTGTTTTCTTCTCAGGACTTTTCAAACATATGATCGATTTACTGATCCTACCTTTTACAAAAGAAAAATTTGATTTTGGTGATCCTACTTATTTCGAAGAGATCTATTCTTATACTGATTATCTTGCAGGACTGAAAGAAGTACGGGAGTCAAAAGTGGCGCGGGGTTCAAGACATTCACTTTATATCAACAGAACTTATTTTGGATTGTATTCGATCCTCAGCGATCTGAAAGCGGAAGTGAATACTTCTATTTCCAGGATCAAATAAGTTTATGCCTTCTTTACAAATTCAGATTTCAACGCCATAGATCCGAAACCATCGATCTTGCAGTCTATATTGTGATCGCCTTCTGTCAATCGTATATTCTTGACCTTGGTGCCCGCCTTTATAGGCTTCGGCGCGCCTTTCACCGGAAGGTCCTTGATAATTACCACAGAGTCCCCATCCTGCAAAATATTTCCATTCGCATCTTTGATCACTGCAGTAGTTTCTTCCACTGCAATGAGATCTTTAGGATCCCATTCATGGTTGCACTCAGGACAAATCAATAGCGACCCACCATCGGAGTAAGGATATGGAGACTGGCATTTCGGGCAGGGGGTGGAAGTATCAGACATTGTATTATATATTAAATTATTTTATCAAAGATACTAAAAGCATAAGAAAGGCAGCCCATTGAGCTGCCTTTCTTATTTGTTCTATTTTTAATTAGTTAAATTATCTCAAGATATACAGCTTACCAAAGTCATGCTTGAAAGCCTTGTCACCAGCAGTATTGCGGTGTTCGAAGTTATCGCCTTTATTTTTTATGATAACTCGGTATAGGTAAACACCGTTGGCAAGTTTATCGCCAAACTCATCTGTTCCATTCCAGGCATAATCGGTTTTGTTGTTTCCAATATGAATATGTCCTAGTTCTTCTTTCGTAATCTCTCTTACCACTTTGCCCGTAACGGTCATGATCTGGATCTTTAGATCATCGGGAATATAGGCACCTGTAAGCGTGAACACGAATCTGGTACTCGAAGAAAATGGATTTGGGTAAGGATAGAAATTCGAAATGGTAGAAGCATTTTCTACGTGGAAAGTAACACGGTAATATTGTCCCGACTTATTTCCATTCACATCTTTTCCTTGCACAATGATAGTATAATCTCCATCTGGTAGATTTTTCGGATTATATTCGATCGTAAATGTATTACTTGCTCCCGGCGATTGTCCAAAACGCACGATGTCCGCATTGTTTGTAGCAATCTGCTCGTCCGCACTACTACCCGGTCGCCGGAAGAAAATACTGATATCATTTGGATCATTTATGATAAGATACTTACTATTGTCGTTGAGCGTAATGTTGATCATCGGACTTGGCGATACAATATCCCCGTCCATGATATGCACTCCGTCAAAAGTAACATCGATCACCGGTGGAATCTTATCCTTATTGACCTGGAAATAGGTTTCTATAAGGTTGTTGGGATAATACTGCTCCGGCTGTTTATTCGGGTTCACGAATGTTCTCATAAATACATTACCGTACAGGCCAGTCGTGTTCAGGCAATAATTAAAGTTAAAGGATTGACCAGGCTTCAGAGTATCTTTGTATACAATGAAAGTGGTATCTTTCGTAAGTGGTCCGTCTCCTTTGGAAGTAATTTTTACATAAAGTGAATCCTGGAAAGGAAGATTTGAAATATTTTCAAACGTATAAGGAATGCAAATAGTAGCACCTTCGTCTTTCGCTGCAATAGTATAATTAGCAAGGCCTGCTGCAAAAGGATCCATCGTACCTTCTGGAGACGGGTGATAGATCACTTGCCATTTTTTCAACTGAGGAGGATCGAGATACACCGATGAATCGGATACAGAGCATACCAATCGAATAAAAGGATAAGTGCTAGCATTGATCTGGTTTTGGAGATCAACGTAATCTACTCCATCGGTTGTCTTAGAGAAAGTAAGATTAAGTGCCAGTGTATCTACATGGCTACCATCGAGATTTTCTCCCAGGATTGTAAACTTATATTTGTCTTGCCCTTGTGTTGGTTTTACTGTCTGATAAAAATTTCCCCACTGCGTGGCAGGACCAATACGCGTAGACACAATACTACCATTGTTATACCTTCCATAGATCGTGGTATCCATTGATAAGGAAGCATAAGTATCATCAGAATGTTTTTCTACAACAGGTGTTGGACTGCCGGCTTTGGCAAGAAGCAAATAGGGTTCGTTGTCGTCGAGTTGCCCTGTGAATTGAGCACCGAATTTCGTTTGTAAAATACTTTTAGCGGTAGCCCACGCAGGACTACTGAATCCTGCATTTCCATCAGATCCAATAAGAATATAATCTCCTATTGGTATACCATTGAGCCAAGTTTCAAGGTATGATAAGCCGAAACTATAAAATGGATGCACAATCGGTTTTGGAAAACGGCCACAGACTCCATACCAAGGTACTGCATAATTTTGTACTGTACTTTTATCAAATGCGATACCAAGTACTCCATTAAATTCTTGTGATGAATTCTCTGTTCCTGAAGGGTCAGGAGATCCTGTACAAGAAACCCAATAATAACCAGGGAAAAGTGTTTCTACATCTCCTACAATCAACAAGGTACTATCAAAAGTGTTGCCTGTTCCGTTTCCATATACAATAAGTCTCAAATGCATGGAAGAAGTTATAAATTTCCAGAGGCTATCTGCCTGATCCAGATACATTGTATTTTGATCGTCTTTGATAAATTGTGGAGCCTCTGTCTGAGACCATCCATCGGGGCTATCTTTAATGTAAATAAAAGAACTCGTAGCCCAGACCGTATCTTCGCCTACACCTACATCGTAATAGCGAACGCGCCAGTAGTAAACTGTACTGTCTATATTGTTATTGGTCTTAAGAAGAACTCCTGGCCATTTGGCAAGGGAACCTGAATTTACAACAGTATCTTTTTTAAAACTTGTGTTAAACTTATCCGAAACATCAAGCTCAAAATAATAAGGACGTTGTTGTATCAGCAAATTTGTAGCCTGGGCCACAAACGTAATGGGCTGATCATGTACAATGCTGAATTCTGGCGGGAAAAGACAAGTAACACCACTCAAGCCCATAAAGTATTCGATAGTAGCAGTGTTGTTAGTTTCATCCATTTCGTGGATGGTATCAAGAATATCAATTTTGATCACGAATGTATTTAATCCATAATAGGCAGGATTGTTATTATCCTTGATTGGGAAGAACAAAGTGTCTACATAGCGAACAGGATCGAACTCTATGTTTTTATATTTAATCTCTTTTCCATTTACTGTTCTTATTACTTGAATAAAATATTTATCCTTGTCATAGAGTCCGAAATTTTTCACAGGGATCCCAATTGCAAAAGAATCACTAGAGGCCGTTACTTTTCTGCCATCGTAAGAACTGATATAAGACTTTAATTCAGGTTTATCATTTCTTGTTTCTTTATCGCCCGAGATTTCATAATCGGGTTTCAAAGGATTATACATGTGAAGCATTGGGTCTCCATGAAGATTCATTTGATGAGTTGTTTGTGTGTCAAAGGATCGCGAACGCAGCATTGCTTTCATTACTTGGCCCACAGATTTACTTTTCAAGGAATCGGTATCAAACATTCCCCTGTACATTCCATCGGTATAGTCTCTAAGGGGAGTAGTATAGCCAATATCGGAAACACCCATGGCAAGAATAGCACCACGGCTGGCTGCACGAATCCAATCTTCTGTAAGAGAATAGTTGTTGTATACATTCGCCGACAGACATCCATCAATCATCAGCATTGGATACATTCCTGCATTGTGATAACCAAAGAAATCATCGGTGGCATAGCCAATATCGATCTCTGTCACGCTATAGCTTGAGTGGCCGAAAAAAGTAATATAGCCAAGTCCTGCATTTACGTAATCTGAAAGGTTCACCTGGTCAACCGTAGTAGAGCCTGGTTTTTTAGAATAGGTTAAAATTACTTTTCCTCCAAAAACTGAATTTTCTACAATTGTTTTAAAACCGTCTACATAACTTCTGAAAAGAGTAATCTGGTCATCCTCTCCTCCTGAAAGATGGATTAGTTTTTTTCTCCAAAGATTATGAGTGCTATCCAATTGCTCGTGTACTTTGACTTTGTCAAGATAATTCAGAATATCATCCTGCCCTATCGCGGAAAGCCTTCCTACCGCCATACCCGGACGGTTAGCAGCATCCATTGCATACATGATATCAGTAGGAGGGCTTCCCATTGGTGGAATAAAATTTTCTCTTCTGATATTAGGATCTGAATTGGTGATGAAGCTCACAGGATTTTGCCTGTAAAACTGCGGCATGTTTGCCTTGAATGTAAGATCCAATCCCTTTCCTATCAGGAACACTGATTGGATGTTTGGGTTATTAGCTTTTTGATGGTCAAAAAATCTTTTTATACCAATAGGCGACCACTCTCCATAACCATAGACATTGTATAGTTTCTCTACATCTGTCAACAGCACCGAATAGCTTCCTCCTCCTATGGAAGCTCTGTAGTCTGCATACTCCTGCGAAGCAGACCATAATTTTTGATGAGTGATAATGATATAATTTTCAGTAGTAGAGTAAGACGTCAGATCCACCTGCTTGATCAACGGTGTGAGATAAGTATCGTTTTGCATTACTGTAAAAGCGGTAACACCCGAAGGAGGAAAAACAGAAGCCATACCGCTTGCCAAAGTCACAGGTAGGATCCCAATATTGTTTTTATCTGTGTAATCGTATGCAACTGGTTGTGCTGGAGAAGACCAGTTAAGCGTATATGTCTGTGGCGTGGATGGAGTGGCGGGTTGAAAAATTTTCACCGAATTTCCTTCCATAGAAACATTCTGAGGATATGTGAGTTTTACATATAGAACCGAATACCAGTTGTTATCCATAGCTGTTGGGTCTATCGCTATTTGGATGCTGGAAGTAAGCATGGAGGCAGGAAAGGTTCGTGAATAATAGCTCCTGTCCTGTTGACTGAATACCGGGAAAGAATCTATAATATCCGGACCATTCAAATGCGTAATTCGGAAATACATTTTCCGGTTGAAAATACCGCTTCGTCCTACGATCATCACTTCCATTTTACAAGAAGGGCCGGAAGTATTATAATCAATTGGTGCAATGTCTTCGTAATAAGTCGATCCGTTGATTGAACCACACCAACCTTCTCCACGATCTCCATAGCTTTGTTTAGCTTCGCCATACTCAATTCCTCTGGAATAATCATCGGTAAAAAGATGAAAATATTCAGCCATATGATAACTGGCATTTCCGGAAGAGGAGATGGATGCCGTAGGCATTCTTTTGTTACTGGTAGTAGGCACCCAGGTTAGAAAAAAAGCAGTAGTATCGTTAAATAAATTATAATACTGATGAGGTTGGTAAACCGGCAGAATATATAACCCAGCGTCTTGCGTGCCATCGTTCATTTTTCCATAAAAAATAAGCGAATCCTGATCATCAAAAGTGCCGTCCGTCTCACCTTTGATCAGTATATTCTGCTCCACTCCCCGGTGCCATAGCTGAAAGCCACGTGGATCCTGATTTACATTCACTCCCGCTGCTAATAGTTGCGCCTTTGAAACAGCATACATTCCATTCTGAGCAGTGGAAAATTTATAATAAGTTTGCCCAGGCACGATCCATTCATTGCCATACTGAGCCTTTCCTACTGTGGCAAACAGGATCAGATAAAGGAATATCAGTAGATTCTTTTTTTTCATACTTTATTTGTTCAGTGCCAGTTTTAAAGAAAAGACATTTGAATAAAGCGCTTCTGCCTGGTTGCCAACATCGGTCAGCGCGTAATCAATATACAATCTACTGATCCGCACTCCTATCCCGAAGTTGGGCTGGAAAGTAGTTTTGGTGCCTTTATCAAAATCCTTGATCTTTTGAATATTTCCTGCACCAAAACGAAGGAAGATAATTTGGTTATAATCCAGCTCAAATCCTGCCATTGGATCTATTGAGACTACGTTGGATTTGATCAGTACGTTTCTTTTTCCATCAAACGTATTTACAAAATCGATGGCTGTGAGTAAGCCGATTTTTTTAAACATTTTAAACTGCCTTGCTACTCCCAGAATAACTTTAGGTAAGGTCACCTCAATCGAGTTCTGCGGAATAGTGTTTCCCGTTGCCGCATACACATCCTGGATCAGCGCTGTGTTGTGTGACCAGGCGTTGAAGGTTCCTGTCACATCTCTTGCCATCAACCCAAACTTCCATTTTTTGCGAATGTATTGCGCACCTGCATCCAAGCCAAATCCCCAGGCATTGGCAAACTGGCCAACAGTACGGTGTATCACTTTAAAATTGGCGCCAAATTGCAAGCCTGGTACCAGTTTTGTCTGCCTTGCGTACGACAGCAGGAAAGCATAATCAGCTGCAGAGAAATAACGAATATTGTTGTAGTTAAGCGCACCATTGGCATCGTACAGATAACGTGTATCCGGTATGTCATCGACTCCAAAACGAATGATAGAAAGAGCGATCACGCTTTGAGAATCCAGGTGTGTAGCAAATGCTCCGTAATCGTATTTGGCAATCCCTGCAAAATATTCGGAGTGCATGAGCGCTACTTCATGTTTGCTTTTCATATTTAGCAATCCTGCAGGGTTCCAGTAGGCCGCCGTTACATCGTTGACCGAAGCTACCTGCACATTGGACATTCCCAAGGCTCTTGCTCCTACTCCGATGTTTAAGAATTCATTGCTGTATTTGGGTGCTGTTGTTTGTGCGTACACCAATCCTATAGCACAACTGCTCCAAATGATGAATAGCAAAAAATATTTTTTCATTCTATAGCTTCTACTTTCTTTCTGTACAACGTACTGATTTAAAACAATATTGTAACTTTTTTAATAGGATCGAAGAATTTAGTATGTATTCTAAAACCCGCGAAAAAGTAACTTTTTAGAGGTATTTTACTACTTTTGAGTTAACTTAGAAAGTCTTGAACAAACTAACTCGCCTAGAGTAAAATTAGTATAAATCTTATGAAAAAAATTTATTTATTTATCCCCATTCTACTTTTAGTGACCTTATTTTCCTGCGAGGAAAAAAAAGGTACTACTACTGTAGACACTACACAAACCAAGCCGATGGCTATTAACGCGTCTTCTACCTTGCGTACCTTACGCGATAGCGCCGATAAAGCCTGGGATAAAATGATCAAATCCGACGATCAGAAGGTAGACGATCTTGCACGCTTGCTGCAAGAAATCTCTTATTGCAAAAAATACAACGCCTTGCTACTCGATTCGCTTAATGAAGTAGTAAAGACCTTAAAGGATAAGCGCTACAAGCAACTAACCATGCTTAGTCCGGAGATCGACCAATATGATGAGCTTACTAACCTGGTGATCTCAAGAGTAAAATACCTTGCCCGTACTACTGGAGAACTGAAATCTCATCCGATCGCGGAAACGCTTTTCAACGACATTGCCGCTGCAGACAACGATGTGGTTCGCTACCGCAGCCTGTACGATCATTTCGCCATGGAGTACAATGATTTCCTCGACAAAAATAAAGAATTGCTGGGTGAAAACGTCAATGATTTTCCAAAGCTGCCGCTGTTTAGCGTCATTGTGAATGCTTGAAACATTATGAATGTTGAATTATGAGTTATGAATTCATAACTCATAATTCAACATTCATAATTTTAAAAAAATTATTCAGAGATAACAATTTTATTGATCTTGTCTCCCGCTTTAATCTGGTCGATCACTTCAAGTCCTTCAACCACTTTGCCAAAACAAGTATGCACTTTGTCGAGATGCGAAGTTCTGTTTCTGCTATGGCAAATGAAAAACTGTGAACCGCCCGTATCTTTTCCGGCATGAGCCATTGATAATACACCACGGTCGTGGTACTGGTTTCCTCCGCTGGTTTCACATTTGATCTTGTAGCCTGGTCCGCCAGAACCATTGCCTACCGGGCATCCTCCCTGAATTACAAAATCAGGAATTACCCTGTGAAAGGTAAGACCATCATAAAAACCTTTTTGCGCCAGGGAAACAAAGTTTTTTACTGTGTTGGGAGCATCCTGTTCGTAGAATTCTACTTTCATATTCCCTTTTTCGGTTTGTATTTCTGCTTTCATATTGGTTAAAAATAAGTATGTATGTATAACAATAAGACAAATATAGGAAAGAAATTAAAAAACATAGAATTATCGCTAACTTCACCCGCTATAAATCTTTTTACCAAATGCCAAAAGTAATTTTAATCACCGGAGGTTCTTCCGGTCTTGGAGAAGCAATGTGCGAACATCTTGCCTCTAAAGGACATATCGTTTATGGAACCAGTCGCAAAGTTTCCGAAAATGTTGCCGGAAAATTCAAAATGATCGGAATGGATGTTTGCGACCGCAACAGCATTACTCAAGCCGTTTCATCCATTTTACAAAAAGAAGGAAAACTCGATGTTGTGATCAACAATGCCGGTCTGGGAATGGCGTCTCCCCTGGAAGAAGCCATGGACAAGGACATCGATAAATTATTCGCCACCAATGTACGCGGCGTGATCAACGTAATGCAGACCGTGTTGCCACCAATGAGAAAACAAAAAAATGGTCTTATTATTAACATCACGTCTATTGCAGCAGAGATCGCTTTGCCCTACCGGGGCTTATATTGCGCAAGCAAAGCCGCAGTTGAAAAATTTACAGAAGCAGCCCGTATGGAATTAAAAGCATTCGGCGTACAGGCATGTACCTTCCAGGCCGGAGATATTAAAACCAATATCAACTCTAATCGTCTTACTGCCGAGCTTTCTACTGGTTCAGTATATACAACCGAATTTACAAGAATCAATAATGAAATTCATGCTGATGTAAACAAAGCTGTATCGCCTTATTTTTATGCAGAAAAAATAGAAAAAATAATTAACAGTTCTTCTATAAAACGTACTTATGTTGCGGGCCGTTTCATTCAACGCCTGTCACGTTTCCTAAGCAGAATATTGCCTGGCGTATGGTTCGAAAAAATTATTATGAACCACTACAAACTGTAATTCCGTTTATCTAAAAATAAAAAGCTCCCAACCAAAAATGGTTAGGAGCTTTTTATTTTTATTCAACAGTCGTACTCACTATTGCTTCGTGGCGTATTTTGTGTTATAAATCGCTACTGCTTCCTCGATCAGGTTATTGCTTCTTACCTGCATGGTAATATTGATGATTTGTAGGGTAAGACCTGTTCCCATCATAGTAGCACCTACTGCAGTTACTCCTCTAGAGTCAGGATCTACTGAACCATTATCACCACCACTGCTCATCACAACGCCTTTAATGGTAGTAAGCGAGCCTATCACCAGCAAAGGAAGGCCAAGACCCAATGCTACTGAATTTCCGATTGCTTTCTGCGTGCTTGATCTTCTTAATAATTTTAGGATCTGTGGATCATTTGTATTCTTCAACAAAGTGATCACTCTTGCTTTTGAAATATATCGTCCATTCTGACGATAGCTTCCCATATTGTTTTCAATAGTAGTATTAACAGGCTCTGGCGGTGCAGGTGTGTATGTAACCGGAGGAGTTGTTGTCACAGGTGTAGTAGTAGTAGGCACAGGCGTATTAGATGAATTGCTGTTGATCACTTCGTTTACGCCATTTTCATAACGTACCAGCACCACTTCTGATTTGCCGATTGAATATACCGGGCCATCCTGAAAATCAAAACGTTTATATTTGATCTCGTTCACTCCAACTTCAAGTACTTTTACTTTCAGCTCTTCACCACTTTTTTTAATGATCATATCCTGGCTGTAAGCGGCTAATGACATCACAACCGAAATACAAAAAAAGAATAATTTTTTCATGTTAATGCTAGTTTATTGTAAGACAAAAATACAATTATATTTAAAGGATGCAATTTTTTTGAAGGAAAGGATAGTATTTAACATATATTTTATAATTTTATGAGCTCCGGCTGGAAACTAAAGGCCGGGGCTATTAACAACAAACAAGCGTTAGACATTAATTAAATCAAAAAAGAATGAAGACACTGGACACCTTTAATTTCTCTGGTAAAAAAGCCTTAGTAAGAGTTGATTTCAACGTTCCTCTGGATGAGAAATATAACATCACAGACCTTACCCGGATTAAAGCTACGATCCCAACGATCAATAAAATTTTAAAAGATGGTGGTTCTGCTATTTTAATGTCTCACCTGGGCAGACCCAAAGGCGGATACGAAGAAAAATATTCGCTGAAACATCTTCTTCCTACGCTTAACAAAACTTTCAATACTACTGTAAAATTTGCTCCGGACTGCATCGGCGAGGAAGCGGTGAAACTGGCTTCTGAACTGAAACCAGGTGAAATTCTTTTACTAGAAAATCTTCGCTTCTACAAAGAAGAAGAAAAAGGAGACGTAGAATTTGCTAAAAAACTAGCACGCTACGGCGATGTGTGGGTAAACGATGCATTTGGTACCGCACACAGAGCACACGCTTCTACCGCTGTAATGGGACAATTCTTCGAAGATAAAGTTTGCGGATATGTAATGCAGGCTGAGCTTGACAATGCTAAAAAAGTATTGGGCAATCCTGAAAGACCTTTCACTGCAATCATGGGTGGCTCTAAGATTTCTGATAAGATCCTTGTGATCGAAACGCTGTTGGATAAAGTAGACAACCTGATCATCGGTGGCGGTATGAGTTATACTTTTGCCAAAGCAGCAGGTGGAAAGATCGGGAAATCAATTTGCGAAAATGATAAACTGGATCTTGCAAAAGCAATCGTGGAAAAAGCAAAAGCAAAAGGAGTTAAACTCTTCTTGCCTCTTGATACTGTAATAGCCGATAAATTTTCTAACGACGCTGCTAAGAAAACTGTAAACAGCAACGAGATCCCTGATGAGTGGGAAGGTCTTGACATCGGCGGTAAAAGTGTAGACGAGTTTTCCAAAATTGTAGAATCTTCTAAAACTGTAATGTGGAACGGACCTATGGGCGTTTTCGAATTCCCTAACTTTGCCACAGGTACAGAAGCCATTGCAAAAGCAGTAGTAAAATCTACCGACAAAGGTGGTTACTCATTGATCGGCGGCGGAGACTCTGCTTCAGCCATCAACAACCTTGGCTTCGGCGACAAAGTATCATACGTATCTACCGGTGGTGGAGCTCTTCTTGAATACCTGGAAGGTAAAACACTGCCTGGTGTAGCAGCATTGGAATAAAAATCAATCCCAAAAATCAATTCCAAAAAATCTAAGTTTGGAATTTGAATTATTGTTTTTTGGAATTTAATCTATAATATTTCATAAATCCCAAGCTTCAATACTGAATCTTGGGATTTTTTCTTTTATGTTTTCTGTTATTAGAATTCCTGATTTCATACTAACTTTACGCTTCACGAAAGAACACAATGTTACCAAACGATTTTCTGGATAGTTTATACAACAAACATAAAAGCAGTGAGCTCTTCCCTCCTACTTCTTCTGTTTCAAGGCTGATCACTAAAATACTGCTGATCTTATTTCCAGAACAAACCAAGCAACACTACAAAAGCAAAGAAGAACTGGAAGCTGCTTTCACCAGACTAGAAGCAGAGCTCGCTACCTTGCTCACTTCCATGCAAGCGCATTTAAATGCTGACGCAAAAGTTCTTGCTAAAAAATACGTCGAAGATCTTCCTGAAGTTTATTACAAACTCAATACCGACATCGACGCCTTACTGCACGGCGACCCTGCCGCCAAAAGCGAGTTTGAAGTGATCCGTGCTTATCCCGGCTTTTATGCAATCGCATTTTATCGCCTGGCGCATGAACTATATAAATTGGAAATTCCTTTCCTGCCAAGGATCCTGACCGAATACGCACACTCCAAAACAGGAATCGATATCCACCCGGCAGCTTCAATTGATACGCATTTTTACATTGATCATGGCACTGGTATTGTAATCGGTGAAACAGCCGTAATCGGAAAAAATGTAAAACTTTACCAGGGCATCACCCTCGGTGCACTCAGCGTGAGCAAAGACCTTGCTTCTCTAAAAAGACACCCTACGATCGAAGACCGCGTAGTGATCTACTCTGGTGCCACGATCTTAGGTGGCAATACCATTATCGGACACGACAGCATTATTGGTGGCAACGTATGGCTTACTGCAAGTGTGGCGCCTTTCTCCAAGGTATATCACCAACCGCAAACCAAGATCAGCGAATCGAACTAGGACTTTAAAATTAATCTGTAACAACCAATACTGTGAAAAAAATTATCAGCTTCGTCATTCGAAAAATTCCAAGAAAATATTTACAGATCTTTAGTCCTGTAGCGCTGAAATTCTTAGCACTGGTAAACCGCGGCAATGACGTGGAATGCAATGTCTGCGGAAAGTCCTACAAGAAATTTCTTCCTTATGGTAGACTCGTATCCAGAGAAAATGCTTTATGCCCAAGCTGCCTCTCTTTGGAAAGACACCGCCTGATGCAATTGTACCTGAAGGAAAAAACAAATTTCTATACTGCGCAGCTTAGAGTACTACATATCGCGCCGGAGCATTGCTTTATCAAACGTTTCAGCGCTATGAAAAATCTTAAATACGTAACCGCCGACATCGAATCGCCACTGGCAATGGTGAAGATGGATATTCATGAAATTCCATTCGAAGCTAATTCTTACGACGTAGTATTTTGCAATCACGTAATGGAACATGTACGCGACGATATCAAAGCTATGAGTGAAATTCACCGGGTGCTGAAACCGGGGGGATGGGCTATTATCCAGTCGCCGCTCTGGCCAGGGCTTACGACTACTTTTGAAGACAATAGCATTACTGATCCGAAAGAAAGAGAAAGAGTATTCGGCCAAAATGACCACGTACGAAACTATGGAACCGACTACGGAAGAAGACTTGAAAAAGCAGGTTTCCAGGTCACCGAAGATAAGTTTGTAATGGAGCTTCCTGCTGAAAAAGTGAAGCGCTATGCATTACCAGCTACAGAGATTATTTATTTTTGCAAGAAATAAAAATCATCGTTCAGCTGCTATAAAAATCATCTCCCTACTGTTGCTGTCCTGCATTGTGTCAGCAACAGCAACAGTAGGGAGATTTTTAGTTGATTACAGTTCAAATTCCTTCGCCTCCCCGATATTCATGCGGATTCTCCATTCTACAGGATAATAATTATTAAACCTGTTGTTAATTTTTTTCAGCCATCCCATCGGCAATCCCTTGTAGCAAGCCAGGATCCAATCGCCTTCCGGAAGTTCTATATCAAAATTTTCTTTTGCGAGGTAGCGCAATGCTTGCTGATAGTCTAACTCTATACGCGGAAAAAATTCCTGGGCCAGATCCACCGAAAGCGCCAGGGATGGGGCTGGCACACAATTTTTCTTTTTCAATTCTGCGAGTTCCAATCCGCAGGAAACGATATGAAGATGATTGGTGAGATAAATAATTTCATCCAACTTACCTGATGGTAATGCGAGAAGCTGTTCGCCGAAAAGTATTTTTTTCAAAGAAGTATTTTTAAGCCAATCCTTCGTCTCCGCCTCTGTTTCCTTGGAAAGCACCGTAAATGGATTTTTCATTTTCCTAGATTTGAAAATATATTCTTCTCCTGTTTTCTTTTTAACTATTGAAATAAAAAATCCTTCGCCTTTTGTTTTGTGTGGAAAAAACTTGTAGCCCTTTCCTCCTGCTTCTGAAGAAACTTCTGTAATGCCCCATTCCGAAGGCGATTGAAGCAATAGGCTTTCCGCTTCTTGTTCGCGAAGCAACCAATCTATATTTTGTTCGTCTTCGTTTGTATTAAACGTACATGTGCTATAGATAAGAATTCCTTCTGGTTTCAAACAAGGCCATACAGCCTCCAGGATGCGCTGTTGGCGGCTTACACAGAGCTGTACATTTTCGGGCGACCATTCCTTCATCGCTTCCTCATCGCGGCGAAACAAGCCTTCTCCCGAACAAGGCGCGTCTACTACAATCACATCAAAAAAACTTTTCAGTGCAGAAAAACGCTCGGGATCGCTATGAGTGACTACCACATTGCTCTTGCCCCATTTTTGCAGGTTTTCTTTTAAAATATATGCTCTTGATTTGATCACCTCATTAGATACCAAAAGACTCTGATCGTTGATCAGCGAGGCAATGTGAGTGCTTTTCCCGCCAGGCGCCGCGCAGAGATCAAGTATATTAAGTGAAGCAGACAAATCTACGTGCTGGCGAAAGGCTTGTTCTAAAAACATAGAACTTGCTTCCTGCACATAATAAGCCCCTGCGTGAAAGGAAGGATCCAACGTAAATACAGGACGGCTTTCAAGGTAAGAACCATAACTGGTCCATGGAACTGGAGCCTGTTTTACAGACGATTTGTTTTTGTCCGGGTTGAAACGAATACTTACTGGTCCTTTTGTTTCATATGCTTTTTCAAATGCCTTATACTCGGTTCCTAAGAGCGTTTGCATTTGTGATTGAAAAGCGGAAGGAAACATATTTAATTTTGAGTTATGAATTTTAAATTTTGAATCAGCTAATTCGTCAGTTGCAAAAATAAGATATTATCCTTTTTATCTGACATCTTAAACACCTATAAAACAAAGAATCCCCTATCAAACGACAGAGGATTCTTTATTTTATGAATTCAGTAAAGATTACTTTACCTTGTCTACGATTGCTTTGAATGCTTTCGCATCGTTCATAGCAAGATCAGCCAATACTTTTCTGTTGATCTCGATTTGTGCTTTTGCAAGCAAGCCCATGAACTGAGAATAAGAAAGACCATACTCTCTTACACCTGCGTTAATTCTTTGGATCCATAGAGCGCGGTATTCTCTTTTCTTCGCTTTTCTATCTCTGAAAGCGTATTGAAGACCTTTTTCATAAGTGTTCTTCGCTACGGTGTGTACATTACCTCTGGCTCCCCAGTAGCCTCTGGTCTTTTTGAGAAGTTTTTTTCTGCGGTTTCTCGACGCAACTTTTGGGACTGATCTTGGCATTTTGTGTTTCTCATTTTTCGGTCTTTGGCGTCTGCCTTCTGGCGAGATCTTTTAAACCAAAGCCCCGGTTTAACATTGTTTCAACCTTACTTAAGGATTTAGATTTTCAACATGGCTTTTACATTGGCCATATCCGCGTTACTTACCAGCGACGCATGA
The DNA here is from genome assembly GCA_035535995.1 of Cytophagaceae bacterium. Classification (GTDB taxonomy): domain Bacteria; phylum Bacteroidota; class Bacteroidia; order Cytophagales; family Cytophagaceae; genus JANYCO01. The sequence continues at coordinate 91,145 of DATLOZ010000022.1, forward strand.
GTCAGACGTCTCTTCTGCTTGGTTTCTTTCTTAGTCAGGATGTGGCTTTTGTAAGCATTTTTACGCTTAATTTTACCAGTACCTGTAAGTTTAAACCTTTTCTTTGCCGCTGATTTTACTTTTTGTTTTGGCATAATCCTACTATTTATAAAACTTACTATTAATTACTTTTTAGGTTTTGGAGAGAAGAAAATATACATTCTCTTTCCTTCCAGTCTAGGCATGTCTTCTACTTTCGCGTATTCTTCCAATGCCTGTGCAAACTTCAGCAGCAGGGTTTCTCCTTGTTGCTTGTATACGATCTGTCGGCCTACGAAATGTACATAAGCTTTTACTTTGTTTCCTTCTTTAAGGAAGTTGATCGCATGTTTGAGCTTAAAATCAAAATCATGATCGTCTGTATTAGGGCCGAAACGAATCTCCTTTACAACTACCTTATGTGTTTTGGCTTTTAGCTCCTTTTGTTTCTTCTTTTGCTCGTATTTGAATTTCGAATAATCTACGATCTTACACACCGGCGGCTCTGCATTGGGAGAAATCTCTACAAGATCCAATGTCTTCGAACGCGCCAACGCCAGAGCATCTGCTAAATTCATTACGGACGCCTCGATGTCGTCTCCTACTACCCTTACTTTGGGAGCTCTTATCCTTTCGTTGATGTTGTAAGGCTCTTCTTTAACTCTGGGGCCTCTTGGATTATTTCCCCTGGGATTTGGACGTAAATTCATTTAGTAAAATAAAATTCTTATTTGTTTGATTTTTTACAGGGTGCAAATATCCGAATAAATATTTGATTATAAAATAAATATCTAGATTTTTTAATATTGAATCTTTATTGAAAACCAACAAGTTACCTGTTTGCGAATTATCATGTTGAATTATGAGTTACCGGTTAATTGGTTATTTATTTGGGGGTAGCAAAATAAATAACTTCTTTTCATTCATAACTTATCCAAACAGCACAGTAAAAGCAGAACCTTTCCCAGGCTCGCTTTCTACAGAGATAGATCCTCCCAGCGATTCGAGTTGATTGCGTGTAATGAACAATCCCATACCTCGTGAATCTGCATTAGGGTGGAAAGTTTTATTCATTCCAAAAATCTTGTCGCCGAATTTTTTCAGATCAATACCTAATCCATTGTCTTCACAAACCAACAGCACACTTCCGTCGATCATTTTTGTAGTAAGACGGATCTCCGGTGCTTGTTTCTCCGAACGGTATTTGATCGCGTTAGTGATCAGGTTGAGCAGGATACTTTCCAGATATACCTTCGGATAACGAATGTTCGTGCATTGCGAAAAATCGCAATGGATAAGGGTGTTAGAAGATTCGATCTGTGTATTCAGCATGGTTTTGATGTCGTGTACCACTTCTTCAAAGATGTGCTCTTGAAATTCCAGGCTCACTGTTTGTCTTATCTTTACCACTTCGGTAAGATCATCTATCGTCTTGGAAAAACTTCTGGTCACCTCTCCTATCTTCTTTACTAGGAAATCTTTTTGATCCGTTGATCTTTCATTTTCATAAAGATGCATGAGCGCAACGAGGTTGCTCATGGGAGAACGAAGATTGTGCGAAACAATATGAGCAAAATCTTGCAGTTGGCGATTCTTATTTGCCAGATTACCCGACAGCTCCTGCAGCTCGTGAATCGTATCATTCAGATCGTCTTCAAACTTGCGTTGATTGGTAATATCCTGGGAGACATTTAATACCGATTCTACCATTTTTCCTTCTTTATCCCAGACTGGAATAAAGCTAACTCTAAATTTTCGCGCACCTATTTTCGGCGACTCAGACATTGTATCGAAGGTATGTTCTATACCTTCTTCAAATGTTTTTCTGGCATAATATACTTGTTCTCTTACAAATCTTTCAGACAAACCTATATTATAAACCGACCGGCCTACATAAAAGTCTTCCGGCATACCTGTAAGATCTAAAATCGTTTTATTGACAAATATGTAATTCAAATTTTTATCCAGTTGAGAAATACAATCTGGATGATGATTGATAAGAATTTTGAGTTGGCGGTCGCTCTCCTCAAGCTTCTCATATGTTTTATGAAGAGCAGAATTTTTTTCTTCGATTGTTACCTTAAGTTGGTTCTGACTCCTCATCTGGAATATTTTCGGCAGCATTTGCAGAAAAAAGAGGAAAAGCCCCCAAATGATAATTACTGAAACCAACTTTACATAAGAGGCAAACTGATAGGTAGAAAACCAATGTATGAAACCGTCCAACAAAAAAGTAATTCCAAAGAAACCCAGTAGAATAATATACAGCCAGAAAAGCGCTCTTAAACTCAGGTCTTTTCTTTTGCTGATCAGATAATACATAGCTATCCCAAGACCGAGAAAGGCCAGGCCAATCGCGAGATTGGATAGAATGTAAATCCATGAATGAATGTCCATAGCTCGTGCAGAATCTTTCTCTCCGATACCTTCTATTCCTTGCTCCACCATTTTCTCTCTATTTACCGGATTTCAGATATTTATCGAAACGATAGAGGATCAGGAAGGTTTAAATTTAAAGATTTGGTCCGGGTAATATTTTAGGATATTCCAGCGGTTCTTGAGTACAAATATAGAAAAACAAAAAGAAGATGAGCCTATAATTTGACTCACCTTCTTACAAGATCTATTTTATTTTTCAATAACAGTCTATCCCTGAAGAATAGAAGTTATCTCTTTGTTAAATAAAGCAATAAATTCAGGCAGTGATACACTTCCCAAGTCTCCCTGACCGTGTTTACGTATCGATACCAGTTGTTCTTCCTGCTCTTTCTCCCCAACAATCAACATGTAAGGAATTTTTCTTACTTCTGCATCCCGGATCTTTCTTCCGATCTTTTCATCGCGGCTATCGAGGATGCCTCTTATATCAACAGACATCAGCTCATTTTGGATCTTTTCAGCATAGTCATGGAATTTCTCGGAGATCGGTAGGATTGCGATTTGATCCGGTGATAACCAGAGCGGAAAATTACCAGCACAATGCTCTGTAAGCACGGCAATAAAGCGCTCCAGCGAACCAAACGGCGCACGGTGAATCATCACCGGGCGATGTTTTTGATTATCCGCTCCAATGTACTCTAATTCAAAACGATTAGGCAATTGATAATCTACCTGGATTGTACCCAGCTGCCAGGAGCGTCCCAACGCGTCTTTGATCATGAAATCCAGTTTCGGACCATAAAAGGCAGCTTCTCCCAGTTCTGTAATTGTTTTCAATCCCTTCTCTGCTGCCACTTCTTTGATAGCAGTCTCTGCCATATTCCACTGCTCATCGCTTCCGATATATTTTGTTGTATTCTGAGGATCTCTTAATGAAACCTGCGCTATATAATCGTTGAAACCTAACGATTTGAACACATACAACACAAGATCAATCACTTTGGCAAATTCTTCTCTTACTTGGTCGTTGCGACAAAAAATATGCGCATCGTCTTGCGTAAAGCCCCGTACGCGGGTAAGGCCATGTAGCTCCCCGCTTTGTTCGTAGCGGTATACCGTACCAAACTCTGCAAGCCGCAATGGAAGTTCTTTGTAAGAGCGCGGTCTTGTTTTATATATTTCGCAATGGTGCGGACAGTTCATTGGTTTGAGCATAAATTCCTCTCCTTCGTTCGGTGTTTTGATCGATTGAAAAGAATCAGCTCCATATTTTTCCCAGTGACCGGAAGTTACGTACAACTGTTTGGCTCCTATATGCGGTGTTACTACTGGTTGGTATCCTGCTTTGATCTGTGCTTTTTTCAAAAAGTTTTCAAGACGCTCGCGCAGCATTGCTCCTTTCGGAAGCCACAACGGAAGGCCCATCCCGACGTTTTCGGAAAATGCAAAAAGCTCCAGTTCTTTTCCAAGCTTGCGGTGGTCGCGCTTCTTGGCTTCTTCGAGCATGTGAAGATAATCTTCCAGCTCTTTTGCTTTCGGGAAAGTGATCCCATAAATACGCGTCAGAATTTTATTATTTACATCGCCTTTCCAGTAAGCCCCGCCCACGTTTAAAAGTTTTGCTGCTTTAATAAAACCTGTATTCGGAATATGCGGTCCGCGGCAAAGATCGGTAAAAGCGCCTTGCGTATACAACGTGATTCCCCCGTCATCCAAGCGTTCTAGAAGGTCAAGCTTGTATTCGTCGCCTTTATTTTTGAAATAATCAATGGCGTCTTTTTTAGAAATTTCTTTGCGTAAGTAATCGTTTTTCTGTTTGGCCAACTCCACCATCTTATCCTCAATAGCTTTGAAATTTTCCTGGGAAAATTCTTTGCCCCCAAAATCTACATCGTAGTAAAACCCATTTTCCAAAGCAGGGCCTACCCAGAATTTCACTCCCGGATACAAAGCCTCCAGGGCTTCTGCCATCAAGTGTGCAGAAGAATGCCAAAACGTAGATTTACCATCCTGGTCGTTCCATGTAAGCAATTGCACTGTAGCGTCCGTATTAATTGGACGTGAGGCGTCCCATATTTCTCCGTTCACTTTTGCTGCCAGCACATTTCTGGCCAGTCCTTCGCTTATACTCAAAGCGATTTGCATCGAAGTAGTACCCTGAGGATACTCTCGTACGCTACCATCCGGTAAAGTTATTTTTATCATTGTAATTGGTTGTAATTGAAGCGTACAAAGTGCACCAACAACTGTGCACTACTGATTCGCTCACATTATAATATGTGCGAAGATATTAAATCTACCCAGAGAATAAAAGGGATAAAATTCCAAAGAAGATCATCTTTGGAATTTGTCTTATCGGGATGTTGGAAGTTAGCCTTATTGTTTTTGACCTAGCGCCTTCATCAGGTTACCTTCCTGAAAAGTGAGTGCATCGTATTTGGCTACTACTATTCCATCTTTGATGTAATAGACTTTTGGGAAAGAATTTCCTGAGATCTTAAAAAAGTTATTATCGTTAAAACTATAATAAGGGAAATCAGCCTTAGTCTCTTTGATGAATTCCGGAATCCAATCAGGATTGCCAAGCAATACCATATATACCGGCGGAAGTTTATGTTGTTTGCTGATAATATGTAATTTATATGCCGCCGATTTGCAATGCGAACATTGTAAACTGAAATATGGTAGAATATATTCCCCCTTTGTAAGGTCTATTTTTTTGCCGTTGATCTGGAAATCGGGCATCAGTTCTACAGGAAATTTATATCCTACTCTATCCGTATTCGAATTGATGTTCATTTCTACATTATCGTCTACAGGATAGATCACAAAGGGTAGAACAATGGCAACTATAGTAAGAATGGGAATTAGCAAAAACGGTTTGAAAACAAATTCCTTTTTGTTGTACACCATTACTATTATTACCAGAGGCAACAATAATATGTTTTTGATAATGGATTCCAAAGGAGTCATGGCAATAGTAGTACCGAAGCATCCACAGTTTCCTTCATTTCCATTTTTCAATATATCATATCCAAGATAGAGCGTGAAGAATGCCAGTAATAGGATAATAAGAATGGAGACAAGTCTGGGTTTAATGTTTAGAATAATTAATGTTCCCAAGAGTATTTCTGCAGCGATCAAAAGGCGGGCGAAATAAGGTGCTGTTGTCCAACCGGCAATTCCCAGTTCGATAAACTTTAATTCAAAAGGTTCTATGGGTACCAGTTTGGTAAAACCTGAAAAAAGGAACAATGCTCCGATAAAAAATCTCAATACTGCTAAAAGCCAGTCTTTTTTAGTAAAGGCCTCAAATAACTTAGTCATAAAATATACTCTTGCTTTTCTCTTATAAAATAATTTACAGATGGCTAAATTACCACTGTATTTGAAAATATCAATTCTACTTAAAAAATAAAATCTCTCTAAAAGCAAAATGGCTACTTCTTAAGTAGCCATTTTGATGAAATTTAGAAAATTTCAAAGATTACTTGCATTTGCAATCAGCGTAAAGTTTGCAAGCATCTTGCTGGCTTTTTGTACACTTAGTGCAAACAGTGATACCGTCAGCTGTACAGTCTTTTTTGCAAGAAGAAAGAGAAAGAACTGCAAGAGCTGCTGCAAAGAATAATACTTTTTTCATGATAATTGTTATTTAAGTTTTAGATTGATTAATAATCCAAATATATAGCATATTTACATAACTCCAAAAATATTACATTATTTTTTTCGTTTTTTCGGACAAATATGGATGAAACTGCCTATCCTTTTACTTTTAATCTTCATTCTTCGTAGCACTTTAATAATCTTTCAAAAGCGTCAACAATTCGTGTGATCTATCCGGAAAAAAAATAATGAAGAAGAATAAACCTTTTGTTTTTTATTCCGTTAAAGGTTCGATTATATCTATTAATGAGTCTGTTATTTTTTTCTTTCGGTTGTGTAGGTTCGGTATCCTCTGAACAAACCGTACAAAATTACTACCACACCAAGATAGGGAGCATACTTAGCCGAGATCAGGGCAGATAAGCTATCCGGCTGTACTATCAACATAATCCCGATCGCGATGTAGGCCAAAGCGATAAACAATTTAAAAAATGTGAATGCGTTATTTACCTGATTATTCATTTTTTCTTACATTAAAAAAGCGTAGATGTAATACCTACGCTTTTAATTTTATAGTTACAAACTTACAGCTTTATTATCAATCCGGCAATTTAAATTTCACCGGAATTGTTCTTCTAACCCGTACGTTTCTCCCATTTTGCTTGGCTGGTTTCCAGCTAGGCATCATTCTTACCACACGCATCGCTTCTTCGTCGCATTCAGCATTGAAACCTTTGTAAAGTCGCACGTTTGTTACTTTTCCTTCTTTATCGATCTCAAAGTAAACGATCACTCTACCTTGCTCTTCCATACGTTCGGCTTTTTTCGGGTATACGATGTTCTTTTGAATGAACTTCATCATTGCCTCGTTTCCACCTGGAAATTCGGCGTCTTCTTCTACGGCTGTGTATACCTGGTCATCGCCGGCATCGTCTACTACCTGATTTCCTTTCGGGCCATCTTCGATGGCTACGTTTAGAGAAGTATCACCTTCCTGATTTTCACTTCCGATATTTTTCTTTTCCTCCAGATCTTCCTGGGTTGGCGGGATTTCTTCTTTTTTCACTTCGTTGTCCGGCTTAATTTCCGGAGGAAGGAAACGGATCATCTCAACTTTGGGTGGAGGAATCTCCAGAGCAGGTGGAGGCGGCGTTTCAGGATCGAGTGGAATGTCTTCCAGGATTACTTCCTGCATTTTCTCATCTTCCAGTTCTATCGTTTCTTTTTTGCCCAGGATTTTAGTGATAAACCCATATATATCGGGACTAAATACCATCAGCAATACGAATACAGCGGAAGATACCATCGCTATGGAAAAATTCTTCCCGTATTGTTGTCTCAGTTTATACGCACCGTAGGCTTTGTTTCTGTCTTCAAAGACGATGTCGTCCATCGAAGAGTTATCTTTTGCAGCATTATTATCCATTGTACGATTCGTGCTTAAATTTTTTCTGCATTTGAATGTTCATCTTCCATCTTCACCAATTCTTCGTCTTGCTTGGTAATATCTACGATTGCAAAACGTTTGGTATGCGTGATGTTCATTTCATCAAGAATATCTACCAAGTTATTATACTTGGCTTTTTTCATTGCTTTGATCACTACTACCAGATCTGCTCCTACTTCTTTATTCTTTTTGTTGAGTACATAGCGAATACCTTCTGGTGAAAAATCTGTGGTGGATACTTTTGGTTCTTTTACACCGGTATACCAATAGATCTTATTGTTTTCGCCCAGGATGATTGTCATCGCTTTCGATTCTGCAATCTCCGGTTTCTCAGTGTTGTCATTTTTATCTGGCATGTTTACCTGCAAGGCCTGGGGCTTGTTTAGGGTCGTGGTAAGCATGAAGAACGTGATCAAAAGAAAAGCCAAGTCTACCATTGGGGTCATATCCACCTTGGTAGAAGATTTTTTACTTCTGACTCCGCCACCTTTTTTCTTACCTCCGCCACCTTCTATTTCTGCCATAGTTTTAAATTTTTAAGTTATGAGTTATGAATTATGAATGAACATAATTCATAATTTTCCTTCTTTATATTAATTAGATGCAAAACGATCAATAATTCCATAAATGAAATTATGAGTAATTCATAACTCATAATTCAACATTCAAAATAATACTACTCGTCTTTTGGTTTTGCCTGTAGTGAAGTGATCAGACTGAATTTATTAAGATTCAGATCTTGTAATGTGCTTACTACGCCGCTGTATTTTTCATAATCTGATTCCTTATCGCCTTTGATAGCGATGATCAATCGATTATTTACTCCTTTTGCTTCCTTGATCCATACTTTCAGTTCGTTGTTTGCTGAATCGATAGGAATACCTTGTTGAGGATATTTTTCTCTTTTGGAAGCAGGCATGCTGAAAAATCCTTTCATCTGGTTGAAGGGAAGTCCAAACATTTCTGTATTAGCAAAAGCAATTTTATCCTTCTCGGTCAGGTTTAATTTTTTCAACTCATTTACACGCTCGATCAGATCTTTCCTGGTCGATGCTTCGGACAAGCTGAAGAATACAGCACCTTCTTTTGACACCGTGATTTTAAGAAGCCCTTGCTCCTGGATCTTTTTATCCGATACGGAAGCAGGAATATCTACCTGAACTACTTCAGGAGTTTTCATCTTGGCTGTTAGAATGAAGAACGTAAGAAGAAGGAATGCCATGTCGCACATAGCAGTCATATCCAACGAAATTCCACCTCTTTTACCTGACATATTTTTAAAAATTAATACGCTAAAACTTATTACTTCTTTTCAGATTATCTGCCAGTGGCAATAAAATGTTGACGCACCGCGAAACCTACTTCGTCGATCTTGTGAGTCAGGTCGTCTACTTTAGAAGTGAAGAAGTTGTATGCTACGATAGCAAGTGCAGAAGTAAAAATACCAAGCGCCGTATTGATCAAAGCTTCGGAAATACCGTTTGAAAGAGCAGCCGGGTCTGGAGAACCTGTAGTGGCAAGTGCAGAAAATGCTTTGATCATACCGATCACCGTTCCAAGAAGAGCAAACAAAGTAGAAACAGAAGCGAGTGTTGCTACGATCGTCAGGTTTTTCTCAAGAGCTGGAAGTTCAAGCATAGTTGCTTCTTCTACTTCTTTCTGAAGAGCATCAAGTTTTTTATCTTTGCTTAGGCCAGTATCGCCTGCTACTGCTTTATATCTGTTCAATACTTCATAAGTAACGTTTCCTACAGAACCGCCTTGTTCGTTGCATTCAGCAATAGCGCCGTCGATATCGTTGGCAGATAATTTAGCTTTTACAGAAGCTACGAATGTAGAAAGGGATTTTTTGCCATTCGCACTTAGCAAAGCGATTCCTCTTTCAATAGCTACGCCGATTACGATCATAAAGAAGGACATCAGGAAAGGTACAATAAATCCGCCCATGTACATTTTGCCCAAAATATCATCGTGCAACGGCTCTCTTACGCCGTTCACTACGGTAGTATGGCCTTGCATGATTGTGTAAAATATTGTATTCGCCACGAGTACCGCTGCTGCGATCAGAACTAAGGCAAAAACTGAATTAAGATTACTTTTTGAAGATTTAGTGTTTCCCATTTTTATAAAAGTTTATTAAACCGATGCAAATTAAATTATAGTATTTGATTTTTATATTACGTAATTGTTAACATTTTTTAAACTCTGATTAATATTGAAGTATAACAAAAATAGAGTTTTCACTAAATAAACCTTGAAACCTAGTGTTTTATTTTATAGAGATAGGACTTTTTTTACAAACATTTCAATATGAAAGAATTGTGTTTTTGCATTAAATACTTTCTCTATAAATTTTATATACAATAAGACAAAGCTAGATGATTTTTTTAAGAATACAAATCTAAAGTAGAGAAGATGAAGTAAATCTTGGATTAAATACCATCCAGAAAAATTTGCTCAAGTGAATGAAAAAGATGGAAGAAGTTATAAATTATGAATTATGAATGTCGAGTTAACTCTTTTCATTCATAACTCATAATTCAACATTCATAACTTAAATTATATTCCTTCAATAATAAGCCCCGCAGCTCCTAGCAGGCCTGCTTCATTGCCTAGTACGGCGCGGGCTACGTGAAGGTCTTCTGTATAGTAGGCAGGTAAATGTTGTTCCATCTTGCGGCGCATTTCCGGTACAATAAAATCAAATGCTCCGGAGATTCCGCCACCGATCAGGATATTATCCAGGTCGAGCGTACGCACTACTCCTACCATCACTTCTCCCAGGTAGAATCCTACATGTTTAAAAATATCTTTGGAAAGCTCATCGCCTTGTACCGCGCATTCATTGATCACTTTCGGGGTGATCTCTTTTCCCTTCAGCATAGATTTGCCAGGATATTCGCTCAATCTCTCTACTGCATATTTGATCAGGTGACTGATGCCTACATTTTCTTCCAGCGTTTTGCCATTGCTGGCAAGGATGTGACCGATTTCGGTAGCGTTTCCTTTGCCTCCGATGAAAAGTTTTTTATTGATGATCACCCCACCGCCTACACCTGTGCCCAGCGTGACCATAAGATAATTGTCGAGTCCTTTATTTTCTCCAAAATAATGTTCCCCCAATGCAGCACATTTGGCATCGTTTTCAATCCTGAAAACTACTGAAGGGTAAGAACTGTTTAAGATCTCCACGACAGGAGAATTGACTACCGAGCGAATATTATTCATCAGGATCACTCTCTTGCGGTCGGCAGAAAGAAGGCCTGGGAAGCCCATTCCTACTCCTTTGATGGCAGGGAAATCTTTCAGATAATTTCCGATCTCCACTCTCAGCGATTCTACAAAGCCTTGTGATTCTACCCAGCCTGCAGTGTTAAAGGTGCGGACCTGAGAGATTTCGCCTTCATGAGAAACGATGCCACATTTTACAGAGGTACCTCCGATGTCAATTCCTAGTATCATAGATTTTTTTCTTAAATGTTTTGCTGTTTGTATTATGGAAAGTAATCAGAAAGAATCCTGAGACAGCAATTTCTGACAATCAACCCATCTATTTGATCATAAAAATATAAATAATTAACAATCTATTCAGCGTTTTTAATAATTTTATCCAATGGGTAGAATATTTTTCGGTCAAAGGTCTTATGATTTTGCACAGGTAAAAAAAAGCATGGAAGAAAAGATCGATCCGACCTTCTCTTCTGCCCTCCAATTCTGTCATCAATGGCTCAACGGACAATCTTCCTTTCAACTCTTCACTTCCGGTTCCACAGGCGAGCCCAAACCAATTGAGCTCACGCGGGCACAGATGGAAACAAGCGCTCAAAGCACCTGTACTGCGCTTCAACTTGGGCAAGGCAATACAGCGCTTGTATGCCTGAATACTTCTTATATTGCAGGGATCATGATGCTGGTACGAGGGATGGTAGCAGACATGGATCTATGGCTTACGGCTCCGGTTTCTTCACCTTTGCAGGAAATAGATCCGTCGGTTCCAATCGATTTTGCAGCGTTTGTACCTTTGCAATTGCAAACTATGCTGCAGGAAAATGATCCTGATGTAATTCGTCGGCTCCAAAATATGAAAGCCATCATTGTAGGCGGTGCTCCTGTAAGCATCGAGCTTGCAGAAAAAATAAATTCGCTCTCCTCTCCTGTTTATCTTACCTATGGAATGACAGAAACCGTAAGCCATATTGCTTTGCGACGATTGAATGGGAAAGAGAAAACAGAAGACTACCATATTCTTCCTGGGGTTTCAATTGACGTTGATGAAAGAAATTGCCTGAAAATACGCGCTGCCGTCACTAATAATCAGTGGATCCAGACCAATGATATCGTTACACTCACAAGTCCTTCCTCCTTTCTATGGCTGGGTCGCGCAGATTATACGATCAATTCGGGTGGAGTAAAAATACAACCGGAAAAGATCGAACAAATTTTGTCCAAGCAATTTGTAACGCATGGCATTTCTGTTTTTTTTGTAGCCGGTCTGCCTCATCCCATACTGGGCGAAGCGCTGACTTTGTTTGTAGAAACCGAAGAGCCAATAGCTGATGCATTGGTTAAAGAAATGTCTTCAGTGCTGGAACGTTTTCATATTCCAAAAGCAGTCATTCTTCTTCGGGCCTTTCCACGTACTGCTACCGGGAAGATAGAAAGATCTAAGATCAAAGAAGCATACAAAAACTATTACGCTTCATGAAAAAATCAAGAGGCATTCTTTTCTGCTGTTAAGTTGTTCCAGACGGATCTTCCAGCCGTTTCGCTCGTATAAAAAAATAATTTCCTTTAATTTCTTTTCATCCAACTGCTTAAAATCGGGAAAATCCTCATCGATCAGGATCACCATTTCTCCGTTATGGCAATAATGCTGTCCCTGACAAAGCATAATCTTATTAATGTATTCCAGGGCTTCTTTGTAAAGATTTCCAAGGTAGCTTGCCTTGGATAAAGGTTGTAAAAACATTGGCATTGGCTCATTCATAAAAATCTATTTAAGCAGAGATAATACACAAATATGAGAAATAAATGTAAAATATTTAACAGTTAAGGGAAATTATTGAGAAATATTTATGAAGAATATTTTTACACCTTTGTAACCATGATGCACAAAGGGGAAATAGTAGAAAATGCCATTCGCCAGAGCGGCTATTCTATTACTGACATAGCTAAAAAGCTAAAGATCAGCCGCCGTCATCTTTATAACCTCTTTCAAAAATACAATATCGACAACGATACCGTTTCTAATATCGGTAAGATCATTAATCACGATTTTACAGGTGAGATCAAAGGCTTTTCTATGCCAATCCTGGAAGAACCTGCTGAAAAATACATCACAGAGATCGAAAGAATAAAGGACGAGGTAAACCTTTGGAAAAATAAATACATCAACCTGCTGGAAGAACATAAGCTACTACTTGAAAAAATCAAGCAAGACAACCAGGATACCAAGAAATAAAAAAGCCCCGATCAAATCAGGGCTTTTTTATTTCTATAAAGATCATTTTTTAAAACACATCTAAAATCCTGTACTTACGATCGAGGAACATGAACAGATCTCCTTTTTTCTTTTCGGATAAGATCTGATAAAGAGGGGTCAGTGTGGAAACGGTTACAAAGTTTTTGTCGTCGATTTTCACTTCTCCTAATCCGGCAGAGATGAAATAGTTTTGGAAATCAGTTACTACTACCGCTCCAAATTTCACCACTTCCAATGGTTTGATCATAATCCTGTTCAGCAAACCCAAGGTGTTAATTCCTTCCTGTACCTGGCGGGCATACACATCACGCGTAGCTTGCATAGTCTCGCGGAATGAATCGGTCATTTCTTCGTTTGAATTCTTTTCTTCGTTAGCGCTTTGTTGTGCATCATCCATTGCTTTTTTAGCAGTATTTATGATGTTTGTTTGAATATCTATACACTTGGCCAAAAGCTGTTTCTTCACAGACATTTTTTCTTTAGGCTCAATCTGGATTGGCTTGGCTACCTTAGGTACTACAATTTCCGGTTTTTTGGTAACAACCGGTTTAGCCAATTGTTTTTCCGGTTTAGGTCTCCCTGCTGGTTTTTCTTTGATTGGTTTTACCGCTGTATTTTTTACCGGTTCTTCTTTTTTGGCAACTGGTTTCACAACTGCCTTAGTTACTGGTTTTGCAGTTTCTTTAACAGGTTTTACAGGCTGCTTGGTTGGTTTTGTAGAAGTCTTGGCTGCAGGAACTGGTTTGGTTTTAATGGCTACTGGTTTTGCTACCGCTTTCTTTGAAATCGGAGTTTTAACAGTCTTAGATTTAGATACTGGAGCCTTTTTAGGGGCAGCTTTAGAAGCAATAGGTTTTTTAGAGGCTGGCTTTGAAGCAGAGGTTGGTTTCCCTTTTGAAGCAGTCTTTTTAGTGGCGGTCCCTTTTTTATCAGCTTTTTTAGAAGATGGAGCAGGCTTTGCAGTGGCTTTTTTTGCTACCATCTTCTTCTTAGAATCTTTTTTAGCCATAAAATATTGAAAAATACTATGTTACGTAAATAGCCTCCCTTCCCTTTCAGAGACTATATTAAATGGTTCATTTTCAATAAGAAAATGACCATCCAAATCTATATAATTTAAATCATTACACAAATTTATTGCTGAAAAAATTCCTAAAGATGTTTCCACCATACAACCAATCATAGTTTTAAGTCCTTCATTTTTAGCATTTTTAAGTATTTCTATCCCTTTTAAATACCCACCCGCTTTCATTAACTTCATATTCACCCCATGAAATTGGCTGGCTATCTTTTTCATTTCAGCATAATCTGTTACGGACTCGTCGGCAATTAGCTCATAAGGACTTTTATTCTTGAGATAATGATATTCTTGCTCTAGGGCAGCTGGCATGGGTTGTTCAAAAAATTCGATTGGAAAGGGATGGCATTTTTCCATGAAAACTAACAGATCGTCAACATCTTGCCATGCTTCATTAGCATCTATCCTTAAAGGTTTATTGGTGATACTGGCAATTTCTTTTAGCAGATCTAAGCCTGAGTCTTTGTTAATTTTAACTTTTAAATATTTAAACCTTAATAGATTATGTTCATTTATGAAACCTTTTACTTTACCTGGTTCCATGATCGGTAATGTATAAGAAGTATAAACCGGTCCTGGTTGAGGTAATCCTAATTCTGTATATACAGGAATTGCATGTTTCTTAGCCTGGTAATGCACAAAAGCAGATTCAATACCAAACTTCAATGAATTGACTAACGACTCATTATTAATAAGTTGAATCAATTCTGATAAAGTATTAATAAAGGAAAGTTGGGGATTGATCTTATTGAATTGTTCCTGGATACCAGCAGGCGTTTCACCATAACGGATATTGGGCGCTACTTCACCGGATGCGGAGATATTACCGTCACTTACGGTAATAATGAAATTCTTCTTAAAGGAAGATTCATTTCTGGAAATTTTCCAATTATACTTTAAATGGAACGTTAATTCCTGGATACTCCAAGACAACATCACAGGTCTACTTTTGATGTTTGTTTGAATGATAAAAGTCAGGACAAGGAAGCCTTTTCATCGGCTTATGTTTGTTGCTAGGCTTGTGATAAACATAGGTAATGTTTAGCTCATGAGAACCACCCGTACCTGCTCTGGTAAGGGTAGAAACCGTAATATCATAACTATATTGGATACTCCAATTGTAAAAGATCCAACCGATAGAAGCTACCGCTGATTCACTGTTATAGACTTTAGGATCGATCCTTTTGAATTCAATTCCTCTATACCATGCTCCCAATAAGAATTGGTTATAGGTCAGGTACAAGCCCATATCAAACTGGTCGCTTTTCCCTTGCATTTTATAGTGCGCTGTAGGGGTAAGGAAAATATTATTGGCCTCGTGCAGGTAAGCCATATGGCTTCCTCCTTTCAAGGGAATTTTATAACCTGCCGTGAAACTTGTTTTCATTGGCAAGGGTGCTCTATCACCGGTACCATACATTGTAAGGCTCGGTGTATTCATGTGGTCGAATGCCACGCTACCCCAGATCCTTTCGGTATATCCAAGGAACCCGGATCCCAGATCAAGATATCCTTTTTGATTTCCCAAACCAGTAACCCCCGTAGAATGCTGTCCGGTTTGATCGTCAATTTGAGAAGGGAGATAAAGTTGGGAAAAATTAATAGATTGAGAGCTATAGCCTCCGCGCAATCCACCTCGAATGGTAAATGCCTTGGTAATAGGTAGTTCGTAAGAATATTGAAGGGTGGCAGTGGTATTCTTAATATCTGCAAGACCTTGTTGATCTTGTAATACCATCACACCTACCCCGGAATTATATTTTTCGAAATAATGGTCAACCGAAACCAGGCCTGTCTCGTATTTGGCATCAAGCCCTGGCCATTGAAGGCGACCGTGTGCCATTGCCCTGAATGAGTGCGTACCGCCTACAAAAGCGGGGTTAATATAAGGAGTAACCGCATAGAATTGAGAAAATTGGATATCCTGTGCCGGAGCTATAGCTGCTGTACCAGAAAGGATAACAGAGGAGATAATTATTTTGTAATATCTTGAAAATCTAACAACCAGTTTATTCATATCCTTCTTAATTAACCCTGTTAATCAATCTTCAAATCTACAAAGAAATATTCCAACTATAAAAGAATTAACATAGATATGTGGAAAAACAGTACGGAGTTCTCTGTATGGAGTCTTGATCAAGGTCTATAAGATTGGATCGGCAGCAAAAGATATTCCAAAACTTCTTGGGATAAAAAATATATAAACAGTCTTTAAAATATTTTCACCTAAATCTTGCAGATATAATTTTTTTACTAACTTTGCAGTCCCATTTCAAAAATGGGTTGTTATTCAGCAGGAATAATCGGATATAAAATAAATGCGGATGTGGCGAAATTGGTAGACGCACTAGACTTAGGATCTAGCGCTGCGAGGCATGGGGGTTCGAGTCCCTCCATCCGCACTTAAAAAATGAATAACAAAGAAAAAGTTAATAATGGCCTCAATTATTAACTTTTTTTGTTTAAAAAGATCGTTAACCGTTTTATACAATAAATCATGGAAATTGTACTGGAGAAAAAAAGCACCACCGATGCGAAGCTGAAAGTGAACCTGAAAGAAGCTGACTACCAGCAAAAAATCAAAGATAAACTGAAAGAATACGGTAAAAAAGTATCGATGAAAGGCTTTAGAGAAGGTAAAGTTCCTGCTTCTCTCATCAGTAAAATGTACGGTAAAAGCATTATGGTAGACGAGATCAACAGCCTGCTGTACGAATCTGTAAATGCTTATATCAAAGAAAACAAACTTGCCATAGTAGGTGACCCAATGCCGGATGCCGACAAAACAAACAGCATCGACTGGGATAATCAGAAAGATTTTGAATTTATATACGACCTTGGCCTGGTAGGCGATTTTTCTTATGAGCTTTCCGACAAAGTTGCACTTACCAAGTACGTTATCAACGTAGAAGATAAGGTAATTGCTGAAACACTAGATAACCTCCGCAAACAATACGGAAAAATGGCAGACGGCGAGATCGTATCCGAAGGTGATTTTGTAAAAGGCCAGCTTACTCAAGTAGGCGGTGCTTATAGCCAGGAAACACTGGTGCCAATGAACCGTGTATCACAAAAAGAACTTTCTAAATTCCTGGGCAAAAAGGTAGGCGATAAAATAGAATTTGTGATCGAAGAAGCATTCGAAGATCCCGCTTATATTGAATACGTAACCGGCCTGAAAGGAGACGAAGCTAAAAACACTAAAGGTAAATTTGAATTTACTATTACTAACATCCGTCACTCTGAACTAGCCCCGCTAGACCAGGATTTCTTCGATAAGATCTTTGGAAAAGAGGTTGTAACCGACGAAGCATCTTTCAATACCAAACTGAAAGAAACCATCCAGGAAAACTACAACAGAGAATCAGAAGCTCTTCTGATCAATGATATCCGCGAGTATTATATCAACAACACTTCGATCGAACTTCCAACCGAATTTATCAAAAGATGGTTGCTTGCTTCTAACGAAGGGAAAATTACTCAAGAACAAATTGACAAAGAATTTGACGGCTACCTCAGCGAACTGAAGTGGACTTTGATCAAAAATAAAATTGCCGAAAACAATGAGATCAAAGTAGAGCACGAAGAAGTAATGGGTAAAGTGCGCGATCTGATGCTTCAGCAATTTGGAATGACTTCTGTACCGGAAGGAATGGAAGATACCTTTGACAAGATTGTAGACAATTACCTGAAAGAAAATAATGGTAAAAACTACATGAAAGTTTTTGAAGAAGTATACAACAACAAAGCAGTAGAAGTTATTCGCAATAAAGTAAAGATCTCCGAGAAATCAGTATCGGTAGACGACTTCAAAAAAGCAGCCAAGGTAGCATAACCTTTTGATTATAATATTACCCTGTATTTAGGCCCTCTTGATCGGTTTCGACAAGAGGGCTTTTTTTATTTAAAAATAACAGTGACAACTAAAAACTACTCGCCTTTGATAAAATATTCAGATGGTTGCCTGCGTTTTCATATATTTATTTTTCCATGATTTTTATGTTTTCTATAATTTTTCAAATAACAGATTATATATTTACCCGACACTAATTTATTACTTCAGATTATGAAAAAGATGATTTTTATGGCAGCAGGACTGCTGATGTTGAATTTTTGCGCCCAAGCGCAAATGATCGTAGGATTTAAACTAAGTCCGGGAATAGCGGCTACTCATGTCAAAGATCGCAATGGTGCATTTGACGGATACACGCAAAACGAAGGGAACCGCAAAGTTATTGGGATCGGAGCCAGTATAGATTTTGGAGTCACAGACAATTGGTATTTTGGTACAGGTCTCTGGTTCACACAAAAAAATCTTTATATCCGAAATTCGATAGGAGGTTATTCCGGTGTTTCTAATTACAACCTTGCCTATTTGCAAATTCCGGCTTTGCTGAAATACAGGACAGGAGAAGTATTTACTGATAAGCTAAACCTTGTGTTTGGTGGCGGCCCGATGTTAGACCTGAAACTTCATGAAGCTGTAGCCGGTGGAGACGGCGCTCAATTTATGAACTTAGCGCATAATGTTGGCGGATCCAATGGAAACTATAAGACTATGCCCCTGTTCGCTCCTGCCAATCTTGGCCTATACCTTAGCGCCGGTGCTGAGTACCAACTGCTCAAGATAATGGGACTATATGCTGGATTCAGCGTCAATCCTAGCTTCATCAATATGATCAACCATAGACTGTTGTACAACAATGCCGTCAAAACACCTTTGCACGACGATCTTAAAATCACCACTACGCTGATCAGCTTTGATTTGGGGGTGAAGTTTAATGTTAAGAAGTAAATAACCAATAACCGTCATTGCGAGGAGCGTTGCGAAGCAATGCGACGAAGCAATCCGTTAGCTAGGCAGCCCTTGTCAATTTGTAACAGGTTTTATAATTAACGGGCTCAGGCTGCGTAGCTAACAGATTGCTTCGTCATTCCGCCTGCGGCTTCATTCCTCGCAATGACGTTCATTTATTTCACAATTTTTTTTATTTACAGATAGTGTTTATCTTTTGAAGAGAATTCCCAGAGATATTTTTCTATAGGAATATTAAACTTTGGGAAATTCCGTTAATCATAAATATTATCTTAGCACCGCTAATGAAGAAGATAGCTTACTACTTTTCATTTATTCCTTTTCAACTTAATTTTTTTGTACTGCTCTTTATCGTAGCAGGAACTTATATGATCGTACAGCAGGAATATATTGCGCAAGTAGAAAAAACATATTTCATCCTGCTTCTTCAAACACTTGCTCTTTTCACACTTGTATTTTCTCTCATGATCGTAGGGATCGCTTTGCTTACGGCATTAGTATGCTGGGCTTATTTTTGGCTTTATAAAAGCTCTACGAAAGAATCTCCTCTGAAAGCTAGCATTGGCGAGGGAAAGAAAGCACAATCCGGTTATGTATCCGTAGGCCTGAATGCAAAAGGAATTATCAAACCATTGCTTGGCCACGTGAAAGGCCGCATCGTATTTGCCGATAAGGCAATCACTCCCGCGCTTACGTTGGATCAGCCGGTGTTTGCTAAAAATAAATTTATCCGCAGCAGCCTGCGCGCAGGAAGACCTGTATGGATCCCGGATGTAAAAGAACATGAAGTAAAAAGGATCGTGCTTTATTTTGAAGACATGTTCCGCTTGTTCTCCTTCCCTTTTGTACTCAACGATGTACAAAAGCTTCTGACCGTTCCTGCCGAATCGGAAAAGATGAACGTAGACGTGGCGCCGGATAAAACGATTGAACAGGAACAACGGATCCAGACACCAAAAAGAATACAAGGCGAGCTCTTCAACTACAAACACTTCGAAGCCGGCGACGATATCCGGCGCATCGTGTGGAAGATCTACGCTAAAAACAAAGAGATGGTAGTAAAGATCCCGGAAACGATGGATCCTTATGCTTCTCATATTTATTTTCATCCAAGCTTTTACGCTACCAGCATGATCGCTGCGCCGGTGCGACAGGCTATGCTCAATTATTACAAAGTGCGCATACGCCAGATCTATGAAGCCCTGCAGCGAACAGAGTTTTCCGTAAAATATATTCCCGACCAGGAATTGAACACACCCGATAACAACACCGATGAGGACCCGGCATGGCTTTATCAATTAAGTACTTCTGTATGGCAAAAGGAAAAAGAAGTTACCGACCTGATCGCTTCTAAAAGAGAAGGGATCTATTGCTTTTCTTCGCTCGTGCCAGCCGAAGAAATAGAAGAATTGCTAACGAACAAGACACCTGACACGCTGATATTTTTTGTAAAAATATCCCAGATGTGGCAAAACCGTCACGCTTTCAACCTGCTTTCTTTATTCATCAAAACTGACGAACATCCTTTGGATACGCTGAAAAGAAGCTGGCTGCTTTCTCCGGGAAGAAAGAAAATATTGAACAATGAAAAACAGATCCAGAAATACCTGGAAGACCAACTGTTTAAAAATATTATAGTATGAGAGAGACTGTCAAAAACCGGATCTTCAAACTGACGCTGTACCTGATCTTCCTGGTGCTGCCAACGGCTGCCATGGTAATCCCTGCGCTGCTGCGGATCGACGAGGCGCTGATGTTTGTGAACACCGATATTTACACGCAATCGCTTGTAACCCTTAGCGCCATGGCAGCGGCGTACGTTTGTTATTTCTTGCGCTTCCGTTTTATCATCACCTTTCCGATCGTATTGTTCCTTGTCTACTCCTACACACAAGGGCTGCGTTTCTTTTCCAACAAT
The DNA here is from genome assembly GCA_035535995.1 of Cytophagaceae bacterium. Classification (GTDB taxonomy): domain Bacteria; phylum Bacteroidota; class Bacteroidia; order Cytophagales; family Cytophagaceae; genus JANYCO01. Next base: position 111,889 of record DATLOZ010000022.1, read on the forward strand.
GAATTCGATTCTTATTTTCTTACCATCCGTTATCTTCATCTCTCCGTGCTGTTCATCGCCGGATGGCTGATGGGATATGGGCTGGCGAGATTTCGCTACTTTCCTCTCCTGCTTTCGGTACTAGTACTTACTACGGGGCTGATCAGTGCGGCGGGGTATAATAAAGACCTGCAACTGGAAACTACGGTCAACAGTCTTTTTGTGGTAGTTCTTTACGCTTTCTATACCTATTTCATCCGCGAATCGCTGGAGACTATAGAGGTAGTACATTGGAGACATGTGGCGAACCTCATAGGAAGAATGGGCATATTTGCCCTGCTGGTATTTTTATTATTTAAAGCATCCATCTTTTTCCTTCGCGGAGAATTCAAGGAAGCCGACCAGGCCATCGGCGCAGCAAAGCAACAGGATGAGCAGAAGCAAGATCCCAACGAAGAGAACATGCTTCACAAGGATCAGCAAAACCGGTTTGACCTGAATCAATATTCGCAACTAAAATCAAAATTCGGAACTTCAAAAGAATTATTGTTTGCCGCCTATGTAGACAATTTCTTCCCCAACAATCCGGAGATCCCAAACCCATTGTATTTTACTTCTTACCATCTTACAAAATACGATCTACAGCACGAGCGCTTCATCCGCGATCCGAAGATGCCCTCTAACGATGAGTTTACACCTGATCCAAGTCGTGTAGCGCGTTATTTCACTGTCACCGATTCCAGCGTAATTTCTAAAAGCAAAGGGGATCTTTACCACACTATTGTAGAAAGTGAGATCTATTTGGCTAAACTTTCCCCCAAGCTGTTTACCGCTCCCAGCACGGCTTTCAGCTGCCAGCCGATCAACGTGGACCCGGATTACAAAGAGCAATATACATTCGCTTATAAAACGAAATCCTATGTTTCGCTGCTCAACAGCGCCTACTTTATCTATAACGCCGCTGCTGCAAAAGATAAGACCATCATGAAATTCCAGGAGCAGCGCGTGACGGAATTGAAAAGAGTAAAGAACTATAATAAAGTAGACAAAGCGTTTTACAACTATTACACCGAAGTCCCAAAAGGCGCGGTGTTCGACTCTATCCGCAGCCTTGGAAAAAGAGTAACTGCAGGAGCCAAAACGCCGATCGAGAAAATTCTGAAAGTACGCGATTATTTTACATCGAAAGATGGCACGGGAAAACCTTTGTTTAAATACACTTTGTATCCTGGTTCTCCCAACGATCCGAATATTCCTACTGCGCCGATGCTTTCTACGTTTTTATTTAAAAACAGGAAAGGCTACTGTACCTATTTTGCCGCCTCTACACTCTTCATGCTGCGTGCGGTAGGCGTACCTGTGCGTATGACCACTGGTTTTATGATCGTAGACCGGAGCGATAAAAACAAAGGCTGGTACTTCATATACGGCGATCAGGCACACGCCTGGGTGCAAGTCTATTTCCCTGAATACGGCTGGTTAGATTTTGACACAACGATCGGAAACGAGGAAGCACAGGAATCACCTAAGCCCGACGGTACGCCGCCGATGAAACCACAAAAAGCCTGGTTTGCTACCGTAGGACGTGTAGTAGAATCTGATACTTCCTCCAAGATCCTGACGATGGATATTAAAATGGTGCAGCTGGGAGGCCAGGAATTACAAAGCGCAGAGCGCACCACGATCCAATTGGATCTCAAAGAAGCTACGATCACCAAAGGTAGTTTCAATAAAAAATTCAAAGACATCCGCCCTGGAGATTCGATCACTGCGGTGTCGTACGATGAAGCGTATAAGCGCATCAGGCCTTATCAAAAAGGAGAACTGTTTTCAAGTGTGCTAAAGCGCTTGCCGAATCCTGCTTCGGTAGACGAAGTAACGATCCAGGAAGAACCTGAAAAACCTAAAGAAAACAAAGAACAAGCACCAGTCAACCAGTCGCATTTGCCTTGGTGGGCGCTGATGCTGATCACTGCAGGTATTTTAGCATTCTTATTTTTATTGATAATGCTCTTCAGCGCAAGAATTATTTTCCGCTATTACTATGGAAAAGCCACCCACGCTACCGATCCGGAAGAGAAAGCCTACTGGATCTTCCGCGCATCGGAATTCCTATACACGCAATTCGGATTCTACCGCAACCAGCGTACACCACTGGAATATGCACAGCAGGTAATTGGTCCGCAGTTAGACATTCCATACGAAGCATTTGTAAAAGTATATCATAAAATAAAGTACGACCGCTTGCCAGCCGAGCCGCAGGATGTACAACTGATGGAAGAATATAATCGAAATTTTCCGCAGCAAGTATTTTCAAAATATACGTTCACACAAACGAATCTGAAATTTATGAACCTGGTATCTACTATTAAATTCTTTTTAAATTAAATCTTTATGATGGAAACAGAAGTAACCACCTCCGCCAAGAACGATAAGATCACGTTGCTGGTAGACAATATTGAAAAAGTAATTCGTGGCAAAAGAAAAGAGATCTCTTATGTAGTGGCCGCTTTTCTTGCAAAAGGACATGTATTGCTGGAAGACAATCCAGGTTCGGGTAAAACAATGCTGGCAAAATCGCTGGCGCTTTCTATTTCCAATTCTTCTGAACATCCGCTGGACGCCGGTAATCTTGGGTTTAAGCGTGTACAGTTTACTCCTGACCTATTGCCGATGGACTTGATAGGAAGCCATATTTTCGACGACACGAAAAAAGATTTCATCTTTAAGAAAGGCCCTCTGTTTACCAACATCCTACTCGCCGACGAGATCAACCGGGCTTCTCCGAAAGTTCAGTCGGCTTTGCTGGAATGTATGGCGGAACATCAGATCTCAGTGGGTGATAAAACTTACCAGCTCGAAAAATTATTTTTCACTATTGCTACACAGAACCCAATCGAAAGTGAAGGTACCTATCCCCTGCCCCACGCGCAGCTAGACCGTTTCTTTTTGAAGATGTCATTAGGATATGTTACCGAAGAGATCGAATTGGAAATTCTTAAAAATTATGTAACGATCAACAACGTACAGACTATTTCGCAAGTGCTCACTTACCAGGATATTCTTGATCTGCAAGCGCAAGCCGATCAGACGCATGTGCACGAGGAAATTTTAATAGGTATAAAAAACATTGTTTTCGGTACCCGTAATCACCCAATGGTTAATATTGGTGCCTCTACCCGAAGCGGGATCATTTTCTTGAAATGTTTGAAAGCATACGCGCTCGTGAAAGGCCGCAACTTCGTAACCGAACAAGACCTCGCCGACCTGGCGGAGCCAGTGTTGCACCACCGTTTAATCTTTAAAAACAAAGAAGCAAAACTAAACGCGCTCAAAGAGATCGTGACCAAAGAGACCGAGCGTTTGGCGAAATTAAAATTGTTTAGCTAATCACAGAGCATGAGAGTAGTTTTTTTAATTGTCCTGCATATTACATTTCTTTTGTCAGCTTACACAGGCTTGGCCCAGGTGCGCATGAAAATAGACGAAGAGCGCAAAGGAGTAGACTATTTAGACAAGCGCGGGTTGGAGCTTTCGGAGAAGTTTAAGAGAATGGACAAGAACTACTACATAGGGCATATGTACGAAGGCGCGTACAAATACAACCGCGCTACGGATTATCTTGGTTATAAAAATGCCATCAAGCCCCTGCTGGAAGCGAAGCGCCTGATCGAGAAAGATTATAATTATAAATTAAAAACGCGTACTTCCGATGTGATGACTTACCTGCAAGTATATCAATACCACCAGGACTATTCTAAAATTGCCGATCTGTTGTATGAATGTTATAGCAATATAGAACAGGCAGAGGATGCTATGAAGATCTTGCAGGAAGTAAAAGCGAAAAGAATGCAAGTAGATTTTTATTGCGCTCCCAATATTCAGATGTCCTGGTTGTATCACCGCAACCGTTATCATACTTCAAAAAAATATTCCTTTCTTAAAAATTCGATCGAAGAAAACGAGCAAATGGCGATCCGCTGTTTGGAAGACGAGGTGCGCAATATTCAGAAAAACTATCCGCTCAACAGTTCTATCTTCCCTTCCGGCTTTGACCAGCAGCAGATGTGGAGTGTATACTTCAACAAAACACTTATCTATAGCTATAATTTTGAAATGGATTCTGCGGAATATTATTATGATCTACTGAAAGGAACGCCTGCCTTTAATAGTAATAATTACGCGTATACCAAACTGATGAACGGAGAGTTTAAGGAAGCTATTCATTTTTTTGATATCGAAAAAAAGCACGAAGATTTTTCGAGAAAAAATACCAAAGAATTTTACTACATGCTTGCGCTGCTTAGTACCTACCGTGGCAAGCCGCAGGATGGCATTAAAGACCTGCAAGACATCATCGCCAGACTTGGCTCTACGCCTGGGTTTGGTTGGAACAACCTTGGATTGGCAAGAGGGTATTATTACAATGGACAATTATTCGAAAGTCAGAAACACCAGGAGAAATCAGCGAACTTTGAAGAGCTTCATATCGGTACTACCTGGGCGCCGGAACAATATGATTTCACGAATAATCTTTTTTCCTACTTAAATAAAGATCGAAAATTGCAAAGCATTCCTTTCGAGAATAAAAATTATTGGTACAATATTCCCACCCTTGCAAAAATGGGAGGATTTTTTGTAGACGAACAAACCGACAAATTCTTGCTCATCAACAAATTCGGCGCCAACCCGGAGCGTGATTATGTTTACTATCATATTTTCTCTCCTGAAAATCTGATCTCCTTCGACGAAACCTGGCAGATCATCGACGGTCTTGATGCGGATTTTTTTATCAAAAAATTTACCGAATACCTGAAAGACGATCCGCGTGATAATATGAAACGGTACTACCGTTACTTCATTGGGCGTTTGCTGATCAACAAAGGCGAATATGAGAAAGCCGAAACCATGCTAATAAACGTGGTCAACGATACAGAGCTGGATCACGACTATGAAAAACTCTTGCTGGCGCGCTGCCACGAAGCGCTGTGCGTGGTGTATGATCATTTGAACGTAACAGCAGAATATAATAATCACTTACTGGCTTTTTATTCATTGTACCCGCAGTTGGTTCCATTCAGCAAAAATACCATGACGTTCAACCTCGACGTGCAAGGTTCTGTAGACAGTCCGGATGTAAAGAAAATACTGGAGGAACTTTATTCCTGCAAGATCAATTTTCTTTCGGCAGAGAATCGTGACCCGCAATTTCCTGTTGCAGAAGTAAGGTTTACAAAAATCGACAGTCTCTGGCAGATCAATTGCCGCGTGACCGATAGAGAGGGTGAGGTAATTTCTTCGCTTGAAAGTTTTCGCGTAGACGAGATCAAAGGAAGCGGCAAACGTCTCTCCTATTATTTATTCAACATCCCGGCTACTACAATCCCTGATTACGGCGAAAACAACTATTGGTTGATCGCTGGCATCTTGCTTGCCATCGCTATTTTGTGGACGGCCAACAGGGTGAAAAGATCTATGAAATTTTAGACAGCTCAACAATACCTCCAAGATTTCTAAAATCCTGGAGGTATTATAATATTAACAACTTCGAACATTTAACTAAATGAAAAGAATCCTACTGCCTTTCTTATTCATATTCCTTGCTGCTATTACACATGCGCAGGACACTACAAGCACAGAGAAACTAATAATCTTATGGCCCACGGAATATAAATGGAAAGTAGCCAGCAGCCAACAAGACGGCAAGGTACAGTTGATTGAAATTATACCGGAAAAAGAGCGTCTGGATAAGTGGACGATCATGGGCACGATGATGTCGTTGAATGGCGTGAAGAATCTATCCGTCACGATGGTGATGAATGCCATGTACGACCAAGCCAAGCAGATCGCTCCGGAAGCTATGTTGACCTTGATCGAAAAAAATGAAGAGGTAAAAAATCCCTGGGTAATTTTTAAAATAGAAGCGCCTGCTTATACAGGCGATAAGAAACCAGAATCGCAGCTCTACTACGTGATACAAGGGAATGCTGCTTTGTATTCAAATTTTGTAGCCGTGAAAGAAAAAAAGCTTTCCGATTCTTTTGTGGAAAAATGGACGAAGATTTTTAAGTCTAGTATTCTTGAACCTTGATTCTCTGGATTAGAAGATTTACTTGATTTTTATTTACATGATTTATTTTCTTGGTCATTCATGAGAAAGCTATTTTAACACTAGCAATCCCGAAAATAAAACTCCTGTAAATCTTCTAATCCAGAGAATCAAGGTTCAGACTCAAGTTTCCTTCAGTTTTCATACCAATTCACTTCAGATTTGTTTTGTTACTTTGATCTAACAAATTCATCAAACGACTGATCATTATGAAAAAGCTCGTATTTGCCCTATTGGCGCTAGCCTGCGCTGTGATCAACGCTTATGCAGTTGACCTCTCTGCGAAAAAAGAGATTGCTAAAAAAATAACGCATCCGCACGTTCTCAAAAAACAACAACACCCGGCCTCTCACTAGCAATAATTTTATCTACTATATAGCCCTGAAAAGGGTCAGAGTATCTATCAATCAAAAAAAAAATCCCGTTGTGCCATTGGCCCGACGGGATTTTTTTTTGATTGTTCTGTTTTAATATTTTATAAATTTCGTTTTATAATTCGCCTCACCGGCAATGACCTCGATCATATAACATCCGCTATTTAGGTTGGCCACTGAGATTTGTAAAGGAGAAGAACCCGCAAGAGTAACCGGCACTGTATACTGCGTAGCTCCCATTGCATCAACAATGCGGAGTTGGCCTTGTACTATATTCTTTTCATCCAATGATATACTGATCACAGACTGCGCAGGATTCGGAGCGATAAATATTTTTTTGGAAACAACTGCTGATTGGGTTTCAGTTGTGGAAGCCACGCGAGATACAGACAATTGTACTATTTCTTTCGTAGAGGGATTACCATCGGAAGTCGCTGTAGTTATAGTACCTACCTGCACTCCTGGATAGTCGACCGATATTTTATACTGGCCTGCCGGCACATGTGAAAAAGAAAAATTTCCCTGATCGTCTGTACTGGTATAGCCTACATGATTGCCATTCATATCATTCAGGTAGACGATTGCATTGGCCAGAGGATTTGAACTTTGTCCGGCGATTCTTGCGCTTGGGTTGCTCAATACCAATTGGCCGCTGATCGTATCATTTCCAGTGAGCGTGGTAGTATAAGGAACCAGGGAGAAATTTATATTTGTGAGATTAGTATTAAGTTGTAATGACTGCGCATCTTCCCACGATGCAGTATTACCATAATAAGTAGGCAGATAGTGTTCAAATATTGCAGGATCTGTTGGAATGATCTGAGCCAGGTAGGTTCCTCCTGGTATTGTATCCACTATATAATTTCCGGTACCTGGATAAATATATTGTGCTTTCAGAAACCTGTAGCTACCATCAGCTTGCTTTTTATAAGCTACTGCATATCCCGTGCCGCAAGAGCCAGAACCCGCAGTAGCTACACCGTCGAAGAAATACTGGGTTCCTAAAAAAGCAGTTACCAAATCAGTAGCAGGAACACTACAAGCACCGTCAGTTGTAACAACATTGAAAATAACCTTACCGGCATCGAAATCATCAGCGGAAGGTGTATAGGTGGTGGTCAGCGAATGATCATCGGGAGAGAATGTTCCGGTACCTTCAGTATTCCATTTTACGGCGGAGGCTCCAGTTATGGTTGCGGTGAGTGTAAACGGTCCTGTTGCATTTTTATTTCCGCCACCATAAACGGTAGGCTGAGGAACATCTATATAAGTAACTGTCAACGTATCAGAAACTGGTGCACAAGAGCCGGCACTTGCTGTAAGTATTAACTGCACGCTTCCGGCAACTTTATCGGCGCCGCTAAGTGAATATCTTGCCGAAGGAACGTTGGCCGAAGGAAAAAATATTCCTGTTCCGGAACTGCTCCAAACGACTGAAGTAGCAATTGCGGAGACAGCACCGTTTAGGTATACAGAATCACTTCCGCATTTTGTAATGTCAGTTCCTGCATTTACCTGTATGCCAGATGCGAAAACAATACTCATCGTATCGTCTGAAGCAGGACAGCCCGCGCGGTTTGCAGTAAGAGTGAGGATCACGGATTGATGTTGAATATCGGCAGTACTGGCTGTGTAAACAGGTGTCAGGCTTGTATTGTTGTCAAAGGTTCCTGTACCACTTGTACTCCAGGTATACGATGTGCTTCCTATAGTACTTCCCATGAGGCTGGCTTGATTGTTACATATATATTGACCGGATCCTGCATCTGCATATAGATCGGGTTGAAAATTGATCGTGATCGTATCAATTACTATTACACAATTGGTAGCCGGACTTGTCCAAAACATAATCGTTACCTCTGTATCAGAAGCATCGGGAGTATACACAACAACGGTACTGTCATTGTTAGTATTTAACGATCCCAGACCGTTGGCGTCCCAGTTCAGGTGATCATAACCACCCGTCACATTTCCATGAATTGTGAATGGCCTATATCCGCAAACAGTGATGGTTCTTCCTTCTTCAATAGAAATATCCGGTTGAGCGGTTTTAACTAATACAAGAGAATCAACCGGCCTGCCACAAGCATTAGCGTTATTTGTCTCCAATTGTATATGTACTCTATCCGCATCGTTGGCAGCAAAAACATATTGGGCATTTAAATCGGTATCGTTGGGCACAAACGAACCTTGTCCTGAAGTGGTCCACCTCGTGGCGGTTGAACTTGCTCCGTTCAATTGAAAAGAGTATGTTCCTGAACAATAATATTCTGTAGTAGCAGGGCCTGCATCAACGGTATTGGCTACGTTTACCGTTACCATAAATGAATCCGCTTTTATGCCGCAGCTTGTTGATGCCTGCAGTTTGATCCAAAATGGACCCGACGTTTCATCTGCTGCTCCGAAGTAATAATAAGCATACATCGATGTATTATTCGTGAAATAGCCGCTTCCTGTGGTACTCCACGAATAGGATGAATACATAGTAGTAGCGGTGTCAAGCATAGGAGCTATATATCCTCCTTGCGTGAAACATACAGTTCTGTCAGCGCCAATATTTACAGGGCACTGCGCTTGTAATTGATGTACTAAACAATACATCAATCCAACTAGAAAGATGACTTTTTTCATAGGTTAAAAAGGTAAAAGCTAAGAGATTATTAAAAATTTATTCCTCTAAAGATAGAGAAATTGTTCTATTTACAAAAATTAAGAAATCGTTATGGAGTATTCAAGTTATATTGGGTCAGCAAGAGCAACAGCAAGAGTATTGAGAAGTCTGGGTATTTTTGCTGTTGCTCTGCTGATCTTACTGGCTCCACTCGGTAGGAGTACGATCCCAGCGATGTCCTTTCAATTCTTTAATCAAGTCAGGTGAAAGTTTTTTACCATCGGAAACAGAAAGGTTTGCCTGTGCATGATTGATCTTGCGCATTCCAGGGATGGTAGTGCTCACAGCAGGATGGTTCAAAATAAAACGCAATGCCATTTCAGGCATCTCCATGCCTGCGGGAATCAATGGTTTCAGAAGATCAGCGTGTTCTACACTTGAGTTCAGATTTTCGGGAACGAAATACGTGCTTCTCCAATCAGAAGCAGGGAACACGGTATCTTTGGTAAGTTTTCCGGTGAGTGTGCCTTCATCAAACGGTACGCGGGCAATGATTGCAATGTCTAGTTTTTGACACAAAGGAAATAATTTATCTTCCGGTGCCTGGTCAAAAATATTGTAGATCACTTGCACCGAATCGATCAATCCAGTTTTGAGCGTCTTCAGGCAGTTCTCTGGCTCCCAGCGATTGACGCTTATTCCGAAATGTGCTACCTTACCTTCTTTTTTCAGTTTTTCTACCGCCTTCTGCCATTCTTCCTGCTGCGCCCAAGCATCTTCCCACACATGGAATTGCTGAAGATCGATGCATTCCACCTGTAGATTTTTTAAACTTTTTTCGGTGTATTCAATAATGTGAGAAGCAGGAAAACACTCTTCCAGCTTATATTCGGGCCTGGAAGGCCATTTGAAATTTTTGGGAGGAATTTTAGTAGCAGCGTAAATTCTTTTCGCGTTATGCTTCTTCATCAGTTTTCCCAACACTTGTTCGGAAAACCCTTCGCCGTAGCCCCAGGCAGTGTCAAAAAAATTGCAGCCTTGCGCTACTGCATGATCGAGGGATTTATCGTATTCCTGTTCTTCCGAACCGCTCCAGCCGGCCAATCCCCACATGCCGTAGCCAATTTCACTTACCTGCCAGCCTGTACGGCCAAATCTTCTGTACTCCATTTTTTAAGTTATGAGTTATGAATGTTGAATGTTGAATGATCTTTATTTGATACAAGTGCAAGATACCAGATAAACTTAATACTTTTAGTCATATGTAGTTAAGTTTTATTAATGATAGTTTCGAAAAGAGCGCAGAGCGCATTGCTGGCGGGGACGCCAGCAATGATGAACGTCGGTAAAAAAGATTTATCGTTCACTTGTGGGCATCCATACTACTTATTAAGATGAAAGAAATATAAACTTATCGTTCTTCTTGTTTGCTGGTGTCCCCGCCAGCAAACAAGAAATAAGAAACTTGAATTTCAATAAAATTTAACTACGTATATCTAAATACTTTTTCTAATTCATAATTCATAACTCAACATTCATAACTTCTATCATGCTTTCACCAATTCGATCACCGTTATTTCCGGCAGGATCCCAACACGGCCCGGGAAGCCGATGAAACCATAGCCTCTGTTTACATACAAATGCTGATCTCCGTCTTTGTACAAGCCCGCCCACTGTTCGTACATATATTGTACCGGGCTCCATTTGATCACTTTCGTTTCGATACCAAACTGCATACCATGTGTATGACCGGAGAACATTACATCGATGTCTTTGTATTCTTTTCTCACCTGCGCATCCCAGTGGCTTGGGTCGTGTGAGAGCAGGAGTTTCACCGCAGCTTCGTCGGTATGCTGATGAGCTTTGTCGAGCTTTCCGTATTTTGGAAAATGTCCTTTGGCGCCCCAGTTTTCAATTCCAATGATGGCCAGTTTATCACCTCCGCTTTCGAGCATTCTATGTTCGTTCATCAAAAGGTCCCAGCCCATTTGTTTGTGAATGTTCATCAGGTTGCGAAGGTTTTCTCTTTTCGCTTCCATTGAAGACCAGTTCACATAATCACCGTAATCGTGGTTACCGAGCACTGAGTATACACCGAGTGGCGCTTTCAGTTTGTTAAACACTTCGATATAATTTTTCATTTCTACGGCTTCGTTGTTGACAAGGTCGCCTGTGAAAAAGATCAAGTCGGGTTTTTCATTCAGCGCCATTTCAATCCCGCCTTTTACAGCTGTTTTATTGTAAAAACTTCCAGAGTGAATATCGGAAAGCTGTACGATCTTTAAGCCGTTGAACTGAGAAGGTAAATTTTTTAGCGCAAGCTTTTGTCTGCGTACTCTATAATCATGCGCGCCGGAAACAATTCCCCAGGTCATTCCAACCAAAGGCACGGAGGCCGCTACCAGTCCGGCTTTCAGCAAAAATTCCGATCGTGGGATCGCATCGCTCGCGGGGGCAAGCGCATTTTCAGGAGCTGCTGGTACAGGACGAAACCATTCTGAAATTTTTTGTACTACCCAGCGAATGCCTCTTTGGATATCATCTACAAAAAGGAAGAGCATGAATACAAACTTGGTGAGAAAGCTTATAATCGCTACCGAGATCAGTATCGTACGGAAGATCTTATTCCATTTTTCAAAAGTGAAGAAAAATGTTCCTGCAAAAGATCCTACAACAATTGCGGTAAGCGACCAATATAGGATATACAATACTTTGCGTGTGGTAGGTGGAAAGGAAGAAGTGAGAGCTTTTACTCCCTGAAAAACATATACATCAACTGTAAGAAAGACCAGGAGAAGAACAGATACAAAAGTTAGACTGCGCATTTCGTTTTTTTATCGGATAGACGTAAAGGAATGATTTATATTTTAAAAGTAGAAAAATAATTGCGTAAAGAGATCCCGATACCTGATACCTGATAGTTGATTTAAAGCCACTCTGATCAATTACAACTTTATCCAGCACCTGGGATTTGGCATCTGGCATCCGCTATCTATACGTATAAATACTAGTGTTTTAACGTCAACAGGTATTTCAACAGATTCTCCGAAGTCCGAGCACACATTTGGTAGACTTCGTCAAAATCTTTCATTGAACCATAATAAGGATCCGGCACATTTCCTTTTCCTGCAGGATCAAAATCTCTGAACATGAATACTTTGGCATCACCATCCGACTTCTTTTGCAGGCTTAGGATGTCTTTGTAATTATTTTCGTCCATAGCCAGGATCACATCAAATTGATTGAAATCCTCTGGTTCCAATTTTCTTCCAAAATGATCCAATTCAATGCCATATAAACGTGCTATTTGTATAGATCTTGTATCCGGACAACTTCCTATATGATACCCAGCGGTTCCGGCAGAGTCACATAAAATATTGTTTTCCAGCCCTTTTTGGGATACATATTGTTTAAAAACGCCTTCTGCCAAAGGCGATCGGCAAATATTTCCCAAACAAACGAACAAAATTTTATACATTCTCGTAAAGGCTTAGTGTTGTGATAGTATATTTTCTCTTAGAATAATTCAACAAAATAATTTTTTATTAACAAAGGTTACTTTATTTCAAAAAAAAGTATTAATTTTAACATAAATAATGGTACAAATGGGGTTTGACAATACAGACAAAAGATTCGCCGTTAAGATTTCTTCTCTCTTTCTAGTTCTGGCGATTGCAATTATGGCGAACAAGGCACAACCTGTTTTGAAGAATACCAATCAGGATATAATCAAAACAGAGAATGATAAACCGTCTGTGATACAAACTATTAGTATTAAGAAGACTGATTCAAAGCAACTTTATAATAATCCGTTACGTTAATTTAGTTTAGTGTTTTAACAAATTTCCTAAATCTCCCCGACGTGTCTGGGAGATTTTTTTTTGCTCATCCTCGTCTGTCTATCCGTAAAAATACGGATAAAAAAAATATTTTACTATCCTGGTTACTTTTTAAACACCTTGGGTAATATATATTCAATAACACAATTTATTCATAACCTGTTTAATTTCTTACAAAAGCCTCTTCAGACGGAAGTGGCTTTTGTGTTTTATAGCCTTTCTTAAAAATTCAAAACCCAATAAAAAAAATCCGGAAAAGAGATTTGGAATTTTTATTGGGTTTTGAATTTTATACGAACTTGTAAGTAGACGGATACTTATCTAAACCTCCGGCTCTTGCTGGCTTAGGCAGTGGAAACTTCCCAGTCCCCAGATAATATCTGTGGAATCAAGTCCTATTACTTTTCTATCCGGGAAACAAGCAGTCAGAATATCCAATGCTTTGCGGTCGTTTTCTTTATCTCTGTAAACCGGCACTACTACTGCGGCATTTGAAATATAGAAATTGGCATACGAGGCAGGAAGTCTCATCCCTTCATATTCCACAGCCTTCGGCATCGGTAGCTCGATCACGTTAAGCTGTTTTCCATTTTCGAGACGCATTTGCTTCAGCAGTTTCAGATTTTCCTGGAGTGGTATATAGTTCTCATCTTCCTTATCGTTTTCCACTACAGTAACCACCGTATCTTCATTTACAAAACGAGTGATATCATCAATATGGCCGTCTGTATCGTCGCCTACAATGCCGTCGCCGAGCCATAGAATATTTGTGACTCCATAAAAATTTTCGAGGTACTCTTCAATTTGTTTTTGAGAAAGATGTGGGTTCCTGTTTGGATTTAGCAGGCAAGATGTAGTAGTTAATACAGTTCCTTTGCCGTTGAAATCTACCGATCCGCCTTCCATTACGATTCCAGGGTTGAATACCGGCAGGTCATAATATTTTCCAATGGAAGTAGGAATCACATCGTCCAGATCGAAAGGTGGATATTTATTTCCCCAGGCATTATAGCCCCAATCCACGATCAGTTTTTTGTAATGCGTAGCTTGCGGATTGATCAGGAAAGCCGGGCCATGGTCGCGGCACCAGGCGTCGTTGGTGGGATGAAAATGAAAACGAATATTGGTAAGCGAACAATGGACCTGCTGAAGCTGGTTGATCACCTGGTAGCGCATTGCTTCGTCTTTGACGTTAATATGTACAAGTTCTCCGGCAGCTACTTCTTTGATGAACTGAGCGTATACAGGATAGATCTGATCGATCTTACCAGGCCAGGAGGCTTTCTTATGAGGCCAGCTAAGCCAGGTAGCTGTATGACGGTGGAATTCTGAAGGAAAAGTATAACCTAATTTTTTCGGAAAATCATTCAAACCAAAATCAGGAGCGAAAGGAGAAAAAGACATAAGTGTTTTTATAGTTAGCTGCGCAAAGATAGGAATAGAAATTATGAATTATGAATTATGAATTATGAATTATGAATTTAGTGAGGAAGGCAAGAGACTAAAGGTCGGATAAAAACAATATAAAATTTATCTGGCATCCGGTATCCTGCATCTGGTATCCATTTTTTGCCAATACTGACTATATTTGCATTCCTAATAACAGATCGATTTAATCATGCAAAACAAAAATTTTAATCCATGGCACCATGTGTCTTATGGAGAAAACGTGCCGAAGGTAGTGAATGGGATTATTGAAATTCCAAAAGGAACGAGAGCAAAGTATGAGTTGGATAAAGAGAGTGGCTTGCTTTTGCTCGACAGAGTGCTTTATTCTTCTGTATATTATCCAGCCAACTATGGTTTTATTCCACAAACCTACTGCGACGATAAAGACCCGTTGGATATCTTAGTACTTTCCCAGATCGATGTAGTGCCGCTTTGCATCGTGCCTGCCAAAGTAATAGGCGTAATGCGTATGCTCGACGGCGGAGAAGCCGATGATAAGATCATTGCCGTGGCAGCCGGAGATCCTAGTGTAAATCATATCAACGATATCTCGGAGCTTCCTAAACATTTCATTTCTGAAATGAGAAACTTCTTTGAAGATTACAAAAAGCTTGAAAATAAAACGGTGAAAGTGGAGGAGTTTGAAAACGCTCAAATAGCTGAGGAAATCCTTCAACAGGCAATTTTGGATTATAGAAAAATGTTTAAATAATAATATCCGTCATTGCGAGGAATGAGCCGCCGATTGGCGGAGAATGACGAAGCAATCCGTTATTAACGAAGCCCGTTAATTTGCAACACTAGTTTCTAATTAACGGGCTCAGGCTTCGAGGCCAACAGATTGCTTCGCAGGCTCGCAATGACGGTTAAAAATTTTATAATTATTTAATCTATATAGCGCTTCAAAATAGGCTCATAAGAGTCGGTTCTTCTGTCGCGCAGGTATGGCCAGTGGGTGCGGTAGTATTCGGTTTTATTGAGATCGATCTCTTGTACGTGTACTTCTTCCTGGTCGTGCGAAGCTAAGTAAAGCAATTTTCCAAATGGATTGGAAACGAACGATCCTCCCCAGAACAGCATCTCTCCCTCTACTCCTACTCTATTCACCGACACCACGTGTACGCCATTGGCCACGGAGTGCGAGCGCTGGATGGTTTGCCACGCATTGTACTGCTCCTCGTTCACTTCTTTGTTCTGTGTTTTTGCCCAGCCAATTGCGGTAGGGAAAAATAAGATCTCAGCACCCATCAGAGACGTGATCCTTGCAGCTTCCGGGTACCATTGATCCCAGCAGATCAGCACACCGATCTTAGCATATTTGGTATCAAAGGTCATATAACCGGTATCTCCCGGAGTGAAATAGAATTTCTCATAATAACCCGGATCGTCGGGAATGTGCATCTTGCGGTATTTGCCAAGATACTTGCCGTCTGCGTCGATCACAGCAGTGGTATTGTGGTAAAGACCTGTAGCG
Organism: Cytophagaceae bacterium; assembly: GCA_035535995.1. Taxonomy (GTDB): domain Bacteria; phylum Bacteroidota; class Bacteroidia; order Cytophagales; family Cytophagaceae; genus JANYCO01. Next base: position 127,724 of record DATLOZ010000022.1, read on the forward strand.
CGTTTTTCAAAAAGAGAAGCGATGATCACGATATTGAGCTCTTTGGCAAGTGTCTCAAACGCCGCAGTGGTAGGGCCTGGAATGGCTTCGGCAAGATTGAAATTTTCGTACTCTTCTACATCGCAAAAATAGAGAGAGAGAAACAACTCCTGCAAACATACGATCTGCGCGCCCTTCTGAGCAGCTTCGCGGATCTTTTCGATATGCTTTTGTAGGTTTTCATTTTTATCCTTCGTACAGGATACCTGTACCAATCCAACTTTTACTTTTTTTTCTGCCACGTTTCTAATTGTTTTTGAGAGCCCAAAGATATTGTCTTCGCTGCTAAATACAAACTACCGTTTTGAACTGGTAAGAATGTTGTTTACACAGCGGCTATAAAAGCCTTTTTTATGTTTAAAAGTTCATACTATATAACTGCAAAATTGTCAGTATATTTGTCTGGCAATATTATTGAAACATAGCAAAATACAATACCAAGTCTACATTTTTATGACAACTGAAGAAAAAGACAAAGTAACTGATACCCAACAGGTAGAAAACGAAAACACGAACCCTGAGACAGAAAATCCAGAATCTGCCGAACAAGAAGGAACTTCCGGTTCGGATGCACTAAAGAATGAAGTGGCAGAGCTGAAAGATAAATACCTGAGATTATATTCAGAATTTGATAATTTTAGAAAAAGAACATCCAAGGAAAAGATCGACCTGGCCAAAACTGCCAGCGAAGATGTGATCAAATCCCTGCTTCCAATCCTAGATGATTTTGAACGCGCCATCAAAGCGATCGGCGATGATGAGGGTTCTAAATTTGCCAAAGAAGGTATAGAAATTATTTATCATAAACTTTTTAAAACCCTTGAATCCAAAGGGCTCAAAACAATGGTAGCTGTAGGACAGCCTTTCGATGTAGAGCTGCATGAGGCGATCACACAGATCCCTGCTCCTTCGGAGGATTTGAAAGGTAAAATAATTGACGAAGTGGAAAAAGGATATTATCTGAACGATAAAGTGATAAGATTTGCAAAAGTAGTAACAGGAGCGTAAAAGCATGGCAAAGAGAGATTATTATGAAGTGCTGGGTGTAGCCAAAAATGCCCCTGCAGACGAGATCAAAAAAGCTTACCGCAAAATGGCGATCAAATATCACCCGGACAAAAATCCAGGCAATGCCGAAGCGGAAGAAAAATTTAAGGAGGCGGCAGAAGCTTACGAGATATTAAGTAATCCTGAAAAGAAACAACGCTACGATCAGTTTGGCCATGCCGGTGTAGGCGGCGCCAGCAGCGGACAGGGCGGTATGAACATGGATGATATCTTCTCCAACTTCGGTGATATCTTTGGAGAAGACAGTCCTTTCGGCAGCTTCTTCGGAGGCAGTCGCAGCAGCGGTGGAAGAGCCAAAAGACGCGGTTCCAACCTTCGTATCAAACTTAAACTCGACCTGGGAGAGATTGCCAACGGTGCAGAGAAAAAGATCAAAGTGAAACGCCATGTGGCTTGCGATACCTGTCATGGAAACGGTTCTAAAAATGGTACAGCCGTAAAAGCTTGTCCTACCTGCCAGGGTACCGGGCAAACCAGAAAAATAGTAGACACCATGCTGGGCCGTATGGTATCCAGCGCTACCTGCGCTACTTGCCAGGGTACAGGAAGCATCATCAGCGAAAAATGTACTGTTTGCCACGGCGCAGGTACACAAGAAAAAGAAGAGATCATCACGATCAGAGTTCCGGCCGGTGTATCCGATGGAATGCAACTCTCAATGAGCGGTAAAGGAAATTACCCACAAGGTGGAGGAGTAGCCGGAGACTTGATCATCCTCATAGAAGAAGAAGAAAACGACCTGCTGAAAAGAGAAGGTAATAATGTTATCTATGACCTTTACATCAGCTTTACCGACGCCGTATTCGGAACTTCCATCGAAGTGCCTACAATCGACGGAAAAGTAAAGATCAAGATCGATGCAGGTACGCAAAGCGGAAAGATCCTACGCCTGAAAGGCAAAGGGATCCAGGACATCAACGGGTACGAAAAAGGCGATCAGCTAATCCACGTAAACGTATGGACACCGCAACATCTTTCCAAAGAGGAAAAAGAAATGCTCCAAAAATTCCAGGGATCAGAAAATTTCAAACCCAATCCCGGAAAACATGATAAGAGCTTCTTTGAGAAAATGAGAGAATTCTTTTAAAATTATGAATTATAAATTATGAGTTATGAATGAGGTTTTCACTCAACATTCATAACTCATAATTCATAACTTACCTCATCACCTGCAGCCATCCCTTATACACCTTGCTTCCACAGCCCGATTCCAGGCGATAGTAGTATACTCCATCCGATAAGTTAGGTGCATTCCAGGTATTTTTATAGCTGCTGTTTTCATATACACGATCGCCCCAGCGATTTAAAATTTCTAGCGAAGCGCCTGGTAAAATTTCCATTTCATTGGTATCGCGGATTTCAAGCACATCGTTATGATCGTCACCGTTTGGTGTGATCAGGTTCGGAATTACGAGTTCCTGGTTTGGCACCGCATACACCGTCACCTGACCGGAAGCAGTACAGCCTGTATTGATGTTGTCTTGTATTGTTAAATAATAAATAGTAGACACAGACACAGGTGTCACTGTAGCATTTGGCGAGGTATAGGTTTGGTTGAAACTGTTATCCGAACTAGTCCAGATATAGGTATAATCACCAGAGCCACTGCCTGCGGGCACTACCTGGATATTTTTCTGTGTGCCAAAACACATTGTATCGATATCTGTGTACAAAGCCAAAGAAAGATTCGAAGACACCACCCTGATCGCTACCTGGTCGCTAGAGGTATATCCGCAACGCCCGTTCACGGTCCACTCAAATTCATTCAACCCATTTGAAAGCCCCGATACTACTGCGTTGTAGGTAGTAGCATCTGGAGAGAACGTACCTGATCCACTCAGCACCGTCCATGTGCCTGCGCTTTGATTTGCATTAAGCGGCACAGTGGATGTACATACGTTTTTATCTTGTCCTGCTACAGCCATAGCTCCTGAAGGCGTTTGCAGCGTGACTGTCACCGATACTGTTTGAGCGCAGGAGAATGTTGACGTTTCCGTCACAGACAACGTACCGCCCGCAGAACCAGTATTGAGCGTGATTGCATTGGTAGACTGTCCGGAAGTAATTGTTCCGGAACCAGCAGTAGTAAAGGTCCAGCTAAAACCATTGCCCGTAGAAGGTGTAGAAAAATTTTGCAAACTATCCTGGCAAATAGATGTTCCACCTGTAATAGCAGGCGTAGGCAAAGGATGAACCGTGATTGTTGTTTGCACACAGTTAGACGCTGGGCAAGAGGCACTCTCCCATCTTGCAAAATAATTTGTAGTAGTAGAAGGCACCGATACTGAAAGTGGAGTACCGTTACCGATCGCAGTACCAGAGCCACAGGCAGCGCTGTACCATGTTAATTTTTCTCCTGATCCGCCACTTGCAGAGAGTGTTGCAGTACCTGTACTTCCTGCACAGTAATCAGCAGTAGATACGGAAGCGCTGGTAGGGTCTGTTGGCAAGGCATGTATGATCAAAGAATCTGCAAGGCAGCTGGAGTTCCCACAGGCATTGGTGGTGCGCACATAATATTTATAAACGCCCGCTGTTGGTGAAGCGAGCGGGACAGTGAGCGGATTGCCTGTATAAACCAAGGTACCGCCGCAGCTAGCAGTATACCATTCCACCTGGTCGCCGGCAGTGATGCTATTTGCAGTGAATGTAACATTTCCTGAGAAATTGGAACAAAGATCTCTTGAAGTACTGATCGTAATAGAACCGGGCGCTGTAGGAGGTGTACATCCGCAACTGTTGACATTTATATTAATACTGTCTTTCCATACTTTGTTGCATGTAGCATCGGTTACTTTTATTTTTACAAGGTAGCTGCCACCATTTGCGTAGGTATGCGAAGGCGTAGCGCCCAGACCTGCCTGGAAGCCGCTTCCATCGCCGAAATCCCATTGTTCAGAACTGGCGACAACTGTTACGTTACTTCCGAAATACGTTTTAAACTGGTAGGCAAAATCAATTGTCTTACAAGGTCCGGAATTACTGATAGAGAGCGTAGGATTAATCCATGCTTCGTTGGCAATACCACGGTAGATCGTAGGATTGCCGCTGCCGCTATTGAGCGTAAAGCCAGTACCGTTATAGTTGCAACCAGCACCAGATACGTTCGGATTATTTACTACTCCGATATAGGTAGCCGTAGCATTCCAGGCTACATTGTCTACATATATTTTATCATCGGGCCCTAGTTGTAAAGTTCCCATTTCACTGTAGCCATTGGAATTACTAGTGCTGATGGTTGTCACTACATTGTTTACCAGATCAAACTGGTAAAGGCTTGTACCGACCAGAGAAGTGAAGTAAAGCATATTTCCATCCGGAGAAAATTCACAGCCATAACCGAAATTGCTGCCGCTGTAGGTTCTGTAAAGACTTGTAACTTTACCGGAAGCCTGATCCCAGTTATACACTTCTACTTTTCCTCCATAAAAAATTGCGGCAAGCCTATTCTGACATTTATTGATCTTTATAGATCCTTGCCATACGTTATTACCAACGGTACCTGCCACACTGCTTACTTGTTTTGCTCCCACTCCGGAAGATGTAAAATTCCATGACCAGAACTGATTCCCGATAGCGCCACCACCCTGGTGTGCTACTACCCAATACCCTCCATTACCATCACTTCCGGCGCAGAGTTGTTCGGATACTTCGTTATTGGCCGCCAGCTGCGTAGGACCTGCTACTACAGCAATTGTACCCGGGCCCGTTTTTTGAATGCGATACCAATAGATACCATTTTTATTGGGTAAGGAGAAATGATCGCCTCCACCAGTAGAATCTTCGTTGGCGGTAATTAAATAAAAGTAATTCGTAGGATCGGCCGGATCAGGAAAACAAACACTTGAGTTGGTAGAAGAAGTACCGCCGTTAAGATATTGTACAAAATTATTATTGCCATCATACAAACGATAACTATCGGTATAAAAGATCACATTTCCGGAAGGATCACACATCGTAGAACTTTCCTCTTGCGCGGTACCACCCGTTTTTCCACCAGACAATACAGATGGTGCTCCCAAACTAGGAAAGCTAATCCCTCCTTTCATTCCGAAATACCATTTGGGAGAAATGGAATAAGGAGATTGCGCATAACTTTTTGTATACAGAAAAATTCCTGACTGGATCAACAAGAATAATACGACGAGTTTTTTCATTTTGTCCCCTCCTTCTTTTTGACTTATGTTTTGTGAGTATCTCGAAGTATGATAGAAAAAGAGACAAACTATTTTTTATAAAAACTGGAAATATTGCCCGAAAACGATTCGCTAAAAAGATCAAAAAGCAACGTGTTATATCGCTTTGAAAACTATGCAAAAAATTAAGGATCAGAATTTTGGAAACGAAAGGAGAAAGATGCTATCGCGCTTTTGAGAAGAGGTTTGTAATTTCTCTAAAAATATCTTTAATAATGAAGGATTGGACAAAAGTGATAGGGAATATAATTTTTATAAAATTAAAACCGTCATTCAGCCTACGGCGTCATTCCTCGCAATGACGGAATATTTTTATTCCTTTACTCTCCCATCCTCCAACACCAACATATGATCTACACAAGAAGGAATATCTTCTACATAATGTGATACATAGATCAATGTTTTATCCGAATACTTACAGAGTTCATCTACGATGTTTACAAAATGTTTGGTCTGTGCAGCATCCAGGCCCTGGCAGGGCTCGTCGAGAATAAGAAGTGGGGGATTCTTCACCAATGCGCGTGCCAGAAGCACCAGACGCTGCTGGCCTAGAGATAAACTTCCCAGCGGTTGTTTTTTAAAAGAAGAAATTTTTAGCAACTCCATCCATTCTTCTGCGTATCTATATTGAAGCGAAGCAAGCTCGTAAGACGAACCCACTTGCTCGTAAAAACCGGAACATACCACTTCAAAACAAGTCACCGATGAAGAGGAGGAGAAACTATTGTCGCTTCCACCACCGGCCATAGACAAGGCTTCTGTGTAGTTGGTATTGCGTTGGAAAAAGATATGCAACTCAGGCGAGATCTGGCCGATCTTTGCTTTAATATCCCAAATACTTTCACCGGAACCTCTTTTCCTGTCAAACAAATAGAGCTCATTGCTATAGGCTTTCGGATTATCTGCAAGAATAAGACTAAGCAGTGTAGACTTACCAGAACCATTGTGTCCGCGCAACGCCCATCGTTCTCCCCTTTTTACTTTCCAGTTGATCTTATCGAGAATTAATTTATCTCCATACTGCACCGTCACGTCTTTCATTTCTACCACTACTGAAAATTTTTCTTCCGAAGGTGGTGTTAACTTTTTCAATAATTCCAGGTCAAGTGAAACGGGGATTTCAGCTCTTATTTGAGCTTTGAAATTTTTTCGTTCGCAGATTTCTCTCACGGCTCCATTCTCCAATGAAAGCACATGCGTGATCGTGGAAGGAATTTCTTCTTCCGTAGTGATCAGGAAAACGATCTTGCCTACTTGCTGCAGTGTGTTGATAAGATCATGCAGAATTTTTCTTGTTTCCGGGTCAAGACCAACAAATGGATTGTCAAGCACTATGAGTTGCGGCTCCTGCAGCAGGGCTTGTGCCAGTTGTACTCGTTTGCCTTCTCCATTGGAAAGTTCGATCAGTCTCTTTTCCAATAATGGTGTGATCTTCAAAAGCACTGAAACATCCGCAAGCTTTCGCTGAAAGGCAGGATCGTCAACAGGGTGTTTTCTTTCAAGCGCTTCTCTTACAAGCGGAAAGTCGGTTCCGTAATTGCTGTCGAAGCGCTGCTGGTAATACGAACGGGCAGAAGATAAATAACGAAAATCGTGCTGCTGGCTTACGAAGATGCGTTTATAAAAATCGGGAAGAAAAAAATGAAGTTGTTCTGATGGCGCTGTATATTGACCGGCAATTAATTTCCCCAACACTGTCTTCCCGCTTCCCGAAGGGCCTGTAAGCGCCCAGGTTTCCCCTGCTTTAACTTCCCATGAAATATTTTTAAGCAACGCCCTTCCCTCCTGCCGGATTGATAAGTCTTGCAGTTGCATGACTGTTGTTCCTTTTTCCATATTTAATAATTGGATATCAAATGATCAAGTCGTCATTGCGAGCCTGCGAAGCAATCTGTTGACTACGCAGCCCGAGCCCGCTTGAAATGCACATCCGTGCTCCGTAGCCAACGGGTTGCTTCGTCAACGTTGCTTCGCAACATTCCTCGCAATGACGTTTCAATTTATCTTAGTCCTCTTTCTATTGGTGGCGCAAGCATTATACGTTTTTACTCTTCCTTCTCCTTCATCACCGAAGTGATCTCATCAAGTTTTTTTACTTTGTATTCAAAATCGCCTTTCAGTTTTTCCCTGATCTTCGTAAGATTATCCAGAACGGCGTCAATGCCTTCAGGTAGTATGGCTTCGAGCATTTCTCTCATGCGCTTCGCGAAAGTGGGAGATTTTCCATTGGTGGAAATTGCGATCTTAAGATCTCCTTTTTTTACTACCGAGCACATATAAAAATCACAGCTCTCGGGTGTATCGGCTACGTTGCAAAGGATCTTTCTTGCTTTTGCCTCCTGCTGTACTTGTGCATTTAAATCGTGCAGACTGGTAGCGGCAATGACAAGATCTTTGTTTTCGAGGTCGGATGTTTCATAGGTTTTTTGTTGCAATACAAGAGCTGGAAATTGCGCGGCCAGCGTTTTGATCTCTTCACGGATCTCAGGCGCTACAAGCGTTACACGCGCATTGCCGCTGTTTCGGAAAATAGCTTCTACCTTTTCCAGGCCTACCGCACCTCCGCCTACTATGAGTAGCTGCAGTTTGTCTAGCCTAAAAAAAACAGGGAATAATAAATTTCCTTCTGATCTTGTTTCGTTTTCCATTAGAGCTCTACCAGCGCCAGACTGGTTTTATCTTTTATATAAATAAGTTTTTTACCACAGATAAAAAAAGACGACATTCCGATTCCTTCACCTTCTGATAATTGTTCATTCAGAACCAATTCTCCTTCTTCATCAAGCGCCCACAAAATATTTTTCCATTTCTTTCCTTCCTGCACATAGAACGCAATCAGCACATAGGATTGATATTCGAGGTACTCAATAGGCCCGGAAGGCTTGACATCGTTTTGTTGCAGAAAACCAACGATGGTTTTATAATGCGCATTGTCTTCGTCGTATAACAATGGGAAGAGCATAGAAGTTTCTCTTGCACTGTCTACAGGAACTGACTCTTCAGCGATGGTTTTCATTTTTCCATTCTCAGGGTCCGCGCTATAAAAAACGGTTTTCCCATCCTCTATTGTTGTCAGTAATAGTGTATTTTCTGCGAAAGCATAAAATAATTTCTCCTCTTCTTTCCAGCAAAGTTTTCCGGTGTGCAAGTCTGAAACATAGACTCCCATTGGCTCCGGTGTTTGAAGCTCTTTATACCCTTGAAAAACAATCTTGCCTTGTCCAACTGCTTTCAATCCTATCCACCAAGACTTGGCAGCCGGAATTTCTTTCACCAGAAATTTTTCTTTCTCTAAAGAAAGCACTGAAAATAAAGTCTTTCTTTTCTCTCCATCACGCGATTCGATCACCAGGTATTGACAAGATTCATCCGGTAAAACTTTCCAGAGAATTCCCCCCGGCGTATGATAGGTGATGGCTGTTTTTTTCAAATTTTTTTTTGATGTATATTCGAACGTAAATTTAACAAAATTGCTTGTAGTCATTTGATTAAAATCCAAAAAACAACTGCCTGATTCCAAAGAATTCTATTTTGAATTTATTTTATCGGAATTTGGCAGTTAATGATCGCTAATTAAACTAATAAAAAATGAAAATACTTGGCATTATTCCAGCACGCTTCGCTTCCACCCGTTTTCCTGAAAAAGCATTGGTCGATATCGGCGGAAAATCAATGGTGCAGCGCGTGTACGAGCAGGCCTCCAAAGCTTCTGCACTTTCCAAAGTAGTAGTGGCTACCGATCATGATAAAATTTTTAACCATGTAAAAAGTTTCCAGGGAAATGTAGTAATGACTTCCGAACACCACCAAAGCGGCACCGATCGCTGTATGGAAGTACTTCAAAAAGAAGCAGGGCAGTATGATTTCATCCTCAACATCCAGGGCGACGAGCCTTTTATTCAACCAGAGCAGATCAATCTCCTGGCAAGTGTGCTGACAGCGGAAACCGAACTCGCTACTCTTGCAAAAAAAATAACCGACGAAGAAACACTTTTCAATCCGAATACTCCCAAACTGATTTGGAATGAAAAAAAAGAAGCCATTTATTTCAGTCGTCAAACGATTCCTTTCTTAAGAGGAATTCCAAAAGAAGAATGGCTTGCAAAACACAGTTTCTACAAGCATATCGGTATCTACGCTTATCGCCAGGATGTGCTGAAAAAGATCACACAACTAGAAATTTCTTCCCTCGAAAAAGCCGAAGCGCTTGAGCAACTGCGCTGGCTGGAAAACGGTTATAAGATCAAAGTAGCGGTAACAGAGTTGGAAACAGTAGGAATTGATACACCGGAGGATTTGAAGAAGATTGCGCATCTTTTGTAATATATAACTTCCTGGCTGGAATGCCGTCAAGGTGGAAGCAAGAAAGTTATACATACTGATTAAATGAATGACATAAATAAACTGTGCCATTCAGGAGGAACCTTGTGCAGATTCTGCACCATTTTTATAGTACACTTTTTTTATTTTTATGTCACACAATTATTTCGTTTACATTACTACCAATCCTTCCAAAACTACCCTCTATACAGGCGTCACTAACGATCTCTTTACAAGAATGTCTCAGCATAGGGAAAATAAAGGGAACCCAGAAACTTTTGCAGGAAAGTATCATTGTCATAAACTTGTTTACTATGAGCAGTTTTCTGATATCAATTATGCGATCGAACGCGAAAAAGAAATCAAAGATTATAGCAGAGAAAAAAAGGAAGCATTGATTAATTCAATCAACCCTCGTTGGAACCGGTTGGTTGTGTGAAATTATTGTTTATTAATACAGTAGTGCAGAATCTGCACAAGGTTCCTCCTGAATGACACAGTTTTCATGTTTTTTAGTCGATCAACGTCAATCACAGTTCTGACAGACTACTTATTCAGGTAATTCCGATACGTGATCTGCTGGATCGCTCTTCCTTGTTGAAGCATATCGTCACTAACGGAATCTTCCTGCGCGATTATTTTTTTAGAAATATTATCGTACAATAAATAACCCTGAGGTTTTACCAGGCCGAAACCATCGTTGAACGCATAATAGGCGGACTCCTTATAACGCGGAGAAAAAATATTTCTGCTAAATACAAAAGCACTGTCTTGCTTACCAAACTGTGCTTCCAGCGTGGCCGCCAGGTCGGTTTGGGAAGCGATAAAAGAAATAATGGTATCTTTTTTAGCCAATGCTCCTCCAAGCCAAAGCATAGGAATTTTAAACTCAGTGCGTGCGTGTGTAGCATAATCATTTCCCGGCAACACATGCCCATGATCGGCAATGACTACGATCAACGTATTGTTCCACCAGGAAGATCTTTTTGCTTCGCGAATAAAATCTCCCAGGCATTTGTCGGTGTAGTGAAGCGAGTTTAAAAATAAAATAGCTTTTTCATTTCCCTTAAACGTAGGAGCCATCGGGGTTTCAAATGGTTCATGACTGCTCAGTGTGAAGATCATGGAGAAGAATGGTTGCTTCATTGTATCTAGTTCCGTATTCAATCTGCGAAACACTACTTCGTCATGCGCGCCCCATTTGGAGTTCATGTCTTTTTTTTCAAAATCCAGAATACTTACCGTGCGAACAAATTTATTTTGAACCAGGTACGAATTCATATTCGCAAAAGCCAACTCGCCGCCATAATAGAAGGCACTATTGTATCCTTCTTTTGCAAAATCTTTTACCATTGAAGGAAGCTTCATGCTTTTATTCGGATTCATAATGATCGAATTGGCAGGCAAAGCCGGATAACCACTGAGAACCGCTACTATTCCTTTATCACTACGATCGCCACTGGCATATACGTTTTGAAAGAAGACACCTTCTTTTTTCAATTGCTGAAACTCGGGTGTCACCGAATCTATATCAGCCTTGGCGGTGAAGCTTTCCCAGAGAATGATCAGTACATTGTTTTTCTGATTTTTAAGTAATGAGACCGTTGTGTTTTTATCTTCCGGATATAGATCGTTGATCACATCTGCAGCATGGGTATAGTCGGTGTATTCGTAGGGATTAGTATCTACATACGATTTCTCCAGTAAAGAATGAATAAAGGTCCATGGTAAGTTGACCGCTGTTTGGTTGGACAAGTTACTCGAAGAAAAATAAACCGAACTCTCATTCATCGGGATCTGCTGCCAGCCGCCGCGAATGGGCAGGATCAATACGGCGATGATCAATACCGAGGTAGAAAAAGCGATCAGGGAAGAATATTTTCCCGAAGGCCTTGCTTCAATGGTTTCCTCGAAGCGAATAATTTTTTTATAAAAATAAATACTTCCTGCAATAAGTGCGATCAAGAGAGGAATCAAAAGATACCAGGGCGAAGAAAGCGAAGAGGCAAGCATTTCTCCCGGTGTATTGAGGTACTTCAGCGGAGTGCCATCCAGACGATAGCCCCAGAAGGAAAAGAGCTCCATGTCTACCACCGCCAGGAAAGACATAACAATGAGTAGCGTATAGGTATACCAGCGTATGATATAATCCAGCTTTTTGAAAGTGATCTTAAAAACAGAAAGCGAAATGACCAGAAAAGGCAAGACCGAAAAATAGGAAGCCATGGAAAGATCCATACGGAAGCCATATAGAAAGGTCAATAGAATATCGGTAAGTTTTTCGTCGGAAAAAGGACGGACGTGATAAACAATGAAAAGGAAACGGATGAGAATAAAATAACACAACCAGAAAACCAGGTAACGAAAAAAGAAATTACTATTTTTTTTCATCAGTATACGTAACGAACGTATACAAATGTAGAAAAATATCAGAATTTTTGAAAATTATGAATTATGAGTTATGAATGTTGAGTGAAAAGCTCATTCATAACTCATAATTCATAACTTATCTTAATTAATTTACAAACACAAACCCGTTTGGCCCCACGCCTACCTGCGTGGAGTCGATCAAGTTGCCATTGCTATTATAGCGGATCATATATTGGTTAGAGGAAAATCCGTAAGAGCCTACATAAACATTTCCTGATACCGGATCGACACCCAATCCGTAAAAATTTCTGTTGATAAGTGGAGTAGAAGATAAAGAGGTAGCAGTGATGCTTTGCTGATAAACGGCATTTTCATATCCATAATAAAGTGTATTTCCGCTACCATTGATCGCAAGCCTGAATGGAGAGCCGTTTACATCTGAAAAAGCCAGGGTATTTTCTACCGTACCGTTTGCAGGGTTAATTTTTACCAATGCACCAGGCGTGCTATTGGATGGAGTAACATAATCGGTATATCCAGCACAAAGTACCCAAAGTTTTCCGTTAGCATCTTTTACAATATTGCTTGGAGAAGACGTTACGGTAATTGAGCTTTCTACCAGATCGGTCGTAGTATTGATCACGGTCACTTTGTCTTCTCCCGAGATCGTTACATACATTTTGCCATCTACCAGTATCATTGCTTCCGGCAAGTAACCAAGAGGGATCGTGCTGGTGACGTTGTTATTGGTAAGATCGATTATAGAGATCCTTCCATTGCCTGCATAGCTCACGTATTCGGTCACATAAGCTTTATTGCTGTTAACTGCCACCATATAACGTGGCAGTGCAAGGTTGCTGATCGTACCTGTTGAAAGAAGTGGAAAAGTATTCGTGATCTCGATCTTATTACTATTGTTTACTACAAAGTAAGCTTTATCATTTACCAGACACATCGACTGCAATACGTCTCCGATCGGACGATTATTAGCACTTGAGAAAAGATCATTGTATACTTTATTAAAAGTTCGATCGTACAGACTTACGGAAGCATTACCTGAATTGAAGTTTCCTTCATTCAGGATATATACTTTTGATTTCAACGTCTGATCATCTACAACCGGAGTGGTATCTGTATCTTTCTTAGGTTTTTTACAGGCTTGCAGGCTGAGCATAGCCACCAGCAATACCAGTAATACATGGGTTGATCTTAACTTTTTCATAATCGAATTATTTATTTTATCTATTTACTTATTTGGTTATACTGAATACTCATTCCGATTTCAAAATTCCTTCCCGGCATCGCACGATAGGCGATCACCTGGTAAGGAGTGTTCCATATATTGTTGACTTTAAATAAAAAGTTTACACTCGCTCCTTTCCCGCCAAGGGCATAGGTTTTCGAACAAACAAAATTCCCAATCCAGTAAGGATCGATAAATGTTTTGTCGTCGGCCTGCGTAAAGACCCAACTAGTATAGTGCTGTGTGTAGGTAAACGAATATCCTTTGAACGCCAGCCCTGCAATGAACGAGGCTTTGTGCGGAGGCACGTAGATCAATTGTTGGTGCAGTTCGTTTTGATGACCGGGAGCTACCTTTTCACCCGTTGATAAGGTATAATCATAGCGCACGCCCAGCTTGAGCATTATAGGATTCAGGTTGAACTTTACGTCTGCTGAATTTTCAATACCTCTCGACCATACTTTCATAATATTGGTTGGCGACCAATAATTACCTATCGGAATCCACATGATCCAGTTGTCAATGTTGCGGTTGAAAACGGTAGAAGAAAAATTCACAGCCGCCAGTTTGCTTGCATTGGCCGCGCATTGATCGCCGGTACATTCTTTGATCTGGTGAATAAAATTCAAACCCAGTTCTTCCGACCATCCTTGTTCGGGTTTAAGATTCGGATTGCCTCCCGGGTTCCAGTACAGATCGTTGAAAGTAGGCACACGATAGTTTCTGCTTGCATTGGTTTTTAGCATCAATTTTTTGGTGAACCAAAGGTCGGCTCCTGCAAAAGGCATGATGGGTACTTCAAATAATTTCGAATAGCGCGAGCCGGAGATCACCTCTTTCCTTGCGCCTGCATTGATCTTCCAGTTTTCCTTTTTTCCCGAATATTTGAACGAGGCAAACAGCGCGCTGCGGTTTTGAAAAGGCACTCCCTGGTAAGCATCTACCTTTGCAGTAGTGTAGGTATTGTTTATACCAACATTTAAAAGTCCACGTCCGAATAGCATGCGCTTGGTTTCTGCTTCGGTGATCTGGCAGATCGAATGACTGAGTGAATTAGTAGCGATAGCCTTTTCTTTGTATAAAAGATATTCATCAAAATAAGCTGCTCGCACATTGTAGGTGGCTTTCCTGCTGTTATGCTGCCATTCGGAGGAAAGACGTACGAACCAGTCTTTCTGCACAGCATCCGAAAGATCGCCCAGCATCGTAGGTGGGATCTGACGACTGCTGTATTGCTGCCACATGCGAAGGCTCAGCTGGTCGCGGCGACTGATCTTAAAATAATGATCCATCATATACCCATACTGCTGAAGCGCCGCATTGGTCTGACGTTGGTGAGGTTCGCCGTATTGTGCGGTGTTGGTATAAGGGAAATTATTTTTTGCATTGTTTAAAAATCCTTTTACCGAAACGATCCATTTTTTTTTGCTATAAGAAACTGCGGCAATATGCGAGAGGTTTTGAAAGCTTCCATAGTTCACGCCATAGCGGAGTGAAAGGCCTTTGTTGTAATACGGTTTTTGATCCAGATGGATGGAACCCGACACCGAGCCGCTCCCCCAAAGTGCACCGCAACCACCAAACTGCACTTTGACCTGATCGACTAACGATACAGGAACAAGCGCCAGGTCAAGCGTACCATTCATTGGACTTTGAATATTAAACCCGTTCCACAACACTGAAGTCTGCGAAGCGCTGGCACCCCGAAACGCAGTGGTAGAAAGGCTTCCAATGCCATACGATTTGATGTAGATATTCGTGTTCTCTTCTAAAAAACTGGTGAGGTTATTATTGCGAAAGCGTTCTTTGGCAGCAGAGTCGGTGGTGAGTACTTTTACTCCGGCATCGAATTCCTGGAGCCTGTTGCCGTACACTGTCACTTCCGGGCCGGAGACAATGCTATCACTTTTGGCTTGCGCCAGCAGTTTTCCCGAAGAGACCAGGAGCAGCAGTACTGCGATGTGAGAAAAGAAATGTTTTACCAAGTTTAACGAACCGATTAAATATACACCGTATTTAATCACTTCATTCGGCGAGAGAAAAACATAGGAGATCAGGCAGTGATGTAAAATCACCAAAGGACTTGATCCCATTCTGCTTTTATTCCCGAAAGCGCTGAATGAAAATGAGTAGGTTCTGGCAGGTCTCCTGACTTTCTTCTTTTGTGCCTGGCCTTCCCATACGCCTGCTGGCGCACAGTGGCAAAAGAGTGAACACAAAATACTGAAGATTACAGTTGCGGGTACAGTTCCGGTATCACACCGGATTCCCTTTTAATTTCGGTCGTATACCGAAAACCAAATCCGAAGGCAAAAGTAGGGGGAAAATGTTAGGAATGCAAATGATGCAGAGGGCTTAATCAATTTTAAATTTTGAATTTTAAATTTTAAATTGATTGGATCTTTCTATAGATGAGTTTTAATAATTGATATAAATAATTCAAAATTTAAAATTTAAAATTCAAAATTGACTATATTGTACATTGGAAACGTAAAAATTAATAACCTTATGAAACGAAGCTTAAAACTATTATCTGCCTTGTTATTGTTGGTCAATATCTCTTTTGCCCAGGATCTTCCAATCGATCAGAATACCGGAAAGATCACTTATCTGGAAGTGGTGGATGCCTCAGGACTTAGTGCGAAAGACATCTATGCGGTAGCAAAAAAATGGGCCACTGATAAAAAATTCACTATTAAAGAAGATAAAGAAAACGAGACACTGGTATACACCGGAACTTCTCCTGTAGAGTATCCAAACGTAGCTGGCAATGCTACCGACAAAGGAAAGATCACCTTTAGCTTTTCTATTTTTGCTAAAGATGGTAAATACCGCTACATCGTTACCGACATTGTACACACTGCGGAAGGGAAAGTAGCCGGTTCAGACGGAGGTAAACTGGAAAATGTTTCTCCTGATTGCGGCAAAACAAAAATGTCTGCCAAAGGTTGGGTAACGATCAAAACCAAAGCAGATGCCAACCTGAAAGCTTTAACCTCCGATCTGAAAAGAGTGATCAAAGAAGCGCAAAACGATCCTGCTAAAAAGAGCGACTGGTAGAAGGTCAGTAATGAGCAAGAGTATTGAGTAGTGAGAAAAATGTTTTATTATTATAAAAGAAGAAAGCCTGTGTAAATACAGGCTTTCTTCTTTTATTTTCAATTATGCTGCTATTCTCAAATCCTGATCCTGATTCCTTTTTCTTTCAAGTAGGTTTTTAATTCCGGGATTCCTATTTCTTTGAAGTGGAAGATGCTTGCGGCCAGTGCGGCATCGGCTTTGCCGGATTTGAAGACATCGGTAAAATGCTCCATCTTGCCTGCTCCCCCAGATGCGATCACGGGGATATTTGCTTGTTCTGAAATTTTGGAAGTGATCTCATTCGCAAAACCATTTTTAGTACCGTCGTGATCCATTGAAGTCAACAGGATCTCTCCCGCTCCTCTTTGTTCAGCTTCATGCGCCCATTCAAAGGTATCGATGGAAGTTGGTTTTGTACCTCCGTGTGTGTGTACGCGCGACTTGCCTTCGTATAGGCGCGTATCAATCGCCACTACTACACACTGGCTTCCAAATTCGAGCGCCAGACGATCGATCAGTGCAGGGTCTTTGACCGCGGAAGAATTGATCGAGATCTTATCGGCACCTGCATTGAGCAGCGCGGAAACATCTTCTACCGAAGAAATCCCTCCTCCTACTGTAAATGGAATATTGATCCGGCTGGCAACGCGACGTACAAGGTCTACCATTGTTTTTCTTTTCTCCAGCGTAGCGGAAATATCCAGGAATACCAGTTCATCGGCACCCTGCGCTGCATAGAGCGCTCCAAGTTCTACGGGATCACCGGCGTCGCGGAGGTTTTCGAAATTTACTCCTTTCACTGTTTTCCCATCTTTCACATCCAGACAGGGAATGATGCGTTTTGTTAACATGCTTCGGAAAATTAAAACAGGATTTATTTTATTCCTGCTTTGCCATAATTCGTTTCTTTAAAATCTTTCGGGACATGGAAAGTAACCGGATTGATTTTTTCTTTCTTAAGCTCGACTGCTGTAAAGGTGACTTTTAGTTCGGTAGTAAGTACTACTTTCAACGGCACTCCTTTAAGCTTGCTATAGTCAATTCCGGTAGCACTTCTGGCAATATTGAGCTCAGAAAAAACTTTGCTGTTGAATGATTTCAATTTTGTAGTGGTCCAAATTTCCTGTGTTACTTTTTTGCCTTCCAGTACTACTTCTATAAGATATTTCTTACAATCGTAATTCATGATCTTCTGCTTTTCTTTGGTAAGGGTGATCTTCGCTTTGGGAGCTGCAGTATCGGGCGTTACAGGGTATTCTGAATAGATCTTTTCATTTACATTCACTAAATAACGTTTGCCTGTACTATCGCGCAACACGTCGCCGATCATTGGAGAAATGCCGCCCTCGGTCTTCACGTAATACATGCTGTCTTTCATCTGCATGTTCATTTCCTTAGGCATCACAATCAGCATCGGATCTTCTTCCGGGTGTTGCTGAATCGTTTTGATCATACGAATGGTTTGCTCCAGTTGTTCTTTCAATCCCGGGTTCTCTTCCATATATTTAAGAAAACGCGGATCGCTCATCTGCTGCTCCATTTGATTGAGCTTTTGAATTCCTTCGGTTGTATTGAATTGAGAAAGCGTTTTTTTTATCTCTTTCGCTTGTGCAGAATCTATATAACCACCTTGTATGATCCAAACCATTCTGCCTTCAAACTTACTCTGTGCTTGAAGTGTAAATCCAAATAGCAGAAGGAAAATTACGCTTGTTAATTTTTTCATATGATTAATTATTTTAAAATCCGTCAACTAAAGAAATGCCGGATATCAATTGCCCGGCTTTATCTGGTATCCTGTATACGGCATCTAATATCTTTTTATAAAAACCTCTTCAACTCTTCCAGTTTAATCTTTCCTTCGTAAAAAGCTTTTCCGATAATAGCTCCGTAGATGCCCATATCGTTTAGTTTTTCGATGTCGTCCACACTCGTTACGCCACCGCTAGCGACCAGTTTCAGAGAAGGAAAGCGCGTCATGATCTCCTGGTACAACTCAAAGGAAGGGCCTTGCAGAAGACCGTCTTTGGCCACATCGGTGCAAATGCAGTATTGAATTCCTTTTTTCATATATTCTTCGATCAGCTTAAATACGGAGATCGCTGTAGTTTCCTGCCAGCCGCTGATCGCAATCATTCCGCTTTTGCAATCTGCTCCAAGAATTATTTTTTCCGTACCAAATTTCGTGATCCAATTGCTGAACAAAGATTCATTTTTCACCGCAATGCTACCGCCCGTGATCTGCTTGGCCCCTGCGTTGAAAGCAATGGTAAGATCTTCGTCTGATTGCAACCCTCCGCCGAAATCTACATGAAGAGAAGTATTGGATGAAATTGTTTCCAGTACTTTATGGTTCACAATTTTTTTCTGTTTAGCTCCATCCAGATCTACTAAGTGCAAACGTTTAATTCCTGCACCTTCTATTTGTTTGGCAACTTCCAACGGATTCTCGTTGTAAATTGTTTTCTGTCCATAATCGCCTTGTGTGAGGCGTACACACTTTCCGTCAATAAGGTCTATGGCGGGAATTATTTCAATCATCTTTTTTCGATTCAAGATGCCAGATACCGGATACCGGATACCGGATAATAGTTTTATCTGGTATCCGGTATCCGGTATCTGGTATCAAATTAGTTCAATAAAATTTTTCAAAATCTTTTCTCCAACAGCACTACTTTTTTCTGCGTGGAATTGTACGGCGTAAAAATTATCTTTTTTAATCGCAGAGCTGTAATCCAAAATATAATTGGTTTGGGCAATGGTATAATCTTGATGCAGCTCAGCATAGTAGCTATGTACGAAATAGACAAAATCATTTTCCTTCACCCCTTTGAATAAATCGCTTTTCAGATTATTGATCGAATTCCAGCCCATTTGCGGAACTTTGTCTTGAGCCGGAAAACGTTTTACCTGCATCGGAAAAATATTCAGGCAGTCTGCATTGTTTTCTTCCGAATGTTTGCACATTAGCTGCAATCCAAGACAGATACCGAGTACGGGTTGTTTTAAGGAGGGAATTAATTGATCAAGTTTTGTTCCCCTTAGGTATTGCATGGCTGTGCTGGCCTCTCCTACTCCGGGAAAAATAATCTTGTCGCAAGACTGCAATACTTCTGCATTATCAGTCACAATAGGTTCCACGCCCAATCGATTGAGGGCATAGATCACTGACTGTGTGTTTCCTGCGTTATATCGTATGATGGCTAATTTCATTTCTTTAAATTATGAGTTATGACTATTGAATGATGAGTTAGCTTCATTCATAACTCATCATTCAACATTCATAATTATTAATTACAAAACACCCTTCGTGCTAGGCAGTACCTGCGCGTTGGCGGCGTCTACACGTACGGCCATTTTGATGGCTTTGGCGAGACCTTTGAAGATGGCTTCAATCTTATGATGCTCGTTGGTCCCTTCAGCTTTGATGTTCAGATTGCATTTTGCAGCATCTGAAAAAGATTTAAAGAAATGGTAAAACATTTCCGTAGGCATTTCTCCTATTTTTTCTCTTTTAAATTCTGCATCCCATACCAGCCAAGGTCTGCCGGAGAAATCGATTGCTACTTGCGCCAGGCAATCGTCCATCGGCAATAACCAGCCATAACGTTCGATCCCTTTTTTATCGCCGAGCGCTTTCAGGTAGGCCTCGCCCAATGCAAGCGCGGTATCCTCGATAGTATGGTGTTCGTCAATATGCAGATCTCCTTTTACGGTGATCGTGAGATCAGCCAGCGAATGTTTGCCAAGCTGGTCCAGCATATGATCAAAGAATGCAATGCCTGTGTTGATGGAAGTTTTTCCTGTACCGTCAAGATCCAGCTCGATGAAAATATCGGTTTCTTTGGTAGTACGCTGCACAGTAGCTTTGCGCACAGGCTTGCTCAGGAAGCGATAGATCTCCTCCCAATCTGTTGTGATCAGTACGCAGGCCGGAGAGTCTGTCATTGCTTTATTGTTGGAAAGCAGGATCGCTTTGCAGCCCAGATTTTCGGCCATCTTCACATCGGTAAGACGATCACCGATTACATAAGAATTAGCGATGTCGTAGTCTCCGTTCAGGTAGCCTGTAAGCATTCCGATGCCCGGTTTCCGGGTGGGAGTATTTTGATGTTCAAAGTGCGGATCGATGTGCATACCATCCCAGCTAATGCCTTCGCCTTCGAGGGTTTTAAGCATTTTATTATGAGCAGGCCAGAAAGTATGTTCAGGGAAAGAAGGTGTACCAAGGCCGTCCTGGTTGGTAACCATCACAAGTTTATAATTTTTATCTGTCGCTAATTTAGCGAGAGCAGTGATGGCTTTGGGAACAAATTCCAGTTTCTCCAGCGAATCCACCTGTTTGTCTGTAACGGGCTCCACTACAATGGTACCATCGCGGTCAATAAATAAAATTTTGGGTTTCATTTGCTTGTAATTCGAAGGGGTAAATATAGTAAAAAAAAGGTTCGGATGTTTGCAGTATTGAGTCCTTAGTCTTGAGTATGGAGTTTTTTATTGCTCAAAGCTGAGACCACAATACTAATGAACTACAGCAACAGCAATATTTTTAGGTCCTTCACTACGCTATTCAAATTATGCAGCACTTCCTTCTCCTCCACTCTCCATACCTTCAGCCCCAGGCTTTCCAATCGCTCCTTGCGCTCTGCATGATAAACATAGGCATCTGTATTTTCTTGCTGTCCTGCATCAATTTCGATCACAAGCTTTTTTTGCGGCAATAAAAAATCGACAATATAATCGTCTACCGGCATTTTTATTTCGAAAGAAACAGAAGGAAACTCCTGGCACAACAACCGCTCCAGCTCTTTGTCTGCCTTTGAAAGATTGGCTTTCAAATAGCGGGCTTGTTCTTCGAGAATGGGATTGTAGGGGAACATTGTCTGAATTTTAATTTACAGGGAACATAATTCTCAATACTGTTGCTGTTGCTCTTGCTGTCCTGTAGCGTGACAGCAAGAGCAACAGCAACAGTATTGAGATGACTAATACCCTACCTTCTCCCTCACCCTTGCCAACACAGGGTTACCGATCGCGGCAGCTTTGATGGCTCCTTCTTTTAATTCTTTGTCTAGCTCCGGAAGATTGCTCATGTAGTAATTGAACTTCTCTCTCTCGCTTGCATAGTTCTCCAGGATCTTCGCCAGCAGTGCGGCTTTCGCATGGCCATAGCCGAAACCTCCGGCCTGGTATTTAGCGCGGATGTCTTGCTTTTCTTGTTCGGAAGCGATTAGCTTATAAATATTGTAAACATTGCAAGTGTCAGGATCTTTAGGCTCTTCCAGCGGGGTACTGTCCGTAATGATAGACGCGATCACCTTTTTCAACTCTTTTTCCGGAAGGAAAATATCGATGTAGTTGTTATACGATTTGCTCATCTTCTTCCCGTCAATGCCGGGAATCGTCATCAGCTCCTGGTCTATTTTTGCTTCAGGCAAAACAAAAGTCTCGCCGTACGTCGCATTAAATTTTTCAGCAATATCGCGCGCAATCTCCAAATGTTGAAGCTGGTCTTTTCCTACCGGAACAATATTTGCTTCATACATCAGAATATCCGCTGCCATCAGCACAGGATAAGTAAATATTCCTGCATTCACATCCGAAAGCCTATCTGATTTTTCTTTGAAAGAATGTGCGTTGGCCAGCATTGGATAAGGTGTGAAGCAATTGAGGATCCACGCAAGTTCGCAAACCTGCGACACGTCGGATTGGCGGTAGAAAATATTTTTTTTAGTATCAAAGCCAAACGCTAACCAAGCTGCTGCTACTGCATACGTATTGTAGCGACGCGCCTCGGGATCTTTCAACGTGGTCAACGTATGAAGATCGGCGATGAAAAATAATGATTCATTTTGTGGATTTCTGGAAAGCTCGATCGCAGGTAAAATAGCACCCAATATATTCCCCAAATGCGGACGACCGCTGCTTTGTATTCCGGTTAGGATTCTCATTTTTATAATTATGAATTATGAGTTATGAATTATGAGTGAAAGTTATTAGTTATCGGTTATTTGTTACTGACTGGTTAGTAATGTATTTAATCATCAAGTAACAAATAACTAATTCATAATTCATAACTCATAATTCAACATTCATAACTTCTTTATTTAGCGTATTTATTTACAGTAACAATATTGCTTTTCCCTTTATGCTTTTTATTTTTTTCATAAAGCATTAGCATCAAGCCGTCTTTTAAGCCTACTTCCGGCACTTGCATTTTGGTAGCCTTCGCAAATTTCATAGCAGAGATATAAATATCCGAAGCAGGAATGATCACGTCTGCACGGTCGGGGTTCAGCATGAGTACATTGATCCGATCATCGTAATTATGTTGTAAAATGAAGTCGCGGATCTCTTCCATTTTGTTGATGGAAATTAGTTGCTTGGCATTTCCGCCTTTTGTTTTTCCCGGATTCGCCAGCTCATAAATTTTACCGATGTTACCTCCTGTTCCAATTGCCATCAGGGGTTTGGCTACGTGCTGTGTGTTCTTTTCGATCCATGATCGCATATGTTCCCACTCTTCCGGCGTGTCCAGTCCGGAGAGTCTTCGTACCGAACCGATCTTAAAAGAGTTCGTAGCGACCTTCTTTTTATTTTCAAAAATATTGATCTCTGTACTACCACCACCCACATCGATGTGAATATAGCTATGATCGTCGAGTTCACTGAATAATACGTTATTGATCAGCTCCGCTTCTTTTTCTCCGTCAATGATCTGAATATCGACGCCCAGTAGAAACTTTACTTTGTAGGCAATGTCTCTTCCATTTTTGGATTCACGCATCGCAGAAGTAGCGCAGATAATGTAATCGTCTACTTCATAGAGATCAAAAAGGTTTTTAAAGGTTTGCATAAGTTTGATAAACTTAGCCTCCTTTTCTGTGCTGATCTCGTTGTGGTTAAATACATCCTGCCCCAGACGAAGCGGAAAGCGGACGTACTCCAACTTTTTAAAAGAAATCGTTTTCTCGTGCTCCAGGACAGAAGTGACCTGAAACCTGATCGCGTTGGATCCAATATCTACTGCACCTAATTTCAATGTATTGTTGTTTGGTTTATCTTCAAAAATAATCAGAATTTGAGAATAATCAGAATAGAACAGAATAATAGAATACCGGAATTACCAGAATAATGAGATTATCAGAGCAGATCTGAATAATTTCTATTATGCTTCTTATTGAAATATTAAATGTAACTTACAGATATATATTCTGTTACTATTTGAAATATTCAATATTTGAGCACTGGAATTTAGTATTCCGTTCAACCTTTATTCCTGAAAATCAAGGTTGCATTTTGCAAGCGAATGTGTTTATTTTGTATTAACATCACAATGCAGAGAAATATACTCTGCAAACCCTTTTACAGTATTGAGTGTTGAGTAGTGTGTATTGAGAAATTTAAATTTCTCCTCCATACTCACTACTCAATACTCATTACTAACAATGGATATACGCAAAGAATTAGAAAAACGAATCCTGGTGCTGGACGGTGCTATGGGAACCATGATCCAACGGTACAAACTGGAGGAAGCTGATTTCAGAAATGAAAAACTAAAGGATCATAAAATTCCACTGAAAGGAAACAACGACCTCCTGGTATTCACAAGGCCAGATGTCATTAAAGCCATTCACCTGCAATACCTCGAATCGGGTGCAGATATTATCGAAACCAATACATTTAGCGGTACTACGATCGCCCAGGCTGATTATCAGCTGGAGTATATCGTACACGACATCAACTATTACGGCGCCAAAGTAGCGCGCGAAGCAGTGGATGAGTTTATGAAAAAATACCCATCGAGCCATCCAAAATTCGTGGCAGGCGCTATGGGACCTACCAACCGTACCGCTTCCCTTTCCCCTGACGTAAACGACCCGGGCTACCGTGCCGTAACGTTCGACGAGCTTGCCAAAGCTTTCAAAGACCAGGCCCGCTCGCTCATCGAAGGTGGCGTGGATTTGCTTTTATTGGAAACCATCATCGACACGCTCAATGTGAAAGCCGCGCTGTTTGCGATCATGGAGCTGTTTGAAGAAACAGGTAAAAAACTCCCGGTCATGGTTTCTGCTACCATCACCGATGCCAGCGGTAGAACACTTACCGGACAAGTGACCGAAGCTTTCTACAATTCCGTTTCGCATGCTGATCTTCTTAGCGTGGGTTTGAACTGTGCGCTTGGCGCGAAAGAATTAAGACCATTCCTACAAGAAATGTCGCGCGTAGCGAGCTGCTATGTGAGCGCTTATCCAAATGCAGGATTGCCAAACCAATTTGGCGAATACGATCAAAGCGCCGAAGAAATGGCTTCGGTAGTAAAAGATTTTGTAGACAGTGGTTTTGTAAACATCCTCGGCGGATGCTGTGGTACTACACCTGATCATATCAGAGAGATCGCAAAAGTAACACAAGGAAAAGCGCCGCGTAAAAACCCAACGATCGCTCCTTACCTTCGCCTGAGCGGACTGGAGCCGGTGACGCTTACACCGGAAAGTAATTTCATGAACATCGGTGAACGTACCAACGTAACCGGTTCGGCGAAATTCCTCCGGCTGATCAAAGAAGAAAATTTTGACGAAGCACTTTCAATCGCTTTGGAACAAGTAAACGGCGGCGCCCAGGTGATTGACATCAACATGGACGAAGGAATGCTGGATGGAGAAAAAACAATGGTCCGTTTCCTCAACCTGATAGCTTCCGAACCAGACATCGCGCGCGTACCGATCATGGTCGACTCTTCCAAATGGCCGATCATAGAGGCTGGATTAAAATGCATCCAGGGAAAAGGAATTGTCAACTCCATCAGTTTGAAAGGTGGCGAAGAAGAATTCCTAAGACAAGCCGCTTTAGTTAAAAAATATGGAGCAGCCGTGATCGTGATGGCTTTCGACGAAAACGGGCAGGCCGATACTACCCAACGCAGAACAGAGATCTCTAAACGTTCTTACGATCTGCTAGTAAACAAGCTGAACTTCCCTCCACAGGATATTATTTTCGACTTAAATATTTTCCCGGTAGGAACAGGAATCGAAGAACATAAGATCAACGCGCTCTCTTTCTTTGAAGCCACTTCCTGGGTAAGAAAAAATCTTCCGCACGCCCACGTGAGCGGTGGTGTGAGTAACGTGTCTTTCTCTTTCCGTGGCAACAACCACGTGCGTGAAGCGATGCACTCTGCCTTCCTTTACCATGGCGTGAAAGCTGGGATGGATATGGGAATTGTAAACCCGTCCATGCTGGAGGTATACGATAATATTCCAAAAGATCTTCTTGAGCGTATTGAAGACGTACTCCTCAACCGTAGAGAAGACGCAACCGAGCGCTTGCTTGAGTTTGCAGAATCGCTGAAAGGAAAAGAAAAAGGCGCTGAAAAAGCCGACGAAGAATGGCGCAACGGCACTATCCAGGAACGCCTTACCCACGCACTTGTGCGAGGCAACGCCGACTTTGTAGAACAAGACGTGGAAGAAGCAAGACATCAATTTGATCGTCCTATTCAAGTCATCGAAGGGCCGTTGATGGTGGGAATGAATGTGGTGGGTGATTTATTTGGTGCAGGAAAAATGTTCCTTCCCCAGGTGGTAAAAAGCGCCCGCGTAATGAAAAAGGCAGTAGCCTATTTATTGCCATTTATTGAAGAAGAGAAAAAATTACTCATCGCCGAAGGAAAAGTAGCCGCTGACTCCAACAACGGAAAGATCCTGATGGCTACAGTAAAAGGCGATGTACACGATATCGGTAAAAATATCGTAGGAGTAGTGATGGCTTGTAACAACTACGAGATCATCGACCTGGGGGTAATGGTTTCCTGTGAAAAAATATTGGAAGCGGCCAAGCAGCACAATGTAAATGTGATCGGCCTTAGCGGATTGATCACGCCTTCGCTGGATGAAATGGTTTTCGTAGCCAAAGAAATGGAACGCCAGGGATTTAAGATCCCACTACTGATCGGTGGCGCTACCACTTCCCGGATTCACACCGCAGTGAAAATAGATCCGAACTACAGTGGTTCGGTAGTGCACGTACTCGATGCTTCGCGCAGCGTGCCTGTGGCAGGAAGCCTGATCGGAAAAGAGACGCACGATGATTTTAAAGCAAAAGTAAAAACCGAATACGCCAAACTCCGCGAAGACCACGCCGGACGTAAAAAGGACAAAAATTATATTTCCATCGCACAAGCGCGCGAAAATAAAACGAAGATCGACTGGTCGAAAACAGTGGTGACCGCACCTTCGCAAATTGGCAATCAATATTTCGATTCTTTTCCATTGGAGGAGATCGCGCGCTATATTGACTGGACACCATTTTTCCAAACATGGGAACTCCATGGAAAATTTCCGAAAATTCTTCAAGACGAAGTAGTAGGTGCAGAAGCTACAAAGCTTTACAACGATGCGCTAAAAATGCTGGAAGAAGTGATCCGCCAAAAATCATTGACGGCAAAAGGTGCGATCGGCCTCTACCCTGCTTCCCGCAAAGGCGACGACGATGTACAGCTTTATTCTGACCAGGAACGTACGAAAGAACTTTGTGTCTTCCACAATCTTCGCCAACAAGGATTGAAAGGCTCAGGCCTTCCGAACATTTCGCTTTCTGATTTCATTGCGCCAGCAGAAACCGGGATCAGCGATTACATCGGCGGTTTTGCAGTAGCCATCTTCGGCGCCGACGAGATCGCCAAAGGATATGAAAAAGACCACGACGATTACAACAGCATCCTGATCAAAGCCATTGCCGACCGTCTGGCCGAAGCATTTGCAGAATGCTTGCATGCACATGTACGAAAAGAATTCTGGGGCTATGCCAAAGACGAAACGCTCGACAACGATGCATTGATCAAAGAAGAATACATCGGTATCCGCCCCGCGCCAGGCTATCCAGCCTGTCCGGATCATACGGAGAAACGTACTTTATTCGATCTGCTCGATGCAGAGAAGAAAGTAGGCATACAACTTACAGAAAGCTATGCCATGTACCCTGCTTCAGCAGTGAGTGGTATGTATTATTCGCATCCTGAGGCAAAATATTTCGGTTTAGGAAAAATAGAGAAAGATCAAGTGGAAGATTATGCCCAAAGAAAGAACATGCCGCTGGAGTTGATCGAACGCTGGCTTTCGCCGAACCTTTCGTATGAATAATTTAAAATTATGAATGTTGAGTTATGAATTATTGAATTGAATCCTGCCCGCTCTCCTTTTGCTGGCGGGATTCATGTTTTTTATCTGATTGTTCATAACTCATAATTTAAAATTCAAAATTTCTTTGCTAACTTCACCATCACGGTATAAACAAAACTACACCTGATGGCTTCTCTTTTCAACAAAATCATCTTCTCTTCTTTACTGGTTCTTTGTTCAGCTTACGGCTTTTCGCAGCAGAAAAGCATGGTATTCGAGCAATTTGACGTAGAAAAAGGATTGTCGAGCAACTGGGTACGCGATATTGCGCAGGACAAGCAAGGGTACATCTGGCTTGCCACTTCCGACGGGCTCAATCGTTTTGATGGTTATAGTTTTAAAACTTACCAAAACGATGAGAACGATCCGAAAAGTCTGATGACTAATTATATTCGTTGCATCTTTGTAGATTCTGAGAATATTCTCTGGGTAGGTTATAACGATGGCCTTTCACGCTACGATGCCGATAAAGATGGCTTTGCTCATTTTACCAGCAATCCTAACAACGTCAGCAGCCTTTCCAGCAATAAGATCTCCGACATCACCTGCGATTCCAAAGGCAACCTCTGGATCGCCACACGCGACGCGGGAATTTGCAACCTCGATAAAAACACGTACAAATTTCATTCTTACAAATCGCCCGACAATCCAAAGGTAAATTCTCAATACACACTTCACTGCGATCGCAAAGACCGCCTGTGGATCGGCGCTTATGAAGCTGGCATCAGCTTGTTTGATGTGCCAAGCAAAAAATACGTGCCACTTGCAGCAGAAGGCAATGGACTGGAAGGAAAATTTGTCACAGCCATCTACGAAGGCAACGATGGCAAGATCTGGGTGGGTACTGCGAAAAACGGCCTGTATCTGTACGACGAAGCAGCACGAAAATTTATTTCCAACACAATCATTCCTAAGGATAAAATGATCGTGTCTATTTGCCAGGACAACGATGGTAACATTTGGGTAAGCGAGGAAAATGCAGGTCTTTATATTCTCGATCTCAAAACAAACGCGATAAAAAATCTTCGCCATAATAAATTCATTCAAAACAGTATTGGACACAATTCGATCAATACCATCATCAAAGATATGAATGGCAACATTTGGCTTGGCACTTTTGCAAGTGGCGTAAATCTTTACAAAGTACCTAACAACCGTTTCGGTCATTTCTTCAACGACCCTTTGAATCCAAATAGTTTAAGTCACAATGCCGTGCTGGCTTTCGCGGAAGATAGCGAACATAATCTTTGGATCGGCACCGACGATGGCGGGCTCAACAAATACAATTCTACTACCAACAAATTTGAGTTCTTCAATAAAAAAAATACGCCTAGTCTTTTATCGGATGTAATTATCTCCGTTTACGAAGACAAACGGAAAAACATTTGGGTAGGCACTTACCTCGAAGGATTGCATTTATTTGACGTAAAGAAAAAAACTTTCTCAAGAAAACTTCCCGGCTACTCCTTCGGTAGTATGCTGGAAGACAGCGAAGGCAATCTATGGCTCGGAGGCTGGCGCGATGGTTTGTTCCTCTATGATCGCGATCAGAATACTTTCAAAAATTTCCAGCAACTGGAAAAAGACCCGACTTCACTGAGCGATAATTTTGTTTACTACGTGTACGAAGACAAAAGAAAAAATGTATGGGTATGTACTTCTGTAGGACTTAATCTTATTGAAGACAAAGAGAAAGGTAAGTTCAGACATTTCATGAAAGATCCGGGCAATCCAAACAGTCTTGCCAACAATGCAGTCTACCACTGCTATGAAGACAGTAAGGGACGCTTTTGGATCGGCACGGCTGGCGGCCTCTGCCAGATGCACCGCGATAGTATAAAGTTTATTACTTATAAAGAAAAAGACGGTTTGGCCAACAACAATGTACTTGGGATCCTGGAAGACAACGAGGGCAAATTATGGTTGAGCACCAACAAAGGAATTTCCTGTTTTGATCCGGAAACAAAAGTATTTAAGAACTACAACAAATCAGATGGATTACAAAGCAACCAGTTCAACGTAAAGGCACAATACAAGCTTTCTACCGGCGAGCTGCTCTTCGGAGGGATCAATGGCTACAACCGTTTTGATCCGAAGGATATCCATACCAATAAAAATGTACCTACTGTAGCTATTAAGGATATACAGGTATCGGGCAACAACAAAGATGCTGCGAAAAAAATGATTTTAAGTCCGGTGAAAGATATTACACTCAAGTCCTCCCAATCCAACCTTACGTTTGACTTTGTAGCGTTCAACTACACCAATACACAAAAAGTAAAATACGCCTATAAACTCGAAGGCTTCGACGCCGACTGGAACTATGTCGACAATCCTGCGCCCGTGCATTATACGAATCTTGATCCGGGCACTTATTTCTTCAAAGTAAAAGCTGCTAACGAAGATGGCATCTGGAATGAAACAGGCACACAGATCGCCGTTACGATCACTCCGCCGTTCTGGGCCTCCTGGTGGTTCAGAATCCTGGTATTGGCGGGCATTACAGTGGCAGCAATTTATATTTACCGCAGAAATTATTCCGTAGTAGTACGCAAACAAAGGATCCTGGAAGACCGCGTAAAAGAAAAAACAAAGCAGATCATCGAACACAAAGAAAAGATCGATGCGCTGAAACTGGAGCTGAATAATAAAAATACGCAGTGGTAAAAGTTATGAATTATGAGTTATGAATGTTGAGTTGATTATTTCATAACTCATAATTCAACATTCATAACTCATAATTCATAACTTTAAAATTAGCTTCACCAGGGACTCCGAGCTTGTAAAAAGAACCTTGGCATTTGATACCAACAGCTCAGAGTCCCCTGCAAACATTTCTACTAAACAAATAACCGCAGGACGCGGGAGACTCTGAGCAAACAAATTATTTTCATTCATAACTCATAATTCAACATTCATAACTTCAAATTTTTCTTGCTTTTAAAAAAATAAACTATACCTTTGTAACATACACAAAATATGAAACAGCAATCACTACATAAAGTCGCCGCAGTCGTTTCCGTCCCTAAGACGGTTTATGCTTCGGTTTTTTTATGTTTATGATGTTATATAAATAGAATACAAAAGTAAAAAAACCGGACTTCGAAAAAGGCCGGTTTTTTTATTTATAACAGATTATATTATATAAATGAATTTATACAAATCCATATCTATTCTTCCCGTTGCTAAGCAAACCGCTGTAGTCGCCCTACACGTCTGCGCCTCCATTTGCTCCCGGGATTTATTGATATAAAAGCATTCGATCATCATCGCACTTCAATAAAGCCCGGTTTAAATAGCCGGGCTTTTTTTGTGATATACCAGATGCCGGATGCAGATACCGAATAAGACAACTAAACATATTTAAACAAACATGACCAATGAAAACAACTAAACAAGAAAATAGCACAGACCTGGTTCTGTGGCTGGCTTTTGCTTCTGTGTATGTGCTGTGGGGCTCTACCTATCTCGCGCTGCGTTTTGTATTAGAATCCATGCCGCCCTTTCTCATGGCAGCCTTCCGCTTTCTCTCTGCCGGAACGATCATGCTCTTGCTGGCGCGTATAGGAAAACATGCCTGGCCTTCTGCCAAAGAAATGAAGAACTCTGCGCTTGTTGGCTTTCTGCTACTCGTAGTTGGAAACGGCGGCGTAGTATGGGCAGAACAGTACATCAACTCTGGCATCACCGCGCTGCTCATTACCATCGAACCGGTATGGGTAGTGTTGCTACTCTGGATGAGAAGCAATGAACACAAACCATCGCCGGTAGTGTGGATTGGAATTTTCCTCGGCATCGCCGGAATGCTCGTATTGATCGGGCCTTCCAGCATTGGGGAAGTAGAGCAGTTGAATCCATGGGGTGTGCTTGCGTTGTTGATCTCTTCTTTGAGCTGGGCCATAGGCTCTGTATTCGCGTTGCGCATGCAGCTTCCATCGTCATCTTCTATGAACACCTGTTTCCAAATGCTGAGCGCCGGATTCATGTTCTTACTCATCAGTCTTGGCCGAGCGGAATGGAATGGCTTTGAGCTCTCTTCCATCACGATGCATTCCTGGCTAGGCTTCCTGTATCTATTGATCTTTGGATCGCTGATCGGGTATACTTCTTATGGCTACATCGTAAAGAAAGCGCCGCCTACAAGCGTATCTACCTACGCCTATGTAAATCCGGTGATCGCCGTTTTCCTGGGTTGGTGGCTGGGCAATGAGCGAGTCGGGACGCAAACGATCCTTGCTGCGTTATTACTGGTGTCGGCAGTGGTCCTTATTCTTACAAAACCAGATTGGAAATTAAATTTTACTATTAAAAAAATCAGATCATGAACTCATCTATCGAACATAAAGAAAAAACTATTTTTGCTGAACGCATGAACAATATCCCCCGTTCTTTCATAAGAGAAATTTTGAAAGTAACAGCTCAGCCTGATATCATCTCTTTCGCAGGAGGATTGCCCAATCCCTTATCTTTTCCTGCAAAGGAGATCCGCGAAGCCACACTGAGCTTGCTTACCGAAGAGAGCAGCAGCGTTTTGCAATACGCAGTATCAGAAGGCTATTTGCCCTTACGGGAATTTTTAGCAAAACGATACACGGATCAAGGCATACCTGTCAGCCCCGACGAGATCCTTATCACCAATGGCTCACAGCAGGGGCTGGACCTTTGCGGAAAAATTTTCCTTGACAAAGGAGATCGCGTATTACTTGAATCACCGAGCTACCTGGGCGCTATACAAGCCTTTTCTGCTTATCAACCCGAATTTCATTCGGTAACGCTTCAGCCTGACGGTGTAGATACAACTGAACTTTCTGAGATCCTTTGGGAGCATGAGATCAAATTATTTTATGGTATTCCCAATTTTCAAAATCCTACAGGCATTTCGTATTCGGAAGAAAAAAGAAAAAAAACTGCTGAATTGCTTCAGCAACATGCTACGATCTTTATCGAAGATGATCCTTACGGTGAAATCCGTTTCTCCGGGCAGCACCTTCCTCCTATCAAAAAATTCCTTCCCGATCAAACGATCCTACTCGGTTCTTTCTCCAAGACTATTGCGCCCGGGCTACGTATGGGTTGGGTGGTAGCGAAAAAAGAAATCATCGAAAAAATGATCGTTGCCAAACAAGCTTGCGATCTGCATTCTAATTTCCTTTCACAAAGGATCATTCATCGTTTGCTTAGTGAACATGATATGGAATGGCATATTTTAAAAATCACGCAACTGTATTCCAAACAAAAAGATTTTATGATCGACATGATCCGGAAATATTTTCCGGAAGAAATTCAATATACCAATCCCGAAGGAGGCATGTTCATCTGGCTGACCTTGCCTTTGTATATGGACGCATACGAATTACTCGAAGAAGCTTCCAAACAAAAAATAGCTTTTGTACCCGGGCAAACATTTTTCTTAAATGGAAAAGGACACAATACGATCCGGCTAAACTTTACCAACTCTGGTGAAACCGAAATGGAAGCAGGAATAAGTAAATTGGGAAGATTGTTTTATAGGAAAATGGTGGAAGTTTGATTGTGAATTATGAATGTTGAGTTATGAATTATGAGTTTTTTTATTTTATTTTATTCATAACTCATAATTCAACATTCATAACTTCTTATTATGTTTCTGCACCAAATAACAGCGCCGCCATGCCTTATACGATAACCGACTCCGATGCACACCAGGTAGTGCTAAAGAGAGCAAGCTCCAGCTTTTCTTCCTTTATGTTTATTTTTGTCGGATCTGTTTTTTTATTGATTGGAATTGGATTGAATCTATGGATGGAAAACAATGAATTTCCTGCGCTCATTTTTAAGATCCTTGCTCCCACCATGGGCTTGTTTGCGATTATCACGGGCATCAACATTCCCCGCTATGAGCGCAAGACCACGCCGGAGCTGATTGCATTTGATAATAAAAAAGGAACCGTCGAAATTCGCATGTCGGGTGTGGAAGAGCAGAAGGCTTATATTCCTTACGATGAAATTAAAAAATTTGACCTCTACGTCGAATCCAGGAGCAGCAGTTCTTCTAGTAGTCGTGGTACACGCACCACTACCTATTTTTACCATGTATATCTACTTAAAAAAGACGGAGGTGAATGGTTTCTCACCGAATCCAATTCAAGAGAAAAGGCAGAAGAAATTCTGCAAAAACTTCAAAGAGAAATACACCTTCATACTCCTTGCAGTGTAAAAGACAATCCTATGTTCCCTGATAAATTGGAGAAAGATGAATTTACAGGTAAAACAACAATTCGGTGGCAAAACAAGGTTTCGTTTTTTGCACCTGTTTTTATACTTCTTTTCATTGTCGCTTTCATCAGTATCCTAAGCACGGTCTTTAACAACAGCTTCTTCCTGGATTCTTTTGGGATGGTGGTCATCGGTTTTATACTGATCGTTTTTATTTTTGTATTGTTTATGGTAATAAAAAAACTCATCAAAGATGCGACCACGATCTATTGTGTGCTATTGGATCGTACAAAATTAGAATACCAGGAACTTACAAAATCAGGAAACCTGCGAACCACAAAAGCGATCGACTTTAAAGATATCTATAGTATTGCATTCAGCTTCTCTCCTGTCAAAGACTATGGTTCACGCGCTATTCGGGTACTCACTAAAAAAGAGTTTGACCGGATCAATTCTTATAAAGAAAATCCGCTGCAATCTTTGAAAGACCTGTTTAAACATAACGATATCATCGAACTCAATTTCACTGCCTTGAATCCGGTGGAATATCTACAGCTTGAGAACTGGTTGGATAAACGGGTCAAACTATAATTGTTTTTAAACATTGCAAATTTTTCCTACAGCGTTCAGGGTTTTCGTTTTTTTTCTGACTTTATGCAGAAGAATTCCTATTATAAAAAATAGCATACTGATGATCGCTAAGGCAAGAGTAATATATTGCTTCCATACCACGCGATCTTCCGGATCAAGCGTGTAGAAGCCTATCTCGTCTTCGAGAAGATCTAGCCTGGCTTCCAGGTACACAGGAATGTAAAACGCTGCCAGCAGTATTAGCAGACCCAGTAGGTAGGAAAGTATTTCCAGGAGCGTTGAAAAACTTTTTCTTAGAAAAGAAATATGCTGATACTTTTTAGTTTGCTCAGCAATCAAATGGACTTTGTCGGAATCGTTCATAAGTAAAAAATTAAGCTCTGTAGTTTTAGCTATCGGATACCAGATTCAATATCTATTTTTTCTCCCAACGCAATGTATCTTCTCCCTTCACAAATTGCAATTGATCATTATCAACAGTGAAAGTCTGAAGTAAATCGCCCGCGGCATCTTCTATGAAGACATCGTATACATCGGGATACTTACTGGTGCTGTCGTTGGCAATGCTATCACGTATGGCGTCGAGCATGAGCAATGCTTGCTTGGGGCCTTGCAGTTCCCCGTGAAGATCGATCATCATGGTGGCATCCGGCATTACGTATCCTCCTGCAGCGGATTTACTTAAATAATTTCCCATGAATAAAGCTCCTTTGATACTGTCTCCCTTCTGTTTCATTTCAAGCCGGTAAAACAAATATCCATTTTCCCAGGCGCCGCCGTCGTATTCAAAGGTACCGTTGAATGCATCGGCAGGAGCTGCTTGTGTAACGGTAACCAGAGAATCCGTTTTTGAAGAGTCGGCAGCCGTGGTTTCTGTTTGTTTGGATTGGCAAGCAATGAGACATGCCAATGAAAAAGCAAGTAGAATAATTATTCTCATAGATGAAGTTTCGTTTGATCTAATTTACTGACAAAGTTTTAAATAATCATACTACTTTTTTACTATCCTTCAGGGTTTTGAAAACCTTGAAGGATAGATCGTATCATAAAAAGTAAAAAAACACTTGACCCTGGAGTATACTCCAGGCCGTATCTTTGAGAAAAACGATACAAAAATGCTTTCTCTAAAAAATAGTATGTGCGCTGTCCTACTTCTATGTAGTCTTGAAACCCACGCACAGCAAGCGTCCACGCTGAATTGGTATTCTGATGTGATGAAAGCAAACGAAGTTTCGCAAACTTCCGGCAAACCGATCTTTGCTTTTTTCACCGGCAGCGATTGGTGTCCATGGTGTAAAAAAATTCAGCAGGATGTTTTTTCAAAACATGATTTTATAAAATGGGCACAAGAACATGTCGTACTTTTAGAAGTAGATTTTCCAAGAAATAAAGATCAAAGCCAGGAATTAGAAAATCAGAACAGGTTCTTGCAGCAAGCCTTCCAGGTACAAGGGTTTCCTACGGTTGTTCTTTTTTTCTTAACTAAAAAACCGGGGGATAGCAAATACACCCTTGAATCGCTTGGTACACTTGGCTATCCAGGCTCGACGGAAAAAGGAAGGGAAGAAATTAAATTTATTGAGGAGGCGAATTTTATTTTGAATAAAAACCGGACACAAGCAAAATAATTTTCCCAGACTGGTTTGTTCAACATTATTCGGCGATCAAGATCTTTTGTCTTTCTGTATGATCTCCACAATGCGCTACCACCAGGTAGACCGAAGCTGCCAGCGTAGGCTTCACTGTTATTTGCGAATTGCCAGGAGCCAGCATAGCTGTGCCTTGTATCATTAATGCACCGGTAAGTGAGTATACCTCGTACTGCACTTCATGAGAACCTGTGGCCGGCACCAAAAGCTGGAAGCCAGCGGCTACAGGTAATATGGAAAAGGAAGTAGTATTAAAAACAACATCCTTCACCGGACTGAGCGAAATTTTTCCGTCGTAATCTACTTGTTGCAGTCTATAATAATTAATGGCTTCTTCCGGATTTTCATCTACGAAAACATAGTCGTGCGCGATGGAAGAATTTCCGTTACCATTCAATTTTCCAATCGTATAAAAGTGAATACCATCGTTGCTTCGCTCAACTTCAAAATATTGATTATTTTTTTCAGTCAATGTAGTCCATGAAATTTGTACGGTAGTGGCGCTATTTTTTTGTACTGCAAAACTTACAAGTTCAACAGGCAGCGGCATAGTACAAGGTGTAAACTGTGAAGTGCTTCCGGTTGGCGCCGTAGGAGTAGTTTGCGTAGCCGTTACAGCGGCCGCTTGTGACGTGGTGAGGCCAAGGTTGTGTGTGATCGTCCAGGTGCCACCTGATACTACGGTAGTACCAATATAAATTTCTCCTTCACAATTACATTTGATGCCACCGTCTACTTTTTCATTCCGATATAAATGTATGGTATTTCCATTTACTCCTGTACCATTTGCACTGTTGGCGCCAGAGAAGCTGATCACCGGTATCGGTACAGATTCATTGGCAACTCCTTCCAGGTTAATGCCCGGGCCTGTATTGCAGTAAATGCTATTGAAGGTAATTGTATTGCGTTGTGCATTTGGTTCTACCCATACACCAGCGCCGATGTTGTTGTTAGCGATCACGTTGGCATTGGCGAGCGTGCCACCCAATATATTGTTTAAGCTTGTAGCGCTGATCCGTACACCTATGTCTGTATTTCCCATAGCCAGTGCATTGTTTACATCGGTACCGATCTTATTTCTGGTAACGGTATTAGATGACGCGTTTACAAATTCAATTCCTTTGCCTCCATTGTTAGACAAAATATTTCCGTCCACTAAAATAGAAGTACAGTTATTGATATACATCCCGGAGCCTGCGTTTCCTTTGGCTACCGTTCCGGTGATATCAGTGCCGATATAATTATTGATAATGCTTTGTCCTGAATTTCCCCCATCGATCGAAATTCCGAAGTGACTGTTGTTGGTTCCGTTTCCGGAAATAATATTCCGTTCTCCGGCAGTGGTACCTCCTACGATGCAATTGTTAACTCCGCTGTTACCGGTAATTTTAATTCCCATCTGATCGTTGCGAAGCACAGTAGTACCGTCGATTGCAAGACCAATGATATTTCCTTTGATGCTCGTACCACCGGAAGTTCCTGAAACTACAATGCCACTCTGCGCATTACCGGAAACCAGATTCCCTTCTCCTGCATTGCCCGTACCAATGATCGCATTAGCGGAGTTGGATACTGCGATCCCCACCTGCGTGCCGCCTTGGTCAACCATCCCGGTTATGTCAGTGCCCACATAGTTGTTTACTACTTTAATCCGCGGACTGTTTACCAGTTGAAGACCGATCAGAAAACTGGACGCTACTACATTTCGCTCCAGCACGGTAGGCCCGCCAATAATGCCGTCGGAGCAGTCTACACATTCAATGCCGTGTCCGTAATTTTGAAGAGAAGTAGTGCCGTCTGCTCCCAACCCAATAATGTTTCCTTTGATCACTGGTCTCGGACTATTAGACCATATAGAAATTCCATCTGCACCACCGCCTGGATTGCCGCTTGCAGAGCAGAGATTTCCAGCGCCCGCCACGCTTCCGCCAACGATCACATCAGCAGAAGTAGTTACCGTGATCGCTGCATCGTAGTTGCCATAATCAAGAAGCCCGGTAGCCATGTCAACACCCAGCCAGTTGCCCTGAATTACGGAGCCGTCGGAATTTCTTATTACTACACCAAAGGATCCATTGCAAGAAGAATAATTCCGCTCAGCGGTGGTAAGTCCGCCCACCTGTGCTACGCCTACGTATTCAAGACTGATGCCTGAAGCGCCGTTTCCTAGTTTGGTAGTACCGTCTATACCCATTCCTATCACATTTCCTTTTACTACAGGGCTGCTACAATTGTTGAAATAAATTCCGTGTGAAGTATTCCCACTCACAAGATTGCGCTCCGCCACTGTGGTGCCGCCTACCCTTGGGCTATTGCTACCACTATATCCATAAATACCGTGATCTCCATTGCCTATTGCTGAATTGCCCGAAGCAGAAGTACCTACATAATTGTTGATGATCACCGCGCCAGTGCTTGCTTCCAGTCGAAGGCCGGTTTGTGTAGCGCCGCCAATGACGTTGCGGTCTATCTGCCCGCCAGTGCCGCCAAAAATATTATTGTTCGACATATAAGCGTAAATCCCGCTCTGTACTTTAGACGTAGCAACAGCAGTGCCTGCCATATTTATTCCTACATAATTTCCTTTTACTGTATGGCCGCTACTGTTTTGAAGATAAATTCCGTA
The DNA here is from genome assembly GCA_035535995.1 of Cytophagaceae bacterium. Taxonomy (GTDB): domain Bacteria; phylum Bacteroidota; class Bacteroidia; order Cytophagales; family Cytophagaceae; genus JANYCO01. The sequence continues at coordinate 166,282 of DATLOZ010000022.1, forward strand.
GGTCCCTCCGCTTACTACTATTCCGCGAATAGTACTTCCGTCAGAACCGGCGGCAAAATTAAAACCACTGCATCCGCTTGGCGAAATTACTTCAACCATCAAGGTACCTGCTCCTGCTCCGGGGTTGGTATATCCATCAATGATCACCGGATCGGTGAGCGATTGTTGACAGGTAGCCAAAGTGATCGTGGTGGCAGTTGCAAAGTTGAAATTGATTAGATCTGTCCCAGGACTGGCATTGGCGGATATGATCGCCTGGCGAAGCGTATTCGGGCCGGAGTCTGCGTTGCTGGAAACAACAAAGGTAGCTGAGTAAACAGGAAAGTTTAGTAAAAAAGTAGCTACCATTAAAAGACCGGTTTGGGTAATTGTTCTTTTCATGATAAATGGTTTTGGTGTTTATGGCTTTAAAAAATATACGCGAAAAGGTTACAAGATGACCTCAAAAAAGAGAGTATTAGCTAAAAAACGCTTACGAAAGGATGCGTAAAAACCCGGTTTTTAACGCTTAAACGGACTTATTTTGGGATAAAAGAAATAAAAATCAGGATTTTAATAACAGTTAGACACTTACATCACAATTTGGTTTTGAGTTAAAAAATGGTGCTGTTTTCTGTTATCCACACTCGTGGCATAACAAATAAAAATCCACTTGATTTAAATAAAAAAATAAGGCACAAGCAACCGCTCGTACCTTATTTATATAATGACTTAGTATCGATAATAACCTGTACCAGGTACTATTTTTTAACTATTTTACTGGCCACAAAAGAAAATGTACCAAGTATCAGTCCGAAGATCATTCCGAAAACAGGTCCCATCAAAAGCATCATCAGTCTAGGGTTGCCCGGCATCGGCATATCTGCATTCATTTTTGCCATTTCAGGATTGTTTGCCATTAAAGTTTCAAAGAAAATAATATGAACAGTTGTGATCCATACAGCGTTGATCATGCTAATCATAAATCCATTCAGAAAATATTTTCCCGAGCATTTTTTTGCTACCTGGTAAGCACAGAAAATAAAGATAGGAAGCCAGAAAGCAGGCTGAATATTCTGAGGAAGCCAGAACACTGTTGCGAAGGCCATTGCAAGGCCAAATAGTGAAAGTTGAAATATCAGTTTCCAGTTCATAGTATTTATGTTTTAATGATAAGAGTAAGTAATGATTATTAAACGATAATTCAAAAATTAAGTTTGTGCACTACATTGATCACTTGCTGGCGCAAGTCTGCGACTTGTGCCTTTTATTTTGTAGCCCTCCGGGCGGTGCATCAGGGATACAATACTTTTTATGCATTTCAATTTTTAACTGGAAAGTAGGAATTGTTTTTGTTGAAGTTTACCAACAGAAGGATTGGTATTCATTTGGTAATAATTAGAGTTTATAACATATTTTGTAATTTCAATAATCAGCTTTGCAAGACCGCCCGGAGGGCTATAGCATAGCCGGCACAAGCGAGACACTTGCGCCAGCGGTAAGACGCTTGCGCCAGCGTACAATAAACGAAACATATAAAACATCGCAGGAATAATATAAAATACTTCTCCAATTTTAAAGGTAGGTTTATTGAGAAAAAATTAAACCTATTTTTTTATGAAAGAAAAAGAAGCTACGATGCTTCCCACCAATGTGGGAGAGGCTGAAAGAATGATCTCCGTATTATCCGGCTCAGTATTACTCTTTAGAGCACTGACTGGAAAAAGAAAACCGCTTACTGCCCTGGCAGGAGCCTATCTCTTATTCCGCGGGGCTTCCGGGCATTGTGCCTTGTACAATGTATTGGAGAAAAAAGGGGTAGACCTGAAACCGCACAACATCACGATCAAAACCTCCTTGACTGTAAACCGCCCGGTAGAAGAAGTATATGCTTTCTGGCGACACCTGGAAAATCTGCCGCTCTTCATGTCGCATTTGAAGATCGTGGAGCAGCTCAATAATAAAGTATCCGAATGGGAAGCAAAAATTCCAGGCTTGCCTGGTACGATCTCCTGGCATGCGGAGATCGTATACGAAGAGGAAAACAGCCGCATTGGCTGGCGCTCCCTGCCTGGCTCAGATATTGAGAATGCCGGCACGGTTCATTTCCGCGACGGCGGAAAATTTGGTACACTCGTGCAGGTAGCCATTTCCTACAAAGCACCCGCAGGCAAACTCGGCGAAAGAATAGGAAAACTACTAAACCCCTTGTTTGAAAAGGTAATCCAACAGGATATTAAAAATTTCAAACAGTACCTCGAAACGGGAGTGCTGGTTAAGTAACGATTTTTCTCTTCCTGCTCTTGCTCTCTCTGGGTATGAACAGGAAGAATATTTTCTCATTGCTGGCGCAAGTCTATGACTTGTGCCTTTTATTTTATAGCCCTCCAGGCGGTACATCTGGGATAAAATTAAATGGTTGAGGAATTTCAATAATCCGCTTCGCAAGCCCGCCCGGAGGGCTACAGCATAGCCGATACAAGCGGGACGCTTGCGCCGGCTATAGCTGTTATGAAGATTAATAATTCCTTAATTTGTAAGTGAATGAACATTCATTTATATTTGCGCCCATTGAGAACAAGAGACGAAAATAAAGAATCTGCGATCCGAGAGAAGGCCATGGAGCTCATTGTCAAAGAAGGCTTCGATGGATTTAGTATGCAAAAGCTAGCCAAGGAGGCCAGCGTCTCCCCCGCTACTATTTATATCTATTACAAAAATCGTGAAGATCTGCTGAACAATCTTTTTAACGAAGTACAGGAAAAATTTTCCGAAACGGCTTTAAAAAATTTTAACGTCAACCTCTCTTTCGAAGAAGGGATCTGGCTGCAATGGAAGAACCGTTTACAATTTATCAAATCTTATCCCGTCTACTTTCGTTTCATGGAACAGTTTCGTACTTCTCCTCTGATCAATCATGGCGACGTGAAAATGTCGGAGTTTAAAGAGAACATGAAATTGTTTTTCAAAAACGCCGTCAAACGTGGCGATATAAAAAAAATGGAACCGGAGATTTTCTGGTCACTGGCATACGGGCCTTTTTATGCGCTTGTGCGATTTCACCTGAAAGACAAATCGATCATAGATCATCCTTTCGAGCTCTCAGAAGCAAAATTAAAAATGACCTTTAGCAGCGTAATGAAAGGTCTTAAATCTTAAAATGTCAATTATAATATTCAAATAAAATAACTATATGAATTCAACTCCAAATGCAAACAACACAAAAGTTGTTTTTACAAAATACGAAATATTTATGATCGCGATCCTGTCTATCCTACAGTTTTCGGTCATACTCGACTTTATGATTCTTTCACCGCTGGGTTATATTGTGATGCCTGCACTGAAAATTACTCCTTCACAATTTGGAACAGTAGTCGGTGGCTACGCTATCAGCGCATGTATCTCCGGCTTTTTGGTAGCCGGTTTTGCAGACAAGTTTGACCGCAAAAAATTATTGATGTTTTTCTACGTAGGATTTGTAATAGGCACCGCTTTCTGCGCTGTTGCGCAAAGTTACGAAATGCTGCTAGGCGCAAGGATCTTCACCGGCATCTTCGGAGGTGTGATCGGCTCGATCGGTTTTGCCATCATTACCGACCTGTTTAAAATAGAAGCACGCGGCCGTGTAATGGGCTTTGCGCAAATGTCTTTTGCTGCCAGCCAGATCTTAGGAATTCCTGCAGGATTATTTATTGCCAGACATTGGGATTGGCATTTCACTTTCTGGATGATCGTGATTTTCTCTACCGTCGTTGGAATCGTAATTGCACTTTATATGAAGCCGATCACTGAACACTTGAAATATAAATCAGGCCGCAATCCTCTTCAGCATTTGGCTAAAACATTTACAAACTCACAATATGCAAAAGGATACCTTGCTACTGCCTTCCTTGCTACAGGCGGTTTTATGCTGATGCCATTCGGAAGCGCTTTCAGTACCAACAACCTTAAAATATCTCCGGACGATGTGATCCTGATGTTTACAGTCACTGGTATCTCTTCGGTAATCATGGGACCTATTATTGGTAAGTTTAGCGACAAGATCGGGAAGTATAAAACCTTTGTGATCGGTTCTGTTATCAGCTTTATGATGGTAGGAATTTATACTAACCTTGGCCCAAGCGAACTTTGGTTTGTAATCCTGATGAATGTTTTACTTTTCGTCGGTATTACCACTCGTATGATCTCTTCGCAGGCCCTTACCAGCGCGCTTCCACAGCCACAAGACAGAGGTGCCTTTATGAGTATCAACTCTTCTGTGATGCAATTCTCCGGTGGGATCGCTGCTACGATCGCAGGAAAAATTGTGAGCCAGGGTCCAAACAATGAGCTCATACATTACAATACTCTTGGTTACGTAGTAATGGGTTCGATCGTACTTGGAATTATTTTATTCTATATCCTGAACGAACAGGTGCAAAAGAATTTGCATACTACTAAAATATAATTTCTAAACACAAAGACACGAAGGCACAAAAAAACTGTGTGGCTTCGTGTCTTTATGTTTTAATATTTAACCACTTTCAGCACTTCTGTTTTCGCAGAAGAAACTACATGAACATAATAAACTCCCGCCGGTAATTTTTCTCCCGCCAACAACCCGGGCTCTCCTTGCAGTTGTCTTTCTTCCATCAAAGCACCTTCCATTGAAAATATTTTCACTGTATGTACTGATAAAAACTCCGGAGCCCATTTCAATTCAAAGCTTCCTGAAGTTGGATTAGGATAAAGAAAAATTCCGGAACTGGTTTCTGACTGCACTGATACTACTGTACTGTAATATACTGTTCCATCCAGGTCTACGGATTTAAGCCTGTAGTAGCGTGTGCCTGTTAAAGCACGCGCATCCGTAAAACTATACTTGCGTTCTTCATTACTATTACCCGCGGCAGGAACAATCGTTAAAGTCTGTACCATTCCGTTTTCAAGTGTTTCCAATTCATATTGTTTTAATTGTTGTTCACTCAATGTAGTCCAATCCAACTGCACGCCAGATATCTTGCTGGTAGCGGTAAACGAGATCAGCTGAAGCGGAAGCGGTCCATTGCAATTGCTGCCGAGTGCTACATAGTCAATGCTGATAGTACCAACAAAAGGTGTATTATGAATCCCTTCTGCAGGTCCCGTCCATGGCGAAGAAGAAAATCCAGGATTGACACGAAACTGAATTTTTCGGGTATCGGTGGAATCTACTTTATAAGGCCCGCCGGCAGAATAGATATCGGTAAAAAGTCCTTTGAGATTTATCGCAAAGATCTGGTAAGAAGTATTCAGCTCCATCGTCTTGGAAGTCACACCCGTATTGGCCATTGTGATATCAGTCTTATCGGAGATCGCGGCCCGGAGCGCTACGTTTCCTGTGGCCTTGGCACGGATATTTATAATTGGATCAGTAGAAGGACAGGAAAAATCAATTGGTTTGATATCTGTGCCATTGTTAAACGCGAGCGTAAATGTTTCCCATTCTCCATGGCCTGTGGTGGAAATATTCCAGTCGGAACCTGTTTCTGAAAAAGTAAAATTCCCCTGACTTGCTGCAAATGGTGTTACTGTGCCATCGCTGAAATGATCGAGGTACATGCAGGCATTGTCTGCTGTGGAGACGTATACATAATTTGTTTTGGTACGCGAAGAAACGCCAGCGTTGAGTGTAAGCGTTGTAGTCTTCCAGCCTGGCGTAGTATAATACACTGTATGCGGCCCTGCCGTGTTGGCCGTGGCAGGTACAGCACCTGCTCCGAAATCCCAACTATAGGTAGTACCTGCTACTGCGCTAATACTGTTATCTCTGTATGTAGTGGTAGAACCCGCCCCCGTGCCGCAAAGCACAAGGTCTGTAGCGCTGAAGTTGGCAGTAGGCGTAGGACAATCGCTGCCAATCCGGATATAGTCAAGGAAGGCTTGTCCGATGAATGCGGTGTTGTAAGTGATGGAGGTACCTGTACTTGTGCCTGTGATTGGGAAAGAAGCAAAGCCAGGATTAAAGCTGATCCTGAGTTTAGTGATCTGCGACATGTCCAGCGCACCGCCGCCGCCATACTGATCCCAGAGCTGGCCGGTGAAATCGATGCTGAATTCCTTTGAAGTGGTAGTCAGTTCAAAGCCGTTGATCGGATTGAGGTATTGATTGTTTGCCACTCTTCCCAAGTCGTCGATCATGGTGATCCGAATGTATGCATTGCCGGAAGCCACCCTGGCTCTGAATTTCAGAAGGGGCGTATTTACAGGGTTTGTAAAATCAAGTGTGATAGGATTTGTTCCATCGTTCAAAGTATAATCTACATAATCCCATTCGCCATGCCCGGTAGAAACGATCTTCCAATCGCTGATCACTTCCGAGTGGGTGAATCCTGCGCCGGAAGAATTGGCAAGCCAGGGAGCAGTATAGCCGTTGTCAAATTCATCGGCAAAAATAGCACAGGAATTATTCCCTACAGAGACCGGAAGCTTTGCCAATGGACCATAACAGCCGGAAGGCATGCGTTCCTGCACGGTAATGAACCCACCCAAAGCTCCATAATTTACTGCAATGCCTGTAGTGCCAGCGCCGCTAGCGACACTGGCGCCGGTTGGTACATTCCAGTTAAAATAATCGGAAGCGCTGCTATAACCTGCAACAGTATATGGAATCGAAGTCGCCGCGTTCGCCACTGCTGCTGCGCCATTGATAGTAAGCGTAGGTGGCGTAGTGGCCGGCACTCTTCGAATATTATCGAAGTAGTAAGTATGATTGGTATAACTGTTAGGATTAAACAAAAATACCATCCGATCCAGATTGCTTTGGTACGAAGCCCCTGCAGGATCGGCAATACCTGCAAATGCAAACGTGAGCGTCTGCCATTGATTGGCAACAGTAGTAGTAGCTGTATAGTAACTATGAATTCCCAGCGGGTAACTTCCCCAGGCTCCGGCATTGGCGAGCTGGAGCTGCACTTGTGTACCCACAGGAGCAGTGGTGTACAGATCCATTTTGATCATATAAGTAGGCATAGCAGAAGCATACTGCGTGCCGTCGTCGAGCAGGCAATTGTCGTAAAACAAGGCATCGTACTGTTGCGAGCTGTTGCGCACATATTTGGCAGTATTGGCGGAGCTGTTGATAGCATTGGAACCAGGATTGCTGACGGTTGACAGAGTACCATTGATATATCCTGTACTCATGGCCGTCACGCCATCAAAATCGAGGAAGGTGACGTTGCAATTGTTTGCATACACTTCTACGGATTTAGTATAAAAAAATGTTTGTCCCGGGCAAGCCGCACCCGTGCCGTGCGAGATGTCTACACGCACATCTCCGCCGGAAGAAGTACCCCAATTGACTGTGATAGCATTAGTATTTTGCCCGCTTGTGATCGTAGCGCCGGAAGGAACAGTCCACACGTACGATTGTCCTGTAGCAGAAGGAACAGAATATGTTTTAACAGAATTTTCAAATACCCTTCCTCTCCCGCTAATACTGATCTGAGGCTGCGAAGCATCGTACACGCGCACATAATCGATTTCATATTTACCCGACAAGCCAAAGTTCGGCGCCTGGTATCCTGTATAAGGCGTGGAAGGGCCGCCCACCGCGAGGTTTAGCAGGATGTAATAATCGTAACTATCCCATGGCCATGGATCATTGTTAGACGCGGGACTCAGCGAATTGGGTGATTTGGTTTCCGATTTAAAAAGAACACCGTCTACATACCAATCGATTTTCCCCAGTTGCCAGTCAACAGCGAAGATGTGAAAGTTATCGTTGAAATTTCCCGTAGGCAAAGTATAAGCCGTGCCATCATGAAGGTTGTTGGGCACCACCTGTCCATAGTGCAAAGTACCGCCAATCGTGCTGGTCTGGTCGCCGCGGTTTTCCATCACATCGATCTCTCCTGTATTGGGCCAGTTACCCGTAGTGGGCAACATCCAAAAGGCCGGCCACAAGCCTGTACCAGGAGGAATTTTTGCCCGGATCTCAAAACGTCCGAAGCGACGGCTGAATTTTCCGTTTGTATTGATCCGTCCGGAAGTATAATTCCCGGAAGCATCTTTTCGCGCTTCTAATACCAGGGAGCCATTCTCTAAGCGTACGTTATTGGTGCTGTTGGTATAACTTTCCAATTCGCTGTTTCCCCAGCCGCAATTGGGACAGCCATTTCCGGTCTGTACCGTCCATTTGGTAGCGTCCAGGGAAGTACCGTTAAACTCATCGGACCAGATGAGTGTACCGCATTGTGGAAAAGCCCATAGCGGCGCTGCAAGCAGTAAGCAAGTAAGTAAGATTTTGTTTTTCATAAAAAATTTTCATAACCGGAATTGCTTTTTCGGTGTTCACACTCACCTGGCAATCCTTGTCAGGTAAAATGTAAATTTTTAAATATTTTCTAAGAGAATTTTTCGATATCAGAATGAATGTAAACGTATTTTAACCACCTGAAGCAGCACCAATTTGCGCTTCACCAGCAATATGGAGAAACAAAAAATTCAACTTTACGTAGAGGACGCGCGATTTCTTTCTAAGCGTAAAAGTGGATGAGGGACAAGATTTAAATGAACGTTAAAATATGAAACGTCCTTGCGAGGAGTGTGGTCCGCCGGCCGGCGGATCATGCGATGAAGCAATCCTTTAGCTACGCAGCCTCGCTAATATGAAACATGCTATTAAAACAGACGATGTCGGGCTGCGTAGCTAAAGGATTGCTTCGTCAGTCGGCCTTACGGCCTTCTTCCTCGCAATGACGTTTGATAATTCAACGTTCATAACTCATAATTCATAATTTCACCTCCTTTTATTAACTTCAAAGATTACTTTAAACCGCCAATGTTCAGTTTAGAAATTTTACTTTTAATTATCTCCAGCCTTATTATCGCCAGTCTTGTGATCGCCCGGCTGAGCAATAACCTGGGAGTGCCTATTTTGCTGCTTTTCCTTGGAGTAGGAATGCTTGCAGGTTCCGAAGGGCCCGGAGGGATCTATTTTGACGACGCTCAGCTTTCACAATCCATCGGGATCATTTGTCTTATTTTCATCCTCTTTTCAGCCGGATTGGATACCAAATGGAAACATGTAAAGCCTGTACTCTGGCCTTCTGTAGTACTTGCCACCTTTGGCGTACTGGTTACTACCCTGCTCATCGGTATTTTTGTACATTATGTTTTTTCTGTTGATCTGAAAGTAAGTTTGCTACTAGGCGCTGTAGTTTCCTCTACAGACGCCGCAGCCGTGTTTTCGATCATTGGCGCAAGAAATATAAAACTCAGAGGAAGGATCACTCCTCTTCTCGAACTGGAATCGGGAAGCAACGATCCGATGGCGGTTTTCCTCACCTTCAGCCTGATCGAAGTTGTGCTCACCGATGAATTGTCGGTAAGCAAACTACTATTGCATTTTGTAATGGAAATGGGCATTGGCTTGCTCACGGGAATCTTGTTTGGAAAACTTATGATCTGGCTGATCAATAAGATCAAATTCACCATCGATGGTTTCTATACCGTCATTACATTGGCATTCGCACTACTTATTTATTCGTTTACAAGTTATCTGCATGGCAGCGGCTTCCTGGCCGTCTACATCGCAGGATTGGTAGTGAATAGTTATGAGATCGTTCATAAAAAAACCATCTTCCGTTTCTTTGAAGGAGTAGCATGGCTCGCACAAATATGTATGTTCCTAACGCTGGGGCTACTTGTATTTCCAAGTCAACTGGTAGCAGGTTTACAAACTGAATTGATCATTGCCATTTTCCTGATCTTCATTGCGCGGCCAGTCGGTGTTTTTTTATCACTGGTCTTTTTCAAATACAGCAAACGTGAAATTATTTTTATCTCACTCGTAGGATTGAGAGGCGCTGTACCCATTATCCTTGCTACATTCCCGATGTTGTCAGGGATCAAGGAAGCCAACTGGATCTTCAACGTTGTCTTTTTTATCGTGCTTACCTCGGCCGTCATTCAAGGCTGGCCATTGCCAATGCTAGCGAAGTTCCTGAGACTGGATTCGCCTAGCGTTGCCAAGATAAATTCTCCGATCGAATTCAGCGAGTACCAAAACAGCAACATGAAACTGATCAATCTTTCTGTGCCTGAAAACCGCAGCGAGATCGCCAACCGCTCCATCGTACAGATCCCGCATCTGAAAGGGAGTTTGATCGTAACAGTTTTGAGAAATGGAAAATACTTTGTACCCAGCGGAGGTACTATTCTGGAGCCCGGTGATAAAATTCAAGTGTTGGCGGAGAATAAAAATGTGGACGAGTTGGTTGCGTTTTTTGGGGCATAATTTTTTTTCGTCATTGCGAGGAAATGTCCGCCAGTTGGCGGACATTTCCTCGCAATGACGGTTTCATTTTTTAATCATATTTTCCTCATGAAAAACCTTCGCCAAAATTTCAAACAACTCCGGATGTTGTTTTTTAAACCGTTCCGGGTTTTCGAAAAAATATTCTGATACTACCGCAAAAAATTCTGCGTGGTTGGTAAGTCCGTACGGATTGATATCTGATTTTCCTTTGTGCATACGCTCGATCTCTGCATACATCAAGCGGGTCCATGGCTTCAGCAACTCTTCAGGCATCAATGCATTAGGAATACCATCAATATCCCCATCGGCCTGGTCAACCATATGGATGAATTCGTGAATGCCTACATTGCTTCGTTGTCCGCCGCCAAGTTGGAATCCTTGTTCTAAGGAAGGTTTGGAAAGTAAGACCATATGACTGGTTTGAAATGGTTTTACTTGTCCCAATAAAATACCTTCTATTTTTTCTTTGGAAGGAACTTCACCGTCGTATACCAATATTTCTCCCATATTCGCATAGCGCCATCCATCAAAATGAAACACCGGGATCACTGCGCTGCAAGCAACCAGCAGGCGAAGTGAATTGTCTATGTCTACTCCAATCCCTATTATTTTTGCATCGCCAAGAAATTTGCTGATCTTTTCGCGAAAACTTTTTTTCCCTTCTTCTGTCAGTCGTGTGTAATAAGAGATGCGCTTGTTCAAAACATCGATCCATTCTTCAGGAAAATGATCACGGTAAAATTGTTGCTGACGACGTTTTTCGCTCGCAGATCGTGAAATAAAATAAACTGGGATTGCAACAAGAAAAATAAAAATAATGATCGCCAAAATGGTCATGTCTGAACCTTGATTATTGATTTGATAATAGTTTGATCAGCGCTAATACTCGCTGCACTACTTCTTTAAGGTACAAAAACGAGTTCCAAATTCAAAAAGACTTATGTTTTTGAATCTTGAGTAACTTGTCCGTTGAAAAGATGTATGGAATCCCCTCTTTAAATATTAATACTTATTTGAGATGCCAGATACCAGATGCCGGACAAATGCGAAAGTAATTTAATGACATTGTCTTTTAGCTTATTTGTAAAACAGCGTTGTTTTTATCTAAACTATCTGGTATCTGGTATCTTGCATCCACTATTAATCTTAATACTTAAAAGGAGGAAAGATTTATTTTAGTCAATTAACTATCATTCCTAACAATAGAGCATCCGCCAATGATAATAAAATGGAAAAACAAGATTAAACCTGTAGTTAAAAATCTGTATCTCAGAGTTGTTAAGAAACCAGCAATGGAATAGCCCAAGCTTTCAACCATGGAAACTGAAATGATAGCTCCTGATCCATCCTCTGGATCTTGCATCTGATTTTAACTTTTTTTTGATTAATTTTGTTGACCAAGAAAAACGAACCGATGATCGAGCCGGAAACCATTCACAAAAACTTTGTATTTGATGTACATCAGATTCGTAAGGATTTCCCCATACTTGACCAGCAAGTAAACGGGAAACCATTGGTATACTTTGACAACGCTGCCACCACACAAAAACCGCTGGTAGTGATCAATGCTATTTCTGATTATTATACCAAGATCAACGCCAATATTCACCGCGGTATCCATACCCTTGCGGAGCGTGCCACTGCTGCATTTGAGGCTACCCGCGATACCGTAAAAGATTTCATCCACGCTGCACACCGCGAAGAAGTGATCTTCACCCGCGGTACCACTGAAAGTATTAACCTTGTAGCTTCCACCTACGGAAGAGCCAATATCCTCCAGGGCGACGAGATCCTGATCTCGTCTATGGAACACCATTCTAATATTGTTCCCTGGCATATGCTCGCGAGGGAAAAAGGCGCAGTAGTAAAAATTATTCCTATCAACGAGCATGGAGAAATTATTTTAGAAGAATTTGAAAAACTTCTTTCTCCTAAAACCAAGATCGTTTCGATCGTGCATGTATCGAATGCACTCGGCACGATCAATCCTGTAAAGCAGCTGATACAACTTGCACACCGCCAGGGCGCAAAAGTATTGATCGATGGAGCACAGTCTTCTTCGCACCTGGATATCGACGTGCAGGATCTTGATGCTGATTTCTTCGCTTTCTCCGGGCACAAAGTCTATGGCCCAACAGGGATCGGTATTTTGTACGGCAAAAAGGAATTACTGGAAGCAATGCCTCCCTACCAGGGCGGAGGAGAAATGATCGGAGAAGTGACCTTTGATCATTTTACAGTAAACGAACTTCCCTACAAATTCGAAGCTGGCACACCAAATATTGCAGATGCTGTAGCGCTGAAATATGCGCTCGACTATATTTTAAAGATCGGCAAAGCCACAATCCGCAAACATGAGAACGAGCTTCTCTCCTACGCTACAGGAAAGCTAAGCCAGCTCGAAGGTATACGACTGATCGGTACGGCGAAAGAAAAAGTCAGCATTCTTTCTTTCGTGCTTGAAGGTGTACACCACCAGGATCTTGGTATCCTGCTCGATCAAAAAGGGATCGCGATCCGCACCGGGCATCACTGTACACAGCCGCTAATGAGCTGCTTCGGGATCTCCGGTACCTCCAGAGCTTCTTTTGCCTTGTACAATACCAAAGAAGAAGTTGATATCTTTATTGACGGCATGAACAAAGCCGTAAAAATGTTACGATAGATCATGTCCACCACCATTGCCGAAACACAAGACCAGATCATAGACGATTTCTCACTCATGGATGACTGGGATGACAAATATGCCTACATTATAGAGTTAGGGAAAAAAATTCCCGGACTTCCTGACGAAGACAAAACAGAGACCAATATTATCAAAGGCTGTCAATCTAAAGTTTGGATCACTTCTAAAATGGAGAACGGAAAGGTACACTACCAGGCCGATAGCGATGCATTGATCGTACGTGGATTGATCAGTCTTTTATTGAAAACGTATTCAGGCCACACGCCGGAAGAGATCATCAATACCGAGCCTTATTTCATTGATAAGATCGGAATGAGACAACACCTCTCGATGACCCGCTCCAATGGGCTTGTTTCGATGGTAAAGCAGATGAAATTGGATGCGTTGGCCTATAAGACTAAGTTATGAGTTATGAATGTTGAATTGATAATATTCATTCATAACTAAAAAAGCTGAACTTAGAATAACGATTAAATGTTTAACCACAGGATATGACCGAACAACTTACAGAAGAGCAGATAAAGGAAAAAGCGATCGAAGCGGTAAAACAAGTGTATGACCCGGAAATCCCGGTAAATATATATGAACTTGGACTGGTATATGAGATCAGCGTTTTTCCGGTGAATAATGTGTACGTTCAAATGACACTCACCTCACCAAGCTGCCCGGCTGCTCAATCGATCCCTGAAGATGTGAAACGAAATATCAAAGAGATCGAAGGAGTGAACGATGTAACAGTGGAGATCACTTTCGATCCACCCTGGACACAAGAAATGATGAGCGAAGCCGCTAAACTGGAACTTGGCTTTATGTAAAAAATTATGAATGTTGAGTTATGAATTATGAATTAAAAATAATCGGCTCAACATTCCATTCATAACTCATAATTCAAAATTCAAAATTTATAATCATATGTACCCAGAACAATTAGTAGCTCCCATGCGCCAGGACCTCGTGAGCGCGGGATTTCAGGAACTTAAAACTACTTCCGAAGTAGAATCTGCGATCAACAGCAAAGGTACTACCCTGTTGGTGATCAACTCCGTTTGTGGCTGCGCAGCAGGCGCTGCCAGACCAGGCGCTAAACTTGCTATCCAAAGAAGCAAAGTGAAACCTGACCATATCGTAACTGTATTTGCAGGAGTAGACAAGGAAGCTACGCAAAAGGCAAGAGAGTTTACTCTTCCTTACCCTCCTTCTTCTCCTTCTATGGCGCTCTTCAAAGACGGCCAATTGGTGCACTTTGTAGAAAGACACAACATTGAAGGTCGCAACGCTGAAATGATCGCGCAGCACCTGGAAGCTACTTTTGAAGAATATTGCCAGAATTAATTTTTCCTACCCGGAACCCGGTAAAAACCTATAAGGGTTTAGTACGAAATTCCATTTAACGATATTTCTCTAATCTCCATAGGTTTTTACAAATGGTTAGACGAATTAGGCAAGAAAATCTCAAGGAGAGTATTGATACTCTCCTTTTTTATTTTTATCATTAGAAACAAATTGGCCCACTCAACTATTTGTACCTTATTGTCGACCTATTAGAAGATTAAGTGAGCTCGAAGAATCTCAATACGATTATTAATTTGCTGTTGGAATTGGCATCGGGCAACCTCACTGCTAAAGGCATAGTATCTCCCCGCAACGACGACTACGATGCAATTATCACAGGGATCAATATTCTTACCGAAGAACTTCAGCATACCACTGTTTCTAAAGATTATCTCAACAGCATTTACAAAGGGATTGCCGATATGCTCTTTATTCTTGATAAAGAGGAAAACATCAGCGAGATCAATGATGCGGCTTATAACAGTTTAAAATTGAGCCCGGAAGTTTTGATTGGAAAATCCTTTCGTAATCTTTTTCTCGAACCTGCTGCCTTCAACAACGTTTTCAACCGTCTCAAACGCCAGGGGTATTTTTACAACCTGGAAAATGTATTGTTTACCAAAGACGGAGAAGTCATTCCTGTAAGCTGCACTGCTTCCTGTCTGAAAGATAAAACCGGTAAAGTGATCGGTTATCTTTTCATCGCCAAAGATATTTCTAAAATAAAAAAAACAGAAGAGGAGCTAAAGTTGAAAAACAAAGAGCTTGACACTTTCCTCTACAAAGCGGCGCACGATTTGAAAAGCCCTGTTACCACCATCCAGGGACTGCTGAACATTGCCAATATGGAGATCAAAGATGCTGAAGCGCTGAAGTATTTTGAAATGATAAAAGTTTGCGCCCACAAGCTCGACAATATTTTGATCTCGCTCAAAGACACGGTGGAAGCCGATATCAGAGGTAGTAGTTCAGAGCAGATCAATTTCGATAATCTGATCGAAGAAGTGCTGGATGAAATGCACAACAGTCCTTATTATTCCAAAGATGTAACGATCCGAAAAAATATTTTGCAAAAATATAAAGTGCATACCAAACAAAAAACCATTCACTATGCGCTTTATCAAATCATCGAAAATGCTTATAAATTCCGTACCGGCAAACCCGTGTCGATGATCGACATACGTGTTTCACAGTCGAAGACCAGTACCGATATTACCATTACAGACAATGGCATCGGGATTCAGAAAAAATATCAGGAAAAAATTTTTGAAATGTTCTACAAAGCTAATTCTACTTTTGACGGCGCAGGCCTGGGCTTATACTCTGCCCAATCCATGCTTACCCGCGTGGATGGCCATATACATGTAGACAGTGTTTTGAAAAAAGGTTCTTCCTTTACCATTTCATTCCCGAATATTTTAGTAGATTCAAAAAAATGACAACAATCTGAAATTATGAGTTATGAATTGTTTTTTCACTCATAATTTATAATTCATAACTCATAACTTTTTAAAATGGGTAAACCCAAAAACGAATTTAATCATCCTTACGTGACCATCTGGCTGGAAGGCGAATTTTTGATGGGCAAATACGAAGATGTACATATAAACATTGAGATCGCCCGTGATATTGTGAAAGAGAGACTCCGTGTTTTCGGTACAGAGCCCCGTTTGGCCATTATTGAAATCCGAGGAAGTGTAACGTATACCAAAGAAGCCAGGGATTATCTGGGAAGCGAAGAAGCTTGTGTAGGCGCTAAAAAACTGGCCCTCATAGCTACCTCTCCCATTTCTGTAACAGTAGGAAATTTTTTTATAAAAATTGCAAAGCCTCCTGTTCCTACAAAAATTTTCAGGAACATAGAAAGCGCGAAGAAATGGCTTTTAAAATTATGAGTTATGAATGTTGAATTAGTCAACTCAACATTCATAACTCATAATTCAAAATTTCTAAAGTTTGTCTTTCAATTCGTCCCTGATCTCAAAGCGGGAGAACCTATATCCATAGAGGCCTATGTAGACATAGCAAATGATCGGGATGATAAATGCGATCTGGTAACTTACGTAGGAATAATTTAGTACGTTGAACGGAACAACTGCCCCGCCCACGATAAACATAATGAGTATTGCAGAACCGTCGATGGAAAATTTTCCTAATCCATTTACCCCGAGCGTAAAGAGCGATGGGAATAAAATAGAGTTGAAAAGTCCAACGCACACCACAAACCAAACAGAAATTTTTCCTACGGTAAAGATTGAAAGTAAAATCAGCAACACCGACATGGAAGCGCAGAATGCTACCGAATTGCGAATGCTGAAACGCAGCAATAAAATAGCGCCAATGAAACGCCCGATCATCGCAGCGCCCCAATAGTATTGGGTCAGGTCACGGGCAAAGGTTTCGATGTAGTTGGCCAATGCTACTTCTGCGCCAACATATGCAAAAATAGCAAACGCTCCCAAACGCAGCTGCGAGAAGTGCATGGCATGGCGTTTACGAAGAGAAGTGATTTTATTCAATGGCTCAATATTGCTGGTATCGATGTTAGGTATATTGGTAAAGAATAACACGACTGCAAACAACAACATTAAAATTCCCAGGTACAAATAAGGATAATGAACATAAGCCGCATCCATAAACAACAGGTCTTTCGGATCGAGCGATTTGCGCACTTCTGCGGGAAGATGCGTATGATAGTTTAATACTGAAGAGGCAAACAACGGTGCTACGAAAGTACCGAGTGAGTTGAAGGCTTGCACCAGCGTAAGGCGCGAGCCTGCATTTTTATTATTACCCAACAATACCACATAGAGATTAGCACCTACCTGTAGGATCGTGATACCCGCAGCCAAGACAAAGAGTGCTCCAAGAAAGTATTTGTAATTGCGAATATATACCGCGTAATAAAAAATAAAACAACCCAGACAAGCCAGCAGCCAACCCATGATGATCGCATTTTTATAGCCTACTTTTTTAATCAATCCTCCCGCACGTAGTGAAATGATCAGGTAAGCAGCAAAGAACGTAATGTTGATGAGTGTAGAAGGCGCATACGACAAATTAAAAATAATGCGTAAGTGTCCGATCAATTCAAAGTTCAGAACCGTTAACAATCCCCACATAAAAAAAAGCACCGCGAAGATGAATACTCTTTTTCTTATGTCTCGGTTAGCAATATTAATCTGAAAATCTGCCATTAATTGTATTAGGATCTCCCTAAAGGGACGCTATTTTAAGCCAGTTATTTTAAAATTACAAATTGTAAAGGATTTAAGTCAATATTAATATACCCACATCCTTCTTTTTGGTCTATATTCAGCTCTCCATTGCCGCCATAGCTATATTCTAATTTACTTTTAATACGTGACCCATTTGTGGATAGTTTCGCACAAATGGCAACTCTTTCATCCTTTTTAGGATTGTACAGCAAGATCATCTTCTCTTCGTAAATACGTTTTGACCAATAAATGATCTCTCGGATATGTTCAGATGACACAAAGTCACCACCATTGATCGAAATAAAATCGATTTCCATTTCTGCTTCTGAAAACAAAAACATCTTTTTGCGCAAAGCCGCGAGTGAAGAGATTTCTTTATACAAAAAACTTTCTTCCTTGTGCCAGCAAAGATCTTTCTCCTGGTGAAACATAGGTTCTCTCAACCATGCATCGTGCGGTCCATTGCCTTGCAAATACTGTTCAGTGCCATAGTACAAGCATGGAATTCCATAAAGAAAATAAACCAGCCCGATCATAGCGATCACTTGTTTTTCCTCCGCCTCAAAACCGATCCTGGCCTTATGCCCTTGCGCGATCTGATCGTGATTGTCGGCAAAGACGATCCAATCGGAAGTTTTCTTATTTCTCCTGGCAAGCATTTTTTTGTTGCTTCTGTAAAGCTGATATAGATCGCTCGCAGGTCTTTTTCCCTTTATTAATTCTTCCAATATAAAATGCAAAGGAAAATCGAAGGCTGCATCTAATCCTTCAAAATAACCTCGCTCCGTTTTTACCTGTTTAAAATAACGACTGATCAAGGAATAATTGCCCACCGCTTCTCCAAAGATCATAAACTGGTCTTTGCCCAGGTATTTTGCATATTCGCGGATCTTGTGACAAAACACTGCCACCGCTGAAGGCTCCAAGTGCTTTACAGTATCTAAGCGGAAACCATCTATCGCACATTCTTTGATCCAGAAGCTATAGATCTTGATCATTGCTTCCAATACTTTCCAGCCAACTGGTGAATTATCTGTGATCAGTTTTTTTAATTCAAAAATATCTCCCTCTTGTGTTTCAGGATAAGAATCCCAATGTTCGATCGCTCCTGCTTTTTTATAGTAATCCGGATTTCTTAATTCCTGTGGAAGCGGGTACTGATCGTCTTTCCAATGTCCGAACCGGTGGGAAGTACCATTATAGGAGATATATCCATTTTCATATTCCCAGGTGTTGGCCGTATGATTGATCACTACATCGAGTACTACGCGTAGTTCGAGCTCATGAGCTTTTTTTACTAATTCTTTTAATTCTTCTATTGTGCCAAAACGCGGATCTGTATTTAAAAAATTATTGATCGCATAACCGTGATAATCTTTTTCATAATTCTCAAAAACCGGGCTCAGCCAGATCGTGGTACAGCCTAAATTTTTAATATAGTTTAACTGCCCCTGAATTCCCTTAAATGTACCTCCTCTGCGCTTCATCAGGTCAGTCTGCTGGTATTCTGGTCTCAAGGCATCGGGAGCCTTCTGCGCAGCTTTCCCATCATGAAAACGGTCTACGATCAGAAAATAGATGATCTCTTCTTTCCACGGGCGATTGATATAGTTTTCGTTGGAAAAATTCTCTTTGGAGAGATTAATATCGGAAAGAGATTTTTGAGACACTGTTTAAGGTTTTCCAATCAATATACTAAAAAGTATCGAGTCCTGAGTCATGAGAGAAAAATTATCGGCTTTACTCAAGACTCAGGACTAAACTCAAGGCAGACTATGCCGGCACTTCCACATTGCCAAAAGAGAAACGATCTTTAAATGCAATCAGCTCTTGCTTCAGATCTGTTTGCGGAAGCGGAAAATATTTGGAAAGCTTCAGCAGCGGATTAATCTTCAGATCGTTCATTTCTAAGTGTTGGTTGATAAAAATGTATTCCATATCCGGATACAATTCTTTCAGCACATCGATCATGTCCAACACTTCAATATTTTTATCGGATAAATTGTAAACATCGGAAGGAGCTTTCGACAAGCGCAATTCCAGCAAGGCAGCAATTGTTTTGTCAATATGAATGAACGGACGAACCTGCTTACCCGAGCCATGGATCTGGATCCTGCCGTTGAAATGCGCATCAAACATAAAACGGTTGATCACACTATCAAAACGGATGCAAGTACTAGGACCATATACTTTCGCGCAGCGAAGAATATAGGTGTTCATTTTATTCATCAGTCTCGCTACGTGCGTTTCGCCTCTTAGTTTGGAAATGCTGTAATGATTGCTAGGATCAGCCGAAGCTGTTTCGTCTACTTCTTTTTTAGATTTTTCATACACACTGGCACAGCTCATGTAGATAAAACGAGATACTGATTTGGTCTCTTCCACTGCGTATACCAGTTCAGCAGTTCCCCAGTGATTTACTTGCTCGTATATATGGCTATCAATGTTGGAAAAAGGTTTGGAAACTTTTGCCGCTAGGTGATATACAACATCAATATCTTTTAAAACTTTTCTAAGCTTCCTGGAATCGAGCAATTCTCCAAATTCAAATCTTACTTTGCCATTGCTGATCTTATGACTTAGGCTAGTGAAAAAATTGTAGTTCTCCCGGCTTAGGTTGTCGTATACCACAATGGAAGAAACATCGTCTTTTTTGGAAAGTTCATAGACCAATTCTGCTCCGATATATCCTGCGCCGCCGGTGATTAGTATATTCATTCTTTTTTAAATTAGTTAAGATAAGTTATGAATGTTGAATTATGAGTTATGAATTAATTCAACATTCATAACTCATAACTTATAATTATTTTTGCACTAAATCTGTATTTAACCCACACTCTGTTTTCTTCAATCCAAACCATCTTCCTTCTCGCTCGTTCCATTCGAGGTCGAATTTGCGCGTACACGGTTCGCAACCGATACTAAGATAGCCTTTCTCTTCGAGCGGATGTTTTGGTAAATTATGTTCCTTCATGTAAAGGTGGATCATTTTATTGGTCCAATCGAGCATCGGGTGAAAGCGGATCACACCATGCGGCGCTTTTTCTTCCAGTTTAAAGGCTTTGCGCACCGCACTCTGATCGCCGCGTACGCCGTTGATCCAAATATCATTCTCAGCCAAGATCGGATCTAAAGGCTGCACTTTATTGAGGAAGCAGCAATAGTCGGGATCGGAAGTGAAAAGCAATCTGCCTTGTGAATCTTTTTGCATCATCTTTGGCACAAAGGGAGTCACTTCCTGGATATTCAGATTATATTGTTGGGCAAGTTGATCTTTGAAAGCCACGGTTTCCGGGAAATGGTAACCTGTATTGATAAAATAAACCGGGATAGAATTATCGATCTGGCTCAAGATATGTAGCAAGACAATGCTGTGCGATTGAAAAGAAGAAGTGGTAAACATTTTCTTCCCTTCTGCCTTATACTTCTCTATCTGTTTTTTGATATCGTCTACGTTCATAAGCGGGCGGGATTTGTATCTTTTATATAAATTCAAAAAAGATTTATTTAGTTCAAATCCTGATAGGCATGCAAAATAGTAGATTTTGGGTATTTTTAAAAACTTGACGGAAGTTTTAAATCTGTTGGTAATTAGAAAAGATACCAGCTGCCGGATGCCAGATCCCGGATAAAATTTTTGTATCTTATTTCCCCAACTAGCCTTTGTAACCGTTACAAACTAAATTATCGGGATCTTGCATCTGGCATTCATTGTATATTAGAAAGAGGTTAACCTTCGTCATAATGAACTTTTGACAACCTTCATCAGTTTTTAAAAAATAATTGTGTAATTTTAAGTTCTTATATTTCTTAATGAGAATAGCTGTATACAGAAAAGAACATTTCAACGCTGCTCACCGCCTGTTCAATCCCGAATGGAGCGATGAAACCAATAACAAAGTATTTGGGAAATGTAATAATCCTAATTTTCACGGACATAATTATGAGCTAATCGTTAAAGTAACCGGAGAGATCGACCCGGCTACAGGCTATGTCATCGACATGAAGCTGCTCAGTGATACGATCAAGGAACATGTATTGAAAAAATTTGACCATAAAAACCTGAATCTCGATGCGCAAGAATTCAAACATCTTAACCCAACGGCAGAAAACATTGCAGTGGTTATTTGGAATATTTTGAGAGAAAAAATTGATAAAAAACACGATTTAAAAATTACCTTATATGAAACAGAAAGAAACTTCGTTGAATACCCGGCATAAACATCCTGTAGACGAAATCGGCGAAGAACATGTTGGTACTTCTTTCGAAACTCCCCTTCGCGAAGATGCCTTTGACCTTGATGATACCACAAAAGTAGAGCTCATCAAAAAACATTTTCGCGAGATCATGTTTATACTGGGGCTCGACCTCACCGATGACAGCCTGAAAGGTACTCCGGAGCGTGTAGCCAAAATGTTTGTCAAAGAAGTTTTCAGCGGACTAAATCCTGAAAATAAACCCAAGGTCCGCCTGTTTGAAAATAAATACAAATACGACCAAATGCTGGTCGAAAAAAATATCACTTTCCATTCTTACTGTGAACATCACTTCGTACCAATCATAGGCAAAGCGCACGTTGCCTATATTTCTTCCGGCAAAGTGATCGGTCTTTCCAAATTGAACCGTATTGTACAATATTATGCTAAAAGACCACAAGTGCAGGAAAGAATGACCGTACAAATAGCCAACGAACTGAAAGAAGTTCTTCAAACCGAAGACATAGCCATAGTAATGGACGCCGCACACCTTTGCGTCTCTTCACGTGGCGTGAAAGATACATCCAGTACTACTGTTACTTCTCATTACTCCGGAAAATTCCTGGAAGAAAATACGAAGAACGAATTTCTGAAATACATTTCTCAGTAGTGAGTTATTAGTCCTGGTAGTGAACATTCTTTACCCAGGACTAATAACATAAAAACTCAATACTTTTTATGCATTTTCTAAAATGGTTACTGTTGCTTTTACCTTTTTGCGCCTGCAACAAGAAGATATTTTCCTCCCCTACTATTCAACAACTCGAAAAAGAGGAATACCTCACTAAACTACATGCCTGTCACGACGATTGCATTCTTATTGACGTACGTACTCCGCATGAATACAGGAAAGCCCATCTGGACAAAGCTATCAACATCAGTTATATTTTAGGCCGCTTCAATAAAAAAATAAAAAGACTCGACCACAGTAAAACTATTTTTCTCTATTGTCAAACTGCTCACCGCAGTCCGCTTGCCACTAAAAAACTCAAAAGAGCCGGATTTACGAAAATTTACGATCTCAAAGACGGATATCAAACGATTAAATAGTTTGGAATTACCCTCTTAAATATTATTTGAGATACCAGATGCCGGATGCCAGATACCGGATAAATGTGAGAGAAATTTAATGGCATTGTCTTTTAGCTTATTTGTAAAACAGAGTTGTTTTTATCTAAACTATCTGGTATCCGGCATCTGGTATCTGGTATCTTGTCAGATCCCCAATAAAATTATTCCGGCATCCGATATATGGTATCCAGCATCTCTTCTGAAATAATTTCTAAATCTTAATACTTTTTGTTTTCTCAAGATTAAATGTAAATTAACCTCTCAAATTTTTGATAACTCACTAGACAGAATATGAAAAAGGTACTACTACTTTTTATTTTAAGTATTATAGTTCAGAATTCTTTTGCCCAAAAACATAGCAAAGAAGCCAAAGCCTACGCACATCAAGGCCAAACTGCCTTTGACAACGGTGATTACAGGACTGCTTTAAACAGCTATCTTCTTGCTGAAAAGACACAACCGGGTGATCCTTATTTTGCTTATTCTGCCGGACTTTGCTATAGCAAATTAGGTTACTATGAAGAAGCTTTGCCGCTTTTGGAAACCGCAAAAAATTCAGGTAAAATAAAAGAATCCCAGCTCGATTATCTCCTGGGGCAATCGTACCATGCTGCTATGAAGTTTGACAAAGCAATTCAATGCTTTGAAAGCTATAAGCAAAAAGAAAAAGGAAAATCCGAAGAAATAAAAAAAGCAGATCAGGGAATTAAATATTGCAAAAATGCTATCGAGTTGGTGCGCAATCCTGTCAATGTAAAAATCACTAACATGGGTGATAAGATCAACTCTGAACATGCCGATTACAACCCCGTACTTCCGGTAGACGAGTCTATTATGATCTTCACCTCTCGCCGCGAAAATGATATCAATAAAGAAAAAGATCCAAGGGATAATAAATACTACGAGAACATCTACATCAACGTAAAATCTGTAAACGAATGGACGACTCCTACTCCGATCAGCAACGTGATCAATACACCACTCCATGATGCCTGCATCGGGATCTCTGCCGATGGAATGCAGCTCTATGTCTATAAATCAGACAACGGAGGCGATATTTATGTAAGCAATTTATTAGGCACTATTTGGGGTGAACCTAAAAGCCTTGGAGCAACTATTAACTCCCCTTATTGGGAACCTTGCATCAGCGTTTCTGCCGATGGCAAAACCATTTTCTTTGTAAGCAATAAACCAGGAGGAATTGGACAGAACGATATTTATATGGCTAGAAAACAAGCCAACGGCGAATGGGGAGCACCGATCCTTCTCAGCGATAAGATCAATACAAAAGAAAATGAATTTTCTCCGTTCATGCACCCCGATGGCCGTACCCTTTACTTTAGCAGTATGGGCTACAATTCCATGGGAGGCTACGATATTTTCTCCTGTACAATAAATCCTGAGACTGGAGAAGTACTTTCTGCCCCTATTAACGTGGGATACCCGATCAATACCACCGGCGACGATATCAACTTCGTGTGGTCTGCCGACAATAGAAGAGCTTATTTTTCTTCTGTACGCGAAGAAGGATATGGCGAGGAAGATATTTATATTTTAGAAAGAGAAAATACGGCTGATGCTTATCTATCAATTTTGAAAGGGAGAATTTTCAACTGCTCCAACAACGAGCCGATTGTTGCCTCCATCACCATCACCGATAATGAGACACATGAAATTATTGGCACTTATGGTTCCAACAGTATGACAGGAAAATATGTAGTAGTATTGCCAGGCGGTATGAGCTATAATCTTACTGCAGAAGCACCAGGTTTTGGTTACATCATCAAAAACATTAGCCTTCCTGCAGGAGCCAAATTCACTGAGCTGAACGACACCATTTGTCTTTCCAGCATCACACCGGGCACTATTCTGGCTTTGCGAACTGTACAATACGAAGGAGCAAGCATTATCCCTTCTTCTTTCCACGAATTGGATCATATCGTACAAATGCTGTATACCAATTCCACTTTAAAAATTTCTATCAACGTTTATACCGATCAAGACGGGGACGATGCAGCAGCGCTTAAGCTCACGGAAGAAAGAGCAAAAGCTGTAAAAGAATACATCGTTTCCAAAGGCATCGATAGCAAGCGCCTTTTCTACAAGGGCTTCGGCAAAGCGAAAGACAAGGGAACACAAATTGAAATACTTAAATAAAATTATGAATGTTGAGTTATGAATTATGAGTTAATACTCAATACTAATATGATTCATAACTCAACATTCATAACTCATAATTTATACTATGCTCGATAAATACGGAATAGCCAAGCGGATAGCCAAAGAAGTGAAAGATGGTTACTATGTAAACCTTGGAATCGGTATTCCTACTTTAGTAGCCAATTATATTCCGGAGCATTACAATATAGTCCTTCAGTCTGAAAATGGGTTGTTGGGCATGGGGCCTTTTCCTACAAAGGAAGAAGTAGATCCCGACTTGATCAATGCAGGTAAGCAGACGGTAACGATGATCAAAGGCGCTTCTATTTTTAGTTCTGCAGAAAGTTTTGCGATGATTAGAAGCGGTAAAATAGATCTTACCATTTTAGGAGCCATGGAAGTTTCGGAAGAAGGCGACATCGCCAACTGGAAAATCCCCGGCAAGATGGTGAAAGGCATGGGCGGTGCAATGGATCTAGTGGCTTCGGCCAAAAACATTATCGTGGCCATGCAGCATAAGAGTAAAGATGGCCAGTCAAAGCTTTTGAAAAAATGTACACTTCCTATCACTGGGTTGAAATGCATCAAGAAAATTGTAACCGATATGGCCGTGCTTGAATTAGTGCCGCAAGGAGGCTTCAAACTTCTTGAAAGAGCACCTGGTATTTCTGTTCAAGAAATCAAAGACTCTACGGAAGGAAAATTATTGGTGGAAGATGAAATTCCTGAAATGATATTATAAAAAATCCAATAAAGATCTTCTTTGTTTTAGATCGTTTGGAATTTAAGTCCAAATCTCAAAATTATTCATCTTCCTTGTTTTTTATTACATCAATATTACGTATATTTGTATGGAGAGTTTTCCTTAAAAAATGGAGTTGAATAAATCGGTAGTTTGTTTGATTGATGACGATGAAGTATATCAGTTTATATTCCGTCGTCAGGTAGAGATCAGCAACTTAGCCAGCCAGATCCTGATATTTCCCAATGGGCAGAAAGGGTTTGATTATTTGAAAAATGCACTCAAAGATCCTGGCTCTCTTCCCAAATATATTTTCCTGGACATCAATATGCCAATCATGGATGGATGGCAGTTCCTGGAAGAATTTTCAGCCATTAAAAATGAGCTTACCGAGGATATTCATATTTACCTTGTTACTTCTTCCATCGACGAACGCGATATCGAAAAGGCCAATAAGATCAGTGATGTGAAAGAATACCTGATCAAACCGATCAGCGAGCATAAAATCCTTCAAGTATTTGAGAAGCTAACTTGATTTTAATTTTCTAAAAATCAATAGATTAATAACATGTATAGATTTTTCAAAAAGGTTTTTGTTAATAAAATACATCTTTTATTCCTTAAATAATTTCTTTAAAAGCTAAAAAACACTAATTTTGCGGTTCTTTTGCTGGAAACAGTAAAAGGAACCGTTGATAGATCGTATGAAAAGTTTGAAGGAATTTGATATTGAAATTTTCAGGCTTACCGATGGAAAGCAATCATTTGACTACGACTTAGACGATAAGTTCTTTGCTGCGATAGAAGGCAGTATCCTGGAAAAGGGTAAGCTGAAAGCTACTGTTGTGTTGGATAGATCGGAAAGATTAATTCTGGCAGATTTTAAGATTAAAGGAATAGTAGAGCTTCTTTGCGACCGCAGTGTGGAGCCTTATGATTACGAGATCGACAGCGATGAAAATCTGGTCTTCAAGTTTGGAGATGAGTTTGAAGAACTTTCGGAAGATGTGATCATGATCCCGAGGGATCTGCAAAAACTGAATCTCGCACAGTACCTGTATGAATTCATCGGGCTTGCAATACCGATGAAAAGACTTCATCCTAAATTCCAGGAAGAAGATACAGAGGAGGAAGACGAGCAGGAAACAAGATTGATCTATCGCTCGGACGAAAACGAAGATAATAAAAGCGATGACAGCGAGACCATAGATCCACGCTGGAATGCACTTAAAGATTTAAAAAATAAATTAAAATAGTATACTACAATGGCACATCCTAAAAGTAGAATTTCGAAACAAAGGAGAAATAAGAGAAGAACTCACTACAAAGCTACTGCTTCCAATATTTCCATCTGCCCTACTACCGGCGAAGCACATTTACCTCATCGTGCCTACTGGTTTGAAGGCAAACTATATTTCAACGGTAAAGTACTTCTGGAAAAAGCACTAGCGGAGTAATTCTATGAAAATTGCATTGGATGCTATGGGGGGTGATTTTGCCCCCAAAGCCGTTATTGATGGTGCGATACTTGCCTCTAAATCTTTTTCCAAAGACATTCATATTGTCTTATTAGGAAAAGAAGATGTGATCAAAACACATCTGACAGAAGCTGGTGTTGCGCAAGATCTATTTACAATCTTCCATTGCGATGAAGTCATCGACATGGGCGAACACCCGACCAAGGCGATCTCCCAAAAACCTAATTCAAGCATTGTTACCGGCTTCGGACTTTTAAAAGCCGGTAAAGTAGATGCCTTTTGTAGCGCAGGAAATACGGGCGCTATGTTAGTCGGTTCTCTTTTCAGCATTAAAGCTATTGAAGGAGTGATTAGACCTTGTATTGCCGGTTTTATCCCAAAAGAGGCCGGTAAATTCGGAGTCCTGGTAGACGTAGGCGCCAACGCCGATTGTAAGCCGGATGTCCTTTCCCAATTCGCTACCCTTGGTTCACTTTATTCCCAGCACATCCTGGGTGTAGATAATCCGAAAGTAGCCCTTATGAACCTGGGAGAAGAAGAAACCAAAGGTACTCTTCTGACTCTTCCTGCCCATCAAATGCTTAAGCTCAATAAGAACATCAATTTCATCGGTAATGTGGAAGGATATGATGCCTTCAACAACAAAGCCGATGTGATCGTGACCGATGGATTTACCGGTAACGTAATTCTTAAAATGGGTGAGCAAATCTATAACCTGGCCAAATCCAGAAACGTAAACGATCCATTCTTCGATATGTTTAATTACGAAGCCGTGGGCGGAAGCCCGATCCTGGGCGTAAACGGAAATGTGATCATCGGCCATGGTGTATCCTCTCCTCTTGCAATCAAGAACATGATTGGCCAGGCAAAACAACTGGTAGATGCCGACATCACTCAAAAAATTAAGAACGCTTACAAGTAGTTGACTAATAAGCAAACACAGCAAACCATTTCAAAATTTTGTTCACACAAATTTTATTTTTTGGATTTGTTTGTAATTTGGCATCCGATTTCGGGTACAGGTATTAAGATCTTAAGCGTAATATTTTGATTCTTATCTGGTTCCGTAAGTATTAAAGTTAGAATAGAATTAAATGAGTAAAATCAGAGCTGCAATAACCGGGGTAGGTGGACATGTACCAGACTACATCCTTACTAACAAGGAACTCGAGAAATTAGTAGATACCTCCGACGAATGGATAATGACCAGGACCGGAATCAAAGAAAGACACATTCTCAAAGGCGAAAATAAAGGTACTTCCCATATGATGGAGATTGCCATCAAAGAACTCCTCGCCAAAACCAATACCAATCCTTTAGATGTTGACATGGTAGTATCCTGTACTACTACTCCTGACTTCGTATTTCCCGCTACAGGAAATCTTGTCTGCGATATGTGCGGGCTGAAAAATGCTTTCAGCTACGACCTAAACGCTGCTTGTTCCGGATTTCTATTCGGACTAGTTACGGGAAGTCAATTCATCGAAACCGGAAAATATAAAAAAGTAATTGTAGTAGGCGGCGATAAAATGTCTTCTATCATCAACTATAAAGACCGTACTACCTGTATTATCTTTGGTGATGGCGCTGCGGCTGTGATGCTGGAACCAGATACCAGTGGAAATGGCTTAAGAGACAGTATTCTTCGCACCGATGGATCAGGAGCTTTGTACCTTGGTCAGAAAGCAGGCGGAAGCCGCAGACCGGCTACGATTGAAACTGTGACTAATAACGAGCACTACGCTTACCAGGAAGGCGCTACGGTATTCAAACACGCGGTGTCTAACATGTCGCAAGTAGCCGTAGAAATTTTGGAGCGCAATGAACTAAGCGCTGATGACGTTGCATGGTTGGTACCGCATCAAGCAAACAAACGTATCATCGAAGCTACCGCAGAGCGTATGAAAATCGGTAGTGAAAAAGTATTGATGAACATTGAGCGCTACGGCAATACCACCAATGGTACGATTCCTCTTTTGCTTTGGGATTTTGAAAAGAAATTCAAAAAAGGAGATAACATTATCATGGCTGCTTTCGGTGGAGGCTTTACCTGGGGCTCTATTTACCTGAAATGGGCGTACGATCCTAAATAGTTAACTTTTAATAAGAAATTTTCAATTTATTTGTAAATTAGCCCGCTTCAATTCTGTTTAATAAAAGAATGAACGGGATAGCACCTTTTAAATAAACTTGTGATATAAGAATGATGAAACCGAAAGAAATCCAAGAATTACTTGACTTCATTGCAAGCTCAGGCCTGGCCGAAGTTAATATCGAAACGGAGCAATTTAAAATTAATGTTAAAAGAAACGCTACAGCAGCAACTGTATTGCCAGCAGCGCTTCCACAAGTTATTCAGCCTACTGTTCTTCCTACTTCTCAGGTAACTACTTCTACAAGTACTCCTGGTGCTACTGAAAAACCAGCCGAGACAAGCGGTAACAGCAAACAACTTACGATCAAATCTCCAATGATCGGTACGTTCTACCGTTCATCTAGCCCTGATAATCCTCCATTGGTAAATGTAGGCGATGAGATCAGCCCTGGAAAAGGACTTTGCATCATCGAAGCTATGAAACTATTCAACGAGATCGAATCTGAATACGAAGGTAAGATTGTAAAGATCCTGGTAGAAAATGCAACACCGGTAGAATTCGATCAGCCTCTGTTCATTATTGAGCAAAAATAAATTACTTGTAAAGTTGTGCAGGAATTATGAAGGGTAACTCCGATACAATTTTATTATAAGTTAATTATTCCACATTAATCTGAATTCGTTGTGTTTAAAAAAATACTTATAGCTAACAGGGGCGAGATCGCATTACGTGTGATCCGTGCTTGTAAAGAATTAGGAATTAAAACGGTTGCCGTTTATTCCTCTGCCGATAAAGATAGCCTTCACGTTCGTTTTGCCGACGAAGCTGTTTGTATAGGAGCTCCTCCAAGCGCTCAATCCTACTTGAGCATGCCAAACATTATCTCTGCTGCAGAGATCACCAATGCAGACGCTATTCACCCTGGTTATGGATTTCTTTCAGAAAATGCTTCTTTCTCTAAGATCTGTAAAGATTACGGTATCAAATTCATTGGTGCAAGCCCTGAAATGATCAACTCGATGGGTGATAAAGCTTCTGCTAAAGCTACCATGAAAAAAGCCGGAGTGCCTACCATCCCAGGTTCCGAAGGACTTCTTAGTTCGGTAGAAGAAGGTATCAAACTTGCCAACAAAGTAAAATATCCCGTAATCCTGAAAGCTACTGCCGGTGGTGGTGGCCGTGGAATGAGAATTGTAAAAAATGATTCTGAATTCCAAAAAGCATGGACTGATGCAAAGACAGAAGCAGGCGCAGCTTTCGGGAACGATGGTCTGTACCTTGAAAAATTTGTAGAAGAGCCAAGACACATCGAGATCCAGCTTTTGGGCGATGCAAAAGGCCGCGTGGTTCACCTTTCTGAACGTGACTGCTCTATCCAGAGAAGACACCAGAAACTTATCGAAGAAACTCCTTCGATGATCGTGAACGAACGATTAAGAAATAAAATGGGCGAGGCCGCTGTCAAAGGAGCTAAAGCTATTAAATACGAAGGTGTAGGAACTATCGAGTTCCTGGTTGATAAAAACGGCGATTTCTATTTCATGGAAATGAACACCAGGATCCAGGTAGAGCACCCGATCACTGAAGAAGTGACTGGAGTAGACCTGATCAAAGCACAGATCATGGCTGCTGCGGGTGAGCCTGTGGCTACCAAGAACCATTTCCCAATGAAACATGCGATCGAATGCCGTATCAACGCTGAAGATGCGAAAAATGGTTTCCGCCCTTCTCCTGGAAAAATTACTAACTTCCATATCCCCGGTGGTTACGGAGTGCGCGTAGATACACATTGCTATAATGGTTATACCATCCCTCCCAACTACGATTCTATGATCGCGAAAGTGATCGTGAGCGCTCCTACAAGAGACGAGGCCCTGGATAGAATGAAACGTGCCTTGCAAGAATTTGTGATCGAAGGAGTAAAAACAACTATTCCTTTCCACATTAAAATGATGGACGATCCGAACTTCCGTGCAGGTAAATTCACTACAAGCTACCTGGATTCGTACGATTTCTCAAAATTATAATAATATCGTCTTATCTGACGTTACATTTAAAACCTAAACGGTATATACGTTTAGGTTTTTTATTTATATCTTAAACCTGGCGTTTTGTAGTATTAATATCAAAACAATGCTTTCTAAAAAAGTAGTTTTTCTTGTTTTATCCTTATTGGCCTGCACATTATCTTCCATGGCTCAAAGCACAATGCCTACGCGGTTTGTAGAGCTTGGAGTAAGTACTAACTCTTACAAAGGAGATCTTAGCCACAGTTATTCCCAATGGGCAAACGGAATACATATTGGTATTTTATTTAATCGTAAAAAATTGCTCAATGGACATTTCAACCTGATGATTGGAAAAGCCACTGCACAAAATCCTAACTATTTTTTCGACGACGGTTCTGAACCTCAGCCCACGCCAAATAATTTCGCAAGGATCAAAATGTATTCGCTCAATTACGACCTGCATTTGAACCTCTATAAAAAACATGGTTTCATCGTTTACCTCTCCCAGGGAATAGGATTACTTCGTTTCGTACCCAAAGATGAATACAATAAAAATCTCCAGGATCAACTAGACACAAGGCCAATAGGAGAATCGTATTCGAACATTGCGATCATGCTTCCAACTGGCTTCGGCATGATGTATGTCTCCAAACCTGGCTTTGGCATTGGGCTCCAGGCTGGCTGGCTAAACACACAAACTGATTTTCTCGACAATGTTTCCAAATGGGGAAACCGCGATAAAAAAGATAATATCGCCTATTATAAAATGACGGTGTATATTCCTTTTAACATAAAAACCACTGCCACTTCTGTAAAATAAAGATACCTGATTCCAGATGTCAGATACTGGACGAACTCTGGCATCCGGAACCCATTCACTTAACGGACTCAAATGTATCAAATAATTCTAGCCTCTCAATCTCCGCGCCGACGACAGATACTCAAGGATGCAGGTATCAACTTCGAAAGCCGCTCCAAAGATACCAACGAAGATTTTTCTTCCGATCTTCCTAAGGAGGAGGTTCCTGTTTTTCTGGCTAAGAAAAAAGCGCAAGCATTTTTACCTGAATTAAAAAAAGAAGAGCTCCTGATCACCGCAGACACTGTAGTGATCATCAAAGGCGAGATCCTCAACAAACCAGCTGACCGCGCAGAAGCAATTCAAATGCTTCAGAAAATATCCGGAAGCATGCACGAAGTGGTAACCGGCGTTTGTCTTACTACTTTGGAAAAACAAATTTGCTTTTCTGATCTCACCAAAGTTTATTTTTTACCATTGGCGCAAGCTGATATTGAATATTACGTGGATACACACAAACCTTTCGACAAGGCCGGTTCATATGGGATACAGGAATATATCGGGTATATTGGAATTGAAAAAATTGAAGGATCATATTTCAATGTGATGGGATTGCCTATTCATAAAGTGATTCAGCAATTGAGAAAATTTTGAATTATGAGTTATGAATTATGAGTGAATTTCATTCATAATTCACAACTTAAATCGGGTTTAATTCAAAGAGATAACAGGAAAATTATTGCTGATACTGTTGTGAAACGCTAGTTCATAAACAGTCGGCTCCATGAATTTTACGAGCGGAAAGTCAGCGATCAATTCATACACTTCTTCTTCCGACTCAGCAATAAAAGTAACCCAAAGTTTTGATCGATCCAGAGAGAGACTATATGCTACAATAATTCCATCTCCCATCAACGTATCAATTTTCTGGCGCTGGAAAGGGATCAACGAAATAAAATCTTCGCTGTATGGATTGATAAGGTCTATGTCAGCTATAAAATGATTCATGCAAGATTATCTTGAACGTACTTCAAACCGGAATACTCCTCTTGTCTTCGGCGCTGGCTTAGCGCGGGAATCTTTCAGGTGAAACGATGTTTCCAACAATTGTTTTTTATAGAAATTATCTTCTGAAGGTGTAAGGTTAGCCCCTCCTATTTTTTTAGCGCTGATCACAGATCCTTCTTCGTCAATATAAAATTCAAACAGCACATAACCACTTTCACTGGTTGGGTCTACTTTATTCGGTTTTGTATCCCAATCCCATCCCGGAAGATCGAGAGAAGCTCCATTGCCACCCGGACCATCGCCGATGCCGCCGCCTGTACCGTTGCCTCTTCCACCTGGGAACATATTTCTTGAATCAGGATTTCCTTCCGGCTTTCCCTGGTCTCCCTTTACTTTTCCATTTCCATCCGATTCACTGTTTGGCTTGTTGGGAAAGGTATTTCGCGCTTCTACCACTTCTTTTTTAGGAGCCGCTTCTTTCTTTTCTTTTTGTTCTTTCTCCGCTTTTACTTCGTAGGGACTTTCATTTTCTGAAGTAACAACCTTCTCTTCATTTACGATTGCCTCGTCGGTTACTTCTTCCTGAATTTCTTCCTCAGGAGTTTGTTCGTTTTGCTGCTGATCATTGTTGGTCTGGATATCGCCGGTACCGAAGTCTTCTACGCCAAGATTGATCTCCATACTTCCACCTGCCAAACCGTTTCCTGAAATATCAGGATAAGGCGGGCGCCAGGCGATCACGAAAAAGAGTACGAGCAATAGTGCAGCGTGTACTCCCAGCGTCACGATCAACCCTATTGACTTGTTTTTATTTTCATCTTTTCTCTCAACCATATCGTTTCAAGATTAAATTTTGTTTATCAGGTTTAAATTTCAAAACCCAAAACATCTATTGGAATTTTCAATCCGGCTTTGTAGCGATCGATACTTTTGCTCCAAGTTTGTTGGCAATCGAAGCTACTTTTATCAAATATCTTACCGGTACTGTTTCATCAACGTTCAACACCACTACTTTAGTATCGGTTCCCATTTCCTGCTTAAGCTCTTCTTCAAGTGATTCGAGCGTGGTTTGGGTATCGTTAATATAATACTTTAAATCGGAAGTTATCGTAATCGAAAGGTTCATTTTTTGCAACATTCCTGTACCCGATTGTGGAAGTGTTACCGGCATACCGGAGGGCGTTACAAAATTGGAAGTGAGTAAAAAAAAGATCAGCAACAGAAAGATCAAATCTGTCATCGAAGCCAGGCTGAATTCGGTGCTTACTCTTGTTTTTCTTTGTAACTTCATTTAGGTTGCTGAAGCAATTCTATGAACTCGATCGAAGCATATTCCATTTGGTGTACGATCTTATCTACTTTTGTCACAAGGTAATTATAACCTACATAAGCAATGATGCCTACGATCAATCCGCCCACAGTAGTGATCATGGCTTCGTACATGCCTGTAGAAAGCAATTTAGGACTCACAGAGCCATCTTCCCGGGCAATGGCCATGAAGGCTTGCACCAATCCTAAAACGGTTCCAAAAAAGCCTAGCATTGGTCCGGCACCGGAAATGGTAGCCAGAATATTCAGATTTTTTTCAAGCTTATAGACTTCTACTTTCCCTACATTTTCAATGGATGCTTCAATGCTTGGAAGCGGCGTTCCGATTTTAGAGATCCCTTTTTCGATCATTTTTGAAAAGGGAGTATCAAATTGTTGGCATTGCTGGACGGCGCCGGAGATGTCGCCGTTGTAGACAAGATTTTTTATATTTTCTAAAAAACGTTCCGGATCTTTATCCGCTTTTTTCAGCGTAAGCATTCTTTCTACGATGATGTAAACAGCAATCAAAGAAAGCAAGCCGATGGGGATCATTACCCAGCCTCCTTTTATCATCAGCTCCAGCACCGATAGCGTCTTCTCCGCTTTTCCTGTGCCTGTGGAAGCTACAGTGGTAGTGGTGATCTGCAATAAGGGCTGAATGAACATGAAATTAAAAACGAAATTTGGTCAGGTTAGAAAGCCATCACCCAAACGGAATTACCGAAGTCTGTTCCCAGCTCGTTCTTTTTTCTAAGGGCGTCTTGTTTATTGTCAAAATCGTCGAAGGCTACTTTATAAAATCTGTTGTCGGGAGATGGCTCGATCACCGTTACATGTCCTCCACTGTTGGCGATTTTATTTCTGAATTTGTAGGCATTTTCTTTTTTCATAAAAGAACCGACGATTACAAAATAGCGACCGTGCTGGGCAGTGCTTACAGAGATATCCTCTTTTTTCTCAGAAGAAATATTGTTGTCGGAAAGTTCTTTTTGTTTGTCAAACAAAGTTTGTTTGCCAGGGTTTTCTTCTTTTTCAAATACTGTGTTACCACCAATTTCGGTGGAGACTTCTTCCTGCACATACGTGTTGGAATCCGTCATAGCTATAGTAGCCATAGAATCTGCGATTGCAGCGCTGTCGGAAACTGCTTCGGTATTTGTACTAGCCTGTTTGGTTTCTTCTTTATTGCTTCCAAACAATCCCAAACTTGCCAGACCATTGTTGCTGTTATTTTTAGTGTAAACGATCATAGCGCCTGCTCCTACCAAGAGCAGCAGAGGTACGATGATCAAAAACATTTTCAATCCGGAGCCTTTATTTTCTCCAGCTAATTGAGTAGGGATTTCTTTTTGAGCCTGTCCAGCAGTCGGTATTTGTTTTCTTACAACCGGTCTTACTGGTCTTTGTGGTGTACTCATGTCTCTTTGTGTTCTATCTATAGGTTTGAAAAATAGCTCTTGTAATCCGAAACTTTCTTCCAGGTAGTTTATTCTGGTGTCGGGCTCGAACTCCAGCCTGTTTTCAATATTGTAATACAGTTTGCCTATTTCCTGGAATACATAATTATTATTGCTGCGAAGTTGTTCGCGCACGGCCTGCACAAATTGCCTGATCTTCTCATATGCTTCTGCCAGCTCCAGTCCTTCTCTGCGAGCAATGGTAGTAGCCAGCAGTCCATCGTTTACTTTGAGCTGCTCGTTGAAAGCGATCCTTTTAGCAGGAGGCATGAAGCGGTGTGTGATCGGGTGGATCTCCACACTTTTCAACTCTGCAATGAACCCACCGAAATCCGGGATCACCACGCAGTTGTGTTCAAACAATAATTCCTGTATATAGTTTTCTATTTGCATTTAGAATGAATACGTTAAACCGACCAATACGTTGATCCCTTTTGAAGGATAATACAAGTATCGCTGATATTTCTGCGACAGGATATTGTTTACTTCTATAAATGCAGAGAAGGATTTTGAAAACAGATAGTCTATTTTAAAATTCAGGTCTGCGATTCCTTTCAGATTGATTTCCTGCCCGGAAAGGTAATTTTTACCCTTCAGACCACCAATATAGTAAAAATCAGCATTAAAATAGACTTTTTGATTCAAATTATACGTAGCCAATACCGATCCGGTAAAATTTGGTCTGTGCCAAGGAGAGGTAAGAGCAGGATTGCTGCCCATCGTATAGCTATAATAAGCCGTAGCCATTGCCAGTCTGAATTGGCGACTCATTTCATAGCCAAGCTCTCCACCGATGTTCAATACGTTAATATTATTTTTGTTATACAATACGGTAAACTTTGACGTATCGGTAAAACCGTTGTTAAAGAAATAAAGGTACTTATAATTGGCAGTAGAGAGTTTTACTTTGTAAGTCACTCCTCCCTTCAGGCCGCCTTTCAAACCTGCGTAGAAGTCGAAGGTTTTGTTAGTATGGAAAAGCGCTATATCCGAGCCTAGATAAGGATTTTCACGCGATAAGGTGCGCAGCGTATTTTTCTGCATTTCTCCGTCTATTCCCGCGAAGGCAATGGCTTTATTTTCTGCCAATTTATATTCTGCATTCAATCTTGGATAAAGGTGAAACTTAGGATAACCATTGATTGTATCGTTGGCATAAGCCAGGTTGATACCGCCGATCAAGCTGAAGGCATCGTTGACCTTGTATTGCAGTGCAGGTTTGGCGGTAAACAAAGTTCTGGATATAGAAGAAGAGTCGGAGCGTTTGGAAGAAGACAAAGACGCATCGAGCAAAATACTCTTATCGCTGTCGAGCCAATAATCGGATTTCAGGTTCCAAAGAAATTCATGTTCTCTGGCTCCGGTGTAAGTAGAGAAGTTGTAGTAATTCACATCCGTGTTGTAGTTCAACACATTTTGCTTATTCTTATTTTCAATTCCAGCCGAAACCACAAACGTGTTAAACACCTGTTTCAGGCTATCGCCGCTGGCATTGGGCTCGCGGACGTGGTCGTAGCCATAGAAGTTGTAGCGGTTGCGCTGGTAACCGGCATTGCCGCGGATGATCGTATTTTTACCAAAATATTTTCCATAGGCTTCCAACTGGTTTTCACTCAGTCCTGAATTTTTTACCGGGCCGTTTGCAGAAGAAAAATGTTTCGCATGTACTCCATAAGAATATTTTTCGCTACGCTTATTATTGAAAAAACCTTCGAAGTAAGGACTGGTATAATTTCCGAATCCGGCTTTCACATAGTTGCCATAAAGCTTAGTTAAATCCTGAGATTTAATGGTCACGATCTTCACTTTAGTATCCAACCGGGGCAAGAGCAGTTCTACCTCCTGCGGCTGGTAATCGAGTGGCTTTGCAGGTTGTACGGGTTGTACGTTGTTGATCTTTTCAAAATTCCGGTTGGCTTCGGGCAATTCGATCTTGGCGTTTTTTTCTATCCTCAATGTTCCTTTCAAGGCATCATCGTCCTGCGCTACTGCTGCGCTGGCAATAAATAGTAATGGGAGCAGGAATTTTAAATTTAGAATTTTGAATTTTGAATTCAAAAACATAGCTCGTGAAATGAAGTGAAAGATATTTTTCATATTCAATTCAACCTTTAAAATTGATAATTTAAAATTACTCATTATTACCTCCCTCCTTTCTCTGCGATGCGGCTTCTATCTCCGCCAACCTTGTTTGTGCTTGTGTTACGATCTCTTTGTTTTTAGAATTGGCGATAATAGATTTCAAAGTAGCTTTTGCCTGGAATTCTTCGTTTAGCGCCATCAGATTTTCCGAGATCAGCAGGAAGGATTTTCCTAACCAATATTCATCCGAACCAAAATTATTGTTGAGATAATAAAGACTCTCGATCGATTGTTTGTACTTCTTTTGCTTGTATTGAATTTCTGAGATATAATACTGCGCTTCCGCGGAAAGCCGTTCGTTGTTATAGTTGATCAGGTTGAGGAAATAGTCGGTTGCTTTTTCGTACTCGCCTTTTGCATAGGCAGCTTTCCCCAAATACATGCTAGCCTTGGACTCTGCGTTGATGTTGATGCCTCCGCTCTTCAACACTTCCTTGGCGTAATAGTCTGTAGAATCGTATTGCCCTAAAGCGTAATAGGTTTCCATCAGCCCAAGCATGGCATTGTTTTTCTCTTTTTTATTTTTGGAATTGGCGTCAAACAATAAATAATAATCTCGGGCAGCAGGATATTTCTGTGCTTTGAAATTTATATCGGCCATACGCTGCAGGGCTTTGGTTACATAGGCGCTTTTCTTTTCTTCGATCACAACCTGGTATTGTTGCGATGCTTTTTCATTGTCGCCAATTTGATAATAGGAATCGGCAAGATAGAAACGGGCATCCGGGGCATTCATACTTTGGGGGAAACGTGTAAGGTAACTTTCAAAAGCAGGAACCGCTTTTTTATATTTTTCTTCAAAATATAAATTCTTCGCCGATTCAAATCCTACATCGTCGAGCGCTGCACTTTCAGGATTTTTCTGCTTAAACTCATCGAGCTTTGCTGTAAACTCTTCGCTTCTGTCGAGCAGAGCATACGTTTCCTGTGCGCCGCGAAGAGCATCTTCATGGATTGGCTGGTTGTAATATTTATCGAGCAGCATATTATAATCTGCCAGCGCGAGCTCGTGTTTTTTCAGGTTGTTGTAGATGATCGCCCTTTTCAAAAGCGCATTAGCCTCGTATGGTTCGTTGTTGAGCTTGGTGCCAATAAGCTTGGAGAAGCCTAGGAGTGCCTGGTTCAGGTCGTTGTTGCGGAAATCGATTTGTGCTTTTTGATAGATCGCTCCTTCGTAGTAAAGTGAATTTGGATATTGACGAATAACGGTTTCAAAACTGTTCTTCGCCTCTGCCAATTGATCTTCGTATACTTGTACAACTCCTTTTTGGTAATAAGCATAATCTACATCCAGCGTGCCGTTCTTAATAGCCAGATCATAATACCTGATCGCTTCTTTGTATTTTTTATCAACGTAATAGAGGTCCGCGAGTCTCAACAAGGCATCGGTGTAAAACATTTTATCCGATGCTTTTTCCAGTTGTTTTACATATTCTTTAAAATGAATCAACGCTTTGTCGTACTTGCGTGTATTGTAGTAAGCATAGCCTATTCCATATCTTGATTTCAGGTGATAAATATTTTCATCGTCGCCTGTTTTTTCAAATACATGTGCATACGCGTTGATTGCTTCTTCGTATTCTTTGCTGATGGAATAAACTTCTGCTTTCCAGTAAGCAGCGGATATGTAAATATCACGGTCGTAATTGAACAGCATGGATTTGCTGAACATCGCCTTTGCATCGCTGTAAGCTCCGTTGT
Source organism: Cytophagaceae bacterium (assembly GCA_035535995.1). Lineage (GTDB taxonomy): Bacteria > Bacteroidota > Bacteroidia > Cytophagales > Cytophagaceae > JANYCO01. Next base: position 206,007 of record DATLOZ010000022.1, read on the forward strand.
TGAAGAGTTCTGTACCTCTGTAAAAAGTTAATTTTTGGTAAGCTGCATTAATGCGCGTACTGCGTATCCTGAGTCCTTCGATGTAAGCGATCGCTTCTCCGTAGTTGTTGGTTTTCAGGAAAGCTTCGCTGAGCAATTCGTTGGCTTCCTCGTAATGACTGCTCGATGTGTAATTGCTTACAAAGTCCTTCAGCGGTGCAATTGCATCGTGATAGCGTTGAAGATCGTAATTTACTTTTCCGTAATAGAACAATGCTTCTTCTTTTGTCTTCTTACTGAAGTCAAGCTTACGTGCCTGATCGAAAGCAGTGAGGGCAAATTCTTTGGTGCCTGTTTTCAGATACGACAAGCCAAGATAAAAAGCAGACGACTGGCCTAAGGTATCCGTATTGGAAGCGATGTTTTTGAAAGTATTCACCGCATCTTCGTATTTATCATTTTTATATTGTGAAAAACCGATGCGGTATTGAATTTCTCTTGTGGCTGTTCCTTTATCTTCCGTAAGATAACGGTTGAAATTTTCCAGCGCTTTTTTATAATCTTTTTTCAGATAATAAGCATCGGCCACCATTAGGCTGATCTCAGAGGTTACTTGCGTGGCAGGATTTGCCAAAGCACGTTCTCCATAGGCGATCACTTCATCGTAACGTCCCTGGCGGTAGTAGATATTGGTGATCATATGCGGCACAAGCGCTTTGTAATCTTCGTTCATCTCTGCTTTTGTCAGATCGCTGAGCGCTTCGGTGTAATTGCCGCTTTTTAATTCAGAATAACCTGCGTAATAACAAGCCGCGTAGGTATATTTATTATTGGTAACTTTTACTTCGTTAAAAGCAGGGGTAGCTTTTTCAAATTCTTTTTTTGTAAAGTAAGAATAACCAAGCTTGAATTTTGCTTCAATACGTTGGTGTTCGGAAAGATTTTTGGGATCTGTTTTTTCCAGGTATTCGATCGCCTTGTCGTACTTCTTGTTATTGTAGTACAAATTTCCAAGATCGTAATAGGCAACTGCTGTTTTGGAGTGATAAGGATATTTTCTGATAAAATTGTTGATCAGCTCTTCGCCGTCTGAATTAAAAAGCCCCAGCGCGCAATAAGCAATATAGTATTCTGCATCAACCGCCTTTAAGGAAGCGGGTTGCAGACGTATGTACTGAGTGAATTGCTCACGGGCCGCGCCGTATTTTTCTTTATCAAGAAGCTCGAGGCCTTTTCGATAAAGGTCATCGTCTGTTGTTTTCACCAGGGTATTTTGGGCAAACGCTCCTGAGATGAAAAAGCAGACCAATAGAATAGCCGTACTTATTCTTTTGTAATTCATCTTATTCAAAACCTGTTGTTTGTTTAACGCCACGTCTCATCGCAGTATTGTGGTTTCAATCAAAAATATAAAAAAAATAAGATGGAAAGGATGGAAGTTATGCACAAAAATTTAAACTAATAGTGGTGCCACGACTCAAAGTCATGGCACCACTAGAGTAATAAAGCTATAAGTTAATTATACCAGCGCTCTTTTTCTCGCCAGTACTTTTTCTACTGCTTCTACGATATTCTTGGCTTTCAATCCATATTTCTCCATCAGTTGATCCGGAGTACCAGATTCGCCGAAGGTATCTTTAGTGCCCACGAATTCCTGTGGAGCAGGGTATTTAGTAGCCAACACATGTGCAATGCTTTCGCCTAGTCCACCAAGAACGTTGTGCTCTTCGCAAGATACTGCGCAACCTGTTTTCTTCACGGAGGCAAGAATCGCTGCTTCGTCTAGCGGCTTAATAGTATGAATATTGATAATCTCTGCATCGATGCCTTTTTCTGCCAGCATCTCTCCTGCCAGGATTGATTCCCATACCAGGTGACCTGTAGCAAAAATGGAAACATCTTTTCCTTCGTTTACCATCCATGCTTTACCGATCTCAAATTTCTGATCAGCTGCGGTAAAATTAGGAACTACCGGGCGGCCAAAACGAAGGTATACCGGACCTACATAATCCGCGATTGCCAATGTAGCGGCTTTCGTTTGGTTGAAATCGCAAGGGTTGATCACTACCATGCCTGGAAGCATTTTCATCATTCCAAGGTCTTCAAGGATCTGGTGCGTAGCGCCGTCCTCTCCCAGCGTAAGTCCTGCGTGCGAAGCGCAGATCTTTACATTTTTACCGGAGTATGCTACCGATTGACGGATCTGGTCGTACACACGGCCCGTAGAGAAATTGGCGAAGGTACCTGTGAATGGAATTTTTCCACCCACGGTCAATCCTGCAGCGATGCTGATCATGTTTGCTTCTGCAATTCCTACCTGAACAAACCGCTCAGGAAAATCTTTGATGAATGCATCCATTTTCAAAGACCCAACAAGGTCAGCGCAAAGCGCTACTACATTCGGATTTTTCTTCCCCAGCTCATGGAGTCCGGCACCGAATCCGGAACGTGTATCAAAACTTTCAGTGAAGGTATATTTTTTCATGTTTTTTCAGTTTTCAATATTGAGTCTTTTCAGGTCAATATTATTTGTTTTTTACTCAAGACTATAATCTCAGGACTCACTACTAATAGTCGCCAAGTGTTTCTGGTAGTTGTGCCAGCGCTTTCTGAAGCTGCTCATCGTTTGGCGCAGTACCGTGCCATTTGTGCGTATGCATCATAAAGTCTACGCCTTGTCCCATTTCTGTTTTCATCATAATGGCTTTAGGCTTGCCGTTTCCACGGGCTCCTTTTGCTTTCAGCAAAGTAGCTTCAAGTTCTTCGTAGTTGTTGCCATCACAGCTATATACTTCCCAACCGAATGCTTCGTATTTTTTTCCAAGATCCAGCAGATCCAATACTTTCTTAGTTGGTCCGTCGATCTGCTGACCATTGTAGTCAACGATTGCGATCAGGTTGTCCAGTTTGTGGAACGGAGCAAACATTGCTGCTTCCCATACTTGGCCTTCCTGTTGCTCACCGTCTCCCATAAGTACATAGACAGTAGTGTCTTTTTCATTATTCAGGTTTTTTGCAATAGCAGTACCACAGGCTACAGATAAGCCTTGTCCAAGCGAACCGGAAGCCATTCTGATTCCTTCCAGATGTTCGTGCGGAGTTGGATGGCCTTGCAGTCTTGAGTTGATCTTACGGTGTGTAGACAATTCTTTCACCGGGAAATAACCGGAATGTGCCAAAACGGAGTACCACACAGCGGAAATGTGTCCATTGGAAAGATAAAAGATATCTTCACCGAGTCCATCCATTTTAAAATTCTTATCATGCTTCATCAGTTTGAAGTAAAGAAGTACGAAAAGATCGGTACAGCCTAAAGCTCCACCTGGGTGGCCGCCTTTTGCGCCGTGAACCATCCTCACGATATCCCTTCTTACCTGGGACGCAATTTTCTTGAGTTCTGTGTAATCTGCCATTTTTGTGTATTTATTATTTAGTTATATAGGTTACTTGATTTAAGTCCAAGCTTTTGCTGTTGTTCACAGCATCGAATTTATTTTTTCTTCTTCTTGTCTTTTTTCTTTTTGTCTTTCTTCTCCTTTTTCGGTTTTGCCATTTTTGCCATTGGCTTCACGCTTGTCTTTTTCACCACTTTCTTTGGAGCTGCTTTTTTAGCTATCGGCTTTTTCGCAGTCTTCTTTGCGGTAGCTTTTTTAGGCGCTGCTTTTTTTACGGCGGGCTTTTTAGCGGCGGCTTTTTTCGCAGGAGATTTCTTTGCGGCAGCCTTAGGAGCGGCCTTCTTTGCCGTAGTTTTCTTAGGCGCTGCTTTTTTGGTTGCAGGCTTTTTCGCAGCGGCTTTTTTCACAGTTGTTTTAGTAACTGCTTTCTTTGCCGAAGCTTTTTTCGCAGGAGATTTCTTTGGTGATTTTTTTGCAGCGGGAGCTGTTGTTTTTTCTTCAGAAGATCCTGTAGATTTCTCCTCTTTTACTTCCTCGTAAGGTACATCCTCTGCTTTAGAGTCTGTATGAAGAATTTGATCTGCATGATTTTCTTTGTCTATCTTGGTGATAATGTCAGTAATGATCCCAGTCTCATCAATAATAAAGGTAGTACGGGCGGTACCCATGTAAGTATTGCCGTACATATTTTTTTCTACCCAAACGCCGTAAAGCTCGTTGATGCTTTTATCTGTATCTGCAATAAGTGAGAAAGGCAGGTTATATTTTTCTCTGAATTTGTGGTGCGATTCTTCATCGTCTGTGCTGATTCCGATGACCTCGTATCCCTGGCTCATCAGGCGATGGTAGTTATCGCGCAGGTTGCAGGATTGTACGGTACAGCCCTCGGTAAAGTCGCCTGGATAAAAATACAATACGACTTTTTTTCCTAAAAAATTTTCAAGATTAACCTCATTTCCGTCCTGATCTTTACCCTGGAAGACAGGAGCTTTGTCGCCGATGTTCAGTTTCATAAAATAAGTAGTTTGTTACTATGGTAATTAGTTTATATTTAAAGTTAAAAATTGCTACTAATTAGTTCAAAGTTTAAAGTTTAAGGTTTAAAGATTTTATATGTGAATTAATGAATAGAACTTTAAACATTAAGCTTTCAACTCTTATAAATTCTTTTCTACTCTTCGTACATTTCCCGCTTTATCTGTTACTTCCAGTACAAATTTACCCTTGAGAGGTTTTGTTTTGTCCAGGCTTTCCGACCAGAGGGTTTTGTTTTTATGTTCGTAATTCATCAGGATCCACTTCCCGTCGAGCGTAGCGCGGAAACTGTCGATGCCTGATCCGGCATCAAATATAGTATATTTTATACTTTTTGGAGTATGAGAAACGTATTTTACCACTGGGCTGACGGTATCTCTTACCAAAACGAATTTACCCAAATATTTGGTTTGAGCAAGTAAATTATCGTCTCCCTGCACTGTTTCTTCGTATTTTCGCCCATTTAGCGCCAGGTAACTATTGGAATAAAGCTTTTCGCCGTTTTCAGGAAGATAGGCAATATCCATCATTCCAAACACTGGTACAGAAGGATCGTGCAACTCCAGGCATGGACGGCCGGTAGGGTCTTTCAAGCATTTCATCTGCAGGTACAACGTGTCTATCAGGGAAGTATCTGAAAAACGAACGGTGAAATTGTCCATTTTTACTTCCTGCCTGGTATAAGAAGGGATCATTGAAACAAAATCAAATTCCTTCACATAACGGCCGATCGCCACCGAATCGGGAAGTCCTTTTCTAAGATCATACAAGTAGACCGGATAACCGTTGACTGTGTACGCACTTGGTACATCGAGCACTTTCCCTTTGAAATAAAAAGCCGCTACCGTGTCCTTTGCCCGGTCGCTTCTTAGTTTTAAAATATTTTCATAAACTCTGTATCCGTCTTTCCCCAATACATCAGTAACCACCTGGGCATGGTTATTTTCTTTTCCTTGTATTGTAAAAGTCAACGTAGAACTATTGCTGTAAGCATCGTAGATCGTGACTTCTATCTTGTAGGTCTGTCCGGGTTCTATAAAGATCCTTCCATTGTGGGAGGATTTTTTGTAGGAAGCAAGCCTATTGCCATCGGCCACATAGCATCGCTGGAAGCGCTGATTCTTATGAACGAGTGTTTCATAATCGATATGTGCGTTGATCTTTTTTCCATCGTCGAAGGAGAAGGTGTTGATGTTGTGAAAAAATGTTTCCTGTCCGTTTACTTTCACTTCCAGGCAAGAGATCCCGTATTGGTTATAGGTTTCGTTCATCCGGTCGTGTGCTTTGATCTCTACTCCTATATCGCCATAGGCATTGATCGGTTTGGTGAGCACATAGTTTTTACCTGTTTTCATTGGGCGGTATTCTTTTCTGCCGAATTCATTTTCTACCCTTGCATCAATGCCAAAACCCCGGAGTGCTACAAAATCAAATTCGGGAGGAATATTGTCTTTGATCTCTTTGAAGCCAAACAAGAGCGGGTTCCATACACGTTCCTGCGAGTCTCTTATTTCGTAGTGTAGGTGCGGGCCTCCGGAACTTCCGGTATTTCCCGAACGGGCAATGATCTGTCCTTTTTTTACAGGCAGTTCATTTTCTTTTAAAGGAAGATCGATGTCAAATGATTCCAGGTCGTATTGTTTATGGATGACCCAATTGGCAATGGTGTCATTGAATTTGTCGAGGTGAGCATATACAGTGGTGAGCCCGTTGGGATGGGTGATGTATAAAACTTTACCGTATCCGTAAGTAGAAATTTTGATCCGCGAAACATAGCCATCGGCCGAGCAGTAGACGGGAAGACCAATCTTAAAATCTGTCTTGATATCAATTCCTGCATGAAAGTGATTGCTGCGAAGCTCGCCCATACTGCCGGTCAGATGGTTGATTTGCCCGGGTTTAATGGGAAACATGAAATATCCCTTGTCTACTACCTCCTGATTCTGCGCGTATGTGTAAAATAGTGTGGTGAAATAAAATAGTATTATGCTTAAAAACCTCATGCTAATTTCTTTGTAATTGCGCGAATATAACCATTTCAAAGAAAAAAGAGTTTAAAAAACAAAGGACAATTTTGCAAACTTATAAAAACAAGATGGGTGGCAAGGCTCTTAAAAATGGATCGTCAAAATAAACAAAAAAGCGATCGCAAAAACGATCGCTTTCCATTCCGATAACAACAGTTGTTTTTTAGAAATTGATGCCCACAAGGAATCTGGTAGAATTGATCGCATTAAACGACCAGCCCTTGTAATTTGTATAAGTATTCTTATAGTTATATGGGTAAGACGCACTATAGGTACTATGAGTAATTGTATAATTGAGACTTCCTAAACACTCAATGCCTAGTACAAGTCTTTTATAATTATATCGAACACCGGTAAGCGGTTGCAAACTTATTGTCTGGCTTTCCTGTCCCTGTGTTACATACTCATTATGATTTTTTGATTTTGAATAACGGTAGGAAAGATCTGCTCCGCCATACCAATAAAATTGTTTGAATAACATCACATTTTTCTGGATCCCTATAGCAGGCATTATAAAATAAGTATTTGTGCTTTGCACATTATTGGAATCGTTGGAAGAAGCATTATTATGGTTAAAGCCGCCAAAGAGCTGGGCGCGCAATGAAATGGTCTTGACATTTCTCCGGTACAATAATCCTGCTCCTCCGCTACTATTGGGAATGATCGAACTTGCATCGATAAGCAATTCATTTTTCCTGATCGCTTTGCTGGAATCTGAAGATGTATACTGGGCATTGATGGTTCCTATGCTTGCATAGCCAAGCAGGAAGAAAAAAAACATTTTTTTCATAATTAGTTGATTTAAAATAAATGGTTAAAAGAATAAAATTAATGTTCAACGCAAAATAATATTGAACTCACATGCTCCATACAAATCCTAAGCCACAAATTATTTTTCCTAAACTATTCCTACCAAAATAAATTTCAAAAAGTAATCCCTACTAAAATCTTAGTGAAAGAAAGCATATTAAATCCTGCCGAATTTTGCTGAGTATCGGAGGTAAACATGTTATAGGGTGCAGATGAATTGCTATGCACTTGTTCCAGTTGATATTTCAAACTGCCTCCGCACTCTGCTCCTACTACCAACTTTTTATAATTATACCTGATCCCCACCAAAGGCGCCAGGGACGTGGTATTGTAGGTGGTAATTTTTTCTGTATACCCGCTAGTAGTGTTGTTTTTTTGATAACTGTAAATCACATCCGCTCCATAATACAGATATAAATATTTGGCAACAGGAATATTTTTTTGAATTCCAACAGACGGAGATATAGTATATGAATCTGAATATTTGGAAGAAGAAGTATGGTTGTGGCTGTAGCTGCCATACAATTGCGCGCGAAGCGAAAAGCCTTTGAAATTCCTCCTGTACATCATCGCCAGTGCCGATGGACTGATCGATGGAATGAACTTAGCAATATTAAAAAGAAATTCATTTTTCCTGATCAGGCGGGTGGAATCCGGGGTGGAATATTGGGCATTGGTGGCTCCTGTTGTTGCACAAACAAGAAGCAAACAAAAAAACATTTTTTTCATACGAAGTGAATTAGAATAAATGATTTAGCTAAAATAATTATTTCTGTTTTCCCTTCTATTTAATATGTTCGTTCTAAATTTTTTCTGAAAGCTCCAGCCAGCGCATAGACTTTTCCTCCGAAGCATGATTCAGCTTTTCTATTTCCGCCGACCATTCTGCAAGCTCCTGGTAACTGCCTTTACCGGAGTTGAGCTTTTCTACCAGCACAGCTTTTTTCTGCTCCATTTGCTGAATATCTTTTTCAAGTTCTTCGTATTCTTTCTTTTCTTTGAAAGAAAGTTTTTTGGAAGAAGAAACTTGTTCTGTTTTCGGGCTTTCTTTTTTCTCTTCCTGGAACGTAGTATTGGTCACCGAAGGACGGGCATTGCCGGTCTTTGCTTCTTCCTCTTGTTCCTCGCGATAGTCGGTATAGTTTCCATTGAAAATGCGTACATATCCGTTGCCTTCAAACACGAATAGCTGCTCCACTAGACGATCCATGAAATAACGGTCGTGTGATACAATTATTAGACATCCGCCAAAATTCATCAGGAAATCTTCCAGTACGTTTAGTGTGGCAAGATCAAAATCGTTGGTAGGCTCGTCGAGAATGAGGAAGTTTGGATTTTTGATCAGGATACGCATCAGGTGCAAACGCTTACGCTCGCCACCACTCAGCTTGGACACTGGTGTATATTGCAGCGCCGGTGGGAACAGGAAATATTCCAGGAATTTAGAAACCCCCATCGTAGTGCCATCGCCAAGTGTGATGTACTCGGCAATTTCTTTTACTACTTCGATCACACGCATGTCTTCTTTCAGCACGAGTCCTTGCTGGGAGAAATAGCCAAACAAAGTTGTTTCACCTTTGTCAATCTTTCCTTTATCCGGGGCTAGTTGGCCGGTGAGCATGTTCAGGAGCGTGGATTTTCCCATTCCATTTTTTCCTACAATACCAATCCGGTCTTTTTTCTTGAAGATGTATGAGAAATCGTCAACAATTTTTTTATCGCCAAAATTTTTAGAAATATGTTCTACTTCTATCACCTTATTCCCCTGGCGGGTTTGCTTGATATTGAGTTCTAGTTTTTTTACTTCTTCCTTTCCTGCAGCTTTTTCTTTCAGGTCATCAAAAGCATCGATGCGGTATTTGGCTTTGGTACCCCTGGCTTTTGGCTGACGGCGCATCCATTCAAGCTCTTTCTTCATCAGGTTCCTGGCCTTGTCGGTAGAGGCCTGATGTTGTTGCTCGCGCTCTGCTTTTCGCTCTAAGAAATAACTGTATGTGCCTTTGTATTTAAATACTTCTCCCCTATCGAGCTCTACGATTTCGTTGCATACTTTATCAAGAAAATAACGGTCGTGTGTGACCATCAGGATCGTGGTATTTTGTGTGGAGAGAAATCCTTCGAGCCATTCAATTGTGTCGAGATCAAGGTGGTTGGTAGGCTCATCCATGATGAGAAGATCCGGGAGATCAATCAGGACGCGGGCCATGGCCACTCTTTTTTTCTGTCCGCCGGAAAGTGTATCTACATTTTGTTCCTGGTTTTGGATCCCCATATAGCTTACGATCTGTTTCACACGCTGGTCATAATCCCATGCATTGAGCGCTTCCATCCGTTCCATAGCTTTTTGAAAAGCCGTTTCATTTTCCGGGTTTTCCAGCGCTGCTTCGTAGGCATGAATAGCTTTGACCACTTCACTGTTGGGATTAAAAAGCGCTTCCGAAACTTTTTGTCCAGGCACAAATTCAGGATCCTGGTCCAGGTATCCTACGGTGATGTCTTTGCTTACTGCTACTTGTCCGCCGTCGGAAGGAATTTTACCTGCAAGAATTTTGAGCAGGGTAGATTTTCCTGTACCGTTTACTCCTACCAACGCCACTTTCTGCCCACGCGAAATGCCGATGTTTATATTTTGGAACAGCCATTTTTCATTATAAGATTTGGAGATGCCTTCGGCAGAAAGGTAATTCATATTTTCTGTTTTTTTACAAAGGTAGTTAGAAATTATGAGTTATGAATGTTGAGTTATGAATTTGTCCGACAAGTATAGAGATGCCAGATACCAGATCCCGGATGATAAATAGTAAATAGATAAAAGGCTTCAATAATCCAGTGGACAATTGTTTGTAGAGGCTGGCAATCTTGTAAAAACTACTACTATTACTATGAGTTTCACCCTTATCTGGAATCTTGCATCTGGTATCCGGCATTCAATCATTCAAAATTCATAACTCATAATTCATAATTTTATTAACTTCGGGCATTCAAAAATTAGTTATGTCTAAAAAAGTACTGGTAATCGGCAGTGGTTTTGCTGGAATTGCTTCGGCGGCTTTGCTGGCGAAAAAAGGATACGATGTCACCGTTCTGGAAAAGAACAGCAGCCTCGGAGGCCGCGCAAGGCAAATGGTAAAGGATGGATATTATTTCGATATGGGCCCAAGCTGGTATTGGATGCCGGAAATATTTGATGATTTCTTCAAACACTTTGGGAAAAAAGCCACCGACTTCTATGAACTCGAACGCCTCGATCCTTCTTACCGCGTCTACTTCGGACAAGACGATTTTGTAGATATTCCTGCATCATTAGACGGCGTCTACCAACTTTTCGAAAGGATTGAAAAAGGCAGCAGCGAAGGATTGAATAAATTCCTGGAAGAAGCTAAATATAAATACGAGATCGGCATGGGTGAGTTTGTGCATAAGCCAAGCCTTTCCATCATGGAGTTTGTCGATCTTCGCATCTTTAAGTCGCTGTTCAAAATGCAGCTTTTGACCTCGATCACCAACCATATCAAGCAATTTACTTCCAATAAAAAATTACTTTCCTTACTTGAATTTCCCGTGCTGTTCCTTGGCGCGAAACCACAGGACACACCTGCTTTGTACAGCATGATGAATTATTCCGACATCGTGCTTGGCACCTGGTATCCGCATGGCGGAATGTATTCGGTGGTGAAAGCGATGGTGAAGGTAGCAGAAGACCAAGGCGTGAAATTTCGTGTAAACGAAAATGTAGAAAAGATCAACGTTAAAAACGGCCGCGCTTATTCCGTAACTTCCAACGGCAAAGAAATCCAGGCAGACGTCGTAGTGGCTGCGGCCGACTATGCGCACGTAGACCAACACCTGCTTTCGCCGGAGCATAGACGCTACTCTGCCAAATATTGGGACACCCGCAAGCTAGCTCCTTCCTGTCTTCTTTATTATATCGGACTGGATAAGAAGCTTAACAATATTCTTCACCACACATTATTCTTCGACGCAGACTTTAACCAACATGCGGCTGAGATCTACGACCACCCACAGTGGCCGAGCGATCCGCTGTTGTATACTTCTTGTCCTTCGCAGAACGATCCAACGCTGGCGCCTCCTGGCAAGGATATCCTTTTTGTACTGATCCCAGTAGCGGTAGATCTGAAAGATACACCAGAGATCCGCGAGAAGTATTTAGCCATGGCTTTGGAGCGTGTAGAAAAAAGACTAGGCCAGTCGATCCGCCCGCATATTGTGGTGAAAGAAAGTTATGCATATTCTGATTTTGTAAAAGATTATAACTCGCTGAAAGGAAATGCTTACGGACTAGCCAACACTATTATGCAAACTGCTTTCCTGAAGCCTTCGATGAAAAGCAAGAAAGTAAAAAATCTATACTACACCGGCCAGCTCACCGTACCAGGCCCGGGAGTACCGCCTTGCCTTATCTCGGGAGAAGTAGTGGCCAATCTGGTGGAGAAGGAGAATGGAGTGTAATCTTAATTTTAAATTATGAATTTAAATTTTAAATTATTACCTGGAGTTTTTTGCGAAGCGATAAAAATAATTTAAAATTCAAAATTTAAAATTTAAAATTATCTATCTTGCAGGTCGAGAAAATTTATTCAGTCAAATGAAACAATTATACGACGACGTAACCTTCAAATGCAGTAAGCTGATCACCAATTGTTATAGTACCTCTTTTTCACTTGGGACTTATTTTCTTGGAAAAGAATTCAGAATGCCTGTATACGCCATCTATGGCTTCGTACGCTTTGCCGATGAGATCGTCGATACCTTTCACGAATACAATAAACTCGAGCTACTCGACCGCTTTACAGCAGACACCTACCGCGCACTGGACGAAAAGATCAGCCTCAACCCGGTACTTAACAGTTTCCAACTCACTATCAATAAATACAAGGTAGACCGCAAGCTGATCGATACGTTTTTGAAAAGCATGCGAATGGATCTTGACAAAAAAAATTATAGCCAGGAAGGTTATGAAGAATACATCCTGGGCTCAGCAGAAGTGATCGGCTTGATGTGTTTGAAAATATTTGTACGCGGTGATGAGAAAGTCTACCAGGAACTAAAACACGATGCTATGAAGCTCGGCTCCGCTTTCCAGAAGATCAACTTCCTGCGCGATCTCAAAGCCGACTACCAGATAATGGGACGTACTTATTTTCCAGGATTGGAGATCTCCAGATTTGACGAGACGAGTAAAAAGGAAATTGAAAAAGATATTCAAAAAGATTTCGATGCTGGCTTAAGAGGCATTCGCCAATTGCCGAAAGAGAGCCGCTTCGGCGTGTATATTTCCTATACCTATTATCTTTCACTTTTCAGAAAAGTAAAACGTACTCCTGCCTCAGTGATCCTGAACCAAAGGATCCGGATTTCGGATGGAAAAAAATACCTTCTCTTTGGCTGGTGTTTGCTACGTCATAAGCTGAACTTAATTTAATATCGATGGCAGTCTATAATAGATACCAGATGTCGGATACCAGATGCCGGATAATGTTGGTTGTTAATTTCATCTCGCATCCGGCATCTCGCGTCCGGTATCTTTCAACAATTTTCCTGATCTTTTGCACCGCTTTATCAGCATTCAGCCAGCAAGCTGTGACAATCGAAGAAGCAAGAAAGATCTATGCAGAATCGATGGATGATAAGGCTACTTGCGAAGCGGCCTATCTTCGTTTTGCTTCGGTGAAAAACAGTGGCAATCCCTTGCTTACCGGCTACAAAGGAGCGATCACGGTAGCGATGTCCAAACATGAAAAGACCACGAAAGCAAAAATTTCTTTTTTCAACGACGGAAAAAAACTAATTGAAAGCGCAGTACTGGAAGACAATTTGAATGCGGAGCTGAGATTTATTCGTTTTACCATACAAACCAATGTACCTGCGGCGTTGAAGTACAATAAGAATATTGAAGCTGATAAAAAATTTATCATTGATCATTTCTCAACCATTAAAAACGCAGACATTCGGTCGAGGATTAAAAAATATATGCTGCAATCTAAGAACGTAACTGCCGAAGAAAAACAAAAGATCAATGCGCTTTGACAGCCAATTCATAAAAGAGAAATTGAAGAGTTATGAATTTTCTATATTCATCATTCTTTTATTTCACGTAAGTGGTCTTATAGGCCTTCAAACTTCCAGCCGCGACTGGTTCCTGGCGCTTACACCGCTGAACCTACTCGTGTCTTTTATCGCCATGTTCCGCCACGAAAATTATCGCAACCTTACCCTCCTATCGTTTACAATGCTTATTTTTCTGTTGGGTTTTCTGGTGGAAGTTGCGGGCGTCAATACTGGCTTGGTATTCGGAGCATATCGGTATGGACCGGTATTGGGATTGAAATTCTTTAATACTCCCCTGATGATTGGTGTCAACTGGTTTGTAATGGTTTTCTGCATTGGCGTGGTGGTAGAAAAAACAAAATTTCCAACTGTGGTGAAAGCCCTGCTGGGCGCCGGCATTATGGTGGTGAGCGATTATATCATCGAGCCTGTAGCCATTGCTTATGACTTCTGGACCTGGAGTGATGCCGTTGTACCATTTCAGAATTATGCCGCCTGGTATTTGTTTTCCTTTTTGTTCTTGTTGATCTTCTATCGGTTCGATATCGAAAAAAATAATAAAGTAGCACCCTGGCTATTATGCACCCAGATTGTTTTCTTTCTAACATTAAATTTATTACTTTAGTAGAATCATTCTGACACAGTTATGCAGTACGTGGTTTATATCTCTTCCTTTCTGATTGCCTTTGTATTAATGGAATTTGCCGCCTGGTTTGCTCATAAATACATCATGCATGGCTCGTTCTGGTTTTTACACAAAGATCACCACGATGAAGGATATAAAATATTTCAGAAAAACGACAGCTTTGCGCTTTTCTTTGCTATTCCCAGCTGGCTGTGTATCATGCTTGGTGTGATGTACGGATCAAATATAAGCATCTGGTTTGGCTCTGGTATTGCGGCTTTTGGGGTTTCTTATTTTATAGTACATGAAGTATTTATTCACCAGCGTATAAAAATTTTCAAAAAATCAGACAACTGGTACCTGCGCGCGCTACGCCGAGCGCATAAGGTGCATCACAAAAAGCTTACAAAAGAAGACGGAGAATGTTTTGGCATGCTGATCGTTCCCTTCAAATATTTCCGCGAAGAGCTTCATAAGAAACCTGCCTGATCTTATGAAGTTTGCTTATCTCCTGATCATGCTTTTTACACTTTCTTATCCTTTGTATAAAAGCTTTGAAAATAATATTCACTTTGTAAACCAATGGAAATACGTATTCAAAGCTACTCTTCCTGTGGCATTTTTTTTTATCCTTTGGGATAATTGGTTTACGAAACTAAACATCTGGTCATTCAACGACAGCTTCGTACTTGGCTGGTTTATCGGCTATCTTCCTTTGGAGGAATATCTGTTCTTTTTCTTCGTGCCGTTTTCATGTCTTTTTATTTATGAAGTAGTAAATTATTATGTTAAAAAAGATATCCTGAAAAAATATGTTCCAGCAATTTCCTGGAGCCTGATCTTATTGTTGTCTGTCTTTCTTTATTTCTGTCCTCATAAGCTTTATCCGCTCATTCTTTTTCCTCTGTTGATCCTTGTATTACTGCTGCATCTTTACATCTTCAAGTCTTCTTTTCTGGGGAAATTTTACCTGAGCTTTGCGGTTTGTATAGCGCCTTTCCTCCTGGTCAACGGCCTGCTTACGGGTTTGCCGATCATCCGCTACAATCCTACCGAGATCATGGGACTTTATATTTTGACGATTCCCTTAGAAGATCTTTTTTATGGATTGCTCATGCTTTTATTGATCACTTCTTTCTACGAATATTTTAGATCGGCAAAGAAATCCTGACCAATCCGTTTTTCATTTTTACTACGTATATTATTAAAATGAAATTCCGGAATCCAAAAAAATAAATTCCAAACAGCGTTATTTTTATATTTTGGAGTTTGGAAATTGTTTTTTGGAATTTTAAATACACATTAAACTATTTAACCTTATGAAAAAATTTACTTTTCTTATTATCTCTGTATTGCTTGTCAGCAATGCTTTCCAGGCATTTGCGCAAACACAGGAAGACCTGAATACTTTCAATAAAGAACGTCTTAAAATTCAGAAAACCGGCATGGGCGTGCTGGGCGCATGGGCGGTGGGGAATATCGCCGTAGGTGTCGTAGGTGCCGAAACCACTTCAGGCTCTGTGCAAGAGCTCCACAAAATGAATATAATCTGGAATGGGATCAACCTGGCGCTTGCCGTACCTGGATATATCGGAGCTTCCAAAGGAAAATACGATCTGCCTTTTCGCAAAACCTATAAAGAACAAGTAGGCGCTGAAAAAACATTTCTCTTCAACGGCGGATTGGATGTAGCCTACATTCTAGGCGGATTGTACCTTGTGGAAAAATCAAAAAATGCAACTGATCTTTCTAAACACAACCGCTATTTGGGTTATGGAAATTCTATCATGTTTCAGGGAGCCTTCCTTGCGCTGCTGGATATCACTATGTACAACATCCACAAATCCCACGGCAAACGCAAACTGGATCCATACCTGGATAAGATCGTGATTGGGTATAATGGGGTTGGGTTTAGGCATACCTTTTAAAAATTATGAATGTTGAGTTATGAATGTTGAATTAGTATCAATTCAACATTCGAAGCTGTTGTTTGTGTCCGCATAAACAACTTTGTTAATAATCTGTAGAATGATCATTTTCGGGAATGGCGGCAATATTCATAACTCATAATTCATAACTCATAATTTTAAATTATTATCTTTGTTTACGTACATAATAAACAAAGATCATGAGTACCATCATCGCGCCTTCCATCTTAGCGGCAGATTTTGCCAACTTGCAAAGAGATATTGAAATCATCAACAACAGCCAGGCCGATTGGTTGCATATAGATATTATGGATGGAATGTTCGTTCCGAATATTTCCTTTGGCATGCCCGTACTGGAGGCTATTCACCGTCATTCCACCAAACCGCTCGATGTTCACCTCATGATCGAAAAACCGGAGCGTTATTTAAGCACTTTCAAAGAACTTGGCGCTTTTCAAATTACCGTACACGAAGAAACCTGCCCACATCTTCACCGCACCATCCAGCAGATCAAAGAGCTTGGTTGCAAAGCGGGGGTAGCGCTGAACCCACATACTCCTATACAACACCTGGAAAACGTGATCGGCGATCTTGATCTTGTATTGATCATGTCTGTAAACCCTGGCTTTGGCGGGCAGAAATTTATTTCTGCTACTTATGAAAAAGTGATTCGCCTGAAAAAACTTATCGAAGCAACTAATTCCAAAGCGCTCATCGAAATTGATGGAGGAGTAAATACCGATACAGGAATTCAGCTCGTAGAAAAAGGCGCCGACGCTTTAGTTGCCGGAAGCTTTATCTTCAATTCCTCTGATCCTGCCAAGACTATTGCAGAGCTGAAAAGCAAGCTAGAGTTGGTAAAACAATAAGCTCTTTAAAAAGCCGTTATTCTACCGGAATGTTTTTAAGAACCCTTACCATAGTCCTGCTTTTTTTTATTTTTAATAAAACGATCGCTCAACAGGCTATCATCAAAGGCTCTGTATCCGGTGAAGAAAACGAAAAAATTACCCAGGTAGAAGTTACCTGGATGGAAGGCAATATCACTGTCCACACGAATGAAAAAGGAAATTATTCTATCCTTGTAAATCCAGGTTTAGTAACGCTTCGCTTTCGCTATGAATCCTACCTGGAACAAGTACTCACGCTACAACTCAAAGCGGGGGAAAAACAGCATCATTCTGTTACGCTTTTACCCGAAGTAAAAAGTTTTAAAACCGTTACCGTTGAAGGAAATCAATTCAACCCTGATGGCACACGTTCAGAAGTAAGTTCTCTAAAAATAGATCCTAAAACGATCAAATACCTTCCTTCTGCTTTTGGCGATTTTAATAAAGTGCTGGCCACAGTAGGGATGGGTGTAGTAACAAACTCCGAGCTTTCTTCCCAATATGCTGTGAGAGGTGGAAGTTTTGACGAAAACCTGGTATATGTAAACGGTATGGAAGTCTACCGCCCTTTCCTGGTAAGGGCTGGACAGCAGGAAGGGCTTAGCTTTGTAAATCCCGACATGGTTTCCGACATCGAATTTTCCGCAGGTGGATGGCAAGCAAAATACGGCGACAAACTTTCTTCGGTGCTTTCCATTCAATACAAAGAACCAAAAAGATTCAAAGGCTCCGCAACAGCAGGAATACTGGGCTTTGCAGCGCATATTGAAAACCGCACCAAAAACAGGCGTGTCTCCTACATCATCGGAGCAAGAAATAAAAATTCGCAATATCTTTTAAATACGCTTCCTACCAAAGGCCAATACAAACCGAGATTTTACGACATCCAATCACTCATCGTGTTCGACCTTACCAAGCGCAAAGACTCGCTCGATCTTCAGCAGCGAACCACACTCAGCGTACTTACTTCTTATGCAATCAATCAATACAATATTTATCCTACAAAAAGCCAAACCAGCTTTGGCACGCTGGATCAGGCTTACCGGCTGGATGTGGCCTTTGATGGAACGGAGAAGATGGATTACAACACACTTCAAAACGGCTTGAAACTCTCGCATACAAGCAATGACAAAAGACTACGATTGGATTTTCTTGGCTCTGCCATGCACTCTTCCGAACGCGAGCTTTTTGATATTGAAACCATCTATAAACTATGCGAGATTGAAACGGCACAAAATTCTGCCGATTTTAATCAGTGTATTCTTACCAAAGGTACAGGCTCTAATTTCCGCCATGCGCGCAACGAATTGCACGTAACAATGGTGACGCTGTCGCATAAAGGTCAGTACGATTGGAACAGCCAGAACCAGCTCCAGTGGGGCATTACAGAAGGCAATGAAATTATTCATGATAAACTTTCCGAATATTCTTTCCAGGACTCTGCGCAATATGTGACCATTACCGAAAAAATAAACAGTCAGGCTAATCTCAATACGTACCGCACGCAAGGCTATCTGCAACATACCTGGAAACCCGATTCCCTTCAAGTCATCACATATGGAGTGCGTATGAATTACTGGACGCTCAACAAACAATTCCTCGCCAGTCCAAGACTTCAATACGCCATCAAGCCACGCTGGAAGCGCAATATAGTCTTCAAAGCCGCTACAGGTGTATACCAGCAACCTGCCTTCTATCGCGAAATGCGCGCCTACGATGGATCGATCAATACGAATATCAAAGCGCAAACTTCTTATCATATTATTATTGGCTCAGATTATAATTTCAAGATCTGGGATAGGAATTTTAAATTCATTTCTGAGCTTTACTACAAATACCTGACGAATGTGATCCCTTATGACATGGACAACGTAAGGCTTCGATACTATGCCTTAAATGACGCTAAAGCCTTTGCTACCGGCGCTGATTTTAGAGTGAGCGGAGAGTTTATCAAAGGCGAGCAATCCTGGTTTAGCTTGAGCATTCTCGACACCAAAGAAGATGTGAACGGCGATGGCAGAGGCTATATCCGCCGGCCTACCGACCAACGTGTGACAGCAGGGATTTATTTCCAGGATCATATTCCAAATAATCCTACACTGAAGATGTACCTCAATCTTGTCTATGGTTCCGGACTTCCATTCGGCCCGCCGCAGACCCCTGCTTATCGATCCGCTTTTGCGGGTCCTTCGTACAACCGCGTAGATATAGGGTTTTCAAAGCTGATCTCTTTCCAGGACAAAGAAAAATTAAATTCAAAAGGCCTGGAATCTTTATGGATCAGTTTGGAGGTTCTCAACCTGCTGGCTGCGCAAAATGTCATTTCTTATACCTGGATCAAAGATTACGACAACAATCAATACGCCGTGCCAAATACGCTTTCCGCGAGGTTTGTGAACCTTAGAATGATTGCAAGGTTTTAGTTTGAACCTTGATTCTCAGGATTAGACTTTTATTTCCCCCATTTTTTAGTTAACTTAATGATAACATCAATTCCCTATTTCTTGTTTAACAGATTGCTTATCTTTTGAAATAGGAATTATTTATCCGGCATCTTGCATCTTTTTACTGGAGATAAATCAAATAACAACTATTCATGTACAAACACACCGTCGGTTCTAAAGTCTATTCGTTTGAAAACCTGAAAACGCTTCTGGCGAAAGCTTCCCCGCTGCGCTCCGGCGATCAGCTGGCGGGTGTAGCGGCAGCATCCTACGAAGAACGTGTAGCCGCTCAGATGACGCTGGCTGATGTACCGCTGAAAAAATTCCTGGAAGAACCGATCATTCCTTATGAAAAAGACGAAGTCACAAGACTTATCATCGATTCTCACGATTATAAAACATTTCACCTCATCAGCCATTTAACAGTAGGAGATTTCCGCAACTGGCTTCTCTCCCACCAGGCCGATAGTGAAATGCTGAGTCGCATTCGCTGGAGCATCACACCGGAAATGGCAGCAGCCGTGTCCAAGATCATGAGCCTGCAAGACCTGATCCTTGTGGCTTCCAAATGTAGAGTAGTTACGGCTTTCCGGACTACCATCGGCCTGCCAGGCCGCTTCTCTACACGTCTCCAGCCCAATCATCCTACCGATGATCTGAAAGGAATTGCAGCTTCCCTACTCGACGGACTGCTGTATGGCAGCGGCGATGCGGTAATTGGCGTTAATCCTGCTACCGATAGCGTACCTGCTACGATACGCATTTTGGAACTGATCGATCAGGTACGGCAAAAATATTCGATCCCTGTGCAATCCTGCGTGCTTAGTCATATTACCAATACTATCGAAGCCATTCGCCTGGGAGCCCCAGTAGACCTGGTCTTTCAATCGATCGGCGGTACAGAGGCGCTGAATAAAAGCTTTGGGATTTCTTTGAAAACATTGCGCGAAGGACAAGACGCTGCTTTGCAATTGAAGAGAGGAACGGTAGGTAAAAATCTTATGTACTTCGAAACCGGCCAGGGAAGCGCGCTCTCCGCCAATGCGCATCATGGCACTGATCAGCAAACGCTGGAAGCAAGAGCTTACGCAGTGGCACGGGCATTTGACCCTTTGCTGGTCAATACAGTAGTAGGATTTATCGGCCCCGAATATCTTTACGATGGGAAACAAATTATCCGCGCAGGATTAGAAGATCATTTCTGCGGCAAGCTACTGGGACTTCCCATGGGTTGCGATGTCTGCTATACCAACCACGCCGAAGCCGACCAGGATGATATGGACAATCTACTTACACTACTGGCCACCGCCGGATGCACCTATATCATGGGCGTGCCCGGAGCCGATGATATCATGCTCAATTACCAAAGCACTTCCTTTCACGATGCTTTGTATGTGCGAAAATTGCTTGGCCTAAAACCAGCGCCGGAATTTGAAGGCTGGCTGCTGAAGATGGGAATTATAGACAAGCAAATGAACCTGGTCAATAAAACCGAAGCATCTCAAAAACTACTGGATTATGTCGTTGGAGCATAACACTGCCGATCCCGATTCATGGGAATTTCTTCGCAAGCTTACAGCTGCACGTATTGCCCTGGGACATGCCGGCGTGAGCATTCCTACGCAGGAGCTGCTCTCCTTTCGCCTCGCGCATGCGCAGGCACGCGATGCTGTTTACTCCGGATTGGATAAAGAAAAGATCATTACACAACTGCGCCAAAATAATTTTGATTATTTAGAAATAGAAAGCACATCCAGTTCGCGTGATGAATATTTGAAAAACCCTACTACAGGAAAAAAACTTTCTACTGCTTCAAAAGAAAAACTTAGTCAACTCAAAAGCAATTACGATCTCTGCCTGATCATTGCCGACGGGCTTTCGGCGAATGCTGTTAATCAACACGCAGTGGAAGTGATCCGGATCTTATATTCGAAGTTAAAAAAATTAAACTGGTCGCTCGCTCCGGTATTGGTAGCGGAGCAGGCACGTGTAGCACTTTCCGACGAAGCAGGAAATCTGGCAGGTGCAGAACTAGTAGTAATGTTTATCGGCGAACGCCCGGGCCTGACATCTCCCGACAGTATGGGCGCTTATCTTACCTATCGTCCCGAACCAGGATTAACTGACGAACGCAGAAATTGTGTCTCCAATATCCGTCCGGAAGGACTCTCCTATTATTTTGCTGCCGAAAAACTTTTTTACCTTCTTACAGAAATGAAAACAAGAAAAATCTCCGGTGTGCAATTGAAGGATCGTCAGGATGGGTTGTTCTTGGGTTAATTATGGATGTTGAGTTATGAGTTATGAATTGGCTTTCACTCATAATTCATAACTCAACATTCATAACTTCTTATTTCTTCTCCAAATCCAACGAGGCCGAATTAATGCAATAACGCAACCCTGTAGGTTTAGGACCATCGTTAAACATATGTCCGAGGTGAGAGCCACAACGTGAACAAGTAACTTCTGTACGGAGCATACCATAACTTTTATCAAGATGTTCCGCTACGATCGTAGAATCTACCGGTGCATAAAAGCTTGGCCATCCTGTACCGGAATCGAATTTGGTATCCGAGCTAAATAGTGGCGCACCGCACACTACACATTTATAGATCCCTTTGTCTTTTGTATTATAATATTTCCCCGTGAAAGCCCGCTCTGTTCCTTTCTCACGACAGATATGGTATTGCTCAGGTGTCAATTTTTTCTTTAGTTCTTCTTCGTTCACTTTGATCGGATCGCTCATAAGAGTAAAATTTGTATTGGATTTTTTTGTATTAGAATTCTGAGATATTTTCGTTCCCTTGTTGTCTTGTGCGCAAGACAAGGTAGTACATAAACATAGTATAAAAAAGAAAAGTTTTCCTGTAGGTTTCATACGCACTTATTTTTAGTTGGCTTTAATGATGATATAAATCTACCTATATATGAAGCTATTTTTTTGTCGGATTGCTTACCTTTTTAGAAAGAATAAAAAACGTCATTCGGAAGAATTCATTTTTTAAAAAAAATTAGTAAGTTTAACTATTCTTGATTTTGTACACATCACTTTCTAATAAACCTAAATAAAAACAATTATGGCAAATTTCAGTATTTATTATCCTAAACTCCTGAAGTACGAAGGCGGCTACGCAAGCGCAGCTTATGCAGCAAAAATGGGTGACAGCGGCGGGGAAACTTATTGCGGCATAGCACGCAATTATAACCTGGACTGGCCAGGATGGAAACTGATCGATGCTTACATCGCTAAAAATGGCGAACCAAATTACAACGCTATCATTCCTGACCAGGATCTTTACAAACTGGCATTGGGGTTAAGCAAACAAAAATATTGGGACAAAATAAAAATGGATGCCGTGAACAACCAGTCCGTAGCAGAAATGACAATGGACTTCGGATTCAACTCCGGCATCAATACTTCGGTAAAAGCGGTACAGAGTATTTTAAAAATTCCTTGCACCGGACTGATCACCGATGCCGACATTGCTGCGATCAACCGTGCAGATCAGAATTCGCTTTTTACTCAACTTCAAAACTACCGCGTAGACCTGATCATAAAAAGCACGAAGATTAATCCAAAATTTAAAAATGGATTAGTAGCACGCGCGAAGAGCTTTTCGTTTTCGGCTTAACAATAGATACCGGATACCAGATAGTTGAAATGATTTTAATTCATAATTGATACTTCCTGGTATCCGTTTAAATAAACCTACCCTATGTATTCCTTCCTCCTCTCCCTCCATTCCCTCTTTCGCTGGTTTGTATTAATTAGCTTGCTATACTCCATCTACCGAGGGTTTAGCGAGGCTTCCAGGAGTGGAGTGTTTACAAAGTCTGATGACTTGTTGCGTCATCTTACTGCTACGATTGTTCATATCCAATTATTATTAGGGATCAGCTTGTATTTCATCAGTCCGATCGTAGATTATTTTTTACACCATTTCAGCGAAGCGGTACACGAACGTGAGCTACGTTTTTTTGGAATGGAACATTCGCTGATGATGCTGGTTGCAGTGATCGTCATTACGATCGGGTCCGCGAAAGCGAAAAGAAAAACTACTGACCGTGAAAAATTTAAAACGATGGCGGTATGGTACACTATTGGTTTGCTGATCATCCTAAGCTCACTCCCATGGCCGTTCTCACCGTTTGGAGCGCAGAGACCTTATATCCGATTTTAATTCTATGTTATGAATGTTGAGTTATGCAGTATAAATAATGATTATTTGTAACTTTAGACAACTCAACATTTCATAATTTTCTGCTGCTATCATGAGAAAAAATATAAGGTTGGTCCTAATCAGCTTGTTTTGTTTATTGGTAATTAATTCCTGCTGTACAAAGAAAAAATGTGCTTCACCTAATTATGATGTTTATTTCTGTAGCTTCACGCAAGCAGATGCCGATACCGTGATCGTCTTTACTTACGATCCAAACTCCAATTACACCAACTATACTGATAGCAGTATGGCAAGCTGGGAAAATGATACCGTCGTAGCCTCATGTATCGCAGATTTGCAACATAATTACAAACTAAGATTACCCGCTACCGGAGAAGAATTTTATCTCGATAATTTTACCACCGCAAAAAGAGCCTGTAATGATTGTTTTCCTTATCATCCCAAATCTGAATACCAGGAATATTTATTCAGCTACCAGCTGAATGGGAAAACGATCATAGATTCTGAGTTAAGAATTCAAAAATAGAAGAAGGAGAAATTATAAGTTATGAATGTTGAGTTATGAGCATATAATTCATAACTCAACATTTATAATTTCATGAAAATTATTTTGCAATGAGCTTTTGCACTGAAGAGCCTTGTTCTGTAATAACTTTTACAAAATACATTCCGGA
This sequence comes from Cytophagaceae bacterium, assembly GCA_035535995.1. Lineage (GTDB taxonomy): Bacteria > Bacteroidota > Bacteroidia > Cytophagales > Cytophagaceae > JANYCO01. Next base: position 230,064 of record DATLOZ010000022.1, read on the forward strand.
CTCAAGAGCGGGAAGTGTGAATTTACGATCATCATTTAAGGTTTGTTCCCACATCTTTTTACCCTGCGCATCGGAAAGTTCGATGGATTGAATGGAACGAGTAGTTGAGATAGTCACCGATTCTCTTGATTCTGCCGGATTTGGAAAAAGGATAAACTGATCGGAAGAAGAAGAAGAAAGTACCACCGTTTCAACACTATTCGTGAGCACATATAGATCTGCAATAGCCTGGTCAGTAAGCGCGCATCCGAAAAACTTTAGCTCATCGATGTCGCCGATGAAAGTATGGTAACCATAACTATAATCACCGATCACGTTATCAGTAATGGAAGAACCTGACAAGCTGGTCAGACAGCCTATTTGTAAATCTTTACCATTGATCACACCTCCTGAATTTGTTACCTGTTGGATATCCTGTTGTACATTGTCCACAAAGAGCTGGATCAACGCGGCATCACGATCTACTCTTGCTACTACGAAATGCCAGGCACCATCGGTAAAACTGTTGATAGTAGTAATTTCAGCAGAAGAAGCCAATGTCCCTCCTCCTGCCAATAGGAAAAATAATTTTTCAGAATAGCCTGGATAATTTAATCCCAGTTGAAATCCATTTCCATAATATGCTCCGCCATTGGAGAAAATATGGATGCCGCGATAATCGTCTGTGCTGCTGGTTTTGAACCAGGCAGATACTGTAAAGCTTTGTGTGCCGAAGTCAAGGTGATGGCAAGTGTAATTCTTGAAGGGTCCGTACCTGTGAAATGATAAGCAGCATTGGTATTGCCAAAACGATCTTGCGTAAGCGTAGCGCCGTTTACTGTACCATTATTGGTTCCGGCAGCATCGTCCGCATTTCCTTCAAACAAATAGGTAGCCGAAGCGGCGCAACTTGTAGTGGTAGTAGAAGAAGAGAAGGTAGAAAATTCCAGATCATCCAGGTCGCCAATGAAGGTATGGTATCCGTAACTATAATCACCAATCACATTATCCGTGATCGAAGAACCGGAAAGAGAATTCAGACAACTTATATCCAGATCTTTTCCCACGATCGTCCCGCCGGATCCGGATACTTGTGTGATATCCCGTTGCACATCGTCTACGAACAATTGGATAATTCTTTCTACTCTATTTACTTTTACAAAATAGTGATGCCACTGTCCATCTGCAAAACTAGCCGTAGTGATGATTTGAGCCGACGCACCTTGCGTACCTCCGCCACCCATTAAGAAAAATACTTTTTGAGAATAACCGGGATAGTTTAATCCCATCTGAATACCGTTGCCATAATAAGCGCCTCCATTGGAAAAGATATGGATCCCTCGCGAATCGTCTGTACTGGAAGTTTTGAACCAGGCCGAAACAGTAAAGTTGTCTTGTCCGAAATCAATATGGCTATCAAGTGTTATTCTTGAAGGAGAGCCTGAGAAATGATAAGCCGAATTGGCATTTCCTAAACGGTCTTGCGTAAGCGTTACGCTACTGGTGGTACCATTATCGGTTCCCACTGCGTCGTTGGCATTCCCGTTAAATGGATAAGAATGAATCACTGTTTGCGCTTGTCCTAATAATGGAGCAAGAAGAGAGAGGCCTAAAAAGGCGATTGTCTTAAAATGGAAATTCATGGCTGGTATTATTTTAAGTATTTAAAGATACATTATTGTCTTAAATAATAAAATTGGGAAGTATTAATTTAATAAGTTATCAATGCTGGGTAATTTGTCTGAACATTGATTTCCAGGATTCAAGAATAAATATGATTTTTGAAATCAGTATCTGTTCATCCATCCGGGAAATCAAGGTCTAAATTCCTATACTTGGTCTGAACTTTGCTTCATTCATTATGTTAATAATTCAAAAAAACTATGAAATCGTTTATCCTCCTTGCATTTAGCAGCTTATTGTTTTCGTTTGTTTTTTATAAAAAAGCAACCCTCCCTCCCACCAATGAAAAAGTATTGGAATATGTAAACTCCGTACTCGGCAAAAAAGTAGGCGCCGGCGAATGCTGGGACCTGGCCAATGAAGCGCTTACCCACGCACATGCCAAATGGACCTTTCCTACTACCTTTGGTAAACCTTATAACTATAAAAAAGATACGATCCTTCCGGGAGATGTGATACAGCTTTCCGATGTGACGATTGAAACACGCAGTGGCAATTCCATTTCCAGGATTACGATGGCGAAACATACGGCAATTGTTTATTCTGTAGGTACGGAAGGTAAAATCAAAGTAGCCGAACAAAACTTCAATAACCTCAAAAAGATCGTGATCAACGAGTGGGACCTGGATGATGTGAAAAAAGGGAAGTTACAGTTTTACAGACCGCAACCGTTGTAAATATGTTATGTAATGTTGAATTATGAATAATTAAAAATCTACCAATACCTTAACTCATATTCATAACTCAACATTCATAACTTTTTATAGTATTTTTTTCAATAATACGCGATACCCTCTTTCTCTTTTTGTTTCCAGCACGGAAAAGCGTAATTTTGCACTTTAATCCAGAACATATGATCAGTGCTGACAATATTTCCCTTCGATATGGTAAGAGGGTCCTTTTTGAAGACGTAAATGTAAAATTCAACCCTGGCAATTGCTACGGGCTGATCGGTGCCAACGGCGCCGGCAAATCTACTTTTATAAAAATTCTCTCCGGAGATATCGATCCTACCACCGGTAGGGTAAACATTACTCCAGGCGAACGTCTGGCGGTATTGAAACAAAATCAATTTGAGTTTGACGAGGTACAAGTACTGCAAACAGTGATCATGGGACATAAAAAACTGTTCCAGGTAATGCAGGAAAAAGATGCCATCTATATGAAGCCCGACTTCTCTGACGCCGACGGTGTAAGAGCTTCTGAGCTCGAATCGGAATTTGCTGAAATGAACGGATGGAATGCCGAATCAGAAGCAGCAGAATTGCTTAGCGGTTTAGGAGTAAAAGAAGACAAGCATTTTCTTTTGATGAAAGAGCTTGACCCAAGCGAGAAGGTACGTGTATTGCTTGCGCAGGCTTTGTTTGGAAACCCAGACATCCTGCTGCTTGACGAGCCTACCAACAACCTTGACATCGATTCTGTACGCTGGTTGGAAAACTTCCTGGCAGATTTTAAAAACACCGTGATCGTAGTTTCCCACGATCGTCACTTCCTCGACGAAGTTTGTACCCATATCGCCGACATTGATTTTGGCAAATTGCAATTGTTTGCTGGTAACTATAGTTTCTGGTACCACTCCAGTCAATTGGCGCTTAAGCAGCGCAGCGATTCCAACAAGAAAATAGAAGATAAACGCGCCGAGCTTCAGGAATTCATCCGCCGCTTTAGCGCCAATGCTTCCAAATCCAAACAAGCTACTTCCCGCGCCAAATTGCTTGAGAAGCTTACTGTCGAAGATATTAAACCTTCTTCAAGAAAATATCCTGCCATTATGTTCAAAGCCAACCGCGAGGCCGGCGATCAGATCTTGTCGATCGAAAACCTGGCCGCTACCCGCGAAGGTGTGGAGATGTTTAAGAACGTCACGTTTACCGTAAATAAAAACGATAAGATCGCTTTCTTAAGCAAAGAACCTTTGGCTATCTCTACATTCTTTGATGTGATCATGGGCGATCAGAAGCAGGATAAAGGCGATTACAAATGGGGCGTGACAATCACGAACTCTTATTTTCCAAGAGAGAACTCTAAATTTTTCAACAACGGCGAACTCAACCTGGTTGATTGGCTGCGCCAGTATTCAGAAGAAAAAGACGAAAGCTTCATCCGTGGATTCTTAGGTAGAATGCTATTCTCCGGGGAAGAGTCATTGAAAAAAAGTACCGTATTATCAGGAGGAGAGAAAGTACGTTGTATGCTTTCTAAAATGATGATGAGCGGCGCCAATGCACTGGTATTCGACGATCCTACCAACCACCTGGACCTCGAATCGATCACCGCGCTGAACAATGGTATTAAGGATTTCCAAGGTACTGTGTTATTCTATTCGCACGATTACGAATTCATCAATACCATTGCCAACCGTATTATTGAGATCACCCCTAAAGGCATCATCGATAAAAATATGAGTTATGAAGAGTACGTGGAAAGCGAGCGCGTGAAAGAGCAGCAGGCGGAAATGTACATTTAGAAATTATGAGTTATGAAATTATGAGTTATGAATTATGAATGTTGAGTTATGAGTGAGAAGATATTAGTTGCTCGCTGCATTTGTTACTAGCAAAAAAATCCCCGGTAGTTTTATCGGGGATTTTTTTATTATCCTATAAAAATGAATAAAGTCTGATAAATTTATTCATAATTCATAATTCATAATTCATAATTCATAATTCATAATTCATAATTCATAATTCATAATTCATAATTCATAATTCATAACTAAAAAAAACCTACGCTTCCATCAAATAAGCCTTAATATATTCGTTAAGATCTCCATCCAGCACATTCTGCGGGTCCGAGCGTTCTATGCCGGTGCGCAGGTCTTTTACGAGTTTGTATGGATGCAAAACATAGTTGCGGATCTGTGAACCGAAATCTATTTTCTTTTTAGTGCTTTCCACCACTGCGCGCGCCTCGTTCTTTTTATCGATCTCAATCTGGTACAAACGCGACTTCAACATCTTGATCGCTTTTTCTTTGTTCATCAATTGCGAGCGTTCCTGTTGACATTCGATGATGAGCCCGGAAGGCTTGTGGTGCAGGCGTACCGCGGTCTCCACCTTGTTTACGTTCTGTCCCCCTGCCCCACCTGAGCGGAATGTATCCCATTCTATATCCGCAGGATTCACTTCAATTTCGATCGTGTCGTCTACTACAGGGTAAGCAAACACAGAAGCAAAAGAAGTATGTCTTCTTCCTCCCGAGTCAAAAGGTGAGACTCGCACAAGACGGTGCACTCCAATTTCTGACTTGAGATATCCATAAGCGAAGTCACCTTCAATCTCCAGCGTCACGGATTTTACTCCTGCTACTTCACCTGCCTGGTAGTTTACTTCTCTTACAGAAAAACCATTTTTCTCTGCCCAGAGAATATACATACGCATGAGCATACCCGCCCAATCGTTGCTCTCCGTACCACCCGCGCCAGGATTGATCTCCAGCATGGCACTGAGGATATCTTCCTCGTTGGAAAGCATTTTTTTAAATTCCAATGCTTCTACTGCTTCGGTTGTTTTTTTGAATTCTGTTTCAATTTCCTGTTCGGAAACATCGCCGGCCTGGTAAAATTCATAGAGTGTATCAAAATCGTTGAACAGCTGGGCGCAATGATCGTAGCTGTCGGTCCATATTTTTTGCGATTTGATATTTTTGAGAATGGCTTCTGCTTGCTTTGGATTATTCCAAAAATCTGCTTCGGTTGTTTTCTTTTGTTCTTCTTCGATGAGTGCTATCTTCCCATCGTAGTCAAAGATACCTCCTCAGCGCCTCTACACGGCTCTTTAAATCTTTGTATTGTTCTGTGGTCATTTTTCTGTCTTAATTTATTTAAGTAAAGATATTAATAAGTTATGAATTATGAGTTATGAATTGTGAGTTTAGTCATAAGTAGTGAGTAGAGAACTTCAATACTTATGAATGATGACTTAATAATTCAACATTCATAACTCATAATTCATAACTTAATAACGTGGCTTCCACGGTACCTCCTCCACTCCCAGCTCCAGGCACATTTTACGTGAAAGCACAAACAAAAAATCAGAAAGGCGATTGAGGTACATAATGATTAATCCTTCTACAGCTTCTGTCTCTGAAAGCAATACTACAAGGCGCTCCGCCCGGCGGCAAACGGTACGTGCCAGATGGCAGAAGGATACATGCTGATGTCCTCCCGGCAATATAAATGAACGCATAGGTGGGAGTTGTTCTTGCATCTGGTCGATCTCCTTTTCAAGTAATTCTATATCCGACTCCAGTAGATCAGGTTTTTTCAGCGATGTTTTTTCCGGATCGGAAGCAAGCAAAGAACCAATCGTAAACAAACGATCTTGTATTTCTTTCAGAAGCGCTTTCCTTACTTTGTTCACTTCAAGATCACCGAGCAAGCCCAGGTAAGAGTTGAGCTCATCTATGGTGCCATAGGATTCAATGCGAATATCGGATTTGGAAACACGCTTGCCTCCGTATAATGAGGTTTGTCCGAGGTCTCCTGTTTTGGTGTATATTTTCATAAAGGGGAAATTTTATAAAAATCGATCTCATTAGAAACGGATGCCAGATACCCGACAAAAAGAATTGGCCTTCAAAGAAATCTCGCGCAAAGTAGACATCGCATTTTTAAGGTAGCAAAATTTATCTGGAATCCGGTATCAGGAATCCATCATTTACCTTGCAAACTATCCCGCTCCAAATCCTTCCTGATCTTTTTCGCGCTTCTGCCTAGCGGGGACAAATAATTTTTAGGATGTTTCTGAAGATCGATTACAAGTGCATCAATGCTGCTCATAGTCCTGTTAAGATTTTCAACGGTTTTCTTATCGTTGATCAATGCGCCCAGCGAGCCATCTCCTTTGTTGATCTTTTCGGTGATCACGGAAAGATTAGCCATGGCTGTGTTGGCGTTATTTACTACACGTTTCAATTCCAGATCATTCAATGAATCTGCTAGTGTATTGAATTTTGCAAGGATTGGTTTCAGGCTCTTTTCTGTTTCCACCAAAGAAGCTGAAAGGGTATTTAAATTTCCTGTAATGCCTTTGATGTTTTGTTTGTTCTCCGCCATCAATTGTTTCAAGCTTTCGGAAGCTACCACCAAGTTGTTGAGCAGCTTCTTCACATTGCTGTTTGTCTCGTCTCCCAGGATTGCATTTATTTTCAAAATCGTAGAATCAAGGTTGGAAATTACCGGAGTAGCTTTATCGCCCAAGACCTGGATGAATCCTTTTTCTTTGCTTCCTGCGAGTGTATCGCCGCTTTCGTATATCCTAGAATTTCTTCCCAGCTTGAGTACAATGCTTTTCCCGCCCAGCAGATCTACACTTGAAAGAAATGCTTGCGTAGAATCTCCGAGTACAATTTCTTTATCGATCTGCAATTCTACTTTTATGCGGTTGTTGTGTTCCTGATCAAGTACGATGTCGTTTACACGACCTACGCTAAAGCCATTGATGACCACAGGATTGGATACTGTAAGACCATCTATATCGTTGTAAAAAACATAATAAGTTTTAATAGGTGAAAAGAAATCTGTTCCTTTCAAAAAATTAAATCCCAGGTAAAGTACTACACCCGAGACCAGTGCCATGATGCCTATTTTAACTTCTTTGGATATTTTCACGTGTTGCAAATTTTTCAATTTTAAAGATAATAATAATGTTTTAAACTTTTAAGTATCTATTAAAATACCAACGAAGACAGTGTTTGGAATTAGTTTTTTGGATTTTGGAATTTAATCCTTTTCAACCTTTAATTTTCCGTTTCCACTTCTTTCTTATACTCCTTGAAAGCCCTATAGACACAGGAAGCAATGTATACACGATTGGTTTTATTGCTCATGTATTTTTCTTCCGTAGAGTTAGTTAGAAAGCCTATTTCTACCAATACGGAAGGCATATAAGTTTTCCACAGTACCAGCAATCCTGCTTGCTTTACGCCGCGGCTGTTTTTTTTCAATTTTGTTTTAAATTGTTTTTCGATCTTACCGGCAAAGCTGATACTATTCTCCATGAATGCCTTTTGGTAATTGGCCATGAGGATATGCGCCATGGGCGAGTTAGGATCATAACCGTCGTATTTCTGCTGATAATTATCTTCTTTGAGGATCACTGAATTTTCGCGCTTGGCTACTTCGAGGTTTTCGTCGCTTGTATGCAAGCCCATAGTAAAAGTTTCGGTGCCAGAAGCAGTCTTAGGCCCTGAATTGCAATGAATGGAAATAAAAAGATCGGCGTTCTGCTTGTTGGCAATGGCAGCGCGGTCGTATAGTTCTACAAATTTGTCGGTAGTGCGGGTGTATACTACCTTTACTTCAGGACAATTTTCCTTGATGATCCTTCCCAGTTCGAGCGCCACTTTCAGCGTTACATCCGATTCGTGACTTGCTTTACCATGACAACCAGGATCTTTACCACCATGACCAGCGTCGATCACTACTGTTTTGATTTGGTACTTTTTTACCTCCAGTCCTGTAAAGGAACTTAGCACAATAATTGCAGAAAGGATGCCTACTACGTAAAAACGCTTCATTTCGTTTGAAGTTTTTGGTATAGATTATTGTTTTAAATGCCTCTAAACACAGATTCTAAAATTAAATTGAAAGTTTAATGTTGGTTTTATACCATTTTAAAACTTAATACCATAAATTTGCCCCCAAATTGCTAAAAAAAATTATAATTCTGAAGAAACGATCATATATTTTCACCATCGGTCTCTTGCTGGGGTTGTGTCTATCTTCGCTGAATGTTTTAGCACAGAATTCTATCATAGACTCTCTCAGCCGACAGCCGAAAGACAGTGTAGCACTTGAGATCATTGCCGCAGACAGCGCGTTGGCAAAAGGCGATACGCTGCCTAAACCCGACAATGTGGAAGGCATGGACAGTCTTAAAATCCCACCTATGGAAAAAGGTGATATTGAAACTACCATCTACTACCACGCCGAAGATTCCATCATGATGGATGTGAAACAGAAAAAAGCTTATCTCTACGGAAAGGCACAGATCAAATACCAGGATATGCAACTGGATGCCGAACAGATAGAAATAGAATGGGAAAAAAATATTATCACCGCAAGAGGAAAACCTGATACCACCGGGAAATATCTTGGATACCCTGTATGGAAGCAAGGCCAGGACATGTACGTGACCGACTCCATGCGCTACAATATGAAATCCAAAAAAGGGATCATTCATGGAATCATCACCAAACAAGGGGAAGGATATCTTCACGGAGATACCGCCAAACGTACAGAAGACGCGATCTACCTGAAAAATGGTATCTACACCACGTGCGATCAAAAACATCCTCACTTTTATATCAAAACAAGAAAGCTGAAAGTAATTCCGGAAGACAAAGCAGTAAGTGGACCATTCAATATTGTGATCGAAGATATTCAAACACCGATCGGTTTTTGGATGGGCTTCTTCCCTATCACAGACAGAAATAAATCCGGGATCATTTTTCCTTCCTTTGGTGAAAACCAGAGCAGAGGATTGTACCTCTCTCAAGGCGGCTACTACTGGGCGGTGAACGATAACATCGGGGTCAAAGTGATCGGCGATATCTATGCCAACGGCAGCTGGCTACTCAACGTAGACGGTACATACATCAAACGTTATAAATACCGGGGCACATTTGATTTGGCGGGTAGTAAACTGAGAGATGGATTTGATAATAATACTGTTTCTGTACCACAGCAATTTCGCCTCGCCTGGCAACATTCTACTACTGCCAAAAGAAACGGAACATTTACTGCCAGCGTAAACCTTACTTCAAGTAAATACGACAAAGCACTGAATTACACTACGAGCCGTAACAACAACGTAAGCAACTCCTCCATCACGTATAACCGTGTGTTCGGCAGAAGCCCTTTCAGTACAAGTATTAGTATGAGAGGTAGCCAGAACAATTATCAGTCTACTGCCACCAACAAGTCTAGCGCGATCTATAGTATGACGCTTCCGGCGGTTTCACTGACGATGAACAGGATCAATCCATTGAAAAGAAAATATGGCAATGGCAATCGTTGGTATGAAAAAATATTTGTGAACTATCAGGGCAACTTCACATACGATCTTACCAACCAACAGAAATTTTACGATACGCTCTCCAAGACATTGCAGGATTCCACGCTTCAGGTAAATCAGAATAACCTGAACAAATACATTCTCCCAAACTCGCGCTGGGCCTCTACACACACCGCTTCTGTGAGTTCTACGTTTAAAATTTTCAAAGCCTTAAACGTCAACCCTTCGTTCAATAATTTCTTTAACCTGTACGGCAAAAAATTCACTTACCAATACGATTCTATCACCAAAACTTCTAAGATGATCGATACCACCAATGGTTTCTATGCAACTTATAACATGAACACTTCGATAGAATTTAATACCAGGATCTACGGTACAAAAATTTTCAAAGGCAATGGATTGATCAAAGGAATTCGCCATACAGCCAACCCTTCTATACGGATGACCTATGCACCCGATTTTTCTAAGATCCCTGTCGGCGGTTACGTAGCGGTACAGGGCGATGTAGACAAAGAGGGTAACACGAGGCGATATACAAAATACCCGAACAATAGTACTCCACAATTCAAACAGGAAGCGTTGGATTTTACGCTTAGTAACATTCTTGAAGCAAAAGTCCGCGCCAGTAAAAAAGATACCACGGGAAATAAATATAAAAAGATAAATCTTCTGGATAACCTGTCATTAGCGGGCGGCTATAACTTCGCAGCCGACTCTCTCAAAATGAAAAACGTAACGCTCGGGGCACGTACCAAATTGTTTATCTTTGACATCAACTTCAGTTCAACCTTCGATCCATACCGGCATTATGTTGATAGTATCGGCTATTTCCGAGGTAAAAAATATTTGTACCACGAGCGCCAGATCAATCAATACCTTCTTGACTATAATGGTAAATTAGCCCAGATGTCTACCATGAATTTTACGGTCGGAACTCGTTTTGCTCCGAAGAAAAAGAAGAAGGAAGATCCAAAATTTACCGATCCGAAAATGCAGGCCGAATTGGAATACATCCGTGCCCACCCGGAACAATATCTTGACTTCAACGTTCCCTGGAGCCTCATGTTGAGTTTTACCTACAACTATACACACCTGGGCTTAAACGATCCCGTAACCAATGAAGCTGTAACCGCGAGTGGAGACGTAAGCCTTACTCCTAAATGGAAAGTAGTGTATAGCACCGGTTATAACTTCAAGGACAAATCGATCACCTATTCCAACTTCACTATCTCCCGCGACTTGCATTGCTGGCAGATGATGATGACTTTATCTCCTTTCGGAACGTATCGTACCTTCCTGTTTACGATCAATGCTAAATCGTCTATGTTGCAGCAGCTGAAGCTGAACAAGCGAGCGCCTACGTTTTATCAGTAAAGAGCAAGAGCAACAGTATACAGATTTTTACTGTATGCTGTTGCTCTTGTTATATATTGTAAATTATAATCCTGTGGCCGCCATCTCCTTCTTCACAAAACTGATTAGTTCGCGAATGTATGGAGCAGAGAAATCAAACTTAATTCCTGCCGTTTGATAGATCTCACGGATTGGCTTCGTATAGCCAAGTTTGAGCGCATTGACATATTGCTCAAATCCTTTCTTCGGATTTTCTTTATAATTTTTCCAAACTGCGATCGCCCCTAATTGAGCGATACCGTATTCAATATAGTAAAATGGAACTTCAAACAAGTGTAGTTGTTTTTGCCACAGGAAGTTTCTGTATTTCTCCTGTCCTGTCCAATCGGTTATATCGTTTGCAAACATACTATATACCTCGTTCCATTTTTTCTTACGCTCTTCTACCGAATGCGCAGGATTCTCATAGATCCAGTGTTGGAAGCGGTCGATCGTAGCTACCCATGGAAGGGTTTGAATAATTCCTTCAAGATGTTCACGTTTGGCACGAGCCAATTCTTTTTTGTCTTTAAAGAAAATATCCCAATACTCCATACTGATCAACTCCATGGACATAGAAGCAAGTTCGGCTACTTCGGAAGGTGGATGTTTGAAAACATTTAACTCAAGATCTTTGGCAAGGAAGGAATGAAAAGCATGGCCTCCCTCGTGTACCATGGTAACAAGATCACGCAGTGTAGTAGTAGCATTCATAAAGATAAATGGTACACCAATTTCATCGAGCGGGTAGTTGTAACCTCCCGGTGCTTTTCCTTTCCTTGATTCAAGATCCAGGTGTCCCATCGTTTTCATAGTACGAATGCAATCGCCCAGGTATGGATCTATTTTAGTAAAACATTGAATAGTTTTATCAAGCAGTTCGGCAGAAGTTTCAAAAGGTTTCAGCGGATTTTTTCCAAAGTAGTTTACGCTGAGGTCCCATGGTTTTAGTTGATCCAGTTTCAATTGCTTTTTACGGTCTTTTGCCAGATCGTTTACTACTGGTACCACTTCTGAAGCTACCGCTTCGTGGAAACTAAAGCAGTCTTCAGGCTTATAATCAAATCTACCCATTGCCACAAACATATAATCGCGGTAATTGGTATAATCCGCATTGAGCGCTGCTTTGTTTCTAAGATGGATTAGTTTGGTATATAGATCATCGAATTTATCTTTATCCTTATACCTGCGCTCAGATATTTTTTTGTAGGCATTCTCGCGTTTTTCTCTTTCGGTAGATTGCAAAAAATCAGAGGCTTGTTGCATTGTAAGTTCCTTGCCATCGATCTCAACGGTCATAGCGCCGGAGATAGCACCGTACTTATGAGCTTCCTGTTCTAATTCGGTGAAGAGTGGAATATTTTTTTCTCTGAAAATTTTAAATTCTTTTTCAATATTACGTATCGCAATCGAATATCCCGGCTCGCGCATATCTTTCAGAAATACGCTGCGCAGCGCTTTTTCATCAAGAGAATTGGAATACGGAGCTACATTAGGTTGGATCTCCGATACAAAAAAATTAAAAGCATCGGTATATTCTTTATTGGCTGTATCGCCTGTCATGCGGATATAGCGCCAGGCCATATCTTCTTCGAGCATAGATTCGAGCTCGCTTCGATCCTGAAACCATTTGCGAAGTTCTTCTTTAGAAGAAATTTTTCTGTTTTTTAATTCCTCAAAAAAAGTCTTAAGGTTTTCCCAGGTAGTAACTTTAAAATCTTCGTTAAGAAAGGTTCTTGGTTTTCTTTTTACTTCCACGTCTCAATAATGTTGTTGGTGCTTGGTAATTAATTATTAATGGCGATGACCAGGTTAGTCAATTTCGATTAACACATCTGTAGTCAGAGGTCTGCCTACACAAGTAAGTACATAACCTTGTTTGATCTCATTTTCAGACAAGCCATCCGGGTCATCCATTTTGATCTGGCCATTTTTACATCGGCCCATGCAAGCGGTACACATACCACTTTGACACGAATAAGGCAGGTCGATATCCTGATTAAGTGCTGCTTCCAGAATTGTTTGTCCTGGAGCTACATTTACTTTATACTCATGTTTGTTGTAGCGAATTCCTACTACAACTCCAGTTCCAGGATTTTCTATTACTTTTTGTTCTGTTCCGGAAGATGAAGAAACAAAACTTTCTTTGCGTATATGATCTTGCGGAACTTTTAAAAGTTCTAATGCCTGAAAACTTTCATCCATCATTCCCTGCGGACCGCATACGAAAAATAGTGCGTTGCTGAAATCAATGACTTTAAATCCTTCCAGTAATTGTTTCACTTTATCCTGGTCCATTCTGCCAGACAACATATGTGCTTTGTCTTCTATTGGCTGACTGTAAATAGGAGTATAAAAGAATCGTTCGGTATATTTCAACTCCAATGCTTCAATCGCTTTTTTCAGAATCACAGATTCTTCGTTTCGATTTGCATATAATAAAAATACGCGGCTGTCTTTTTCAACGGATAATGCAGAATTCAATATAGAAAACAAAGGTGTAATTCCGCTGCCCGCCCCAATTAGCACAATGTCTGCATTATTGACTGGAGATGGTTCATAGGTGAAGATTCCTGCGGGAGCCATTGTTTCAATAATATCTCCAACTTTTAAATGGTCCACCAGGTGAGTAGACATTTTCCCTCCTTTTACTTTTTTTACAGACACTGCCCAGTGTTCATCGGTATACGGAGAAGAAGAGAGAGAATAAGATCTTCTAAGTTTTTCGCCTCCTACTTCAAAAATAAAACTGAGAAATTGCCCTGGTTTATAAGATGTATTGGTTGTTGGTTTGTTAAAAACAATCGTAATTGCGTCTGTCGTTTCTTTGATTATTTCCTTTACTTTTAAAAAAATATATTGACTCATATCGCTCTCTTTCCGGATTTTTGTAATGACTTTGTACTACAAAAATACGGAAAGCCGCTCAAAATACAATTTCTTAACTATTGATACTTATCAGGCTAATTATCAATAAGATAATTGTTCTAAAGGCTAATTCAATTTTTATTTTCAAGTGCTGATTTTAGTTGATTGATCTCTTTCTCTATTTCTTTGATGGCTTTATGCTTGCAGGAAATTTCATTCTGGATAATTTCTCTTTCCAATTCATCCCTATATCCGAAAGCTTGCATCATCAAAGCATCTGCATCAATTGTCTCTGGTGGAATTCTCTTAATTAAGTTGGTACAAAAATCAAAATACCGTTGGAGTATTTTATTAATTCGATCGTCTGTCATGATAAAAATTTTCTAAAAATATTATTCAAATATAAGGTTCATCCTTCTTATCCTCTCTAAGGTAAAAAGAAATTGTTTGATATAAAATACGTATTAATACTTACCAGAGCTTGAGATAAGCTGAATTTATTGGGTACTAACAATTTAATTAAAAAATAATCAGTTGATTAATATTTTTTTTTGTATAGAAACTACTTTCCTCCTAATTACAATACACAGAGAACAATAACGATTAATAAAAGTTAATTGCAGATGAATGCTCTTCGGGTAATTATTTTTTCTTGATACTCTGAAGCTCTTGCTGAAGATTTACAACCATGGAAGATAATTTTTCCAATGAAATATCTGCTTTTGGAAAATCAGTGCTAATATAAGCTTTGGCTTCCCAGATCTCATTGATCTCGTTGACATCTACATCATAAGGATCGTATACCTTGTTGTCTGAAACCAAGCGCAAGGTTTCGTTTTCTTTGACATGACTGTATACTCTTTTGTACACGATACCTTCGCTATTGGTCACCAGAATATAGGTTTGATCATTTTTGATATTTTTCCAGTTTTCTACATACTGTCCGATCACAATACTGCCAGAGGGTAATGGTAACATAGAATCTCCCTTGATCTCGAATGCCCGGTATGTGCCATTGGTAAAAATAGGCAAATAGAATTTCGGTAGTTCGGAAACATATTCAGGATCTGAAAATCCATTCATATAACCGGCGGCCGCTTTCTGTGGCACCAGGTGAATATTTTCTTTATCATCCTTATCGACTGTAACAGCCAGCACGCGTAACTTATTTCCTTCGATATCTTTTTTCTTTATTTTTTGAAGATTGTTTCCTTCATAGATTTTTTCCTGGATCAAAGCCTCTACTGGGATTTCAAATATCTTAGAAATTAGAAGAAGGCAATTAAGATTAGGTTCTGCACGTCCCTCTTCATAAGCCCCCAACAAGGACCGTTTGATTCCTAGCCGCTCCGACATTTGCTCTTGGGTGAGACTCTGTTGCTTACGGAGAAATTTGATATTTTCGCTAATGAGTGTCATAAAGGTTAAGCAGAATAGTTGTTTTCTTTCTCTTCGATCAATTCTTTGACCGCGACCCTTGCTTCGTAGATCAAATGATCGTCTTTGGAAAGTCTTCTCAATTTATTGAGCGGAAAATTACTGAAACTTTCCTTAAAGATACCAATCACTGCTGTGTAATGTGTAGACTTTTTCATACGATTTACATTTGCCATTTTGCTTTATATAAGGAGAAGCAAGAACTTACGGGTTCTGCTTGTTAATCACCAATGTCTTTGCTTTTAGTTCTTAGTGTTAATTCCTTTAGCAAAGGTATGCTAAATATTTTGACAATACTAATATGTTTAGTAAAAAGTTTTAAATAATAAGCTTCTAAATTTCTAAATACAGATAAATGGTTAACAATAAACAACTTACGAATATTCAAAGATCCACAATGAATTGAGGCAAGAACTCTAAACATTAAGCTTTTAACTTTAAACTTATTATGATTTTTTGTACCTTTGCAGTCCCTTTCACAAGGTGTGAAAGTTTTTAAAACCAAAAATTTCAGCCTGACTGCTCTAAGGCTGATGTATAAAGAGCAAATCCAATATTATGGCAAATCTAGTAGATGATTTTGACTGGTCCTCAGTTACCGACAAAAAAGGTTTCGGCGGAAATTATTCAGCAAAAGAAAGAGAACAACTGGAGAAACTGTACGAAGGTACATTAACTGAAGTTGAAGAGAAAAAAGTTCTGAACGGTGTGATCGTAGGAATCACCGACAGAGAAGTGATCGTAAACATCGGTTTCAAATCGGATGGTCTGATCGCACTTTCTGAATTCCGTGACCAGGAAGAAGAACTAAAAGTTGGTCAGGAAGTAGAAGTATTTATCGAAGATCAAGAAGATAAAAACGGACAACTAATCCTTTCCAGAAAGAAAGCAAAAATTGTAAAAGCTTGGGATAATATCCAAACTGCACTTGATAAAGACCTTATCATTGATGGCTTCGTGAAGAGAAGAACTAAAGGTGGTCTGATCGTAGACATCTATGGTATCGAGGCATTCCTTCCAGGTTCACAAATCGATGTGAAACCAATCCGCGATTTCGATATTTTCGTGGGTAAGAAAATGGAAGTAAAAGTTGTGAAGATCAACAATACCAACGACAACGTGGTAGTATCTCACAAAGTACTGATCGAAAAAGACATCGAAAAACAAAAAGCAGAAATTCTCAACAACCTCGACAAAGGTCAAGTGTTGGAAGGTGTGATCAAAAACATGACCAACTTCGGTGTATTCATCGACCTTGGTGGCGTAGACGGTCTTCTTCACATCACCGATATCTCTTGGGGTAGGATCAACCATCCGGAAGAAGTGCTTAAACTTGACCAGAAGGTTAACGTGGTGGTACTTGACTTCGACGATGAGAAGAAGAGAATTTCTCTTGGTATGAAACAACTTACTCCTCATCCTTGGGATTCACTTCCTGCGGAGATCGTAGTAGGTTCTAAAGTAAAAGGTAAAATCGTAAACGTAGCTGACTACGGTGCGTTCCTTGAACTTCAAACAGGTGTAGAAGGTTTGATCCACGTTTCAGAAATGAGCTGGTCTCAACACCTGAGAAATCCTCAAGACTTCATGAAAGCTGGCGACGAGCTGGAAGCAGTAGTATTGACTCTCGACAGAGAAGAAAGAAAAATGTCTCTTGGTATCAAACAACTGACAGAAGATCCTTGGACTAAACAAGATCTGCTTTCTAAATATGCAGTAGGTACTAAACACACAGGCGTAGTAAGAAACCTTACCAACTTCGGTCTTTTCATCGAACTGGAAGAAGGAATCGACGGTCTTGTACACGTGTCTGACCTTTCTTGGACTAAGAAGATCAAACATCCTTCTGAATTTGTGAAAGTAGGCGATAAACTGGATGTAGTAGTGCTTGAGCTTGACGCTGAAAACAGAAAACTAGCTCTTGGACACAAACAACTGGAAGAAAACCCTTGGAATACTTTTGAAACTATCTTTACTCCAGGTTCTATCCATAAAGGAACCATCGTTTCTAAAAACGATAAAGGCGTAATGGTAGAGCTTCAATACGGTATCGAAGGATTCTGCGCTACCAAAAATCTTGTGAAAGAAGATGGTAAGCTTGGAGAGCAAGGAGAAACACTAGACTTCAGAGTACTTGAGTTCTCTAAAGACGAAAGAAAAATTTCTCTTACGCATTCAAGATTGAATGAAGCTCCTTCTGCTGACGAGAAAAAAGAGAAAAAAGCTTCTACAGGCACTAAACAGAAATCTGTGAAAGATGTAAACAAAGAAGTAGAGAAATCTACTCTTGGCGACATCTCTGCACTTTCTGACCTGAAAGATAAAATGAACGAAAAGAAATAATTTTTCTTCATAGCATAGAAAAAACGTGGTGTTGAAAAACGCCACGTTTTTTTTGTTTATGATAACCACACTCGTAAGGTTTTAAAAACCTTCTAGCTGCTTCACTATTGTTCGTTTTACATCCTGTTTTATTCATTATATTCGTACCGTATGAATACTAAATTCACACGAATGTTTTTACTCCTTTTCTTTTTATGGGTTCTTATTCATTCGATCGTCATCACTGTCGATGGATTGAACGATCACCTGCAAAAGGCAGATTGTATATTAATCCTTGGGAATACTGTAAACAAAGACGGTACCCTCTCCCATCGCTTGCAAGCCAGGGTAGACAAGGGTTACGAGCTTTACCAGAAAAAATACGCTTCTAAGATCATCGTAAGCGGCGGACTCGGGCAAGAAGGTTATTACGAAGCAAGAGAAATGAAAAAGTATCTTGTAAGCAAAGGAATTCCCGCTCAAGACATCATCGCCGATGAGCAAGCCAAAACTACCCACGAAACAATGATCAATTATATACCGATTGCAAGAGAAAATAATTTTCATTCGGTAATTGTAGTGTCTCAATTCTTTCACCTCACCAGAAGCCGCGCTATGCTCCATTCAGAAGGTATACAGAATGTTTATGATGCACATGCCGATTATTTTGAAGGACGTGATGTGTATGCTGTGCTGAGAGAGTTTGTGGCGTTTTATGGTTTCTTATTAAAACGGATTATTTCATAAATGCTGGAACCAACGTTACAAAACATAAATAACCTGGCGCGCAACGCAGCACCCGAAACAAAAAAGCTTTTCGCCAAACTCAAAAAGACAAAGCCGAAAAATCTTGACGAAACATTTGAACGCCTGCATGATGAAGCTTTCGAAACCATCGACTGCCTGCAATGCGCCAACTGCTGCAAGACCACCAGCCCGATCTTCACGCTGCGAGACATAGAACGGCTGGCCAAACATTTTAAGATCAAAACCTCGCAATTCATCGATCAATATTTACACCTCGATGAAGATAATGACTATGTACTGAACCATGCCCCTTGCCCGTTCCTGGGTCCGGATAATTATTGCTCAGTCTATGAAAATCGTCCTAATGCCTGTCGCGAATATCCACATACCAACAGAAAAAAGATGTACCAGATCCTTGATCTGACGTTGAAAAATACTTATGTATGTCCAGCTGTTTATCAGGTAGTTGAAAAACTGAAACAAGAGCTGAAATAATGAAATCCACTGTTTATTGACTCATTATCCAGAAGTTATCCACATTTTTTATTAAAAACCCTTGAGGATTGAATGATTAGTAAAATATAATTTTAAATCGAAAATCCTTAAAGGTCTCTCATTTTTAAATCCGTGATAACTTGCTTAAATTTGCGCCTCATTTAAAAGTTGCAAAATGGAGAATAACAAGTATTTCATTATTGATTTTGACAGTACTTTCACGAAAGTAGAAGCGCTGGATGAATTGGGCGAAATTGCGCTGAAGGATCATCCGGACAAGAATAAAATTTTACAAGAGATCATCGACCTTACCAATGCTGGTATGGAAGGGAAATCCTCATTCTCCGAAAATCTTAAGAAAAGAATTGACCTACTCCAGGCCAATCAAAGACACTTGCCTCAACTGGTAGAAAAATTAAAAAATAAAGTATCGGAATCCATCAAAAGAAACCGCCATTTCTTTGAAGAATTTTCCGACAATGTAATGATCGTATCCAGCGGCTTCCGCGAATTCATCGAGCCGATCGTGATCGAGTACGGTATTAAAAAAGAAAATATTTTCGCCAATACATTCGAAACCGATGCACAGGGAAACCTGATCGGCTTTGACAAGAACAACGTGCTTTCCCGCGACAAAGGAAAGATCGAGCAGTTGAAAAAACTGAAACTAAACGGCGAAGTATATGTGATCGGTGATGGATATACCGACTATGAAATCAAAGAAGCCGGACTTGCAGATAAATTCTATGCATTCACAGAAAACGTTTCCAGAAATGCGGTGCTTGAAAAAGCAGAATTTATTGCGCCAAGCTTTGATGAATTCTTGTATCAAAATAATCTTCCGATGGTGATCTCTTATCCTAAAAACAGGATTAAAGTATTGCTACTGGAAAATATCCATCCTGAAGCAGTAAAAATATTCAAAGGAGAAGGTTATACCATCGAGACCTACAGCGGTGCGATGGAAGAAGAAGAGCTTTGCCAGAAAATAAAAGACGTGTCGATTCTTGGGATCCGTTCTAAAACAATGGTTACTCAAAAAGTGCTCGACAATGCACAACGCCTGATCTCGATCGGCGCTTTCTGTATCGGTACAAACCAGATCGATCTGAAAGGCGCTGTGAAAAGAGGTATCGCAGTATTCAACGCTCCATACAGCAATACTCGTTCTGTGGTAGAATTGGTGATCGGTGAAATGATCATGCTGATGAGAAATACAATCGAGAAAAGTAACGCGATGCACAAAGGCAAGTGGGACAAATCTGCGAACAATAGCTTTGAGATCCGTCACAAAAAATTAGGGATCGTCGGATACGGTAACATCGGTGCTCAGCTTTCTGTGATCGCAGAAGCGCTGGGAATGGAAGTTTACTACTATGATACGGTAGAAAAACTGCAACTCGGAAATGCACGCAAATGCAGCTCTTTGAAAGAACTATTATCGATCGCTGATGTAGTCACGCTTCACGTAGACGGCAGACCAACGAATAAAAACCTGATCGGTGCCAAAGAGTTTGAGATGATGAAAAACAATGTCATCTTCATCAACCTTGCCCGCGGCCATGTCGTGGATATTCCTGCCCTGGTGGCGGCTCTGAAGAGCGGTAAAGTATGGGGCGCTGCAGTAGACGTATTCCCTTACGAGCCGAAAAACAACAAAGAAGAATTTATCAACGAACTTCGCGGCCTTCCAAACGTGATCCTGACTCCACACATCGGAGGAAGTACGGAAGAAGCTCAGTTCAACATTGGTAATTTTGTACCAAACAGAATTCTTGAATACGTAAACTCCGGAAACACTTTCCAAAGTGTCAACTTCCCGAACATTCAATTGCCAGACCTGGGGAGTGCACACCGCCTGATGCACCTGCATGAAAACGTACCAGGTATCCTTGCGCAGATCAACAACGTACTGGCCAAACACAACATCAACATCCTTGGCCAATACCTGAAGACCAACGAGCAAGTAGGCTATGTGATCACTGACATCGATACCAAGTACAATAAGGACGTGATTAACGAGCTGAAGAATATTCAGAACACGATTAAATTCCGCATCTTGTATTAAGTTATTAGTTACTGGTTATTAGTTATTCATTACTAATAACCAGTAACTAATAACCAGTAACTAATAATCATTCAATGAACAAAAAACTATACTTCACCGTCGGTCCGGCGGAATTATATCCTACCGTTCCACAGCACGTACAGAGCGCCCTGGAAGAGAAGATCGGTGTGATTTCTCATAGAGGAAAACAATTTCAGGAGATCTATAAAAATGCCGCAGACGGATTGCGTACACTGTTGAATGTTCCTTCCGACTATCATATTTTCTTTCTTTCTTCCGCTACAGAGATCTGGGAGCGTATCATTCAAAACTGCGTGGAGAGCACCAGCTTTCACTGCGTGAATGGTTCTTTCTCCAAAAGATTTTATGAATTCTCGAACGAGCTTGGTAAAAAAGCTTTTGTAGAAAAGGCAGATTTCGGAAAAGGATTTTATCCTGATAAAATAAATGTGCCTGCCGAAGCGGAGATCATTTGTCTTACCTACAACGAAACAAGTTCAGGCGTATCCATGCCGATAACCGACATCAATAAATTCAGAGAAAAGAACAAGGAAGCATTGATCTTTGTAGACGCTGTGTCCGGACTTCCTTTTCCTGCTTTTGATTACAGCAAAATCGATTCTACTTTCTTCTCCGTACAAAAATGCTTCGGTCTGCCTGCCGGACTTGGCGTTTGGATCGTGAACCAACGTTGTATGGATAAAGCAGAGAGCCTTCTTAAAAAAGGAAAATCAATTGGTACCTATCATACGCTTCCTTCGCTGCTTAGCAAAGGCAAAGACAACCAGACTCCGGAAACTCCGAATGTTTGGAATATCTATTTGCTCAGCAAAGTAGTAGAAGATTTTAATAAAAAAGGTGTAGAAACAATTCGCAAAGAGACTGAATTGAAAGCAAAAATGCTGTACGACTATATCGGCAGCAGCCAGAATTTTTCTTATGCAGTAGAAGATGTAAATCTTCGTTCACTCACTACGATCGTAGCCAACACTAAACTTTCTTCTGCTGAAGTAAATAAAAAGCTCGAACCTTTCGACATGGCTGTGGGCTCGGGTTATAGTTCTTACAAAGACACACAGGTCCGCATCGCCAACTTTCCTGCAATTTCTGTGGAGCAGATGGAAAAGCTGATCGCTAAAATGAAAGAGCTGTTTAACTAAGATATTATTCAAAATCATGGAACTGACAAATAAAGAGCTGATGCAACTCGGCCAAACTTATTCGGAAGTGTTTTCGCTTTCACAGGAACAAGTTCGCGCCTTTGCAGAAGTGACAGGAGACTTTAATCCTCTGCACTTGGATGCAGAATATGCTGCCAAGACAGTATTCAAAAAACCGATCGTGCATGGCATTTTTGGGATCAGTATTTTTTCCAAAATACTTGGGATGAAATTCCCCGGAGAAGGTACCGTATACATGAAACAAGAAATTTCCTTCAAGCGGCCAATGTACATAGACGGCGTATACGAAGCAGTAGCAATGGTAAAAGAGATCAACCGCGAAAGACACCAGGCTCTGATCGAAACAAAAATAACGGATAAAGAAACCGGAAAGGTCTGCGCACTTGGAGAAGCGCAGATCATGAACACTGACAAAATATAAAATTGACTATCCGTCAATTCTCTTTTGTCGGTTGAAATAAGCCCCAAATCCCAAAATCCAAATTCCAAGAAAACAGCTCTTTGGAATTTGGATTTTGTAATTTGGGATTTTAACAGATAATCAGAAAATATAAACCAAACAAATCCTGATAAACTCAGGATTTTTTATTTATATTAAGAGTATTCTTTTACAACTAATACAGATATATTTTTCTACAATGATCCGATACAATCCCAAAAGCTGGTCGCTGTTGTTGATGGTGAAAGGTGCTTTGATCAGGAAGCTGATGCCTGGGATGCTTATCATCGCTTCTATTTCCAGTGTATTATGCTATCTGCATATGAAAGAGAAAATCCCTTTTTTAGTCATCAGTAATTCGCTGCCTGGCTATATGGGAGCGGCATTGGGACTTCTGCTTGTCTTTCGCAACAATACAGCTTACGAAAAATGGTGGGAAGCAAGAAAAGAAGTTGGCGCCTTAGTAAACGTTTCCCGCAACATTGCCATTACGCTTAATGGTTTTCTTCCCAAAGAGAACGCTGAAAAATTTAAGGTCGCTCACCTCGTAGCTTCGTTTGCATTTACTATGAAAGGGCATTTGCGCAACAAAGTGAAGATGGAAGAGGTACATATCCTGGAACACGAAGATTATGCTATTGTAGAAAAAGCCCTGCACAAGCCGGCTGCCATTGCCAATATCATCATGAGCAAGATCGAAGATCTATGGAAGAACAAGCATATCTCCGATATGCAACAGATTGTGCTGGTAAACCAGGTTACTACAATGGTCGATGTGGTAGGAAGATGTGAGCGGATCAAGAACACTCCTATCCCAATTGCGTATGCATTCTTATTGAAGTTCTTTATTGTGCTTTATGTAATGATCCTTCCTTTCGGATTGCTCGATGAGCTTCAATGGTGGTCAGTACCGCTCAGCATTATTCTTTACTATATTATGATGAGCATTGTGCTTACGGCAGAAGAAATTGAAGATCCTTTTGGCAAAGATCTGAATGACCTTCCGATGGACGAGATCGCCTCAAACATAAGGAAGAATGTAATGGAGCTTGTTAAATATGAATAATTGATGGCTGTGACGCTTTATGATATTCTTGGTGTACCTTCGGTAGCTACGGCTGACGAAATAAAGACAGCTTATAAAAAGCTGGCCAAGCAATATCATCCTGACAAAAACCCAGGAAGCACATGGCACGAAGAACAATTCAAACGCATCAACCAGGCTTACCAGATCTTGTCGGACATAAATCAGAAACGACTGTACGACTATAGACTGGAGTACGAACAATTTTTGAGACAGCGTCCTGTCAACCCAAGACCCGGTAATACACAGTACAATACTTCCCAAACCTATAAAAAACCTTCCGGCAATCAGACCAATACAGGGCAGAAGCGTAGGCCGGTTCCTAAATCATCTTCTACCACTATTTTCGGGAAAGATCTTTCGGAGAAAAAAATTAATTTCTTTGTAGTCGGTTATTATGTAATGTTGCTAAGCATTCTGGGATTTTTTGCTCATTACCGCGCTGAATTCAAGATCCGCAAATATTTTGCAGAAGCAGCGAGATACGAACAAGCAGGTTCTTACTACAACGCGATCGAACTATACAATCAGGTACTTTCGCTGGACGATGAAAATGCGGAAGCTTACGAACGCATCGGTTCGGCTAAGATGAAATCGCAAATGCATCCTGCCAATGCACTGGTGGATTTTAACCGCGCTATTCATTTATCCGACGAGCCTTCTGCTGATCTGATGGTAAAGAGAGCGCGCTGCTATATGATGATCCATCGCGACGCGCAAGCGCTTGAAGATCTTAATTACAGTCTTCAACAAAAAGAACTGATAGACTCCGCTTATTTTTTACGGGCAGAGATCTATTATCATTTTCATGATTATTCGGCTGCAATTTCTGATTATACTTCGTTTATTAAAGTAATACCTTCTTCGGGCGAATCCCATATGCACCGGGCTTACTGTTTCTATCAGAAAAAAAATTACCAGGCTGCACTCTACGATTACAATTTCACTATCCGCTGGCAACCTGAAAACGGTGAAAATTATTATTACCGTGCCTTTACCAAATTCGCGCTGCGCGACTCCACCAATGGCTGCCGCGATCTACATGACTCTTTCCTGCTGGGATACAACGAAGCAAACGTTGCCAAAACCAATATATGCGATCGTTATAAATCTCTTTATCAAGAATCTTTTTACTAGTTTCTTATGATCCAAAAATTTCTGCTGTCGCTTCTTCTGCTTTGCACTTCGCTCCAAGGTTTTTCACAAGTTGTTTTTACTACAGCTGACAACTATCGCACAAAAGAAAATAAAAACTATTGGAAAAATCGTCCACCCTACCCTGGATACTGGCAGCAGGATGTTCACTATAAGATCGAAGCGGAGATCTTGGATTCGCTCAATATTATTGATGGAAAAAAGTACGAGCTTACTTATTGGAACAATTCTACTTTTGAGCTGAAGGAATTATTTTTTCACCTTTATGAAAATGCTTTTCAGCCTGGCTCCTATTATCACAACTTGAATGAGAACAACGGCGTAGAGATAACTTTTGGAAAATACGAAGCGAAAGGCCTTGGCACTACTATTGAAAATCTTCAGGTGAATAATAAAACCGTACGCACAGAACTCGACAATACTATTCTGAAAGTTTTTTTGAACGAACCGCTTCGTCCGGGAGATTCGCTGGTAGTTACTTGCTCTTTCAAAACCTACTGGGACACGGGTACGATGCGTCGCCGTAATAAGACTTTTGATTCCTTTGGCTATAAGCATTTCGACGGTGTGCATTGGTATCCGATCATTGCGGTGTATGATTCAAAATTTGGCTGGACTACCGACCAGCATCTTGACAAAGAATTTTACGCCGACTTCGGCACTTTTGAGGTAGCGTTGACCTTTCCGCAGGAATATATTGTAGAAGCTACCGGAGAGCTTGTCAATAAAGAAGAAGTAATGCCTGATTCACTTCGCAAAAAACTGGATCTGAAAAATTTTGCTAAAAAACCTTTTAACGAAAAACCTTCCGTGATCATTCCCAAAGAACCAGGAAAGAAAAAAACTTGGATCTACCATGCAGACAACGTGCACAACTTTGCCTTCACTGCCGATCCTACTTATCGCATTGGAGAGCGCGAATGGAACGGGGTGAAAGTGATCACACTCGCACAGGAGCCCCACGCTTCCAAATGGCAAGAGTCGGGATGGTTTACAAAAGAAGTGATCCGCGTATACTCCGAAGATTTCGGCATGTATGCCTGGCCAAAAATTATTATCGCCGATGCCAAAGACGGTATGGAATACCCAATGCTTACGCTCGACAACGGCACCTATCCTCAACACCAATCGCTGGTAGCACACGAGGTAGGACATATGTGGTTTTATGGAATGGTAGGTTCTAACGAAACCTATCGCGCATTCCTCGACGAAGGATTCACACAATTTCTGACTGTATGGTCGATGGATAAAATACTTGGCAAAGTGCGCGACAAGGAAGCTGCGAATCCTTATATCGATCGTTTCATCGATTCGTCGGATACCAGATACGAAAATCTTTATTATCCTTATCTAAACCACGTAGTAGAAGCATACGACGAGCCCTTAAATACACACTCCTCTGCTTTTAACGGAGCGCTGAGACACGGTGGAAACTATGGACTTGTGTACTATAAAACAGGTGTAATGCTCTACAACCTACGCTATGTACTTGGAGATTCGCTGTTCCTGGGCGCAATGAAACATTATGTAAGCAAATGGAAATTCGCGCACCCCTATCCGGAAGATTTCCGGCAAGCGATCATTGAATACACGCAAGCAGACCTGAACTGGTTTTTTGATGAATGGCTCGAAACAACCAAGTACATCGATTATTCCATTCAAAAAGTGAAAAGAATAAAAAATAAAAACAGCGATCAGAAAGAGTACGAGATCACATTCCGCAGGATTGGCAGAATGCAGATGCCTATCGACTTTACCATTACTACGAAAGATAATCAATCGTACAACTATTATATTCCGAATACATGGTTCGTAAAAGATACAACGAATAAAAAAGTAAACATACTTTCAAAATGGTACGGCTGGGATTTGCTGGAACCTACATACAAAGCCCGTATTACGGTGCCCACCAAGATCAAAACCGTCAACATAGACCCTGCGCGCATACTTGCCGATGCCGACATGACCAACAACAAATGGGGCAACCATGGCATTCGTTCCATGCAATTCGATCACAGAATCTCTAATCTTTCGCGCTGGGACAAACAGCGGAATTTTCTTCGTCCGGATGTTTGGTACAATAGCGTAGACGGTATACAGCCCGGTATTCATGCGGAAGGCAGTTATTTTGGGAAGTATAGTTACGCTGCTACGCTTTGGGGTAACACTACAGTGGGGCATTGGGACAATGTTACCTACAACAATAAATTTATTCCTATTGCATTCAACACTACTGGCCGATATGTTACAAACAAATTATGGAAACAATCTTCGGCAAACGATCAGGTCAGCTACTACGGTGGAATCTTTACATTGAAGCTTGGTTTTGAAAAAATATTCCGCAAACAAGACCAGCGGAATCCGAAGTATTCGAAATTATTTTTCTATATGAAAGATCTTTATAATTTCGATAACTATGCACAATACCTTTTGTATCCTGCGCTCTGGGGCAACGGCAGTGGCAAGTCCGGGCTGCAGAACAATAGTGTGAACGTTGGTTTCTTCAAAAATTATTTTTTCAAAAAAGGAAATGGAGAACTTACGTTTACAGTACGTACACCGTTCATAAATTCCGATTACAATTATTCCTGGATCAACGCCAATTCCATTCACAATCTTACTCTTTCTAAATTTGAGATCCGCTCGCGTATGTTTACGCAGATTGGTATTGGTTCCTATCCGCGCGAATCAGTGCTGATGCTAAGCGGTGCGAATAGCGAAGAGATGATCGACAATAAATATGCCCGTGCGCAAGGATTTGTGCCTACCAATTGGCTAGGCTATGGTGCAGGTACGAATCATTTTCAATACGGTGGAGGCCTGAATTTGCGCGGCTACAGCGGCTACTACGCAGTGGAAGAATATTCAAAAAAAGGAACCGACAGTTTGTTCACAGGTTATTATTCCAACAGCGGCGCCAGTTGGAATGTA
The DNA here is from genome assembly GCA_035535995.1 of Cytophagaceae bacterium. GTDB lineage: Bacteria > Bacteroidota > Bacteroidia > Cytophagales > Cytophagaceae > JANYCO01. The sequence goes on from DATLOZ010000022.1 coordinate 257,869, forward strand.
GAGATCGATTTTGATAAATTTATCAAAATAAAACCGAAAGGTATTGCCAAAAATCTGAAACTTGATACTTACCTATTTAGTGATATGGGGATACTTGTATTTCAGAAACCAACAAAAGAATACATCCCAGGCAAGTTTCGCATGGACGCTGGAGTAGGTACGGCATTGACGATCCGTTTTACACCGTATCAAATTAATCCTCTGGTAGTAAGGTTTGATATGCCTTTGCTGCTCAACACACCGCCTGCAGGAGAAGAATATTTTCAGTTCCGTTATGTGCTAGGCATCAACCGGACGTTCTAATTTTTCGTAAATATACCTACTAAGAGATTTGAAGGAATTGCTCTCGTGGGAATCTATTAAGATGGCTTTTTTTAAAGCAAAACGGGGAATTTAGAAATTTTAATCCTTTTTTAATCTTTTTTCTAAGGTTCAACCTTAGCGCTTTAACTATTTATTTTTCCATTAAAACTTACACTAACGTCTAAGTATAATCATATAAGGCAACCATTTATTGCTAATAGCCGTACCTAGGTATATAAAGAAGTTCCAAAACTATGAAAAAGGTATTTTTGTTTGGTTTTTTAATCTTATCCGGAGCATTAAGCTTCGGTCAAAACCCTGATATTGATGTAAAACATTTGCATTCTGACGAAGGCAAACAGTGGAAAATCATGGTCAGGACAGACAGCTACCGTTTCCCGGCTTCCATGGAAGACGATGTTTTCACCTTCTACACCACTGGTCAATTTAAATACGACCAAGGTAATTCTATCACTGAAGAATATACGAATGTAAGGACCAAAACATGGTCTTATAATCCAAAGAACAATATAGCCACTTGGGAATTTTATTTGCCCAACGGAGTGGTAAAAAAAATGGAGGCAGAGATCACATATATCGACGATAAAAAAGCCGTGCTGAATTTATCAGAGAATGGGAAGGCTCCCAACATCGTTGTGTTTATTGCCAATTAAATTTTAGTCTATTTTGTCAAACAGGTTTTTGATTTTTGTGTTTGCTCTAAGCGGCAAAGTAATAAAGCTTTGTGGAAAGAAGTACAACAACAAGATTTCCAAACATTTATAAGCGAATTTTCGTAAACATGAATAATAATATAACACTATTGGGTATGAGAGAAGATATACGTAGAAAAGTGAGATTTGGGATTACTGCAATTCTCTTTGTTTTTATGTCCACGTTGGTTTTCGGAGAAGGTACAAAAGAAATTATGCCTACTGCGGCCGATATATATTATCTTGAGATTAACCGATCCGGAGGACAGAACACACCATTTGCAGCTTACACTCCCAATACTATTACTTACCAACCAGGTACTTCTTCAGTGGATTACAGACTGAACGTAAAGGTCTGTAACGTGAATGAGAAAGTACGTTTTGGTTTTGCCTCTAATAGTTCTAAGACTTACGTGCAGGTAAAAAGATCGAGCGACAATGCAATTGTATTTGGTCCGATGCTTATTCCCGGTGCCGCTGGCTCCAGAGGTTATATCAATTCTTATTCAGAAGCAGTAGCAGGGCCGGGTACAGTAATAGGTTCTACAGGTTATCTGGATACTGGATTCGTAGCCACCGCAGCGATCGGAGGTGCACAGGATTATTATTTCGAATTCAACCAGGGGTCGGGTACGGCAAATACTACTTATCAAAATAATGATTTTACGATACGATACTTTGATATAACAGTAGTAGGAACTGCGGGTACTGTGGTGCCAGGTAGATTATGGTCTAAGGCATGGCAATTCGTAGATGGAGGCAGTGCTTTCAACGGAAATTTCTACGTCTATTCGGACGACCAGATTGTAACAAAATTAAATTCAAACGGCATGGCTCCCCAGGCCTTTGCCATTTCATGTAACGCAACCGGTGTTTCTAATACAGGAAACCCAACTGTGGACCAAAAATCTATAGCCGGTCCAAGTACATATCCTCAATACAAATTGTTTTTGAATAACCCGGATAGTCTTTGCTATCCTACAGGTACTTATGGGCATATTGTAGGCGGGATTTCAATTTCGGGCTGCGGTACCAACCGATGTATAAATATAAATGTTGATAAACCAGGTAACATCCTTATTACGCTGGACCTTAATAATAATGGTAAATACGATCCTGGAACTTCCGATCGGCAGATTACATACACAGTAAAAACTTCAGGGCTAAATTGCATTCCTTGGGATGGACTAGATGGGTTAGGAAATAATATTCCCACAGGAACAGTGTTCAATGTCCAGGTAGACTTCCGGAATGGTATCACACACTTACCTCTCTACGATTGCGAGGACAACCAAAAAGGATTTATTGTAAACTTGATCCGGCCTCTTGGAGCAAGTCCAAGATTATTCTGGGATGACTCTAATGTAATACCGGCTCAATATGGTTCAGGTACAGCACTTGATGGTATTACAAATCTTGGTGGATGTACCAATGCCACTGGTTGCCATCAATGGAAAAGCAGAGGTAGCAACACTTGTCCTCCATGTTCTGAAACCTTAAATACATGGTGGTATGCCAACATCGATTCAAGAACGGTGAGCTATACCAACACCAACGTATTTGCAGATGCAGACAGTACAACGGTTGGAACAGGTTATGCAAGCAATAGCTTCTCTAACTGTAATAATGGTACAGCTATTCAATTAAAAGGAAAAGTAAGTGGTTCAGGTAGCCCTGCTCCAACCGGGATATGGACAGCTCCGGCAGGAGATGGTGTTTTCACTCCAAATGCTACTACCCTTGCTGGTACTTATACCCCGGGTCCAAATGACCTTACCGCAGGTAGTGTAAAACTAATCCTTACCACAGTTGGAGGTATTTGTCCTTCGATCTCAGATTCTATGGTGATCACATTGGTTAAACCTCCCGTAGTTTTTGCAGGTGTAGCAAAATCAGCTTGTAAAACAAATTCAACTGTTTCGCTTTCCGATGCTACTCAAAATGCCTATACCAATTCTGTCGTTTGGTCGGGTGGCTCGGGAACATATACTGCGAATAAAACCACTTTAAATATTACTTATAAACCTACTAATACAGAGATGACAAATGGCTCTGTAACGCTGACCTTAACAGGAAAAGGTAATGCGCCTTGTCCTAACAGTGTAAGCACGGTAACCATCAGTTATTACCCGGCTCCAACGGCCAGCGCAGGCTCTGCCAAAACTGTTTGTTCCAACATCGCCTCTGCCCTTACAGGTACTGTATCTGCAGGCGCAACCCCTGCGTGGACTTCTTCTAGTGGTTGTAGCTCTTGTTTTGGCAATCCTGGTGCAGCCTCCACTACTTACACTCCTTCCGCTACGGATATTGCTAACGGAACAGTGAAATTAACTCTGACAGCCAGTGTATCCGGATGTACGGATGTTACGAGCTCTGTCACCTGGACAATCACACCAGCGCCTGTACCTTATGCAGGACCAGATCAGTCTATTTGTAAAAATAATACTACGGCTACTCTTGCAGGAACCCTGACCAATGGTACAGGAGCTACTGCTACCTGGAGTTCTTCCAGCGGATGTGGAACTCCTGCATGCTTTACGAGCAGTCTTACTACACTAGCCAACAGCTATAAAGCTTCTGCGACAGACCTTACCAACAATACGGTAACTCTTACACTCACTGCTACAAAAGTAGGTTGTGCAAACGCTACATCAAGCATGGTCATCACCTATACAGCAATCCCAACCATCGATGTAGGGCCTGCGAGTATGACTTTCTGTATCGACAACCCACATGTGCCGTTGACTGCTACATTCACCGGACCTGCCGGGGTAGGTGTTCAGTGGTCGGGTGGTATTGGTAGCTACAATCCAAATTCCACCTCACCTAGTATAACGTACAATGTATCTCCTACAGAAATCCTCTTCGGCGGTGCAGGTATTTATGCAACCACCACCAACGTCGGCAACTGTAAGCCTGTAAAAGATAGTATCTTCCTTACTCCTGTAACATTGCCAACGGTAAATGCAGGCGTAGATAAAAGCGTTTGCCGCAACAACCCTACGGTCTCCGTTACAGGAACAGTAACAGGTAGTACTTCCGGTACGCCAAGCTGGACAAGCGTTACTTCAGGTTCTGCAGGATTTTCAAGTCCAAATAGTTTGACCACTAATTATACTCTGAATGCTACCGATCTCGCCAATGGCGGCGCTACGCTGATCTTATCTGCTTCTCCGATAGATCCAAGCTGCGCTCCAAAAAGAGATACAATGCTTGTAAGCATTACCGCAGCTCCTACGGTGAGTGCCGGAGCTAATCAAACCGGTGTATGTTACAATCCCGGACAGGTATCTCTGAACGGCTTTAGCAGCACGGGCAGCGGTACATGGTCGGGCGGTGCTGGTACATTCAGCCCTAGCGCTACTACAGCCAATGCTACTTATAACTCTACTGCAGGCGAAAGAGGCGGTACTGTTACTCTTACCTATACCAGTGCAGGGAACGTTAACTGTAATGCTGTAGCAGCTTCAATGACTGTGACATTTGCTCCTCAAATTACAGTGAATGCCAATACAGGTGCTCCTATCACTATCTGTGCAAACAATGCCACTGCAACATTAAGTGGTTCTTCTTCTACAGGCAGTGGACAATGGTCTGGCGGTGCTGGCACGTATAATCCTAACAACACCACGCTGAATGCTACCTATACTCCTACCGCTACAGAAATTTCAAACGGCTCGGTAACCTTGACCTTAACGGCCACTTCAACAGGAGGATGTACTGCTCCGACGAGCAACGTGACGATCACTATCAATGCTGCTCCTACAATACCAATCAACGGAGGCGCCGCTACTGCCAATATTTGTGCTGATAATCCAAACGTCAATCTTTCAGTAACACTCCCTGGTGGTGGTGTAGGTGTAGTCTGGACTGGTGGTGCAGGAACCTATACTCCTAACAATACATCAAGTTCAATATCCTATAAAGCTACCAACGGTGAAATATCAACTGGTTCAGTAATTCTCACTGCAACTACTACCAATCCAGGTTTATGTAAACCGGTATCAAGCCAGATCAATGTAGTGATTGCTCCTGCTCCTACAATCAATGCCGGATCAGATCAGGTTCTTTGCGGTAGCACAACTTCTGCAAACCTCAACGGCACTGTTACGGGCGCCACAGGCGGTACATGGACTACTAATGGTTCGGGGACATTTGCAAATCCAAATGCTTTGATCACGACCTATACTCCTTCGGCTGCAGATAAATCTTTAGGAATTATTACACTTACACTGACCTCTACAGGCATGGGTTCCTGTAATGCCGTAAGCGATCAGATGACAATCAGCTTTACAGTAGTTCCTACCGTAGATGCAGGACCGGACATTATTGTTTGTTCTAATACATTACCGGCACAACTCAATGGTTCGGGATCTCCGGGCGTATGGAGCGGAGGCGCTGGTACATACTCTCCGAATGCAAGCACGGGTAACGCCACTTACACTCCTACGGCTACAGAAATTTCCAATGGTTCGGTAACCTTGACATTGACTACCAATCCATCCGGTGCCTGTCCTCAGAAAACCGATCAGGTGCTTATTACCATCAAACCTTCCCCGATTGCCAATGCAGGTTCTGATATGACTGTTTGCGGAAATCAAGGTGTGATCAATATTTCGGGGTCTGTGAATGCCTTTGCTACTGGCGGCTTCTGGACTACAACTGGATCAGGAACCATTGGTAATCCTAGTGCGCTGAACACAACTTATACGCCTTCTGCGGCAGATAAATCATTGGGTACTGTAACCCTTACTTTGACAACTACTGGAAACAACGGATGTAATCCTCATTCGGATAATATGATCATTACGATCTCTCCTAGTGTTTCTGTGAATGCTGGCCCTGATCAGACTCTTTGCCAGGATGGTGCTAATATAGCTTTAAGCGGAACGGTAGCGGGCGCTACCGGAGGTACCTGGAGTATTGTAACGGGCGCAGGTAGCATCAACAATCCTACAAGCGTTGCTGGAGCTACTTATACTCCTAATGCAGCTGACCTAAGTATTACCTTAAGACTGACTACTACCGGAAACCCTACCGGTTGTGCGGCGATGACAGACGATATTACAATCATGCTTACTCCAAAACCAGTGATCACCATTGGAGGAAACCAAACTGTCTGCGGAGATGTGGCAAGTGTATCACTTACAGGTTCTGTAGTTGGTGCAACCGGATTAGTATGGACTACAACAGGTGCAGGAACATTTAATCCAAGCAACACTGTAGGTAATACAAGTTATATTCCGGCAGCAAATGAAACTGGAACATTTACGTTCACACTTACCTCTACAGGAAATGGCGTATGTTCCGGAGTATATTCAAAGAACATGACGGTGACCATTACACCAAAACCTACGATCAATGCGGGCTTGGATAAATCTGTTTGTAAAAACAATCCTGCGGTGACAGTGACCGCTACAGTCACTGTAGCTACAGGTGGTATATGGACTACTCTTGGAGACGGTACATTTAGTGGCGTAAGCGGCAATGGGCTTACTGCTACCTACAACCCAGGTCCAAACGATCTATCCAATGGTTCTGTAAACCTAAGAGTCACTTCTAGTGGAAACGGTACTTGTAATCCGGTCAACGACATCATGGTAGTTACCATCACTCCTCCTCCTACCGTGAATGCAGGCCTCGACAGAACAGTCTGCGCCAACAATGGTAATGTTTCTCTTGTTGGTAATGTAACAATTGCAACGGGTGGTACCTGGACTACCTTGGGTTCAGGTTCATTCTCAGGAGTAAGTGCAAACGGATTAAATGCAACCTACACACCAGGTAATCCTGATACAACAGCTCATACTGTAAAACTGGTATTAACCTCTACAGGAAACGGAACCTGTAATGCTGTAAAGGATACTATGATCATAACCATTACTCCTGCTCCTCTAGTAAATGCAGGACCTGATCAAGTGATCTGTGCAGATAGTTTCTTTGTAAAATTAAATGCTCGTTTCCGAAATGCTACTGCAGGGAAATGGACTACTACTGGTACTGGTTCGTTCTTCAATAGCAACTCTACCTACGATACTGCTACTTATGTACCTTCTCCTGCTGACCGTGCTGCGGGAAGTGTGAAACTGACATGGTCGACAACAGTACAAGGATCTTGTAATCCGGTGAGTGACGATCTGTTGATCACTATTACTACTGCTCCGACAGCAGCTGTAGGCAGCGATCAGAAGATCTGTTCTGATGGAGGTGTAATTAATATTTCCGGTAGTACAAACGCAATCCCAAGTGGTGTAAAATGGACTACTTCCGGTAGCGGTACGTTCGGTTCTAATACCAGCAAGAACACTACCTATAACGCCTCTGCTGTCGATCGGGCAGCAGGTACGGTAGTACTTACCATGACCACTACAGGCAACGGTACTTGTAAGCCAGCGTCTGATCAGATGATCCTGAACATTACACCTAAATCAACAGTTAGCACAGGACTTCCTCTGACTGTTTGTAACGATATCTATAATACAGGAATACAGTTAAACCCAACTGTAACACATGACTCTTCTGTAACCTGGACCTCTCCAAGCGGCGGAGCATTCGGACCAAATGAGAACACCAAAGCGGCGATCTATTACCCAAGCATTGCTGATACAACTTCAAAGACTGTAACACTGACGTTGACGGCAACTGGTTTTAGCCCATGTACTCCTTCATCGGCTAATTTAACAATCAACTTCACTCCTATTCCTCTTGTGAATGCTGGTGCTGATATAGAAGTATGTAACGGCTCTACCGGAAATCTGAATGGGCAAGTAAGAAATGCTACAGGCGGAACCTGGAGTACAACCGGTAGCGGTACCTTTGCTCCGGATCAGCATACGCTGAATGCTAAATACATTCCATCTCCGTTGGATACCACTTCCGGAAGTGTCACATTAACCTTGACCTCTACAGGTATGGGAACTTGCGCGCCGGTATCCGATCAAATGAAAATTACCTTCCGTAAGAGACCAACGATCAACGCAGGGGTCGATGATACTACTTGTGCAGACGCTTCCAGTTATGCGTTAAATGCTACGATGACTAATGCTACCGGCGCTGTATGGTCTAGCTCCAGTGGCGGAGGATTCTTCCCTGCTACTGGTCTGAGCACTGCTTACTTCCTGACACCTCAGGATAGTACGAATGGTACAGTAGTGTTGACCGTAACTACTACCGGAACAGGAACCTGTGCTCCTGCTTCGGATAATCTGATACTGACCATTTCTCCGGTACCTTCTGCAGATGCAGGTCCTCCATCACTAAGTGTTTGTAAAAACGATCCTTCGGTAAGCCTTAATGGTAGTGTAGTAAATGCTACAGGCGGTTACTGGTCTACTACAGGAGACGGTTCATTTAACGATCCAAATATATTAAACACAGTGTATAGTTTTGGTGGTAATGATATAGCCACTGGTACTGTTAAGATGATCTTTATTTCGCAAGGAAATGGAGGATGTAATTATTATTCCGATACCATGCGTATTAACCTGACACCTGCAACCAACGTAGATGCAGGTCCGGATCGTACTATCTGTCGTACAGACTTCCCTATCACTCTTCAGGGATCTGGTGCGAGTGGTGTCTGGAGCTATGGTACACCTGCTCAATATGGTAATATCAATTCGCTTACTTCCACTTATATGCCTACTGCTGGTGAAAGTGCCGGAGGTACTTTGAAACTTAAGTTAACTCCGACAGGAAGCTGTGCTGGTAATGCCGATAGCGTGGTATTTACATTTATCAATGGACCAAGCGTGCACATAAATCCATTGCTTACCATTTGTACAAACGTGAATACTGTAACGCTTTCAGGTACTTCAACTCCAGTGAACGGTGGAAACTGGACTTCTACAGGTGGCACGGCAGGCTTTGCCAGTACTACAAATATTAATACTACCTATACTTTATCCTCAACGGATAAAACAGCAGGTCAGGTGAAATTCACTTATACAATTCCTTCTAATGGAATTTGTAATCTGGTGCGAGACAGTGCAACCATTCGTATCAATCCTACTCCTGTAGTAAATGCAGGACCGGACCAATCACTATGCGCAAATGCTCTTTCTACTGTTACCATGAACGGCTCTTATACAGTAGCAAGTGGAATTCAATGGACTACCGTAAATGGTACAGGTAGCATCTCAAATAGTACCGTTACCAACGCGCAATATAACCCGATGGCAGGTGACATACCACTGACACCGATTAAGATGGTAATCTCTACTACCGGAGCTAGCTTCTGTTCTGTGCAGACAGATACTATGTTGATCAATATCACTCCTGCTCCTACAGCAGTGATTGGATCAGATACCACCATGTGTGCCGATAAAACAGCTCAGCTGACTGCTGTTACTACCGTAGCGAGTGGAGGCATTTGGTCTACTACCGGTACAGGAACATTCTCTCCGAACAACAGTGCTAAAACAGTCGTCTATACGCCTTCCAAAGCAGATACTTCTTCTGCTTCCCACTCTGTGACAATATCCTATCTCACCACGGGTAACGGAATATGCGCTGCGGTGAATGCAAGCAAAATTATCCATATGACGGTGAAACCAATCGTAATGGCGGGTATCGACGATACGATCTGTTCCGGTCAGGATAGTGTGGCCTTGTTTGCCTCTAACTTTGTAAATGCTCCGGGTATCCTTTGGACTTCCACAGGTACTGGTACCTTCAGTCCTAGCAATACAAACATCAGTGCTTATTATATACCTTCTGTTGACGATAAAGCAAACGGAGGAGCGATCATTCAGCTTACTTCTACCGGTGTGGCAGAATGTGATCCTGTAACCGATTACAAAACTTTGATGATCATTCCTTCTCCTGTAGCTTCTGTAAATGCAGGATTTGACCAGATCATTTGTAGAGATGAAAGTTATGCGCAAATGGCAGGATTCATCCTCATTGCAACAGGTGCTAAATGGGATTGCCAGGGATCACCTTGTTCGGGTAGTTTCTATCCAAACGATCAGGATCTGAACGCACGTTATATTCCTTCAGCAACAGATACTGCAGCAGGTTCGGTAATATTGAGACTTACTACCACTACAGGAAACGGTATTTGCGCGCCTGTATGGGATGAAATGAAGTTGACCATTATAGATATTCCAAGAGTGAATGCTGGCAATCCTCAAACAGTGTGTGCGGACACTGCAGGCATCCAACTTGGCGGTACGATCAACCATGCTACCTTGATCCCTCCAGGATATTCATGGGTGTCTTCTGGGAACGGGTACTTTGCACCGAACGCGTTTGTAGCTAATCCTGTCTATGTACCGGACGCTACTGATAAGGTCAACGGCCAGGTAAGCTTCACGCTGACTTCTACCAACAACGGTACTTGTCATCCTTATTCGGCTAGTGTGTTGACCACTATTCTTCCTCAGCCTACTATTAGTGCGGGGCTTGACAAAGCTACTTGTGCCAATGTATCGAACATTACAATAGCAGGTACTATGACACATGCCACTACTGCTACATGGTCTAGCACTGGCTCAGGAAGCATCGCCTACAACGGCGCTAACGGATTAAATATTACCTATACACCATCTGCCATTGACGACACCGCCGGAACTGTTACGCTGACAATCCGTACGGCTTCAGGACTTGGTTCTTGTAAATCGGTAAGCGATCAAATGGTATTGACCATTGGTCCCGCTCCTATAGTAAATGCAGGGGTAGATCATACCATATGTGCGGACAATGGAAATGTGGCCATCTCCGGAACCGTTTCTGCTGCTGCCACCGGAGGTCTATGGACTACTCTCGGCTCGGGCAATTTTGCTTCGAATACCAGTTTGAATACGACGTATAAGCCTTCTAATGCTGACACTACAAGTCATTCCGTGAAACTGGTACTTACCTCTACCGGAAATGGATTGTGTCTGCCGGTACAGGATACTATACAGTTGGCGATAGTTCCAAAACCTGTAGTAGTTGCAGGCAATACACATATCTGTGAAGTGGTAAACGGCGCTGCCTTGAATGGTATTGTAAATAACGCAGGTGGTGGAATATGGACCACTTCCGGTTCGGGAACCTTCGCGGTGAATGCTGCAACCCTGAATGCCACCTACTACCCTTCTGCAGCAGACGCTTCAGCCGGTTCGGTAGTACTGACATTAAGCTCTACTTCAAACGGTACTTGTAACGCTGTAAGTAGTACGACCAACCTTGCCATTACAAGAATTCCATTGGCGAATGCAGGTCCGGATCAGTTTATTTGTCAAAATACAAGCACTACCGTAAATGCTATAATGGATCCTCTGGCTACTACTTATAACTGGTCTACCTTTACCGGTACAATTGTAGGCAATACCACTGCATATAGTTTCGTAGCAGATAAAGACACTGCCTTTATCCTCACCGTATACGACTATAAAGGTTGTGCTTCTATAAAAGATACGGTAAATGTACGCACCTTCCAGATGCCGACACTGAGCTTAAATGGTACCAGCTGTTTCTCGGATAACAACGATATAACGTCTACTCCAACTCCAGGTTTACCAGCGGTTCCAGGTATCTACCAATGGTATAATCCAGGAATCATGACCGGTCAAAATGCAGATGAACTTCATCCAAATGTAAAAGGATCTTACTACTTGACCTTCTCTTACGGCGGATGTTCTGCGATCTCGGATACCTTTACAGTGAATCCTTCGCCTACTGTAGCGGGTATAGACAAAACAAACTGTGCGAACCACGTGACTACCCTCGCCACTTCTAGTGTTACAGGTGGTACCACATTCCAGTATATCTGGTCTTCTGATCCTTCCATCGTGGGTGCAAATTCAGACAGTAGTCAGATCATGGTAAACACGAGCCTGACCTTCGATACGATTCCATATCGTGTAACAGTGCGTAACAACTTTGGTTGCTCTACAAACGACAGTATCTACCTGGTCTCTGTTGCCTCACCTCTGATCACGTTGCAAAACGATACGCTGTGTCAGAATCAAACTACCACATTGGTAGCAGACGCTAGCAACTATGGAGTAGGAAGCATTCCTCCGATCGAATCTTACTTCCCTACGTATACATGGACGAGAGATGGAGTGAACCTGAACAACAACAGCAAAACTCAGTTAGTGACTGTTCCCGGACAATACATAGTGCAGATCACCATTGGAGATTGTATCGACAACAAGGATACTTCTAATGTGCTCTATAATAAGTTTGCGATCTTTGATCTGCCAGACAAAACAAGATTCTGTAAAGAGACCGACAGCGTAGCGACACTAAATGCTACTGCGCAGGCTCAAGCTGGATATACTTTATCATATTTCTGGTCTCCTACTAACGATACCACTGCGGTGATCAAAGCAGACGAAGAAGGATACTATAAAGTAACAGTATCAAGCCATATTGGTAACAGCTCTTGTCCAGTCTCAGACAGTATCTTTGTGCGCAACGTTTGTGCTCCAAGAGTGTTCGTACCAAACGTCTTTACTCCGGATGGTACTACTAACAAAAACTTCAAAGTATTCGGAAGTCACTATACAAACTTTAAGATCACTATCTTCAGCAGATGGGGTGAGGTGATCTTCTCTTCCGAAGATCTTGATTTCATGAACAACGTCGGATGGGATGGTACTTACAAAGGCAGAGCAATGCCAATGGGTGTCTATACTTACATCATCTATTACGATGGCGAAGATGCTGATTATACTGGTCCATACAGAAAAGACGGTGATATCCTGATCATGAGATAAAACAATCGAATAACTATTCAAAAAGAAAGGCCATACAAATGTGTGGCCTTTCTCTTTTGAATCGGTGAATCAATCCTGCTGAATTCTTTAATTCTGAAGATCCTGGTTCAGACAATCTCTTACATACTCTTGTAGTTGAGGGAAAAACTCAAGGAAGTCTTTTTCAAAATCGGCATATTGTTCTTTCAGCGCTAATACTCCATTTTCCATATGAGAATCAAATCTTGCTCTTCTAGACATTCCATTGAAGACACGCTCCAAGCCATGAAAGAACTGATAGTTATACAACCAGTTTTGTTTTACCATATAAGGAAAAAAATGTTTTACCTCCTCAGGTAATAACTCTAGTTCAGACTGAATAATATGGTAAATATTCTGTGTAAAATTTTCCAATGATTCCTGCGAATATTCCTTCCAGTGCAGCGCTAAAAAATGATCATAATAAATATCTGAAACTACGGAAGCATATTTTCCAAAATCATCGCGAAGTCTGGATTTGGTGAGGGCTACAACCTTGTGATGGTCTGTAAATGTATCAATTTTGCGATGCAATAAGATTCCTCTTATTACCCCATCACGATAGTTTTTAAAATCTTTTCCCTTTACAGCATCTGCAATAAAATTTCCTATGATCAGGTCTTTATTATCTCCGGATAGAAATGCATGCGCGAGAAAATTCACTCTTTTGTTTCTTCTGCTTTTAAGTGAGGATATGTTTTAAAAATCTGTACTCCTAAGGTGAATTCAAAATAAGGTAGTAAATCGGTAGATGTTTTGGAAGTGAGTGGTGTAACGTGTTTTTCATACATCACTCCTCCTGTAAGGTTGGTATAAAGTCGTTTTCCGAAATAAGTTCTTATACCAGTATTGATCACCCCTGTATAAGTGTAGGTATTAAAATCGCTTGAAGAAATAGAAGGCACTGTCTGAGGCTCTATCTGGTACCCGGCATAGGCAGAGGCCGTCCAGTACAAGTTATAAAACACAGGAGAAATTTTGAGGATCTCCTGGCTGTATCCGATTGAATAATAGTTGTAATTGGGCATCAGACGCAGCATAGAGCCTTTATAGCTAATATCCAATGCCACCATTGGGCGAAATTTCCATACACTCAGACCACCGGCCAAACCTATATTAAACTTACGTTTTTCCGGGGTTGAGATTTGAGCAAATGAATTAAATGTCATTAAAAATAATCCTGTAATAAGGGCTATTCTGATAGGCATACTATTCTTTTTCATAAATTAAATTTACCTTTATTTCCTGGGTTTATTGCAACAATCAGGAAAGATTTTCGATCACAAAATTGTGGTTAGTATATATACAAATGTCGGCCGCAATGGTAAGCGACTCGCGTACTATTTCTTCGGCAGACAATTGCGGTGCGTGTCGTTTGAGTGCTATAGCCGCCGATTGCGCATACATACTTCCCGAACCGATTGAAGCAATTTCATTGTCGGGTTCCAATACATCTCCCGTACCCGAAATGATCAGTAGCTCTTCTTTGGAAGCCGCAATTAACATAGCTTCCAGCTTACTCAGGTAACGATCTGTTCTCCAATCTTTGGCCAATTCTATGGCAGCTCTTTTCATATTGCCTCCATAAGTACCTAATTTTTCTTCAAACCTGTCGAGCAGCGTAAACGCATCTGCCGTTGAACCGGCAAAGCCTGTCACGATTTTTCCTTCGTGCAGTTTGCGGATCTTTTTCACATTGCTTTTGGCTACAGTATTGCCCATCGTAGCCTGGCCATCTGCACCAATTGCCACCTGGCCATTGTGTCTTACAGCTAGTACGGTAGTTGATTTTATTTTAGGAAGTTCTTGACTCATTATTAAAAATTTAAATTTTCAGGTTCACAATAAATACAAGATGCCGGATGAGGGATAAAATTTCAAGCTAAATTATACGTAGCATCCTTATCCTATCTTATTTCTCATATGGTGATGATAAAATAAGAAAGGAGAAAGAAGTAATCGAACTTAATTCTTTCCTTCATTTCTCCTTTCCTTCAGGCTCTGGGCGCGGCTTTGCGCGTTAGTCCTTGATTATGCTAATATCCTGATCGGATCTTCCAGCAAGGATTTCAACGTTTGCAGGAAGGCTGAGCCTACTGCTCCGTCTACTACTCTGTGGTCGCAAGATAGGGTTACTTTCATGATATTGCCAGGCACCAGCTGTCCGTTCTTCACTACGGCTGTTTGCTTGATACCTCCTACCGCAAGGATACATGCGTCCGGAGGGTTGATGATCGCGGTGAATTCATCGATTCCAAACATACCAAGGTTTGAAATAGTGAACGTGTTACCAGCCCAGTCAGCAGGAGTCAGTTGTTTATTTTTTGCTTTGGCAGAAAACTCTTTTACTTCTGCTCCGATATGAGACAATGATTTGTTATCGGCAAAACGAACTACCGGCACCAGCAAGCCTTCTTCTACAGCCATTGCTACGCCGATGTGGATGTGGTGGTTGTAACGGATCTTGTCTCCCAGCCAGGAAGAATTTACCGCCGGATGTTTTCTCAAAGCTGCCGCAGTAGCTTTGATCACCATATCATTGAACGATATTTTCACCGGTGAAATTTCGTTGATGCTTGTTCTCGCTTCTATTGCCTTGTCCATATTGATCTCCATCACCAAGTAGAAGTGCGGTGCAGAAAACAGACTTTCGGAAAGACGTTTCGCAATTGTTTTTCTCATCTGAGAAACCGGCACTTCGTCGAAGCCCTCCTGCCCTACTACTTGTGGAAGTTTTACAGCCGGAGAAGATTTTGTTTCCGATTTTTGCGTGGTAGCCGGAGTAGAAGAAGGATTGAATGATTCAACATCTTTCTTCACAATTCTTCCATGTTCGCCAGAACCGTTTACTTGCTTGATGTCGATCCCTTTTTCTTTCGCCAACTTCTTGGCCAGTGGAGAGGCTTTCAGACGACTATCGGAAGAAGTGTTGGTATGATTTTGAGAAGTGGTGCTTGTAGTATTTTGTGCTACTGTCTCTTCTTTTTTAGTTTCTGTTTTAGCAGCAGGTTTGGAAGAAGCATTCAAAAGAGCCTGGTAATCAGCTCCCGGTTCGCCGATGATCGCCAATACGCCATCTACTGCTACTGCTTCTCCGTCTTTTACTCCGATGTATAAAAGTGTTCCGTCAGAATAAGATTCCAATTCCATGGTAGCCTTATCAGTAGCTACTTCTGCAAGCAGTTCGCCTGACTTTACTTTGTCGCCTACTTTTTTGTGCCATGCCACGATTGTTCCTTCGGTCATCGTATCACTCATCTTAGGCATAGTAATTACTTCTGCTTTGATGTTGGAAGTGTCTACGGCAGGCTGGTTAGAGGTAGCAGGTTCAGGAGCTTTTTCCTCTTTAGGTTTGTCGTTGCCCTTACCGCCGGATTTGATATCTTTAAGAAGATTGTCAATGTTTTCACCTGGTTTTCCAATTACAGCTATCACGCCATCGATTGGAGCTGCTTCCTTTGCATTTACACCGATATACAACAATGTACCGCTCTCATATGATTCGAGCTCCATGGTAGCTTTATCGGTCTCTACTTCTGCAAGCAGGTCTCCTGATTTTACAGTATCTCCAACTTTTTTATGCCATGCTGCAATGACACCTTCAGTCATGGTGTCACTCATCTTAGGCATTCTGATCACTTCAGCCATTGTAATTGTCCTTTGTTTTTAAATATTCTCAGAAACTTAACCCAAAAATAATTTTTTTAATAATAAATACCATACTTGATTGGTAAAATAATGGGTTATCAGTCAAAAATACCAGCCGCAGCAAACACAGACACCAGGCAGATTACAAAAATATAAAAAAGATCAGTTGCAAATCAACTACTTAAGGAGTAGAAAGTATAAAATCAAAACTTCAAAGTTTAAAATTAAAAAACCTCTCCCTTATGATTTTAATCTTTCAACCTTATTAATTTTTATAGAAGCTCGGACAAGGCAGCCTTTTCATTGGCTTATACTTCTTCGACTTGTGATGCACGTAAGTAATGTTTAACTCATGTGCTCCACCAGTGCCTACAGTCTGCAGTTTAGAGACCGTAAAATCGTAGCTATAGCCAATACTGATGGATTGATACTTCCAGCCAATCAAAGCAACGAGCGATTCATTGTTTCTGAAATCAGGATATTTTTTGAAAGGAATACCTCTATACCATGCTCCTGCCATCAATTGATCATAAATAAGATAAACTCCAAGGTCAAACTGGTCTGATTTTCCTTGTGCTTTGTAATTGAATGTTGGTGTAAGACTTACCTCTTTAGCACGTTCCAAATAAGCCAGGTAATGATTGTCTTTCAAATAGATCTTGTAACCTCCCATGAAGTTGAATTTCATTGGCAACCTGCTCACCTGGCCTGTCAGCGATTCATTAGGATTGTTAATATGGTTGAATGAAACACCTGCCCATAATTTTTCAGAATACAGCACTCCACCAGAAGAAACGTCTATAAACTGTCTTCTTGGATTTCCTGTCTGGATGTTTCCATCCCATCCGTTCTGGTTATTAAAATCATCGGGGAATCTTAATTTAGAGTAATCTACGCTACGATCCATATAATCCACCTCTAATCCTGGGCGAAAGGTAAACGTAGGCGATATGGGTAATTCATATGCATATTGCAAACCCACTTGTGTAGAGCTTAGTGTAGAACCTGCCTGCCAGTCTCTAAGCACTTGCAGTGCCACACCACTTCTGTATTGACTCCAGAAATTATCTACGGCGAAATAGCTCGTAGTATATTTACTCAATGCCGAACCGCTTGTAGCGCCACCAATACCAGGCCATTGAAGTCTATTGTGTACCGTAGCTCTTAATGCGTGCGCACTTCCTGCAAATGCTGGGTTTTGATATAAAGGCACTGCATAAAATTGCGAGAACTGAATATCCTGAGCAAAAGCCTGATAGCCCACTAAAAAGAACAATAAAAGTAATCCGGTAATTCTTCTTTGCATAAAAATCCAATTGTAATTATCGTAGTATACGGGCAAACCTAAAAAAGGATAGGTAAAATTCCTGTAATTTTGCCTGAAATATTACAATTTTTAGTTAAAAATTTAAAACTAAAAGCTTACGTTTTTATTCTAATGAATCAAAAACCTCTTCTAGTATTTATTACCCAAACTTTTAACTTTAAATTTTAAACCCGTTTCATGTCTACCTCTACTGATTCTGAATCATCTGTAATCGAGTAGTATAAGCCGCAAATTCTGCCGCACTAATCCGTCCTTTCAATCCATTCAACGTAGACTCTGCATAACTGATCAATGACATATCCAGACAAAGCTCAAGGTATGCTTTCTGCATTGGTACAGAAGGATCGTTCTGTACAATCTCCACCAGGTAGTCATATACTTCCTGCTGGCGGCTGTGCTGGCTCAAATAGCGAACTGCTGAAGGAATCACAGTCTCCTGATATGGAGCTGTCTTTAATGTTTTCATAT
This sequence comes from Cytophagaceae bacterium, assembly GCA_035535995.1. Taxonomy (GTDB): domain Bacteria; phylum Bacteroidota; class Bacteroidia; order Cytophagales; family Cytophagaceae; genus JANYCO01. The sequence goes on from DATLOZ010000022.1 coordinate 276,057, forward strand.
AAAACGTGCAAGCCTGCACCGAATCACCTGTGTAGGCGTAAGCAGCTCCGGTGAAGTAATCGCGCAGCAATTCTTTGTCGCTGTTGAGAGGCAAACGAATATTTTCTTTCAGCGCTGCTCCCGCTTTCTCTTTAGTCTTCAATAATAGAAAAGTATAATTGCGTTCGCGTTCTGCAAAAGGGTTCAGATTTTGAATTGCTTGTATAGATGCAAAGACTTTCTGCGCTTTTGCCAATTCTTCTCTCCCAAGGTAGTACCGGCACAAGGCAGCGCCTGCATAAACTTTTACAATAGGATTGGTAAACGATTCTGCCAATCGCTGTGCCGTTTCCGGCGTAAGAGAGGAAAGATGGTATAAAAACCATTGCAATCGTTTGGGCTCATCCAAGGCATAAATTTTTCCGGCATCTTTCAAACTGATCAGTTCGATGGTAGTGCTGTATAAATGATCCTCACGATCTCTGAGCTGGCTTAGCACGAATAGAGCATCCTCTGGTTGATTATCCATAATGCTGGCGAAAGCATAATTGATCTCAATATCTTTTTTTCCCAACAAGAGCGCTTCTTTATAATATTCTGCAGCCAGGTGATATTGCTCCTGTTCCAGCATCCACGAGGCCAGAAGCGTTGGGTAATCTGCTATTTGCGAAGACATGGCTTTGAGCAACAATAGATCCTGGATCGCTTCGAAACGATTGCCGGAATAATATTTTCTCAAGGCGCGCTGACAGGCAAGACTTTCTTTAAACCGTTCGTTCGAACTTTTTCCTTTGATCGTATCGATCATAGAAGTAAGTAGCGAAGCGGTATCTTTCAGTGCATTGATATTCGAGTTTACCAAATAAGCATACACATTGGCATTGATCATAGTGTCGGTTACAAAAGATCGATCGAAAGGTTGATCCGAGCGTTTGCCCATCTGGTTGAAAAGTGCCAGCTTATTGTTTACGAAAGAAATATTCTCCGGGTAGTTTTCGGATTGCATCAAGGTATCGGCTTCTTCGATGAGATCTTTCTTGGCCAATACGTAAAGAATATTGGAAACAGCCACCGGACGCGTATTGGTATATTGTTTTGATTTTAATAAATAATACACTGCCGAATCGGCTAAGTTGGATTTGAAATACAGTACAGCAAGATTGTTATACAACCTTCCTTCTTTCGGAAATTTTTTCAATCCTTCCTGAGCATTAAACAAAGCCTGGAACAGCTCTCCCGTTTCCATATAAACATTGCTCAATCCAACATAAGCCTGCGGAGAAGGGTCTCTAAGCAACGCATTTTCATAATACCCTTTTGCTGTTTCCTTATCATCGAGCGACGCACTTAGCGATGCAATGGAATAGTTCGCACGCTGATTAGGATAATCATACAACACCGCTTCTTTGTAGTATTCAAAAGCCAACGGGTACTGCCCTTCGTAGGTCATTACATCTCCTGCATAGGTGTAGTAACCTGACATAGCAAGATGGTAGGGATATTTTTTCTGATAAAGAAAAAAGAAGGTAGAGATCACAATGCCCATTGCCGGCACTACCAGGAAGGTCATGCGTTCTGGCTTGTATACGTTTTCGTAAACTGAAATTTTATCGAAGAAACTTCCAAAATTTGCGATCACATACACCACGAAAGAAAGTCCGAAAAATAAATGTCCATACGCTATGATCCGCTCATACACTTCGATCATACCGGTATTGCCGTTTAACAAGGCATAGCCGATTCCTGCAAAGCTTATGATTGCCAGCGATAAGTATACATAAGCGCCCGCAGGTGCAAAAGGCAATACGGTAGAAAACATTTCAGTACGTTTTCTAAACATCCAGATGCCTAGCACCGCTGAAACCGTCAGGAGCAGAAAGGGATTCAGGTACACAATATTCAGATCAATGAGATAAAGTTTTTTCAGCAACAGCAATAAGACATTGACCAGGTAAAGCAGGGAAGCAAAAACAAAGTTCATAAGAGAATTATTCCCTTTTGAGATCTTATTGCCGGACACGATATAAAGTAAGCCTTTCACTATATCATAGCCTACCGCAACAAGAAAAACCATGGCCACGATCACGGGAAACAAGCTGCCGAAATTTGCCAGATATAAGAACGGTGTGGCCACGTAAGAAAATTTATAGATCACTGCGGCGGTAAGCAGCGTAAGCGCTATGTACACCAATAGGCGCAGCAGATAAGAAGCAGATTTGTAATAAGCATTAAAGACAAAGCTCACACTACCGAATACCAGGAAGATCACTATCAATGGCAAGCTGTCTACACGGCCAAAGAGTTGCAACATATCTATCTTGATGGTAAAAAGAAAAAATAAAAATCCCAGCATTCCTGCCATGAACCAGTATAGATCCAAAAAGGAAAAGGTAGTTACGATAAAGATCATTGCGATCACTACCAGTGAAAGGAATGTATAGGAATACCAAAGATTTACCTGGGGTTCGGTGGTAACGTATTTATCCAAGGCATAAAAGCTGTCCGATTCTACTGTGAAATTGAAAAGATTGCGTGCGAACTGATCGATCACTACTTTCACTGGTTGTAGCTCTGTTTCTACTTCCCATCTTACTACCTGCTCTCCGCCGGTATAGAAGGCGTAGACAAGCGCAAGAAGAGTAAAAAGGAAAAGAGAAAGAAGAAAAAGATAGAGTTGTTTGTAAGGATTGTTCCAGCTTTTCCAAAAATAAAGATTATTCATTCGGGTAAATTATTTTTTTAATGAAAACGGTTTTACGCTTGGATGTTTTTTTCATCGTCTTTATAATCGACTACTACCGTTCCTGCTATAAAATCGTGGATCGCCCTGCGTTTGATAGTTACCATCATAGTAATGAATTCAGCCAGCATCCAGAATATTCCTATATGATCTTCCATGTATAAAATAGGATACACAACAGGATGATTCATCAGATCAGAGAGATCGAAAAATATCATAAAATAAGTGATCAGTCCGAGCACCGCAAAAATAATCGGCACAAGACTCCGGAGTACAGCTTGTTTTATAGTGATGCCGTGGCTTTCGCTCAGGTCGGTAACTTTGATGTTGGTGATTTTCTTGCCAATCGTTTGTCCGTATTTGTAATGGGCAATTACATAGTACAACACGCCAATAATGGTAAGAAGTACGCCAGAGGCATTGTAAAGAGGGATGTAACGGAAGGGATCCTGAAAATCAAATGCATTACGCATGATCATCACAGAGGGCAGAAGCAACAAGAGATTGTCGATGAGGAATGCTACGACTCGCTTTCCAATAGTTTCGTATTTTAAATCTATTGTCATAATTATTTTTAAAAACACCTATAAGGTTTTCTAAACTTTATAGGTGTAATATGAAATATTGCTTTTCCTCTAGCCCAGGAATTTCGGTACTCTGAAATAATCGGAATCTTTCTTAGGTGCATTCAGCAAGGCATCTTCGTGCTTCAGCGAATTGTTTACGATGTCTTCACGAAGCACATTTACTTCATCGCTCATGTGGATCAATGGTTCTACCTTGTCGGTATTCACTTCGTTGAGCTTATCCATCCAGGCAAGGATCTTATTGAAATTGTCCGACATTTTAGCGGCTTCTTTTTCGTCAAACTCCAGTCTTGCCAGGTGGGCTATTTTTTTGATCGTTTCTTTGTCAATGCTCATGATTATTTTTGCGAATGTTTTTTTCTATTCCTTTCTTCCAGCAACCGGTGTTGTATCAGCAGTTCCTGCATGATGATGTTATATGTTTTTTGTTTCAAGTCTTCCAGATCGTCCAGCGTCATACCTTTGGTTTCAATAGGTTCGTGGAGGATCACTTTCATCAGATGCCTGTGTGGGGTGAACTTGCCATCGTCGGGTAAAATTAACCAATTATACGGAATTGTAATAGGAATCACAGGCACTTGTTTTTCAATAGCCACCCTAAACGCTCCGTCTTTGAAAGGGAGCATAGCAGGCTGCTTCAGTCTGGGAATGGTCCCTTCCGGGAAATAAGCTACGCTCCGTCCTTTATCAATGGCCTCCAGAGATTTCTGAATACTCTCAAACTTACTTTTGGCATTCGAACGGTTTACCGGAATATGCAGTTTGCGAAAAGTATATCCAAACAAAGGAACTTTGGCAAGCGAAGCTTTCCCAATAAACATAAAATAACCGGGAAGCGCATAGCAAAGGCTTGGGATATCCATATACGATGAGTGATTGGCACAGTACACATAGCTCTTATGCGCAGAGGGACGAAAACGAAAAATGACTTCCGTAGGGAGAAGACAAAAACCGAATACTATATAAGCCCATAATTTGTTGAGAAATTGTCCCGCCGGTTTCCAGCTTTCTCTTTGCACAAACAATACAAAGAATGGAAACAATAATAGAAATACTGAAACAAACCATAAGTACACCCAAACAGTGTACATCCCTCTGAGAATTTTCATCCTGCTAAATTAATAAATTCTATAATAAATTATGAATGTTGAGTTATGAGTTATGAATGAAATGACAGATCTTAAACAAAATTAATTTAACATTCATAACTTCTTATTAGTATCCTAAAATACGTGCAGCTTTCATAATACCTGCAATCGTAAGACTATCCGTGATCTTGCTTTGCATGATAAATTATGAATGTTGAGTTATGAGTTATGAATGAAATGACAGATCTTAAACAAAATTAATTTAACATTCATAACTCATAATTCATAACTTCTTATCAGTATCCTAAAATACGCGCAGCTTTCATAATACCTGCAATCGTAAGACTATCCGTGATCTTGCTTTGCATGATCATTTCGATGACTTCTTTTATATGTACTTTTTTCACGGCAAGCTCTTCGGTGTCTTCCGGGTTGCTTTCGCCAGCTTTAAGGCCAGTAGCGAGAAAGAGAAACCCTTCCTCATCCGTCACTGAATTTGAGGTATGGATTCGGCCGATCATTTTCCATTCGGAAGCCTGGAGCCCTGTTTCTTCTTTAAGCTCTCTCTTAGCCGCCACCAGCGGATCTTCCGCCATCGGCCCGCCACCTTCAGGGATTTCCCAGGTGTATTCGTTGAGGGTATAACGATACTGGCCCACCAGGTATGTATATCCTTCCTCATCTACCGGCACAATCCCGATGGCTTTGTTCTTAAAGCTTACTACTCCGTAAATACCTTTCCCTCCCTTCGGATTGATCACATCCGACTCTGTCACTTTGATCCAAGGGTTGTCGTAAATATTTTTAGTAAAAACAGTTTGCCAGGGATTTTTATTTTCGTCCAACATATGAGAATTATTTTGAGGTAAAGGTAAGAAAATTTTAAGTTATGAATTATGGATCTGGGATGAAACAGAAACAACTATTTATCAATTAAGATGATAATATTTAACTAATAATTCATAACTCAACATTCATAATTTAATTCTATATTTAATCATTCACCTAAAACATTACCTATATGATGAAAACGAAAATTTTAATGCTCAGCTTTTTAATGCTCTTAGGAACAGTGCTTACGATCCAGGCTTCTCCGGCCGTGGATAAGGCGAAAGCAAAAATTGTGTTAATGAAAACCAACCGCGCGCTAGGTGTGGCGCATATGACGGTAAAAAAAACAAGGAAGTTTAGTGGCAAACTTGGCAAGGCGGTGAAACATGCGCGCTATGCTAAAAAACAATATCTGGCGGGTAACTATGACAAAAGCGTTTACCACTCGCTCTATGCACGCAAACTGGCGTTGGAAGTAATGCAGGAAAACGGCGCGAAAACAGGTTCCGATTTCGTATTCTCAGCTGATGAAAACGCGATGCTCGCCTCCTCTCCTTCTGCAGACGAACTTGCCAAAGAAGTGAACACAGATAATCCTGCAGAGCTGAAAGACGAAGAGTTGATGAATGGGAATTTGGATGTGGACGTTATCTAGAAATTATGAGTTATGAATTATGAGTTATGAATAAAAAATACTCTAACTCATCATTCATAACTCAACATTCATAACTTTTAACTATTTTTCTCCAGCTGCTTCACCAACACATCAAAGTCTTTCGGATAAGGCGCGATGACTTCTTTTTCTTCTCCATCCATTAACCTAAATTTCAACGAATATGCGTGCAAGGCTACACGCTTGATGAGTGGCTGTTCTTCAGTATCGTGTTTTAGATTAAAACCTTTCTTTTTTAATTCGGAAAGGTAGATCATTTTTCCTCCATAGGTTTCATCACAAACGATCGGAGCTTTCAAACAGGCAAGGTGGATCCGGATCTGGTGCATCCTTCCTGTGACAGGCATGCACTTTAAAAGCGTATATTTTTTGTAGGCTTTGATCGTTTTAAAAAATGTTTCCGCGATCTTTCCTTTTTCACGGTCTATTTTAACGATCCCATTGTTTTGGGCATAAATAGGTAGATATACATTTACATCTTCAAAATCCTGCACACCCTCTACCACGGCATGATAGATCTTGGTGACCAGACGGTCTTCAAACTGTATAGAAAGATTTCTGTATGAATCGGGATTCTTAGCAATGGCGAGCACTCCGGATGTTTCTTTGTCGAGACGATGACAAACCTGGGCATCCTCCCAATATTTTTTCGCCATGTTTTTAATGTTCGGTGCATTTGTACGCTCGTCGAGCGTGGAGATAAAAGGTGGTTTATTTACCAATATATAATCGTCGTTCTCGAATATTATGAGCTCTTTAAAATCGGGGGTTTTCATTTCGCAAAGATAATAAAAAAGGATGCCAGATACCAGATACTGGATTCCGGATAATATTCTCATACTTTAAGATCAACATTATCTGGCATCTGGTATCCGGGATCTGGCATGCCTAATCAACCTTTTTAATTATTATTAATGACTTTCCCTTTCTTCAACCGGAAAATAAAATTAGTCCCTTCTCCTATTACGCTTTCCACAATCATTTTAGAATGGTGCGCTTCTACAATATGCTTTACGATCGCGAGGCCAAGACCGGTGCCGCCTCTGTCTTTGGCGCGACTTTTTTCCACTCTATAAAAACGCTCAAAGATGCGTGACAAATGTTTCTGCTCAATACCTGGTCCATCGTCTTTCACCGATACTTCTACTTCTTCGTTCTCAATCACAAATTTCACCATCACCACGCCATTGTCTTTTCCATACTTAATAGCATTTACAATGAGGTTGGTCATCACTTGTCCTATGCGCATCTTATCCGCTTGCACATAGCAGGATTTTGGATTGTATTTATAAAAACGAAGTTTAGTGCCTCTACTGCCAGCTGCTTCTTCCAATTGATCAAAGATATCTTCGGTCAATTTCAATAGATCAAAACTCTGCGCATGCATTTTGATCTCTCCAATCTCCAATTGCGAAATGGTGATCAGGTCTTGTACCAGCATATTCAGGCCATCCAGACTGTTGGCCGCTTTGTTTAGAAATTTATCGCGAACCTCAATATCGTCTACAGCTCCATCGATTAGTGTATGTACAAATCCTTGCGCCGCAAAGATCGGAGTCTTGAGCTCATGCGAAACATCGGCGAGAAATTCGCGGCGGAATGTTTCCAGCTTTTTCAGTTCTTCAATCTCCATTTGTTTTTTCTCAGCAAAATCGATGATCTCTTCTTTGATCCTGCTGAGGTGCGTGCGGTTGGAAGGACTTTGGTTCTGTTTAGGTTTGGACAAACTATAATCCTTCTTTTTGATCTTATCAAGCAATGTGTAAATATTGTCGATCTCGTGGAATACAAATTTTTCCAAGGCCAAATAAATAAAGGTCGTGCTGGTGGCCATAAATATCACCAGGTAATTAAAAAATGCCAGGCCTATTCCAATATTCATATAAAGAATAGCCGCCAACAAAAGTGTTAAAACAGCGCTGAGAATAAAGGAAATGTTTTTTGCGTTGAAAAGCATGGCTGCTATTTTTCTTCTTTGGAAAATTTATATCCAATTCCCTTGATGGTAGTAATATACCCTTCTCCTATTTTTTCTCTCACCTTTCGAATATGCACGTCAATCGTGCGAGGTACGACGTATACATCGGAGCCCCAAATATATTTCAACAGGTCATCGCGGCCATATACTACATCGGGGTGTAAGGATAAAAAATACAATAGTTCAAATTCTTTTTTAGGAAGTACAATCTTCTCTCCATTCTTGGTAACCGTATAGCTCGCGCGGTCGATCACCAGGTCTCCTGCAGTGATCGCAGAAGGATCGGGAGCTACTTGCTGGTCTCTTCTGAAAAACGCAGCCAGCCTGCTCAGCAAAGCTCTTGGTTTGATTGGTTTGGTCAGATAATCGTTGGCACCCGCCTCAAAGGCGGCAATCTCGGTAAACTCTTCTCCCCGGGCAGTGAGAAAAATAATGTAAACATCCTTCAACTTTGAGATCTCTCGGATTCTTCTACAAGTTTCGATCCCGTCAATCTTAGGCATCATCACATCCAGCAGGATCAGGTGTGGCATATGTTCTTTGGCGGCTTCTATGCCTGCAAGGCCATCGACAGCGGTAAATACTTCATAGCCTTCTTTACTCAGGTTATAATCCAGCATTTCCAAAATATCGCTTTCATCGTCTACTACCAGCACTCTGTTCTTCTTAGTCATAGATATTTTTTATGCGTTGGTTTATTTCAAAATACCGATCGTTTTGTTCAAAGTGAAAAACTTAAACTTTCAACCTTCAACTTATTTACTCGGTAAATAATTTTTCTAAAGCCTGATCTAATTCTGCGCCTCTTAAATTGGTGCCAACTATTTTTCCTGTTTTATCCAGCAGGAAAGCAGCCGGGATACCTCTGACACCATATAGTTTTGCAGCATCGGAGTTCCAGCCTTTCAGATCCGAAACATGATTTTCCCAAAGCAATCCATCTTTCTTGATCGCTGCCACCCATTGATCGCGGTTGCTGTCGAGCGACACGCTGAAGACAGTAAATCCTTTGTCTTTGAATTTAGTATACGCGCTTACTACATTTGGGTTTTCCTTACGGCAAGGCCCGCACCAGGAAGCCCAAAAATCAAGCAATACAACTTTTCCTTTCAGCGAATAAAGCGAAATATCTTTACCATTCGTGTCTTTCAATTTTATATCCGGAGGAGTATCGCCAACCTTCGGAGAGCCTTTCGGCACAACCGATAAATAATATTTAGCATACTTGGATGCAGGAAACTCTCTTGCATATTGTTCCGTGAGCACACGCGCATAATCCTGGTCTTGCTGAAAAACACCTTTGATCAGCGAAACATAGGCTACTTCTTTATTTGCATTAGGTTTGTTGAACTTCGACAAGACCTGGTAAGATGCTACTTTAAGATCTCCTTGCTGATAATAGCGTTGAAGAAAAATATAGATCTTGTTCGATAGCATGTCGCCGCGTGTATATTCTTCGTCGATGAATTCATCCTTTTTGAAAAACCCATTTTGAGTAGTAGTATCGTAGGTAACAAACATTGCGGCTACCTTTCCTATGAATGTTCCTTTGTTGTTATTGGCTATTGAATTCAACTGCTCACGCAATACTTTGTTTAATGTATCCAATTGGATCTGCAACTTGCTGATCTCTGTTTGAAAGGTAGCAGGATCGCTGTAGCGAAGTTGCATATACTGCTGTGCCTGATCGTCGAGCTTTTTAAATTCAGTACTGTGCCAGTTGTTGACGCCTAAATACTGACGGTAGAGATCGTTTTCTTTAGAATTATCAATGGTCATCGTACCAGCTTTCATATCACCATTCATCGTCAGGTTGTTCTGATCGTATACGAAAGTGAAACTATTCTTATCGTCAACGCCTACTTTGTAAAATCCTCTCTGCATGGATTCTTTGGTTTTGAATTCAAAAGCATCGTTTGCCAACTTCACAGAATCTATTTTTTCTGTTTCCGAACCAAAATATTTGAAAAGATAAACATATGGATATACCTGCGCATTTTTCAAACTACCTTTAATGATCACTTGCTTGGCAAACGATTGTACTGACACAATGCACAACAATAAAATGATCGAGGGAAATTTAAATTTATAAACTGTTTTCATAAGCTGATTTATATATTATCTGAAATTGATCGGATACTTAAGATTTTTATATCCTTTCAGGTCTACTTCAACGGCGCCCACAAACATGTCGGCTTCTATCTTAAGTGGCAGGCGATTTTTATCATCCGATAGCCATAGGCGAATGGAGTTCTCTCCTTCAAACAGTCCGTTCTCCGGCATGATCGGCGCGAGCTTGAGCGCATTGATCTTTCCGAAATCTGTTTTGATCTGTTCTTTTCCTTTATAGCGAATTCTCAATTTGTATAATTTATCTTCGAAAAAAGAATTCACTTCCAAAATATCTCCTACTTTTAGTTTATCGTAATCAATCACACGCAGGTAATACGCGCCACTTACAATGTCTTGCAGGTTGCCTGAAATTTCAAATTCTTGATGTCCTTTTTTCTTATCGCGGTTTTCCCAATCTACAATAGCTTTATTGTTATCGTAATTGAATTGTACGACTTCTTTCAGACGATATTTCCCTTCTTCAATAGTACGGGTGCTTTTTTGAGATACCTTGGTAGTTGTATCGATATAGGTAGTCCAATTGTCGCGGATACGAAGCACCAGGTCAAAGCTCCCTGAAGAGCGGCCGGTACAGGAAGCCTTCATACATATTTTATCGTTCACCAAATAATACTGATCACTTACTTCGATCTTGGCTTCTCCGGCAGTGATAAATCCGTAGTGGACACGAAATTCAAATGATTCTTTAGGACCATAATTTACTGGTACAAGAGAGACTGTTTCCCTGTTGGTAAAACAACAAAAAGACAAGCTCAAAATGGCAAAAATACTTACACCCTTTCTCATATGTTAGTAGTGAGTAGTTAGTCATGAGTATTGAGTAAAAGTATTGAGCTTCTCACTACTATCTTCTCAATACTAATTACTCATTGAAGATATTCAAATTTAAACTATTAAACCGAATCTTGTCAGGAAATCTTTTAGTTTATGAAATTCCTGTGGTTCTATGGCCGGAAAGTTTGCGATCCTTACCGTATTTGCTTTCCATCGACCATATCCGTTGCCAAGCAAGATCCCTTCTATCTTGGCTTCTTTTTTTAGTCGGCTGATCAACCCTTCTTCTCCTGATAACGCAATTACCGTACCCGATCGTACAGCATTGTTTTCGATCAAAAGTTTCATCTCTTTCATTTCTCTTAACATTGCATACCACAGACCTGCATTTTTTCTCTGGTTCGCATCGGTTTCCCTTATGTCTGGTACCATTTCCATTACTTTCATCAGCAGGAAAATGCCTAATACATTGGGCGTGTAAGTAGTTTGAAAATCTTTCATCCGCTCGACCATCGCCGTGAAACTGTTGTAATGATCCTTCTCTCCTATTTCAAGTCCTTTGCGAACAGCTGCTGGCGAACAAATCATAAGCGCCATTCCGGCAGGAAGTCCAAAGCATTTTTGCACAGATGCAAACCACACATCCGCCTGGTCAAATTCCAGCAATACTCCTGCCATCGAAGAAGTAGCGTCAACGGCGATCAGTTTTTGTGGATAGCGAAGACGGTACGATCTTAACGTATCCGTCGAAAGTTCTGTTCCATTGGAAGTTTCGTTTTGCGTAAGCGCAATCAATTCTGCATCTTCCAGCACAGGCAAATAATCGGGATCGATTATTTCCTCCAGGCCAAACTGTTTTCCTCTTGCTTGCGGACGGAGTTTTTGCGTATACTCCATCCATTTTTCGCCGAATGCTCCGTTATATAAATGAAAACTTTTTTCTTTTATTAACGATTGAGCAATAATCTCCCAGCATTCGGTAGCAGAGGAAGTAAAAAAGATCGTATAGTCTTCGGGGATCCGAAGTTTCTGTTTGAGTAGCGAAATAAGTTTTTTAGAAATTTCTACAAATTCCGGACTACGGTGGTTGATGCTGAGCACTCCTTTTTCACAAGCTTCCTGCATGAAAGCCGGAATACTACTGTACAACCTGGAAGGCCCGGGATAGAAGGAAATCATTTGGAAGAAGAATTAAGCAGGTAAAATAAAGCCATTTCATAGCTCATCATTCCGAAGCCTGCGACCACCCCTTTGCAAACTCTACTCATAAAACTTTTGTGACGAAATTCTTCACGCGCGTGTACGTTGGAAATATGTACCTCGATCACCGGTGTTTTGATCGCAGAAATCGCGTCGGGAATTGCCACGGAAGTATGCGTATAAGCGCCGGCATTCATGATAATGCCATCGTACGAAAATCCTGTTTCGTGCAGCTTATTGATCAGCTCTCCTTCTACGTTTGACTGAAAATATTCCAGTCCTGCCTGAGGATATTTTTGTTGAAGTGTTTTAAAATATTCTTCAAATGTTTGATTGCCATAAACGCTTGGTTCACGCACGCCAAGCAGGTTAAGATTAGGGCCGTTGATGATTAGGATTTTCATATTGTAATTATTTAAAACGAATACCGGTGCCAGCTGCCAGATAATTGTCAGTTTATCCGGAATCTGGCATCCGGTATCTGGTATCTTTTTTTATTGTATTTTTATACCCATATGAACTGGGATATTCTTATCAAACAATTCAAAAACTATCTTCAACTGGAACGTTCTCTTTCGGGAAACTCCGTGGAAGCTTATGTACACGATATCGTAAAGCTAAGACAGTTTTTAGAAAATTCCAATGTATCCGTTACTCCTCAAAAAGTAACCCAGCAACAGATCCAGGACTTTATCGAAGACATCAATGAAATGGGGCTTGCCGCGCATTCGCAGGCGAGAATTTTATCGGGAGTAAAAGCATTTTATAAGTTTTTACTGATCGAAGAAGAGATCAGCGATGATCCTTCTACTTTAATTGAAGGCCCTAAGTTGGGAAGAAAATTGCCCGATACTTTAGAGTTTCACGAGATCGAAAAACTCCTGGAAGCAATCGATCTGTCAACCCCCGAAGGTGCGCGCAACCGCTCGATCCTGGAAACTCTCTATAGCAGCGGACTAAGGGTTTCCGAACTAGTGGAACTGCGCATCAGCAATGTATTTTTTGACGATGGATTTTTAAAAATTCTAGGGAAAGGAAACAAGGAACGCTTCGTACCGGTCGGAAAAGATGCGATCAAATTTATGAAAATCTACCTGGAAGAAATTCGTGTGCACATGCCCATCCAAAAAGGATTTGAAAATTACGTTTACCTCAACCGAAGAGGTAAAAATCTTACCCGGGTTATGATCTTTACCATTATCAAAAGATTAGCACAAAAGATTCGGCTTAAAAAAAATATTAGCCCGCACACCTTCCGCCATTCCTTTGCTACGCACCTGATCGATGGAGGCGCTGATCTCCGTGCCGTGCAGGAAATGCTGGGCCATGCGTCCATCACTACCACTGAGATCTACACGCACCTCGATCGCGATTACTTGAAAGAGGTGATCCATAGTTTTCATCCGAGAAGTTAAAAACATAAGGTCAGCAAGAGCAACAGCAAGAGTATAGAGTACTTATCTCTATACTCTTGCTGTTGCTCTTGCTGACACCCTATATACTACCACCTGCGATGTCCGATAAATCCCAAACAAAGCACCAACTTTCCGTGCAATCCTTTTGTTTTGGAACCTTAAATAACTAATTTTGTGTTGTAGGAAGTACCCTACAAAGTTTATAGAGATTATAAGTCCTATAAGCACCAATTTCATCAACAAAAAAGGAAAAGAAGCTGAGGATGAGCACCCCACAAAACAACCAGACAACGCCTGATTTCGAAAAATTACTTCAACAGATCAATCCTGTTGCCAAGGACGATATTGAAGAACTTAACAAAAAGATCAAATCGTACCGCAACCTTGAGATCGACGATGAAAAATTCCGTGCTTTTCGTCTTGCAAGAGGCGTTTACGGACAACGTCAGGAAGGTGTGCAAATGATTCGCATCAAACTTCCTTATGGAAAAGTTTCTCCCGATCAATTGATCCGCATCGCCGATATTTCTGATCGTTATGCTTCTCATAACCTTCACCTCACTACACGCCAGGATATCCAGATCCACTTTGTGAAACTGGAAAATACTCCAAAGGTATGGGCCGAGCTGGAAGAAGTAGGCATCACGCTGAGAGAAGCCTGCGGAAACACGGTGAGAAATGTGACAGGCTCTGCGCTTGCAGGTATTGATCCGAACGAGCCATTTGATGTCACTCCTTACGCACACGAACATTTCGAATATTTCCTCCGCAATCCGATCTGCCAGGAAATGGGCCGTAAATTTAAGATCTCTTTTTCTTCCAGCCTGAAAGATGATTCCGCTTTCGGTTTCATGCACGATCTGGGATTCATTCCAAAAATTGAAAACGGCAAAAGAGGTTTTAAAGTCCTTATCGCCGGTGGCCTTGGTGCACAACCGTTCTTAGCGCTCACTGCCTATGAATTCCTTCCGGAAGATCAGGTGATCCCGTTGACAGAAGCCGTGATCCGTGTATTCGATAGAAACGGAGAAAGAGTAAAACGTCACAAAGCCCGTCTGAAGTATCTTGTACACGGTATCGGACTGGAAGCATTCATGGCGCTTGTGGAAAAAGAAAGAAATTCTTTAAAAACAAAAACATATACCTACAACCTGGATCAGAATACAGAGGTGATTCCTCCTGTGAAAACAAATCTGGTGAAGCAGGAGCCATCCGACAAAACCAAGTTTGACAGATGGGTACAAACAAACGTATTTGAGCAAAAGCAAAAAGGATTCTACGGCGTGTACATCAAGCAGCATCTGGGTGATATGAACTCAGATACTACACGCAAATTTGCGCCGATCGTAAAAAAATATGCTTCCGACGATATCCGTATCACGGTAAACCAAGGTTGGTTGCTGAAGTATGTAAACAAGGAAGAACTTCCTGCTTTGTTCAACGAACTGAATGTGATCGGTCTTGCAGAGCCTGGCTTTGATAGCACTGCCGATATCACTGCTTGTCCTGGTACAGACACCTGTAACCTCGGTATCTCCAGCAGTACAGGATTATCTGCTGCCTTGGAAGATATGCTGAAAGAAGAATTCCCTGATATCATTTTCAACAAAAATATCAAGATTAAGATCTCCGGCTGTATGAATGCTTGCGGCCAGCATACCATTGCCAATATTGGCTTCCACGGTATGTCGATCAAAAATGGTAACTACGTGCTTCCGGCTATGCAGGTAATGCTTGGCGGTGGTGTAGAGCCCGACGGCACAGGATCATTGGCCGACAAAGTGGTGAAAATTCCTAGCAAACGTTGCACCGACGTAGTAAGAGCAATTCTCAACGACTACGAAGAAAAAGGAAATGAAGGCGAATATTTCAACGACTACTACAGACGTTTGATCGCGGCAGATAAAATGTATTTCTACAAACTTCTGAAACCATTTGCAGAGCTTTCTACTCTTCAGGATCTTGACTATATCGACTGGGGACATACAGACAAATACGTAACAGAAGTAGGCGTAGGCGAATGCGCAGGTGTAATGCTAGACCTTGTATCTACATTGATCAACGATACAGAAGATAAATTAAGATGGGCCATTCGTGGATTTGAAAAAGGCGCTTACGCCGATTCTATCTATTCTTCCTATTCCACCTGTGTAAGTGGCGCTAAAGCTATGCTTACCGCGGAAGGTGTGAACTGCAATACACAGATCGGTATTATCAACGATTTTGAAGAAAAATTAGTGAAGACGGGAAAGATCTTCCTTACTTCCGGAAGTTTCTCTACACAATTGCTACGTATGAGCGAGCAGGAACCTACCAAGGAATTTGCCGCTCAATACCTGGAGGAAGCAAAAGAATTCGTTTCCAAGATCAAGGAATACCGCAATCAGCAAGTGGCAGTAAAATAATTTTGAATTATGAGTTATGAATTATGAGTTAAAAATTCATAACTCATAATTCGTAGCTCATAACTTTTAATTCCCAAAATGAAAACACCAAGGCTCACCCTTGTGGGCGCCGGTCCCGGCGATCCGGATCTGATCAGCGTGAAAGGCGTAAAGGCACTGGCTGCTGCCGATGTAGTGCTGTACGATGCTCTTGCTCACCCCGAGCTTTTGAAGCATGTACCCGAACAAGCAATTAAAATTTTTGTAGGAAAGAAGAAAGGTGTTTGTCAATTCAAACAAGAAGATATTAACGCGCTCATCGTAGAGAATGCCCAGAAACATGGGCACGTAGTGCGTCTCAAAGGAGGCGATCCTTTTATCTTCGGGCGCGGACACGAAGAAATTCTTTACGCACGTTTTTTTGGGATCGAAACAGAGATCATTCCGGGGATTTCCAGTTCTTATTCTGTACCCGAGCTACACGGCATTCCGCTCACAAGAAGAGGACTGAACGAAAGCTTCTGGGTAGTAACCGGTACTACACGCGAACACGAGCTTTCTTCCGACATCCCCATTGCTGCAAAGTCGAGCGCTACGGTGGTTGTGTTGATGGGTATGACCAAACTAAAAGAGATCACCGAGATTTTTCTTAAAGAAGGCAAAGCCGAACTTCCTGTAGCCATTATCCAGAACGGATCTTTACCCGAAGAAAAAGTAGCGATCGGAAAGATCAATACGATCGTTTCTATTGTAGAGGAAAAACAGCTCAGCTCACCGGCTGTGATCGTGATTGGGGAAGTAGTGAGTTTGCATGCTTCGTTTTGGTCGGAAGTGAAAGAACATAAAAAATAGTTCAGCCAGTCAGTATTTTTTATTTCTCTTTTGTATTTTTTGCAGCTCTTCAAGAGACTTTAGGACAGCAATATGCTCATCAAAAAAAGCATTCATCCTCTGTGTATAATATTTATATGCTTTGGATATTCAGATTTCCGACCTTCCTCCCATCCATAAACTTTTCTGATCAATATAACAGCCTCTCTAAATCGTTGTTCGGGAGAAATAGAAAGCGCGTAAGCAATTTCTGCTTCTTTTTGTTCTTCCAGTGAAGAATAAATACGGATTTTTTTACTTTCCATAATATCAGTTTATTAAAAATACAAAAATACTCCAGAATTTCCGAATGTTATTCTCCCCCTTTTTCATAAATTGCGTAGCCTATTAGCATTCACGGATGTTTAGTATTTATAAAAAAGAAATTGCAGGTTTTCTCAATTCGCTCATTGCCTACCTGGTGATGATTGTGTTTGTAACGTTCATCGGTTTATTCATGTGGGTATTTCCCGACAGCAACGTTATGGATTTTGGCTTTGCAGATATGGAAAGCCTCTTCACTTTTGGCCCAATTGCCTATCTCCTGCTTATTCCTGCCATCACCATGCGCATGTTTGCAGAAGAAAAAAAAGACGGTACGATCGAACTGCTGATGACCAAACCACTTTCTGACTGGCAGATCATCCTTGGAAAATATTTCGCCGCCTTCTCACTGGTGGCTGTAGCACTGGTTCCGACCTTGATTTATTATTTTTCCATATACACCTTGGGAAATCCTCCGGGCAATATTGATTCAGCAGCAGTGTTCAGCTCTTACATTGGACTATTGCTACTAGGCGGCGTATTTACTTCCATCGGAATTTTATCTTCGGCGCTTACCAACAATCAGATATTCTCCTTCATCGTTTCACTCATTGTTTGCTACTTCTTCTACGACGGCATCAGCCGACTGGCTTCGCTGGACTTGTGGGAAGGCTCGCGAAATTTTATCGGCCAGTTTAGCCTGAGCACACATTTCGACGCACTCAGCAAAGGAGTGATCGATTCGAGAAATCTTGTTTATTTTATCAGCATTACCTTATGGATGCTGGTGTCCACAAACCTGGTATTAGGGAGCAGAAAATGGTAATGAAAAAGAAACGCGCCGATAGCATAGAATTCTTTTTACTTACAGGCATTATCCTGTTTGTAAATATTATCACCGCCACCTATTTCTTCCGCTGGGATTTTACAGAAGATCAACGCTACTCTATCTCTCCTGCTTCCAAAGAGATCCTTGGGAATATTGACGATAAGATCCGCATTGAAGTTTTTCTCGATGGAGAATTAAATCCGAATTACGAGCGATTGAAAAAATCGATCCAGGAAAAGTTGGAAGAATTTAAAGTATATGCCAACGGAAATCTTGAATACCGTTTTACCAATCCAAACCAGGAAGAAGACAAAGAAACCCGCGAGCGCCTGTATTACCAGCTTTCCCAGCGAGGCATCACTCCTAAATATTTTTTAGAAGAGAAAAACGGACAAAAAAATGAAAAATATATTTTCCCCGGTGCACTGATCGCATACAAAGAAAAAGAAGCGCCGGTCATGTTCCTCAAAGGAAGTAAACTGCTTCCCGAACAAGAGCAACTCAATCAATCTGTAGAAGGCGTAGAATTTGAATTGATCTCCGCGATCCGCAAGCTGAGCAATAAAGAATTTAAAACCCTTGCAGTGATCGAAGGACATGGAGAATATTCCAAGGAAGAGATCCTGGACCTTACCAATTCACTGAACGAAAATTACGCTGTAGAGCGTATCAATCTTTCGCAGGACACTGCCCTCTCCCGCTTTGAAGCCGTACTCATCGCAAGACCAAAATACCGCTGGAGCGAAACTGATAAATTTGTATTGGATCAATACATTGTAAAAGGAGGAAAGGCCTTGTTTTTCATCGATGCTACCGATGTGCGCAAAGACAGCTTGCAATCCGGTGTGACGTATTCATTAGTGCAAGATCTGAATCTCGACGATCTTTTCTTTCGCTATGGCGTACGCCTGAACCAGTCGCTGATCCAGGATCTTCGTTGCGGCGTAACGCGTGTGGAGACTGGATTGAATGGTGAAGTGCAAATGCTCAGCTTCCCTTATTATCCGATCCTCTATAATTTCAGCAAACATCCGATCGTCAAAAATCTTGACGCTATTCAATCGCGTTTTATCGGAAGCATAGATACGGTAAAAGCAACTGGAATTGTGAAAACACCCTTGGTCTTCACTTCCTCCAACAGCCGCGAGATCAGCGCTCCTTCAGAGATTCGCATGGATGCGTTGAAAAAAGAAAGCAATCCGGAATTATTTACCAAATCGAATATTCCAGTTTCCTATTTATTGGAAGGAAACTTTACAAGTCTTTATAAAAACCGTCCATCACCTCTTCCAGGCAAGTCTGTGCTCGCACAAGGCAAGCCTTCCAAGATCCTTGTATTCTCTGATGCTGATGTGATCCGCAATGAATTTGATCCGAAGCGCAAGATGCCAGTGCCGCTTGGCTACAATGTGGAAATGCGCTATTTATTTTCCAACAAAGACTTCGCCCTCAACGCTGTTGATTACCTGATGGATCAGCAGATCATCAATGCCCGCGCAAAAGAGATCACTCTGCGACCGCTTGATAAACTGGGCATCCAGGAAGACCGCTTTTACTGGCAACTGCTCAACCTGATCGTGCCGGTATTGGTGATCGTATTGTTTGGCGTAGGAAGATTTTACCTGCGAAAAAGAAGGTATGAGAAATAACAAGCATTAAAGAAATGAAGCAACCAAACCGCATCAAAATTCTTTTCCTTCTCTTTGTCTTCACCGGACTGGGAGCGGCTTTGGTATTGTTTAAAAATACTGATTTCGGGAAAAGCGACTCTTCTTCTTTAAAAGTAGCCATCGACAGCAGCTCATTGCAAAAGGTAACACTGCGTTATGATAGTCTTACTACCGTGCTTACCAAAGGCAACCAAAACTGGATGCTAAACGGAAAATACAAAGCACGTACAAATCTCACTCAATTGATGATCCTAGGTCTTTCTAAAGCAGAAGTAAAAAGACCCGTAGCAGAAGAAAACAAACAAAAAGTAGCCGATCAGCTTCGCAAAAGCGGAATCCGCGTTACTGCCGAAGGAGACGGCTGGAAAAAAACATTCCTGCTTTCTTCCAATGACAATGATGCCAATAGTTCTTATTACATGGACGAGCAAAGTTCGGAACCCTATGTGATCTACGTACCAGGCTTTAGCGGCGATATGGCCAATCTTTTCAAGATGGACGAAGCCGGCTGGCGCAATAGAGAGCTTTTTACAAGCACTCCACTCAGTCTTCAAAAAATTACCGTTTCCTATCCTGCCTTCAAAGCCAGCAATGTAGAGATCCGCTGGAATCCTGATAAAACCTTTGATGTGGTAGGCGTAAAGAAGGTAGATTCTGCCAAAGTAATTACTTACCTTTCGCAGTTCGACCAGGTAAATATTGATCATTATATTTATAAAGATAAAGTTGCCATCCTTCAAACACTGCGCAAAAATGCTCCACAAGCGATCATTGAAGTAAGCGACCTTGATCCCTCGGCCAACCATAAACTAAGCGTATACGGCGAAAGCAAAGAGCCAAAAGGAATTTACGCCATCATAGAACCTGGTGATGAATTGGTGACCATGAAGCCAGAAACCCTTTTCCGGTTGCTGGTACGAAAGGAGTTTTTTGAGAAGAAAAAATAGGGTTAAAGTTTTTGACCCTTTGCATCTTACAGCCTTAGGGGAAAAATCGCTTGCAGAGGCTCCAAAGACATAAGAAATTAAAAAACATCAAAAAATTTTAAACTTTTTTCATTTAACTTTTTAACCATCCTCAATTTTCGTACATTAGGAGAAACAAAACATAAACCTTTACATTTAACATATTAAACTATGGACATTTTTGCAGGAAGTCTGCCTTTTAAATTGAAAGAAGAAGATCTAAAAAAACTTTTTGAACCATTCGGAGAAGTGACTTCTGCTACGATCATCGTTGACAAAATTACCCGCCAGAATAAAGGATTTGGATTTATCGTAATGCCAAACGACGACGAAGCTAAAGCCGCTATTGAAGCCTTGAACGGCTCAGAAGTAATGGGACGTCAGATCGTAGTAAACGAATCGGATAAAGACAGAAAAAGCGGTCCTAAAAATACGGAGAGAAAAAATTTTTCTAACAACTCCAACAGCAATTTCAGAAAAGACGGACCATACCAACAGAAACAAGGAGGATTTAATAACAAGAACAAAGGATTCAACCGGGATAGAAGAGATAAATACCGGGGCGATGATTCTTCTTATTAATCATTAATTTTCTATATAATACTGAGGCGAGCAAAGAATTATTATTAAATAATTCTTTGCTCGCTTTTATTTTTGCATCATGCAAACAGAGAATTTCGACTGAGTCTCACAACTCAATATTTACTATTTTCGTACTAACAGGAGAATGATTCTTAGAAACTTAAAACGGCTATGAACAAGGTATTAACCGATGAGGTCATAAAACTCCTGATCGCTTTACTGATCGGGGCTATCATTGGAGCAGAGCGAGAGTACCGAAGCAAGGCAGCTGGATTTCGTACAGTCATTTTGGTGACTGTTGGTTCTTGTTTGTTTACAATCCTATCTCTCCGACTTGGCGGTGGCAACGATCAGGCGCGTATTGCCGCTAATATCGTAACCGGTATAGGTTTCCTCGGTGCTGGCGCCATATACCGCGATAAGATCAGTATCCGCGGACTTACTACTGCTACTACCATTTGGGTATCTGCAGCGCTTGGAATGTCAATTGGCTGCGGGCAATATCATCTTACTTTTACGGTTACGGCAATTGTAATGATCATCTTACTTGGCTTTAACTGGTTCCAGGAAATCATTGATACGGTGAACCAGGAAAGGAATTACAAAATCAAATTCGATCTTAACACCGAACATATTCTTCATATCGAAAAATTATTCCGCAACTTCAACCTCAGCAGCACTCGTATCAAACAAGAGCGAAACCACGACGAGATCATCGTGATCTTCATCGCCGCCGGTAAAGACCGCGCACATCATTTATTTATCGAAGCACTTTTTAAAGATCCGAATATAAAGGCTTTTGAGGTTTAGTCAGAATGGAAGTATTATAGCCAAAATAAAAAGAAGTTGCCAGTCATCGTATAAATCCTATTATCTCGTAAATCACGGGTTAGGCAATTTTCACGGTACAATTTTCACTGTTTCCCCCATCAACCAAGATCTGATCAACTGCTCGTTAGAGGTCATATTCCCTAGTACATATACTGTAGAGCTTGCCAGTACTGGAGAGGAAGATGCGTCTTCGCTTTGTACATACGAAGGAAAAACAAAAGAGGAATGTATAAACTGAATATCATCGCCTTTTTTACTGATCATTCCTACATGATTATCCAATCCTACTACATATAGATCATCCGGAAGTCGAGAGAGTGTATTCATCATCGTTTCAAAACCTGCAAGTACTTTTACTTCTTTGCAAAGTGATTTTACAATAGTATGTGAATACTGCTGAGCAAGTTTGTAGCGATTTACTTTTACACCAATATGTTTGACAGTAGTAGAAACAAAATACCCACAAGCGATTTGTCCTTGTCGCGGAGTCTCCGTGATACCATTGAAGTCCCAGGTAGTACCATACCAGTAAGGGTAGATACCATCCAGAAGTGCATTATTCATATATTTTCCAGCCTCGCACAAAATTGATTTTCTTTTTTGTTCTGAAGAAGCCGTTAAATATTTTTTATAAAAACCCTGTCGCTGCCTTTCCACAGAATCTCGCAACGAACGATATCGAATCTGCAGATCTGCAAAATCAACTGAATCCTGTGCAGGATCAGCGAGCCGTTTAAAAGAGGTTTGCGTCTTGTATGCGAAGTGCCAAAGGTATTTTCTACCGGTTGAAGTACCGACCCCTGTACCTATAAAGAGAAAGGTCAGTAAGAGAAAAATTCTTTTTTTCATGGATAATTTTTCTCTCATAATGCAGCAAAAGATAAAAGGATACGATTATTGCAGAATTTACACGGTTCAGACAAGTCACCATATCTGTACTACATCTTTCTCCTCGCATTTTTCTGCGATAACATGTCCGTGATGCATCATCAGCATAGCATAGGTCTTATCGATCATTTTTTCTGCCAGGTAGGAAAGTTCTTCCTTGGTGGAAATGGATTGTATTACATAATAGATCTCTTTTTCACGCGCGTCGTACACCCATAGTTGAAGATTTTTATACGCCCCAAAAGAGGATTCGTCTATTTTAAATATTCCATGCACAGGGTAATAAACTGTATCAGCGATAGCTGTTGCAAAGGCATCTTTAAAATAAAAAAGCTGCTGCGCGCACCCCAATTCTGAGGCAAAGAGGAAAGCGAGAATTAATACTGCTTTTTTCATACTATTAAATATAAAAAAATTGCCCGTGATGTTGTTACACGATGTATGCTTTAGAACGAAGAATCTCCAACAGACAAAGATTAAAATTCATAACTCTTAATTCAAGTCATAACTGCTTTTACCCTCATGTAAGATTTTAGGATTTCCATGCACAGTTACATCGATCATAGGCTTTTTAGATGTGGATAAAGCATGTTTAAACTGCTAATACATTTTTTTAAGTACATCTTTTTAGATTCTACAAAGTCCATTTTTTTTCTAAAAAGCCATTTTAATAGTTTCAGAAGGAATTTTCAGGGACAAATCTTACGTAAGCAACTTCTATGTAAGATAAATATTCCCCTCTCCTATCCGTATAAATCCCTATATCATTCACTCGTATAAAACCATGAAGAAAAGACCAACATTTTACCTTGCTGTGCTCACCTTAACCATAGTGGCCAGCATGATCTCATGGAGCGGCAAAGCGCAAGGTATCAATTATAAAGTGCATGCTTTGTTTCTCTACAAGTTTACACAATATATTGAATGGCCCGCAGCCAACGGCAATTACGTGATCGGCGTTGTAGGGAATTCTCCAATTCTGGAAGAACTGCAAAATATTGCGGCTTCCAAAAAAAATGTAACGATCAAAAAACTTAGTCCCACTTCTGATCTCAGTGGCTGTCAGTTAATCTTCGTCTCCGAAGGGAGTAGCGCGCATCTTGGCACGGTTTCTTCCAAAGTGAACGGCAAGCCGGTACTGGTCATCAGTGAAACTGGTTCGGGTGCTAAAAAAGGCGCCGGTATCAACTTCATCATGGTGGATGATAGAATGAAATTCGAACTGAACAAAGCAAACGTAGAACGACAAGGTTTAAAAGTATCCGGGGATCTTGTGACGTTATCGATTTTGGTAGGATAATACAGGTTATGTGTAGGTAGGTTATCCGGCAGCACTCTTTAATCGGAGTGCTGTTTTTTTATAATAATGTTGAATTATGAGTTATGAATGTTGAGTTAGTAATAAAGCTGCAAATTCATAATTCAACATTCATGACTCATAATTATTATGGTTTCCACTTTGCAATACCAAAGGCTGCCGTCTCTCCGGCGTTAGTGAAGCTCCCTGCAGCATATACTTCTCCATTGTATAAAACTAAGCTGTATACATCTCCGTTCACTCCTTTTCCAAGGTTTGCCCAGTTGGTGCCATCCCATTGCGCCACATTATTGGCTTCGCGGTGATCGTCGTTAAAATAGGATTTAAAATTACCACCGATGTACAAAATATTATTTACTGAAAGCAGCGCCGACACATGGTGTGTAGGCGTGTGCGAGCCAATACCCGTCCCTATTGATTGCCAGATCTTATCGTTTTGCACTGTTACAAAAGAAAACGGCTCATCGTTTACTTTTCCATATGCGCCACCGGCTATAAATTTTCCGTTGTATACAGTCAATGCTCTTACCTCTCCATCGAAGTCGCCTTCCGCGGCCCATCTTTTTCCATTCCATTTAAAAAGATTGTGTACTACTTCTCCATCTTTCACTTCCATTTCTCCTCCTGCATGTAGCTCTCCTCCTACTTCGGCGAGTGAAAATAGTTCGTTGCTCGTTCCATGTCCGGCAGCAAGCCAGGCAGCGCCATTCCATCTGGCAATATTTTTTACTGCTATGCCTCCTGCTTCTGTAAAATCGCCGCCTGCATAGAGCTCATTGTTGTATACCGACAACGCCTGAACATCTGAATCAGTGCCTTCTCCCACGGGCGACCAGCTTTGGCCGTTCCAACGTGCAATGTTAGTACTTGCTATTCCGCCGGCCTGGTTGAATGCTCCGCCTACGTATAGTTCATCTTTGTATATACAAAGCGAAAGTACTTTCCCATCCGTACCGCTGCCTACAGGATTCCATTCTTTTCCATTCCAGCGCGCAATATTGCTTGCAGGCTTATCACCGGCGATCTTGAAAATACCACCGGCGTATAATTCACCTTTATAAACCGCAAGCGCACGAATCGTGGCAGCAGCATCGATGTTGGCAGAAGCCTTTTCTTCAAGCTTAACACCTGCGCCTACCGCTGTCCACTGGCTCTTGCCAGACAGTGTAGAAAGAAGAAAGAAAAGGACAAGGAAGAATATTGTTAGTTTCATACTATTACAGTTTTGTTAAAGATAGGAAAAAAGTCTTAATCAGAATTTACAGGAGTAGAGAATTTACAGAATCTTATTGATAAGCCGTTGTTTGTATAAATCCAAATTCCAAAAGTCTGAATAGTTTCTTTGGAAATTGGATTTGGGATTTGAAACTAGCGTACTATCCTTTCAGAATCTTTCGCAACCTGAAATTTGTTTCAGAGAAATGTTTGCGGAGTACCCTGAGCGAACTGAATTCTGATCATTTTGTAAATTCTCTAATTCTGATTAAGAATTTTCATAATCTGGAAATGCATAAAATGATCCATATACGAACTTCTTTTGGTATTTTCATTGAAGTTCATTGGCTTGAGTATATAGCCGGAAATACCCAGCTCCTCGGTGTGCGTACGGTCGCGGTTTTCGTTGGAGGTGGTCATGATAAAAATTTTAATATTATTGAAAGTGCTGTCTTTCCGCAGCTCTTCGAGGAATTCTACGCCATTCATTCTTGGCATGTTCAAATCCAGTAAAATAATATCAGGCGTGATTTTTTTCTCTTTCAAAAGCTCCAGCGCTTCTATTCCATTGAAGGCTGTGTAAAGTGTAATAGGCAGTCCTATCTTGGCCAGGGCTCGTTCAAAACTTATCACGTCCAGTTCATCGTCGTCTACCAGCAGGATGGATTTTGTAATCATAATTTAATTTAATGGTTCCTTCGGCCAGGTGAAGAAAAAGCTTGTGCCTTTTCCTTTTTCTGATCTTAGCCAGATCTGACCCTTTCTATCTTCTATTATTTTCTTTACAATCGAAAGTCCGATACCGGTACTTTCAGATTGATTTTTTTCTCTTAGCGTCTGAAACAATCCAAAGATCTTTTTATGATACTCCGGCTCAATGCCTACGCCGTTGTCGGTGATTGTAAATTGGTAATGCACTCTTGCTTCCTTGCACGAGATCACTATCGATCCTCTTTCTTTTCCTCCTTGGTATTTTACCGCGTTGCCGATCAGGTTGGAAAAGACCTGCTGCAATCGTATCCGTTCGGTGATCAACACCGGCAGACCTTTGGTCTTTACTAAAAACTCTTTCGGCACAATTGCTTCTACGATCTCGACTACCAATTCTTTGGTATCTACCCTTTCATTGATCACCGGCTCCCTTCCTACCCTGGAATATTCCAGCAAACCGCGGATAAGACTCTCCATGCGGTAGATCCTGCCTTTGAGCTTATCGATATACCCTTGCAGAAGCGGAGGCATCTCTTTGCCAAAATCTTCTTCGATCCAATGTGCGAGATTATACATGCCGCGCAGAGGCTCTTTCAAATCGTGGGAAACCACATATGCGTAAGCTTCCAGCTCGGTAAAACTTTTTTTCAACTTGCCCGACATATCGTTGAGCGAGAGCGAAAGGCTGGTAAGCTCATCATTAGCAGTATCGTGTACCGAATCAAATTTTCCCTGCGAAATGCTTTCGGCTAGTTTCACCATCGAACGTATGCGGTGACGCAAATGCAAGGTGATGTATGTAACGCTGACTATTCCTATAGAAATCGTAACCAGGAGCAGCATCAGGGTAACTTTACCCGAAACATCGATCGAATGATTAAGTTTGTCGCGCCTTTTTTGGCGCAGGGAATATTCACTTTTATCAAATTCTTTCAACACTACATCAATGCTGTCGGTTATTTTTTTCCCTACTTCTTTCTGCAAGGTTGCTGCAAAAAGATTTTCGTACTCTTCAGAAGAACTTTTATTTTCTCTTTTTTTTAGTTTCGCTTCCACCAATGAATTGGTATAAGCAAGCCATTGCTTGTGGAGCTTTTCAGCCTTTTCCAATCTTCCCAGTTGCCTACGGGAGCCTTTTAGCAATTGTTTTTCTTCTGCAAAAAGCGCCGCAAGCTCTTGCTGACGGTCGGTATATGGTTGCAGAAATATTTTGTTTTCTGTAAGTAAAAATCCACGGAAACTACTTTGCATATCCAGGATGATCTTGTGAATATTGGCCGAATTGCGGATTACCACCTCGGACCGGGATACAAATTCTGAGTTACGAATCACTTCGGAAGACAATTTCAGATTCACCCAAAAGCTCACCAGCGAACATACGATTAGCAGCAGGAAGCCAATTACGATCTTAGCCGAAAGACTCAATTTCATGGGGGCAAAATAGTGATAAGTAGTTTGCAACAAATTAAAGGCGGATTAAACTTTAATGTGAATTCTAATGCTGTTCTAATCCAGCTCTCTATATTCTTTGGTAAATTCAACCCTTTATTGATAAACCTACACAAGCCATAGAAATAGAAACTATCTAAAAAAGATGGATTCCTGAACAATAATTTTCTTGTGGATGTTATCCTGCCGGCCTTCGTCAAGCCCTAATAGCTACCGGCATGAAGATTTCCTTATTTAGGATTTATCCATTCCAAAAAATTATAAAAAGGATCTTTTAGAGTTTCACAACAGAAACAAAAATGAGAATACTGATTATCGAAGATGAACCTAAAGTAGCTTCCTTTATAAAACGGGGATTGGAAGAGAACAATCATCTTGCAACCATCATCACCGATGGCCAGGCTGGTATTGAAGAAGCAAATACGCAACCCTACGATCTTATTATCTTAGACGTAAATCTGCCGGTGATGAGTGGAATCCAGGTCTGCAGAACTATCCGCGAAACAAACGATGTACCAATCCTTATGTTGACAGCCCTTGGCACGTTGGAGAACAAAGTAGAAGGACTTGACGCAGGAGCAGATGATTATCTTTTAAAACCATTTGAATTTAAAGAGCTCCTTGCCAGGATCCGCGCGCTTAGCCGGAGACCCAGAATTTCGGTGTCGCAGAAAGATGTCTACCGCATCGCCGATCTCGAAGTTGATCTAAATGCAAAATCAGTAAAACGCTCGCAGGAAAGAATCGATCTCACTGCCAAGGAATTTTTTCTATTGGAATATTTTATCAAAAACCAGGGAAAAGTTTTGTCCAGAACCGATATAGGAGAAAATGTCTGGAACCTGAGTTTTGATACTGGCACCAATATCATCGATGTGTATGTAAACTATCTTCGGAGAAAGGTCGATAAAGATTATACACCAAAACTGATCCATACTGTAAAGGGTCTGGGTTATGTGATGAAGGTTGAAGAATAATTTTTATCTTAGTAGAAAGATAGAGGAGCAGAAACACCTGCTCATTTTTACAATATGAAAATCAGAGAAAAGCTAACGATCCAATTCAGCACACTGGTAATGCTAATCCTGATCACGTTCAGCGCTTCGATCTATATTATCTCCCGATACAACCGCTTTCAGGCCTTTCGGATACGGCTTACGGAAAAGGCAATCAACAATGCCCGCATGCTGCTGGAAGTGAAACAGATCAATGCTCATCTACTCAAAGACCTGCGCAGAAATTATTTCCAATCTCTTCCCGAAGAATTTTTCAGAGTGTACGACAAAAATAATCAACCTTTTTTTAAAGACGATACGGTTTCATACGAACTGTCTGATGAACTTTTAAATGAAGCGCGGAGGAAAGGCGAGTTGAGTTATAAAGTAGGCACACGCCAGCTCCAGGCAATTATTTATAAAAAGGATTACATCGTAGTGACTTCCGCCCGCAATATATACGGCGATGCCGAGCTTAAAGACCTTGCGTTCATCCTTGTGGTCGGCAATGTGATCTGTCTTTTTATTATCCTGTTGGTTGGCTGGTTTTTCTCGCGCCAGGCGCTGAAACCAATTTCAGGTATGATCAGTTCGGTAGAAAATATGGGTGAAGAAAATTTGGGCCTGCGACTGGATGAAGGACAAAAGAAAGACGAGATCTCTCAGCTTGCAATCACGTTCAACAAGCTTTTCGATAAGATCGAAGATGCTTTCGAAAGACAAAAACGTTTTGTATCCAATGCTTCTCACGAGCTGCGTACGCCGCTCACCGCCATTACCGGCGAGATCGAGGTGGCGCTTATGAAAGACCGTGAAAAAACAGAATATGTGCAGGTATTGCTTTCTGCTTTGGAAGAAACCAAAACACTCACCAAACTTTCCAACGATCTGCTAAAGCTTACGCAAACAGGTAATATGAAAGGCTTGCTGGTAAAACGAATTTCCGTAGCCGAACTCATCCAGGCGATAGACGATGAAAATACGAAACGCAATCATGCAGGAATTTTAAATTTTGAAATGCCTGTACCGCTTGAAGCTGAAAAACTTTTCGTCAGAGGCAATCTTGATCTTTTGAAAATCTCCGTGATCAACGTGATCGAAAATGGGTATAAATTTTCATACAACCATCCTGTAAGCTTTATTGTACGGGCCGATGATGATTTTCTTTACCTGGAGATCCGCGACGAAGGTATTGGCATGCGGGAAGACGAAGTAGATTTTATTTTTCAACCGTTTTACAGGAGCACAAATGTAATTACTTTTGAAGGAAGTGGTATCGGGCTTTCACTCACCCAACGCATTATTAAGATCCACGGCGGCACGATTGCTGTGCACTCAGAGCCGGGGAAAGGCACGTCCGTTACGCTTGGCTTGTTATTAGAAAAATAGCACAAAACGGGTAGAACTCTTTTACCTAAAGAAAAATCAAAGAATCATTTTTTGCATTTCCCAGACAGGGAACTATCTACATTTGCAATTATGTTTTAGAAGGAAGAGTCGACTGGTCAAAAGCGATTCTAATCAATTTTTAGAGAAGGGACATTTAAAATTTACTATTATGAGCACAGAAGAAATATCCGATTTTGTCGACAACCACTTTGAAGTGAC
Organism: Cytophagaceae bacterium; assembly: GCA_035535995.1. Taxonomy (GTDB): domain Bacteria; phylum Bacteroidota; class Bacteroidia; order Cytophagales; family Cytophagaceae; genus JANYCO01. Next base: position 306,034 of record DATLOZ010000022.1, read on the forward strand.
GATCAACGAACGAGTACGAGTTGTGTTAAAAAAAGGAGAAGTCTTGCATGGATTTTTCAAAAGGCATCCGGAATCCGAATCCAAGCCTTTTGAAAAAATGAAAGACAAAAATCAATGGGAATTTTTTATCATTTTACCAGAAAACGTCATTCCCAACAAACCTACCATTATCCATGGAGAAGAGGTGGAGAGCATGGAACTGGTTGAAGTTTCCCAATAAAAGTTATGAATTATGAATGTCGAATTCATAATTCATAACTTAAACCAAAGGATTTCTCTTCTTATAGCTTTCATAATCCGGAACTATCCGTTCGTATGGTTTTTCCAGTAAAGGCGAAGAAATTAAATAGTCGGCGCTCGCTCTGTTGCAGGCTACAGGAATGTTGTAGACCATACAGATCCTAAGCAATGCCTTGATATCCGAATCGTGCGGCAATGCTTGCATCGGATCCCAGAAAAACATCATTAAATCAATTTCACCTTCTACGATCATCGCTCCTATCTGCTGGTCGCCACCAAGCGGGCCGCTCTGAAGTTTATATACAGGGCTTCCTAGTGTTTCTTCCAGGAGTGTTCCTGTAGTACCTGTGGCAAAAATATAATGTTCACTCAATATTTCTTTGTTGTACTTCGCCCATTCCAACAACTCATTCTTCTTATGATCGTGTGCGATCATAGCAATTTTTCTCTTCGTTTCCATCATCCTCTGTTTTATTTCTTTAGGGTTTAACGGAAATCATTTTTGTTTAGTTTATCAGCAGAAATTTGCTTAACGCTCTTCTCTACTGTTCAAAACAGTAATATGTAAAGAGAGAACAACACAAAAAAAAGAAAATACTCCTTACAATGCAATAAATACTGAAACTTGTACAAGTATTGCTGAAGCGTAAAAAATTAAAAATTCCTTTAATAACAAAACAAGTTGTTTGGGAAATTCTATTTCTGGTATACTTCGGAAGATAAAAATCCTTGCATAGAAGTAGAGCGAAAAATGAGTTTGAAATTTTCTTTGGGCAACAATTCTCGAAAAGGGCCTATGGAAGAGGCTTCCAGGCTTGCGGTGATTTTAAAAAAAATGTACATAATCTTCATCAATATTTTATGCTTCCATTTTATTGTATCAGACCATTCAAAATCAGCCATCAGCAGCTTGCCTTCGGGCTTTAACGATTTGTGAACGAAAGAAATTACTTGTTGAAGCGAGGCCAGTTCAAACAAGTCAAAAAAATAAAATGCGATCACACAGTCGTATAAATTTTCTGCCTGTAACTCCCGTACATCTGCTTGTAAAAAATTAACAGGAGTAGCATGCAAATTATTTTTTCTTTTTGCCTTCCGGATCATTTTTCCCGAAAGCTCTACATAATCAATATGAATATTGGTATATCTTTTTTGTATTTCCTTCAAGATCCAACCTGTGCCTCCGCCTAGGATTAGTAGCTTCTGGCCTCCCCGGAGATGATCCAGTAAAATAATCTGCGAGCGGCGCAGAGAATTGCCGAAGACCAATCGTGATAAGGGATCGTAGCAAAACGCGATTAGGTTGAAGTTGTTTTTCATAAAGTGAAGTTAGGGTAAAAACTTAAATTTTAACTTCCAGTATAGATCAGAGCAGCAAAGGAATATTTCATTTTTTTTTCAGATATGTGAATCATATAATCTTTTTTGAAAGACACGTAAAACTTTTTTCCCGAAAAGGAAGATTTTTGTGTCCAACAAACTAATAAACATATGAGAAAGATTAGAGTATTTCTATTCGTGATAGTGATTACGGTCTTATCAACGATTTGTATGAATGCACAACGTGGAGGCTACCACGGTCATCCTGGCTATTATGGCGGGTTTCACGGCGGTGGTGGTGCATACCATTATAACCATTCCGGCTGGGCAGTTCGTCCTTATGTGGGTGTAACTACTGTTCCCTTCGGTTATTACGGATATTACGGACCAGACTGCGGGTACGTAGGTTATTGGCATCAATGGAGATGCTGGTAATAGATCCTTGATAAAATGATATAAAATAAATTAACCTAATAAATTAAGTTTTATGAAATACTTAGTATACATATTTTTATTTGGTCCACTGGTTGTAGCGACTATGCTAACTGGATGTGAATCTAAAAATGAAAAAAAGACAGAAACAGAAAAAATGGAAGCGTCACAGACTGTTTCCGATACTGCTGAAGTAGCTACTGCTCCTAATAAAGACAGCAAGGAGGCTTGCGGCAATGGCACCTATTTCAAGTATGCCCATTCGTACAACAACTTTATAGTATCCAATCAGGGATACATTCTTGAAGACAACATTCAGTTTATAAAAGCTATTAAAAGAGAAGAACCAAACGAAAAGGTAGCGGAGCTTTACAATAAATTGGTAGAAGAAACCAAATGGGCGATCGATACAACCAAGACCTTATGTGCCTTCAACGGGAACCACGAATTTAAAAACGCGGCTGTAGATTTGTTCGAATTCTATCTGGAAACCTGGAAAGATTACAAACCTCTTTTTGAAACGAAAGATAAAAAGGAAAGAGCAAAAATTGTGGATCAATTAAAAATTACTTTTAATGAGAAACATGCAGCCAAAGAAAAAAGATTAGAAGAGAAGTATATGAAAGCACATACAGCTTTTGCAGACGAATACCAATTGTATACTCGCTCTACTGCTTTGCATGAAGAGTTGGACAGTATGCTGTATGTAAAAAAATAAGCAGGAAACGTTTCTGCAATTTTAAAACAAAAAAGCCTGTAGTCTACAGGCTTTTTTGTTTGGATGATAATTTAAGGTAATACTATAACAAATTTATAATTGCCAATTGGATTCTACCTCTTAAACCCATCCCTTATTGCCGCTTCCAGTATTTTAATATTTATATCTTTTAGCGTTTTGAATTTAATACAATAGCCCGTCACGCTTGCCTTGCCAAGCTTTGCGCCATAAGTGTTGACTAAATAGGTCTTATCATCTATACCAAGAATATAAACGGAGATTCCGGCTGAGTTTCCACTAAGACCGATTCGATAAAATTCTTTTGTTTTCCCGTCCGCATATTTTATAATGCGAAGCCCATACCCTATGTTAGGATTAGAAACAATTTTACCTTCACTGTTTTTACCATCCAGGAACCATAATTTACATTCTGGCGAAACTTGCAGAATGAGCTGATGCAGAGTTTGCATATCAGCGCGTTTTGATTCGGGTTGGCTAATAATATAGTGGTGTATTTGTTCTTGAATTTTCATAAAATAATTTTATGCTTCTGGTTTCCCCAATAATCGGCCTACTAACAGTACTACAAATAAATTCGAAATCACTGCTTCTACCACTGACAGTTTCAAAATAAAAGGAAATGCATTGGGATAGCCATCACGGCCGCCAATTATGGTCATGCTGAAAGCGATGCAATGTGTATAGCTTTCAAGTCCTAATATTAAAGGCTCACCCATACATCCTGGATCAAGAATATTAAGTACATCGTATAGGCTGCCAAAACAAATCCCTATCATCAGAAATATAGAAGCAGAGCCCCATAATTTTTCCTGAGATATATGCCGGCCGGAAAATATATCAAAGATGGCATAATAAATTACAATTGATTCAAGAAGAAAAATAAGGAAGTGAATAAGAAATAAAAATGGTCTTTTGCTATCAATGGTTTTAAAGAAATCGAAAAATGGATTTACTGTAAAAAGCATCGTAATGAGTATTACAAGAATGATACACAAAAAAATATTTTTTCTGCCTGTAAAGCTGCTTAGCAAATGCCAGATCACAAGTAAGTAAACAAAGGCAACAGGAAGAAAAAAAGTATCACGTATTATCTGCGAATCTTTTTCATTTATTCCCAACATAGAAAAACTATCTTTTAACAAGAGCGCTGATAATATCAGAATACTCTGTAAGACTACTATATTGCGATATTCTTGCGCTTTTTCAGTTAGGTTTATATTGTTGAATTTTAACATAAATATTATATAATTGACATACAGAACGCATTATTACAAAGCCTGCTTCTCCAGCAGCAGCAATTCTCCACATGAGGTCTGCGTAGTTGATTTAATAGAATTGAACCCCAATTTATCCTTCTAAAGGTAGAAAAAAATCGGCTGCACTTCGGCTGTATATTAAGTATTTTTTCACCCGATAGTGCACGAACGGTTCATTTACTTAGTTCAATAGTTTTGATAGTTCTAAAGCGATTTTTGAAGTAAAGTAATTGTTAAAAAAATATTGTAAATTGCCTGTATGGCTGATAAAAATCTCTACATTATTGCCGGGTGTAACGGAGCTGGGAAAACGACGGCTTCTTTTACCATCCTGCCAGAGATTATAAATTGTCATGAATTTGTAAATGCAGATGAGATAGCGAAAGGGCTTTCTCCTTTTCAACCTGAAAAAGTATCTGTTGAAGCGGGCAGGATTATGCTCGGCAGAATAAATGATTTACTAACTCAAAACCAAAGTTTCGCTTTTGAAACCACTCTTTCCACCAGGAGCTACAAGAGTAAAGTTTTAGAAGCACAACAAAATGAATATACGGTAACATTGCTTTTCTTTTGGCTGCAAACTATTGAACTGGCAAAAGAGCGGGTTAAAAGCAGGGTAGCAGAAGGAGGACATAATATCGAACCTGATGTGATTGAAAGACGTTATGTAAAAGGAATCAATAATCTATTTGAAATTTATTTGCCTATTGTTGACGGAGCTTTGATTTTTGATAATTCAAAAGGCGAACCTGATCTTTTGGCGCAAAAAAATATTAACGAACCTTTGAGTATTATTAATGAAACAAAATTTAACGAGTTAAAATACTACTATGACCACCGCTGAAAAACAGAATGAATTGAGAGATAAGATCCAAGTTGGACTTAAGAAAGCTTATGAGAAACTTCTTGAATTTAAAAGACAGAAGAATACTGAGCTTGTTATTATGAAGGATGGGAAGATTGTGAAGATTAAGCCATAACAAGCTGGTCATCGAAATAAGATTTCACATAACATATCCTCCTCTTTGCTGACGCCCCCGCCAGCAAAATTATTACATCACTTAGCGCTTCTCCAGCAACACTACATTCTCCACATGATGCGTATGCGGAAACATATCTACAGGCTGGACTTCTTTCACTTCATACAGTTCGTCCAGCAGACTCAAGTCTCGCGCTTGTGTAGCAGGATTGCAGCTTACGTAGACAATACGTGGAGCGGCGATATTGAGTAAAGTACGGATCACGTCTTCGTGCATCCCTGCGCGCGGAGGATCGGTGATGATCACATCGGGCTTGCCGTTGGCGCGGATGAATTCTTCGGTGAAAACATCTTTCATATCTCCGGCATAAAAACTCGTATTATCAAGTCCATTCACCTGCGCATTGATCTTCGCATCTTCAATGGCCATCGCTACCTGCTCCACTCCTACTACTTTCTTTGCCTGTCCTGCTACAAAATTGGCAATGGTACCCGTGCCGGTGTATAGATCGTATACAACTTCGCTACCCGTAAGGCCTGCCAGCGCTCTGGTGATCTTATACAATTCGTATGCTTGTTCGGAATTGGTCTGGTAAAAAGATTTGGCGCCAATACGAAATGTTAATCCTTCCATGCGCTCTTCAATATATGGCTTGCCATGGTAGGTGATCACCTCCTGGTCGAAAATAGTGTCGTTGCCTTTTTTATTTACTACATAATTGAGTGAACTGATCTCTGGAAATTTAGTTGAAAGAAAATCCATCAGCGCATTTATCTTCTCCTGTTCTTTTTCGAAAAACTGTACCAGCACCATCAGGTCTCCTGTAGTACTGGTGCGGATCATAAGGCTCCGCAAAAATCCGTATTGATTGCGAAGGTTGAAGAATGCCCATTTCTGCTCCTGCGCAAATGCTTTGATGGCTAGACGAATGGCGTTGGAAGGATCAGGCTGTAAATAGCAGTGATGAATATCGATCACTTTGTCGAATACGCCAGGCATGTGAAATCCCAACGCATCTTTGTTGTGTACTCCTTCGCTGCGCACTTCTTCCAGCGTAAGCCAACGGCGATCGGAAAAAGTATATTCAAGTTTGTTTCGGTAATACTGTTGCTTCGCCGCTCCCAGGATAGGCTTGATGGCGGGAAGTTTTACTTTGCCAATTCTTTCCAGGTTATCTTTTACCTGTTTTGCTTTGTAAAAAAGTTGCACTTCATAATCGATATGCTGCAGCTTGCATCCGCCGCAGGTTCCGTAGTGCGAGCAAAACGGCTCGCTGCGATCGGCAGATCGCTCGTGAAATTTTAGTACTTCAGCTTCGGCAAAATTTTTCTTGCTTTTATAAACTTTCAGATCCACTACATCTCCCGGAGCGGTAAACTCGGAAAAGATAACTTTGCCTTCTACCCTGGAGAGTCCTTTCCCTTCTGCTGCGAGCTCTTCTACGTTTACTTTCTCGAGTATGATATCGTTTCTTTTTTTGGACATGAAAAGATGGTCTTTAATTAATAATAGCGGGCGCAAATATCATAAATCTTTTCTATGTTTGTGCAATTTTGTTGAAAATAAGACTCATGTACAACTTACTATTTGCCGTACTCTTCACTTCCTGGTTGCTGATCTCCTTCCGTGTGTTTGATCTGTTTAAGATCGATCATTTGCAGGCGATCATTTTCAATTACCAGGTATGTATGGTCACCGGTTTTTTCTTTTATCATAATTACGAAAAGATCGCGGAGCTCCACAGGCTTGAAACCTGGATCCTTTGGGCACTTGGCACAGGGCTTTGTTTTCTCCCCACCTTTTACCTGATGGCTTATACTGTCAAAAAGATCAGCGTAACGGTTTCTACAATTGCCAGTAAAATTTCCCTGATCATTCCTGTGTCCATAAGTGTTTTGTATCTCAACAGCGCTTCTTCCTTTAGTTTAGTGAATAGCATCGGCCTACTGCTAGGCTTCGCTGCCATTGTGATGACTTCTATGCGAAAAGAAGAAAAGTCTGAAATAACAATGCCTAAAAGTAAATTCGCTTACTTCCTGCCTTTACTGGTTTTTCTGGGAGGAGGGTTAGTAGATGTGCTAGTTAATATCTCCAATTATAAATTTCTACCGGTAGACAAAAGCAGTTTGTTTCCCTTTTTCGCTTTCTCCGCTTCGGCTTTTACAGGAACGGTTGTGTTGCTTTACCGGATGATCTTTTTAAAAGAACGTTTACAGTTCCGGAATTTTATTGGCGGTGTGATATTGGGGATACCCAATTATCTTTCCATCTACTTCCTGCTCCGCGCGCTCCGCGATTTTGATAACAACGGTGCACTTATCTTCCCTGTGCTTAATATTTGCGTGATCTTACTCAATTCGTTGGTCGCGATCATTTTTTTCAAAGAGCGTACCAACTCGTATAACCTTATAGGACTGGCCTTGGCTTTATGCTCGCTGGTATTTATGATGGCGGGGTAAGATGCAGGATACCGGATGCCAGATACCAGATAATTTTTGTTTTTTTATCCAGCATCTAGCATCATCGTTTATCTACTCACAAAATATTTTTTCGCAAAAAAGATTTTTTTCCTCTAATATTCGTTTATTGAACATATGAATTCGTTTTTAAAAATTACCGTTACAGGACTGATATTCTTTTTCTCCTGTTCTTTCCTAATCGCACAGCCGAGTAATCATATTTTACCCGACAAATCCACTACCGACATTGTAAAAATTGCCCTGGATCATACTTATAATTTTGAATTTGAAGAATCGAAAACTTACTGCGAGCAGATCCGCAAACGCTACCCGATGCATCCTGGTCCGGATTTCATTATGGCTCTGAATCTTTATTGGGAGATGTTTTACAACGATTCCTTCAAAGAAAAATCTCCCCAGATGCTTGCCTATCTCACTCATTCGATAGAGTTGAGCAAAAAAATGTTGACCTATGATGAAAAAGATGTGGAAGGAGTATTTTTCAAACTTGCCAACGAATGTTATCTCGCCCTTTATTATTCAGAGCGTGACGAAACTTCCAGCTCCATCGGCTACGCACGTAAAATGTATAGTTCACTGAAGGTAGCGATGACGCTGAAAGACAAACTCAACGAATTTTATTTTCCAACGGGCGTTTACAACTATTATGTAGTCATGTATCCAGAAGTGCATCCAGTGTTCAAACCTTTTATGTTTATGTTCATGGACGGTGATAAAGCCTTGGGATTAAAAGAAATGGATTACGCCTGGAAAAATGCAGTGTTCTGCAAAATGGAATGCGGTTATCATCTTTGCAATATATACCTGAAATACGAAGGCAAACCTTTACTTGCTTATCCTTACACCAAAGCATTGTACGAAAAATATCCCGGCAATATTTTCTTTGCGCTTCGTCATGCCGAAGCCCTCATTGCTAAAGGCGATTATAAGGAAGCCGAAAAAATTGCGCACATACTTTATAAATCCGATAAAAAATATTTTGTATCCGCTTCTTTTGTACTCTATGGATTGTTGTATGAAAATTATTTCAAAGAGCCGGAGACTGCTTCTATGTTTTTTCAAAAAGCGATTCAGAAATTTCAGGAAACTGCCAATCCTGAAAAAGATTATCTAAGCATGGCCTATGCCGGGATGGGACGATATTATAAACAGGCAGGCAATAAGCAAAAGGCCACAGAGTATTATAAAAAATGCCGCGACATCGCCGAGTATGTGATCGTAGCCAAGGAAGCCGACCTCTACCTTTCTAATAAAAAGTAGCAGAAGTTGCTGATACTTAATTTACGAACTTATTTATTTAACAATTTTCTAAAAGGATTTGGCAACTTTTGTCTCAGGCTTCGTGTTATCCTAACTCAGTATATTCCCCTATTTTTACCTTAAACGGTTAAGGTTTTTTAAGTTTTTTAATATATTTTTGTACTAAATCAAAATAATCGGTTCACATATTGACATGAAAATACGTTCTATACTTACTTTACTTGTATCAACATTTATTATTGGAGGATCGGCAGAGGCGCAAACAAAGATAGGCGTTACACTCTTTCCACAGATCAGTTCCACTTCTAGTATTGTTCCCTTTAAAAAGGATGTAGTCAACAATCATAATCTTCCGACCTTCACAGGAGGCGCGGGAATACTGGTAGTGCGCGATTCTTATATCAAACCGAAAGGCGTTCAGTTTGGCGTCGTTTATTCTTCCCAGAATCAGAATTATCTTTACCATTGGAAAGTAGGTGATGACAAAGGTACACATCGCGGAAAAAAACGATTTGACTATATCAAGGTTTCTCTTGCTTATCGCCAGTTTGGGTATATCGGGCGTTATGTGAAATCAGTATTTTTTATCGGGCCACAATTTTCTTATCTGCTCAAATACGATGGAGGTGCTGTGGTTTATAAAGAAAATGAATATTTCGATCTACCGCCAACTACAAGCAATATCTACTACAAGCCTTATTCCATCGACGCTGTCATAGGTTGGTCGCTGGACTATGCGATACACAAGAATTTTGATGTATTTGCTGCTTTCCAGCTCGACTATGGCCTCAATAATATTGAGAAGCCAAATGTGATGTACAATGGCTACAAAGTATTTAGTGGAGGCGGTGAACACCAGATCACCTACGGGCTGCACTTCGGGGCCTATTATGTATTCCATCGCAAAGATCATTTATTGCTTCCTACCAATGTGTGGAGATTCCGTACTTACAAGAAGAAAAAAATTAAAGGAAGATAATCCTCAATTTTAAATTTTGAGTTATGAATTTTGAATTATAACTGAATTCAATTCACCAAAGCGAGGAAATCATTGAGACACAAATGGTTTCCTCGCTTTTTTTGAATGAATTTGACTTGGTAAAAATTGTAAGAAGTTTTCCGCGGGGCGTTTCCTAATCTTAAAAAGTTTAATAACTTTGTACACCCTCATACGCCGTTTTTGGCGTGTTTAGAACATTTTAACAACATAATTAATGAACGCAATAGTTTTACTGGCAGTACTTGGAGTTATTACCATGCTTTCCGATGTTTTAGGATTCAAAAAATCAATCTGGTACATAATTCTGATCGGGCTCCTAGGAGCGCTTTTTGTAACAGCACTCGATTGGTACATGCCTGGTGTATACACCGATTTCATTTATGCCGATAAAATGTTCTTCACAGATACTTATGCTGTACTTTTCTCAGGACTGATCCTGAAACTTGTTTTGATCTGGTTCATTATCTCCAGAGACCAATATACAAGCCACGAATTCAACGCGGCTGATAATTATGCACTGATCTTATTTGCTACCGTAGGCGCTTTGCTGCTTACCTGCTATATGGATCTTTCTTTGCTCTTCCTAGGCATCGAAATCCTTTCTATCCCAATGTTCATCCTTGCCGGTAGCCGTAAGCATGATCTTAGTTCAAACGAAGCTTCGCTGAAATATTTCCTGATGGGCGCTTTTGCTACGGGAATCATGTTGTTCGGCATCACCCTGATCTACGGCGCTTGCGGTAGCTTCAACCTGCAACAGATCGCTGAGTACACTGCTCAAAACAACGGACACTTGCCGATCATGTTCTACACCGGTATCCTGCTGATCATGGTAGGACTGGGCTTTAAGGTATCTGCGGTTCCTTTCCACTTCTGGACTCCGGATGTATACCAGGGAGCACCAATGTTTGTAACGGCTTTCATGGCTACTGTTGTAAAGACCGCTGCCTTCGCTGGCTTCTTCCGTCTTTTCGTTACTTGCTTTACTTCTATCAACTCAGCCTGGGCACTTTCGCTTTCAATGATCATCGCTGCTACAATCTTAGTGGCCAACTTTATCGCGGTATACCAAACAAGCGTGAAGAGAATGCTCGCTTATTCCGGTATCGCACAAGCCGGATATATTTTGCTCACGCTGCTGGTGTTGAACCAGGAAAGCAAAACAGCCTTGGCCTTATACCTCGCTTCTTACTCGATCGCTACACTGGCGGCTTTCACTGTACTTTATCACGTAGTGAAAACAAAGGGCAACGACAGTTTCGATTCTTTCAATTCACTTGGAAAAACAAATCCATTCCTGGCGTTCATCATGACAGTAGCAATGCTGTCGCTGGCAGGTATTCCTCCTACTGTCGGATTCTTTGCTAAATTCTATTTGTTCTCTGCAGTACTAAGAGCAGACTTTAATAACCTGTGGATCGTAAGCATTGCGGTGCTTGGCTCATTGATCAGCGTATATTACTATTTTAGAGTGATCATCAGCATGTATGCAAAAGAAGGAGAAACAGCCGATATCAAGCTGAGTCTTCCTTACAAAGCAATCCTGGTGTTGATGGTTGGAATGATTGTACTTTTAGGAATTCTGCCAGGGTATATTCTCAGCATTAATAATCTTTAATTAATATTAGGATAAAGATCACCTTATCCTGAAGCACTAATATTGTATTGAATGGAAGAGGTTAAATACCTGTTTACACAGCTTACAAACCCCGAAGTAATGATCCATACCGGTGGTTTGGTGTTAGTGCTACTGGTTATCTTTGCTGAGAATGGTTTATTCTTCGGATTTTTTCTTCCGGGTGATACTCTTTTGTTCACCGCCGGATTGCTTGCTTCTACCAACAAATTCCAGGTTTCTATTTCGCTTCTTCTGGCTACTGTATTTGTCGCCGCAGTGCTGGGAAGCTTAGTGGGCTATCTTTTCGGATTAAAGACCGGCGATGGATTCCGGAGTCGAAAAGAGAATATCTTTTTCCGCAAACGCTACATTGACGCAGCAGAAGCTTTTTTTAACAAATACGGCGGGCGGGCTTTAGTACTTGGAAGATTTCTTCCGATCATCCGCACCTTCGCTCCTATTTTTGCTGGAATAGTTAAAGTAAAATTCTCCGAATATTTTATCTATAATGTCGTGGGTGCCTTCCTCTGGGTATTCATGATGACCTTGCTGGGCTATTATGTAGGCCAATGGGTGCCAAATGCAAAAGAAATACTGCATTATATCATTTTAGGTATTATTGTTGTTACCTGGATTCCAGTAATTACCACTTATATCCGCGAACAACGAAAAAAACGGTCCATTAGTAGCTAAAGAGTTATTTTTTTGGTAAATAGTATAAATCTAAGGATTTGATACCAAAAACGATTTTGCGATGGATAATTCAACCCCTTTTTACAAAAGACCAAGTGATTTTGCCTATATAGGTGCAATTATTGGGCTCATGATTGTAGAAACTATCATCAGAAAATTTTCACTGGCCGATTATTCACGGTTCTCGCACGAAGTAACCTGGGTAAGCACTATTTTTAACTCTTTACTCGGCCTCTGCTTGTTTGCCTTTTTTCTTAAAAAATATAATCCCGATAGAATTCGAAAATTATTCATGGGAATATTCCTGCTGGAATTGGTGATAGGAATTGCCTTAAAAAAAATGCTGATCCATTCTACCAATGAGATCATCGTGACTGGCTTCCTGGGCATCCTCTTCGTGTGGCTCAACACACATTCCAACCGCGAAAAATTTGTGGTGGAAATAGTGGAAGAAAAAAAGGCTTAGACACTCAAGGCATTTCTGCCATACGCACAAGTATTTTTTCTAATCTTCCAATGATGGCGGAGTTCGTACAATTATAGCCGGACGACAAGATCGAGAAACTATACATTTCTCCGGATTTCGATTTTACATAACCGCTATAGCAAATCACTTTACTAAGCGTTCCGCTTTTAACTCTCACATTTCCTTCGGCAGCCGTTCCCTTGCCTAGCCTGTATACGGTGCCCGTTTGTCCGGCAATAGGAATAGAAGCATAAAAAGAATTATACACACTGTCTTTCGAGATCAGGTACAGAGCCTTGCTCATCTGCGAAGCAGAGATCCCATTGTTGGGCGAAAGTCCACTGCCGTCGTACATAAACCAACCGGTGATGTCCATTCCTTTTTGTTTCCAAAATTCCTGGATCGCTTTGATCCCCGCATCCAGCTTAGGATCGCTGAATCTTTTTCGTCCGCAGGTTTTAAGTAAGGCTTCCGCGTTGAGGTTAATGCTGTTGACGTTTGTTTGTTTTACAATCTCTTTAAGCGGCGGAGAATTGTAGAGATAGATTAATTTTCTGGCAAGGTCTGTTTGCTTTTTTTGCGAAAGCACATAAGCTGATTTTTCAATTGCAATATTTTGAGCACTCAAAGCACTGCTTAGCAAAGAAGCGCAAAGCAGCGGAGGGTCAGGCACTGAGCCGCGCACGGCAAACTGATCAGCATTGGCAGGGATCGTGCCGTTCATATACACACGACTCGCCCAGGGCGCTGCGTATACATAGGCTTTATCGCCCGAAGCCGGTGGGCCGGTTTTTACTTCGTTTACAAATTTTACTCCGGTAAGAGTAGGACTCGTTCGTACAAGCTTTGCAGAGTCTCCTTCTGTAGTCCCTTTGAAATAAAGGCGGTAAAGGTTTTCATTTAAATTTAATCCATATACTCCTGCTCCATAATAATTCCCGATATCCCCCCAAGGCCAGGGATCAGGGATCGGGCTTTGGTCAAACACGGTAGGATCGGCCACTACAGCGCCTTTGACGCGTTTGATACCAGCCTCTTTTATTTTTTTTGTCCATAGACCGATCAATTCTTCCCAGGCAGGAAAACCTTTGTAGCGATCCGATCCAAGGCTTGGATCGCCGCTTCCCGTGATGTAAAGATTGCCGTAGAGAATGGAGTCTTTCAATTCTCCATCGTATTCAAGTAAAGTCTGGAAAGTATAATTCTCTCCTAGTATTCCAAGCGCTGCTGCGGTAGTCAGCAATTTAAGATTAGATGCCGGCGCCATATTTTTCACTGCATTTTCAGCTACCACCGATTGGCCCGTTTTCAGCGAGCGCAGGCTTACGGCCAACTGACCGTATTTGAGCACAGGATCGGCTGCCAGTGTATTGATTTCCTTGAGTAATAGATTTTCAGTTGTTTGAGCGAATAGATTTTGAGTTATTAAAAATAAAAACAGATACCAGATCCCCGATACCAGATGCCGGATAGAAAGATTAGAAAACTTTTTTTTATTATCTGGTATCTGGCATCCGGAATCCAGCATCATTAATACTTTGAAATACATTATTCTTAGCAAAATTTCAGTAACAAAACAGGAGAAAAAGCATGCTCTTAGATGACTGTTTTATTGCGTAATTAGCAATAAAAATCGTAATTTTACCTAAACTATAGGTACGTTCCGGAGATGTTCCCTGTAAGCAGTTCTAAAGATAAGAATTTTTCCAATAAAGGAATTTATATTGCCCTACTGGTCATTCTATGTTGGGCAGCATTTCTATCTTTTGCGCTGAACTTTCCTACAACCATCTTTAATCCCTGGAACATTCTCATTATTCTTATTCTCACACATCTTTATACAGGCTTGTTCATTACCGCACACGATGCGATGCATGGAACAGTGAGCTCATCTGCGAAAGTCAACAATTTGCTCGGCAATCTTTGCGTTATTTTGTTTGCTTGTTTTTCTTACAAAAAACTTAAAGAGAAACACCACAGTCACCACCGCCATGTGACTTCCGAAGAAGATCCGGATTACCATGAAGCTAATTTTTTTGTATGGTTTGCAAAATTTATGATACGTTATATGAACGTGTGGCAACTGATCATCCTGGCAGCTTTATACAACCTGATCCATATTTTTTTCGGGATCCCGAAAATTAACTTAATATTGTTCTGGATCATTCCTCCGGTACTAAGCTCTTTGCAACTATTTTACTTCGGCACTTATCTTCCTCATAAAAACCCGGAAGAGATCTCCAACAAATACAAGTCGAGGACACAGAACATCAATTTCTTTTTAGGATTTATCTCTTGCTATTTCTTCGGCTATCATTACGAACATCACGCCAAACCTTATATTCCCTGGTGGAGGCTTTGGAGAGAAAAGAATGTATAAATCTTTCTACTTCCTTACGGAAAATAATCCCAACTGATTTTAACAACAACACAACATATCATGTCCAATAAACAAAAGACCTGTGCCATCATCGGTTCCGGAATTGCCGGCATCGGAGCTTCCATTCGTATGGCCAACAAAGGCTACAAAGTAACTGTATTCGAACGCAACAGCTACCCGGGTGGTAAACTATCTTCCTTTGACAACAAAGGATACCGCTTCGACTTTGGTCCTTCTGTATTCACAATGCCAGAAAATGTGGAAGCGCTCTTCCGCCTTTCCGGCAAGGATATGAAAGATTATTTTGAATACATTCACCTTAATCCCGGATACAAATATTTCTACGAAGATGGTACCGTACTGAGTGCATATCACCCAAGAGAAAAATTTGCCGAAGAAGCATCTAAGATTACTGGAGAATCGAAACAAACTATTCTAGATTACCTGAACTACTCCGAAAATATTTACGATCTGACCAAAGAAGTTTTTCTTTTCAATTCGCTTCACAAAATAAAAAACTTCTTCACCTGGAATGCTTTCAAAGGAATTTTGAACTTTGGAAAAATAGATGCCATGAGCACAATGGACGAGGTGAACAGAAAACGTTTTAAAGATCCGCGCCTTGTACAGCTATTCAACCGCTATGCTACTTACAATGGCTCCAGCCCTTTCCTGGCACCGGGAACAATGAATGTGATCCCGCACCTGGAAATCAACATGGGAATTTATTATCCAAAAGGCGGAATGGTTTCGATCACCAATTCGCTTGTGAAACTTGGAAAAGATCTCGGTGTGGATTACCAATTTGAAAACGGGGTAGAAGAAATTATTGTTGAAGGAAATAAAGCGAAGGGCGTACGCACCCAGAAAGGCACATACGATTTTGATGTAGTGATCAGCAATATGGATGTATACAACACTTACCACAAACTGCTTCCAAACCTGAAAAGACCTGAGAAAATTCTAAAACAGGAAAAATCAAGTTCGGCAGTAGTGTTTTATTGGGGCATTAAAAAGAGCTTCCCAGAACTGGGACTTCACAACATTCTCTGGGGTACGGAATACAGAAAAGAATTTGAGACCGTAGTAAATGATAAGAGCATCTACAAAGATCCTACGATCTATATCAATATTACGTCCAAACATACTCCTACCGACGCGCCTCCGGGCTGTGAGAACTGGTTTACGATGGTAAACGCTCCACACAACAGCGGCCAGGATTGGGATAAGCTGATCAACGAAACGCGCGAAAATATGATCCAAAAGATCAGCCGTGTATTGAAGACAGACATCCGTCCGTTGATTGAATGCGAAAGTATTTTGTCTCCGTTGGTAGTAGAACAAAAAACTTCCAGCGCCCTTGGAGCGATCTATGGAAATGCTTCCAACAATCGCTTTGCGGCATTCATGCGTCATTCCAACTTTCATAATAAGATCAGCAACCTCTATTTCTGCGGAGGCAGCGTACACCCAGGCCCAAGCATCCCGCTATGCCTGATGAGCGCGAAGATTGCTACGGATATGATAAAATAAATTATGAATGTTGAATTATGAATTATGAATGATTGTCTTCATTACAAAAAAGCCCGGTTGCAAAATCGGGCTTCTTTGTAATGGTAGGATATCGAATTTCCAATAATTTAAGAGATCTTAGTTCAAAATTAAGTATTTAACATCATTCAAAATTCATAACTTAAAATTCATAATTTATTTGTAACCTTTTTTTATCGCTTTCAGTATAAATCCTTACATTTTGAGAATCACTTGTTGAAGTTGCTTTTTTTGGGTTGATTTTTTCTCATTTTAAATAATTCAGTTTTTACACTTTAATCATTAATAAACCCTAAACTCTAATCCATTATGAATTTTCCTAACAAAATCTGTTTTGATAACAAAGGGCCAAAAGGCGGTTATTTAAAAGCATGGATCGTAGGCGACGATATTCCTACAAGCATCCAGGTAAAAGGCACAAACGACGTAGCTGCCGTGAAACTGTCAAGAGAGAAAGGTCAAGATAGCGATAGAAACGAACGCGATAATGAAAGAAACCGCTGTCGTCAGTTTTATCAACACCGTTGCCGTTATCGTCATGTTCCTGCCGGACAAGGAAACGACGACGATGATGACGATGATGATTATAACAACAAATATGGTAACTGGGAATCCAGAAACCGCTACCAGACACTACAACAGACATTGATCATGATCAAAAACGGTGTAGTGGTAGGAGAATATAAATATGATGTAAACGGAAATCTGATTGTAGAAGCGCCTAAAGCCACACTTTCATCCGACAGTACAATAGCTTTGTCGGATGACAACGAAGTGGTATTCTCATGGACTGCTACTACAGAAGTAAAAGTAAAGCAATATAATTCTCAGCACCAGACACCTGGAAGTACTACATGGAACACATTTCACATTGACAGACCATTGGGAAGTGGAAGCCATTATACCAGCTCAGACACACCAACCGAAGTAGGTGTACATCAATACAGACTTACAGTATCCTATAACGACGATAATGATACAATTGATGATCAAATATTATTAACTCAATCGATCACGATCGCACCTCCTGCTCCTCCTATCGGACCAGTTTATGATGCTGCGGTAGATTATTTTACTGTGACCCCAAATCCTGATGGCCAAACAGTGCACCTGGAATGGAAAACTACCACAGAAAGTAATGTATTGGAATTCCGATACGACAAACAATTACCTGGTGCAGCAGATTATAGTCCTGTCGACAATCCGACAGCCGTACAGGCAGTAGGCACTGTTTATAGCATTGACGATCCTGTTTCGGGTGTTTCAGGTACGATTTTATATCGTCTGAACGCAGTTTTCCTTGATGGCAGCACAAAAGTTCTGGCTGTGCAGTCCCTACAATCGATCACTGCTTAGTACAATGTATCTTCACTAATAAATCAGCCTTATTGACAAAGGGGAACGAATGTTCCCCTTTTGTTATTTTCAAGATCTTCAAAAAATCTATCCTTCCAGATTTGATTCCACAAGCTTTATTTTAAGACGAACTTATTTTAATTGCCTACGTATAAACAGATTGCAATTCTAAAACTAGTAATTATGACATGAGTCACCTTTTGATCCCTGTAAGCAATTAATAACAATTACTATTTACCAAGCCTATGAAACATAAAGTATCTAAATTCATCTTCCTTACTATTTTTTTATGTTTTGTTTTTTCTTTGAATTCAAAAGCTGTTACATACACTTGGACAGGAGCAACCAGTACCGCATGGAATGTGAGTACTAACTGGTCTCCAAGCGGGTATCCATCTGCGATTGGTGATTCTGCAGTTATTGGGCCTGCCTCTAACAACCCTATTATTACTACTCTCAATATTAGTATAGGAGCTATTAATATACTTTCCAACGGTTCACTTACTCTTGGTACGAATGGCAATCTTAGTCTTTCAAGCACACTCACGATCCATAGTGCCGGCACGTTCGATATGTCGGCTACCACAACGGGTCTCACAATAGGTGGAAGTTGTACAATCGACGGTACATTTAAATTTCCCACAGCCAGTGCAGCATCGGTGACTATATCAGGTAATCTTAGCGGAGCCTCTTCCGGTTCTATTAACATGAGTATAGCCCCCACGGCTGTTCTTAATCTAAAAGGACTGCTAAACGATGGATATCTTGGAGGCCTCGTAACTACTACTACAGGAACGGTAGTGTACAATGGTATAGGTACACAAACAATATTCCCGGCTACCTACCGGAACCTTACAATCGGAAGCGGCACTGCTACCGGCACTAAAGTATTGGTAGGAACTACAGCCTGTTCGGTGTTAGGAACGCTCACCATTGCAAGTACATCGGGAGGCGCGGTAACATTTAATCTTGGTACTTATTCTTTGCCATTTAACGTTACCGGACCCGCTACATTCACCCCTATCAGTACCAATGCTGCTACACTCGATTTTGGTGGATCCCCGGCGAAGACAGTAACGATCGGAGGTAACCTTAGTGGAGCCTCTGCCGGTTCTACGATTGTAATGGGAGGTGCACCACACACGTTAGTACTTAACGGAACTGTTTTAAATTCACTGAATACATTGACCACTACTGGAAATGGAAGTACAGTCACATACGGTGCTAACGCTGCACAACCGGTTTTTGCGAGTAATAATTATGAGAACATTACTTTCGCAGGCACTGGTACAAAAACACTTGCAGGATCAGGCTCCACCGCTACCAACGTCACGATTGGTTCAGGAACAGGATTTACTATTTCTTCTACTTCCACATTGAATGTAAAGGGTGACTGGACCAATAATGGATCATTCTCAGCCGGAACAAGTACAATAACATTTTCAGGTGCCGGCCCCCAAAATATTGCCGGTGCTTCCGCCACGTCCTTTAGTTCTTTAATAGATGCAAATACGATAGCTGTAGTAACTTGTATGCGCAATTTCACGGCTACGTCTACTACCCTTTTCCCTAACACAAAACTTGATCTAGGAGCCTTGACAGGTTATTCATTAGGTACTACCTCAGGTAGTGGTACATTACTCATCTCCGCGGCAAACTCAGGTACTACAACCTTTCCAACGTCTACCTCCGGACCTTTTTTTGGCAGCGGCGGCGGTACAGTGGAATATAATACTAATAACTCTTACACAATTGGTACAAATCCTGTAGGATACAATAATGTTGTAATTTCCAGCTTAGGAGGAAAAATTATCAATACTCCTGAGACAATGTTCGGAAATCTAACCGTAACCTCAGGCACAGGCTTGCAGATCAACAATACTACGGGAATTGTAACAGTTAATAGTATGACAATAAACGGTGTGCTAACCTCTGCTTCTGGTACGGGAAGTACAACCATCACAGGAGGAGATGTTACAGTAGGACCAGGAGGAAGTATCGGTAGTTTTCCCGGAGCATCAGGTTTACTTAAAATACTATCCGGAAACATTGTTAACAACGGTTCATTTACCGGCCAGGTAGTTGAATTTTCAAATACTTCTGCCATGCAAGCGATTCTTGGAAATGCTTGTTTGTTCAGTACACTTCAACTCAATAACAGTGGACAGAAGCTTGACCTGCAGAATGCAGGGGTCACTGTTTTAAACTCTATCAATTATTTAACTGCCGGTACTATCAACCTCAACAATGCCGACCTTACACTGCTCGGCAGCTGTAACATTAGCGGAGGCGGCGCTTCAAGTACGATTGATGTAGGTGGAGGTACCGGGAAAATTATTCAACAAGGAAGTGTTGCAGGAAACTTTACAAAAACTTATCCTTTGTCTATCGGTGGTGTTTATTCTTCCTTTGCGATCAACACGCTTGTGGCCACAATTGGCGGGAGCTCTCAGATTACGATCAAAGCAGCTATTGATGCTTCTTGTACTAACTGTATCAGACGTTACCTATCATTAACCTCTTCAGGAATTACTCCCGTTTCCGATTTTCGTTTTGATTTTGATTATACTCCTGGTGATGTGAATGGAATTCCCGGGACATTGAGAAGGTATGTAGCCACCACACCAAACGCCGTGACTGGAAAGTATGTCACTACTGCTCCTTATAAATTCGGCGTCAACGCTACGGGCAATACCTTTATTGACGGCGACTGGAAAACAGCTGGACTAGCTCCTACCATCACTGGGTTTTCACCTTCAATTGTATGTGCCGGAGATGTGGTAACTGTCAACGGTTCTGATTTTACTGGAACTACCGGAGTTACGATCAATGGTGTGGCTGCTTCGAGCATCGTTGTAGTGAATGACAACACGATGAACATTACTGTATCTCCAACTGCTGCTACAGGCACAGGAACGATCATCGTAACCAGTCCTCTGGGAAGCGGAACCAGTCCATCCAATATTACTGTGCAGGCAAAACCAATCGTAAGTGCAGGTCTTGATAAAACCGTTTGCCATAATAATCCTACTACAACTCTATCAGGTTCTTTTAGCGGTGGAGCTACCGGAATTACATGGAACAACGGAGGTGGTATTTATTCTCCAAATAATGCCAACCCTACGGCAACCTATACGCTAAGTCCTACTGAACTCACCGCAGGCCTGGCCGAATTGATCATTATAAGCTCCGGCAGCGGCGCTTGTGCCTCAGCAACAGATACAGTTTTTATCAACGTTACACCTGCTCCTACTTCTAACGCTGGCAGTCCGCAAAGTATTTGTGAAAATGCTACCGCAACGCTCAATGGTTCTGTTTCCGTTGGTAGCAATCCCACTTGGAGCGGAGGCTCGGGAGGTACATTTTCAAATCCCAACATTCAGACTCCAACTTATACACCTGGTTCAGGTGATATTTCTGCCGGTTCGGTTACGCTGACTTTAACGGCGACTCAAAGCGGTTGCCTTCCTGTATCCAGTACTGTTACAATCTCTATCAATCCGTTGCCACTATTCACCTTAAGCAAAACAGACGCTTGCACTCCTTCTAATAATGGTACTATTTCTTTTTCAACCTCTGTTACAACATTTACCTATAATTACGTACCCGGTTCTACTTATACCGGTGGAACGCCTACTACTGCAACGATCAACGGTGTGAATACTATTCCTTCTCTTGCAGCAGGTATGTACACAGTACGTCTCTATAATCCGTCTACCACTTGCTTTTCTGATCGGACGATAACAATTGGTTCCAATACACCTCCAAGCCTGACGCTTACCAGTACCGATGTCTGTGGAGGTTCTGCCAATGGTACCATTTCATTCCCTACTTCTGTTACTAACTTGACCTATGCGATTACTTCCGGTAGCACATACACGGGTACAGTTCCAACTTCTCCTACTGTCAATGGCACAAATACTTTCTCTTCACTCGGCGCAGGTATTTACACGATACGTCTTTACGACCCGTCTACCACTTGTTTTACGGATCAATCTACAACGATTAATTCTCTTGTTCCCCCTACGGCAACGATTAGCTCCAGTGCCACCAATGCTTGCAACGGTTCGTCTATTAACCTGGATATAAATTTTACCGGTACAGCTCCATGGAATTTTACGTATTCGGATGGAACAACTTCAACGCATGTTAACTCCATTGCAGCTAGTCCCTATAGTTTCTCCGTTACACCTCCTCTAGGAAATACAACTTATACCTTAACAGGCGTAGACGATGGAACATGTATCGGTGCTACATCCGGAAGCGCTACTATTACAGTATCCGCAGCGCCTACTGCTACGATCAATACTTCTTCTCCTCCGATATGCGGAACAGGATCTGCTACTTTGAATGTAAATTTCACCGGCCTTGGTCCATGGGATTTCTCTTACAGCGATGGTTCCTCCATTTACAGCGTGACAGGAATTTCTATCAATCCATATAGTTTCTCCGTAAGTCCAACCGGTACTACTACTTATACTTTGAGCTCCGTAGCCGATGGCAGCGGATGCACCGGTACTACGTCCGGTACGGCTACAGTAACCGTACAAACAGGAGTTTCCATTCCTGATGTTAATTTTGCGAACTGGCTTACGTCAAACTATCCATCTTGTATGTGTAGCAATATCTTGATCACAGGCTGTTCAGCACTTTCAAGTGCCACTAGTATTGATGTATCGAACCTTGGTATTACAAACCTTACCGGAATTCAATATTTTCCAAACTTAATTACGCTGGATGCTTCCGGCAATTCGTTGTCTAATCTTCCTACTTTACCTTCTTCATTGCTTACGCTGAATGTTGCCAACAATACGATTACTACTTTCCCTGCCTTACCCACTGGCCTTACAAATCTTAACTTTAGCGGCAATGGATATAGCGGAACCATCCCTTCGCTTCCATCGGGAATTACTACACTTGATCTTTCGAATAACAGTATTACATCCTTGCCGTCTTTACCTTCTTCGATCCAAACATTGGATTGCAGCCACAACCAGTTAGCAACCCTTCCTTCACTCCCAAATAGTTTATGTTCGCTGATTGCCAATACCAATTTATCTCTTTGCTATACAAATGCTCCAAGCTGTCCTGGCTTTACTGCCGATATCCCTTCCTGCAATACCACGATTGGTTCATTCACTCCTTCTTCAGGTTGTGTGGGAGATTCTATCAGCATTTCAGGAGGAGGTTTTATCGGAACTTCCAGTGTTGTCTTCAATGGTACTGCTGCCGGTTTTGTAGTTAAAAATGATAATCTGATCGTAGCCGCAGTTCCTGCAGGTGTTAGCTCTGGTACTATTTCTGTCACATCAGGAAGTTCAGCTGTCAGCAGTGCTTCCTTTACTGTCAATGCAAGTCCTGTCATCACACTTGATCCGGTGGATGCCAGTGTTTGCGCGGGTATTCCGGTAAGCTTCAATGTAACGGCTACAGGTGCAGGGCTAACCTATCAATGGAGATTTAATGGTACAAATATTCCAGGCACAGCTGCGCAGCTTGCTACTTATACAATTTCTTCTCCTTCGTCTACCGACGCAGGGAATTACGATGTAGTAGTAAGCGGAATGTGTAATCCTTTTGCAACAAGCAACCAGGCAGGCCTGACCGTAACACCTGCCCCGGATCCAAGCCTTGCCGTAAATACATTAGTAACTACAAGTTGCAACTCAGGAACTCCTTCCGCAATTCAAATACCAGCTTCTGAATCGGGAGTGAATTATCAACCTTTCTACAACACCACTGCCTTAAGCAGCACGGTAGCAGGTACAAGCTCTTCCATCACGCTTTCGGTAGACGCTTCCTTACTACCTGTCGGGAACGATGTGATCACGATCCAGGCCACAAAAACAGGATGTAATCCTGTAACACTTACCAATACAGCTTCGATGACTATTTCTGCTTCACCGAATACTTCTTTATCCGTTACATCAGTTTCTCCAATCTGCAGCGGTAGCAACGGCACTGTGACAATTGCGAGCAGTGAGAATGGCGTAAGCTACCAGGCCAACACTGGTGGATCTGCCGTGGGTACTGCTGTTGTAGGAAATGGCTCTTCCATTACACTCACGATCCCTACACCTGCCAATGGAAACAATACGATCTCTGTTGACGCCACAGCCAGTGGCTGCGCAACGGTTACTATGACAACCACTCCATCCATACAGGTAAATAGTACTCCTCTTTCTTCAATCTCTGTATCACCAGCTAAAGACACGTTATGTCAGGGTGACAATGCAAGCATTACTATTCAGTCGTCTGAAAACGGCGTTACTTATACAGCCTATGACCATATATCCTTGCAAGTAGGTGCACCTGTTACTGGCGATGGAACTGATAAAAATATAACGGTTACATTTGCTCAACTGGATATGCCTGCGAATGGAATCAGCGTGCAGGCTGTTGTTGGGGGCTGTCCAGCAGTAACACTTACTGCCGTGGATACAATTTACAAAAGCAGTATCGCCGCTCCTTCAATTATACCGAGTTCTTCTACTCTGTGTAGTACAAATCCTGTGCTCTTTACCGTTTCTCCTTCTTTTTCTCAATACCATTGGTACTATGGCTCTACTGCCGCTTTCACAGCTGCTTCACAGCTGATCAACGGCGGTACCAATTCAGAAGTAGTATATCAGCCAGGTTATTATTTTATCGAGCTGTTTGACATCTATGGTTGCTCTACGGTAACCGCCGGACAATACATTGACTATGGCTCCGCTTTACCATCCATTGCACAAGCGGGCAACACAGGCAGTCAGGTAGACTTAAGCTGTGCCAATACTGCTTCTTATTATCAATGGTATGTAGAAAATGCTTCAGGAGTTCTTAAATATATAGAAGGCGCCAATGCCGCCAATTTCAGAGCCTATTTCGATGGCACCTATTACGTAGCGATCAAAGTAAATAGCTGTTATCTCTACTCTGCTGTTAGCACTGTATCCGGAATGGCGGGAGGAAATGTATTGCGACAAGGCTTTGCGGAAAATGACAGTAGCATAGTAATTCCAACTATTACTTCCGGCGAAATACTGGAAATATATCCAAACCCAAGCGCCGGTGCATTTGAATTGCAATACCTAAGCACATCCAACGAACCGATCAAGGTCACCTTGTACAACTCTACAGGGAAACCAATGGTTACAAAAGAAATCTCTCAACGCGGTTTCATCACCATACCCTTTGATGCAGCGGAGCTTACAGCCGGTGTGTATATGATTGAAACAGTGCAGCAGGAAACAGTGATGAAGAAGAGGGTGATGATTGTGAAATAATCTAGAAGGATACTTACTGGATGCCGGATACCAGATACCAGATGCCGGATAAAAAGGAAAACCATGTTAGCTTAACATGGTTTTCCTTTTTAGATAATTATCTTTAATTCATTTTATCTGACATCTGGCATCCGGTATCCGGCATCTAGCATCTGTTCTATTAAAACCTCGCTGCAATAAGCAGATCCAGATCCTTATAGCTCATATTAAATTTCCTTGCCAGATGTGGGTTGGTAATATTTCCTTTGTAGGCATACACACCTTTCATGAACCATTCTTTGGCATAGATCATGCTGTCTACGCCTCCTTTGCGGGAGATCTGTAAAAGCATCGGAGTAAAAATATTACTCAAGGCAATTGTAGCCGTGCGTGCTACACGCGAGGGAATGTTTGGTACACAATAGTGAATCACATCGTATTTTCTGAATATTGGATTCTTGTGACTTGTAATGCGTGAAGTTTCAAAACATCCTCCCTGGTCAATGCTTACATCGATGATGATGGAGTTTGGTCTCATTTCGGCTACCATTTCATCGGTCACTACGCAAGGACTTCCTTCGTCTGAACGTAGCGAACCAATTACTACATCGGCGCGCTTCATTTCATTTCTAAGCGTTACAGAATCAATTGTAGAAGTATATAATTGATAACCTAGTGCATGTTTCAATCGACGGAGTTTGTAAACGTGATTGTCAAACACCTTTACCTCTGCTCCCAGTCCCAATGCTGCGCGGGCTGCGTATTCCGCTACCGTGCCTGCTCCGAGAATCACTACCTTGGTAGGCGGCACACCGGTGATCCCACCGATGATCACTCCTTTTCCATTATTGCTGTTCAAATATTCCGCAGCGATCAGCATCACCGTACTTCCGGCGATTTCACTCATCGATTTTACGAGCGGCTTGCCTCCTGCTTTGTCTTCGATGTATTCGTATGCTAAAGCTGTTAATTTTTTATCGTTCACCGCCTTCAAAAACTCCGGTTGAAGCTTTCCCACTTGCAAAGCAGAGATCAATGTTTTGCCGGGTTTCATCATCGCCACTTGCTCCGGAGAAGGTGGATTTACTTTCAACACAATATCAGAAGCGAAAACTTCTTCTTCCGAATACACGATCTTGGCGCCCGCTTCGCTGAAATCCCGGTCACTCAGTTTCGGACTGCTTCCCGCTCCACTTTGCAACACTACTTCGTGACCGTTGTTTACAAGGATGCTCACGGCTTCGGGCGTAAGACAAATACGATTCTCATCGCCTTCCGTTTCTTTCGGGATCCCTATATTCAGGTTATGTACATTTTCCTTCACCTTCATTAGCTTCTCCTGCGGGTAAAGAGCAGCTTCCTTGGCTAGGGATTGTATCTTCGCTTTCATGATGGTTTGATTTATTGTATTTCTGTTTTTCTGGATACAGAGATCTTTCGCTCCGTTTCAGAAATAATTTCAATATGGATGTAAATATACTCGTCGGGCAATAAAGACGGGATCATCGAAGGCCACTCCACAAAACAATAATCTTCCGAATAGAAATATTCGTCTACTCCAATATCAGAAGCCTCTTCTTCACTTTTGATCCTGTAAAAATCAAAATGATAGAATATGTTTCCTCTTATATTATGATATTCATTTACGAGCGAAAAAGTAGGACTTGAAACATTGTCTTTCACGCCAAAAACCTTGCATATGGCTTTGATCAAGGTTGTTTTGCCCGCGCCCATGGGGCCTTCAAAAAGCCATACATTTGTATTCTCTGAAAAAGACACCACTTGTTCGGCCGCTTTCGAAAGATGATCCAACGAGCTGATGAGCTCAAGCTCTACCGTCAATTCATTTTTCATGCACTATGATCCTGATCCTTCTTCTGGTGCTATCGGATTATTATTATCTTCCTCTTTTTTATCATCGTCATCATCGTCGTCGTTCTTATAGATCACGCTATCTTCCGGTGAATTTCCCTGGATCGTATCTACCAATACGGTATCAGGGATGGAAGAAGGACCTGTCTTACTTTCGCAGGAAAGCAGGAACAATACAAGTATAAACTTCAATACTTTTACAGAAATAAAAAACAGATAATGTTTCTTCATAAAACCTCTGACAAGATTCAAATACTCCTGAAATTGATTTTTCATTCGGCGAAAAATTTTGTTGTTAGATTATCTCTTTGATGACAATGTGACCAAAGGAATGATGATTTCTTCCAAAGATACCCCTCCATGCTGAAAAGTATCTTTATAATAGTTCACATAATAGTTAAAATTATTGGGATATGCAAAAAAATAGTCTTCTATCGTAAAGACATAAGTGCTGGAAATATTTTTTTTCGGCAAAAAGAAACGCTCCGGTCTTTTCACTACTAGCACATCGGATTCGTCAAAGCTGAGATTTTTTCCCACTTTGTAACGCAGGTTGCTGTTCACCGATTTGTCGCCCACGATCTTGTATGGATGCTTCACGCGAATGGTACCATGGTCAGTAGTGATCACCAGTTTTACTTTTTTCTCAGAGATCTTTTTCAATGCTTCCAGCAAAGAAGAATGTTGGAACCAGGAATAAGTAATGGAACGGTAAGCCGACTCATCCGGTGCCAGTTCGCGGATCATAGCCATGTCGGTGCGGGCGTGCGAGAGCATGTCTACAAAATTATAGACGATCGCATTCAGTTTGTTGGACATCAGGTTGGGAATACTGTTCACCAATGTTTTTCCCTGCTCTACATTCAACACTTTATGATACGAGCATTTTACATCGTACTTATTTTTCTGCAATTGCCCCTGCAGAAATTCTTCTTCAAAATTATTTTTTCCTCCCTCGTCGTCTTCGTTTGCCCAGAGATCAGGATATTTTTTTTCCATTTCCGAAGGCATCATGCCGGAAAAGATCGCATTGCGTGCATATGCGGTGGTGGTGGGTAAAATAGAATAGTAAGCAGATTCTTCGTCTACATTAAAGTACTCGCTGATCACAGGTTCCAGCACTTTCCACTGATCAAAACGCAGGTTGTCGATCAGCAGGAAAAATACGGGTTCCGGGCCATCTAGTAGTGGTAATACTTTTTTCTTTATCAACTGGTGCGAAAGCAATGGTCGTGAAACGTTGGCATCATTGAGCCAACTTTCATAATTTTTCTTGATGAACTTACAGAAATTATTATTGGCCTCGCTCTTCTGCATATCAATCACTTCGCCCATACTTTTGTTTTCAGTACGGTCGATCTCAAGTTCCCAGAAGATTAGTTTTTTATATACTTCCACCCACTCCTCGTGTGTGAGCTTATCGGAAAAAGACATGCTCAGCTCACGGAAATTTTGCTGGTAGCTTTGATTAGTCTTCTCTTCTACCAATCGTTTGTTGTCTAGTATTTTTTTGATGGATAAAAGGATCTGATTAGGGTTGATCGGCTTAATCAGGTAATCCGCGATCTTGGCTCCGATCGCTTCTTCCATGATTTGCTCCTCTTCATTCTTAGTGATCATCACCACCGGCAAGGTTGGTTTCAGTTGTTTGATCTGGTTCAGCGCTTCCAGACCGTTCATACCGGGCATATTTTCGTCAAGGAAAACGAGATCAAATTTTTGCTGCTTTACCTTGTCCACCGCATCGGCGCCGCTTACTACAGGCACTACATCGTAGCCTTTGTTGTTAAGAAAAATGATGTGCGGCTTTAAAAGATCTATTTCATCGTCGGCCCAAAGAATCGTTGGCTTTTGCATAAAAATTTTGAATTTTAAATTTTAAATTTTGAATTGAAACCCGTAGGGAACAATTCTACTTCATTATACCAACGAGCTTCAACTATCTTTATTTTGAATTTAAAATTCAAAACTCAAAATTTAAAATTAATTATCGAGAATACTTTTTAAAATCTCGGTAGTTACCTTCGGATCGGCTTTCCCCTCGCTGGCTTTCTTCACTTCGCCCATAAACATTCCGAGAATTCCTTTTTTACCGCCCTTATATTCCGCTACCTTTTCAGGGAATCTGGATAATACTTCTTCCACGATCGGGCGGATATTGTCAGAATTGCTGTCCTGGATCAGGTTCATCTCCTCCGCGATTTTCAAGGCGGTACGGCCATCTGCTTTTACCAGCTCAGGAAAAATCTTCTCATTAGCCGTAGCAAAACTTACTTTGCCTGAATCCACTACAGAGATCAGCTCTGCCAGTATTTTAGGTGTTATCGTAAATTGGGAAATACTCATGGTAAGCTCGTTCAGGTACGATTTCACCGGGCCCATCATCCAGTTGGAAGCGGCCTTGTAGTTTTTGGTATTCTTACAAAGATCCTCGAAATAAAAAGCGATCTCTTTCGTATCAGTAAGTACGAGTGCATCGTATTCCGGAAGACCGTATTCATTTACAAATTTATTAACCAGTTGTTGTGGTAGTGTTGGCATTGCAGCTTTGAGCGCATTCAGCCATTCCTCAGAAATTTTCAAGGGCTGAAGATCTGGCTCCGGGAAGTAGCGGTAGTCGTTGAGCTCTTCCTTGGTACGCATGCCGTGGGTAGTGAAGTTTACCGTATCAAACTGGCGGGTTTCGGAAAAGATCTCATTCCCCGCTTCTACTTCGGCAATTTGTCTTTCTATTTCAAACTCGATCGCACGTTGTACGTTACGAATCGAGTTCATATTTTTTACTTCTACTTTTTTACCATATTGCTTGGCGCCCTTCAGCATCACGGAAACGTTCGCATCGCAACGTAGCGAACCCTCTTCCATGTTTCCATCGCAAATATCAAGGTAACGTACCAGCTTTCTAATCTCTGTGAGTAAAGCGGCGGCTTCATCGGAAGTACGGATATCCGGCTCTGTCACGATCTCGATCAGCGGTACGCCTGCACGGTTGTAGTCTACTAGCGTGTCGGTCTCTCCTTCCAGGTGTAGGTTTTTACCGGCATCGTCTTCCATGTGGATACGGTTGAGGCGAATAAATTTTTCACCTTCTTTTGTTTTGATGGTAAAACCTCCGCCTTTGCAGATAGGCGCTTTGTCTTGTGTGGTTTGATATCCCTTCGGAAGGTCAGGATAGAAATAATTTTTACGGTCAAAGAAATTGGTGCGATTGATCTCACAGCCGCTGGCAAGTCCCATTTTAATGGCATACTCCACCACTTTCTTGTTAAGCTTAGGAAGCACACCCGGATGCGCCAGGGTGATTACGCTGATATTCGTATTAGGCATGTTTCCAAACTCAGTAGAGTCAGGAGCAAAAATTTTACTGGCAGTACTCAACTGTGCGTGTACCTCCAGACCGATCACCGGCTGGTATTTATCTTTAATCGATTGATCCATTATTTTTTAGAAATAAACTAAATTTCGTTTAAGAGACAAATATAAGACATTCACCTGAAATTTTGCAGCCTTACAATTCTAAACCTACAAAGATTCAATCGAAATAAAACTAGATGAGAATAAATCTTTGGAGGTTTTTGTTATATGACTATCAATTAGTTGCCCGCCAGATAAATCTCAGAAACAGCATGTACGAATTCTACTTAATGATACGTTAATCAAAAAAACAGCTGGAGTCGTAAAAACTTTGTATGTTTGCACACATTTAATTGCTTTTTGTTATCAGGAAATTATTTGGAAATATCAGTTTCGTAGTTCTGCTCAATGTCTTGATCAAACCTGTTTGGTTATTTTTAGAGAACGATGTACAGAACAAAATTCATCATAAAGATTTTGGCTTGTATGCGGCTCTTTTTTCCTTAGGTTATATCTTTGCTTCCCTTACCGATATTGGGCTCAATCAATACGTTACCAAAAAACTTGCCTCCGAGCCTTCGCGCATGCGGGAAGTATTTTCCAATATTTTTGCGCTCAAGCTGATCATGCTGATTGTGTATCCGTTGCTTATGTCTGTAGTGGGCTGGCTGATGGGATACAACGGAAGGGAGATTTATCTGCTGGTGGTGCTTTGTTTTGCGCAGGCGTTGGTACAGCTGATCTTCTTCTTCCGTGCAAACTTCCAGGCCAACCAGCATTTTATGGTAGACTCTACCGCTTCGGTAATGGATAAGTTCATCCTGATCCTGATCGTTGCCATCATGCTCTCACAGCACATTACTGTTGAGTTGTTTGTGTATGCAAGATTATTTTCACTGGTGATTACCGTAGTGGTATTTTATATCGTAAGCCTGAAACTTTTCGACTATATCGCCCCTAAGCTCAACCAGGAAAATCTGAAGGTACTGATCAGACAAAGTATTCCATTTGCCATCATCACCATTTTATATTCCCTCAACGAACGGATCGATACATTGATCATTGATTATCTGTCCCGCGCTTCCGGCGACCTGAATAAAGAAAATGATACAGGTTTGTACACCGCTGCCTATCGTTTCCTCGATGCTTGTATGATGTACCTGTGGACAGTGCTTCCTATCTTCTTCGCTAAATTTGCCTATCATCTGAACGATAAAAGAGAGAAACAAAAACTGCTCAACTTTGGCCAGGTAGTGGCTTCCGTACCAATGGTATTCCTTTCTGTTTTTGTATTATTTTATGGAGAGATTCTTTTCTTCCAGCAAAAGAACAGTACCCCCGAACAAATTGCTACCATGACCACGATCCTGAAGATACTTTTCTTTTCTGCCGGTCTTCATGGAATGTTTGCCATCTACAGCACCTTGCTTACGGCCACGGGATATGAGCGTATGGTAAGTAAAATGATCATAGGAAGTATTATTTTAAATATTATCGGCAACCTAATCTTTGTACCGATGTATGGCCCGATCGGCTCGGCCTGGACTACAGTGGCCAGCACGGTATTCCTTTCGATAGCCTACGTATATTTTACGCACCGTCGCCTGGATGTACTGATTCCTTATGCCATTATCGGGCGTCTGTTCATTGTATACTTGCTCTTCGGGATCGTCTTTTACCTTCTTACCCTTACTGCCTTGCCTTGGTACCTGGTTACCATGCTTGCAGGCGCTTTTTTACTTATATTCTCCTACATGGCTGGCCTGATCAACCTGATGCTGAGCCGCGACTCACTCTGAAAAAATTGTGCGTTGTGAATGGCAGCCGGCGAACAACATTCATAACTTTAAATTGACATTCAAACTTATTATCAATAGATTTACACTTCAAACGATTGATTCCTGTAAGTCATGTGCACCCGGTATTCTTTAACAAAAAATAAGGAAACGATCTCCAAACGGTTCGGCGTTGCCGCTCCGGACGACTGGAGAGCCCGCTACAATGTAGCGCCGGGGCAGGTAGTGCCTGTGATCACGAATCGCCGTGCAGACGAGCTTTCTTTTTTCTATTGGGGATTCATTCCAAATTGGTCGATTGACCAATCGGTAGGAGACAATCTTTATAATGCTAAGGGAGAAACTGTTTTTTCCAAAGCTCCTTTCAAACAAGCCATCAAATCACAACGTTGTCTCATCTTAGCCGATGGGTATTTTGAATGGAAAAAGATCGGCAAAACAAAAACACCTTACCGGATCACTCTTTCCAGCGATGAGCTTTTTGCCTTTGCAGGAATTTGGGATTATTGGGAAAATCCTGAAGGAGAGATTATCAATTCATTTTCTATCCTCACCACTACCGCCAACAGCCTGTTGTCTGAGATCCATGAGCGCATGCCGGTGATCCTTTCTCCTGGCGATGAACGAAAATGGCTTTCCGATAAGCTTACCGAACAGGAAATCGTTTCTTTACTGACCCCTGCAGACGGAGGAAAAATGAGTTTTTACCAGGCGCACAAAGTAGTAAATTCTCCTGAATACGATTATCCTGAATGCATACAGGTAGCTCCGAAGATCTATCCCGGCGAGAGCTTCAGCCTTTTTGACTAAGAAACATCTACCATCACTTTTCTGTTTTTCTGATAAAAAGCTTTGAGCAATTCATCATTGGCTTCCAGCAGCAGTTCTCCTTTTTCTTCTACCAGCTGAATCCATTTCCGTAATTCAGTTTCCTGCTGAGAGCTTTCTACCTTAGTTTTAAGCTCGATAATATTTTCTGCAGCTTTTTTATATTTTCCCCAGATCTCTTCTACTTTTTCAATCTTTGGAAGAAGCAGCTCATTGGCCTTTTCCATTTTCTGCGCGTTTTCCAAGCCTTTCGGCATACCACCATTCTTAAGCACATTCAGCGAGTGATCGTGCAGGGCAATGGCATTTTCCAACGTGCCAATATGTTCTATTTTCCCTCTTACTACCATTTCTGCGTAAAAGCCTATCTTCTGCGAAAGCATGCGCTGCCTCCCCGCCAGGTCGATGAGCATATTATTGCGGGAGATTAATTTCTCCTTCAATAATTTTTTCTCCAGTTCTAATTTTTCCGTAAGATCTACAGATACTCCAAGAATATTTTTCTTTCCTGTAAGCGTATTGATAAATGGAATTTTTGTAGTTTTAAATATATGTGTGACACCTGTAACTGCAGTGAACGACTGCACCGGCAATTCCACAGGCTCGTTTGAATCCAGCGTCTTCAGGTCAGATTCCTGGATCACTTTCCATTCTTCTTCATTTTCTACAAAATGACTGTCGTCTTTCCCAAGAATTTGTTTTTCATCTAAATTGAACAAAGATGTCTCCGCCTTATTGATCAAGGTATAGCGACCAAGCTCATCTTTCACAAAGATTGGAAAAGGAATATTGTCTACGATCAATTTCATCATCGTATTATTCTGATCAATTTCCTTTTGCTTGCGTTCGGTGGCTTCCTGAGTGGCAATAAGCTCTTCGAGGTTTTGTCTAAGCTCTTCCTCCTGCTCTTTCAACACTTGCTCCCGCTGCTCCGATTCCATCAGCAAGGCTTTTGCTTTTTCACCGTTCTGAATATTATAACATACGGAAGCAATACTTTCGGAAAGCTTTTCTACAAAATCGATTTCATATTGCTGAAATTTCTGAAAGCTTGCGATCTCCAATACGCCCATCACATTGTCATTGAATTTCAGCGGCACCAGTAACAAGCAGCCTGGCGTAGCTTCCCCCATTCCTGAAGTGATCGTAGTATAAAAAGGTGGAATATCTGTATACATGGTGGTCTGCTCTTCAAGGAAACACTGGCCCAGCAGCCCTTCGCCAATCCTTACAGTTTTCTCTAGAATTTTTTTCCGTTCGTAAGCATAACAGGCTACCAATTCCAGAATAGGTTCTACACCATTATTAGTTAGAATAAAAATTCCTCCCTGGTTGGCTTTCAGATAACGTACAAGAGAAGAAAGAATATGTTGGTATAATTCTTCCTTTTTCGATTGGTCTTTACGAAGAATGTCCACAAACTTTCCTAATCCTTCCGTGATCCAGGAACGTTGTTTTTCCTGTTCGGAAAAAGACTGCAACTGTTTGGCTAGTTCCCAAATAAGACCATGAATACCTCCTGAAGATTGTTCTTCATTTAATTCAAATTTTCCTTGAATAATCTTTTCAATGGATAGCCGGGCTTTTTCAAGCTGGTATTCCAAATTTTTTAGCTTTTTTTCAGATTCAAGGTGCTTTTTCTTCCATTTCCAATTAATTGCTATCATAAAATGGCTTTTTCACTGAGTTATATAAATATAATAAAACAATAGTATAATATCAACAGATCTAAAATTATTTAATACAAAATCAAAAAAGTACAAACTATCAGGGCTAAACCGTTAATACTTAGTAATGAGAAGAATATCCCTGACATTCTGTCATTCTTATCTTTTTTTTATTAGATTTGTGTTCTAAAAATAATTTGTAGGACCGCATGAGGCAGGTAATTAAAGATCTTGACATTATCCCAACAGAAGAGGAGAAAGCATTGTGTGATTTGCCGAGAATATCGGAAGAGCAGGATACCGGAAAAAAGAGAAAATTATATATCGAAAGCTACGGCTGCCAGATGAATTTTTCCGACAGTGAGATTGTAACTTCTATTTTATTTGATCATGGGTTTGATACTACTTCCAAACCAGAAACTGCCGACGTGATTTTTCTGAACACG
Source organism: Cytophagaceae bacterium (assembly GCA_035535995.1). Lineage (GTDB taxonomy): Bacteria > Bacteroidota > Bacteroidia > Cytophagales > Cytophagaceae > JANYCO01. The sequence continues at coordinate 341,015 of DATLOZ010000022.1, forward strand.
TGTTCAATCCGTGAAAATGCGGAGCAAAAAGTGCGGAATAAATTGAAGCAATTCATTCAGCTGAAAAAGAAAAACCCGGAACTGGTAGTGGGTGTATTGGGTTGCATGGCCGAACGCCTGAAATCAAAACTCCTCGAAGAAGAAAAAATCGTCGACATGGTAGTGGGTCCGGATGCCTACCGCGAACTGCCTGCGCTGATCGCCGTAGCAGACGAGGGAGAAAAAGCAGTAAATGTTTTTCTTTCCAAAGAAGAAACGTATGCCGATATCAATCCTGTAAGACTTGGTGGAAATGGAGTAACTGCTTTTATCAGCATTATGCGTGGGTGCGACAATATGTGCTCGTTCTGCGTAGTGCCCTTCACCAGAGGCCGCGAGCGCAGCCGGGATGCGCACTCTATTGTACGCGAAGCTAAAGAGTTGTATGAAAACGGATACCGCGAAGTAACCTTGCTGGGGCAAAACGTAGACTCCTACAAATGGCAATCGGAAGATGGCTCTGAAAAAATAAATTTTGCACAACTGCTAGAGCGCGTAGCCCTTGTCAATCCCAACCTCTGGGTGCGCTTCTCCACCTCACATCCAAAAGATATCACAGACGAAGTATTGTATACCATAGCGAAATACGATAACATCTGCAACTATATTCACCTTCCCGCTCAAAGCGGCAATTCACGCATTCTGGCACTTATGAACCGTACTTATGACCGTGAATGGTATATGGATCGCGTAAATGCAATTCGCAGGATCATCCCGGATTGTGCGCTTTCCAGCGACATGATCACAGGTTTTTGTTCAGAAACAGAAGAAGAACACCAGGATACTATTTCACTGATGAAAACAGTGAATTATCATTACGCATATATGTTTGCCTACAGCGAACGTCCGAATACGCCAGCAGCCAAAAAACTTGTCGACGATGTGCCGGAAGAAGTAAAAAGCAGAAGGCTTACAGAGATCATCGAACTGCAATCTGCGACTTCTCTTGAGCTGAATGAAAAAGAAGTAGGAACGATCCATAAAGTTTTGATCGACGGCGTTTCAAAAAAATCGGATGCTTTCCTGAAAGGAAGAAATGGACAGAACACTACCGTTGTATTCCCTGCCGGTACACACAAGGTAGGCGAGTTCGTACACGTACGTGTGCAAAGCGCCACCCAGGGAACTCTGATCGGTGAAGTGATTGTTTGAGTTAGAAACCAATTATTTTTTATGAAAAAAACTGCTTTATTTTTATTTGTAATTATTGGTACACTGTGGCTTCCCTTGAGCTCTTGTAAAAAGCTTAAAAAGTTGTTGACCTTTAACATTGACAACTCCGCTACGTTTACGATTCCATCCAGTTATGGCACGGGAATCAATATACCATTGGTCTTCAACTCACCGAACGTTCAGTCTTCGTCTAGTCAATCATTTGCCAACAACGATACCCGCGCCGACCATGTGCAAGATGTAAAACTTTCCAAGCTTGATCTCAGCATTACCAGTCCGGCGGGAAAAACATTTAGTTTTCTAAACTCTATCAAAATATATATTTCAGGAGACGGCTTGCCGGAAGTATTGCTGGCTTATAAAGACAATATTCCAAACGATGTAGGAAGCTCAATAAGTTTGACAACAACAGGAGAGAAACTTGACAGCTATATCAAAGCCTCTTCTTATAATTTGCGATACGAGATCGTGACGGATGAAACCTTTACGGAAGATATAAATTTGTTGGCGAATATGGTGTTTACTGTAACGGCAAAACCACTTAAGTAGTTTATGTTTATATTCATTTCACTAATAAACCCTATATAACTATGAAAATTCTAAAGTACATTGGTATCGGCCTCGGAGGCCTGATCGTATTGCTGGCCATCATTCCGGTTTTCCTTTCGTCTAAATCTTATGTAGTAAGATCAGTTGTGGTCAACGCACCCGCCGACAGCGTGTACAACTACCTTTCCGATTTTAAAAATTTCAAACAATGGAGCCCTTGGCAGGAAAAAGATCCTAACATGACTACCAGCATTGAAGGCAGTGGCGTAGGAGCTGTATACAGCTGGAAAGGCAATGACCAGGTAGGAAGCGGAAGCATGACCATCGCTTCTGCAGATCCAAATAAATCTGTCACTATCGATCTGAAATTTATCGCTCCGTGGCAATCACAAGCTATTGTAAAATGGTCGGTAGCACCAGAAGGGAACGCCACTAAAGTATCCTGGGAGATGTCGCAAGACCTGTCATACGGACAACGTTATTTCGGTATGATGATGGATAAAATGATTGGTCCGGATTTTGAAAAAGGACTTTCAAAACTGAAAGCTAATCTAGAAATAAAATAGATGCCAGTAAATTATGAATGTTGAGTTATGAATTATGAGTTAAAGTTATATTCTTATCATTCATAACTCATAATTCATAACTCAACATTCATAACTTTTGGTATTAACAAGCTTAAACATAGCATGAGTGCATTTAGTCAGGAAATTCAAAGTATAAAATTAAAGTTCGGCATCATTGGTAGCTCGCCGGCGCTGAATCATGCGATCCAGGTGGCCGTGCAGGTAGCTCCTACCGATATGTCTGTACTCATCACAGGAGAGAGTGGTAGTGGGAAGGAATCTTTTTCTAAAATCATTCATTCGCTCAGCGCGCGCAAACATGGAAAATTCATTGCTATCAACTGTGGCGCCATTCCGGAAGGTACGATCGATTCCGAATTATTCGGCCATGAGAAAGGCTCCTTTACAGGCGCGCATGAAGCGCGTAAAGGATACTTCGAAGAAACCGATGCCGGTACTATCTTTCTCGATGAAATAGGCGAAATGCCGCTCGGCACACAAGCAAGACTTTTGCGTGTATTGGAGAATAAAGAATTCATCAAGGTAGGTTCTTCCAAAGTACAAAAAACCGATGTGCGTGTAATCGCTGCTACCAACGTAAATCTTTTTGAAGCCGTACAAAAAGGAAAGTTCCGCGAAGATCTTTACTATCGCTTAAACACTGTTCCAATCTATGTACCACCACTGCGCGAACGTGGTAGCGATATCGAATTGCTCTTCCGGAAATTTGCTTCCGACTTTGCCGATCGCTATAAAGTGGCGCCAATCAAGCTTACCGAAGAAGCAAAAGAACTTTTAGTACGCTATCGTTTTCCAGGAAATATCCGCCAGCTAAAAAATATTGCCGAACAGATATCTGTACTCGAAACCGATCGTACAGTTACTAAAGAACAGCTTTTTAAATATTTACCAGAACTGAACACCCCTACCCTTCCGGCTTTGTCCAAAGGCAATGGAGCAGTGGAAGATTTTTCCGAAAGGGAAATTCTTTACAAGATCCTTTTTGATATGAAAAAGGATATGAATGAATTAAAAAAATTAGTATACGAAGTATTACAAAATGAAAATTATGGAACGCAGGTGCTGAACAATCACCAGGAGCTGTTCCATAATATGGCCCATACCGAAAGCACTGCCGATGAGATCCTCAAAAATTCTTATCTGATCCAGCAAAAAGAAAATACACAGCCCATTATTATCAGCGATAAGGTCAACGATCACGACGAGATCCATGATGTAGAAGAAGTAGAAAGCGAAGACGAATCTCTTTCTTTAAATGTGAAAGAAAAAGAAATGATCATCAAAGCGCTGAAAAAAAATAACAACAAACGAAAATACGCAGCACAGGATCTTGGCATCTCTGAGCGCACGTTGTATCGTAAGATCAAAGAATATAATTTAGAAGAGTAAAATATTCTGGGATACCGGATGTCAGATACCGGATTCCAGACAAAAAAATACAAATAAGCTTTAGTTAAAATTATCTGACACCTGGTATCCGGTATCCGGTATCCGGTATCATTACAAAAAAGGTAATTCATAAAATGAAAAAAATAATTTCCCTATTGGCTATAAGTTCTCTGTTATTTTCTTCCTGCGGGGTCTACAACTTTACCGGTGGCGCCGTGCCGCCTGATGTGAAGACGATCTCCATTCAGAATATTTACAACGAATCAGGACAAGGGCCTACAAACCTTTCGCAAAATCTTACAGAGAAATTAAAACAATACTATCAAAGCAATACCAAACTTCTTCTCGTACCTTCCGGTGCCGATTGGAGAATCGAAGGAAAGATCGTTGGATATGCTTCTTCAGGTGTGGCTCCGAAAGCCAACGAAACTTCCGGATCCAACCGTCTAACTATTACCGTAAAGATCACGTTTAAAAATATGAAAGATGAGAAACAGAATTTCGATCAGAACTTCTCTTTCTATGGAGACTATCCTCAGGCGCAAACGCTTTTTGATGTAGAAAGCACCCTGGACAATACAATCCTCGATCAGATCGTCCTGGATATCTTTCAAAAGACCACCTCAAATTGGTAAGCATTGAACAAACAGACCTTCATACAGCTCATTAAAGATCCTTCGGGGATTTCTCCAGAACAGCTTCTAGAGCTGGAAAAGGTTGTGGCCGGTTTTCCTTATTGCCAGGTCGCCCATATCCTGATCGCCAAACAAGCAGCCGACGCGGGCTCTATGCTGGCTGATCAAAAACTCAAAAAAGCAGCTGCCTATACGCTGGATCGAAAAAACCTGAAAAAACTGATTGCCGACTCAAAAGAAATTCCGGATATCACCAGGCTGCCGATCCAGGAACTTCCTGTCATTGCTGCTTCTGAAGAAAAGGCAGAAAATAAAATACAAGAACCGGAAACGAAAGAACTCATTCCTTCATTGTCACAAGAAAATAATCTTGTAGAAACTACTCCTTCTATTCAGCAAGTAGAATCAGAACTTAAGGAAGAAAAAAACAATTTCGAACCACACGAATCGCTCAGCGACGAAAAGCGCGATCAGATCATAAAAGAACTGCAGGAAAATCTGAAACGTCTGCACGACATCAAGCTCAAAGCAGCCTGGGAAGATATACCGAAAGAGATCAAAGTGATCGGGATCAATGATGAACTTGACGCAAAAGAAACAGAAAAAAATCTTGTAGAAAATTCTACAGAACTCCCCGCTGAAGAAACAGAAATAAAAACAGAAGAAGATCTGCAAACAGAGAAGCTCCCTGAACTTCCTGCCGATGTAGTTGAATCTGCTTTTCCTGATCCACAAGATACAACCGTCGAAGAAACCACTTTCATTCAAGAAGACAACAAGGAAGAATCGCTGAACGATTGGATAAATCCCGAACAGATCAACTACCCGATCCGTACAGAAGATGTGGAAGTAGACATCCTGGAAACAGCGGCTGATGCTAACCTAATGCTTGATTACCTCGATTACCTTGAGGAAAAAAGAAGCATTTTCCGTAAGAATAAAAAGAAAGAAATTGAGATCATCGAGCGGTTTATCAAAGAAGATCCTACTATTCCCAAACTCGACATCAACAACCTGCCAGACAATTCGGTAGACCTTTCAAGCAAAAGCAGCACGATCTCAAAAGGCCCTGTTTCTGAAAATTTCGCTAAAATCCTTGTTCTACAAGGGAAAAAGGAAAAAGCCATTGAGATTTATGAGCAATTAATCTTGAAAAATCCAGAAAAAAAGCCTTACTTTGAGGCCCAAATTGAAAAACTTAAAAACAAGATATAAATGAGTACCCTTATTTTAGTATTAATCATCATCGTAGCAGTCCTTTTAGTGCTGGTAGTATTGGCTCAAAACCCAAAAGGTGGCGGACTGGCGAGCGGTTTCGGCGGTTCTAGCGCTACCCAGTTTATGGGTGTTAAAAAAACAGGAGACTTCCTTGAATCTACTACCTGGGTACTTGCTTTGTTGCTTCTTTCTCTAAGCCTTACTGCAAACATCCTTGTAAGCGGTCCTTCTGAGGACGAAGAAAGCTCAGGAAGCGTAAACGTAGAAAATGTAAAAGGTAAAAACTCTAATGCTCCGGTACCTGCTCCTGCAGGCGATTCAGTGGGCTCCGCACCTACCGAAGGCGACACAAACGGACTTCAATAATCTTCATCAATAAATCAAAAAGCGAAGCCCTGGTCTAAGATCAGGGCTTCGCTTTTTGATTTACCACACATGTTCGGAAGATACAGAATTACTCACTACTGTTGCTGTCCTACAGTCTGACAGCAACAGTAGTGAGTAGATATTAAGCCGCTTCTGCATTCAGATAACGCATTAGCATTCGCTTTGCCACTGGCAACAACGTTTCATCGAAGGGATAGTTAACCTTTGCTCCCACCAGGTAAGTAGCAGGATTGGCCATCTTTTTATATTTTTTGGCAAGATCGAGCTTGATCGATTCGAAGGTATTATAAATTCCTTTTTCTACTGTTTCTACATAGCGTGTATGAATTCCTCTGAAACGCTCTTCCGAATTTTCGAAGATCGTCATTTCATATTCATAGATTCTTGTTTTGTGTAAATTGTCTACATAGAAAAATATATAACCATTTTCATGGTTGAGTGAAAATAATCCGACAGGACTGATCGACATACTGAATTCGATTTCTTCGTAAATATCTTTCCCTTCTGTAAGATGCTCCTGGAATACGGGAATTGCATATTCCATAATCTCTTCCAGTTCTTGCATCAACTTATCGTCTTTCACAATCTCTCTGTATAGTAAGGTAAGCTTTTCAAAATCTGCGCCTGTAAGTTGTTTTGGAAAACTTTCGTAAAGCGCAGCTTTATTATGCTTAAGTATGATAATGTTTTTGTAATGGAATAACAGATCTGAAAAAACGGGGTATAGTTTTTTGCTGCTGAAATGTTCTTTTACTCCTTGCATGTAGGCAAGCAAAAGATACTTTTTGTATTCAAAATCAATCAGGCCTTCGGTAAGCCAGTTCTTCGTCAACTCCTTCATATTCGTTTCCCGGTTTTAATTTTGTCAAGAGATAATTCAAACGGAATCTATATTCCCGAAAGAGAATTTACTAAGATTTAACGAAAAAGTAAAGCGTTGGGTTGTAAAAAAGGGGACTAGAGACTGAATGACAATATATTCTTACCGCATCGAATTCTCTAAAATCCTCAGCTCCATAATTGGCGAAATTTTTTCATATAATACATTGTACACCGTTTTAATTACTGGCATGGATACATTGTATTGTTTGTTCAATTCATGCACGCAACTCACCGCAAAATACCCTTCTGCGATCATATTCATTTCCGCCATAGCAGCTCTTACGGAATATCCTTTCCCCACCATATAGCCAAGCGTTCTGTTCCGGCTGTAAGGAGAATAGCAAGTTACCAGCAAATCACCCAGATAGGCAGAAGCATCCATATCGCGCTGGCCGGGGTGAATAGCATTGAGAAAATGTTTGATCTCCTGTAAAGCATTCGACACAAGCACCGCCTGGAAATTATCGCCATAGTTCAATCCCCTTGCAATACCGCAAGCCATGGCAATAATGTTTTTCATTACGGCACAATATTCTACACCGTATAGATCTTCGATCACAGAAGTAATTACAAAACGGCAAGCCAGCAATTGCGCTACCTTTTCGCAAACAGTGCGGTTGTGGCCTGCAATGGTGAGATACGATCTTTTTTCCAGTGCAATCTCTTCGGAATGACAAGGGCCTGCCACTACGCAAAGATTTTCGGAAGCTACTCCGTATTTTTTTTCTACAAAATCTGTGATCAGCAAATTGGCGGAAGGCACCATGCCTTTGATTGCGGAAACAATGACCTTATCGCTCAGATCTTCTTTCTTCAAAGTAGCCAATACATCTTCAATAAAAGCTGCTGGTACTGCCAGTACTACGATCTGGACACCTTCCAACGATTTTCGCAGATCCGTGGACGGTTTTACCTTCCGCGTATTGATCTGGATATTGCTCAGGTATCTTGGATTTTTTCCGAATTCTTTGATGTGTTTGGCATCGTCTGCATTTTTGAGCCACCAGTTGATCTTCACATTGTTTTCACTAAAGATCTTTATCAAAGCTGTAGCCCAGCTTCCTCCTCCTATGACCGCTATTTTTACAGGTTCTGACAATTTCTGCATTCGTGTTTGGAAAATAATTTTGTACTTTAGCTTCCGGCGTCTAAGATAAAAAAAAGATGCCAGATACCGATTTGAATTATGAATTTTAAATTATGAATTATGAATTGATGATAGCCTTCGAAGATCATTTTCTGACGTGCTCTCAAGAATGAATCTCGTTAGTATACTTTTCCATAGATTCTTTTAATTCATAATTTAAAATTCAAAATTTAAAATTTCATCAAAGATATGCCTCAATTAATATATAACCACGAATTCATTGCCGAAAATAATTTTACGATCAGTCCCTCCAACCGGGCTTTTCTTTATGGGGACGGTCTTTTTGAAACAATGATCTACCGCGAAGGGCGACTATTATATGCCGAAGACCACTGGCAACGTATCTCCACCGGATTGGCGCTGTTGGACATTCAACTTCCTGCTTCGCTTTCATCCGATAAATTATCCTCACTTACCAGCGAACTTGTGAAAAAAAATAACCTGCATCAGAATGCAAGGATCAAATGGCAAGTATGGAGGAAGCCTGGAGGTCTTGTTACTCCTGAATCTAACAGCGCAGAATTTATAATTACGGCCAACGAATTGAAAAAAAATCCGGAAGTAAAAACACAGGCTTTTTTTTCTGAGAAAATAAAATTAGTACCAGGAAATTTGTCGCGCTACAAAACGCTCAACTTTCTTCCCTACATTCAGGCCGGCCTGGAGAAGAAGAAGCGCAAAGCAGACGAAATAATTCTCACCGATCTGAAAGGAAATATTGCAGAAACTACCACTTGCAATATTTTTTGGTGCAAAGACGATGTACTCTATACACCTTCCTTGGATACAGGCTGCATCGAAGGGATCATGCGGAAACAGATCATGCGGTTTTGCCAATCTGAAAATATTAAAGTGCAGGAAGGATTTTTTCAACCCAAGGAACTGGACCAGGCAGAATTGATCTTTACCTCCAATGTCAATGGTTTGAGCCTGATCGAAAAAATTAACGATAAAAAAATAAACACTCAATACACACTATATCAAGCCATACGTATAGGATTAGACCTTTTGTAAAAACAGATTTCAGACAGATTTGGCAAGTATTTTGAGTAATAATTTTTTCAAACATTTAAACAAATCTATAAACCATGAAGAAAGTAGTTTTTATGATCGCTGTAGTAATCGCAGCAGCTTTTACTACCCAGGCACAACAAGCCAAATCAAAGGGAAACGGAAATGGCAATGGGCAACAAAAAGGCCAAAATCTTACTCCAGACCAAAAAGCCGATAAAATCACGGCACGTCTGAAAACGGAATTGTCTTTGACGGATGCTCAGGTACCTCAGGTAAAACAAGCTACCCTGACCCGCATTAACCAGGTAGCAGATGCCAAGACCAAAGCAGGTGCAGATAAACAAGCGCTTGGCCAACAACGCAAGCAAATTTTCCAAAGTTGGGAAACTCAAATGAAAGGCATCCTGACACCAGATCAATACAATACTTATCTGGCAAAAAAGGAAGAAAAGAAAAAACAAATGCAACAACGCAAGGCCGACAAACAAAATGGGAATGGGAACGGCAATAACCAGGCAAAACCGAACGCAGACGACGACGACGAGATCGGAGACTACTAAGAAATTTTGGATCCATAAAAAAAGTCCCGTTTTGCAACGGGACTTTTTTTATTACTATTTTTTAATCTTGAATTTGCAAAAACTATTGCTGAATTTCTCTCAGCGAATTTCCGTCTTCGCTGAAACGTACTTGCATAGTACGTTTGGAATCGTCCTGCTGTACAAAACTAAGCGTACAGTTGGCCTCGTCCACCCAGTCAAATTTAACAGTTTCATTGCTCAGATCTTTGGCATAAATTTCTGTCACCAAGGTATCCGACTGTCCAAATCCGTCGATGATGATCGTGGCCTGGAAGGGATCGAAAGCGATGGCGCGAAAACCAGATACTTTGATCTGAGCTTTCTGATCGGATGACTTCGAAATCAGTTCTTGCGTTTTGGTACCACTGCAGGAAAATAAAAAACCGGTAACCAGCAGTATGCACAAAGAGATGGATAAGGTTTTCATAGTTAGTAGGTTTATAGTTTCCTAAACATACCAAATATTATTCATTATAAGTTATTTTATATCAATATTTTTCATTGATTTTGTATAAACTAAATTTATCTTTCAATCGTTTAAATGATATGATTCGACTCTTTGCATTAAAATCAATAGCCATTTGTATATTGGTTATTGGGGCAACCTTCGCACAAGCTCAGGACACTCTCCGAATAGCTCCGGCTTTTACACTTTCCGACATACACGGAAATAAAGTTTCCCTTTCCGATTTTAAAGGAAAGGTGGTATACCTGGATTTCTGGGCCAGCTGGTGCGGCCCTTGTGTAGCGGAGATCCCTCACTCTAAAAAACTTCAAAAACAGTTCAAAGATAATACCGATATCGTTTTCATCAATATCTCCCTTGACCGCGATACTACACAATGGAAGAAAAAGGTAGAATCAAAAAGCATGATGGGCGTGCAGTTGCTTTCTCCCAAAGGACTGGAATCGGATGTGATCAACAACTATGATCTTAAATCGATCCCAAGATTTATCATCATCAACCGCCAGGGAAAAATTGTTGACTACGATGCGAAGCGGCCAAGCCAAAAGGTAGACGAAGATCTTGCCCGCATACTAGCACAATAAAGAATTCGTTATAGTTTTATTAATTGTAAAACTGATAGTATATTGGTTCATAATTAACTTTATGAACCTTTTTTATTAACTGCTATGAAAGCCGGAAAGATGATAAAGAATTTGTGGATCGTATTTGTGTGTGGCATCATCGCTTTTATGTTATTCATTCTTGCCGTAGGCTACAATCTTTTCGGTTTGTTTGGCGAGCTTCCTTCTTTTGAAGTCCTTTCTAATCCTCAAAGCGCGGTAGCTTCCGAGGTTTATTCTTCCGATGGAAAACTTCTTGGAAAATATTTTTACAACTTCAACCGCAGTCCGGTAGAGTACAATGAAATTCCGAAAACAGTAACCGACGCGCTGATCGCTACAGAAGATTCCCGCTTTTACGATCACTCCGGTATCGATGGCAAAGGTATTGTAGCCATCATGCCCTCTCTCCTGATGGGCAAGCGCAGAGGCTCCAGCACGCTTACCCAACAGCTTGCCAAAAATTTATTCGAACTACGCGAAGCCGACGATTACAAAGGAGTTTTTCACGGAGTAGTGATTGATAAGATCAAAGAATGGTTTGTAGCAGTACAGCTGGAACGTGCGTATACAAAAAAAGAAATCCTGGTCATGTACCTCAATACGGTTGATTTTGGTAATAACTCACACGGAATTAAAAACGCCGCACGCCGGTATTTTGATAGAAATTTAAAAGACCTTAAAACCGAAGAGATCGCTTTGCTGATCGGGCTTTTGAAAGGTCCTTCCTATTACAACCCAAGAAGAGAGCCCGAGCGAGCGCTCAACAGGAGAAATACGGTACTTGCTCAAATGGTGAAATACGATTACCTCACCGAAGTGGAATACGATGCACTTTCGGAAAAGCCGATGAAGCTCAACTTCTCTGCCGACGGCGACAATTCAGGGCTGGCGCCATACCTGCGTGCCTATTTGAAACCTTATCTTAAAGAATGGTGCAAGCAACATGGCAAAAAATTATACGAAGACGGATTAAAGATCTACACTACGATTGATTCGCACATGCAGCTTTATGCAGAGCAAGCTGTTACCAAACATATGAGCGCTTTGCAAAAAGAATTTTTCCTCCACTGGAAAGGCCGTGCTCCCTGGACCGATGAGGAACATCATGAAATAAAAGGGTTCATAGAAAAAATGGCCAAACGCTCTGCACGTTACCGAGAGCTAAAAGAAGAGCTTGGCGACAATGACAAAGAGATTTTTGCCGCCATGAAAAAACCTGTGAAGATGCGCGTCTTCAGCTGGCGTGGAGACAGAGATACTATGATGAGTCCATGGGATTCGATCAAATACACACTTCATTACTTGCACACCGGTTTCATTTCGATCGAGCCGAAAACAGGATTTGTGCGCGCCTGGGTGGGCGATATCAATTATAAATATTTCAAATACGATCATGTAAAACAAGGTTTGCGCCAACCGGGCTCCACCTTTAAACCCTTACTCTACGCCACGGCTATTGAGCTCAACGGGCTCAATCCTGATAGCAAAGTGATGGATGCCCCACAAACCTATACCTTACCGGATGGAAAAACCTGGACGCCTAAAAACAGCGATGGAAAATATTCCAACGATTACCTTACACTGCGCCAAGCACTCGGTAAATCGGTGAACACGGTCAGCGCCTACCTGATTAGCAACCTCACTCCAAAAGAAAGCGAAGGACCTGCTACATTTATTTCTTATGCCAAAAGAATGGGCATCACGAGTCCGCTTGATCCCTCTCCTACTATTTGTCTTGGCACAAGTGATGTTTCTGTATTTGAATTGGTAAATGCTTATACCGTTTTCGTAAACGAAGGACGGTGGACTAAGCCAAGAGTGGTATTAAGAATAGAAGATAAATATGGAAACACGTTGGAAGAATTTAATCCTGAATCTTCCATTGAAGAATTCAGAACCGCTTCGCAGGTAGTGTTGGAAGAAGAAACTGCTGCCAAGATGATCGAACTCTTGAAAGGCTCAGTAGAAGATGAAGGTGGAACTTCTGTATCGTTAAAATCACTTTACAAAATCCCAGGAGAAGTGGGAGGAAAAACAGGTACCACGCAAGGCTCTTCAGATGGTTGGTTTATCGGCATCACACCGGAGTTGGTCTCCGGCGCCTGGGTAGGCGGTGAAGAGCGCTCTATACGCTTCCGCACTATGCAATACGGGCAGGGTGCAAAGATGGCCTTACCTATTTTCGGTTACTACATGCAAAAAGTCTACGGCGACCATTCGCTGGATTATAAATATACTTTCAAGGGAGTAGAGATCCCGCAGGATTCAATCAATACAGATACAGAAGAGCCTCTTCCGAGCCAGTCTACAGATGTCAAACCGGAAACCGGTATAGATTTTTAATTATGAGTTATGAATGTTGAATTATGAGTGAGTATTCATTCATAATTCAACATTCATAACTCATAAGTTAATTTTTTATATTTCCAACTTCACTCCACAAGCCAATAAGATCAATATCAGTAGCCCCACTGCGATACGGTAGTAACCGAATATTTTGAATCCGTATTTGGTTAGAAAAGAAATAAAAAATTTTATAGCGATCATCGCTACTATAAATGCCACTATATTTCCGATCAGTAAAATTGAAATATCTTCCGAATGAATGGCTTTATAATTTTTAAGGAGTTTATAAGCTGAAGCAGCAAACATAGTAGGTACTGCAAGAAAGAATGAAAACTCTGCTGCTTTTTCACGCGTCAGTTTTTGGGTCATTCCCCCGATGATCGTAGCGGCAGACCTTGATATTCCAGGGATCAACGCAATGCATTGGAAGAACCCGATCTTCATGGCGATTGGAAAATCAATTTCTTTTTGTTCATCGGGGTTGTTTAAGATCTTATCGATGAACAATAATAAAATTCCTCCCAACAGTAATGTGATGGCTACCACCGTTACGCTTTCCAATAATGAATCGATAAAATCGCCGAGAAGAAACCCGATGACTGCAGCAGGAAGAAAGGCTACAAATAATTTATAATAAAAATCAAGGCTCTGAAAAAAACGTTTCCAGTAAAGCACTACTACCGAAAGGATAGCGCCGAACTGGATGTTTACTTCGAATATTTTGGTAAACTCTTGATCACTGATCCCCAGCAAAGAAGAAACGATGATCATATGCCCTGTAGAAGAGATCGGAAGAAATTCGGTGAATCCTTCTACGATTGCAAGAATGATGGCATTAATTAGCTCCATTTTTCTTTTTGCTCTTATAGAAAATTGCGGCAAACTCTACAGCAAAGCCAAGCAGCACAACTACTGGTCCCAGCGTCAATCCAAGGAAGCCCATGCCATACTCGGCAGTTTCCATCATCATGATCACAAAGCCAAGCAAGATCACTACTACTCCTGCGATCATAAGTTGGTAATTGATCTTGTCGAACACCAATTTGTTTTCTCCGCCTTTTTTAGTTTCTATTTTTGCAGCCATTTTAATATTGTTTTTTTATTATTTGATTCTAATATAATTCATCCAAAGACATTTTCAAATACCTGCTTACCGCTCTGAAAGAGCTTAAAAAGCCAATCAACGATCCAAGTAGGAGCAGTCCAGCATATAGAAGATAAGTCGTTTGATCTTGTCGAAGATCGTTAAGCTCTTTCATTTCATCATAGGCGAAGTGCATCATCGCATACAATAATACTGCTGCGATCCCTCCGCTGATCATGCCTTGTAGCAGAGAGCGCCAGAGAAACGGGCCTTGAATAAACCAGCGTGTAGCTCCTACCAATTGCATACTTCGAATGAGAAAACGCTGGGAATACAAAGCAAGTTTAATGGTGTTGTTTATAAGCAGCACAGAAGCTAAGAGTAAGATCATGCTCATCGCGGCCAGCACGGTGCTTACGGTTTTTATATTTTTATTGATCTTATTGAGAAGAGCTTCCTGGTAATAAACTTCTTTTACCCCTGGCATTGCGGTAAGCTGCTCCGAAATCTTTTTCATATTCAACGAATCGGAATATTCGGAACGGATCTTTACAGAAAACGAGGCATACAAAGGATTTTCATTTAATACTTTTGTAAAATCTTCTCCATAGGTTTGAATAAATTTTTTCTGCGCTTCTTCTTTTGAAATATAAACAAGCTGTGGCTGATTGTTTTTGTAGAGCACATAACTTCTTCTTGAAATAGTGTTCTGAAGTGCTGTACGAAGGCTATCGCTGGTTTCGTTTTTTAAAAATACATTTACTTCAATACTTTCTTTTACCAGGCTACTTAGTTTTTGCGCATGAATAAGAATCAATCCCAGCACCCCGATCACGATCATTGAAAGGGTGATGCTGAACATCACGGTAAAATAAGGATAACTTCCCAGCGTTTTTTTCTGACGGTAAAGCTTTTGGCCTGGCATATAATAAGAAAGGGGCAAATTTATAAATAATTTGCCCCTTTTCAAGTATTGTGAATTAATCCCTTATTTCTTTTTATTCAGCTGTTCTAATACAGAAGCATCTTTTACTTCTTTCAGGCGTGTTAGTTTGCTTTGATTGGATTTCAGTTCATAGAATTTACCATCGAAATTGAGGTATAATCTTTTTGCTTTAGGAGTATTGATCTCAAACAGGCTGTAAGGCTGATCTTTGAAATCTCCGTAGAGGAATAGTTTATTATCAAAGTATTTGTAGCTGAAGTCGTTTTTGTTGCCTTCTACATTTACTTCTATTTTCTCCGCTGTGCCTACATTCGTATCTCCAATGTTTCCATCAGGAATATTTACTGTTACGTCTCTGGTCAACCGATCTGATTCTGTATCAGCGATCACACCGTTTGGTACATTTGCATGTGCGGTAATTTCCTGGTTGTTGGAACCATTCACTACACTATGGCTTGCAGCTTTATGATTGTTCGTTCCTTTTGAATTTTGAGATTGAGGAGAACCGGAATTGATAATTTCTTTCTGAGCCGTACTCGTTTTCTTAGCCTGAGTAAGGTTTCCTGAGTCTACGTTTTGGAGTTGAGGAGGAGCTTGTAAGTTGTCGTTGAGCACTACCGTTACCTTCTCTTTGTCTTTTGCATCAGGCAATACAGAGAAGTAATACAATCCTGCTCCTATGATACCTACGGTGATGATTGAAGCAGCAATTTTAACCGCAGAAGAAACTCCTGTGGCAGAACTGCTTACATCGATATTGTTAAGCCTGTTCTTAAGTTGTGCTTTTCTTGTGTTTTTAAGAGATTCAATGATGTCGCGCTGTAACTCCACTTCGTTTTTCAGAAGTGGGTCTTTCTTCATGTTTTCCTCCAGAGCCAGTTTGTCAGCGTTGTTCAGCTTTCCTGCTAGATAAGATTCAATTTCTTCTTCGTAAAAATTCATGTGTCTTCCCATTAGTACTTTTTAATCCATGAAATCACTCGCTTTGTAAAGCGTTTTAATCATTTTATCCAGCTCCTGTTTACACTTGTATTTTTTGGTTTTGGCGGTATCTGCGTTGGCAAAGCCCATTTTTTCTGCTATCTCTGCCATCGACATATCGTCGAAATAATAATACGTCAGAATAGCTCTACAGGTTTCCCCCAAATCGTTAATACATTGGTTTATTACTTCTATTCTTTCTTTTTTATCCACATCCGTGATCTCAGTCTTTGTGATCTCGTCTTCGGCTGTATGCCTGTTTTTTCGCTCAAGCTCTTTTCGCCAAAGATTTTGACAGATGCTATAGAGATAAGTACTTAGTTTAGAAGAAAGAACAAAATCCGGACTTAGAACTTTTTGCCAAACAACGATGAGGGCTTCCTGGTATATATCTTTCGCTTCGTCTTCACTTCCATTATTTTTGATGATCATATTGGTCATCATCTTATAATTTTTCTTGTAAAGATAATCCAAAGCGCGCTCGTCACCCTTCTTGATCTTCGCTATGACTTCTTCGTCGGACATTAATATATACTACTTATTTTGATATAGTAACCAAGTAAATATCAGTTTTTTTGCTCCATTCGGCGAAATCTCTTTCTTTTTTCGTAAAAATGCCTTTCACCTGCTTTCTCCGAAAGATAAAAACACAAAACGAACAAAAATACCTTGTAATAATACAATGCTATATTCGATTTTGCGTTTAAAAGTAACCAATTATTTGAAATTAATCACAATTTGAAGGAATTACTGCAAAGGAAAAAATTAGCCTCTCAGTTTATCTAGCAGCTGGTTCAATTGTTTGATCTCTGTAGGATTAAGGTTTTGCATAACCTTTTCGTGATCAGGCATTTCTTTGTCTATTTTAGACAGCAGATCCAAGCCTTTTTTAGTGATCAGGATATCTACCGCCCGGCGGTCTTTTTCACAAACTTGTCTGTCTACAAGTCCTTTTGTTTTCAAACGCTCAACCATTCGCGAAGCATCGCACATTTTGTCGAGCATCCTGTCTTTCAAAAGATTAATGGTAGCCGGATTTGGCTGTTGCCCTCTTAAAATTCGGAGAATATTAAATTGCTGGGGTGTAATAGAGTATTTTTTCAGGAAATCCCTTGTCTGAGAATCCATCCAGTTGAACGTATAAATGAGATTTACTACACTTTTGGCATACTCATTCTTAAATTCTTTCTGTTTAATTTCGTCTTCCAACCTCATAATTGCAAATATAAATAAAAGTATGGATATGATCTCCAAACTGTTGCGGTGAATTCTAATCTCATTCACTTCAATAACACAAATATACGTTATAACATTTAATGTTGCTACATATTTTTGCATTATTTATTACATGCCGGATTTCCAGATATAATTTTTATCTGGAAATCCGGCATCTGGCATCTTCTTTATTCAAAGATCAAATGCTTTACAGACTCTCCAGAAGCGGCGAGTTCTTTGAGAGAATCAATTCCTATCTGAAGATGTCGGGCTACATATTTTTGAGTTACCGAGAGATCGCTTTTGGAAGTTTTTACTCCATCAGGTGTCATAGGATTGTCAGATACCAGCAACAATGCACCGTGCGGAATACCGTTGGCAAAACCTACAATAAAGATCGTGGCTGTTTCCATATCAATTCCCATTGTGCGGATATTGCGAAGGTATTCTTTGAATTTTTCATCATGCTCCCAAACCCTGCGGTTGGTAGTATAGATCGTGCCTGTCCAATAATCTAACTCATGTTTTTTGATCACATAAGAAATCGATTGCTGAAGACGGAAAGAAGGCAGCGCCGGAATTTCCGAAGGCATATAATCATTGCTCGTTCCTTCTCCCCTGATAGCAGCGATCGGCAGGATCAGGTCACCTACTTTTGTTTTTTTCAGTCCGCCACATTTTCCCAGAAAAAGTACAGCTTTAGGTTCTATCGCAGAGAGAAGATCCATAACGGTAGCAGCCATAGCACTGCCCATTCCGAAATTGATAATAGTGATGTTGTTGTATGTAGCCGTTTGCATAGGTTTATCTAAACCACCGATCTCTACACCAAACTGCTCGGCGAACATGTCTACATAATTTCTAAAATTGGTAAGCAGTATATATTCTCCGAAACTTTTCAGCGGACTGCCCGTGTACCGCGGCAGCCAGTCTCGTACGATTTCTTCTTTGGTCTTCATCCTTGTTAAAATTAAATCTTATATTTAATAAAATATCTATAGTTGATCTATGAGCCTCTTCCGGAAATTAAACTTACCCCAATTTGAGTTAAAAATCAAAGAGGAAGAAGGCAAACATTATATCTTTGATTATATACGTAAAAACTATTTTTTGTTGACACCGGAAGAATGGGTAAGACAACATTTTATTCACCTGCTCTTAAATCATTACAATTATCCCAAAGCGCTGATCAAGATCGAAGGTGGACTCCGTTACAATAAGCTTCTAAAACGAAGTGATATCCTGGTGTTCGACCGCGAAGGAAATCCTTTTCTGCTCGTAGAATGCAAATCAGCCGATCAGAAAATTAATCAATCCAGTTTTGATCAGGCAGCGGTTTATAATATGACAAAGAAAGCCCGCTACCTGGCAGTGACAAATGGACTCAACACCTATTGCTGCTCCATTGATCATGAACTGAAGAAGTTTGAGTTTATAGCTGATCTGCCGGCTTTACCTTAAATAACCGTCATTGCGAGGAGTGACGCTGCGTTTATCAGCTTTCAATCATTTATTCTTCCTTATTTTATATACTCATCTATACCAATTATTCTTATTCAACCCATTATTGTAATACTGAAGGTATGCTTTCACTTCTTTCTCATACTGTGCTTTCACTTCAGGCCGGTCGGTGATCTCTTTTGTTTTGTTCCAATCAGTAGCTTCATACAAGCGTCCGTTGATTTTATCAAACTCCAGGAAATAATCTTTGCGTATGTATTCATAATTGTAATTCGCATAATATAAAGCTGCTCCTTCTGTTCCGTCGAACAACGAACGTCCAAAAAACAAAGGATGTGGATTTGAAACGCCTATATAATCAAGGGCTGTAGGCATGATGTCTACATGCTGCGAAGGCTGTGAAGTATCGGCTTCTATTTTTTGTCCGGGGTGGAAAATCACCAACGGCACACGGTACTCTCCTATCAGGTTTCTGTATTTTGGAGTAGACAACTCCTGCGTATGATCGGCAGTAATGATGAAAATTGTGTTTTGATACCAATCTTTCGTGGCAGCCGTTTTAAAGAAATTACGCAAAGCATGATCGGCGTAGCCAATACTTTCATGGATCTCCAACGTTCCTTTCGGAAAAATTCCTTTGTACTGTGCAGGTACGCTGTAAGGCTGATGAGAGCTAAGCGTGAAGATCCCTGCCATAAATGGTTTTTGAAAACCGGAAAGCTGTTTGCAGAAATACTGTAGATACGGCTCATCATATATTCCCCAATGGCCATCGAAATCTTTTTCTTTGTCCGGATATTCATCCAATCCATAATAACTATTGAACCCTGCATTAAGCGCAAATTTATCAAACCCCATCGTACCATTTCTTCCTCCATGAAAAAAAGCAGTATGGTATCCATTTTTTCTTAGTACTTCTGCCAGCCCGTGAAGTTCGTTGCTTTGGTATACTCCAGTGATATAAGGTTCATCCATCAACGCTGGAATGGAAGCGAAGATAGAAGGCACGGCTTCAATAGAACGTTTTCCATTCGCAAAGTGATGATCAAAAAAAGTGCCTGCGCGCGCAAGAGAATCCAGGAAAGGAGTATACCCTCTCTCATTTCCTATGCCCATATATTCCCTCGAAAAACTTTCGAGAATGATGATCACTATGTTTGCATTTTTTTTCGAGGCAGGAAAATTTTTTCGAGGACGAGAAATAATTTTCCTGACATCTTCATCGGATTGATAGTAAGAGAAATTTTCTATCCTCGGAAAATTCATTGTAGAGAAAAAATTGTAAGGTGTATTCAACACAAGATTTCCCAACACGTTAGGTGTTTGCACAAAAGCATGGTCTGGCTTCATAGGTTTGTATTGAAAACCTCCCCTTATGATCAGGATAGAAACAGCGATCACCAGTGGCAACACAAGCCATGCTAGTACAGGACGAATTGTTTTCCCGGAACTACTATTTTTTACCTCGTATAATTTTACGATAACCACAATAAAAGCAACTATAAGCAAGGGAATATACCAGTAATAGCCAGCTAACTGTAAGCTCTGACTTCCTACGTCTCCCAGGATACCTATTACATCAAAGCCTGTTCTTTTTAACGTGAATTTAAAATACTCCAGGTCGGCAAGATTCATAAAAAGTAATGGGACATTTACCACTAAGAAAAGGATCTTCAACAGGCGCTTTGCATTGCTCGATTCCATTACGTGCAAAGGAAGAATACTCAAAACGATCCAAAGCAGGTTGCTGGAAAAAATGATCGATAGATCAAATCGCAACCCGTACAGGAATGAAAGTGCCAAAGCCGATCCTTCTGCTTCGGCAAATGTTTTATAATTGAAAACCAGGAAAAGCGTCCGGCAGCATGAATAAAGCAAGATGAGAAGAAGAATTCTTTTGGCTACGGATAAATATCGGGTCCCGGACATGTAGTAGATGATCGTTAAGAATGTAAAAGTAAGAAAAATCAAAACAAAGCCGAAACCTGCATCCTGCCGATGTGTATTACTTTACTATCGGCTGTTTTTCTTCCTTCGTAATTGAAGGAAAGCTGAAGCCCATTCACTAATTTTTCCTGCCATACGGCTGACCATGTGAAGTTTTTACCGACCTGTAAGGCTTCAAACATTTCATAAGCGATCGGGGAATTGGGAGAGGTGCCGTTCATATTAGCTGAGATGTTGATGAACTTGAAATTTCCTGTAAGCGTTCTTCGCGAAAGCTTGTTTACCTTTACTTCCAATCCTGTCTCATACAAATCTGCTGCTTCCCCCGGCGAAGGCCGTTGCTGATTTTTCTTGGTGGTATAGGCAAAATTTGCTGTGATCCGAAACGTATTCTTCGGCTGGATCGATAAGCTGGGCGTGATCTTCCAGCCTTCCACGCTATAATTCCGGTCGGTCATATATGTAGAGCTGCTGTAGCGGATAAGGTGGTTGCCGGTGAGTTTTACATTGAATATTTTTTTTAAGTTCAACCTTGTATTTGCTCCTATATCATTGTTCTGTTTTTTATCAAATCCTTGTGAGAGATAGTTCTTACTTTCTGTATTAGCATAGTTGATCTCCACGCCATACGAGGGACTGGTACGATTGAAGAATAAGGTAGAACGGATATTATTTTGGTATGACAATAAATTTGAATCTGCGATCTTGGTATAAAAAGGGAGGAAACGGCTAGCGATATTTTTATCAAGCAATTTTTTATTAACCGTCCAGGAAGACACGTTTGAAAATTTCGAAAAAAACTTTTTCACGCCACTACTCGATCCGCGCCATTTGCGCGGCGCAGAAGCATCAACGCGGTAGTTGAAAGTGTTACTGTATGCTTTGATGTATTGATCGGTTGGTACGTAGGTTTTGATATATTCTCCATTGGGGTCGTCGAGTACTTTTTCTACGAACTCGTTTAGCTGCTGTATCCCATCACCGTTGAAATCGTGCCATACGTAGGTTCCCATTCCTGTTGCTACGGCCACGTAGACAAACTGCCGCTTAAGCTCCCGCCCTGTAGCGCTCGACATAAGCAATTCCGAACGAACATGCCGTTTGAAAAGATCGGCATTCCATTCTCCGCGCCCCATCACAGTTTCCTCGTTTTGCGATTTGGTAGGACCGCGGTCATTGTCCTGGTAGCGATAAGTAAAAGTAGTGTTAACCGTATGATTCTTTCCTACCTTTCCACCCAATCCCATATTCGTAGTCTCTGCTCTGGAGTTGGGCTGCATCGTACCGCTGTAAGCTTCTTTATCGGTACGCACGGCGTAATCCATAAAGTAATGAAATTTTATCGAGTCATTGTTGCGCACATAAAATTTATGCTCGTCGTAATACATACTTGTACGAATGATATTTCCTACGGAATCGCTGACGGTATTGTGCTCCATGTTAAACATTACACCGGGTACGAGGTAACGTGTGGTATAATAAATATTCGTATTGTATCGCTCCCAGTTGGAGTGCCCTACACTTCCATTATTATTCATCAAAAATCCGGTGCCGAGAAATTGAAATTTTCCTAAGGTCTGATTAAAGGTGAGCGTTTGTTGATTACCATTGACGTCCCCGACTTTTTCACGTTGAGTAAAAAGATAATTGATCCTGTTCTTTTCATTTTTAACAAATCCTGTTGATGCGTTTAGAATGTTGTTATCTCCAATGATGTTAGTGTTTTCACTCCAGTCCCTTTCAAAATCGGTATTCCGGAAACGGTCGATCGCAGTGAACGTTTTACTGTTGAATTCATAATCAAGTCCTGCTACCCATTTGTATTTTTCTGAAAAAGAAACTTTTCTTCCTTTGTTTGCATATCCTACTTTGTAGGAATACCCATTGTTATCCGCATCGTCAGAGGGTGAATACAGGTTTTGATCATAGGTTGAAAAGGCTGTTTCCAAAAACACATTGTCTACCTTGCTAATATCCACGCTGCCTCCAAGCGCCAGCATTTGTTTTTTCTTCGGCGTAGAGATCAATTGTACGGGTTCATAATTTCCGTTGGGCAATCCTACATATTTATAAATGGTTCCATTGACTGCTACAGGATCTACGATATAACGCCCTTGCCCTTGTGTGACCTCTGAAAATTTCACATCATAAAAAGCGCTGTCGGGGTTGGTCGAAAATGAGTAGACATCTTGTCCGCCTACGTTAATTTTTTTATACAAAATTTTATTCGCGGTATATCCTACACTGTCTATTCCGGAGACAACGGCCCTGCTGAGTGTATCGCCAATACCGCTCAGGTATTGCTTGTCCTGCTCGGTGAGGTCGTATACCAATGGATTGTTCGGATTATCTTTTTCGATGTAATAGCTCATGAATGCATGTACCTTTTTGTAATCCTGGTAGTGACTAAAGTTCATGATCGTGCGGCTGTAGTTTTTATCCGAGTATTCAAAATCTACCCGCACCCTGGAGAATTTTGTGATCAGCACATTGTTGGTAAAAGTTATCTCCGCGGTGTTATAGTTGATCACATAATCGTAATCCCAACCTCTTTTCAGCAATCTTCCGTCGAGGTATACTTTTTCCGAGTTGGCCAGTACAATGATGAAACGCTCGCCATTGGGGCCACGCAGACGATAGGGACCTTGTACACCCTCTGTGAGCGAATCCGGAAGGCCGTAGCCGAATTGGATGGAATTGAATTTACCTTTCGAGATCGCAATACCAGCAGTAGTTACAGAGTGGATGGAAGAATCTTTCCCTTGTCCGTAATACTCTCCCTGTGCACCTTGTACGTTACGATAGTATTTCAAAAAATTAGAAGACCTGTTTTTCATCACAAGATCTCCGGCAATCAGGTTGGCTCTTTTACTTTTCAATTGTACATACACCTTGTCAAACTCCTGGAGCTGCTGCGTATTCCCATCGGGCTGAAAAGGAATATTCTGGTCGGAGATCACCGCCGTGATGGATACATCGTCGGTGAGCTTTCCTTCCAACTGTAAGTTGAGCACAGAGTTTACAAATACATTTTGATTATTCCCGAAAGAAATTCCCCGGGAGATATTACCTGTTTTATTAATCCCCGGACTGGCAAACAATTCTTCTTTTTTATCGGGTACATAACGCCGGTAAGTATAGTCCTCTTTGTAGACCGCGTTGGAATCGTATTTAGAAAGATCTCTTTTGAAATAAGGACGATGCAAGCGATAAGGTAATACAGAAAAGCAAACGTGAATGGAATCGATGGGTTTGGTAGAATGAAGTGTAGCCTTATTGGTATTAATATCGTAGCTGATCGAAACAGAGCTGTCGGCAGGATAATTGAGCTGGATGGAATTTGGAAAAACAGAAAGAGAATCCAATTCAAAATTTGGGGAGTTTACGACAATCCACTTACATCTTTTGTTGCCCATTTGTGCATGAACTCCAACAGAGAAAGTAAAGCAGAAAAGAATTAGTATAAGTTTGAGCCGTATCAATTCACCAACGGTATTTCAATAAAGAAAGAAGTTCCTTCTCCTGTTTTGGTTTCAAACCAGATCCGGCCTCCGGCATGCTCTACTCCTCTCTTGGCCACTGCCAGACCGATTCCGGAACCTGTCTCTTTGGTAGAAAAATTTGGTAAAAACACTTTATCCCGGATCGCATCCGGAATTCCCATGCCGTTGTCTTTAATTTCGATCAATACTTTGCCGTCAGCTTTTGAAAGGGAAAATCCTACTTCCGGTTTTCTTTCGTAAGGTACCGATTGAATGGCATTAATGATCAGATTGGTAAATATGGAGCCCATCAACTGCTCATCTCCTTCGATCATAAAATTGCCTTTTTCTACCTTAATATCAACGCGCACATCGTGGGTATTGTTGTATAGGTTGACTGTACTTTTTAGCACTTCGCCTACATCAAAAAGCTCGTTTTTAGGAATTGGCATTTTGGCAAAAATGGCAAATGATGAAGCGATCTCACTCAGAATGTTTACCTGATCCAATAAGCTTTGTAACCCTTTAATAGTTTGCTCTTCAGCAAGAGGATTCTTTTCATTCCAGCTGCGTTGCAGGTGCTGGATCTTAAGTTTCATCGGGGTTAGAGGATTTTTGATCTCATGCGCTACTTGTTTGGCCATTTCCCGCCAGGCCGATTCTTTCTCGCTCCTACTTAGCGCGATCCTGTTATGCTCCAGCTTTAGGAGCATGGAGTTATATTCGGAGATCAGCAAACCGATCTCATCTTTGGAATTCCAGTCGAGCGGCTTATTGTCGCCGAAAGTGGTCTTTCTTATTTTCTGAGTAATGATGTTGAGCGGTGTAGTAAGCACACGTGAAGCGAAATAAGAAAGTCCGGCGAACATCAGAAAGATGATCGAAAAAATATTAAGAGTAGTGGTAAGTATCCCGATCAGCTGCTCGCTTAGCTCTTGCCTGGATTCAAAGAAAGGAATATTTAAAATGCCCAACAACTCTCCTGTACGATAGGATTTGATTGGCATATAGACTGCATTGTAGTGCAGACTACCCAAGGATTCATTGAGCATGATCTCGGTGGCTCCGCCTTTAGCAATGTTAATATAAGCTTCAGGATTTAATTGTCTTGATAATAAATTGCGCTCAAAAATAGCGGGATGATAAGAATACAACAGCTCTCCTTTCGGATTGTAGAGGTTGATGTCGGAGTCCGTAAAATCAGCCAACTGGGCGATATCGCTTTCCAATCTTGTTTCCCAATAAGGATCGTCCTGGTAACTTTCCAGGTGTGCAAGAATATTATTGCTCAAATTTTCCGCCTTCTTCACAAACGATTTATACTGGCTGGTCTTATAATAATTACTGATCAAACTAAGTGTGACAATACTTACAATAAAAAGCGGAAGAAAAAATGCGATATTCAGATATACTAATATTTTCGTAGCATAATTGAGCTGTACTTTGCGGTATTGGAAATAATAAATATAGCCGCCGATGAATAACAGCACAAAGACAAGCAGCAGGAAAAACAGGAAAGAAAAATTAGAAAGAATATTTTTAATCGAATATTCTTCGTTTGAAATGATCACGATTTTCCCGTCTTCCGATTCGATACCAAGATGATGATATTCGTTGATCACCATTCCTTCCAGGTAGAGATCTTTCTTCAACAAAGCGCTTTCATCAAAATATTTTTCATAATTAAAATATCCTTTGCTCATCAAGAGCTTATCGTCATAGATGGCGTACTGGTAGTTGTTGTATTGCTGGGGAGTTATAAATTTCTTATCAACGAGCAATTCCGGATATACACTATTCGGCGAATTCTTTTTGTGTACTAATTCTAGGATTACCGAACCAATCAAAATACCGTGATCATAAATTTCTCTGAATGCAATGTAGCGCTTCAGAGGACTATCCATTTTTTCGTTGATAAAAAAAATATTTTTATAATCGGTGGTCAAACTATCGTTCGAATACATAGCCAATGTTTCGTAGTAGTTAGAGTATTCAGAATTTTTAAGCAATGCATCTCCGTCGTAGTCGAAGACCGATACATGCACTTCATATTTGTCGAGATAGTCGGGTAAAATTACTTTCTTGATCTTTTGTTCGATCAGGTCTTTGGAGGAGAAAAATGATTTCATCCTATTGATGATAAATTTATCATGCGAAATAATATCCATTGATTCGCTTAGCAGATATTCTGCAAAGACATCATTTTCGTTGAGCAGCTGAGAAGCGTACTTATGTTTTTCGGCAATATTTTTATCCGCATTTACATAATACAAATTGATTGCTCCCGTGAACGCGCAGATAAAGGCGGCGAAGAGAAAATACAAGTAGGTGGAATATTTCAGCGTACCAAGATTGCTTGGCAGGGAGAAAAATATCAGGACTAGCCAATATAATAGATTTACAGGGATTAGTATCCAGTTGTTGATCCCTAAAATGATCATGACGACCTGGAAGAAAAGCGATACGAGTATGATCGGTAAATAGCTTTGAATAGAACGCCTGCTTCCGATCATATACATATAAAGCCGCAGCACAATATGGTTGTAAATAAAATAAATCCCGCTAGCCAGCATCAGGATCAGGTAGCCCACCACTTTGAGGTGATTGACACGAATGCTTTTGGTGATGTCAAGCGAAAACTGAGAGTTGGAATAGACATCCAGGAAGACATAACTCAGGTAAAGCAATACGATCAGACTCGTGATGCTGAATAAAATACTGTAGATAAATCCATAGCTTTTTCGCTGAAGCAGGATCTCTTTTAGCAGTTTGCTTTTATAATAATTGTTTAGAATAAACCAGGAAAAAATAGAGAAGAATACAATATTTAAAAACAGGTCGCCCAGGGAAGGAGAAATTTCTGAGGACGCAAAATATTTCGGATTAAACAATTTAAAATCGACGATGGAGAAAGGATATTGAAGCAACAACATTCCTCCGCGGATAAAGGAAAGGCTAAAAAACAAAAGCAGCGTGGCCGACAACAAGTGGCTTTTTTTTACAAGACCATTTACCGCATACAGCAATCCTACCAGCAGCATCAGCAAAGACATTGCCGACAGGATAATAATCAGATAGAGAATAGAATCGTTTACTACAGTGCTTGCTACATCGAAGTCGAGCGAGAACAAATATTTATGTTCGGAAGAATAGACGGCGTAACTGCCAGGTGTATGAAAATTGTTGATCCCAATATTTTCATGTGTGAAAATTTCTTCGTTCAGTCCCGAACTTATATAATTATTTTCAATGCTATATTCATAAGACAAAGGGATGCAGGAAAACACTTTGTAACCATTTTCTATTTCTCGTTGGCTTACGATAAATTTTCCGATAGGCAATTGAATGAATTTATTTTTTTCTTTGCCAGGAAGAAGAGAATATTTGGGAATGAATTTATTTTCCGACCAATAGATCAGTGTATCGTCTTTAAAAATGAAAAAGGGATATTTAAATTTTAGTTGCAGTAAAGAAGAAAGATCACCTTTGTGATCGATGTACTGGTGGCTTATGATCACCATGTCGTCTTCCGAAATTTTTAGTTCATGATGAATTTTTTCGGAGATATAGTGTGTGTAGGTTTCGTAGCCTTTGGAAGGTTCTTTATAAACAGCAAAATACCAGATCAGCAAACTGGCCGATGCCAGGAAAACAGATAAGATCAGGTAATGATAATATTTCAATGAAGTCTTCAATATTCTTTCCGGAAAGCTCTTCAATTACTACAAGGTATTATAAATTAATAAAAATAAAAAATCCTTCCCGCAACTGGCGGGAAGGATTAGTGATATGATTTTTCAATTAATGCACCAGTTTATTATTTAGTGCATCACAGGTATTTTGCGAATTAGTTTGCTTCCATCCTTTTTAGTCATAGACAAGTAATACATTCCAGCTGCATATTTCTTACAATTGAAGGTAAGCATACGCACGCCTTGCTCTACTATGCCTTGATCCACTACTCTTCCGATGTCGTCGTGTAATACGTATGGGGTTTCATCTATCAGTTCGCTGCTGAACAATACATTGATTTCATTGTCGGCAGGAACAGGATATACAAGAAGGTTTTCGGCAATATCCTGCACATCAATTGAGGTGACTACAGGAGTTCCTGTGTTACCGGAGCCAGTAACGATCGATGCCTGGTAAACTTCTCTGGTCAGGTAGTTTTGTACAAATGCTACTACCGCGATTTGAGAGGTATCATAGAAATCACCTATACTGAAGTTCCAGGTTTGTACATTTTTCGAAGTATCGCCTACAGCCCAAGTCTTAGTGATATAATTTCCTGCAGCATCCGGAAGCATCTTTTTCAATACCCACTTATAGCCAGATTGGTTACCTTGTGCATTGGTACCGGAAATATATTTTTCCAATACTGCAATGTTCAGTACCACATCATCAGTTACAATTGCTTTCGCTACCAACTGGCTCTTCACATCCAGGGTCAGGCCTGTTTTCTTGGTAGAAAGGTCAAGTGAGAATTTTGCATTTTCCAGCGCTTTGTTATTGATCGCAGGATAATTAATAGCGTTTGCCGAACCATCATAGGTGTCATACGCTACCACACCATCAATCTCTGTTCTTGGTACGCTGGTTACTCCATAATAAAGTACACGTGAACTTGGGTCCGAAGGATTCTTCTGATTCATAAGATCCGCACCGGCAGAGCTTGTAGAACCGGAGAAGCTTGTATGGTAATGCACAGAGATCACATCACCTGGAATACTATCCTGTATTTTATTTACTACATCGTTGGCCGTAATACAAGAAGGACATAATGAATTGGTAAAATGTTCCATCAATACAGTCTTGAAACGGTTACCAATCCAAACGCTATCCAAGGCGATACCATCACGTTTGTTCAATGGGTCATTAACGTTCGAGCTACCAAATACTAATCTGAATCGTACAAGTTTGCTGTTCTTTGCATATTGTGAAAGACCGATCCTTGAAGTAGTCCAATCGGTTTGTTCACCGGAGAATCCTTGTGCAGTAGGGTTTGTAGAAGATGTTCCGATCAAACCTACAACACCGATGGTGTTATACCAATTAATACCAGTACCGATCTGACCAATGGTTACCCAAGGGTTCGTATTTCCGGTAGTCGCTTCCAGCACAGCACCCGCAAGGTTTGTAGTGTTGGACCATTGCTTCATTACGATCATTGGCTTATCCAAATTACTGAAATCGAAACAAGGACTGTTTAGGTATGACAATTCACCGATGAAGTAATTTCCTGTTGTATCCGTTACCCATGCCTTATTAGGTGAAGCGATCACGTTTTTGGTCATGTGACCGTGTTGCCAGCTATATGGTTTATCCTGGTATCCGCTTGGTGCCCAGTTCAGCTTGGAATTGGCAAAGGAAGAATCGTAAGGATCGCTAGCCGTTACTACATAAGTAGGAACAACATATACTTCTTTAGTACTAATCTTAACACAGTTGTAAATATTTGTAGTGTCGATCAGCTGCACGTTATAAATACCAGGAGTATTGAATTTAAAGGCTGGGTTCAATGACTTTTTGTTACCCACCTTATAGTTGACTGCCGCATTATTGCTAAGGTCATGCATATTCCAATAAGTACTGTTGCTATAACCAGACGCTATAGTTGTATTATTCACAAAAAATACCGTATCGACCGAACAAGGTCTGGACCAACTGAAGTCCGTATTTGGATAAGGCCCAAAAATCAAAGTGGTATCTTTTGTAGTCGAACAATTTAAATGACCGGTACCTAAACTATTAGAAGTTACCGTCAGAGAAACGCTGTGAATACCATAGTTAGCAAATGCATACTTTGTTGTCTGCGTATTAAGCGAGGAAGTATAGATTGCCGGTATTGCAGACGGATCGTAAGGATAAACGTTCTGTATGGTATCACCATCTATTTTCCAATCCCAGTCTATTTCAACTGTTCCTGCATATACGGCAGTACTTGCCGTGGCCGTTTCAGAGAAAGTGATAGTATCATACTGGCATCTTGAAGAAGTAATAAAATTCACTACAGGATTTGGAAAAACATCTACTGTAGTATCCACATAGTTTTGACAAAGAAGACTGTCTATGTAGGTATAACGAATTCCATAGGTACCACCGTTTCCATTTAGTATTGCAGTTTTTCTTGGGTCAAATTCATAATTGAATCCAGAAGGTGCTACATAAGCACCGCCACTTGTGGTTCCCGTGAAGCTTGCTGAAGATTTACCTGAAGGAGAGAATGTACTTCCCAGATTTCCTACCAACGGTATTGGAAGGTTATGAATACAATATTCAACACCTGTTGTGGACGCAAAATGCGGGATAGGCAAAGGATTGATACGGATCACGGTGCTTTGTGAGTCCGCCTTACAAGGGCCGGCAGCTCCATCAGGATCTGTTGATACAAGGTATGCTGTTACATAAGTGATTGTTGCTTTTTCTCCTGAGCCTGGTGTTACTACTCCGGAAGAAGTCAGTGTTCCTGAAGGATTATAAACACTTGTAAAATTAGGACTGCTTTGTGTGAAGCCTCCTAATCCATTAAATGTTTTCCAGGTATTTACACCCGCTACGTTTCTATTAGTACCTCCGATTTTAACATTTCCGTTTAATGTTATCGTTTGATCAGCACAAGCAGTAACATTCGATCCTGCTGTTACCGTTAGATGTGGATTGATCGTCACCGAAACGGTGCTCTGCGCAGGAATACATGGACCAGAACCATCAGGATCGTTCGTAGTGGCCGTAAAGTCGATTGTAATTGGCACACCAGCTGCGTAGTCACCAGGACTTACTAGGTAATTGGTATGAGTAGCTGTAAGACTTTGAATAGTACCACTACCTGATGTTTTAGACCATGTGAGACTAGTAGCAGTTCCGGTAAGAGCAGCATCAAGTACAGGATCAGTATTACTACACCAGGTAGCTGCAGTAGAACTAGCTGTTACAAATGGTGCAGGATTAATAGTATTATAGAAGATAGCAGACAATGCAGGGCAAGGTCCATTTGCACCTGAACCATCCGGATCGTCTGAAGTAAGGGTGAAAACATATGTACCACCGATTGTAGGCTCTGGTGCTACTGGTGTATAAGTAACGTTTTTAGGATTGGTAGCTGGAGCTACATAAGAATTCCAGGCTCCCTTACTCCAGGTAGCCCCAAGGTTTCCACCTCCGAAAGTAGTACAAGTTCCTGATAATGGAACACCAGCTGAGCCGCAGGTAGTAGTTGGAATACCTGTAGTGATCAATACTTCAGGATTAATTGTAATGAGCACCTGGTCTGTTCCGGCCGGACAAGGTCCAGCTCCATCGGCATCATTTGTAGTAGCTATGAATGTGATATTAGCTCCGGTTTTTTCAGCTGTTGGAATAGTATAGGTAGTAGTGGTGTTTAGAGGTGTGTTGATAGTTCCTCCCGATCCAATCCTACTCCAGGTGATACCTGTTGCTCCGGTTAACAACGTAGCCGATAATGTAGGAGATGTACTGGAGCAGAATGTAGCATCAGGTCCTGCATCCACAGTAGGTTGTTGGTTGATTTTCTTTTTAACAATGCTCGACAAGGCAGGACAAGGTCCTACTCCATCAGGATCATCGGAAGTAAGCGTAAATACAATGCTAGTCCCTGCTGACTCAGCTAAGGTTGGCGTATACGTAGCGTTCAAGGCGTTCACATTAGGTGTGAATGCTGGTGTTCCTCCAAGGCCACCCGACCAGGTAGCATTCAAAGCTGCTCCTCCGAATTTTGTACAGGAACCTGATAAGGAAATATTTGCTGTACCACAGGTAGTATCGGCGATTCCCGCACTGATTAATACTTCCGGTGAAATGGTAATGGTCACCTGATCTGTAGAAGTGGCACATGGACCAGTTGGCCCGTCCATATCATTTGATTCTATCCAGAAAACAATAGGTCCTCCGGTCTTTTCTGCAGCTGTTAGTGTGTAAGTCGTAAATATTGAGGCAGGTGTACTCATCCCAGTCTGAGTTCCACCCACAGAACCTTTATACCAGGTGGAAGAAGTTGTAGAGGTATTCAGATACTGCCCCAAAAGGCTGATCGTACCAGTAGAGGAACAATAAGTAGTAGGTGTTCCAGCCTTGACGCTAGGAGCTAAGTTGATAGCAATAGTGGCACTGTCTTTTACTGCACTGCATCCATAGATTGTACCATCAGGATCGTTGGTAGTAAGATAAAGTTTTATTTTACCGGCAGTCACTTCCGAAGCTTTCGCTGTGTAAGTACCGTTAATAGCCGTTTGAGAAGAAAAGCCACTATTAACAGGCGCTGCCGAACTGGTCCAGGTCACACCTAAAGTTCCTGGGTTTCTGGATCCGGATAGATTTACTACAGGGTTTGTGCTACAAATATTTAAATAGGTCCCTGCATCTACAGTTGGTGGTGTATTTACCTTAATTACAATAGGTGATGTAAAAGGACTTTTACATGAGTTGAGATAATATTGTCGTACCACAAGGGTATCCGATGTCAGCATTGGGTTACCGGAGTTGACATAAAATACATCTTGTGCTTTTGTATTAAGATTTCCGGCATAAACATAATCTGTAGTTATAAAGGTAAGGGTAGCTCCGTTTTTACGATACCATTCCGTATACATCGAGTAAGCGAAAGCAGGTGTAGTAATAGTATCCACGATGGTTACCAGATCACCCACGCATTTGTCCTTTGGCACCGCATACGTAGGCGCACCAGGAGCAGCAAAAACATATTTGTTGAAAGAAACCTGATTTGAACAGTTGGTCACACCATCCTGAATAGTAAGATTAATAGTGTTGCCTGAAGGATAGCTGTTTGCAGCCGACCATTTCAATTTATAAGCTCCACTATTGAAGTATAAAAATGATGCGGGAGAAGATGAGAATCCACTAATGCTGGCATTTGCAGAAAATGTAAAGGTCAGTGTAGAATCCCCCCAACTGCTGCAAGGATATGAACCATCGTTGTAATAATAATCGTATGTGTAGTTGTTAATCGAAACGGATGGTAAAGAGTTGAGGGTGAAATTTTGTTGAATATATTCATAACCGCAATAGCTACTGTAATAAACTGCTCTTATAAGTCTTAGACCAGTTCCCCCATTCGCATACATCACAGTAGGATCAAAGGTAGCATCGTAATTAAGAGTTCCTGCATTATAGGTAGAAGGTAATATGTTCCAAATTCCATAAACTGGATTAAAGTATTCAAAATACTGAAAATCTGCTCCTATGATCAAACAAAATAAACCACCGCCAAACGTTTTGTGTGATGCAATAGAAATGGTACTGGCCGCACCGTTTGCGCAATAAGAACTATTAAGGTTATTGATGCTTCCTGTAGATGCACCACCTACAATGTTGATGGTCTGGCTTGTAGATTTTTTACAACCGTTGGCGTCCACATAAGTATAGGAAACCGAAACAGAACTTCCGAAGGTAGCGGCTACATCCGGGTAAAATAAATCTTTTCCGGCATTACTTCCCGAACCAGCTACCACACCGTTTCCTGAGAAGTAAGAATTCGGACTCCATGGATCTGCTGCAAAAGGAGAAGGAGAATCCAATGTGTCAAGTACAAAATAAGACGAGCTGGAAGAATAAGTGGTAACAGAAGGATTAAAAACTACAGTTGGAGGAGGAGTGTTTACATTTACTGTAATATTGGATGAAGTAGCTGAACAACCATCATATGTTCCTACTACAGATACAACATCTCCGTCCGACAATCCCATACGAGTATAAGGAGAAACAGTAGATCCCCCTACTCCATTAGTACCATTTACTTTAAACTGATAAGTATCTGCCCCGTTGGCTGTAAACGTGATAGGATCACCTTGACAAGTTGTATTATCGTTGGAAGTTAAACCACTGGTTTCTGCCGCTGTAATGGTAACATTAGGTGCTGCCTTTACATTGATGCTGATACTCTGAGTGAACGTACAACCTCCGCCACCATTGGTCTTTACAGTGTAAGTAACGGTTTGATCTCCCGACGCACTAGCTGGTTTGAAATTGGTACCACTCACAGCACCAGAAGTAGGGGATGAAGAATAAGATGCGGTATTTAAAGTAACACTGGTACCTAATGTATAAGTACCACCCAAACCAAACTGAGCATCGTTGTCACATACAGGAGATACAGCAGGCAATGACAATGCGGTAAGAGCAGTGGAAACAGTTGCCAAGGTAGTTCCTGCAGGCATTCCGCCGATAGCAGAACTACCCGTTTCAACTTTAAGAGTTCCTGAAGTAAGTGTAGTAGCACGAAGTTGCAATCCTGAAATAGTAACAGCATCTCCTGATGATTGTGAAGTGACGCCAAAAGAAATTGCGATCATATTGGCATTTCTAAAAACCCAACCCGGGGTACCTGAGATATCCGATCCTGTCTTAGATAAAGTTCCCTGAGTGGGATCAAATTCAAATCCTGCCGGGGCAGAAATAAAGATATAGTTTGAAGTAATTGGAAAATCATTATTAGCAGCCTCTGCAATCACAATATCATTTATTGTGGCATAAGTATTCAAACAAAAGGTGTTTTTAGTAGGAGCTGTAATGTTGACATTGGAATACCCTTTTACAACCAAACATATTGTAAAAAGAATAAGCAGGTAGATTTTTTTCATAGAGTCGGGTTTATGGCTTACCGGTTAAATACTTAAATTCAGGCTTTTGTAACCTCGTTTTCAGCAAATTTTATACCAAGTAATTGTAAATTTCCATTAATTAGGATTATGAAGCAAGGAAACATAATATTAAATGATATATAAAGAGTGTACTTAAAACATTATATTGATAATGTTCAATTAAATCTTTTTATAGTTATTTATAAATAATTGATTCTTAAGATAATCAATACTGTTGAGAACCTGTATGATTGAATGAGTTCAGCTTTAAATGGTAATGTAAAGATATAACTTTCCTGATTTACAGACCAGAAAATAAAAAAATAAAAAATAGAACTACTATTATTTTTCGGTTAAACTGTTTTTTAAGATCTCAACTATTTTTTGATCCTGGGATTTTTGTTTTTTACTGGCTTTATACCAAAAGTAGGCTAAAATGCTAAAAGCGATATAAGGGATTGCCATTAAATACAAAATACCAAAATTTAAACCTTTGGCATTAAATCCTCCGGCCTGGTTTCCTGTTTCCTTGCACATGGCGCATGCCTGCACATCATTGGAAAACAATACTATAGTAATGAGTGCTACAACAAGAATCAAATACTTTTTCATATCGTATATTTTTAAATGCTAATATATTAATTGTAATAAGGACTGATCATTAAATATACAATCACTCCCGACACAGAAACGTACATCCAGATAGGCAATGTCCATTTCACTACTTTTTTATGTTTCTCAAGCTGGTTTGAAATTCCATAGTATACCGCATAGAGTACAAAAGGTACCACTACTGCGGCCAGCAGTACATGGCTGATCAGGAGTGTATAATACAAAATTTTTAGGAACCCGGTTCCTTCGTAGGAAGTTGAGGCATTGGTTAAATGATAAAGTACGTACGAAACCAGAAATATCGAGCCCATTCCAAAGGCAAGTAGCATGCTTCTTCGATGCATTGCGGTATTTTTATTCTTAATAAAGAAGAATCCAATCGCCAGACTCAAGGCGGTAAGGCTATTTAATAAAGCGTTTAAATGTGGAAGCATTTTCGTCCACATACCAAGATCGATCTTTGTTCTGATACCAAATAACAACGCTACTACTAAAGGAATAGCAATGGCCAACACTTTGATTAATCCATCGTATTTTTTCTGGTTATCTACTAGCTGATTCGTCTGCATATATTTCTTCTAATACTTTAATCTCTGTAATTAATTTATTCACTTCCTTGCGATCGGTTCCATTGTAATATCCTCTGATCCATCCTTGCTTGTCTACCAGCACTAATTTGTCGCTATGAATGAAATCTACAGGGTGTGCCGTATCCTCCATTGCAGTGATAAAATACCCTTTTTGTGCTAGCGTATAAATGGAATCTTTAGCTCCGGTTACAAATCTCCACTTTCCTGGTATGGCGCCGTATTCAGTGGCATAAGACTTCAGTACTTCTGCGGTGTCATTTTTAGGATCTACAGTGAAGGAAACAATTTTAACTGTAGTGTCTTTAAGAAATTCTTCCTGCACACGGGTCAATTGTGTAGTCATTTTAGGACAAATACTTCCGCATCGGGTGAAGAAGAAATCTGCCACATAAATATATCCGCGAAGTTGTTGCTGTGTAATTGATTTATGATCTTGGTCTACCAGGTTAAAATCACGAACGGAATATGCTTCCGTTACTTTATAGCGCCCTCCTTCCGAAGGAATTGAATCTTCTGCAAAGTACACTGGTAGCTTATACCTGTTTTTACCAAAATTACTTATAAAAAAAAGAATCCCTAATGGTAACAGGGTTAACAGGGATAGTATAATTATTTTATTGCTCCTTTTCATCTGCGCTTTTCTTGCCGGCAATGTTCAAAAAAAAGTCCCGCCTTTCAGTGGGACTCTTTTTTATTTTATTTTTTAGAACCAAGTGCTTGCCCAGGTTCTGAGCACTTCTACAGAATGTCCTTCTGCAAGCATCGCTGTGATGAACCAGCAGATAAAAGATACTGGTAGCACTACAGACCATATCAAAGTTTTTACTTCATATCTTAAGTGCATGAATTCACCTACGATGTAGAATGTTTTATAGAATGTCAGGAGCACGAAAATCATTGTCTTCGGAGTACCTGGTTCCATTGTAAATGCAATCACAAATTCTATCGCTGTTGCAAGACCTAGAAAAAGCGTGGTCATCAGAATTCTTCTGATCTTTGCTTTATCCGGAGGAAGAACTTGAACAGGTTTTGAAAGATCGTGATCGTTGTGTGCGTGTCCCATAGTATTATAATATTTTTATTCTGATAATATGATTCAAATTAAACAAGATAGAAGAAGGTAAATACGAATACCCATACAAGATCTACAAAGTGCCAGTACAGACCTACCTTTTCTACCATTTCATAGTGTCCTGTTTTTTCATAAGTACCAAGTGTGGTGTTGTAGAATACTAGTATGTTCAGGATCACACCGCTCAATACGTGGGTACCGTGGAAACCTGTGATAAAGAAGAACAAGTCTGCAAACAGAACCGGACCATATTCATTTCCTTGCAGGTTTGCCCCTATGATCTGTAGACCATCAACCATCAATGGTTTGCCACCAGTGATGAAAATTGTCCATTCCCAAGCCTGGCAACCAAGGAAGGTAAGACCTCCAACGATTGTCCAAAGCATCCATTTCTGAACAGCTTCTTTATCCATCCTATGGCCTGCTTCTACGGCAAGTACCATCGTAACACTACTCAAGATGAGTACGAAGGTCATGATCCCTACGAATACCAGAGGAGCATTTACGTGGAAGAAAGGAATGTGAGTGAATACTCTTTCCGGAATTGGCCAGTGTTTTACCGAGAAATAGAAATCTTCAATTTTACCCTGGAAGGTTGGATGACTGAATCTGCTGAATCCGTAAGTAACCAAAAGACCTGAGAAAGTCAGGGCATCTGACAATAGGAAAAACCACATCATCAATTTGCCATAACTTGCTTTAAGTGGTTCTACTCCACCTTTCCACAAATTCTTATCACTTACTGTAGCTGCTGTTGTTGCCATGTTTAACTCTTAAATAATTAATTATTGATTAACAAAAATACATATAAATACACCCAAAGCAAATCAAGGAAGTGCCAAAAAGTTGCTGACATTTCCATCTGCAACATATTTTTTGAATGTACTTTAAATTTTACTGCTTGTCCGTACAGATAAAGCAAGAAGCCTATCCCAGCCAGCAAGTGTAATACGTGTACGATGAAGAATATATACACAAATGAACCTGCAGGATTACTTTCTTTTCCGCCAAGATAAACATGAATATCCATCAGGGCAGCCCATGCCCCGATCATTTGCAGGCCTGTAAACAACAAGCCAAGTCCAATGGTAGCAAGGATAAAAGTTTTCATTTTTGTCAACTCATCTCTTTTAGCAGCAACGTATGCCAGGTGCATTGTTACGCTGCTTACTACCAAAATACAAGTATTCACTAAAAAGATCGTAGGGATCTTAAATTGAAGCCAATCACCGGCTTCGCGTCTTACCAGGTATGCACTTGTAAAGGCACCGAACAACATTACCACTGTGATTATGAAAAGCCACAGCGAAAATTTATTCGGGTGCATGGACAATGGTCTTTGCGCATTTTCATACGCTCCTGTTTTCTTTACTTCGATCATAACTTCTCCACTTTATCTAAAACAAAAGCTATCTGCACGATCGGCAGATACAAAAACGAACCGAACATAATTTGCAGGGCTGCTTTTCTCGAACATTTTTTCATCAGATTAAATGTCTGCGCTAAAAACAACACTCCACAAACTAATGCGATAATTGCTGATGTTATCCTGGTCATTCCCATTAGGTATGGAACAAAACCAAGCGGGATCAACAGCATGGTATAAATCATAATTTGAAAAGCAGTATTGATATCCTGCCCTGTACCCGGCAACAAACGGATACCTGCTTTTTTATAATCTTCATCCAATACCCAGGCGATTGCCCAGAAGTGAGGAAACTGCCATACAAATTGAATGGCGAATAAGATACCTGGTTCCCAACCAAAATCATTAGTAGCCGCTACCCAACCGATCATCGGCGGTAGTGCGCCAGGAATCGCTCCGATGAACACAGCGATCGGATGTACTGTTTTCATTGGCGTATATGCAAAAGCATATAATACTAATGAAGCAAATGCCAACAAAGCAGCATTTAAATTGATAAAACTGATAAAGAGATAAATTCCTAAAATGCCTGTGACTCCAGCTAGAATAAGGGCTTCCGCAACATTTAAAACTCCTGTAGGCAAGGGTCTGTTTTGAGTTCTGGACATTAATTTGTCCGAGTCTTTTTCATAGATCTGATTAAGTATATTGCTGGAAGATGTAACTAAAAAACCAGCCAAAAGAAAAACAGAAAAGCGAATCCAATCCAGCTCTGACGGGGCTCCCAGAATGTATCCCATTCCGGCTGAAAATACAACCGTAGCCGACAATCTGAATTTCAGCATCTGAAAAACCGCCCGGGTTTTGGCAGAAAACTGAGCCATCACTTGATGAATATTTAGATTCTCTGTTGTCATTTTATTGTCTTAACTGTATTGCAGAGTTAGTAGCATTTAATCTAAACACGAACAATACAAAGAACTGTAATCCTAATAACATTGTAGCTCCCAACATATGAATAGGCTGTACAAAAGCCGGGATGCCGAAATTTCCCATCGTGATTCCACCGATCATTTCGATTGCCACCAACAGGGCTAAACCGTAGCAAGACCATTTAATAACGGAACCTGAATTTGATTTGTATAATTTATAAATAAAATATACATGAATCAGAAACACAACGATAGAGAAGGTGCGATGAAGATGAAAATAATAATCAAGTCTTTCTATCCATTCCAGCCGTCTTTCAAATCCCAGACTCATCGACAGATCATCAATCTGTTGTCTTACCTGGGTTCCGATTATAGTTTGTATAATGGTTGCAGCAATTAAAAGAACGTTGATCGTTTTCAACTGATCCAAGTGAATAATGTTTTCCACTTGTAAATTTTCTCTCCATACTCTGCACATCACATAGATGAGCAATACGATGATAAAAATAGAACCCCATAAATGAAAAGAAATCAACAGTGGCTTAAGATTGGTAGACACCACATATTTCCCTACGATCCCTTCCAGGATCACCATCAACAGAGCCAATCCACATAAGATACGGATTGTTTTATCGGTCTTATATTGAAGAGAAAGAACGAAGGCTACAATTATAAAAATTCCTATAAGAGCGCCCAGTAATCTATTTATATATTCAATCCAGGTTTTAACAGCGTTGAATTCTGTCTGATATCCGTGGACAACATATTTCGTTTTATAATCAGCAGGAAGTTGACTTACTTCTGTAGGGGGCACCCACCTGCCGAAACATTTAGGCCAGTCCGGGCATCCCATTCCTGAACCAGTCGTTCTTACAATTCCTCCGGCCAGGATCAGCAGGTAAACTGACACAACCGTTAAAACAACGAACCTTTTAAATCCTAAATGTTGACGTTGCATATTTCGCTTACTTCAACTCTGGATCGTCTTTCTCACCAGGAAGGTTCGATTCAGGAGTCTGCGAATATGGAATGTTTTGAGGAATAAAATCATCTTTTGCACCTGGCTTGCTGTAGTCATACGCCCAACGATATACGTGAGGAATAGCACCTGGCCAGTTACCGTGTCCTGGATTGATTGGAGTAGTCCACTCAAGCGTATTGGATTTCCATGGATTCTGAGGAGCTCTTCTTCCTTTAAAGATACTGAAGAAGAAGTTGAACAAGAAGATCAACTGCGCAGATACTGTAACGATTGCGGCGATACTGATGAAATGGTTAAGGTCTGCAAAAGATTGGAAAGCATCGAATCCTGTGAAAGAGTAGTATCTTCTTGGGAAACCTGCAATACCGATGTAGTGCATTGGGAAGAATACGCAATAAGCTCCGATGAAAGTCAACCAGAAGTGTACGTATCCAAGTTTCTCATCCAACATTCTACCGAACATTTTCGGGAACCAGTGGTATACACCAGCCACCATTCCGAAGAAGGAAGCAGATCCCATTACAATGTGGAAGTGAGCTACTACAAAATAAGTATCGTGAAGTTGGATATCTGCAGCAGAGTTACCAAGGATAATACCAGTAAGACCACCCGAGATAAAGAAGGATACTAGTCCGATAGAAAACAACATTGCGGGAGTGAAGACGATATTACCTCTCCAAAGTGTCGCAATATAGTTGAATGCTTTTACAGCAGAAGGTACTGCAATAATCAACGTAAGGAGCATAAAGATCGATCCCAGGAATGGGTTCATACCTGTCACGAACATATGGTGTGCCCACACGATGAATGAAAGGAATGCAATCGCAAGGATAGAACCAATCATCGCTCTGTAACCGAAAATTGGTTTACGTGAGTTTGTTGCTATAATTTCAGAAGTAATTCCCAATGCTGGAAGAAGTACAATGTATACTTCCGGGTGCCCCAGGAACCAGAACAAGTGTTGGAACAATACAGGGCTACCACCTGAGTGTGCCAGGGCTTCTCCTCCCACATACAATTCGGAAAGGAAGAAACTTGTACCGAAACTTCTATCGAAGATTAACAATAGAGCCGCAGAGAACAATACAGGGAAAGAAAGAATACCAATGATCGCAGTGATCAGGAATGCCCAGATCGTAAGAGGAAGTCTCAAGAAAGTCATTCCTACTGTTCTCAGGTTGATTACAGTAGTAACATAGTTCAAGCTACCAAGTAAAGATGATACAATGAAGATCGCCATAGATAGCAACCATAGAGTCATACCAGAACCAGAACCAGAGATAGCCTGAGGCAATGCGCTCAATGGAGGATATACTGTCCATCCACCTGCAGCAGGACCTGTACTGGTGAAGAGAGAGAATAACATCAACATACTTGAAATAAAGAAGAACCAGAAAGAAAGCATGTTTAGGAATCCTGAAGCCATATCTCTTGCACCAATTTGAAGAGGAATAAGGAAGTTACTAAAAGTACCGCTCAATCCTGCTGTCAATACAAAGAACACCATGATCGTTCCGTGCATGGTTACCAATGCCAGATAAAATTCTGGATCTATTTTACCTTCTTTGATCCATCCACCCAAGATTGGTTTCAACCAATCCATGTTTGCATCCGGGAAACCCAGTTGCAGACGGAATAACAAAGAGAAACAACCACCTATCAACGCCCAGAAAATACCTGCAATGAGGAATTGCTTAGCGATCACTTTGTGGTCTTCACTGAAAACATATTGTCTGATCCAATGTAATTCTTCATGATGCTCATGATCATGATCGTGTGCCTCTGCGTGTGAAGAATGATGTAAAGTATCAACTGACATATCTCTATTATTTTATAATTCTATCCTGATGTAATTCTATTCTATTTTCTACCACTAATTAAGACTTTTTACCTCCCTTATTTTTACCTTTAGCAGGCGCTGCTTTAGGAGCATCTTTTTTAGTGTCTGCTTTCACGGAATCTTTCTTTCCTACAGCATTAGCGCTATCTGCAGGAACTGCTACCATTGAAGAATCCGTGGTGGCTACCACTGCTGTATCTTTCAATGCTTTGAAACTTGGTACCAAAGTTTTCACATAATCAGCATTGTCTTCAGACCATCTGTTTTGTGAAGCTTTCCATGCTTCGTAATCTTCCGGCTCATCTACTACAACTAGGAATCTCATTGCAAAGTGTCCACGTCCGCAGATCTCCGTACAGGCAAGCTCATAGTTGAATTTAGGATTTCCGGTGATATCTCTCATTTCCTCAGTAGATTTTGTAGGAACGAACCAGAATCTTGTAGGCATACCTGGAACAGCGTCCATTTTAACTCTGAAGTGAGGAAGG
Organism: Cytophagaceae bacterium; assembly: GCA_035535995.1. Lineage (GTDB taxonomy): Bacteria > Bacteroidota > Bacteroidia > Cytophagales > Cytophagaceae > JANYCO01. The sequence continues at coordinate 383,644 of DATLOZ010000022.1, forward strand.
AATACACTGTGAATTACGTCTCTTGCTCTGATGCGAAGCAATACTTTTTTACCTTTTGGAAGGTGAAGTTCTCTTGGAACGAAGTCATCGAAGCTAGCAGAATCTGTAAAGTCGATACCAAATTCGTTGGTAGCATCGATTGCTTTGAATTTGTATCTACCCAGCTTATTATCTTTACCAGGATAACGCACTTGCCATGCAAATTGTTTCCCCATAACCTCAATCACTTCACATTCATTTTCTGCCGGGAAGGTAGTGATGTAGTTCCACTCCTTCAGACCATAAAATACAAGTCCAGTCATTACTACTGCTGGAATGATAGTCCATACAATTTCCAGTTTGTGATTATCCGGATAGAAGAACGCTTTTCTTTTTTCTGAATGCTGATACTTATATGGGAACCAAAACAACATAGTGTTTGTAATGACGAACGCAATCACCAAGAGCGCCATAGTGAACCAGAACATGAAGTCTGTTTTCACACCGTGCTCAGAAGCTGCATCCGGAAGGAAATGAGGTTTAGCAGCTTGATAGGTACAGTAAAATCCGATCAATCCGAGAGCAAATACGATTGGCATTCCAGCCGCATTGATCTTATTGCTCAATCCGATTTTGCCTACTTCTTTGCCGCGCATCACTGTAACCAGTGTATGTACTCTGAATACCAATAGAAGTATCAGAAGAACTAGAATACCTGCTGTGACTAATAATAAACTTGTCATTTTAATATAAAGTTAATTTCCTAATTGCTTTTAATCTCTTATCTGTTAATATACATGGTGATGAACACTCTCTTGGATCATTGGGTGATTCTTCGCAATCAGACCAGCTTTAGAAAGACCAGTCAATACTGCGTACAAGAACATACCTAAGAACACCATGGTAATTCCGATTTCCAGGAAAAAGAATTTGTAATCGAATACGCCATCGTTGTGCAACATCGGAGGAGTAAGCATCATGTAGAAATCGAACCAGTGACCGATAAGAATCACTACTGCTACAATTTTCATAATGATCATTTGTCTCTTTGAATTTCTTGTCATCAAGATGATCAATGGCATTGGGAAGTTCAAGAAGAACGTCAGGAAGAAGAAAGGTCTGTATGTACCATTCAATACTCTTTCTACGAAGTAATAAGATTCTTCAGGAATGTTAGCATAGTAGATCAGCAAGAACTGCTCAAACCATACGTAAGTCCAGAAGATAGAGAAGGCAAACATAAATTTACCAAGATCATGCAGGTGATTTTCATTCACCATTTTCAAGTATCCATTTTCTTTCAGGATAATAATGATAAGTGTGATCATTGAAACGCTTGATACAAGCCAGCTAGCAAATACATACCATCCGAACATTGTACTGAAGAAGTGAGGATCTACAGACATCACAAGATCCCATGCAGCAGTAGAAGAAGTAACTCCGAAGATTACAAGGAATCCTGCAGACCAGATAATGCTTTGGTCATAAAGTTTTACGCCGCCTTGAAGGTCTTCTTGAAGTGATTTTTTTCTAAGAGTATTCCAAAAAAGAATCCAAAGAGCAAAGTAAGCAATCACTCTAATCCAGAAGCCAACGTTGTTTAACCACCATGTTTTTTGTGCCAGCACTTCGTCAAAATGTGGGTTACGAGTTTTACCATCCGGTAAGAATTTTTCAACAAGCGAATGATCCATCCAATGGAAAATATCATGTCCAAAAATGCCAATCATAGCAATGGAAATAATAGCAAAGACTGGCAGATAGTAGCCGAATGCTTCAGGAACTCTTTTAATCAAAGCGCTCCATCCTGAGTAAGCTACATAATTAAAGGCCAGCCAGAAAACACCAAGCAATGCGATACCACCAAAGAATACGTTATTTTGCCAAACATCTTTAAGAACTCTTTTTACCAGGGCCGACGGACCATGGTGTGCTTCCTCTGCAACCTCAGGTCCTTCGTGGCTTACAACCTCTTTACTGAGTTCAACTTTTTCATGTGAAAAATCAGGAGCTTTTGTTAATACAGCTGCATGCTCTTCATGATGTCCTCCATCAACTTTCAAGAGAATAACTCCAAGCACCGCCAATACCAAACCTGCTACAATCAACATGATGATCTTCGATTTAGCCTTGCTGGTAAATGAAAATTTTTCGTCCAATGATATATTTTCTACTAATGCCATTTTGTAAAAATTTAACTATTAATGTTTTTCTCTATTGTTCTGCTTTTTGCAATTTCTCTTTTACATAGTGAGCGATTTTCCATCTCTCTTCTGGAGATACTTGAGAAGCATGAGACAACATCATTCCTTTTCCTCTCGTGATCACGTGGAAAATATGACCTTCTGTTACTGCTTTAAGACGATCAGAAGTAAGGTTCGCAATACCATTGAATTTCTGGCTTACAGGACCGTCGCCTTTACCTTCAGCACCATGGCAATGCATACAGTATCTTTTATAGAGTAACTCACCGTCTTTTAATACTTGCTCTTCTGTAGAACCAGCATAAGGGCTCACTAATGTAGCCGAAGCATACTCAAGAGAATCTTTAGGAATTTTATAAGGAGTAAATCCTCTTTTGATAGTTCCAGGAACCGGCTCTCTCAAGTTCATTCCTCTATTTCCAGGACTTGTGTTGTAGGCTTGCGTACTGCTGTCTACTACCTGCGTTACAGGCTCGTAAGCCTCTGAGTGGTACATGTTTGGAGCATATTCCCAGCGTGGTGTCTTATGCTCAGGAATATAATCGAAATCATGGTTACAGGAAGTGAATAAAACCACTCCCAGAAGTAACATTGATATTTTATTAATCAGGTTCATATTATAGTATTGCAAATAATTTCTTACTTATTCCACCAATTTAGGATTCACTTCAACAGCACCGCTACTTTTCAGAAGACTTTCAAGTGCTGCTTTATCTAGCTTATTATTGTCTAGATCGATTGCCATTACAAATTTGTCGTCAACACTTCTAGGGTCCAGCATTTTTGGTTTATAATTCCAAGGTGCCAGATTGCTGACAATACAGAAGGTAAGCGCCATTCCGTGTGCAGCCAGAAGAACTGTAAATTCAAACGTGATCGGAATAAAATCAGGAAGAGGAATATTTCCTTTACCACCGATATCCATTGGCCAGTCAAAGCCCAACATCCATATCAAAGTGGAAAGTGCTGTGATCGTACCAGTCATTCCATAAATGAAGGACATTGTAGGGAGGTTGGAATATTCATATCCCAAGGCTGTATCTAGCCCGTGTATTGGAAATGGAGTGTAAACTTCTTTGATCTTTACTCCAGCTCCTCTGACTTTTCCAACGGCATCCATTAGCACGTCTTCATCGTCATATACTCCCAATAAATAATTTTTGCCTTTTTCCATTTTAATATTAATGTGATTCTTTATTGCCTGAGGAAGATTTAATAATTGCTTTAACTTCTGCCATGTTGATCACAGGGAAATATTTTGCAAACAACAGGAAGCAAGTGAAGAAGAACCCGAAAGTGAACAGGTATACTCCTACATCATACATTGTTGGGTAGAACATAGTCCAGCTCGATGGAATGAAATCTCTGTTCAAAGAAGTACAGATGATCACAAAACGTTCAAACCACATACCGATGTTTACTACAATTGATAGAATAAACACCACTACAATACTTCTTCTTACTTTTCTGAACCAGAATAACTGAGGAGAAATTACGTTGCAAGACATCATGGCTGCATAAGCCCACCAGTACGGTCCGAATGCTCTGTTAATGAAAGCATATTTCTCATAAGGAACTCCTGAATATGCTGCAATAAAGAATTCTGTAATGTAAGCAACACCTACAATAGAACCTGTCAACACAATAATTTTTGACATGGATTCGATGTGCTCTAAAGTGATATAATCTTCCAGTTTAAATACTGCTCTTGTTACCAGCATCAATGTCAATACCATTGCGAAACCTGAGAAGATCGCACCAGCCACGAAGTATGGAGGGAAGATGGTGGTGTGCCATCCTGGAATGATAGACGTTGCAAAGTCCATGGATACGATGGTGTGTACTGAAAGTACGAGTGGTGTAGAAAGACCTGCCAATACAAGTGATACAGCTTCGTATCTTGACCAATCTTTAGCAGAACCAGTCCAGCCAAAGCTTAGAGATCCGTAGATCACTCTTCTGATTCCTGTAGCTCTTTCTCTGATAGTAGCGAAGTCAGGGATCATACCTATGTACCAGAATACTAGAGATACGGTAAGATAGGTAGAGATCGCGAACACGTCCCAAACAAGGGCAGAGTTAAAGTTTACCCAAAGTGAACCATAAGCGTTTGGAAGTGGAAGTGCCCAGTGTGCCATCCAAGGACGACCCATGTGTGCAAGGATGAAAGTAGCAGCACATAGTACGGCAAAAATTGTCATCGCCTCAGCAGCTCTATTGATGGAGGTTCTCCATTTTTGTCTGAACAAAAGAAGTACCGCAGAGATCAATGTACCAGCGTGACCGATACCAACCCACCATACGAAGTTAGTGATATCCCATGACCAACCTACTGTTTTATTTAGTCCCCAAAGACCAAGGCCTTCCCACCACAGACTACCAAGGCAGAATGTGCCAAAGCCAAGTGTGATCAGGGAAATACCCATTGCAATGTACCAGGACGTAGTGGGAGCTCCCTCTACCTGCTTGCAGATGTCGTTGGTAACATCTTTCGCTTTCTTCCCGCCTGTTACCAGCGGTGTTCTTACTGATGAAGTAACTGATGACATATTGGAAAAATATATTAAGCTTTAATGTTTCTAATTTTTGTTAAGTAGTGAATGTTCGGCTGAACGTTAAGTTCTTCAAGCACTGTGTATGCTCTGTCTTCGTTTTCTACTTTTTTCTCGTTGTATACTTTTGAAGCAGTATCATTCACATCTCCGAATACGATTGCATTAGTAGGACAAGCAGATTGACAAGCTGTTTTCACTTCGCCGTCTTCGATCTTTCTCTTCGCTTTTTTCGCGTTAAGCTTACCTTCCTGAATTTTCTGAACGCACATAGAGCATTTTTCCATTACCCCTCTTGAACGAACCGTTACATCAGGATTCAACACCATTCTTCCCATAGCCGTGTTCATACCGATGTTTTCCGGGAATCTATCTGCGTTATCGAAATATTTAAACCAGTTAAATCTTCTTACTTTATATGGACAGTTATTTGCACAATATCTTGTACCGAAGCATCTGTTGTAAGCCATTTGGTTCAAGCCTTCTGAACTGTGCGTGGTAGCAGCTACCGGGCATACTGTTTCGCAAGGTGCATGGTTACAATGCTGGCAAAGCATTGGCTGGAAAGTAACCTGAGGGAATTCAGATTCAATCTCCAGGTTGTCATACTTGATGCTACCTTCGTTAGTGGCGAAGAACTCTCCGGTTTCTTTAGGTTCAGCATCAGAGCTATAGTATCTGTCAATCCTGATCCAGTGCATTTCTCTTGCTCTGATCACTTCGTCTTTTCCTACAACTGCAACGTTGTTTTCTGCCTGACAAGAGATCACACAAGCACCGCAACCAGTACAAGAATTCAAGTCGATCGCCATTTGCCACAAGTGGTTTGGCTTCTCATGCTCTTTTACCCAAACAGAAACTTCTGAAGGTTTTTTCTTACCATCCGGCGTGTTGACCATTGGAATGAATCTACCTGCCTTAGGGTTTTCAATATATTCTTCTAATGTAGCGTCCTGAATAATCGGACGGTTCATGATAGTATTGTGCGTCTGTGTTTGAGCAAGCTGAGAGAAAGTACCGGTTTTTTCAATGGTTACAACTGCGCTATTGTTTACAAAGCCATTAGCAATGGAAGCAAAGCCAAATACATTTTTACCGATTACATTTTTCTTTCCTTTGATCATTCTACCATATCCGATCGCGATACTTACTGTATTGATCGCCTGGCCTGGTTGTATTAAAGCAGGAAGCTCTACTGACTTACCGTTTGCGGTTACTTTCAGCACATCTCCTTGTTTAATACCTTGTGCTTTTGCGTAAGACATTGGAATTGCAACGTAGTTGTCCCATGTTGCTTTGGAGATTGGATCTGGCAATTCTTGCAACCAAGGGTTTGCTGCCTGAGATCCCCAACCCATTCCTATCTTTTCGTATAGTTTTAATTCAATACCATTTGAAGGTTTGTAAGTAGAGCTGATAGCCGTCTCTACGCTTGAAGAATCAAAGCTTCCTGCAGATTCAGAAGCTGTTTCTTCTGTAGCCGGGCCTTCGAATACACCATCGTGTAATGCTTTATCCCATGAAGAGCCTCCAAGGATATTATTTTTCCAATGGTTAGTAACGTAGTCGTAGTAGCTGGTATTAGCAGCTCCAGCCCAGATCAGAAGGCTTTCCTGAGCAGATCTTGTTTTGTAAACAGGATAAATTGCTGGCTGTATTAAGCTATAAACTCCTTTCTTAGGATTTGCATCGCCCCATGATTCCAGATAGTGGTTATCAGGACAAGCATAATCTACAAGGACTGTTGTTTCGTCAATTCTATCATTGAAAGAAACTTTCAGGCTTACAGATTTAAGAGCATCTTTAAGTTCAGCTCCTCTTACAAAATCGTATACCGGGTTTGCATTGTAGAAGAAGACAGCGGCGATTTTTCCTGCTTTTACATCGTCTACGAAAGCATTCATTGCGGCATCGTCACCTTGTCTCTGGTAAGAAGGTTTAGACAAATCAATAGTTGAACCGTAGTTACCTAGAGCTTTGTTAATTTCATTTACCAGGATTTGAACATTAGGATCGTTTGAACCTGATACAACAAGGGAAGTTCCTTTGTTGCTATTCAAATCAGCTACAACGTTTTTAATAAGTTCATTTTTTACAGAACCAACATTCAGGCTGTTGCCTGTAATAGCGTTGTACAGAGCAGCTACATACAATCCTTCTTCGGAAGGCTTGATCGCTACTCTGCTGTCTGCGTTACTACCAGTAAGAGAAAGGTTAGTTTCAAACTGATAATGACGGCTCATTGTCTTTTTAGACTTTCCTAATTTTCTTGTTGCTGCGTATTGTGAAGCATACTCGATTGGAGAAATCCATGTGCCAAGGAAATCCGCGCCGAAGCTCACGATCACATTAGCTTTAGAGAAATCATAGGAAGGAAGAACATATTTACCAAAAGAAGTTTGGTTTGCTTTTAAGATACCATAAGCAGAAACGGCATCATAAGTAATATGTTCAGTAGTTGGATATTTTGCTTTAAAGTCAGCAATTACCGCTTTTGTAGAAGGGCTCAGGATTGTTTGGGAAACAATTCTGATCGGAGCGTTACTGGCTGATATAGAATTCAATTTCATTTTGATCTCAGCATCTGCTGCAGAAGGATCGATTACTGCTCCTCCTTTTTCAAATGTCTGAAGTCTTGTCTGATCATATAGTGACAAAACGGAAGCCTGCACTCTTGCACTTGTACCACCTTTGGTGATTGTAGAAAGAGTATTGCCATCTACTTTGATAGGGCGACCTTCTCTTGTTTTTACTAATACACTGCAATAATCTCCACCATCCACATAAGTAGAAGCATAGTAGTTAGCAATACCAGGTTCAATTTCCTCAGGTTTGTTCAGGTAAGGAATTGCCTTTTTCACTGGAGCCTCGCAGGCTGCCAATGTAACGGCTCCCAAACCGAATCCTAATAATTTAAGGAAATCTCTTCTGTTGGTACCTTCTGAAGAATCTCCACTCTCCTGCTCTTTTAAAGAAACATACTCAGGAAATTCCCTTTCTGCATTTTTTAGAAACTCAGGGTCGTTTGATAATTCTTCTACGCCTCTCCAGTATTTTTTTGTATTCTCTTTCATAAAATAAATCTATATGAATTAGGCTTTCTTTTCGATTAATAGTGACATTTTGAACATTCCAGGCCTCCGATATGCTCCACTTTCATGTCGCCTTTTCTGATTCCTGCTGCTACTTTTTCATCGTGCACTTTCAACAATTTGTCGTAGTAAGCATTGTCTTTTCCGTTCACAGCAGTTTCTCTGTGACAGTTAATACACCACCCCATCGTCAGGTTAGAATATTGTTTCACAACTTCCATAGAGTCTATCTGGCCGTGACACTTGATACAGTCCAGACCACCCGCTACTGTGTGCTGAGAGTGGTTGAAGTAAGCAAGATCAGGAAGATTATGTACTCTTACCCACTGTACTGGTTTATTTTTCTTATAGTGTTCGATCACCAACGCAATACCATCTTTGCCAAATCTTGAACCTTCTTTTACCTGGCTGTGGCAGTTCATACAAATATTTACACCAGGGATGTTTGCTTGCTTGCCTCTGTATACACCTGTGTGGCAATATCCGCAATCAATCTTCATATCACCTGCGTGCTGCTTGTGACTGAATGGGATCGGCTGAACCGGAGCATAGTTTTGCTCAACACCTACTGACATCAACCCAACCCAACAAGAGCGAACGGCAATACAAGTAAATAATACGACTACGATTGAAATAAATATTTTGCTTTTCAGAACAGCAGACAGGCTGTATTTCTGGTTTACAATTTCTTTGTCATCTTCGTCCAGAGAAGCCTCTCTGTCTCTCAGATATTTTCTGATCACTGTCATGAACACGATCAGAGTGACCGCTACAAGTACCAGTGTAATTATTGTAAGGATAAGGATGAGATCAGAGTAATCGTTTGCAGGAGCAGCGGATCCACCGACGCCACCACCAACCGCAGCTTTGTTCTCTTGTGGTACATTTTTACTTTCTTCTGTGATGTACGCTACAATCGATTCGATCTCTTTGTCTGTAAAAGACGGGAAAGCAGTCATCTCTGTATTGTTGTACTGCTTGTAGAGGTTTACTGCGTAAGGGTCGCCAGATTTAATTACGTTTTGAGAACCGCGCACGAATTTTTTGATCCAGGCGATATCCCTTCTTTTCTTCACATCTTTCAGCGCAGGTCCTACCTTCACTTTGTGAACCGCGTGACAAGCTGTACAGTTCGCTTCAAACAAATTCTTTCCGTCCGCTACCATAGCAGGATCCGAACCTCCAGCAGCAGGTGCAGGGGCTGTATCAGCAATGGAATTGGAAAAGGAAAAAGATAGGGTAAGAAGAACGAGGAACGTTAAACGCGAAAATCGATTTTGTAATATTTTAAAGGACATATTAAAAACTTGTTTTATCCGTAATTATGGCCACGTCTTTTATTGAGACGCACAAATGTAGTATCGGAATTGAATTATTCAAACTGCTTTTTTGTTCTTTATGACGCGTTTTCAAACTTGCTTTACATGATTTTAGAATAATTTATTGAAAAACAAACCCTTATTTTGATATCTAAAATTATAAACACCCGTAATTTAGAATAATTTTAAATAAAAAATTTGTAAAAAAAGCAGGTACTTTTTAATCAATAATTTCATTTTCAGGTAAATAGATAATAAACTCATGTCAAGTTCCCAAGAATCCATTTTCCTGAAAAAATGCTGAATTAGGGCATTTTTATTTTCGTTCACGATCTGCCAGGCAAAAAAAATTGAAATATTTTAATAAGCCAGTACGTTATCAGAATCAAATAATTTGTAATTTTCCGACATAGAACCTTAAATGATTTTTTAATGGAAATTACATTTAACAAAGAAATTACTCAGAATTTCGATAAAGCTTCTACAAAAGAATGGTTAGAAACCAATGGATTAGGGGGGTGGGCGAGCTCTACTATCTGTGGGGCCAATACGCGAAATTATCATGGCATGTTTGTCATGGCTACAAAACCTCCTGTGGGTCGTGTAGTGATCCTCTCCAAACTGGAAGAAACTGTAGTTGTGGAAAATGCCCGTTTTGAAATCCAGGCAAATCAATTTCCAGGTACGATCCGCGACAGCGGTCTAAAATATTTTACAAAATTCACCAAAGGAATTTTCCCCGTTTTTCAATATAACATCGGCGAGATCGAAATTGAAAAAACCGTAGCAGCCATTCATGGCAAAGACATTGTGGTAGTAACCTATGAAGTGAAAAAAGCTTCAGGTACTTTCCAGCTGGAGTTAAAACCTTTTGTAACCGGCAGAGACTATCACAGCTTATCCAAAGCCAATGATTTTATCGAAAGAGAAGTAACCTTTGGAGAAGATGTACTCAAGCTAAATACCTACAATGGCGTGCCTCCTGTGTGCATCCAGGTGAAAGGCTCTTCCTTCAAATACCGTCCCGACTGGTTTTTAAATTTTGAATACAAAGAAGAACAAGCCCGCGGATTAAACTTCGCTGAAGATCTTTTCAGTCACGGTAATTTCATTGTGTCGCTGAAGCAGGGAAGCAAGCTCGGTGTAGTGATCTCAAGTGAAAAATACTGCAAGTCGGATGCATACGAACTGCTCGAAGCCGAGCGCGCCCGCCGGGAAGCGCTATTTGAGCAACTACCTTTGCAAAACAACCTGACCAAAATCCTGGCGCTTGCCGCCGACCAATTTGTGGTGAAAAGAGGCGAAGACCTGAAAACGATCATCGCCGGCTATCACTGGTTTTCCGATTGGGGAAGAGATACGATGATCGCCCTTCCTGGAATTTGTTTAGTCAATAAAAAATACGACGACGCGAAAAAAATCATCCGCGCATTTTCACAGCATATCAACCAAGGAATTATTCCAAACCGTTTCCCCGACTCTGGCGAAACACCAGAATACAACACCGTAGATGCCACGCTTTGGTATTTTATCGCAATCAAAAAATACCTCGATTACACAGGCGACAAAGATTTTGTGATCAATGAAATGTATCCGTATCTGAAAGAAATTATTTTCTGGCATGAGCGCGGTACGCATTATGACATTCACATGGAAAGCGATAGCCTTCTATTTGCCGGCGAATACGGCGTACAGCTTACCTGGATGGATGCTAAGATCGGCAACTGGGTAGTGACTCCACGTATGGGGAAAGCAGTAGAGATCAACGCGCTCTGGTACAATGCGCTTATGATCCTGGCCGACATCGCACACATGAAGGGAGAAAGCGCCGACAAAGCGGAATATCATCAGAAAGCGGAGAAAGTGAAAAAATCTTTCAAAGAAAGTTTTGTGATCAAAGACAAAGGATATCTCTACGACTTTATCAATATCCACGAAAAAAACGACGACATCCGTCCTAATCAAATCTTCGCGCTCAGTCTGCCATACGAGATTCTGGATAGAGCTACTTCTCTTTCTGTTTTGAAAACCGTAGAAGAACACCTGCTCACCCCTTACGGCTTGCGAAGCTTGTCGCCGGAACATTACCGATACGAAGGTCATTACGGAGGAAATCAATGGTCAAGAGACGGTGCATACCACCAAGGTACAGTATGGTCTTGGCTTCTTGGCCCGTATATCACTGCGAAGATCAGGCTGGAAGGCGATCCGGGAAGAATGGTGGTAGAACGTTTGCTAAACAATTTCCAACATCATTTTTCTGATGCAGGCATTGGCACTATCTCAGAAATTTTTGACGGAGATCCTCCGCACTATCCGAAAGGCTGTATAGCACAAGCCTGGAGCGTTGCAGAAATATTGCGCGCTTATGTGGAAGATGTAAAAAAATAATAATTACCCCAAAATAATAAATAAAGTTAGCCCAGGATTAAAACCCCGGGCTAACTTTATTTAATTCCATTCCTCTCCTATACATTCACTGTAGGCTCCCTGGTTATTTATATAATAAAAATCAGGATTGCACAGGTTCATCTTTTCTTTTACAGATGGATCAATTAATATTTTCACATCTACTGTAGGTATTTGTTTTAGCATTTTATAATACTGCCTGTCACTCACAATCACATAATCCAGTTTTCTCCACCAAGCTTCCGGAAACGAAGAAATTGGCGAACGATCGATCCGCAAAATTTTTATTCCACGCCAAACGATCAATTCTCCGAAAGGGTATTCTTTTTTGAACCACCATGAAGTATCCCGAAACGAAACAAATTCAAGTGATCTTGTTCTTTTTTCTGCCAGATGATTGTATAAATTAAATCCAAAATCTTTTTCTTTTTTATGCATCACAAGATCGGATAGCACAAGCGCATGGCCGCGGTGAATAAGAGATACAACGGTTCGATTTTTTACCTGATAGACAGTGAAAACATTTTTTCTAAACTGAACTTCACTATTAAACACTATCATTATTGAAAAAGCGATCAGCGAACAAGTAGCATATGCAAAGCTCTTGTAATGTTTATTTTTAAAACCAAAAAACAATAAGATTATAACCAGATACAACAAGATCAATTCAACAGTAGATAGATAAAGAAAATCTATTTTAAGAAACTCTCCTCCTTCCGGAAGCCTTACCAAATCATTCATAAAGCGTACAATGTATTCTGTAACGATCATACATAACTTAAATAAAAAATCAATTTTACAAGCCATCAAACCTACAAGGCCTGTATAGAGCGCCAGAGAAGACAAGGGAACGATCAACATGTTGAAGGGTAAAAACAAAAGAGGGAAACTATGAAAATAATACACACTCAGCGGAGCTACTGCCAATTGCGCAGCCATGGAAACACAGATAAGAGACCATAGTTTATCCAACAGAAAAATTTTGACCGTCCACCAGCTATACATGATTGGATATAAATAAGCGATTCCTACCACCGCAAGAAAAGAGAATTGAAAACCTATATCCATCATCCAGAAAGGTTCTACGCAAAGAATGATAAAGGCGGAGAAGGCAAGTGTATTATATATGCCGGAATTTCTTTTTAAAATCCCTGCCAGTAGAAAAACTGAAAACATGGTAACCGCTCGTACTACCGAAGGCGAGAAACCTGTGATCAGTGCATAAAACCAAAAGACAGTAATCGAGAGCATGGCGAACAAAAATTTCCCATACTTTATTTTCTTAAGCACACCAAATAAAAAAATAACGATAAAATAAATCAACGACACATGCAGGCCAGAAACGGCGAGGGCATGAACTGTACCGGTATCGGAATATGCCTGGTAAAGCTTTTCATCTAAGCCAGCCTTTCCTCCTAGCAACAACGCAACGGTGAGAAAATACTCATTGTCATTTTTGATTCCTTCTCTAAGTTTAGTTTCACAAAAACTCCGAAACCGGTCGGCTGCCTGAATCCACCAATGATCTTCATGATGACCGATCTGTTGCCAATCCTGGAGAAAATGAGTAGCATAAATATTTTGCCTGTTTAGATAAGCACTATAGTCAAACTGTCCGGGATTAGCGGGTGGCAGCAGCGTAGCAGGGATACCCCTTATTAAAAAAATATCTCCTTTTCGAATCGGCCGAAGATTATTTTTAGAAATATATCCGATCAGTTTTCCGCAAGACTTTTGCCAAGAAGCATGCGAAGATCTTATTTTTAAAACTTCGAAAACTAGTTTTATAGTTTTGGAAGTTTCTTCCGGTTGGCCGATCACTACTGCTTTGTAGTATTGAATAGAATCGCGTTGATGAATAAAATGTTGCCTGGTATTTTTCTCCGTCCGTACTGAAACCAATAACACACCACACAAAAATAAAATTACCCAGGCAACCGATGACTTTATCCAGGGAGGTAGACGAATCTTTTTTTCAGATGCTACACAAACTATATAAACAGCTATACAAGCTAATAACAGCAATGGATTCGACATAAAACCGGTTTGGATCCCTGTGGCAATACCTGCCATCAGTACGACCAAAAAACGAACGAACGGAATTCCCGTATTTAAAAAGAACATAAAAAAATAATTAGTAAAAAATTAAAAAATATAATCCACAGTCGTCACTACAAAGCAATCTGCCAGATACGAAACCTAAAGCGTTTGATTCGTATAACAGGTTTTTTAACGAACAATAAACCGCTTGACCTGTTTCTCACCACCAGAAGTCACGCGCACAATATAGACGCCTGCACTTAAATTCGTTGTGCTGATCGTTTCTTTGAAACTGGTAGAGTTTGTTTTTTCTCTTTCAAAAAGTCTTCTGCCAAGTGTATTAAAAGCTTCTATCTTAACATCCTTATAACCGTTGTAGATCACTTCCAGCGTGATCTCTTCGCCTATAGCGGGCACAGGATACAATTGAACTTGCATCTGGTCAGCTTCTTTGTAAAAGTTGATGTTGTCGATATAGAGATTATTAATTCCTTTTGAATAATCTGCAAAACGAAAACTCACAAACTTGATGCCTTTAAGCGTCGTGAGATCTATGGAGATCTTTTTCCATTCATTTACTCCTGGCTGGAAATTATTTGCACGGCGGTCTGTAGTCACCAGGCTGCTTCCGTATAGCGTGGTAAGAGGCTTCCAGTGATCTTTGCAACCTGCATTATAGTATACTACCAGGCTGTCTGTATTGAGATTGTTGGTGCCATACGCGTACGCAAGATCAAAATCAAGCATCGGATTTTGGGTAATGCTAAAATCGATTGTAGGAGATTGAAATGCATCCCAATAGGTAGTGTCGGTAGAAGTGTACACGCTGTCGTTCTCGATCATAAAGGCTTTGTTGCTTTGTCCATAAGCCCCTGGTGATTCGAGCGTCCAGGTTTTGCTATACGCACTGGCAGCATCGTAATTCAATATCTGCCAATGATTATCTAAGTAGGAATTATCTTCAAATGTAACCTCCTGTGGCAGCGTTACAAAATAACCGGGAACACAACAGCCGGAAGAATTGAAGAGCTGTTTTCTTCTTGGACTAATCTCTATAGCGGCGCGCATTCGATCTTTTTGTCCCATCGTAAAAATATTCATACAGGCATCGATCGAATAGTCCATATAGTTTTGCGTCATATTGATCGTAGCCGGGCCAGTACAGGTAGAATAAGAAGTGTCACAGGAAAGGCCGTTGGCAGATTCCTGTGGAGGTGTATCGCTCACATAGTCATCTCCACAGTAGGCGTCACCCCAGATATGGATGAGCCCAAACCAGTGCCCTATCTCGTGTGTAGCGGTGCGGCCATGATTGTAGTAAGGAGTGCTCGTGCCTACGTCTCCAAAGTATTTGTAGTTGATCACTACTCCATCAGTAGCGGCCGTACCGTAGCTATCGGCTAATCCACCAAGGCTTGTGCTGTCGGGCATTTGAGAGTATCCCAATACTTCATTGCCAAATTCATCCGGAGCAATATTGCAAACCCAGATATTCAGATACTGATCGCTTGGCCAATAGGAAAGCTGCTTGAGCGTCACCGACTCAGTGGTGGCAAAGGAAGTTTTTTTATTAAACACCCTGTTGATTCCCGAAGTAGGCCTGCCCTCCGGGTCAGTAGTAGCAAGGCAAAACTGGATCTTAGTATCCGCTGCTACCGGTTTGAAGATGCCGTAGGTGATACTGGTATCTGCATTCCGTCTTCCATAATCGTTATTAAGAATATCGATCTGCGAATAGATCTGCGCGTCGGGGATATTAGTAGCACCGTTCGCATAATTGTTATAGATCACATGTACCACTACAGGAATTTCGTAGATCGGCTCTGCTTGCGTAGCGGCAAGTTTATAATGTTTTTTATCGTTGAGGTACTGA
Source organism: Cytophagaceae bacterium (assembly GCA_035535995.1). Taxonomy (GTDB): domain Bacteria; phylum Bacteroidota; class Bacteroidia; order Cytophagales; family Cytophagaceae; genus JANYCO01. The sequence continues at coordinate 399,112 of DATLOZ010000022.1, forward strand.
GTTATTTTTTTATTAAATGTCTCATGTTCTTTTTTCAACGCAGGATTTTTGCTGTAGAGATAATTCATATACTCCACTGTAGCGCAGCGGTGCTGGGCTTGAGCGAAAACAGAGGAAAGTATAAAAATCAAAGGAAAGAAAAATTTTCTCATGCAGTAAGTAAATAACTTGGGTAAAAACTATTTCTTTTCGTTCTTCTTGGATTCATCCGCTTCATAAGCATTGATTATTCTTTCTACCAACTTATGACGCATTACATCTTTTGAACTTAGCTCTACAAAATCAATCCCCGGAATATTTTTCAGCAAGCGAAAACATTCAGTCAATCCTGATTGCTGCTTGCCGGGAAGATCTATCTGGGAGCGGTCTCCCGTCACGATCATCTTGGAGCTAGGGCCCATACGGGTGAGAAACATTTTCATCTGCATGGTAGTAGTGTTCTGGGCTTCGTCGAGCAGGATGAATGCATTGTGTAGCGTTCTACCTCTCATGAAAGCCAGCGGTGCTATCTCTATAACTCTGTTTTCGTAATAATATTTTAACTTCTCTGCAGGAATCATATCATCGAGCGCATCGTAGATAGGGCGAAGATAGGGATCTACTTTTTCCTTCAGGTCTCCCGGCAGGAACCCAAGATTTTCTCCTGCTTCTACGGCAGGGCGGGTGATCACGATCTTTTTTACTTCTTTGTTCTTGAGTGCGCGTACCGCAAGGGCTACAGAGATATAGGTTTTTCCTGTACCTGCGGGACCTACGGCAAATACGAGGTCATTTTTAAAATGCGCCGCTACCAGTTTTTTCTGATTGTCTGTTTTCGGTTTTACGATCAATCCTTTGTCTCCAAAGAGAATGACGTCATCGCTGATGTCTTCCGGCTTGGGCTCCGGCTCGCGACGAATGATGCTCTTTAGTTTTTCCTGAGAGATATTTCCATACTTTTCAAAATGTACCATCAATGAATCCAGGATCTCTGAGATCTGTTTGATCTCCGGATCACTACCGATCAGCCTGATCTCGTTTCCCCGGGAAACAATTTTTGTTTTGGGAAAAGCAGTGGCTACTTGTTTGAGATTACTATTTTCGGTACCCAGCAAATCGACGAGAGAACCGTCGTCCAGCGTGATTATTTTTTCTGCCAATGCGATATTATTGTTAAATAATTAAATTACTTTCTTTACCTTTGAAATTATATCAAATATAATCAATTTTTGTCTTTATGGCTATCATAACATTTATGTCGGATTTTGGGCATAGAGACCACTATGTGGCCGCTGTAAAGGCAAAAATTCTCTCCTTCAGTCATAATCTTAAGATCGTAGACATCACCCACCAGATCGAGCCTTTCAACATCATGCACGGTGCGTATGTATTGCGTTCTGTGTTTCGCGATTTTCCCAAAGGCACAGTGCACCTGATCAGCGTAAACAACCCTACAGGAAAAAATGACCGACTGTTGGCGATGAAACAGGAAGACCATTTTTTTGTTGGCAGCGACAATGGAATTTTTTCCTTGCTGAGCGATAAGATATCTGTGATCGTAGAATTGAAAAAAGATATTACCAATAATAACTTCCATCCTACCTTTCCCGAAAAGACTACGCTGGCAGCTGCAGCGGCGGCCCTGGCCAACGAGGTAGCGATCTACAATCTGGGTCCTCAAGTAACGGAGATCAAGACCATGCTCAACCGCCAGCTTCGCACAAGCAAAGACCAGATACTAGGTTGTGTGATCCACGTAGACAACTATGGCAATTTGGTAACAAATATTTCCAAAGAAATTTTCTACCAGATCTGTGACAACCGTCCTTTCGTGATCAACTTCTCCCGCGACCAGTTGGATACTATTGTTGAAACCTACCACGACGTAGAGAACGGCGACAGCATGGCGATCTTCAACAGCAACGGACTGCTTGAGATCTGCATGCGACAAGGCAAAGCATCTCAGCTACTCGGGATGGATTTTGAGAGCCCGGTGAATATTTCGTTTTCATAATTTCTCACTACTGTTGCTATTGCTCTTTCTTACCGAATGCAGGACAGCAAGAGTAACAAGATTTAAACTCCTACTAAACAACATTTTACAAGTCCAATTCACACCCTTCAAATTTAGATTTTTTTATTATCCAATCTTTTTTAACTTCGCACTCCGCCCGTGATCTATAAGGGCTGAATAGTATCGTTCAATTTAAAAAAGATATAAAAATGAAAGTAACAGTAGTAGGTGCAGGGAACGTAGGAGCCACATGTGCAGACGTTCTAGCATACAGAGAGATCGTAAAAGAAGTAGTTCTAATCGACATCAAAGAAGGATTTGCAGAAGGTAAGGCTCTTGACATCTGGCAAAAAGCTCCTATCAATGTGTACGACACCAAAACTACTGGCGCTACCAACGACTACTCTAAGACTGCAAACTCTGATGTAGTAGTGATCACTTCAGGTCTTCCAAGAAAACCAGGTATGACCAGAGACGATCTTATTTCTACCAACGCTGGCATCGTTCAGTCTGTTACTGAAAACGTAGTAAAATATTCTCCAAACGCAATCCTGATCGTAGTGTCAAACCCGCTTGACGTGATGACTTACTGCGCTCACCTTACCTCTAAACTGCCAAGACAAAAAGTAATCGGTATGGCTGGTATCCTTGATACGGCACGTTACAGGGCTTTCCTGGCAGATGAGATCGGATGCTCTCCAAAAGAAATTCAGGCAATGCTTCTTGGTGGCCACGGCGATACCATGGTGCCACTTCCTAGATATACTACCGTAGGTGGTATTCCGGTAACTGAATTAGTTGCAAAAGATAAACTGGACGCGATCATTGAAAGAACTAAAGTTGGTGGCGGCGAGCTTGTGAAACTGATGGGTACTTCTGCATGGTATGCTCCGGGAGCTGCAGCTGCTCAGATGGTGGAAGCAATCGTGAAAGACCAGAGAAGAATCGTTCCTGTTTGCGTGAAACTTGATGGAGAATACGGTATCAAAGATTGCTACCTTGGCGTACCAGCGGTACTTGGCAAAAATGGTATCGAGAAGATCATCGAACTAAAGCTAAACGCAGAAGAAATGGAACTCATGAAAACTTCACAAAAACACGTGAAAGAAGTAATGGACGTGCTAGATGCTCAGATGGCAAAAGCTTAATTTGGAATTATGAGTTATAAATGTTGAATTATGAATTAATTCACAGCTCTAAAAAGAAAGCCCCGATTTTTAAATCGGGGCTTTCTTTATTTTATCACTACTAGTAGTACAAGTATCAGCAACAGTAACTCATAATTCAACATTCATAACTCATAATTTCTCCAACATATAAACCGTTCTCTTCTTCTCCGTAGTGGTTTCATATTCCAGCTTTACCAGGCGGCTGAAGCCGATAACGCTTCGAACATTTTCCATATCCTGGTCATTGGGAATATACGCGTGAATATCGCCGTATTCAGTAGTAAGAACAAGATGCTGTGTATCCAAATGGTTGGCGATGGTCTGTACCCCTAAACGCGGCACATCGATGAATAAGCGACCTTTGGGATTCAGTGCATCATATATCCTTCTGCAACCATCCAACTGCTCTGCGGCCGAAAAATCGATGATGCCCGACCACATCCACAACGCCACATCGTATTTTTCTTTCAACTCCAGCTTTTTAATATCGGCGTCCAGGATCTCTACCTTCTCTGAAAATTTTTCTTTTAAATAATTCAACAAGGATGTGCTGTATTCTACAGCCGTGAGTTTTCCTTTATGTCCTTTGTCAATAAAATAATTCAAGCACCTTCCAAAGCCCGCTCCCAGCTCCAGTATTGAATCGTCCGGGGAAATGTAGGGAGCGATCATTTCCATATCTTTGTATGAACTGAACCCTCCTTTTACCGACAGTTCCATGAAAGGATCAAGGCCTATATTGTTATAAAAAAGAAGATTTTTATCGTTCATGAGATTCTATACGGCAATCCGGTATTAAAAGATTAATATTTTTCATTAAATTTAGTAATATCAATTTTAACTTTTTACTATATGAGCAAAATTCGTACAGCATTGGTCTTGCTTTCTCTCCTCACTATTCCTCTTTGTCTATATTTACTTTACCACCAATTTAGTAACCCATTTAAAATAGAAGAAGACAAATCTGTGATCACCAACAACATGATTGTAGAAAAAATAGAATCCATTGGCAAACTGGAGCTTTGTAAATATTATATCAAAGATGTATTAGAACACAAAGAAATAAAAGACTGGTGGCCAGACTCCAGGGTAGTGCTAATCGTAAGCGGCGAAGTGACAGGCTGTATCGATCTAAAAAAAATAGACAGCACAGCCATTGAGATCGAAGAGACAAAAATCAGGATCCGCCTTCCCGAGCCTGAGATCTGTTACATCAAGATCAATCACCAGGAATCAAAAGTGTACGATATAGAAAATGAATTTTTTGAGAAAGGAAAACTGATCGACAAAGCCTACGCCCTGGCCGAAAAAAATATCCGCGACGGAGCCTTGAAGATGAAAATACTTGAGCAAACCAAGGCTAATGCACAGACTACACTGAAACCGCTTTTGGAAGGCTTTTCTGGGAAGACGGTAGAATTGTATTACTAATATAATAAAGTGGGATGTGAATGTGAGAATTCACCGTCAATGCGAGGAAAGAGGCCGTAAGGCCGATTGACGAAGCAATCTGTTAGCTTCGCAGCCTGAGTCCGTTTATAAACGTTGCACTCCCTCACTATTGACAGATTGCTTCGTCGCATGGCGCTGGAGCGCCACACTCCTCGCAATGACGATAAACGCTAAGCAATCCATTCATGTTGTTTGTATTTCTTTTCTACTGAAGCAATACTACCATACAAATCATTTCATTCATAACTCATGATTTCTGGATTATTTTTTTATTTTTACAAGACCAAACAACCTATCCGACATGAAAAAACTATACTCGTTACTAGTATTTCTCTTTCTTTCTGTTCCCCTCTTTGCACAATCGCTCGTTACTTCACAGGAATTTAGCCTTGGCAGTCCTTTCAATGAGCCGGACGGAAGAAATGATATCGTGAAGATCAACGCTACCGATATTATTACTCTTGCAAAAGTAAAAGGCAATGTTTCCGGCAAATCTGATTTTGTGCTGGAACGTTATGGAGAAGATCTGAAGCCGGTTTGGAAAATGCCTCTACAGGTAGAAGTATACGAAGATTATAAAGATCTTTTTTTTAATGGAAAAGACGCGGTGTTGCTTTCTGTAATTCACAATGAAAAAGAAAAGAAAACAAAACTCGAAGCATACGGATTCGACATCAACACCGGAACCAAGCTCTGGACTAAAGAACTGGAAGCTTACCAGGTAGGCGATTGGGATAACCATCCGCACAAAGGAAAAGTAAAAGAATCTTTCGTAGATGTGATCTGCGAACATGTGAACAGCAATTTTGTAACGCCCATCGAATACAAACACAATATCAATTTTTCTCCCAATGGCGAGCGTTTTGTTTCTTATGTATTTAATTACGGAGAAAAGAATCTTACCGCTACCGTTTGCGTGTACGACAAGACTTGTAATTTGGTAGTAAAAGGAAAAGTATCCATCGACGACAACTATGTCAACCACGGGATCTTCGTGAATAACGAAGGAAAAGTATTTATCATCAATGCCAACTATTCCGGAAAACTAAACCTGATCCGCTACGACCTTACTACCAAAGAATTTGATGTATTGGAACTTCCTGGCTCCAACTTCATGAAAGATGATTTCCAAATTTTCTTTGCCAGCGACGAAAATGTATACGTAGCTTGCACCGAACAACTCAATGGTGTAATGATGGGCGTGATGTACACTCAATTTGATTTCAAAACCAAAGCCGTGATCAATTCCGTATTTGAGTCGATCAACGGAAATACCGGTACGAAGATCCTGGAAATGCGCAAAAGCAATAAACTGATGAAAGGCGAAGAAGACTGGAAGGATTACGACATCACTAATTTTATCGTAGAAAAAAATGAAGATGTAACGATCATTCTTGAAAAACACACTCTCTACGCCGACGGCTATCCGCATATAGAGCGCGGTGTATTTGATGCCAGTCACAAAGTGGAGATCAATGGACATGTGCAGGCGGAGGGTATAATCATTTTCAACTTCGGCAAAAATGGCAATCTTGATTGGCTGCAATACATTCCGAAAAACCAGGTCTACGCCGCCAGCGACGGGCTCAACACAGTTTCTTTTGTGATTGACCCGAACTACAAAAATCAGTACCGTATCATGTATGCCTCTTCCGAAAACCTGGATAGTTTCATCAACAGCATCAACCTTATAGCTTTTGATAAATCTTCTGGTAAAAAAGTGTTGGATACAAAACTTCCAAATAACGATAAGATCCTATTCGTAAGAGAATATACCGTCTGGAATGAAGACGGGTCTTTTATCATTGTAGGGAAAAAAGGACTACTTGGTAAATCTTCGTCTATACTGAAATACAAACTTTAGTTATAAGTTATGAGTTATGAATGTTGAATTATGAGTTAATTTAATCATAGAAATAAAAGAGCCCGGATTAAATTCGGGCTCTTTTATTTTCTTTACTATGATAAATTAATTATTCATAATTAACATTCATAACTCATAACTTATAACTCCAACTACCGTATCCGCAGCTTCCGCCCCACACGCAAGACCGTGCGCGTAGAGATACGATTAAGTTTACAAAGTTGAGAAACGCTCACTCTGTATTTTCTGCTGATGCTTCCCAAGGTTTCGCCGCTTCTAACCGAGTGATAGTATACTTTTCTAGCCTCTTTCAGATACTGGAAGTGAGACGGCACCAGTTGAAATTTTCTTGCGATCAAGGTATTGTTAGGAAAATCCCAAATAGACTCAGCGTTGAAAGCATTTCCTTCGTAGCGTACTTCAAAGTGGAGGTGAGGGCCTGTGCTTCGTCCGGTAGAACCTCCCTTGCCGATCACCTCTCCTGCTTTTACTAATTGACCTACGGCAACGTTGGCAGCAGAAAGGTGTCCGTACAATGTTTCTAATCCATTGTAATGACGGATCACTACGTAGCGGCCGTAGCCCCGCGCATCGTATTGTACAATGCGGATAATGCCATCAAAAACAGATTTTACAGGCTCTCCTATTTCAAGGTCAAGATCGGTTCCGTAATGCCAGCGATATTTGCGCATGCCGAAACGGGAATTCATTTTATTAAAGGCAAGAGGCATCGACCAGCGATAGCCGGCGGTAGAGTCGTATAGAATAAAAGTAGTGGTGTCTTTGTAATCTGCCCCGTCGATCTTATATGGATTGATAGTATGAGAATCCCAAATAGCGTAGTACTGAGCGATGGTTACCCAAACAGAATCCATGTTTACCTGTTCGTCTACTTCTACTACACTCAGCTCGCCTTCGGCATCTTCGAAGAAGGCAGTATCTTCTTCGTCTTCCAGCATATTAGGTTCTTTCACGGGCACAGACTGATAATTTTCAGAAGTGCCCGAGGAATCTTTAAACTCGTCTTCAAACATCACATCTTCCGGATTCGGCGATGTGTATTCAATTGCAGGAGCCTTTATATTAAAAAAGTCTTTATTGTTTTTATTATTGGCAGGAGGCTGCGCCTGCGTGGTACCAATGTAAAAGAACGTGATAAAAACTATTATAAATCTTACTATACGAATCATTATTCTATTTTTTTACACAGCTACTTCTTTTGCAGCCAGGTATCGCTCCGCATCCAACGCCGCCATACAGCCTGAGCCGGCTGCGGTGATCGCTTGTCTGTAGATCGTGTCCTGTACATCACCGCAAGCGAAGACGCCTTCAATGTTTGTTCTGGTGCTACCCGGAGAAGTATTGATGTACCCTGCATTGTCCATATCAAGCCAGTCAATAAATACTCCCGAGTTTGGCTCATGGCCGATCGCTACGAAAAATCCTTTTACTTCTATTTGAGATAACTCTCCTGTAGCGGTATTTTTTAATCTTACTCCTACCACCTGGTCGTCGCCCAGGATCTCGTCGGTAACAGAGTTCCAAAGGATCTCGATGTTAGGAATATTTCTCACTCTGTTTTGCATGATCTGAGAAGCTTTCATTTCATCTCTTCTTACGATCATATAAACTTTTTTACAGATCTTAGCTAAATAAGCAGCCTCTTCACAAGCCGTATCTCCAGCGCCTACTACAGCTACTTCCATTCCTTTATAGAAAAATCCGTCGCACACTGCGCAAGCAGTAACACCGCCGCCGTTTGTTTTAAATTTATCTTCAGAAGGAATGCCCAACCATTTGGCAGAAGCGCCTGTAGCAATGATCACAGCATCGGCATGAATTTCTTTTCCATCGTCTGCCCAGGCTTTGTGGACAGGGCCTGTCAAATCTACTTTATCAATCAAGCCATAACGAATGTCTGTACCAAAGCGCAAGGCCTGGTTTCTGAAGTCTTCCATCATAAGAGGACCGTTCACGCCTTTTGGATATCCCGGATAATTTTCCACATCGTTGGTGATCATCAATTGACCGCCTGGTTGTGAACCGGCATACATAAGAGGTTTCATACCCGCACGAGCAGCATAAATAGCAGCAGTATAACCAGCAGGACCCGAACCAATAATTAGGCAATGAACTTTTTCTACAGACATAACAGGTATTTTTTTAATTTTGCAACACGAATTTCGTAAAAATATCAATAGTATTCAAACTAAAATAGTTCCAAAAAGCCTGATCCAGGCCTTGATTCTTTAACAACAAGTATGAATATCAATCAATTGAATAAGTTACCCACGTTTGTATTGGCGCTATTGATAGTGATCCTGAACGGATTTGTCTCTCTTGCATTCTCCCAGCAAAATGATATTACGGTTATTGACTCTACCGTACAGGTACAAACGATTACCAAAAAAGAAGTAAATCCCGATAGCCTGTTGCAATTTGCCAAAAGGTACCTGGGTACTCCCTACCGCTTGTCAGGCAAGACCAGTAAAGGATTTGACTGCTCCGGGTTTGTACATTATGTATACAAAAGATTTGATGTAAAAGTCCCCTACTCCTGCCCCGCCATATCCTCTGCCTGTCCTGTGAAGGTAACTAAAACAGAACTTCAAAAAGGAGATCTTTTATTCTTTAAAGGCTCTAATATAAAAAGCAAAGCGATTGGCCATATAGCTATTGTATATGCTGTAGAAGATGGGAAGATCCGGATGATCCACTCCTGCAGGCGTGGCGTGATCCTTGAGACCTTGAATGAATCAAAGTATTATAAAGCCAGGTATTTGTTTGCTAAGAGGATTCTCTGTGATTAATAAAAATCATCAAATCACTTTTTTAAAATCTCATTGTCCTCTGTAAATATTAGCGGCGTATTTGGAAAATCTTCCTGGGTGAGTCTTTTCATTTCTTTATATACCCAATTGCTCTTATCCACTACAGGAATTCCTTCTCCTTTTTGTTTGATCGAAACGATTTGGGCTTTTTGAAATTCTCCTTGCCTGTTGATAAACACTTTTACAATCGGGGCAATTCCATTTACGCCAAGCAAATTGAAACGTCCATAGGTACAAAAATTTCCCATACTGTAAGCGATGAATCTTCCTTTGTAAGTTTCTACAGCCCTGGTCACATGTGGCCCATGACCATACACCACATCAGCGCCAGCGTCAATCATGGCGTGGCTGAAGGCATATACATTGCCGCGGTCTTCCCCTAAAAAAAGTTCTGTCTTCTTAGGCACATGCGTCATCTTACTTCCCTCCGCTCCTCCGTGAAAAGAAACGATCACAATATCACAACGTGTGCTTAGCTCAGCTACGATCTTCGCTGCAGCAGGAATATCTTTAATGTCCAACGTACCAGTGTTGGGAGAAAAAGCGCACATCCCATATTTTACGCCATTGCGCTCAAATACGGTTGTTGGATAAGCCAGTAATCCTGCAAAGTTGATCCCTGCTTTTGTGAGCGTAGAAGCTGTATTTTTCCTACCCGATTCGCCGAAATCGCCCACGTGATTATTGGCGGTACTCATCACGTCAAAGCCTGCATCTGTAAGATAATTAACGTAATGTGTAGGCATTTTGAATGCATAACAGATAGCAGGGTTGTTACATTTTTTCACCTCTCCCCCTTCGTCTACAAAGGTTCCTTCCAGGTTGCCAAAAGTTACATCGGCATTTTGCAGAAATGTTTTTACAGAATCCAGAATATTCTTACCATCGTTAGGAGGCAGATAAGAAACAGAAGGGAAATGTGTCCCCAGCATTACATCACCCACCCCTATGATCGTCAGTGAATCCTTTTGGCTTTGAGTTGAATCTTTGTCTTGTGAAAAACAGTAAAGATAATTTTGAAAAAATAAAGAAACGATTAATAAAGCACGGAAGTAAAGATTCATAGACGAAAGCTGTTATTTTTGTGTTCAATACTACCAATTTTTATGAATAAAAAGAAAATAATTAATGATCCGATCTATGGCTTCATCAACGTAGAAACTGATTTGATCTTTGATGTGATCGAGCATCCCTATTTTCAAAGACTCCGTAGGATACGACAATTGGGACTTACCGACCTGGTATACCCTGGTGCGCTGCATACCCGCTTCCATCATGCCTTGGGCGCTATGCACCTGATGGGACAAGCCTTGATAAACCTGCGCATGAAAGGCCACGAGATCTCCGACCAGGAATATGAATCTGCGCAGCTAGCGATCTTGCTACACGATATCGGACACGGACCATTTTCTCATGCCCTGGAATTCACGTTGCTAAAAGATGTGCACCATGAAGATCTTTCACTCATCATCATGCAGGAGATCAACAAGCAGTTCAACGGCGCGCTGAACATGGCTTTGGAGATGTTTAAAGGAACTTACAAACGTACCTTTTTCCACCAACTCATTTCCGGCCAGCTCGACATCGATCGGCTCGACTATTTGAAACGCGATGGATTTTATACTGGTGTATCCGAAGGTACTATCGGCTCCGACCGGATCATCAAACTTTTTAACATTGTCAATGACAAATTGGTACTTGATGAAAAAGGGATCTACAGTATTGAACATTTCCTGATAGCTCGTCGGGTAATGTACTGGCAGGTTTATCTGCACAAAACTACTGTCAGCGCCGAAAATATGCTCATTCAAACTATTAAAAGAGCTCAAGACTTAGCCAAAGCCGGTGCAAATGTAACCACAGGCACTGGTGTTGATTTCTTTTTGGCCCATCAAGGATCAGGAAAGAATCTTAAGAGCAACAAAAATTACCTTAATTCGTTTTTAGGTATCGACGATTACGATGTATGGGTAAGCCTTAAAAAATGGCTAAATCACCCCGATTTTGTACTTTCCTACCTTTCAAAAGGTATATTAGATCGACAATTATTTAAAATTTCTATTTCTGCCAAACCTTTTGACAAAAAAATACTGGATGGCATGACATTTGAGATTACCAGGAGGTTGAAAATTGATCCGGAATTGGTTCCTTATTTCCTCATAAAAGGGGTAATAGACAACGAGGCCTATGTTTTAGGCTCTGAAAAAATTAATATTTTAAGAAAAGGAGGCAAAACAGAAGATATCGCAGAAGCTTCCGATCTTCCAAATATTAAGGCTATGAGTAAAATAGTAAAAAAACACTATTTATGCTCACCAAAAAATTACCTATATTTGTAATAGTTTAAGCATAAAAATACCATTCGTAGATGGAGTTCACAGCAAAAGAGATCGCATTTTTGATAGGGGGAACGGTAAAAGGCTCAGAAAATCTGAGAGTAAATAAACTGGCAAAAATCCAAGAAGCTACTCCTGGGAGTATCGCCTTTTTGTCGAATCCTAAATATGAGAATTTCATTTATGAAACTCCGGAAACAAGTGTGGTGATTGTGAGCAATGATTTCGAAGCCAAAGAAGAAATTAAATCTACTCTCATTCGTGTAGATGATCCTTATACCAGCTTCAGCACATTGCTGGAGGAATACCACAAGATCGTAAGCTTTGTAAAAAAAGGAGTTGAAAATCCTTCTTATATCGGAGAAAATTCTGCAACCGGTGAAAACATCTACCGCGGCGCATTCTCCTACATCGGCAATAATTGTAAGATCGGTAAAAATGTAAAAATTTATCCCCAGGTATTCATTGGTGATAATGTGACCATCGGGGATAATGTGATTCTATATGCCGGAGTTAAAATTTACTCTGATACCGTCATCGGGAATTATTGTACCATCCACTCCGGTGCTGTGCTTGGCAGCGACGGATTTGGCTTTGCTCCACAAACAGACGGCTCTTATAAAACCATTCCGCAAATCGGAAACGTAGTGATCGGCAACCATGTAGACATTGGGGCCAATACTACGATCGATTGTGCTACTATGGGTTCTACCATTATTCACGACGGCGTAAAACTAGATAACCTGATCCAGATTGCGCACAACGTAGAAATTGGTCAAAACACTGTAATTGCTGCCCAGGCAGGTGTTTCTGGCTCTACCAAAATAGGTGAAAACTGTATGATAGGCGGCCAGTCTGGAATTATCGGCCACCTGACGATCTCCAAAAAAACCAACATCGGTGCACAATCTGGTGTCACTAAATCTATTACAAAAGAAAATACCGCTATTCTCGGGTCTCCTGCCTTTGATTATACTTCTCATTTGAAATCCGCCTCTGTGTTTAAAAAATTGCCCGATTTACAAAAACGAATAGAGGAATTGGAAGAAAAAATACTACATTTGCAGTCTTTATAACGTGTTTTTCTAAGCCAAAAACGTTAAAAAAGTAGGTTCTGAATATTCAAAATGCATTCGGAACGGAGGGTATTGATTATTATTTTAAATAATTAATTGTGAATCAAAAACAACAAACAATCAAAAAGTCGGTTACACTTTCCGGCGTAGGATTGCACACAGGAGTAAAAGTGAACATGACATTTGTTCCCGCTCCGATTAATCATGGAATTGTTTTCCAACGTACCGATCTTCCAGGACAACCTACTGTAGAAGCCGACGCTGACTATGTAGTAGACCTTTCCAGAGGTACTACCATCGAAAAAAATGGCGCCCGCGTAAACACTGTCGAGCACACACTTGCAGCACTCGTAGGACTTCAAATCGACAACGTACTGATCCAGCTCGACGGACCTGAACCTCCAATCATGGATGGTAGCTCTAAGCCTTTTGTAGATGTATTGGAAGACGTAGGCATGGAAGAACAAAATGCACTCCGCAACTTCTATGAAATTCCTCACAATCTTTTTTACAAAGACGAAGAAAATCAAATCGAGATCGCCGCTCTGCCGCTTGACGATTACCGCGTCACAGTAATGGTGGATTACAATTCTCCGGTATTAGGCAGCCAGCACGCCTCGCTGACCAATATCAATCAATTCTCCAAAGAGATCGCTGCCTGCCGTACCTTCTGCTTCCTGCACGAACTGGAAATGCTGCACAAGCAAAACCTGATCAAAGGCGGAGACATCAACAACGCAATCGTGGTTGTAGATCGCGTAGTGAAAGACGATGAATTGGAATCACTCGCGAAATTATTCAATAAGCAAAAAGTAGAAGTTAAAAAAGAAGGAATTCTTAATAATATAGAACTCCGTTACAACAACGAACCAGCACGCCACAAGCTGCTGGATATGATCGGAGATCTTGCCCTTGTAGGAAGACCACTCAAAGCACAGATCCTGGCAGCACGCCCCGGACATGCTGCTAACGTAGCCTTCGCCAAGAAGATCAAAAAACTAATGAAAGAAACCTCCAGAAACCAGGCGCCTAAATACGATCCGAACCAGGCTCCGGTAATGGATGTAAATAAGATCTACAAAGCACTTCCGCATACTTATCCTTTCAAACTGGTTGACAAGATCATCCACCTTGAAGACAACGTGGTAGTGGGAGTAAAAAATGTAACGATCAACGAGCCATTTTTCCAGGGACACTTCCCAGGCAATCCTGTAATGCCAGGAGTATTGCAAATAGAAGCAATGGCACAAACAGGTGGTATCCTTGTATTAAACTCTGTACCGGATCCTGAAAATTACTGGACCTATTTCCTGGCGATCGAAGACTGTAAATTCAGAAAAACAGTAGTGCCAGGCGATACACTTGTATTCAAGTGCGAATTGCTCGCGCCAATTAAAAGAGGTATTGCCAAGCTGCACGGACAAGCTTTTGTAGGCTCGCAATTGGTGTGCGAAGCTACGGTAACTGCCAGTATGGTAAGAAAACAATAATGTTCTGATAGTTCTTTTAGAAAATGAACCAACCTTTAGCATATATACATCCGCAGGCCAAAATAGCCGCTAATGTTGTCGTTGAACCTTTCTCTACCATTCACAAAAATGTGGAAATAGACGAAGGTACCTGGATCGGTCCAAACGTGACGATCATGGAAGGAGCCCGCATCGGGAAGAATTGCAAAATATTCCCAGGCGCTGTGATCTCCTCAATTCCTCAGGATCTTAAATTCAATGGTGAAGAAACTACTGCTGTGATCGGTGATAATACCGTGATCCGTGAATGCGTAACAGTGAGCCGTGGTACCAAAGATAAATTCACTACTATAATCGGAAAGAACTGTTTGTTGATGGCTTATGTACACGTTGCCCACGATTGTATCGTAGGAAATAATGTGATCCTAGGAAACGCTACCCAGCTTGCAGGCCACATCATTGTAGACGATTGGGCAATCATCAGCGGTACGAGTGCTGTACACCAGTTTGTAAAGATCGGTGCGCATACGATGATCTCCGGAGGTTCACTCGTAAGAAAAGACGTCCCTCCATACACCAAAGCCGCTCGTGAGCCCCTTTCCTATTGTGGGATCAACTCGATCGGACTTCGTAGAAGAGCTTTTACAAATGAGCAGATAAACGAAATTCAAAATATCTACCGTACTATTTATTTGAAAGGGTTAAACACCTCCAAAGCGCTTCAGATCATCGAAGTAGACTTCCCTCCTTCAAAAGAAAAAGATGAGATCATCAATTTCATCCAAAACTCTGACAGAGGAATTATGAAAGGTTTTACTCAGTAAGAATTCAACGTTTAAAGTTAAAGGTTTAAGGTAGCAATGCTTTAAACCTTTAACTTTAAAAACTAAAACTCAATTACTTTTTCTAACGATTAATCATCCATCATCTGTAATCCATGGAAATCATTGCCGAAAATATCGGGAAGAAATTCAACAAAGAATGGATCTTCAGACGCCTTTCCTTCTCACTTACCTCTTCTAATTGCCTTGCTATTACTGGGCCCAACGGCTCCGGGAAATCTACCTTGTTGCAAATCTTAGCAGGTGCTCTCCCCGCTTCAGAAGGTACGGTGCAATATCAAAAAGGGAAAATGATGGTACATAGCGACGATATGTTTCAATACATTTCGTATGCAGCGCCATACATGGAGCTTGTAGAAGAAATGAGCATTCGCGAGCTGGCCGATTTTCACAAAGCATTCAAGCCTTTTACAGATAATATTTCTACCGATGATTTTCTTTCCCGAATTATGCTGGAGAAAGCCTCTCACAAAGAGATCCGTTTTTTGTCTTCCGGTATGAAACAACGTGTAAAATTAGGCCTTGCGCTCTACTCCGATACACCTATACTGATCCTGGACGAACCTACCATGAACCTCGACAACAAAGGCATTGAATGGTATCTGGAAGAAATAAAAAAACAACTCCATAAAAAAATCATTCTTATCGGTTCCAATCAATCCTACGAATACGATTTTTGCGATCAGGAAATTTCAATCACCAGTTACCTGGATTAGCAGAATAATCTTGCGCTCTTTTGCGAGATCTTGACTTCCAAAGGTTGCTCTATTTCTGAATTTGAGATTCAATAAAAGAAAATATCCTTTCTTCCTGGCCGGGAAGAAACCAATGATACTCCTTATCTTTTCTAAACCAGGTCAATTGCCGCTTCGCGTAATGGTGGCTGTTGCGCTTTAGCAAACGTTCCATTTCTTCCGCATCGTACAGTCCATCCAAAAAATCAAACACCTCCGAATAGCCTACCGTTTGCAAAGCGTTTTTATTTTTATACTGATATAAATTTTTCGCTTCTTCCACCAATCCTTCTGCCAGCATTTGATCCATCCGCAGGTCGATGCGCTTGTAAAGCTCTTCCCGCGGGCGATCCAGCGCAATCTTGATCGTGGTAAAAAAACGTTCTTTCTTATTCGAAGTACGGAAGGAAGAAAACGGTTTTCCTGTACCGCGACAAATTTCCAGAGCCCGTATGATCCTCACAGGATTACCACGGTCTACCGTTTCATAATAATCAGGATCTTTTTCTTTTAATTCTTCCAGTAAAGTTTCCAATCCATTTTTTTTAAACGCTGCATTCAGTTCTTCACGAATCGAAGGAGCTACTTCCGGGATATCATCCAGCCCTTCACAAAGCGTTTTGATAAATAATCCTGATCCACCCGTGAGCACTACCAGATCGTGTTTGGTATAAAGCTCTTGCAGCACCTGCAAAGCCTGGGCTTCGTACATACCTACCGTATATTCATCTGTGATATGAAGCGTATTGATAAAATGATGTGGCACTGCAGCCAGCTCTTCTGCAGAAGGTTTAGCAGTACCAATATTCATTTCTTTGTAAAACTGCCTCGAATCGGCCGAAAGGATCTCTGTATGAAAATGCTGCGCAACACGGATGGAAAGCGCTGTCTTTCCCACTGCCGTAGGGCCTGCGATTACGATGAGGTATTTCTTGTTTTGAAGAACAGACATGGTTGATAAAGTTAGCGTAAAGAATGGAAACCTGGAAAAAAAATTTCAACGTTATAAATGGCCAAAGTACATTGTTAATATTTTCAGGATCCTGCTAATTCTTTAATCCTGAAAATCCTGGTTCAGACGAAACATAGCGATCTATAAGCCTTGCGATACAAAGCGCGAAAACCGGCAAAGCCAAATAAAGCATGCGGGCAAGCTCTGCAGAGATCATTGCCTGCACCAACACACAAGCCAGATAGGCATAAATAAATTTATCAAGCGTACGAAATTTTTCTGTAAGCCATTTTGTTGCCGTTATTGCAACCCACAATGGCAACAAGACCCACAAGCCGACAATGGAGAAGAGCTCATACAGGCCATGAAAACTAAACAACCTATGCACCGCAAAATAAAAATTTCCCAAATGATCAAAATCCTTATGAAAACTCTCCGATAAAGTACTATTGGTATAACGATCAAAATAAATACGAAATGAAAACACCAGCAGTCCGGATAAAATAAACCAACCGATCTGAGGAATCTTTTTAACGGGGCCAAAAAAGAAGATCACAGGCGCTACAAAGATGAAAGACTCTTTTGTCCAGGGACCAACCAGAATGCAAAAAATAAGCAGCCCTTTATCTTTGGTCTTAATCGCCAATAAAACCAATACGGACGTAAGACAGAACAAGCTGTCAACGATCGGAAGTCCCGCCATATAAGCGGTCCAGCGGCAACTGAAGATGGTGAGCAAACCGAAAAGACTTGCGATCACAGAAATATTGTATGCTCTGCAAAGCAAATAGGTAACAGTACTAAACAAGGCCATCACAAAGGTATTGACAATCCAAAAGCTTACGAACAAAGAAAAATCTCCCTCAAAGCTCCAGGGTCTTATTTTTTCAAACACTCCGCCAAACACAAAATCCAGGCCGGCGGCAAGCATCGGGATGATCACCCGGTATTTCTGAATCGGCTCCAGGTTAAAATCTCCCTGAGCCATTTTCATATAGTTGAGCGCATCCGGGCTCATCGACTCGGTGTAGTTATTAAACATCGTAAAAGCCAATCCCTGCATCATAGCAAAGGAAAATAAAAATACTACGATCGGTAATTTATGTTCTCTGAGAAAATCGATGATCTTATTCGTCATAGGTAGAATCTATTGCAAAACAAGTTAGAAAAATATTAAGATATTTTACGTTGTCAATGATCTTTAGGCTTTAACAATCGTTTGATAAAAACCGATTCACAAGGCCTACGGGTATTGTGAACATTTGGAGTACCAAAGTATTTCTCTAACTTTAACCTTTCACTATCCGATTGCAGAAACAAACAATGAGCTTTCTTCCACATTCAGGTACAGCTTCCACTGCTTTGAAAACAACACTGCTAATTTTTCTATTCTTTATTTTCTCAGGCATCTTTCTTTACTCCTACTTCACCACTACACTACCTTCCTACGAAAAAATTCCTCCGATGGATGGAAACCAATACCTCAAAATATGGAGCTATTTCAAGAACGGAGGCGAATATAAAATTGATTTCCCCTTCAACGGCCGCGTGCTCTTTATATGGATCGCAAGCCTGTTACCGGATGCATTGGATGCTTTTCAATCTTTCATTTCGCTTAATTACTTCTTCGGGTTAGCTACCTTGTACCTTCTTTTTTTCGTATGGAATAAATTAGCGTTTCCAGTATATCAATGTTTTTTCCTGCTTGTTTATCTCTGCCTTCATTGGTCCGGAATTATCCGGCAATACATGATCGATCCCGTTGGAGTCGATATTCCTTATTTATTTTGTTTAAGCATTTTTATGTACTTGGTATTAGTTCAAAAATACAAATACCTATTTTTGATCGTGCTCCTAGGAGTGGCTACCAAAGAGGCTTTACTGCCTTTTGTATTATTACTATTATTGATAAAAATAATTCAGAAGAAGCTAATTTTCTTTGAAGGAAAAAAAATACATGTTGATTTAAAACAGATTGATGCCGATATAAAATATATCGTCCTTGCCCTTCTCGCGGGCATCGCTTGCAAATTTCTGATCGAATTATATTATCCTCCCTTACAAACCGGGCGATATAAAAGCTCCCTGGTAATGGTAGTCTATTATGGCTACCTGGTTTTAAAAGATCCAACTCATATTCCAGATTGGATCACGGGCATCATTCTTTTTTTCGGACCTTTGTTATATCCTTTTTTAAAAGATTTTCCTAAACAACTTATTCCCCATGGCGTAAAAGAAGAACTATTTCTATTTGCCTTGCTCGGCATACTACTGGCAATCCTTGGCGGCGGCGATCATACAAGGATTGCATTTTTGTCTTTCCCTTTCTTTTTTACTTATGTCTTATTCCAATGGAAAAACGACATGAGACCATTTCACTGGATCATATATACGCTTTCCATGCTTTACCTTACCAAATGCTGGCTCTACATGCCTACTCCTACGGTCAGCTGGGAAATATTTTCCTGTTGGTATCCTGAATACAGTAGCTTTATCTTATTCATTCCTGAACTAGCGGTAGGAATTTGTTCGATAATTATTTTATATTTCTACGACAAGACAAGGCGTAAAAAAGAGGCGCTTATTTTGTAAATTGTTTCTAAAACACTGATCTGTGAATGCCCTGATAAGAAGTTCTATTGCAGTTAAAGGAATAATAGCGATCATCAATTTTTCGTTGATCATTATTACAGCCAACTATCTCGGAGCCGAGGGCCGTGGAAAGATCTCTTTCTTCATTACTGTGCTGGCCACCGTACAGCTCTTTAGCGAGGTCATGAATGGCCCTACCATCATTTACCTTAGCACCAGACTTTCGATGAGAAAAAAAATACTCATCTCTAGTCTCTGGGCTTTGTTGGTTGCCACATTTGCTTACCTTATCTGCGTCCATTACAAGTATAGCGATAGCTTTATGTTGGCCTTTTGCTCCTGGCAATTTTCCATGGGTAGCACTACGCTCATGATCTTACAAGGCCATCATAAGATCAAATGGTACAATGGTCTGATCGTACTACAATCGTGTATGCTGATCGGTTTATTTACCGCGCTGCTGGCATGGACCGATACGGGGTATAGCTCTTACCCATACGCCTTTCTTTTTTCCTGGAATATTATTTTCATCATCGCTGTTCTTGTAATACTACGAACGTTGCAGGATAGAGCACAGGACGACAGCTATTCAAATACTTTTTTACAGATGTTTAAAAAAGGCATCGAATCGCAAAGCGGCAACATCATTGCTTTTCTCAATTACCGGCTCATTTTTTATATCATCGCATTTCGCACCGACAATGCTATGCTTGGTTTTGTCTCCACCGGTTTTGCCATCATCGAATCGATCCTGATCATTGGCAATGGACTGGGTACAATTCAGTACCCTGCTATTTCCAATCATACAGATCCGGGATTTCCTAAAAAAATTACGTTACAATATTTATCCATCACCCTCTGGCTCTCGTTGATTGGCTTGCTTATCCTCAATAGTATTCCTGCTTCTTTTTATACGTTGGTATTGGGAAAAGATTTCAGGGAGATCAAACAGGTCTTTTTAATCCTCACGCCAGGCATTCTGTTTTTAAACCTTCAGAATATAATTTGCTTTTACTTCAATGGATTGGGATTGTATAGGATCAACACCATCGGATCTTTTGTAGGCCTGCTGTCATTTATCTTGCTGGCGCTTCCTGGCTACAACGGTGGCATTCTTCCGCTCATCGCCTCGGTAAGCCTTTCCTATTTGATCTTGTGTGTGTATATGTTTGCCCGGTTCAAAAAACATAGCAGCAGCAGTTGGAAAGAATTGTTATCGATCTTCCGGCCTCCTGTAAAAATTTTGTATGCTGTATTGAAAGGAAAAGAATTGGCAGAATAAGGATTAGCGAAGCTTGTATACTCCTTTCAAACGAAGAAGCACACGATACAGCCAAAATAATTTTATTTTATACTTGCCAATAAAATAAAGAACAGGAGCAATTCCAGTATACGCTCCCAATGATCGTAGCAATTTTTTATACCCTTCCGCAAGTGAAAACTCTTCCATTAGCATCGCGTGACGCATTTCGAATAACACTCTTCCAGTAAGTATATTTTTTTCTTCCTGCGTACGACAAAGTGCGAAGGCTTTGTTGAGCACCAGCAGCGTGGTTTCAAAAAGACGCGTATTGTAGCGAGTATAAAAAGCGAGGGAAAAAGATTTTTTTACCACTCTTCTTTTCACCAATGCTTCCGGTATAAATGCATAGAAAAAATCGCGCGCGCTTACAATCCAAAAATTAAAATCCTCGTACGCCAGCGTAGCATCGTATCCATGCGTGCGCTCCAGCACAGCCCTGCGCATCATCATGGTAGGCGGACAAATGAAATATTGTTTCAATACCTCTTTAAACACATCGCCTTCAGGATGCAAAGAAGCCTTGGAAGTACCGCGGTGATGATAGCCCAGTAACTTTCCTTCTTCACTGATGATCTCAGCGTCGGAATAAACGACCCCATAATTTTGCGGAAGCGATAAGAATAAATTTACCTGCTTGCTGATCATTTCCGGCAACATCACATCATCGGTAGCAAAGTCGATGATGAAGGACCCTTTAGAACGTTCGAAAGCTTGATTAAAAGAAGTACAATTGCCCAGGTTTACTTCGTGGCGGATAAATACTATTTCAGGATATTGACGGATTAATTTTTCAATGACAACCACCGAACCATCTGTACTTCGGTCGTCTACTATAATGATCTCCTTGTTTGGATAATCCTGTGCCAGCAGCGACAGCAGGGCTTCCTCCAAAAATTTTTCGTGGTTATAACATAAGCAAATAATGGAGACTAAAGGAAGAGTCATTTCCAGTCAAGAAACGTTTGGTAATCTCTTATATAATCTTCCTCTTCGTAGTTGGAAGAAGAAAGACAGATACAAATTCCATCGTTTTGAAAACTAAGCTTGCGCCAATAAAAATTGGGGATAAACAAACCCTTGTTCGGATCGTTGAGCAGAAACTCGTACAGCTTTCTCTCCCTGCTCTCCAGTGTGATGTGAATTTCCCCATGCAGGCAAACCAGTAGCTGTACACTATTGATATGTGCATGATTCCCTCTCTCTACCGTTTCAGGAGTACCGTAGATCCAGTACACTCTTTTTATTTCGAAAGGAACATTTGAAAAAGCCTGAGCAACTGAAATAAACCCAATTTCTTCCTCCCCTATTTTTTGTAATTCAATGAGACAAGGTTCTTGCATCTGTTAGTTATAATATGGCTGAGCCAATGTTTATAGTTCACCGTTTTAAGGTTTAAAGATTTAAAGTTTGAAGTTAAAATCATTAAACCTTAAAACTTTGAACCATTAAAACTAGGTTAAAAACGATTGTTTCGCAAATCTAATATGCCTGGTGAAAAAGAATTTTCAAAAACCTTCAAGGATTCAAAATCTAAAGTTCTTGAAATAGCTAATACTAATACCCCGAGGTATCGCAATACAAATTCAAGTAGTTTTTGACTCATTTTTCATCCCGCATAAGCTGCTTTATTCCATTGATTATGTACATTTTATTGATTATATTTGTTTAGTACGAACGAGGAGAAGCAAGTGAACCCTGAAAACAATATTTCTCAAGAACATCTGGACGAGATCCATTTCCTACGGCAACGGGTCCAGGAACTGGAAAATCAAAAACAAAACAGCGATAGGATCCTGCAGGAATCTGAGGAAAGAATGCAGGAAGCCCTCGAACAAATCGGGGCGTTCGCAATTTCCATCGATGCAGATGACAAGATCACTTTTAGCAATGATGCCTTCCTGGATTTTACAGGCTGGCACAAGGACGATATTATAGGTAAAGACTGGAGAACGCTGCTTACCATCGAAGAAACGCGCGAACAAGACAACCGCGAACTGGAAGAAGTGATCAAGCAAGGCAACCTTGTCAACCGGATCAAACGGAAGATCCGCACGGCCGATGGCTCTGTGAAAAGTCTTCGCTTCAATATTGTTTACCAAAATAACTCCGAAGGAAAAATCGCCGGCACTACGCTCATCGGCGAAGACATCACAGAGAAAAAGAAAAAGATCAAGGCGCTCAAAGAAGGAGACGAACGCCTGAAAGATCTTTTCGAAAATGCCAATGACCTTATCCAGGTATTTTCGCTCGACGGGCAGATCCAGCTCGCCAATAAAGCCTGGCGCGATACACTGCACTACGAAGAAGAGGAAATTTCCAACCTGAACTTCCGCGATATCATTCACCCGGATCACCGCGAGGATACGCTGGAACATCTTAACAATATTCTGAAAGGAAAAAAAGACGATAAGTTTGAAACCGTCTTAACTTCCAAACATGGCCGAAACATCAACGTCATCGCCAGTGTAAACATCCGCTACGATAAAGATGTGCCCGTGCTTTTCCGCGGTATCTTTCACGACAATACCGAACATATGCGTTCGGAAAGAGCGCAGAAACTTTACTATAAGATTTCTACGCTTGCCATCAACTCCGATAACCTGGAGTCGCTGTGTTACAATATACACATGGAGCTTAAAGAGCTGATCGCGGTAAACAATTTCCACGTAGCACTTTTTGACCGTGATAAAAACTTACTCAATTTTCCTTATTACGTAGACGAAACGCAAGGCGAAAGAAGCACCACCTTCAAACGTCCGATCGCCAAAGCGCTTACAGAATATTCGTTGTTCAACGAAAATCCTACCTTCCTTTACGAAGAAGATATTTTGCTTCTCGCAAAAGAAAAAACAGTAGAGCTCCTCGGCCCGGTACCAAAGATCTGGCTAGGTGTGCCTCTCAAGCTGGAGAACAGAACCATCGGTGTGATCTGTGTAAAAAGTCACAGCGATCGCAATAAATATAAAAAACGCCACCTTGAGCTCCTCGACTTCATCTCCGGCCAGATTGCGCTTGTAATAGAGCGTAAACGGAACGAAGAAAAGATCATCGCACAGACCGCGCGTTTGAATGCGATCTTTGAAAGTAGCTCGCACCTGATATGGTCGGTAAACCGCTCTCGTGGACTGACTTCCTTCAACCACAACTACGCGGAAGCGATCTACAGCAAATACCATATCTACCCGGAGCTAGATTTTACTTCCGAAAATCCGAAGATTCTCATGCTTTCCTCACCGGAATACCACGACGAGGTGAACCGCTATTACAAAGAAGCTTTTGAAGGAATTGCTCAACACTACGAAACCAAAGGCAGAGATAAAAACGGAAGAGACATCTGGCGCGAAACATTCCTGAACCCGATCTTCCTGCCTGATGGAAGAATTGAAGAAGTATCCGGTATCTCACACGATATTACGGAGAAAAAACAATTCAACCTTTCCTTGCAGGAAAGCGAAGAAAAATTCCGGAACATTTTCGAATCGTTCCAGGACATCTACTACCGTACTGATATTTACGGAAAGATCATGATGATGAGTCCATCGGGATGCGAGATCAGTGGCTTCTCGCAGGAAGAAGTGATTGGTAAGAACATTACTGATTTCTATGTCGGCACCGATAAACAATTCAACATCATCAAACGCCTCCTGATGCACGGCTCGATCAAAAACTACGAGAGCAAGCTGCTGCTGAAAGACGGTTCGTTCATACAAGCTATTTCCAACATCCGTTTCATTTACAACAAAGATGGAAAACCGGTAGCCATCGAAGGCGTAGCGCGTGATATCACGTTCCTGAAAAAAGCTACGGAAGAACTTTTGAAAGCCAAAGAGATTGCAGAAAAATCGCTGAAGGTAAAAGAAAGCTTCCTCGCCAACATGAGCCACGAGATCCGTACACCAATGAACGGAATGATCGGCATGGTAGACCTGCTGATCGAAACACCTTTGAACGAAGAGCAAAACAAATATGTGCTCACAATCAAGAAATCGTCGGAAACGTTACTTCGCATTCTCAACGATATTCTCGACCTTTCTAAAATGGAAGCAGGAAAGATGCAGTTGCGTCTCACTTCCATCAACCTGGAAAGCACGATCGAAAAATTGCACGCGCTTTTCTACCAGCAAGCGCACCTGAAAGGAATTGATCTCTACTACTCGATTGCCAGCAATGTACCAAAATACCTGGTGGCCGACGAGACAAGATTATTGCAGATCTTATCCAATCTCACATCCAACTCCATCAAATTTACCGAGCATGGAAGCGTTTCGATCAACATTACGTTAGAGAACAAAAAAGAAAATGTCAACAAGATCCGGGTTGAGATCACCGATACCGGAATTGGGATTTCAGACAATAATCTTCAAAAACTATTCAACTACTTTAGCCAGGTAGACAACTCGTCTACTAAGTCTTATGGCGGCACTGGCCTTGGGCTTGCGATCTCGAAAGAGCTTTGCAAAATGATGAACGGCGAGATCGGCGTACGTACCAGGATCAACGAAGGAAGTACCTTTTGGTTTACCTTCGAGGCCAACGAAAGCAAGCGCGGCAACGAAACACGCCCGAATGGCGACGAAGTAGTACGCATTACCGGAAGATTTAAAAAATATAATCCAAAGATCTTACTGGTAGATGACAACCATGTGAATCAACTGGTTGCCTCCGAGATTCTGAAAAAATCAGGCTGTACGGTAGAGACCGCCAACAATGGGCTGGAAGCGATCGAGAAAGTTCGGAACAATACTTACGACCTTATCTTCATGGACATCCAGATGCCACAGATGGATGGTACTGAAGCCACAAGAGAGATCAAGAAACTTGGTATTCCAAACCTACCTCCGATCATTGCTATGACTGCTTATGCAATGGAAGAAGACAGAGAAAAATTCCTGTCTGCAGGCATGGACGACTATATCGCAAAACCCATAAAATCAGAGGTGTTGATAAATAAGATAGCGGAGAAGCTCAATTTAGACGATAAATCTGATTATTTTAGTGTAAATAATGACCTATCAGAAAACAAGGAAAACCTGGTCATCAATCCTGAAGTGCTGAAAAGCATGATGGCTTTTGTAGACAAAGAAACTCTGATAGGTATTTACCAGGAATTTGAAGCCGAAACGGCTACACAACTGGAAGAATGCAAAAGCATGTTTGGCTTCGGCGATTTTAAGAACATCCAGTCGCACCTGCATACCCTCAAAGGAACGGCGGGCACACTGGGAGTTGAAAAACTGGAAACACAAGCAAGGCTGATTGAAGGGAATATCAAACAAAATAATTTTGATAACATCACCGAAAATCTCAACCTGCTGTACGAAGCCTTTGATGAATTTAAAACTAATTACTACCAAATACTAAATAACCTGACTTATGAAAAAAGTTTTAGTGGCTGAGGACAGTTCTGTTATTCAAAACCTCACCAAAAAAATTCTTCAGTTTCAGAACTTCGATATCAAAAGCGTCAAGAATGGTAAAGAAGTGTTAAAAGCTATGGAAACCGAATCCTTCGACCTCATCCTGATGGACATCAACATGCCACAGATGGATGGTATGGCCTGCATCCGCGAGATCCGCTCGATGAGTGATAAGAGCAAATCTACGATCCCTGTAGTGGCGATCACCGGGAATGCTAAAAACTATTCCGAAGAAGATTTCTCCAGCGCAGGATTCAACGACTATCTTTCCAAGCCGCTTGATTTCGACAAGCTCGTAGATACTGTAAAAAGACTCACTGAAAGCAATTAAGTTTTAATCCGTTTCGATCATGCAAATCAAATACACCCAACAATTCCTCAATAAGCTGGAAGATATTTTTGCCGAGTCAAAATATATCCTTCGCTATGAAAAAGGTAATTTCCACGCAGGGTATTGTATTTTGAAAGAGACAAATGTGGCAGTGGTCAACAAGTATTTTACCGTGGAAGGCAAGATCAACGCACTGATCGAGATCCTGCGTCAGATCGAGCTGAACCCTGAAACGCTGAGCGAAAAAAACAGGAAACTTTATCTCGAACTTACTCAAACCGAGCTTACGCTTTGATCATTACATTTTTAGGCACGGGCACTTCACAGGGAATCCCTGTTTTCGGCTGCGACTGTGATGTATGCACCTCTATTGACTTCCGCGACAAAAGGCTGCGTACTTCCGTTCATCTGAATGTGAATGGTAAAAGTTTTGTCTTCGATTCCGGCCCCGATTTTCGTCAGCAAATCCTACGCGAAAGAATTACTACCCTTGATGCATTAGTATTCACACACGAACACAAAGACCATACTGCCGGCCTCGATGATGTGCGCGGCTTCAACTATAAAGATGGCGGCAAAAGCATGCGTGTGTATGGCCGTAAGAGTGTGCTTGATACTTTGAAGCGCGAATTTTCTTACGCTTTCGCGGAATTCAAATATCCCGGTGTACCACAGATCGATCTTTTTGAAATTGAAAATACTCCCTTCGAGATCGATGGAATAAAGTTCGTACCTATTGAAGTAATGCATTACAAACTTCCGGTATTCGGCTATCGCGTGGGCGATTTCACTTATATCACCGATGCAAATTTTATTTCAGATACTGAACTGGAAAAAATAAAAGGATCGAAAGTTTTGGTATTAAATGCACTCAGAGAATCCGAACATATTTCCCACTTCACTTTGCAACAAGCGCTGGATATCATAGCTAAAGTAAATCCGGAGAAAGCATTTTTAATTCACTTAAGCCACCAGATGGGCCTCCACAAAGACGTAGAGAAAAAGCTTCCTGGGAATGTGCGGATTGCTTATGATGGGCTGAAGGTGGAGCTTGTTTGAACTGTAATTACCCAGCACTAACATTTAACGGTTTCTTTGCTGCAAGCATCCGCTTGTGCCCATTACCGTCATTGCGAGGAAACGTTGCGTAGCAATGTTGACGAAGCAATCTGTTGCTACGCAGCCTTATCAATTTGAAACCTGTTGTAATTATTAACGGTCTCAGTCACGGCCAGCAGATTGCTTCGTCAGTTGGCCTTACGGCCTACTTCCTCGCAATGACGATAAACTTTACTTTACTTTCACTCTGATTCCTTCCGAATGACTTGAAAACTCCGGTGCGTACATACATTGCATGGTGGTAATACCGTTGGAGAAATCTCCCTTCTGCGAAACGCGGAGTGGATACTCAAATACATAAGTGCCTTTAGGAAGAAATCCAATAAAGAAATTCATCGCCAGGTCTCGTGGACTTTCGTAATAATACAAACCATCCTGGTAGCGGTAAGTCGACAAGGTAGTGACCGGCTCGAAAGCGGCAGCGCGCATATCTTTGAGGTGCACGTATTCCATATTTCGATCCACACGAATTTCAATCCTTACTTTGATCAGATCGCCTACCTTAAGCGGTGTGCCTTCTACGATTGGCGTGATCACCGGGCCGCGGTCAGTGTTTTGCTGCAAGAATAATTTTTTATTGATCTTCAACGGTGTCTCTGCAGAAGTGATCTTGTCCAACTGCTCGAAGTACTGCCAGTACACAGCGCCCCAGGCTACTCCATCGTCTTTCTTCGATACAGTGATCTTACCCATTCCGGCGTTGATCTGGTTGTCGGTCCACACCGTTTTGAAATAGCCGGTACCCGCCTCTACCTTTACATCCGGGCGTTTGGAAGGATCTACAAGCTCATTGCCTACTTTAATTTCTACTAATTGAGTAGAAGCAAGAAAATCGCTTCCTCTCCTAAGCAGCGCGTAACAAGCCTCCGACGTGGCCCTGGTGGTTTTCCAGTCTTGCGTTTGTTTTTGTTTGAGCAACCAAACTTTCAGATCGTCTACACTTTTCTGGTCTTTGGCTACCTCGTCAAACACTTCGATCATCAGCGCCTGCGTTTCGACTGGCGCCTGGTACCAGTAGTAGCCACGTTCGTACTTCCAATACATACCCATCTCTTCCGAATTCAACGAACGCTCTTTAAATGATTTGATCATCGCCTGTGGCACCGCCGTTTCGCCAAAACGGTTCAAGCTCAGGCAGAGCATGCCTTGCATGTAGATACCATTGTCGAGCCAGTATTTTTTGGCCTGGCCGAAGAAATAATCAAAAGCTTCTTTGTGCTGGCTCTCTACCGCTACATCTTTGAAGTAGCTACGTAGATAGAGATAATGGATGTTTAGATAATCAAGATGATTGTCTTCCAGCTTCAAATATCCTTTTTTAGCATTTGCTTTCAGGCGCTGGTAATCGTCGTTCATTTCGCGGTCTATATAGCCTAGTGCGTTTCTCACCATGTTCCAGGAAGCATTGTCCTGGCGTACTGTTTTCACGCCTAATACGTCCAGGTGTCCCATACCAGCCACGATGTGTTGTGTCATGTAGCGGTCTTCCGGAAAACCGGGAAACCAGGTAAACCCACCGCTCGATTTCTGTGCCTTCAATACTTTGGTAAGCGCGCGATCCATTTCATCGGCCATGCGGTTCAGGTCAAACAGTAATGCTACGGAGCGCTTGCGCTGGCTTTCGTCTTTGGCTTGCAGTACCCATGGTGTCTCTTCGAGCAGCGCAGATTTCAGCTCCTGATTTTTTTCAAGGTTGGAAAGCAATGCATCCGGCTGCACGTTTTTCCAGGTATCGAATACTTGTTTGATCCTCGGATTGGAATTCGCCACCGTAGAGGCAATACTATTTGCATAATAGCGACTGAATGTTTGCTCTACGCATTCGTAAGGATACTCCATTAAATAGGGCAAGGCCTGCACGGCGTACCAGGCGGGGTTCGATGTGAACTCCAGTGTGAAGCGATGGTTGCGTAGCGTAGTAGATTTATTGTTGAGCAATTTCTCCAGCTTAAATTCCTTAGTTTGATTTCCACGAATTGGCAGCGGAAGTGTTTCCGTTACCAGCATGCTATTGGTTACTACAGGCAATACCATTTCTTCTCCGTCGGAAAATGCTCCGGCTTTGGCTACTACTCTGTACAGCACAGCCTGCACGCTTCCTTCCGGGACCTGGATGTTCCATTCTAAATTATTACTCTGTCCAGCCTTTACTGTAAAGGCTTTCGGCCCATCGCTATTTTTCATCAACGCATCTACCGGTTGCATTGTCAAGGCATCAAAGAATTCCAGTCTTGCTTGCCCGGACAATTCTTCGTTAGAAAGACTAGTGATCTTTACCGAGAAGATCATCTTATCGTTTTCACGGAAAAATCTTGGTTGGTTAGGCACCACCATTAATTCTTTCTGTGTCACCAATTCTTTCGTGACTAATCCCGATTTTAAATCTTTGGTATGCGCAAAGCCCAGCATTTTCCAGCGTGTCAGTGATTCGGGTACGGTGAAATTGATCACCAGTTCACCTTTTTCGTTTGTTTGAAGTGTCGGATAAAAGAAAGCCGTTTCGTTGAAATTGCTTCTCACTTTTACTTCCGAAAAATCTCCACCTTGATCTGCATTCGCTTTTGGTTCTTCTTTTTTTCCACCCATCACAGCAGTCTTTCCGTCAGCTTCTAAGGAAATTTCGCTTTCTTCTGCAAGATCGGCTTTCTCTTTCATCATAGGTGCCGGCGCCCCCGGAGAAGCCAGTTTCTTTGACTTTGAGGAGCGCGTTATCATTACGTCTGAAACATTTCTGTCAGCGCTTTTGAATACATCGTCGCTATAGTAGGCGGTATAATAAGAATAACCAAACCACTCCAGGTGGTCGAAATAAGGTTCTCTGTAATAATGGCCAGGATGTTCATTCCATTCTTTGGTATACTGGCGGAAAGTCATTTCATCAAAGCCATGTGTACTGCTCCATCCCATAGTAGCATACATATAGGAATTGAAATTGGCATACCATGCATGCGGACGGAATACATCAAGCGAAGCGTCGTACATGGTGGCTACCATTTCTGCTGCTACCTGGTCTGATCTTTTCGCAGCGATCTTTATCTTCCATTGCTCTTTCTCGCCCGGCTGAAGCTTGTCGCGGAAAGTTTCAAACTGGATATCGAGCTCTTTGTTGCTATAAGGCATATTGATCGTAAGCTCTTCCGAATAAAGCCGGTTGCGAAGCACGAACGTATAATGTACAGCAATATTCCCTCTGTACTCCTCTTTGATCGGGATCTCCAGCAGTTTTTGTTCGTTTTTCAAAACCATCCATTCTTTGAAAATGATCTTCTCGTCTTTTTCAATTTCGTAGAGCACTTTGACCGGCGAAGCAGTAGTACCTACCAGGAAGGTTGCTTTCTCTCCCGGTTCTACATCTTCTGTGTTCAGGCCTTGCAGGTATTCGATCGCAGGAATTGCCAGTTTTTTGTCTTTGGTAGAAAAGACAGTGAAATAACTTACTTCTTTTACTTCCTGTCCGTATTTATCTACGGAAGTAATTTCAAGTAAATATTTACCGGAAGGTTTAGAATGAAGACTTTCAAGGCTCAGTGTTTTTTTCTTTTCTGTATCAAACACTGCATTCAGCACTTCTTTGTCTTTTGCCCATTTCAGAAAATTATTTTCTTCTTCGTATTCATCCTCCGGAAAATATTTCTGATACTCTTCGCGGGTCATCAACTGGCGGTCCGGGCGGCCCCAGCGGCGGGTGCGGTAGGCTTTCTCCGGTTGTTTCAGAGAATATATTTTAATGGTTCCTTTCGCAGGCTCAAATTGTCCGGCAAGATTAGTGGTATTGATGTCATATTCTTTTTTCCATGCTTTCTCATCTTCTTTATCCATCTCATCGGTAGACACGCTTACCTGGAGAGCCTTGTAACCTACGGAAATAGCGGTATTGGCGCTATGGGTCTCTCCGTTCATATCGGTTACATCAGCATATACCGTGTACACAAAAGTAGGATCGGCAGCGGCGTCTACTGTAGGGTCGGGAATGGCTTTGAAATTGATCTTGAATTTTCCTGAGCCGTCTGTCTCGGCAATTCCGTTGGTGATCTCAATTTCTGGCGATGTTGGATAATACCCCCATTTGCACCACCACCAGTAAGGATAACGTGCCTTACGTACTACGCGGTAACTTACTTTCGCTCCATCTATCCCAGCGCCTGAATAGGCTTGTGCTGTGCCTTCTGCTTCGATCATTTCATTCAATCGAAAACTTCCTTTTACAGGCGCAAAGCTTACTTCAAACTTCGGCCGTTTGTATTCTTCTACCGAAAAATATACATCTCCTTCTCCATAGCCCGACTGGAGGTGCATCTGCCCCATCAAGCCTTTGGTAGGCGCTGTAAAGCTGCCGTTGAAGGTACCGTACTCATTGGACACGAGCGACAGTTCGGCTACTTTCTGATTGTTCACGTCGTACAGCGCTACTACTGTAGAATATTTAGGAACGATCGAAGAGGTTTTTCCATCTGTGCGGATCACCAATCCTTTGAAATAGATTGTCTGTCCAGGCCTATAGATCGAGCGATCCATGAAGAAAAGCACTTTCGTATCTATCTCCGGTTTTTCTTCTCTGGATTGATAGAATGCTCCACCATAAGAATAACCGTCTACAGGGTCTGTATTAAATTGATCTGCGCCTTTGGAAAACTTCAGTGAGAAATTGCGCTCATAATTATTACTTTTGTCTACCTGGTGCGGGATCTTTACATATCCTTCGCCGTTTGACACAAAAGAGCCTCCGGTAATTCTTTCGTAGGCGCTTTTCTTATAATTGTATTCGGTAAAATATACGCTTACGTTCACACCCGCCAAAGGATCGCCGGTATTGCGATCCAGCGTGTACACATCCGTGGTGCCATCCGGTGCATTGCGGTGGATGTAGCTAATATTGGTGACGGTAGTGAAAGCATACACCATTCCATTTTTAATGGTTTTAAAATCCGGGTCATAGCTATACACAACCATATAGGTACTCACCGGCAAGCCATCCAGCTTGAGCTCTACACTATGCTGTTGCATATCGCCATCGTCGGGCAAACTGTTGGAGCCAGATCTTTCTGCTTTTTTAGCAATAAAATATTGGAGAAATTTTTCTTCGCGGTCTACTTCATAGTTTCGATCCCATTTCTTGCGTTGCGTGTTCACTTCTTCCTCAGTGGTAGGAATGAGTCTCCAGTATATTTTTTGAAGATTAGTATAACGAAGCAATGCCTTGAAAGGCTGAAGAGGGATCGTAGTAGTTTCTACTTCTGCCGACATTGTTTTATCCAAAAGGTTGTCTTGCAAAACTGCGCACTTCATAGCACCATTGGATTCGGGGAAGCGCAGTTTCGCTTGTTCACAATAATCGTACGCTTTTTTCAGATCCCATTTATGCGCATCAGACTGCAATGGATTGTAGAGCGCGCCATATTCCTGGTAGAGCTGCGCGATCTTCAACGTTACCAAAGTAGACACCGGATATTTGACTGTTTTTGTTTCCAGTTCTTTCAAAACATTTTCGTACAACTGGTTTTTGTTGGAAACAGTAAGATATTGTTTCACAAAATCCAATCTCTTTAGATCTACATATACCAGCGCATCCGGCTTAGAGTCGCGCTGGTGAAATTTCGTCAGGTCTTGCAGATGCACGAGCGCATGAAATTTCATTGAGAGTGTATCTTTTGTACTGAGCGTTAGTTTTACAAAATTTTCTGCATTGCTCAGGTATTCTTCTTTGTCAAGCGAAAAGAAATAAGCAGGCCGCGTGATGGCGGCTTCTTCGTTCATATAAAAATCAATGGCACGATTGGCCAGGAAGTCGTATACCGTAGGACGAAGCTCCCGTCCTTCCTCATTTCCTTTGTAGATCACTTCATCGTACACGTGCATGTCTTCCGCTTGCAGTTTTTCTTTTTCAGAAAGCGAAGCTTCGTAGTGGGCGATTGTTTCTTGTACAATCTTTTCCAGGCTCCAGGTTTCGATATCATCTTCCTGGAGATTGACGGTTGCCGTGCGGTTGTTGTATTTCCAGCGATTGTTCTGGTAGTATTGCCAGTACATTTCCGCCAGCATCGAATGCAGCAGTTGCTTTACAGGAAACTGCGAAAGTTTGATCTCCGCTTCTACTCTATTAAGATTTTTTACAAAAGCATTTTCTTCTTTGTAATCGGTCAGCTTCATCTGGTAGATCACGGCTTTCACCAGCTGGCCGGTGTTATTTTCCAGTTTTGCTTGTTGGTAAATAGTATTCACCTCTTTAAGTTCCGATTCTGGCAATCCCTTATTTTGAAAATCGTCTACTTTCTTCCAGGCGTCTTGGTACTCAAATTTTTTCATGTTTGTGTCGGGGTTAGTTTGTGCCAAAAGGTTTATACTTACAAAACTTGCCAGACCTATACAAAGGCCTTTAAAAAGTGATTTGAGTTTGATTCTTTGCATAATTCGTTGTTGGTCAAAGCAGATCTTGAATATATAAAACTTTCTTTAGAGTAAGATGCGGGGTGGTGGGATTTTCCATAAAGAGAAAATTAAATTTGTCTGAACCTTGATTTACAGGATTAGAAAATTTACTTGATTGTTATTTCCAGGATTTATTTTTGTTGTCCTTCAGAAGGAACCTCGTGCAGAACTGGCACTTCCGTTTAATATGGAATAAAACAATTAATTTCGTATTTTGAGTTTGTATTCATTACAGATATGAACAACATCTCTATTCAAAAGGAGCAATTAGCACAAGACGGCTTTACTGTTATCGAAAATGTTTTCAGCGAAAAGGAAGTAGAACAAATTTTAGAATGCATTAACAACATAGATACTTCGCGCCCTACCTTTCGCAAGACCAATGATCTTTTTGCAATACGGCAATTTCTGAAAGAAATACCCAGTATCAAAGCACTTGTGTTTAACGATTCGTTCAAACAACTGCTACGCATTATAGTCGATGAAAATTACTTTCTGATAAAATCTATCTACTTCGATAAACCTGAACAATCCAATTGGTTTGTACCCTATCACCAAGACCTCACTATTTCGGTAGATCAAAAAAAACCGATCGAAGGGTATGGACCGTGGACTGCCAAGCACGATCAATTTGCGGTACAACCTCCTTTAGATATACTTCAAAATATTTATACCTTCCGCATTCACCTCGACGATACAGACGAACAGAATGGCGCTTTAAAAGTAATTCCAGGCTCACAGGCAAAAGGGATTTACCGCCCGGAACAAATTGATTGGGAAAATGAAAAAGAAGTTTTTTGTCGCTTAGGAAAAGGAAGTGTAATGCTGATGCGTCCTCTGTTATTGCATGCATCCAACAAAACTACCAATCAACACAAACGGAGAGTGATCCATTTGGAGTTCGCTTCGATGGAACTTCCTCCAGGAATTCAATGGGCAGAACGGTTGGCGGTTTAACTCAATTTAAAATTCTTTGGTATTCAAGATCGATTTATTATATGAACGACCTACTAAAAAAACTAAACTTCAAAGATCAAAAAGAAATTTTGATCTTAAATGCTCCGGAGGATTTTGCTCCATACTTGAAAGAAATAAAAATGGAAACCGGTGTAGCCACCGAATTCAAAGCAGGCAAAGAATATTCCTTTGTGATCGCTTTTGTGAAAACGCAAAAAGAAGTAAATACGCTAGCTCCCAAGATGAACAAGGCTTTGGGGGGCGATGGGCTTTTGTGGATGGCTTATCCGAAAGGTACTTCTAAAAAATACAAATCCGAGATCAGTCGTGATCAAGGTTGGGACCCTCTCCGCGCGCTGGGTTTCGATACAGTGAGATTAATTGCTATTAATGACGATTGGTCTTGTATGCGGTTTCGGCGGGAGGAGTTTATTAAAAGATAAATTAGATAAGTTAGATAAGTTATGAATGTTGAGTTATGAATTATGAGTTGATAATGCATTCATAATTCATAACTCAACATTCATAACTTCAATAGGCAATCACTTTCTTATCCCTATAAAATTTTCCAGTCAGTCCTTCCTCTGTAGTCGCCAGCCAGACCGGTGTTTCGGCTCCTTTTTCTACGGGGCGCGAGGCACCTTGTCCGCCCATATCTGTTTTTACCCAGCCAGGACAAACCGCGAATACTTTGATGCCTGTGCTTTTAAGTTCGTTTGCTAATAAGATTGTTTGCGCATTCAAGCCCGCTTTCGATAAGCGATAGGCTGCGTAGCCGCCATGCAGATCGTCGAGAGCGCCCATGCCGCTGGAGATGTTAATGATCTTGGCGGAGCTTCCCTTTTTTAGAAGTGGAATAAAATAATGATTCATCCGCATCGGGCCGTAGAAATTTGTTTCCATTGTGTTCTTTACTTCTTCTGTTTCCACTTCTACCAATCCTTTGTGGCTGATGATTCCTGCATTGTTCACAAGGACATCGAGTTTCCCATATTTTTCCTGCACCCAATCTTTTGCCTGGCGTACGCTGTCTTCATTGCTCACATCGAGAGAGAGGTAGATTGCGTCTCCGCCTTCTTTTTTTATTTGTGCCGCAGCGGCCTCTCCTCTTTGCGCATCGCGCGCGCCGAGCAGTACGGTGAATCCTTTTTTGCTTAGCTCAAGACTGATCTCGTAGCCGATCCCTTTATTTGCTCCTGTGATGAGCGCTAGTTTGGTCATAGTGTTTCAAATTATTGTATTTACTATTGGATGAAAGATACCAGATGCCGGATCCCGGATATTTTTTCTGGTATCTTGCATAACAACAAAAAAGCTCCGCCAAAAAATTCGGCGGAGCTTTAAATAATTGTGAAGAATGAAAAACTATTTTTCTACGAATACACCCATAGAAGAAAATTTCTCTATTCTTTCGTTGATCCTCTCTTTAGATTTTATTTCGTTTAGAGAAGCGATGTTATCAAGAATTACCTTTTTAATTGTCGCATACATCGTAGCCGTATCGTTGTGTGCGCCGCCTAGTGGTTCTTTGATGATACCGTCGATCAGTTTAAACTTTAGCATGTCGGAGGCCGTTAGTTTCAGGGCTTCTGCAGCTTGTTCCTTGTGATCCCAGCTTCTCCAAAGAATGGAAGAGCAAGATTCCGGAGAGATCACCGAGTACCAGGTATTTTCCAGCATCAATACTTTATCGCCAATTGCAATGCCAAGAGCACCGCCAGAAGCGCCTTCTCCGATAATGATACAGATCACAGGCACTTTGAGCATAAACATTTCTTTAATGTTGCGAGCTATCGCTTCACCTTGTCCTCTCTCTTCTGCTTCCAGTCCTGGAAAGGCGCCAGGAGTGTCGATGAAGGTGACGATAGGTTTCTTAAATTTCTCCGCCATTTTCATGAGGCGAAGTGCTTTGCGGTAGCCTTCAGGATTGGCCATCCCGAAGTTTCTTACTTGTCTTTCTTTCGTCTTCCGTCCTTTTTGGTGGCCGATGATCATTACGGTTTCTCCTCCGATCTCAGCGAAGCCGCCTACCATGGCTTTGTCGTCTTTCACATTACGGTCTCCGTGGATCTCTACAAATTTGTCGGTGATCCCTTCGATGTAGTCTAAAGTGTAAGGGCGCTCCGGGTGTCTGGAGAGCTGCACTCTCTGCCAGCGGGTAAGATTAGAATAGGTTTCTTTTTTCAGTTCTAAAATTTTGGTCTCCAGTTGTTTGACCTGCTTGCTCATATCCATGTCGGTTTCTGTGGCAAGCACTTGCATATCCTGTAGCTTTGCTTCCAGCTCAGCTATGGGTTTTTCGAAGTCTAAGTACATACTGTAAGTATATATAATTTATGGAGGGCAAAGTTAAGAAATAATTAGAAGAATACAGTGAAAGCTTAAAATATCGCAGGGAAGAGGTGTAACTAGTTGTCTGTAAATTTTTTACTATCCCAAAGAGCGAAAAAGAGGCTTTTCATTAAAAAAATCCAGTTCGGTGTTTGGATTTACCGGATAATGGTCTACCTTTGCACACGCAAAACGGAGAAATCCGGTTTGAGACGGAGTGGTAGTTCAGCTGGTTAGAATGCCTGCCTGTCACGCAGGAGGTCGCGGGTTCGAGTCCCGTCCATTCCGCATGAAAATGAGAGAGTTACGATGAAAATTGTAACTCTCTTTTTTTTGGTTTAAACATAGGTAAAACATTTTTTCATTATCTCATGGCTATAATGTTTTGGTACCACTTTTCAATGCAGTTAGTAATCCAAAATTATTTAAATCTGATTCCTTAAGAGAACAGAAATAGTAAACTGACTAAATAGATAGAATAGTTTTTTTACTATTTTAACCTATTAAACAAATCAACTGATGCTTCGAGGATGGTTTTATTTTAGGAGAACAACAAGCGGAAATCTCGTAGGAGAATATTCAAACAATTTTATAAATCCACGCCGATCTTTCACACATACAGGAGATTTAATTGGAATTAGTAATGACTTCCAAGGAACATACAATAGTACTTGGTTGGAACAAAATGTTCCGGTAATAGCATTACTTACTATCACTAATGTGGGTAATAATATTTTTGAGCTTAGATGGGAAGTAGTTAATAATGGACCTGTATTTATAGGTAATGCATCTGTAGAAGGTGACCTATTAATTGGAGAATACTCGATGATTCAAATTTAATTATATGCACATCAATATTCCTAAAACTAAACTAACGGAAGAGCAAATTAAATGGCTTAAAAAAAGTTATGAAATAATCATAAAAGGTAAGCCTTATTCATACAGAAGTATACTTGCAGAATTAATAGACGCACAAGTTCTAACTACAACTTTTAATCCTAACTCAATTAATGAACTATTTTATCAATATAATGAAATAACATTTTTAGGAATTCTCAAAATAACCAAGGCTGAAGAGCTAATCAATAAAGCAAATCAAATCTTCAGTTATATGAGAACCCGACTTATCAAAGAACCACATAAGGACAAGTTTTCATCAGAGGAAATTGCTAAAGATTTAAATATTGGAGAACTAAATGTTTCTATAATATTAAAACTTGTATCCAGATATGGAAATTTTTATAGATCGGCTTCTGGAATGGTGAATAGCATTTATGGATATAAAGAAATTCATTTACAAGGTGATGATATTTTTAAAAGTTATCTAGAGTTTACAAATGTAGAAAACCAGATTAACAATTATTTGAGGGAAAAAAATAATAAGGAAACGGACAAAGAATTGGAGCAAAACTTAAATCAAAAACCCAATCATATCCCAACTATTCAAAATATAGATACTAAAAAAAAAGATCTCTTTATAAGTCATGCATCAGAAGACAAAGATAGCTTTGTGAGACCGTTAGCAGAACTTCTTAAGTCATATGGTCTAGACGTTTGGTATGATGAATTTGAATTACGAATAGGAAGTAGCATCAGCAGAAGTATTGATAAAGGAATAGGTAATTCAAATTTCGGCTTAATAGTTCTTTCTGATGCTTTTTTTAAAAAGAATTGGACTGAGTATGAGCTTAGGAGTTTTACATCGTTTGAAATAGAGAAAGGTGATATTCTTCTTCCTATATGGAAAGATGTTGATGTAAAACAGGTTAGAAACTTTAGTCCATATATGGCTGATAAATTTGCATTAACTACTAAGGATTTATCTATAGAAGACATTGCTATAAAAGTTATAGAAGTGGTTAAACCAGATCTATTTGGTCTAATTCACCAAAAACTTGCGTATGAAAACATTAAGTGGAAAACAAAAAAAGTAAAAATATCAGATACTAAGCCAGGTCCAATAAGACACTCTAAATTGAATGAGAATCTAATATCCCGCATTAGACTTATTCGATCTTCTTTATGGTTATGTTATCCTCATTCAATGGAATATTGGATGGATGGGTTTCAGAGAGATTTAAATATTGAGCAGGAAGTAAGATATTGGGAACATATAAGCACTTGTTTTTTAGAAATAATAACCCAACATAATATTTTTGATTCTTATACAGGTAATAATAAATCCATTTACAAGGATTTATTCGCTCTATTATTAGGTATAAATCACTTTGATACTAAAAAGATGGAGAAAAAGTTTGGACAAAAACTAGTTGAAAATATAAAAGAAATATGGAAGCATAATTTCCCTATTTACGAAATAGAAGAAGAACTCCCATTCAAGAATCCCTCCAAATAAATGGCTCGGATAGATTATGAATATTAAAATGCCAAATTCAATTGACTAAACTCAAGCCAATTTATAGGAGTATCATTAACCCCGGGATTATGATTTCTTTTTACCCAAGCTATAAAATTATCTATGATTTGTCCTTTTGACATTTTTTGTCCTATCCCTTTGCAAATAATTCCATGAAATTCAGTAGGAATAGAAACAGCGGAGTTTCCAAAATAAAAAAAATGTTCTGCTATTAAGACATTTTCACCGTTTGTATCTTGTCTTAAATGGTCCATATTGCATGTACCATCTCTATTTGAATGGGCTGAGTTTTCTTGAATCCAAGCACCATTTTCATCTTTATGATAAAAATTGTCACCAAACATTGTTATCAGCGATCCATTCATTACTGGTTTTTTGCATTGAAATCTAGGATCCAACCAATAAGATTCAAAAGTCATTTTCTCTGAAACCTGCATGATATATATAAGTCTATGCACTAATGACCTCTTAAATTTTCTTTCTAAAACTTTTGAACCAGTTCCAATAATCCAGTCACCTATTTCTAGATTCCTACTATGCCTTATTTTCGTTTTACAAACTGCTAACGTGCAATATCCTGCAAATGGATTAGGGGCTAATCCATAATCATGGTCAAGTCTATAGGCATATAATTTCATTTAACATCCAATATCAGGTCTAGAAAAAATAGGGATTGCTATATTTCCGTCAGGATCTTCAAATGGAAGATTTTGTCCTGCAATTAACTCTCCAAGTTTTTCAATAGAATTCCAGCCAATAATAGAAGATGCAAACTCTTTAAGAGCAGGCGGTACTTCAGCCGTTTCCATACTACCATGAGTATAAATTCCAATTATTCTTTTACCCTGTCTTTGAGCTTCTCTTATTTCAAAATCTACCCATTCTCTCGTATGTGTTCTGGGCCCAATCAAACAAATGAAAGTCTTAGACCATCTAATTCGCATCTCCAAGAGACGTGTTACCACTTCATTCGACGGTTTCCGTCCTCCTTTATGATTGCTACTGTCAACTGAAAAGTTTCGGACCTCATATCCACTTTCTCTTAACCTACTTTTGAGAGATTGTACATGCTCATCATCTTTGCCATAATGACTAATAAATATATTATGCTGGTCTGCCATAGTTATTTTGAATTAGTTCGTTAATGCCCCACTTGGGAGGAAAATAAAATTCAATAGAATCTTTATCTTCAAAAATAAATTTTTGCTTTATTCTTTTACGGTTTGAATATCCAGTTATATTAGGATGAACTACCCGAGAATATTTATCTACCTCACAAAATATATTTTGGCAGTCAATCAACTGTAAATTTCTTCCCCAAAGTTTTTTAAATTCAAGACCTAATCTTTCAAATTCATATTCCTGATTATCCGACATCATTCTTATAATGTCTTCAAAAGAATAATTACCAAAGTCCCTAAAACATTTTGCTATTCCATCCTGAGCTCCTGGGCCAGCTTGTACAAATTCCATTTCACTGAAACTAGTTAACATACTGTAATTAAAATCTGTTACATATTGATATGCCAAAAATTCTCCTATTGTTGGATATGTAAGAATGAGATCATATGCTTCTGCCATATTATTGCAACGTTGAAGTTTATATGGTACATTCTTCTCAATCATCAATTCAATAAGTTTTAAATGATTTTGATGCTTTTTCTGATGGCCAAAAGTAGATTGACCGGAAGCCATAATATACGCTGCAGAATATATAGGGACTTTAGCTTGCATTAATCCAGAGAGTACTTTATCATATTTCTTGAATGAATAATCATTAAAATTAATTTCTCCAAATTCCTTTTCTAAGAATTCCCAAGTAGAAATACGATTAAAAATTTTAAATAATATTATTCTAAAAAAAACTTCATTAGGTTCTTGATTACCTTTATAAATAACATTCTTAATTAAATACTGACTTACTCTATCTGTAGCACGATAAACATTGGTGAATTTATGTTGTTCTAAAATACTATCCTCTGTCCATGGATATTTCAGATTATTGAATCTCTTAAAAAATATATTTTGTCTTTCTGATGCAAAACGCCAATAAGTGTCATAAACAACACTTGGTTTGGGTTTTGATCTCTTATTAAGAATCAAAAAATTGTTATCTATTTGCAATGTTTTATTCACGATTAATTAAGTAAAACTCTTCGTCAAACCTTTTAGAATTAAATATACCATCTCACTTATGTGAGGTGTAGTTCCCAATCTTAAATTTTCTTCCTCTGTTAATCCGTTTAACTCACATAATCCTTTAAGTCCAAAATTATTAAGCACGGAAATGAAATGAGAATAATCAATCAGATCATGGGGATGATTC
Organism: Cytophagaceae bacterium; assembly: GCA_035535995.1. Lineage (GTDB taxonomy): Bacteria > Bacteroidota > Bacteroidia > Cytophagales > Cytophagaceae > JANYCO01. The sequence goes on from DATLOZ010000022.1 coordinate 441,009, forward strand.
TGATTATATAAAGTTAACAAATTATTATATTCAACACTATCCACATAATAATTACTGGATAAACTATCCGGCCGTTCACCCTTCAATCCTGCTATAGCATCTGATGTGATACCTCCAAATGCTCCTATTAAATAAACTGGATGTTTATATTTTATTGCTAATAGAAGTTCTTCCAAAATACCAGGACATTTACCTTTAAATCCTTTTGTACGGCCTCCTATAAAGATTCTGGAGTTACAAGACGCTTCCATTTGCTCTCTCATTTTAGTCAAGCATCTTGTCCATATGTAAAGATTATCGGTTGAATCAGGTTTTAAAAATAACTTAGGATTTTCGATTGTTAAATCCGCTGGAGGATCAACTTTAATAAAGGAAATATTTTGTCTCAACTCAGCTTCTTTTTCTTTTGATAGGGTTGTTGACAAAGGATAAGCCAAATAACTATAGAATCTATCACTTGGAGGCAATTCTTTATCCGCTTTATAATAAGCTAATAAATCAAATAGCAATTCGGTAAATCCACCTTGTCGCATATCACCACCATAAGCTATCTTTCCTCCTAATGCCAGGATATATCGCGCTACTTCTATGACGGCATCCTTAACATGAGCAACACCATAACCTAATTCATTAAGATTATCACTTTCAGAAATTGAAATCCCTATAGTTTTTCCTTTAAGGAAGTATTTCCTGGATAAAACCTCCTCCCTACCAAGAACTAAAGCCTCTCCACTTCCTGAATCTTGTGATATATTTGATATATTATGTTCTTCGCTCATTTTTTATTCTTCTTTGCAATAGATGGAAGCATTAATGGAGTTATAAAAATGAAATCATCATCTAACTGATTTAATATATCCAACTCTTCCGAACCTAATGGAGGATCAGGATAAATAACTAATGCATATTTTTCCTCAGCAACTTTTTGTTTTTTTAATTGTATAAAATTAAATAACTCAGGAGTATTACTGAGTATTCTATCTGTTTTTATGTTATATAAATTAGTTAATGAGTCAAGAAATCTCCTGGTATATTGATTGAATAATACCTGTTCTAAGGTTAAATCAATAATAGACTGATAATTTTCTTTAAATCGGATGGATGGTGAATTTCCTAAGTAAGGGAATGCTCTTTTTTCACCATGCTGCACTATATTAACAATTACGATGGGACAACCTTCTGATTTTGCGGTAAGCACTTCAATTCTGCACCACTCCCGATCAGCATAACTATCCGATTGAAAAACAACAAGAGCTGACTCGCTTGCAGCTTTCTTAATTTCTTCGCCAAAATTTGATCCATATGCAATATCGTTAGCATCAAAGAACGTCTTTAATTGTGTTTGAGAATTAATATAATCTCTGAATTTTATAGCATCCAACTTTGACTCATCATGTTTAGAATGGCTTATAAATAGTTTAACCGGAGGAGAAACCGTTAACGAATCCGTTTCATCGCTTCCCTTCTTCATATTCATAAGCAAGCGACATAACTCGTGGAGTATTGGACTTTTAATTTGTAGCAGAATACCATCACTTGTATTTACATCACAAGCAATACTTTTACTTGTATCTATTCGAATAAAATTAATAGCTGAAAATTTTCTAGAAACATTAAAAGAATTCTTAGATAATGCAACAGGGTATATTCTCCTTTTATTTTTTTCGATATTACACTTATCATATAGTTCGTCTATATAATTACCGTAATTTTTATCATTAACAAATTCGTCCGAAACTAACGGAACAATAGCAACGTACTCTGATTCATTAAAATCAATATCTATGGGAATATTCTTTCCTTTACAATTTTTATTTCGGAAATAAACCGGAATACCTAATGAGCGTATTAAGGGTTTTTCTGGATTTCGACATAATACAGAATATATGTAATCCGCAATTTGTTGACCTTCGATGTAATCAGGATGCCAAATTATATATACAGCTAATGGAGTTTTGTATCTCATTCGTTATCTAGATATTTATTTAGCGGATTATTAGTATACTCACTGAAGGTTTTAACTTCTTCACCTTTTTTCATAAGGTTCTCATATATTAAATGATTTTTTCTAATTGTCTTAAGGAATTCATCTAACGATGATGACCCTTGCAGCATTTCTTTTACTTTAAGATAATCAGGAATTGTATTTTTATTAATTTCTTTATGCCTTAAAAGTTTCATATTGTCGCCTTTTTCATCAAATGCATATCCAACCTCAAAAGGTACCCACGGTGATCTAATTGTATTTGGAGAAATAATTACTATCATATATTGAGATTTATTCAAGCCGTTTCTTATAGCATTCGTTACCTCCTTCGGATTCACAATTTGATTCTGTAATTTCAAATCATTATCTTCTAAATCAAAATAAACATCTAGTTGTTTTGATTTTATATATTCTGCCACTTCACTAGCATAGTCTTCATCTCTCCTTTGATAACTAATAAATATACACGGGATATCATCATCCGATATTTGAGAAAAAAAACGAATAGATTTCTCTATTAGATAATCTACTTCTAAAGCTCTATTTACACCGTCCATTGTTATTTAATTTTTCCCCAAATAAATTAATTTACGATTTTTAATACTTACTAAAACACGTCCACCTTTGTTAACTCTTAACTCATCATAAACTTTATACGAATTTATAATTGCCGTTTCCCATTGTTTCTGCGTACAGCTTTTAACTTCAATTCCACTAACCAACTTTTGAACTGTTTTTAATATTTCAGTATCAACACTATTACTATATTTAAATAATTGATGATCTACGCCATGGCTGTATATAAAGAGACTGACCAGTTCTTCTATTACACCAGCTCTTCCGCCATCTTCTATTTCATCTGTTGTATTAACACTCTTCCTTTTTATCTCCATAAGTTTCCTTATTACAGGAGACCAGCCCAAGTAGGCTACATATCCAAAATGAAAAATATCATGATATCTATAACCGTCTTCTAAATAAGAGTTATCAGATATATCATCGCCTATTTGTTTTCCACTAGAATTATTAATTATTCTTACTTTTTCTTTTCCGTTTTCATTTCGAACAATAAAGTGTACTTCAAACTCCCTAGGGAACTGTTCCTCTTCCGGATAATCAGCATCATAAATGATAAAATTATCAGAATGTTCTAAATCAAATCTATCTTTAATTTTTGCAATATTATTGGTTGCAATTTCTTCCAAATCAATCTCGTTTTGAGAAGCAATAGTTGAGATATACCATAGAACATCGCCAAGTTCCTCTTTAAGCTTATTCTTATAATTAGTGTAAGCATTCCCGTCTCTTAAATTTTTTTTAAGTTCAGTAATAACAGAACCAGCTTCTCCGATTAATCCCAAAAATGGAACTAGTTTATTTGCTTCTTTCCCTTTGATATAATCCTGTATCGTCTTTTTTGCTTCGTTTTGATAATGTGAAAATTCCATAGTTATAGAGCGTTTATTGCCATTGATTACCTGTTCTATTATTCACAAATAAAGAATATGAGTTATTCGGGTTAATCTTATTTTTTCTTTCAAAAGCTTCATGTATCCAATTCTGAACGTCTAATGGATTATTGCTCCATTTATAAAGTTTAGCAAATCCACATTCAACATTATAATGCAATCTTGGAGGAATTGTTTTCGGATCATGAGTTCCATTAGATAAAAATGAATATGAAGGCAAAAAAATCCCTAATAATCCGGCCCTTGGATTGTGTTTTGTATCTCTTATGCTAGACGATATTTCCCAATCAACATGCTTTCGTTGCCATGTTTCTTTGCCAATTAATACAACTGTCACAGTTGAATCACATAAATACTCATCTCTTATTTTTTGTCGTATAACCTCTGCTTTTAAATTCGGATCAATATCTCCAACTTCCACATCCCACGGGATAATTACATCATGAATATCGGAGAACAGTCGCTTGAATTGAATTTTATAATTTTCATCATTAGCATGATGATAGCTGATAAAGGTTTTGTGCTTTATTGACATTATATTAATTTATTACGGTAAGGCTGCGGATTTTTAGGAATACTTATAAGGTATTATATAATCCAGTAAAATTACCTAATAGGATGCTTTATAAGCAATACGCTATTGAGCGTATTTTTAAAAATCTATTCCTTTATGCTAACAGTTAAAAAGATCACTCAAACGCTCTGGACATTCTATCCTGCTCAGCTTTAGTGATACCAATACTACCAGCTACTTTACGCCATTCCGATATAGCGCTCTTTGTTTGACTAATAATTTTACTAGCTTTTTTTTCTTCAATACGAAAATATTCAATTACACTCATTGCAAGGTCTATATCAAGAGCGTTGTCTTTTTCCGAAATATTCAACCCAAGACCAGTGCCATATTCATTAGGATTTAGATCATAGGCAGGAGAAAGCTTCCAGCCCTTTTCTGTAAGTAGGAAACCATGATTTCTCAAATGATCGTCTGTATTCTTTACGCAAATACTGAATACAATTCTTCGCCATAACTCTTCAAGATCGGTATTAATTTCAGCACCGTGCTGCATTAAAAATTCTACCAACTCTAGATAGCTAACTCCTGTATCACTTCCGGCCCCATCTGTATGACCTAACAAAGTCATAGCAGAAGCGAAATGAATCCTTTCTCCTTTCTTATTTCTATCAAATCTTTTGGTAAGAAAAGTATGATATTGGTTATTAAATTTACGTACCTCTCCTTCTGCCACATTTAATCCCGTCTTTATTGCAAGCGTATTTACAACCATCTCCCAGGCTCCTACATTTTTATCGTCTTTAATACTCGGAAATTTTGCAATCCACAAATGATTATTAGGATCGGCTACGCTGGCTTTGGGCCTTGCACCTCCCAGAGAAGAACCAGGAGCAATAAGCAACCCAAGCCATTTAAGATATTCTTCATCGTCTACATTATCTTCTTCAAATTTCAGACTGGCATGTTCCAGCTCACGCAAGGATGTCCACGGTGGTGCAGCCATCGTTCTATCATTATTCATAAAGTTTCCTTCTTCACTTTCCTTATAACGCAAAGCTCCCATCCGATGCCCGTCATACACACCAAGCAGATAATCTGACTCTAATAGATTTCTAACCGGACGTTTTTCTTTTCTTGCTGTAACAGCTTCTCTCCTATCCATCAGGACTCTTCCCCAACGGTCGGGACAAGAATCCAGGAATGCACCGAAGTTGAGTTTTTCTTCTTTTGGGAAATAACGCCCTGCATATAATTGCAGATCTGGATCAAGCATATAAGTATTACCAGACTCTAGCCAATCTCTTGTGTATTCAAATGAAAATGTCTCTCTTCCTTTTGACGGAATAGCCGACAGTATTCCAATGAGAAAGGGTTCTTTAAATTTTTCCCAATGCGCGTATACTAATATTTCTTTTTTTGTACTCATGATTTCTTCTTCCGTTTAGGCGCTCTCTCTTTCACCACCAATTCCGCGTCTTGTAACTTCCTGCCCAAAATGTCATCCGATGCTACCTTCAATAAATCCTTATCAAGCCCCAACACAAATAGCACTTGGCAATAGCTTCCCATGGCTACACTTGATGCCCCGCTTTCAATTTTCACAAGGGTCTGCCGACTTATATCCGCCCGTTCTGCTACTTGTTCTGCACTAAGTTTTCTTCTTAGCCTGGCTAAACGGATATTTTCCCCTAGTTCTTGTAGAACTTTACGGGAAGATGGTAATAGAACCGTTTTTCGCTTTTCCATAATGTTAATTATTATATACAAATATACATATTTATGTATAATATAATTAACATTATTATACTTATAACAATAATTATTATAACGGCCTTATTGATAATATGCTACTTATTAGACACTTATATAAAAGTCGGTTTATCAAAAGCCGAATTTGCGGCGATGATCGCCGCAAATCCGGCTTTTGATAAACTATACCCTATTCAAATTAAATCTTTTAGGAACTCTTCCTAGTTTGGGTAAGTCTTTAACAAAAATTTCTATTCCACCGGGACTGGTTTGATATAGTACGTTATTTTTTACAATCATGAGAGGAACAGCCGATCTTTTTGCATTTTCAGAGGCTGCATAAGAAGAGAGAAGTGCTACTCTGGCAAGAGACTTTAAAACTGATTGCTTTTTATTTGTAAGGATTTTACCCAAAGCTTCGCTTATAATTCCTCTTGCGATTAATTCTTCTATAATTTCGTCATCGGTCTTTTGCATTTATTTCAAACGTTAAAGCGAAAATCTACAGATACACATATTCTCCTACCGGCTCTTCTAATTTATCAATATTCCTTTCATAAATATAGCCAGGTAGCAAAATTTTCTTATTCATATTAAACTGGAAATCCGTTTTCCCTAGAGTGAAAAAACAAATCGGTATATCAGGAGCCTTTACTCTTATCGACCGGATTATTTCGCTAATAGTTGCACCACTTGTATAGATATCATCAATTATCAGAATAGAATCCTCTTCGCTACAATCGTAATCGAAATAATATGTATTATTTATTTCAGTTGGACGTTCGTTAAACTCAAGTCTCTTTAAAGGATAAGTGAATCTTGTCTTCTTCAATATATCATGCTTATAGCTTGCGCCCAGAGAAGTTGCTAAACGATGACCTAAAATGTCTAAGGCTATTTCTGTATTCACCTTTGTCTCTTTGCTTCGAAGTGCTCTTACTATAATGCTAACCTTAATCTTTTCTTTGGATAATTCAGTGCTTGCCCATTCACAAAATTCGTCTATAATGTCCGTTGGTTCATTATTTTTAAAGCTGATCAGGAGGTTACTTAATATAGTAACATCATTCCTTGAGGGGATATAATAGCACAGAAAATATCCTTGAACGGTCGATTGTTTATGTTTAAGCATAGCTATTGGTTACTTGATTTGACATTAATTAAACAATGAAAACCCTAAATCGGAATTAAATCCGACTTAAAAGCACATAAAATCATGTTATTCATATGAAGTACTAAACAGTAATGTCACAACGAATCCGTTATGACACTAACATAATTAGGAATGCCCCATCTTCTCTACCATTATATTCACACATAATTGATACTAATTGATCGATAGCAAAGATCGGGTACATGTAAGCTCCCCCTATTTTCGGGCCGTTCAAAAGTAGAGATTTTTCAACTGACTTTTTGCATTGGCGTTTGATAATTTAATGCAGAATGTGGTCGATTGTGATTGTAATCATTTCTCCATTCTTCAGCTTTCCATCGTATT
>DATLOZ010000023.1:0-215751 GCA_035535995.1 Cytophagaceae bacterium
GCCGGTCGCCGCCAGTATTGCTACCGCGCTGCCCCTCGACTTGCATGTATTAGGCCTGCCGCTAGCGTTCATCCTGAGCCAGGATCAAACTCTCCATTGTAAAATCTAACCAATCACCTACTAAATTCGTGTGATCGGAACTAAACTAATACCTACTTAAGTCGTGTATCGCTTAGCTAATGTGTCTGTCGGATCCTGAACCTCTAATTCTATTCAAAGTCCTAGTCAATTCCTTAAAATTAACTAAGTTTAATTCGTCATTCCTTCTTAAAACATCTTGTCAAAGAACTTTTTAATCTCTCCTTTCGGGTCAATTAATTGTAGCTTAATCAGCCATTTTTTTAATTAAAAAAGAGAACTTCTTTCTCCTTTTTGTCCCCGTTGTTGTCGTAAGGGAGTGCAAAGGTATAGGAACGAATTTCAAATGCAAAACATTTCTAAAAAATATTTTTGAGAGTTATTAACATGTATTGAAGATCAATCATATAAGCTTAAAAAAAAATAAAAATCTTTTCTTTCTCTTATTCCAAAAGCATTTTTAAATACCCCATACATTATCTATGTTTCAACTAGTCCGAGAAAACAGTCAAATAGTTCGTAGTACTAAAACATTAGTGTTGGAGGTTAATATATTTGTCAAAAAGCAATTCCTTTTTCTAATACAAGCTGGTCGAATTTCTCTTTCTCTTTTAAAAAATATATTTCTATAGGAATATAAAAAAAAGGTTTCCCTCTCAATTCATTTTTCATGACTGAATCCTGAAATTTCACCATATCTTTTTCTGTTGTCATCAAAATATGATCATCATTTCGATTTAATTGCTCAAATCTTTTAATAATCCTTCGAACATCTTCCTTTTTATAAGAATAATGATCAGGAAAACTGATCTGTTCCTCCAATCCAAATGTCATCTGTATATAGTCCACCAATGGCGCAGCGTAGGCCAGTCCTGTAAATAAAACTACTTTTTTCCCCTGCCACTTTAGCTCAGAATCAAAAACAGCCTGTGGCGCACTATATTTAATCCCTGTGAAAAACACGGGCGTGTCATTTTTAATATAAGGAAGTATCTTCTCCCGGATTTCATTTTCTTCCTTTTCAGAAAGCGAATCCGGACACTTCGATACTATTACGGCATCTGCTCTTTTTGCCCCGTTTCTTGACTCACGCAAACGACCTGCAGGAAGTACGAAGTCATTATAGAAAGGACGATTATAATCTGACAGCAATATATTCATCAAAGGGCGAACAGCTCGGTGTTGATAAGCATCGTCTAATAATACTACCTGGGTTTCCGGTTTTTCTAACAAAATAGATGGAATAGCTAAGGCTCTCTCCTCTCCTACTGCTACCGTAATTTCATTTCCATATTTCAGTTGATATTGATAAGGTTCATCGCCAATAGTAAGTGCGGAACTTCTTTCGTCTGCAATGATAAAGCCCTTGGTTTTTCTTCCATAACCGCGGCTCAATGTTGCTACCTTATACTGTTGCTTTAGTAATCGAATCAAATATTCAATATGAGGAGTTTTGCCCGTCCCTCCGACCGTGAGATTGCCTACTGCGATGATATTGGCGTCGAATTGGATCGAACCTCTTCTGCCTGTATCATACAAATAATTTCTTACACGCATAATGAAAACATATAAGATTGAAAAAGGAAGTAGCAAAAATTTTAACATACAGAATAAATTTAAAGCAATATAACCAGACGGAAAATAATAACTACAAATAGAATTCTTTCTTCCGGCTGAAATTTCAGAACTGTTTTATTATCTTAACTTTGTTACCTAAAGATTTTAATTAAAATGCTTGTAAAAGAAATCGTTCAATACCTTGAAACCATCGCTCCGCCGGCTTATCAGGAAGGGTATGACAACAGCGGCCTGATCACCGGGCATATGCAGCAGGAAGTGAAAGGCATTCTGATCAGTCTAGACTGCCTGGAAACAGTAGTGGAAGAAGCAATTCGTGAGAACTGCAATCTTATTGTTTCGCATCATCCTATTATATTCAGAGGATTGAAGAGAATTAATGGAAACAACTATATAGAAAGAACAATCCTCAAGGCTATTAAACATGATATTGCTCTTTATGCGATCCATACAAATCTGGACAATGTAGCTGGCGGTGTCAATTTTAAGATCGCTCAAAAAATAGGGTTGGAAAATGTGAGAATATTGGCGCCGAAAAAACAAATTTTAAAAAAACTGGTCACGTTTGTTCCTTTGGCAGACAAAGATAAACTTCTACAAGCCTTATATAAAGCGGGAGTCGGCAATATCGGCAACTATTCCGAATGCAGCTACCAAACTGATGGAACAGGCACTTTCAAACCCAATGAAAAAGCCAATCCAGCCATCGGAACTTCCGGAAAACAAGAAACTGTGGAAGAGAAAAAAATAGAAGTGATCTTTCCTTCCTACCTGGAAGGCTCTGTAGTAAATGCACTTTACAACAATCATCCTTACGAAGAACCTGCTTATGATCTACTCCTGCTAGAAAATAAATTTGCCGAAGTAGGTTCAGGAGCTGTAGGAACACTGCCCGAATCGATGACAGAGGAGGAGTTTATGAAACATCTTAAAAGCAGCATGAATCTGGTTTGCATACGCCATACAGCCTTTACAGGAAGAAAAATAAAAAAAGTAGCGTTATGTGGCGGGTCGGGAAGTTTTTTGCTTAAAAATGCGCTCGGAACAGGTGCAGATATCTATGTATCAGCAGATTTCAAATACCACGAATTTTTCGATGCTGAAAATAAGATCGTTATTGCCGATATAGGGCACTATGAAAGTGAAGTTTACACAAAAGATTTGATTTATGATTTTTTAATTGAAAAATTTAGTAATATTGCAGTCCGTTTATCTAAAATTGATACAAACCCAATAAGTTATATATAACTATTTAATGGAAACTACAGTAGCACAAAAACTCGAAGCACTCGCAAAATTACAATCTATCGATTCAAAATTAGATGAGATCATTCAGGTAAGAGGTGATCTTCCTGAAGAAGTAAGAGATCTGGAAGATGAACTAGCAGGGTATGATGCAAGAGTGAAAAGATTTGAAGCAGAAATTGTGAAGCTGGAAGAAGATATTAACACTTACAAGCAGACTGCTAAAGAAGCTGAAAAGCTGATCAAAAAATATGCTGAGCAACAAAAGAACGTACGCAACAACCGTGAGTACGAGGCGATCAGCAAAGAAATAGAGCTTCAACAACTTGAGATCCAGGTTTGCCAGAAAAAAGCAAAAGAAGCTGCTTTCAAGATTGAAAGCAAAAACGAAGAAATCACTAGTACTAAGAAAGTTCTTTCCGAAAGAAAGAAAGATCTTAAAACTAAAAAAGAAGAGCTGGAAGTAATCACCGACGAGAGCAAAGAAGAAGAAACAAAACTGATCAAAGAGAGAGAGAAACAAGCTAAAATGATCGAAGAGCGTTTGCTGGTTTCTTACAACAAGATCAGAGCTAACGCGATCAATGGTCTGGCTGTGGTACCAGTAAAAAGAGACGCTTGCGGCGGATGCTTCAATACAGTGCCTCCTCAAAGACAAGTAGACATTCGTGAGAAAAAGAAAATTATTGTTTGCGAACATTGCGGAAGGATCTTCTCTCACGTAGAAATGAATGTTTCCGAGCTAATCAAAAAATAATTGATTTTTAAGATCAACATTTCCAAGACAACAAAAAGGGTGGCGTTTATATTCCACCCTTTTTTTATACTGCTTTTTTTACAACCTATTTTTTCTTTTGCCGAATTCACCTTCACTCCCAAAAACGAAACAGCCTATACCGCTTTTTTATCACTACATATAGACAAAGGACAAAAGCTGGTCAACGAAAGCACGAAAGAAAATCCTTCCAATGGTATCAATATTCTTCTGGCCAATTATTCTGATGCCATCAGGATCTTTCTTTCCGAAGATGCCAAACTTTATAATACACTTTCGCCTAATGAAAGCATCCGCCTGGATAAAATTCAAAAGCTAGAAAAAAACTCGCCTTACTATCGTTTTACTCAAGCCGAGATCAAGTTGCAATGGGCTTTTGTAAAATTAAAAATGGGAGATGAATTCAATGCAATGCTGAATATACGAAGCGCCTATCGCTTACTGGAACAAAACATTAAAGAGTTTCCTGATTTTGTTCCCAATAAAAAAACAATGGGACTTCTGAATGTGCTGATCGGTTCGATCCCTTCCAATTACAATTGGGTATTGTCGCTGGTAGGTATGGAAGGAAGCATAGATAAAGGAATAGAGCAACTCAACGAAGTTTGCAACGCCAACACTCCATTTCGCCAGGAAGCTTTCATAATTAAAGTAGTAGTAGAAAATTATATTACTCATGCACATAAAGGAAAACTCGATGACGCCGCTAAGCTTTATCAGAATTATTCCGACAACCTTTTGATCTGCTATCTTTATGCAGCCATTCTTACTAAGAATTCGCATGCAGACGAAGCATTGAAAGTTATCAGCAATCGTCCGGTGGGCAACGATCTTATTTATTTTCCTCACGTAGATCTTTTGCTAGGAGAATTACATTTATACAAAGGCGAATACCTCGAGGCGCGCGAATATTACAATCATTTTATTACTCATTTCAGAGGACAAAACTCTGTGAAGGATGCCTACTTCAAGATCTTTCTCACATATTGGCTCAACGATGAAGATGAACAAGCCTTTCCTTACTTCGACAAGATTCTTCAGAATGGCCGCGAGCTCTACGACTCAGACAAACACGCACAACGCATTGCTAAAAACCGTGAAATCCCCAACAAAATACTGACTAAGATTAGACTTTACACAGACGGAGGTTACTACACTTCAGCGTTTGAACTTATGAAGACGCTTTCGATGAACCAGTTTTATACCAAAAGAGAAAAACTGGAATACTTATACCGCACCGCCCGGCTTTACCACAAAGCCGGACAACTCAATGATGCAATCGTATATTACAAAAAAACGATTGAGCTATCGGCTGAGGAAAATTATTATTTTGCGCCCAACTCTGCACTACAGTTGGGATATATCTATCAAAGTCGTAACGAAAAAGAAGAAGCGATCCGGCAATTCAACAATGCACTGAATTACAAAAATTACGAATATAAAAATAGTATTGACAACAAGGCAAAAGCTGCCCTGAATGAATTGAAAAATTAACGTGAGAAAAACGTTTTCTTTTTTACCTGAACCTGGTTTTGTTGACAAAGCACTTTCATTTGCCGACCAATATTTGCATGCGGTATATCTGAACCCAAACGACTATCGATATCCTCACAAGGCCTTTCTTCATGTGCTGGCTTTCGGCACCTACAAAGAGCTACAGGCACAACCAGAAAATAATTTTGACGCACTAAAAAAATTTCTTGATCAGAACCGCGATTGGACGTTTGGTTATTTTTCTTACGATCTTAAAAATGAAATCGAATTACTGCAAAGCAATCACGAAGATCTGATAGGTTTTGCACCTATTTCTTTTTTTGTTCCTGAGCATCTTATTTTTTTTGAAAAAGAAAAAATCATTATTCAATCTTACGACGATCCGGAAAAAATTTACCAGGCAATCAATCGGCAAAACATCGACCTATCGCCTATTTCTGCAATCACAGGTTTGCAGCAGAAGATCTCGCGTGAAGCGTATATTGAAAAGATCAATCTTATTCGTAAACACATCAAAGAAGGTGATCTTTATGAGATAAATTTTTGCATGGAATATTTCGGCCGTGGCGTGAAACTTTCGCCTTTGGCAGTGTATCAGAAATTGAATAAGATCTCGCCCATGCCTTTTTCCTCTTATGTTAAAATAAGAGAACATTATTTGATCGGGGCTTCTCCTGAACGTTTTCTAAAAAAAGAAAAACAAAAAATTATTTCTCAGCCTATCAAAGGCACTGCCAAAAGAGAACTCAATCCTGAAAAAGACGAATTGGTTAAAACAGCGCTGGAAAACAATCCGAAAGAACGCGCAGAAAATGTGATGATCGTAGACCTGGTTCGAAACGATCTTTCCCGCAGTGCAGTAGCTGGCTCTGTGCAGGCGGAAGAGTTGTGCAAAGTATATACCTTTCCTAAAGTACATCAAATGATCTCTACGATCGTAGCGGAGCTCCCTGTTTCCGTACACCCGATAGATATGATCCGCGACGCTTTTCCGATGGGAAGTATGACAGGCGCTCCGAAGGTACGTGCGATGGAATTGATTGAACAGTATGAAGAAAGCAAGCGCGGACTTTTCTCTGGTGCAGTCGGTTATTTCAGTCCTGAAATGGATTTTGATTTCAATGTAGTGATCCGTAGCCTGCTTTACAATCAGGCAGCATGCACGCTATCCTTCCAGGTGGGTAGTGCAATCACGTATTCTTCTTCCGCAGAGATGGAATATGAGGAGTGTGCCGTGAAAACAGCGGCTATTCGTGAGGTGCTTAATGGTTGAAGAATTTAGATACGGGATGCATCCAGCGTCCGTACCCTCCCCATGTGAAAACTGTAACAGATTCATAAACCTATGTAAATACAGAGCCATATGTTTTGCTGATCTTTGAATCAATTACAAATATATCGGTTGAAGTTTCGCCATAATTTTACAGCCGAGAGCGATGAGGTATTTTTTGAAATGCCTCATCGCTGTTTTTAGAGGCAAAATCAATTCACTCAAACTATTTTTTTTATGAAAAAGGAAGAACATCCAGAAGTAGATAGGTTGGTAGAACTATTGAAAGAAGTACATACCTGTATGCTTATCACACACGAACGTTTTAACGGAGAGCTGGCGGGACGACCAATGGGAATTACTAAGGTAGAGCCGGACGGCACCATGTGGTTCTTTGCCAAAGTAATGTCGCAAAAGGTGGAAGAGCTTGAACACGACGAACAAGTTTCTGTAGTGATCATTGATGAGAAAAAGAATATTTATTTAATGATCCACGGCAAGGGAGATATTTCTTACGACAAAGAAAAGATGAAAGAGCTCTGGAATCCTACCATGAAAGCCTGGTTTCCGGAAGGGTTGGATGATCCTGACATGGTATTGATCAAAATAATTCCTACAGAAGCCAAGTATTGGGAAAGCAGTTCCAGCAAAATGGTTGTGCTCTTCAATATGGTAAAGGCGGCCGTGACGGGAAAAGAATACGATGAAGGATCGATGGGGAAAATAAACCTGTAGATCTTCACAAAAGAAGTCCTGAATTTCTTCAGGACTTTTTTATTTATTTTATATAGTGAATACTCATTTTTTTCAGCAAATGTACATCAGTCTCGTAATGGCTATCTTCGTCTAAGGTGAGATCCATATGATCGAAATCTTTTACCAGATAGCTTTCATATTCTTTGTTTAAAATCGTTGAGTTTCTCATTTCAATATTCAATTCTTTCACAAAAGAAAAATTCGCATTTATTTCCGTGTTAAATAATTTCATATTTATTTTATGCGGTACTGATATCATTACAGATCGATCAATATGAATATCGTCACTCATCGTATGGGTAACCCATGATGCATCTTTTAAATAAAAATCAAGGTCACCGCTAAAATATTCGTCTGTTTTTATTTTAAGAGATATGTTAGTTCCATTTGCCTCGATCTTTTTAAAAATTGATTTAGCATGAACAGAAATCACCCTTTCAGTATTGTATTCTCCTTCTTCGTTTGAAATCAATTTATTTTCCGCGTTATCTTTATTAAAATCATACTGTATGGCAAGTACTCCGTTTTCAATTTTATAAGAAATATATTTGGCAGCTGTTGTATCCAGCCGAATATAATTGACGGTGTCTTCTACAAAATCAAGCTGAAGAATTTTATATTTTCCATTTAGTACAATCTCTGATAAGGTCCCTTCATAATTTTCTTTTTTATATCCAGCTGCTTCTTTTGCATCCATATCAATATAATTGCCATTCTTAATCTTAATATACATAGCTAAATACATGGCCAAAGGAATAAGCATAAGCAGAAATATACTCACGGTAAAGAGAATAGTAGATCTTTTCATATTTCTTTCTCCTTTAGCTTAAGATAAGAACAATACATCAATACAACTGGCACAAAAATCAGCAAGCTATATAGTAGTATAAGTAGAGAAGTAGTACTAAACGTTGCTTCGTATTTCAATCCATCATCATTATACAAACTAGCGGAAAACGGAAAATTATAATTCCATCCATCTGGTAACCTCAGAATATTATCGAGTACTAACGCATAAAACGCGAAAATAGCACCGATCACAAAAGCGAGGATAAGCGTTTTGAAAAAAGAGAAACGATTGAACCAGGCTGCTCCGTACATAAAGAACCCTACAACTGAAAAATAGCCACTGCATATTCCCCAATATATTTCATGCTCGCCGGCGGTGAAAAGATATGCATACAAAATTCTTGATACATAATAGTACTCTCCTGCCAGAGGCGCCTCTCTTATATTGTGCCATTCCTGTGCCCTAACTAAAAAAGTAAACGGTATATTTAAAATACTGAAGATAATGTTGTAGATAATAAAAAACAGAAATATTCTTACCAAAAATTCAGCCAGCCATTTTTCTAAATAAGAAGCGGGTTTATTCATATAGAAAATACTTTCCGCTGTGTTTGAAAAATTCACAAAACTAATGCTAGCAAAAATACCTCCGAAGAGAAACAAACCGATTAAGTACAGGACCATTTGTATAGTTTCCCATTCCGTAAATTTGGAATACATATATACATAATCATGACTAGTAGTATCGGGATTGTAATACCTGCCATGGAAGTTTTCCATAGAATAAATAAGCAGAAAAACGATCAATCCCAGAAAGAACATTCCGACTGTATACAAAAGATACTTCTGCCTATTTTCCACTACATGATTGGAAAGCAGCAACGAAAGCCTCGAAAATTTTAGCGTCTTACTCATGCTTTAAAAAGTTTATTCATTTCTTCCGGTTTGACCATTACTGCTTTATAGAGCATTTCCATATCTACTTTAGAGACACTTCCGGAACGGTTCAAAATCATTTCGGAAACACCGTGCAATGTTTCTTCTGAGAAAATAATTTCTGCCGACGGAGAAGCAAGAGCATTTTGAAGAAAAGAAATTTTTTGTCCTATGGTATTAATCGATTCGTTGAATAATATTTTCCCCTTGTCTATCACACAAATCCTGTTTACGAGGTCTTCAATATCTTTCACTTGATGCGTGCTGATCACAATACATTTGTCCGAGCCTGCTATACAGCTCATTACTTTTTTGAATTGTGTTTTACTCACAATGTCCAAGCCGTTTGTAGGTTCGTCCATCAACAAAAGTTCTGTATTTGTAGAGAGACTAAAAGCGATCAGGAGTTTCTTTTTTTGTCCCATGCTCATCCGATCCATGCGTTGATCATGCGGCACTTCCATTTCGGTAAGAAGTTTTGTAAAATCTTCGTGGCTGAACCGAGGGTAGAACGGTGATAGTGTGCGGGTAAATTCTTTTACCAATACAGCAGGTACAAAAAATTCTTCGGGCAGGAGAAATAATTTGCTAAGCATCTCTGGACTGCGCTCCATTGTGGAGTAGCCGAATACGGTGATCTTACCTTGTTTGGGTTTGAGTAATCCGCAGATGTTGCGGAAGAGAGTGCTTTTACCAGTGCCGTTTTTGCCAAGCAGTCCGTAAATATTTCCGGGTTCGAAATTCACTGATAGGTCTTCGAACACTAATTTCTTTTTATAAGAATAGCTGAGATTTTCAATCTGAATCATGGACACATTGCTTGGACAGATTTTTAGAGTTGAGAGAAAGTTAAAATTAGAAAAGCAGATCGTTCAGATCTGCTTTGTCTACGATTCCAAAAGCGCTTTCAATGGGCCCATATAATATTCATCCCAACCTTTGACAATAGAAGCGAAGCCCCTGTTGGGGATCAGTTCATGGATAAGGTCGATCGTGGTGACGCCATTTTTTTCAGAGAGGTTGAAAGTAACACGGGAATAATCTTCCCAAATATCTTCTTTCCAATCTTGAATTATTTGATTCTGAGTAATATAAAGGTTCACTCCGTGGATAGAACCGCCCCATAGGGAAAACGATCCATTCGGTTTGATATCCATATCTGCTTCCGCTCCCGACCATTCCCTGATTATCTCTGGCTCTACCAACGCTTCATACACTTCATCCATTGGTGCATTTATGGTGTATGTCTTCTTAAACGTTTTCATTAATTAATATAATATAAGCATGAATTTAATAACACCACGCATATTTGCAAAAAAAAGTTCAAATTGTTTTTCCATCAAATATAGCGTAATTTGCAAATCTTAAATCATTACAAACTTGTTTAATATAAATAATATACTCCGCGAGAACATCAAAAAAACGAAACCCTACTCTTCTGCGCGCGACGAATACAATGGACATGAAGGAATTTTCCTTGATGCCAATGAAAACCCGATCGGGTCGGTAACCAAAGAAAATTTCAACCGCTACCCAGATCCATTGCAAAAAGAAGTGAAGGAACGTCTTTCGGAATTAAAAAGAGTAAAACCTTCCCAAATTTTTTTAGGGAACGGAAGCGATGAAGCCATTGATCTTTTATTCCGTGCGGTATGTGTACCAGGTGCAGACAACGTGATCACCATGCCTCCTACTTATGGCATGTATGAAGTAAGCGCTAATATCAACGACATCCGGATAAAAGAAGTACCCCTCAGTACTGACTTCGAGATTCAGGCCGACAAAGTGCTTGCCGCTGTAGACGCACACACCAAGATGATCTTTGTATGCTCACCTAACAATCCTACCGGCAACAGCATGAACCCGGAGAGTGTAGAAAAAATATTGCGTTCCTTTAATGGCCTCGTGGCAATTGACGAAGCCTATATCGATTTTGCTCAATATAAATCTTTTATCGGCAAACTGGATCAATATCCAAACCTGGTTGTGTTGCAAACATTTTCAAAAGCCTGGGGGCTGGCAGCTTTGCGCCTTGGTATTGCTTATGCTTCTGAGGAGATCATTGCCGTGATCAACAAGATAAAACCTCCTTACAATATCAATCAACTGACCCAGGAGCTCGCGCTTGAAGCGCTTGGCAATGTATTGAAAAAAGAAGGCATGGTAGCGGAAATTCTTTTCCAACGTACCAAACTTGTAAATCAACTTTCTGAAATAAAAACTATTACAAAAATATACCCATCCGACGCAAATTTCGTTTTGATAAAAACAGCAGACGGCAAGAAATTGTACGACTTTCTGGTATCCAAAAAGATCATCACCCGCGACCGCTCAAAGGTTATCCTTTGCGAGGGTTGCGTGCGGATCACCGTAGGAACCAAGGAAGAAAATGATCTGTTGATAAAAGCAATCCAGGAATACAAAAATTAATTTTTATGAGAAAAATTCTTTCGATCTTCTCTTTTCTTCCGATTATACTTATCAGTTTGTCGGCTATTGCACAGACTTCAAAGATCGGGTTTGAAAAAATGGTCTACGATTTCGGTGTGATCAAAGAAGAAAGTGGTAAAGTGAGTTATGAATTTAAATTCACCAACAAAACCAATGTTCCCATCACGATCAACAACGTGCAAGCTTCCTGCGGCTGCACTACGCCCAGCTGGACGCATGCAGCGGTGGAGCCAGGACAGTCGGGCTATGTGAAAGCACAATACGATCCGACCAATCGTCCGAATGCATTTACTAAAAACCTGAGTGTATCTTATTCCATGGGCAATGAAGCCGGTGTGGAAATGCTTACCATCAAAGGCAATGTAATACCAAGACCGAAAACTGTTTCTGATCTTTTTCCTACTAAAAACGGTAACTTACGTTTGAGCAGCGATTACCTGAATTTTTATACCATCACTACCAAGGAACCCGTCACTAAAGAGTTCCGCATATATAACGATGGTAAAAAGAAGATCAATATTGTAAATCCTACTAAGCTACCCTCCTATATTTCACTTAAAGTATCCCCCCTCAGCCTTAACCCAAAAGATACTGGCGTGATCAAAGTGACCTACGATGCCAAAGCAAAAAATGATTTGGGGTATGTGTATGATCTGATCGAGCTTACGACTGATGATTCTGTCAACGCAGTTAAAAAACTTTACGTGATTGCCAATATCAATCAATACTTCCCTCCTATGAGCCGCGAAGATTCCTTGAAAGCGCCGAAGCTAAGCTTTGATCGCAGCACGCACAACTTTGGTACGATCAAGCAAGGGGACTTGGTAAGCACCAATTTTGTGATGACCAATAATGGCAAATCAGACCTGATCATTTACAAAACGAAAGCAAGCTGTGGCTGTACAGCTTCGGAACCGGAAAAAACAGTACTGAAACCTGGAGAAAAGACAAACTTAAAAGTCACTTTTAATTCGACTGGAAAATCGGGTCAGGATAGCAAGTCGGTAACTGTTTATAGCAATGATCCAAGCTATTCGGAGGCTCTTGTAGTAATCAAAAGTGATATACAAGTACCTCAGCCAAAGGACACTACTAATAAACAATAATTTTAGAAATCCAGTAAGATACAGGATACCAGATAAGATCGGTCATTTTTATATTATGTTCATTATCTGGCATCTGAAATAAGGTATTTCACTTCAAATGGTTCTTATCATCTATGCACATCAGAGGTGGATAACTTCTGAACGCTTGTGGTTTATATAATAGTCTAAATGTTTACTTTTGGGTTAAATTCGCACTTAGTATACAATCTATTAAGTCTGTTTTTCAATCTACTAAATAAGATTTTACAATGAAATTTGTTGTTTCCTCCTCTACTTTATTAAAACAATTAACTTCTATCAACGGAGTGATCACGACCAACCCGGTGGTCCCGATCTTGGAAAACTTTCTTTTTGAGGTAGCCGACAGTAAACTTACTGCCTATGCTTCCGATCTTCAAACTTCCATGATCACTGAGCTTCCTGTAGAAGCCAAGCAAAAAGGCAGCATTTGCGTTCCTGCGCGTATCCTTCTGGACACCCTGAAAAACCTGCCGGAGCAGCCTGTTACCTTTACTATTGATCAGGAAACCTACAGCATTGAGATCAGTTCTGACAATGGACGTTATAAGCTTTCCGGAGAGAACGCAACGGATTTTCCAAAAGTACCTGCGGTAAAAAACAGTTCTTCGGTAGATATTTCTTCCGATGTATTGGGCCGCGCTATCTCCAGCACTATCTTCGCTGCGAGTACAGATGAACTTAAGCCTGCGATGACAGGTGTATATCTTTCCCTTACAGAAAAAAGCGGAACCTTTGTAGCAACTGACGGCCATCGCCTGATCCGTTTCAAAAGAGCAGATATCAATTCCGATGGTGCTAATACATTGATCCTTCCAAGAAAAGCATTGATGCTCCTGAAAGCGTCTTTGCCTTCTGAAAATACAGTTGTAAACGTTGAGTTCAATTCATCCAATGCATTCTTCAGCTTTAACAACGTAAAAATGATCTGCCGTCTGATCGACGAAAGATTTCCTGATTATGAAAATGCGATTCCTGTATCGAATCCAAACAAACTTACAATCAACAGAACAGATTTCTTGAATTCTATCAAACGTATTTCTATCTACGCAAATAAAACCACTTACCAAGTGCGTTTGAAAATTGCAGGAAGTGCGCTTCAGGTTTCTGCAGAAGACCTCGACTTCTCTAACGAAGCAAACGAGCGTCTCTCTTGCGAATACGAAGGAGAAGACATGGAGATCGGCTTCAACGCGAAGTTCCTGATTGAAATGCTAAACAACCTTGACTGCGACGTGATCGATCTTAAAATGTCGGCACCAAACAGAGCAGGTTTGATCACTCCTTCTGATAAGAATGATAATGAAGACATCCTGATGCTGGTAATGCCAGTGATGTTGAGCAACTATGCTTAGTTTTGATTAATAATAATAAACACGGAAAGCGTCTGGTAGAAATATTGGACGCTTTTTGTTTGTATGAGATTGAAGAGTTGGTATTTGATAATGATTAAAATGATTTAGATGTACCCTGACAAATTTTATTACTATTTTAAGAAAAGAAATAACGTCATTGCGAACAATGGGAGCGATAGCGACCTTTGTGAAGCAATCCGTTAGCTACGAAGCCTATGACACTGTTGCTACGTAGCTAACGGATTGCTTCGTCATATCGCCTGTCGGCGACATTCCTCGCAATGACGGTATCCTCTTTGAAAGTTAATAAAATATGTAAGGGTACATCTAAAATGATTAAAAGTTGTCATTCCGGAGGAGCCCGCCAACTGGCGAATGCAGAGCTTAAATTTTCTGCTAGTCTATTTACTTCCGTTTAAAAATTAATATTCTGAATTTCTATTTCACAAGTTTCCTCCTGGATGACAACTCCCACTAATCTCAAAATTACAATCCTGTAAATCTTCTAATCCAATAAATAAAGGTTCAAAAAAAAGCCCCGATCTATCGGGGCTTTTCTATTCTATAAGTTTTAAAATCTGAATATCCTATTCTACTCTTCCAGGATCTTGATCTCTGTTCTCCTGTTGAGTTGTTTATTTTCAGGAGAATCGTTTGGTACCTGAGGTTGTGTTTCTCCGTAACCTTTCCATTTCAACATATCTTTATTGATACCTTTAGTGATCAGATAATCTACCACTGCCTTGGCACGCGCATCGGAAAGTTTCAAGTTGTGCTCGTCGCTTCCGTCGCTGTCTGTATGGCCGTCGATCTCCACTTTAATCTCAGGATTTTGCTCGAGAATCTTTTGCAAACGCTCCAGTTCATCTTCTGATTCTTTTCTAAGAGTAGCCTTGTCTACGTCGAAGAATACGTTGCGCAATACGATCGTAGTTCCTTTCTTAAGCTTGTTCAGACAGATCTCATCGTTGTATTCTACATAGTGATCAAGTTTTGGAATATCGATGTTTTTAGAATAGAACAAATATCCTTTTGCCTCCACGGTGATACCATAGTTTTTACCCGCAGGAAGAATTACGGTGTATTTTCCTGAGCTAGCATTTGAATTATAAATACCTACAGGCTGCTGTGTGGTAAGGTCCGTTACGATGATCGTAGCGGCTACAGGTTTTTTAGTATCACAGGAAATAATTTTTCCTTTCAATACTGCAAGGTCTGCATCTGCGTCTTCACGGATTAGCATGTAAATATCTTTTTCTCCGTATCCACCTTCTCTTTCTGAAGCGAAATAAGCTCTTTTGTTATCAGCAGACCATACAAAGAACACATCGTCATCGGCAGTGTTGATTGGGTACCCGATGTTTTCTACCTCTGAATTGATACTACCTGTAGCAAGGTCAATAGTAGTAGAGAAGATATCAAAACCGCCCATTGACTTATGTCCTTTGGAGGAGAAGTAAAGTGTTTTTCCATCAGGGTGAATGAAAGGACAATCTTCGTCATATTTAGTATTGATCTTCGGACCAAGATTGATAGCAGGACCAAATTCACCGTTGGTCTGTTTTCTCGACATATAAATATCTCTTCCGCCTAGTCCGCCTTTTCTGTTAGAGGTAAAGAATAGAATTGATTCGTCAGAAGTAGTACTGGCGCTTGGTTCCCAGTATGGAGTGTTGATGTTATTGTCCAATGGTTTTGGCTCGCTCCAAACTGTACCGGTAAGATTACTGATGTACAAGTCACCGCCATTGGCAGGAGTAGCGCGGTATACGAATAGCTCTTGTCCGTCAGGAGAAAGCCCTACACTGGCATCATGTGAAGCAGTGTTGATGGTTGGTCCCATGTTTACAGCAGTAGACCATATAGAATCGCTTTTAACTGAATGGTAAATATCTTCGTACCATTCGTTGTCTTCATTTGATTTTGCACCGCCTGTAGTGTTGTCACGTCTGGAAGTAAAAATAAGTGTAGATTCATCCGCTGAAATTACCGGAGCATAATCGTTAAATACAGAGTTTACACCAGGCCCAAGGTTTTTAATCGTGATTTTTGATTTAGGATTTTGCACCATTGTTTTCCCATTCATACAGTTGCTGATCAAAAGATCAACTTCTTCCAGTGTTTCCTTGTCTTTAGGACTTACTAGCGTCCGGTATTGCTTCAGTACAGCGATTGCTTTGTCGAACTGGTGATCTTTATGATAAGCAGAGCCAAGCATCCAACCAAATTCAGGATCTTCGATATCGCCTTTCTTAGCGGCTTCCAAATAAGGAAGTGCTTTTGTTTCGTGTCTTAATTCGAACAAGCATTTTCCAGCTTTGTAGCTGATCGCAGGATCCTTAGGTACCAGTTTTTCTGCTTGCAAATAATTTGGCAATGCATTCTGGTAATCTTCGATATCCATGTACTCATCTCCTTTTTGAAGTAATTTTTTTACTTCCTTTGGATAACTCTGTCCATAAGACAAATATCCAGTAGACAACACCGCGTAGATTGCGAGTAGTATGATTCTTTTTAACATATTCTTATTCAGGAATTTTAGTTGCTCATCAAAATAATGCAAATTATTGGTAAAATACAACAGATTGCTATGTAATAACGTAAAAATAACTGATTTTTAATGAATTTATTTTAAGTCCGGGAATATTAATCCCAATTAGGATGTATTTGTACCACTAAGTCACTTTTAGAATAGACAATTTTTTGCAAAAAAACACGTATTGTGAACAACACATTTCCTAAGCGGTTGATACTAAGAAAGCTCTAATAACTTGTTTATAAACCTGTTGAAAAAAACGAAAAGATTCACTCTTATATCAATAGCAATGGATGTAATTTTATAATCCATTAAAATGAACATCCGGGAGTAAATTAACTGATAATTAAATCCCAAAAACAACATCCAAGTACCAAAAGTCTATTTGATTTGGAACTTGTCTTTTGCTTTTTGGAATTTAATACTGTGAACTTATACGGAAAATCATTATTCATTAATTATAAAAAGGACCTAAATGCAATTAAGTAAACTAGAAATTAAAGGTTTCAAAAGTTTCGGCGACAAAGTTGTAATAAATTTTGACGAAGGAATTACAGGGATTGTAGGCCCGAACGGATGTGGGAAATCGAATGTGGTAGATGCGATCCGTTGGGTGCTGGGAGAGCAAAAAACCCGCTCGCTGCGTTCAGACAAAATGGAAAACGTGATCTTCAACGGTACCAAAAACCGGAAGCCTATGCAAATGGCTGAAGTATCACTGACCTTTAACAATACAAAAAATCTTCTGCCTACAGAATATTCTCACGTTACGATCACACGTCGCTACTACCGCTCAGGTGAAAGTGAATATCTTCTCAACGGCGTCACTTGCCGCCTCAAAGATATCACCGATCTTTTCCTCGACACAGGTATTGGCTCTGATAGCTATGCGATCATCGAATTGAAAATGGTGGACGATATTCTTAACGATAAAGATAATTCACGTAGAAATCTGTTTGAAGAAGCCGCCGGTATCTCCAAATTCAAAGTGCGCAAAAAGCAAAGTTTGAAAAAACTGGAAGAAACCGACAAAGACCTTGAACGTGTGGACGACCTTCTTTTTGAGATCAATAAAAACCTGAAAAGCCTGGAAAAACAAGCCAAGCAAACGGAAAAATATTTTCAGATCAAAGAAGAATACAAGGTAGCAAGCATCGACCTGGCAAAAGTAAGTTTGCAAGGTCAAAAAGAATCCCATCTTTCTCTACAAAAGCAAATCGAAGAATTTACCGATAAACGTACGAGCCTGAATGCACAGATCGCAGATCAGGAAAGCGGATCGGAAAAACAGAAAGCAGATATCATCAATGCGGAGAAAACTTTGTCGGGCAGACAAAAGACGCTCAACGAACATGTAAATAAGATCCGCAATTTTGAGAGCGATAAAAAAATCAAAAACGAACGTCTGAAATTTTTGAACGATCGCTATAGTTCTCTACAGGAGCAGATCGAGCAAGACAAAGCCAGCAACGAAAGAGCTGAGCTGAGTATCCAAAGCCTGGAAAAAGAAAAAGACGAAGCGGAGGCAGCATTTGGAGAAAATAAAATAAAGCTGGACGGGTTCAAACAAGAATTTGAATCACAAAAACAAAAATGCGCCGCTTTACAGGAACAAGCCAACGTACTCAACAACGAATACAAACGTAAACAGGAAGAAGCATACCAACTCAACAAATCGCTCGATATCCTGAACATCCAGATCTCTACGCTCAAGCAAGAGATGGAGAAAACTGCTACCGACAGCACAACCAACAGTGCGAGCCTGGAAGAGTTTGATAAAAAGATCAAAGAGATCACCGCAGTGATCGATGAGAAAACTGCCGAGCTGGATACAGTAAACAAACAGGAAGAGGATCTGCAAAACCGCATCCTAAGCCAGGAGAAAGAGATCGAACAGATCAAAGAAAAGATCACGCAGACTAACCGGATCATCGATCAGAAACAAAACGAATTTAACCTCACCAAGTCGATGGTGGAAAACCTGGAAGGTTTTCCAGAAGCAATTAAATTCCTGAAGAAGAATGCAAGCTGGGGCAAAGAATTTCCGCTGCTTTCCGATATTCTTACCTGCGACGAGAAGTACAGATTGTCGATCGAAAATTACCTGGAGCCTTTCATGAACTACTATGTAGTAGAAACAGAAGCACAGGCAATCCAGGCAGTAAACATTCTGAACAATTCTTCCAAAGGGAAAGCGAATTTCTTTGTTGTTTCAAAATTTGTAAACTTCGTTCCTTCACCACTTAAACAACATCCGGATACGCTGCCAGCCATCAACATCGTAGAGTTTGACCCGATGTACAAAGGCCTGATCCAGTATATGCTGGACGAAGTATACATCCTGATCAACAACCAGGACAATATGCCGGCCGATCCGAATGCGGTATTTATTTCTCAAAACGGAAAGATCACTAAACGTAAATACAGTATCCACGGAGGCTCCGTAGGTTTGTTTGAAGGAAAAAGAATCGGACGTGCGAAGAATCTTGAGAAACTGGAAAACGAGATCAAAGACCTGACGCTGGAACTCGAAGGTATAAAAGGAAATCTCGACATCAAGATCAGCGAACTGGCACGTTTGAAAGAAAGTACATTTAAACTGAAGATCGAAACCCTACGTCGTGAGATCGACATGGAAAATCGTGAGCTGGTTGCTTTTCGTACCAAACAAGAACAATATCAAACAATGGTTTCCAACAATAGTCTGCGTAAGGATGAGATCTCCGACAAGATCCAGAGCCTGCAGGAAGAATTGGAAACAGGCAAACCAAAAGCGGATGAAACAAAAGTAGATCTGAAAGATCTTGAGGAGCGTCTGAATTTGCTGAATGAAGAACTGATAGATGAAAACAATATCCTGAGTAACAAATCCGCTGCTTTCAACCAGGAGAATATTGTTTTTCACCAACAGCAAAGCAAGATCAACAGCCTGGAACAGGAAGTTAGTTACAAGCAATCTTCTTTCCAGAATAGTAAAGAAAGAATCGACAAAAACCTGGAAGAATCCAGAAATATTGAAGACGAGATCAAGCAACTTAGCGACAACAACGATATTCATGAAGATGAATTGTTGGAACTTTACAAAGAGCGTGAAACGATCGAGCAAGGTGTAAACGAGGCGGAAAAAGAATACTATGCTTTCCGAGCCAACATCGACGAATTTGAAAAAGGTATCCGTGAGATCCGGAAGCAAAGAGAAGAATGCGATACTTTACTTCTTGATCTGCAAAATAAGATCAACGAGAGCAAACTAGGCATGAGCTCTATCAAAGAGCGCTTATCGGTAGAATTCAACATCAACATCGACGATGTACTTGCGGAAGAAACAGAGGCAGGTAAAGAACTGCCAAGCGAACAAGACCTTCGCGAGCGTGTAGAAAAGATCAAAAATTCATTGGATAAAATAGGCCCGATCAACCCTATGGCCATGGAAGCTTACCAAGAGATCCAGGAGCGTCAGATCTTTATTTCCACGCAAAAAGAAGACCTTGCCAAAGCGAAAGAATCATTATTGCTTACCATTAGCGAGATCGACGAAGTAGCAAAAACTACCTTCATGGAATGCTTCGGACAGATCAAAGACAACTTTGGAAAAGTATTCCGCTCACTCTTCACTGAAGAAGATTCCTGCAGCCTGGATCTTTCCGATCCGAACAACCCGCTGGAGTCGAGCATCGAGATCATTGCACGTCCTAAAGGAAAAAGACCTTTGACCATCAACCAACTTTCCGGAGGAGAGAAAACGCTTACGGCAATTTCTCTACTGTTTGCCATCTACCTGATCAAGCCGGCTCCGTTCTGTATCTTCGATGAGGTGGATGCGCCGCTGGACGATGCCAACATTGATAAGTTTAACAATATCATCCGCAAATTCTCCGGAGAGTCGCAGTTCATCATCGTAACGCACAACAAGCGTACGATGTCTAGCACCGACGTGATCTATGGCATCACGATGATCGAACAAGGAGTGTCGAGACTAGTACCGGTAGACCTTAGAAGTCTTCAAGAAAGCTAAAAAATTATGAGCTATGAATGCTGAGTTATGAATGATTAATAACTGTGGCAAGTAACAAAAATAGCCCGTTGATTTTCAACGGGCTATTTTATTTTAATATCACTAAACTCATAATTCATAATTTTTATTATCTTACCTCTTCATAACTTTTTGACATGTCTGAATTAAAAATATTAATGCTTACCGGAGACCTTTCCGGGCAAGTAAGTGGCGGTATGGGAATAGCCACTGCTGAAATAGCGAGGCACCTGGCCTCTATTTCCAATTTACACCTGATCAAATCAGGAGATGAGAATTTTCCTTCTATTCGCAATGTATCTACGGTAAATGCTTCCAGTCCTGCCCGTCAGATCGTTTCTTATTCCGTATTTCCTGGTGTGCAAAAAGAACCTCTTCAATATGATTTTTTAATTTCTCCCTACAGGACCAACGATGCACAAAATCTTCCTTCCTATAAAACCAATCCTTCCACGTTAGAAGTAGTGGAGACAGTAGCTTCCTCCTACCTGGAAGAAGTAGCGCTATACAATCAAAAGGTCATAGACCTTGCGCAAACACTGGTATTTGATGTGATCTATTGCCACGACTGGACCACCTTCCAGGCAGGGATCAGTTTAAAATTGCAGACCGGCAAAAAACTGGTGCTTCATATCCATTCGTTGGAAACAGACCGCAAACCCGATAATAAAAATCCGAATATTTATTATCTCGAGCGAAAGGCCATGGATTATGCCGACGCTGTGATCACCGTAAGTGAATACACAAGAAATCTGATCCGGAAAAATTATGAGATTTACCCGGGGAAAATTCAAGTAGTTCACAATGCCATTGCTCCGCTCTCCATTAATAAAGCAGCAAAAGAAACCAACGAGCTCAACGTCCTTTTTATGGGCAGGTTGACAAGACAAAAAGGCATCGACAATTTTATCAGCATGGCCGAAGTGGTTTTTGAAAATTATCCGGATGTGCAATTCGTAATCGCCGGGGAAGGCGAGCTTCGTACGGAAATTGAAGGCAGGATCGAAAGTTCTGAGGCAGCTGATAATATTAGCCTGTTAGGTTATTTAAATAGTGAAGAAAAAAACGATCTGCTCGCCATCACCGATATTTTTTGTATGCCATCGGAATCCGAACCTTTCGGGCTTGTAGCGCTGGAAGCGGCTTCGGCAGGTATTCCTTGTGTGATCTCCAAACAATCTGGGATTGCAGAGATCATGACAAGTGCACTGCAAGCAGATTTCAACGATGTTTCCGGATTTGCGCTTAGCATTACTACCTTGCTTGAAAGCGAATCGCTACGCACTACAGTAGCGGAAGAACAAGCTAAAAATATTAAAGCACTGAATTGGAACAACTCCGCCGCCAATATTCTGGAGATTCTGAAAAAGTTATAACCAAGCGTACACTTAACAATTATTACACATGACTACACTTATTTTTGTTTTAACCATCGTTGCCTGCGTCATTGCCTTTCTTCTTATCCTGGCCATGCTGATGGGGAAAGATATGAATATTGAAAAAACGATCACGATCAATAAACCCAGACAGGAAGTATTTGAATTTTTGAAATATGTAAAAAATCACGAGCACTTCAATGTATGGATGCAAATGGATCCTGAGATGAAAAAAACATATAGCGGTACGGATGGCAATGTGGGATTTGTATACGGCTGGGATAGTAACAAAGACAAAAACGTTGGGGCAGGAGAACAGGAAATCAAACTCATCAATCCCGGAGAACGGATTGAATATGAGCTTCGCTTCATCAGACCAATGCAGGATATTGCCAAAGCTGTATTCATGATCGAGCCGATCCCCGGAAGTCAGCAGACAAAAGTACAATGGCATTTTTATAGTAAAATGAAATTTCCAATGAACCTGATGATGCCGGTAATGAAAAATGTACTGAGCAAAGCATTAGAGCAGGGCTTGGTGAATCTTAAAACTTATCTGGAAAAGATTTAAACTAATTTTGAATTTTGAATTGCAAGATGTTAGTAGACTCATACTCTTCTGTCTCAAAATTTATATCTTAACGTTACTACAATGGACATCGACATTCAATATATACTCGACAATTTTATCGAATGGTTTATCCTGGAAGAAGCGAAGGAACAGGCTTCTATAGAATTAAGAGAACCAAAGAAAAGACATTTATTTACTCAAAAGCTTAAACATCATTGGGACAGTGTGATCGATAAGCGATTTATACATTCGTTGGAAAGTGCGCACAATACTCCTGATGCTATCAAGAAAGAATTGCATTCACGTGGACGCGATCTTTGCTATGTGATCGCCCAGGATCCGTTGATTGATAATAAGGTAATGGAAGTTTCTTACGCTGTAGACAAAGTTTTCGGAAGAGGCGAAGGAGCAATCCTGGTAAATTTGCAAGTAGATAAATTATTTTTAGAAACAGATGGACCAAGGTTTTTGGGAAAGAAGGGAGATCTGAGGTAATCATAGCCGTCATTGCGAGGAAATGTTGCGAAGCAATGTTGACGAAGCAATCTGTTAGCTATGCAGCCTAAGCCCGTTTAATAATACTACTTGTTTCAAATTGATGTAGCTTCGTAGCTACAGATTGCTTCGTCATTCCGCCTATGGCGTCATTCCTCGCAATGACGGATTAATTCATCAAACAAAAATAATCGTCTTATTCCCCGTCACAAACACCCGGTCATCCAATACTAACTTCATAGCTTCGGCCAGCACAGAGGCTTCCACTTCGTGACCTGCCTGTACCATACTTTTGGCGGTGAAAGAATGATCTACCGGCGTCACTTTTTGTACCAGGATCGGTCCTTCATCCAGATCATTGTTTACAATATGCGCCGTAGCGCCGATCAGTTTTACGCCGCGATGGTAGGCCTGCTTGTATGGATTAGCGCCAATGAAAGCAGGCAAGAAAGAATGATGGATATTGATGATCTTGTTTTCAAATTTTGCTACAAACTCAGGAGAAAGAATTCTCATAAACTTGGCCAGCACAAGATAATCCGGTTTATACGGTTGGATCGTTTCCACTAATTCTTCTTCAAATTGTTCCTTCGTCTTATTTTCATGCGAAATGAAATGAAAAGGAATATCAAAGCGCTCTGTATAATCTTTTAGCAATTCATAATTTCCGATCACGCAGTGAATGCGTGCATGAAGCTCGCCGAAGTGATGCCGGGAAAGAAGATCGCTCAGGCAATGATGTTCTTTAGTGACCAAGACTATAATATCTTTCTTCTGTTTTGGATTGATCTCGATCGTAGCCTTAGGAGGCAAATGCACTTGCAGCGCTGCGAAAAGGCGGTCTTTGTCGAGCGTGCCTGAAAGTTCGGAGCGCATGAAGAACATATTTGTTTCCTCTTCCACAAATTCTTTCATCACCAGAATATTCAGGTCATTTTGAAAAATTACAGTACTGATCCGGGAGATCAGGCCTTTGTGATCGGGACAAGTGATGAGGAGGATGTGTGTTTCCACTGGAGACAGAGTTAAAAGTTATGAGTATTGAATCAGCAAGAGCAACAGCAAGAGTACACAGATTTTTACTGTATACTCTTGCTGTTGCTCTTGCTGACCAGAAGTAAATAAGTTATTGGTTTTCATTTTCAAACCGGAAAAACTTTAGCAGACAAATTCATCGCTTCTTCGAAAGCTGGTTTATTCAGTTTCAGATCTATTGAAAGAGATTCTAAATAAGTGATGATCTTTTCGGTGGCCATGTTGCCGGTGAGCTCGTCCTTGGCCATTGGACAACCGCCAAAGCCGCGGATCGCGCCATCGAAGCGGCGGCAACCTGCCTGGAAAGCGGCTTGCAATTTTTCTTCTGCCGTAAGCGGGTTAGAATGTAAGTGCGCGCCAAACTCGATCCCAGGAAAATTTTTGATCAAGGAAGAAAACAAAGCCGTGATATTATCCGGAGCCGAAACACCGATCGTATCGGATGGACAAATGATCGTAACTCCAAATGCTTTAAGTTTGCTTACAAATTCTGCAAGATATGCTTCGTCGTATGGATCACCGTATGGATTTCCAAAACCCATGGACAGGTATACTACTAATATTTTTCCATTTCGGACCACCAGTTCCTGGATCTGTTTAAGTTCTTCAAAAGCTTCAGCGATGGATCTATTGGTATTTCTTTGCTGAAAAGTTTCGGAGAGCGATAATGGAAAGCCAAGATAAGTGATCTCTTGATGTTGGCAGGCATCCTGCGCTCCTCTCAAGTTGGCGATGATCGCAAGAAGTTTGGTGGAAACATTATCCAGTTCTAACCTAGCAAGCACTTCCGCCGTATCGCGCATTTGCGGGATGGCTTTGGGAGAAACAAAACTGCCGAAATCCAACGTATCAAAACCTACTTTCAGCAATTGATTGAGGTATTTGATCTTCAAATCCGTAGGGATAAACTCATGAATCCCCTGCATGGCATCGCGAGGACACTCTACGAGCTTTACGCTGGGATGTGAAGTATGGAGTGTAGAGTGTGAATCGAAAGACATGGTTTCTGATTTTAGCAATTAACGTTTATTATTGGCAAATGATTTCCTCTCATTACTAACGAGTCACTCCTACTACTAAAAAACTTCGCTTGCAATAGCTTTGATAGAATCCGATTTACTCATGGAATAATAATGGAGAATTGGCACACCGGCTTTTTTTAGTTCTTTTGATTGGGCAATGCACCATTCTATTCCTACTTTCTTCACCTGTTCGTTGTCTTTACATTTTTCCACCGCTTCTGCCAGGTCTTCCGGAATATCGATATGAAAAATGCTCGGCAGCATGGTCAGCTGCTTTTTGGTAGTGAGTGGTTTTAGTCCCGGGATGATTGGTACATTAATTCCTTCTGCTTTGCACGCATTGACGAAGTCGAAATACTTTTGGTTGTCAAAAAACATTTGAGTGACAATGTATTCGCCTCCAAGTTCGATCTTTTTCTTTAAGTATTTCAGATCTGTTTTCATGTTTGGTGCTTCGAAATGTTTTTCCGGGTAACCGGCGATTCCGATACAAAAATCGGAAGGCGCTGCGTTTTCCACATCGTCGAAAAGATATTTTCCGCAGTTCAGGTCTTTGATCTGTTTGATCAGATCGGTTGCATAGTTGTTGCCGTCTTTTTCCGGTATAAAAGAACCTTCCGATTTGATGGCGTCGCCTCGAAGAGCTAATACGTTGTCTATTCCGAGGAAATTAAGATCGATGAGCGCATTTTCCGTTTCTTCTTTGGTAAAACCTCCACAGATGATATGCGGTACTGCATCTACTTGGAAATGGTTCATGATCGCTGCGCAGATGCCTACTGTGCCAGGTCTTTTCTTGGTAGCAACCTTTTCAAGCAATCCGTTTTCGCGCTTCTTGTATACATATTCCTCGCGATGGTAGGTCACGTCGATAAAAGGCGGTTTAAATTCCATTAGAGGCTCTATGGCAGAGAATATAGAGTTTATATCCTGTCCTTTTAACGGAGGCAATATCTCCAGCGAAAACAATGTTTTCTTCGCATTCTTGATGTGATCAACTACTTTCATATGATTTTTTACGAAACACTAAATTAGTATATGATTTGATGATTTGAAAATTAGGTCAGTTTGAAGATTAGGTAATTTGAGGATGTTTTGAATCATATTTGAGATTTTCATTTCAGAAACGAAGAAAGATCATCATCAACTCTTCAAATTATCAACTCACTAAATCTTCAAAGCAAAAAAATACAAAGCGAAATTTTTTCTTCGACTAGGCAATTGAATTTTTTTCAAAAATGAATGGAAGAAAACGTGAGAAGAGAATGAAAAAAAAATTCTTCCACACATTGATCGGGAAGAATCTATAAATATTATTTTTTTTAGTAGGCAGAAAATAAAACTACCACCCCAAACGAGGTGGTAGCGGATCATGTGGCAACAGCAAATCAACCACATTTGTTTATGATGTTTGTTACAAAAGGGATTTAAATATACATAGCAGACCTGAAAATAGCAATCAAAATCTTCTTTCCATTCTAGGGTATAAAGTCTCATTTTTTGTACTTTTCCAACATATCTTAAAGTCTAAGAAGTAAATCCTTCAGAATTGATATGATTTATTGTAGCAAAAAAATATTTATGGCAAATTTTAACCGACCTTAGTTTTATAGATTTATTTAAACTACATATATAAATAGTTATATTTTTGAGTTATTAACAGCCTGTTGATATGTGGATAAGTGGCTAAAGGCGGAGGGTTAAAAACTGCCTTTACATGATTGCGACTAAGCACGAAAATGTCGCGCAAAGGCGCAATGATGCAAATAATTACGCGAAAATAATTTTCAAGAGTACATTCAAATTTAGTTTATGATCCTTCCGCTTTGCACTTTCAAGTTTAAACTTTCAACCTTAACTTACCATCCAATAACCAATACTATGTCGAGAAATAAAGAAGCGTTGATCCGCTACAGAATTATAAACAACTGTTTGCTCAATGGTAAAGTGAAAACCAAGGATGAGATCATGAACGTGATTGAACAAACCTTGGGGAAAAAAGTAAGTGAACGCACATTTGCCGACGACATCCGTGCCATGCGCGAAGACGAGGAACTTGGCTACCTGGCACCAATCGTATTTGACAAAGGGTATTTCTACCGTGACAAGAACTACTCAATCGACAATATTCCTCTCAGCCTGGAAGAGATTGAGGCGCTTTCTTTTGCCGCTATGGTACTCGATCAGTATAAGCGGATCGGGATCTTCGACAAATTTACGGGCGCTGTAGGTAAGATCGTAGACCTGGTGAAAATACGCAGGAAGATGGAATCCGACCAGTTTGAGCAATCGGTGGAATTTGAAGACGCTCCACTGATCAAAGGTTCTGAATTTATAGAACCTCTTCTTACAGCGATCAAAAATAAAAAAATACTATCGATCCAGTATCAATCTTTTAACAGCGATAAAGCAAAACTTCATGTGCTTCATCCTTTTTATCTTAAAGAGTACCGAAACCGCTGGTACCTCACCGGACTGGACGAAGAAAAGCAAAGTATTCTGACACTAGGATTGGAAAGAATTCTGAACGTGGAAGAAAAAACGGGATTATTTTTCACCTCTATTACATTTGATCCTAAAAAGTATTTCGGCAATATCATCGGCATTTCTGTAAACAATCAGCAAAACACACCGGAAGAGATCTTAATCAGGTATACGCCTCAGCAGGCTTTATATATCAAAACGCAACCGCTACACCACAGCCAGGAGATCTTGTCGGAAAACGATCAGGAATGTATGGTGAAGTATCATCTATGTCCTAATTATGAATTAAGATCGCAGCTGCTGAGTATGGGAAAAGGATGCCAGGTATTAAAGCCAGAGAGTTTGAGAAAGGAAATTGCAGCAATGGCCAGAGAGATTGTGGATTTATATAAATAATTCTCTATACTGTTGCTCTTGCTGACCCTACATCATAAGCAGCAGGACAGCAACAACAACAACAGTATAGAGTAAAGTGAGTTTAAATTAGCACTTCTCATGTATCAAATACTTCCCACAAATCTCTATCTCCTTTGAAAAATCGGGTTTCCCATTTTCCTTAAGAGGAAAACATTTGATATGCGCAAAGTCATCTTCCTGGAAGTTGGGATTTTCCTTTATGTTGTAAACATATTTTTTATTATCCTGCAGGCAGATCACGCACTGGTATATTTTCTTATTGATCAATATCTCCATACAGGCATTCTTTTATAGTTATTGACAGTATGATCAATCAGGTACTTGCCACAAATCTCTACCTCTCTGGAAAAATCCGGTTTTCCATTTTCGTCTAGAGGAAAGCATTTTATCCGCGCAAAATCATTCTCCAGAAAACTAGGGTTTTCTTTTACATTATAAACATAACTCTTATTGTCCTGGAGGCAGAATACACATTGAAATATTTTTTTTCTTATGAGCATTTCCATATTGATAATGTTTAAAATGTTTAACTATTGATACTTTTCTTCAAAACTTTTAGTAGACATTTTTTATTTCTTTTTATCTACGATCATTACCAGCCCTCCTGCGATCAGCAGCACAAGGCCTGCTACCGGTGGCCAGTATACGGTGTGTTTCTTTTCTTTATTAATATCAATCGGGCCAAGGTCTACTACCTTTTCTTTAGTAGTATAGGTGAACCCTGTATAGATCATAGCGATCAAGCCTAAGACGATTAATGTGATTCCAAGCGTTTTCATATAGCTGCTTATTTAAATTATTTAGATAAAATTTTAAACTGTACTCTCCTGTTCAACTGTCTGCCTTCTGCAGTAGCATTGCTCGCAATTGGCTTGGTTTCGCCGTAGTACTTCATCACAATCTGTTTTTTATTGACACCAGGCTGCGCTGTAAGATATTTGAATACTGATTCGGCTCTTCTTTGCGAAAGCGCTTCGTTGTATTTTGTGGTACCAACACTATCGGTATTTCCTGAGATCTCAATTTTCATAGTTGGACTGGTTTGTAGCATTTTTACAATCCTTTTGAGCTCTGGATAGGATTCCTTTCTCAGATCGGATTTATCGAAGTCAAAGAAAATATTATTGATTGCTACTGTTTGTCCTACCTCAATTGGCGTCAGGTAGAGGTCTCGTTGGTATTCTTTGTACTCAGGCATGCTGGAAAGGTCTATGTTAGAACTCACCGAAGCAAAGCCTTCTTTCTGCGCCAGGTAGCCGTAATTTTTTCCGGAAGGAAGTACGATCTGGTATTGTCCTGTACTAGGACTGGAATGTGCGATCCCTGCTTCGAGGCCAGTAGAGAGGTCTTCAAAGAAGATCTTTACATCGGGGATCTTTTCATTGGTCTTGCTATTGAGTACGGTACCTCTGATCAGCATGACTGGATAAGGTTTCAGCTCTTTGGGCAAAACAATGGTATAGATATCGGCATTTTCCTCCTGTTTCGATTCGGAAGTAAAATATACCTGGTTCCCTGAAGCGGTGATCGTAAAGAACGACTCATCATAAGAGCTGTTGATCACCGGCCCCAGGTTTTCGGGTGTCGACCATTTGGTCCAGGTACTGTCGAGACGCCGGGTGATATAGATATCGCTGCCGCCGTAGCCTTCTAAACCATCGGTTGAGAAATACAGGGTCTTTTCATCAGCCGCCAGGAAGGGCGCGGCTTCGTCGCCATTGGTATTAATTGTTTTGCCAAGGTTCAATGGTTTGGTCCAGGTGCTATCGTTTTTGTAGAACGATACATAAAGATCTCTTCTTCCGTAGCTATCGCCTTTCCGGTCGTTGGAGATCAATAATATTTTCTGACTATTGGACAAATAATAATTTGCTCTCAGGCTTATGTTCTCATCATCGTCTTCGATTATCAATCGCTGCGGATAGCTCCATTTGCCGTCTGGCATGCGTCGGCTGATGGATACGCCATCGGTCATATCGCCGTCGCCGAGGTAAGCATTGCCCAATACGATCGTGTTTCCGTCGGGAGAAATAGAATTGACAAAATTAGGATGTTTATTATTTAGTGGCTCACCCATATTTTTGGAAGGCCCCCAGTTCTTCTTGTTTTCATCCCATTGTGAATACCATATATCTTCTTTATCCATCTTACCGCCTTTATCATCCGGGTCACCTCTTCTGCTGAAGTAGAGTGTCTTGCCATCTGGCGACACCAGTGGGCCTAGCTCTATATACTTGCTGTTGACATTGCTGTCTAGTTTTGCTGCTACAAGATTGGATTTGGCAAACCTGCTGGTATCTTCCTTCAATTGGTAAGGCGCTTCGGTGGAAGAAATACCAATCGCATCAATCCCCGCCGTTACACCTTTGTCTACCATAAGCGTAACCTTCACGGCAAGTACATAAAAATTGAGATTGGGTGTATTTACCTGTAGCACGCGGTTGGTAGCTTTGATGGCCTTAGGCGTATAGCTTGTTACATCATATTCTTTACCGTCGGCATCGAAAGCTGTGATCTTCGTGATGCGGCCAGGGTTTAAAGATTCTACAATGATAATTTGTTTAGGTTTGATCGGAGTCAAAAATCCTACTTTTACAAATTGCAAAGGAATCAGATTTCCATTGGGCTGCCAGGAATGTATGTTGGGTTGCCCTTCGGGAAAAGAATTTGGCTTCCCCAATACTTGCGTGGGAGAATATTCTCTTGACTTGTATGGAGGTAAAGAGCTTTCCAGCAATCTGTATGCCCACTGTACATTCTGTGCCTGCATGTGGGCGGATAGCAACAGGAAGAAGAAGAAGATTTTTTTCATAATTTTAAATGTTAAAATGGAAACTTCATAAATAGTTAGTAGCCGTTTCCTTACTCTGTCAGATTTTTCTTTTTTGTAAAAAAGCGGAGGTTTCCCCCCGCCCTTTTTAATTAACCATCACTTACTTTGTTGTTTTTGATCTATTGTTTGTTGTATCAAAGTTGTCTCTTTTTTACTAGGAGTTTATTACAGAACTTTCCCGTTCTTTTACATTATTCCCAGAACAAAACTGGCTGGAATGTGAGCGTATTCTTGCTATTCACCTCAATGGGTGCAAGAATGCAAGGGGAATTTTACTGATCACTTTTTTCTTTCTTCTCTTTCTCTGCTGCTTTCCGTTTTTTCTTCAGATATCCTCTCAGCAAAACATTATGGCTTGCGGCATCCATGTTTTGTTTGAATCCTCCGGCCCCCTGTTTAATATTGACAATAGCACTGCCTACGTTTTCAGCCATTGTGCTGTCCATTAGTAATTTCCCTATAGTTCCTTTTCCTTCCTTGATATTATTCATCACCACGGAAAGATCTGCAGTAATCTTAGAAGTGTTGTCGGTCGTCACTTTCACATTCGCCAAGATCTGGTCCATACTTACCTGCGGAGCGGTATGAATGGTATCGTCGTCTTTTACTGCTTGCGTGGAAACAGCACCTGGCATGATGAGCAGGATTTTATTTCCCATCAACCCATCTGATCCAATGGTAGCCTGCGCGTCTTTTTTAATAAATTTCCTTGTAGACTCATCGATCTGCATATCCACACGTACCGCCGAATCGGAGATCTGTTCAATGTCTTCCACCACTCCTACATTGATGCCCGAGAAGCGAATGTTGTTGCCCACTTGCAAACCGCCAATATCCTTGAAGACTCCTACGAGGTGGAATGTCTTGCTGAAAAGCTGTTGCTTCTGCCCCAGAAAATAAATCGCACCGATAAACAGTAAGACTGCTACGGTAACAAAGATTCCCAATCGTATATTATTTCCTTTTGTTTCCTTTTTCATACATATTTATTTTAATACTCGATACCGTTGATAGCAGGTCAGCAAGAGCAACAGCAAGAGTAGTGAGTAATTATTTCACTGTATTTATTTATTTGCGAAGAACGAACTCACCCATTCATCTTTCGATTCGGAAAGTTGCTGGTATGTTCCTTCGGCAAAGGGTGCTCCGTCTTTTATGATCACCAGGCGATTCCCAGCGATGCGTGCACATTCGATGTCGTGCGTGATGATGACCGAAGCGGTGTTGTATTTTTTTTGCACATCCAAAATAAGTTTACTGATCTCCCGCGCCGTAATAGGATCAAGGCCTGTAGTGGGTTCATCATACAACATGATTTCCGGTTTCAGGATCAAGGTACGCGCCAGCCCGATCCTTTTGCGCATACCGCCCGATAGTTCGGAAGGCATCTTATCGATCGCTTCTTCTAACCCTACGTTGCGCAAGGCTTCCAGCACCAGGTTATCACGCTCTTCCTGTGATTTCAGTTTCAGTACACGAAGCGGAAATTCCAGGTTTTCACGCACCGTCATAGAATCGTAAAGCGCTGCGCTTTGAAAAAGGAAACCGATCTTTTTTCTTATCTGGTTTAATTCATCTTCATTAAGATCTGCCATATTTTTATCGAACACTACAATAGTACCATCGTCCGGCTCAATCAATCGTACAAGACATTTGATGAGTACTGATTTGCCACTTCCTGATTTTCCTAATACTACTACGTTCTCCCCTGGCTCTATCCGGAGGTTCATATCTTTCAGCACATCGTTTTTGCCAAATGATTTTTTCAGATGTTCTATCTTTACTACTGCCATATGCTAATAAGTATAAAAAAGGCTGGTAAGCTGTACTGCGATCATATCGAGTACAAAAACGGAGAGCGAGCCCATTACCACCGCGGAGTTGGCAGCCTCTCCCACCCCTTCCGTTCCACGGTTTGATTGATACCCTTTGAAACATGCGATGATGCCTACGCCGTATCCAAAAAAGAATGTTTTAAAAAATGCCGGTAAAATATCTGAGAACTCGAGCTTATTGAATATTTTGTTTAGATACAAATGCATATTCACATCGCTTTTTATATTTACACCTATATACCCCCCGTACAACGAGATCGCGTCGCCGGCTATGACTAGCAAGGGAAGCATGAGCGTGCAAGCGATCACGCGGGTAATTACAAGGTATTTGAATGGATTGGTGCCGGATACTTCCATGGCATCGATTTGTTCTGTCACATTCATCGACGCAAGCTCTGCGCCAATACCGGAGCCTACTTTCCCGGCAAAGATCAAAGCCGTGATCACAGGACCCATTTCGCGAATGATGGAAACCCCTACCATGGCAGGAAGCCAAGATTCAGCGCCAAACTGAGCAAGGGTAGGTTGAGATTGAATAGTGAGTACTAGGCCTACAATGAAACCCGTAATACCGATAAGAGGTAAAGATTTATACCCCATTGCATAACATTGCCGGATGATCTCCTTGAATTCATAAGGAGGTTTTAAAAATTCTTTTAAGAACCGAATATTGAACCTGCTTAATAATGCGACTTCTTCAAAAAAACTTTTCAGTGATTTCGCATATATATTTTCAGTAGAATCTGTCATGTGAGGTTACTTGTTAGCAGGCGTACATACATTCTCATTTTCGCTTCCAGAACTTTTTTAAAAGACCAAAACCTGTTTGAAAAATTAAGGTTTTGGTCTAAAAAAATAAATTACAAGTTCGCTGAGCGATTATCTTTTTTATCCAAGATATCTTCTCAATACCCATGCATTAGTCTCATGCTGTTGGATC
This sequence comes from Cytophagaceae bacterium, assembly GCA_035535995.1. Classification (GTDB taxonomy): domain Bacteria; phylum Bacteroidota; class Bacteroidia; order Cytophagales; family Cytophagaceae; genus JANYCO01. Next base: position 33,429 of record DATLOZ010000023.1, read on the forward strand.
AGTTTGGTAAGAAAATCAGTGGTACCTACATCGTGAAACTGATCGGCGCATACGTCGATATCTTTTCTCAACGCGTTTACGATTGCTTCATGGTCGTGGAGCAATTCTTTGATCATTCCTTTCTGATCAGGGTATTTACCTGGAGATTCTTTTAGTCTGGCATGCTCTACAAATTCCTGCATAGTGCCGATGGTTTTGATCCCAAGCTTATTGATACGCTCGGCAATCTCATCAATTGCTTCTTCCAGTTCGGTGTACTGTGCCTGAAATAATTTATGCAGTTCCATAAAACTCTCACCGGATACATTCCAGTGAAATTTTCTGGTTTTCGTATACAATACCATTGCATCAGAAAGAACAGTCCCAAGCAGATCTGCGATCCCTTCAAGATTTTTTTCAGAGATGCCAATATCAGGTTTCGTTATCATATTTTTTTAAGGTTTATATATTTTTAGAATGTTTTAATAAGACAGGTTTATAAAAGCGGCTCCCTTTTTCAAGGGAACCGCCGTTCGTCGGTTTGTATGGGGTACTTTGAGTTTAAGTTTTAATATTTTTTAAGCTTAAACTTTAACTAAATATTATTTACATGCCCGGATCTTCGCTTACGTTTACTCCCATAAAAGAGCCCCAGTAAGCGTTTACATCCGCGTAATGTGCGTTGGTTTCAGGCCAGTGATTTTTATTAAATCCAGGAGCATCCTCTAAGAATTTTTTATCGACATCCAGCACGAAACATGCCTTGTCTGCATTTAATTTGAGTGCTGAAAAAGGAACTGCAAAAAGCTTCTCGCCGATCCCCAAAAATCCACCAAATTCAATTACAAAATATTCAACAGAACCATCGTGAATATTCAGCATGATATTTTTGATCCCCCCGATATGCTCACCTTTTTTATTTTCTACTTTGTCTCCTATGATGGAAGTAGCGGTCAAAATCCGAACAGGATAATTGGCATCAGGTCCCAATTGGTTTTCGCCGGTGGCATTTTCTTTGTCGAGATTTGTTGTCGTTTTCATGTCTGTATCTATTTATGTGAATTGTTGATACAAATATGTATTTCTTTCTCTAGCCAAGTATTACACGAATTCCTGGATATTTTACATTATTCGCCTCACAATAAGACGAGCCGAAGCTTTCACTCCGGCTCGTCTTATTGCTTTTGTCCAACCTCAATAAGGTTTTCAAAACGTTACAGATGTATGAAGTATTGTTAGTACAATTAATGTACGTTATACTTTTCTGTTTTGGAATTGCCATTAGAGCTGATCAATTCATGCGCTTGTTCGTGCATTTCCTGAACTTCCTCTTTCGCTTTACCTAAATATGCATTGATCTTTTGCTTCAATGCATCGGTCAGATCATCGCTTTTAGTCATGATCTTTTTTCTGGTTGCGCTTCCTTTATCCGGAGCAAATAATACGCCTAACACTCCGCCAATAGCGGCGCCAAGCAGCAATGCTCCTATCACTCTTCCGTTGTTGTCTAAATTTTTCATAATAATTTTATTAATGTTTAAGTTGGATACCAGATGCTGGATTCCAGATACCAGATAATTTAGTTTAATTTGTCCGGCATCTGATATCTGGTATCCGGCATTTATTTTTATAGAAGATCGTTTTCCGATTCATGTCCGATCAGACCTATTGCCCATATTATTACGAGCGTTAGAGCCATTAGCGTGAGTTGCCTGAATTTCCCAATTTTAAAAATCATGGTAAATGTAATTTGTTTGTGTATTTATTATTCGGTAAAATATATTTGATCGAAGTAAAAAATTCAAATTCTCAATTAATAAAATCTAAGCCCCACAGTAGCCTGGTACCACACATTTTTATAGCGTGGATCAGTATAAGTACCGTCGCCGTGATTGTGTTGAACATCCCAACCGGCGCGGGCTCCAAATACAAAATGGCCTAAGTTAAGATCTGCTCCACCCGAAAAACAAAGTGTATTTCTCAACGGATCATTGTTATGATATTGACGTTCCTGGTCTACTTCAGAATTTGAAGTAACATATGAGTCAGTTTGTCTCATCAAATAAGAAAACTGAGGACCTGCCAGAATCGTAACCAATCCGATAGGTTTGAACGCGAAGTATACCGGTACATCAAGATAGTTGGAAGTACGGGAATAGGAATAATAACCCGCACCGTTGTATCCAGTACCCTGGTAACCTTTCTGAGAAAACAACACCTCAGGTTGAATACCGATCCAAGGACCGATTGGAATAGATACGAAACCACCGCCTACAAATCCCAGCTTGGCATCTGCTACGAGGTTTCCTCCTTGTTCATCGTATACGTTTGAAAGATTCATCCCTACCTTTCCTCCAACTATAAGTCGGCGGCGAAGATCGGCAGGTTTATCCTGTGCCTGGCACAGAGGTGCCAGGCAGGATAACACTAGTATTGAAAAAAATAACTTTTTCATCTTGGTTAGAATAAAAATTAGTTCACATTATTTCTTCCAATATCTTTGAATGAGTTGGCGAATTCATCCATATCATGGTTGAACTCTCTTTTGAATTGCTCCCAGCTTTCTTTGTTGTCTGGCTGATAATCATCCAGTCTTTTTCTCAACTCACGATTGCGGTCTTTCAGATTGTCGATTCTTGCTTTGTAAGCTTCTTTTGTTTCGCCTTTCTGATATTTTTTCTCAGTTTGCAACTGATCAATTTTACGATCGTTTTCATCGATCCTTGCGCGAAGATCTCTTTTATAGTTTTCAACGTCCATCATGTAGTCGTTGTTGGCTTTGTTAAGATCTTGCTGAGCGTCGGAAACTTTCTCTTGTGATCTTTCCAGTTTTTGGCTGTTTGATTGTTGACAGCTTGTAAAAAGTACGCTTGACATAAAGGCCGCCGTAGCGAGCGCTAACATTTGTTTTTTCATTGTGTTTCAGGTTTAAAAATTAAATTATAAAGTATGTAAAAAAGGGGTTGGCATCTCTGAAATGTATTTGAGCACTTGCTCTTTGGATCTCCCTGATCTGGCCTGAATACGGCCGATCACTTCATCCTGTTTTCCTTCTACCAATAAATAATCATTGTGAATAAGGAGCGCAATTCTTTGTTTCAATTTGCCCTTAACCTCAAGGTAGTGTCCGATGATTCTACTTATATTTTTCATAGGTCTATTTTTTAGTTAAAACATTTTTTTTATCTGCGATATGGGTGAAGTTGGCTTGTAGCTTTCCCGTTTTTCCCAGCCATTTCAGTTTGAATGGCTTCGCATGAACTGTCATTTTCATAAATAAAAAAATCATTTGTTTGTTCTATGCAAAAATGATCTATCGAACAGCAGAATATGTTACACAAAAGTTAGTATATGTTACAATAATCACAGTCTCTATTTACAGCTCCTGCTGGCCATTCTATAGTAAGCCAAAGCAGCAACGGTACACTGTGCAGCTTTTTCAAAATCACCTTTCTGTTGGTATTGTGCAGCTTCTAAATGATTTTTACCTGCAGCCTCCAACACACGCGACTGCGAGTCTCCAGACTCTGGCATTGTTTCAATGGGAAACACAACCTTGTGCTCCTGTATAGCATTGATTGTTTTCATGATCGTTTGTTTTTTGTTTCATTTAAAAATAGACTGGCTCCGATCCTAATACTTTATATGATTGTGGAATTATTTTATACAAATCACACAAGAGACGATGGTAAGGATTTAATACTACTTCTACTTGCGTTCACCAGCATGATTCCTACAAGGAATTAAAGTAATCATGTAAATAACGAACAAGCCACTACTCGTACATTTGCTTGTACACATAAATTAAAACTATGAAAAGCCAATTTATAAATGCAGTGTTATCCTTAATAATCGTAGCTGCTACGATGGGAGCATGCAAATCAAAGAGAAAAACGCAGGCCACACAAACGCCAACCAACAGAGCAACGCATGAAACTGCTGTAGCATCAGGAAAGAAAACGGCACCTCTGGCGGAAAAATCTACGCCTACAAAATCTACGAATAAACCAACCGAAGTTTTTACTCCACTCCCTCCTGATAATATTCGCGATAATTTTACCAAAACTTATCCTGCTGCTACAGATATAGACTGGAGCAAACAAATGTCTTTGGTAAAAACAAAAAACACACAAGAAATGGATTATAAAGCTGCTTTTAAACTTGGCACCTACAACAATTCTGTAATCTATTCCGACAAAGGAGAATTGGTGGAAAGCAAAATGCAAATAGATACTGAACAACTTCCTCAGAACATTTACAACGCCATCAAAAAAGAATATCCAGACGCACATATTGTATCCGCCTATTCATACAAGAGCAGCCGGATCAATGGCTCTTACGCTGTAGTGATCCGCTCGGCTAATCTCGACCAGGCAAAAGAAAAGGAATTCCTGCTGACGGAGAACGGTACGTTTGTAGAGTAGTCTATCATATATAAACATGATATATATCATACGCTTTGGAAAAATCCAGAGCGTATGTTTTTTTATCTTATCGCTCATTAAATACTTTTGGAAGTACCCTCTTAAATATTAATACTTATTTAAGATGCCAGATACCGGATAAATGCGAGAGTAATTTAATGACATTGTCTTTTAGCTTATTTGTAAAACAGAGTTGTTTTACAAATAAGCTATCTGGTATCCATTATTAATCTTAATACTTAAAAGGGGAATTCTAAATACTTTATATTCTAAAACTCTTAATCAGCATGAACATAAAATATCCTATCGAGCAAACCCATACCAAGCCCTGGCAGGAAATAGTCAATGATATTCAAACGGACAGCCATTTAGGGCTTACGCAAGCTGAGGCAGAAAAAAGAATAAATGCGTTTGGCGAAAACATTTACCAGGCACAAAAACAAAAAAGTATTGGCAAAATATTGTTGGAACAATTTACAAGTCCGATTGTATACATGCTTATAGTGGGCGCAGGTATTTCTTTTTATTTCCGTGATTATATGGAAGCCATTGCAATCCTGGTAGTGATCCTGATCAATGCCTTAATCGGTTTTCTAATGGAATTGCAGGCAAGAAGCTCTATGAATGCGCTGCGACAAATGGAAGTAACCAATTCAAAAGTGATCAGGGATGGAATACTCAAGGAGATCCCTTCCGAAAAACTAACACCTGGCGACCTCATTCTACTCGAAGCAGGCGATGTAGTACCAGGCGACGGACGAGTGATCGAATCTAATCATTTGCAGTGCGATGAATCTTCCCTTACAGGAGAATCTCTTCCAGTAGAAAAAAACATCAATCCTCTTCCACCCGAAGCCACAATAGCCGATCAGCATAATATGGTCTTCAAAGGCACGGCCGTAATGAATGGCAGTGGAAAGGCTGTGATCACAGGTATTGCAGCGCATACACAATTGGGAACCATTACATCGCTTGTAGAAAATTCTACCGAGACTGCTACGCCTCTTGATAAAAAATTACAATCTCTTAGCAAAAAACTTATTGTAGTGACCCTGATCATGACAGCATTTTTTGCCGTTTCAGGTTTTATAGAAGGAAAAAAATGGGATCTCATTTTAAAAACTTCTATTGCTTTGGCGGTCGCTGCTATTCCCGAAGGCTTACCTATAGTAGCTACTGTAGCGTTGGCCTATGGCATGCTGCTAATGGCAAGGCGCAATGCGATCGTAAAAAAATTATCTTCTGTAGAAACGCTTGGAAGCACCAATGTTATTCTCACCGATAAAACAGGAACATTAACTGAAAACAAAATTCATGTAGAGCGTTTTGCTTTTCCTGGAGAAGAAAAAAAGGTACGCATTGAAACCAATCAGCTGATCTTTGAAAACGGGCCGCCAAATAAAAACCCGGAGAATTTTGAAAAGATCAAATTCATCGGCGCTCTTTGCAACGATGTAACGATCAACCAGGAAAAAAATGAAAAGAAAATTTCGGGTGATCCCATAGAGATTGCATTGATGCGTCTTACGAATGCTTCCGGGGTTTCATTTGAAGAATTGCGTATACAATTTGAACGCATTGCCGAAGCACCCTTCAACTCAGATACCAAGATAATGGGAACGCTTCACCATAGCGGCACCAACCAATTTGTGGCTGCTAAAGGATCGGTAGAACATCTTTTGGAAAAATGCCAAAAATTTCAATTCAATACTTCGATCCGTGAGATCAGCGAAGAAGACAAAAAAAATATTATCGCCGAATCGGAAAAACTAGCTGCCGAAGGATTGCGTGTGCTGGCATTTGCTTACAAAGAAGGAAGCCAACTCAACAACGACGATTTTCTACATGAACTAATTTATGTAGGAATGATCGGATTCCTCGACCCGCCACGCTTAGATATTAAGGATACTATTCTTACCTGCCGCAAAGCAGGCATTAAGATTGTGATGATCACCGGAGACCATCCGATGACGGCGCTTACAATCGCACGAAAAACCGGATTGGTAGACGACGAGACACAAGATGTGATCAATGGAAAGGATCTTCCGGAAGCAGATCAAATGCCCGAAGACTGGAAACAAAAAATTCTAAACACGTCCATCTTTGCACGCACTACACCCAAACAAAAATTAGATATCGCCGATTTTTATCAACAAGCTGGCAATATCGTAGCCATGACCGGCGATGGAGTCAACGATGCGCCTGCCCTGAAGAAAGCCGACGTAGGCATTGCCATGGGGCAACGAGGTACAGCCGTAGCAAAAGAGACAGCAAGTATCGTATTAAAAGATGATTCTTTCGTTTCAATTACCGAAGCCATCGCACATGGGCGTGAGATCTTTCAGAACATACAAAAATTTGTGATCTACCTTGTATCCTGTAATCTTAGCGAGATCCTGATCGTTTCCTTGCTTGGTTTTTTTACACATTATGCTACTTTGCTCCCTTTACAGATTTTATTTTTAAACATGGTCACCGATATATTTCCGGCATTAGCACTGGGTGTAGGAAAAGGTGATGAAACGGTGATGCAACATTCTCCCCGCGATCCTAAAAAGGAATTGATCACTAATCAAAAATGGATGATCATTGCGTTATACGCTTTCCTCATGACAATGTCTGTGATCGGTGCTGTCTTGTATTGCAAAGAACTGATCGATGACAATGATATGCTTTTAAACAATGTGGCTTTCATTACGCTCACCTTTACTCAGCTTTTTCATGTATTCAACATGTCGTCTATGCATTCCGGTTTTTTTGTAAACGATATCACCAAAAACAAATTTATCTGGCTGGCATTTTTGACTTGCACTGGTTTGTTGCTCCTGGTATTTCTAATACCTGGCCTCCGGACAGTATTAAATCTCTCCGTTCTTTCTGCCCAGGTATGGACCGTCTCGGTAGTAGCCAGCCTTCTGCCTTTAATAATGGTGCAAGCATACAAATTATGTTGTATGTGGAAGAGAAGAAATCATACAGGTGTGAAAGATTAAAGTTATCTGGAATTATCTGTAATGTAACAGATAAAAGTTAGATGGATCTTTATTTAAAGATGCCGGATACGACAGCGCAAATTTATCTGGCATCTGGTATCCATTTTATTTTTTAAAAACTATGCCCGAAGGCCCAAGTATCGTTATTCTTAAAGAGCAGGCAAAACCTTTTGAAGGAAAAAAGATCTTGTCAGTAACAGGCAACAGTAAGATCGACCAAAAGAGACTGGATGGTAAGAAGATCAAGGCGCTCAAAAGCTGGGGGAAACATTTCCTGATCTGTTTTGACGATTTTATCGTACGCATTCACTTTTTAATGTTTGGCTCCTATCTCATCAACGAACGCAAAGAACAAGCGGTCAGACTAAGTCTGAAATTTCAAAACGGCGAATTGAATTTCTACAATTGCTCTATAAAATTCCTGGAAGGAACCGTTGACGATCATTACGACTTCAGCATCGACGTGATGAACGATAAATGGGATCCCCGGAAAGCCAATAAAAAACTTAAACAAACTCCAAACAAGATGGTCTGCGACGCTTTGCTCGAACAAGACATCTACGCTGGTGTTGGAAATATTATTAAGAACGAGGTGCTCTACCGCGTACGGGTTCACCCTGAATCAAAAGTAGGAAAAGTTCCTATCGCTAAACTCAGAAAGATGACAAAAGAAGCAAGGAGCTACAGCTTTGAATTTTTAGAATGGAAAAAGAATTTCGTATTAAGAAAACATTGGCTCGTGCATACCAAAACTGTTTGTCATCGGTGCAATCTTCCGATCGTCAAAAAATACACGGGTGTAAAAAAACGCAGAAGTTTTTTCTGTAACAATTGTCAACTTCTTTACAAATAATACTGGCATGGATATACGAATCGGTTGTTCAGGATTTTACAATGCACATTGGAAAAAAATATTTTATCCGGAGGAAATGCCCCGCAAAGATTGGTTGAGTTTTTATTGTGAGAAACTTAACACGCTGGAACTAAACAATACGTTTTACAAATTTCCTACCTTAAAAACAATGAGCAGTTGGTATCAACGAAGTCCGGCGGATTTTTTATTTTCAGTAAAAGCGCCAAAGTTGATCACACACTTAAGTCGCTTCAATGATTGCGAACAATTGATGGAAGATTTTTATTCTGTTTGCACAGAAGGATTAAATGAAAAATTAGGCTGTCTTCTTTTTCAGCTCCCTCCTAGTATTGCGTATGATGAAGAAAAATTGCAAAACATTATCCGCTATATAAGACCCGGTTTTAAAAATGTGATTGAATTTCGCCATACCAGTTGGTGGAATGAAAAAGTCTACAATACATTAGCCGGGCATGACATTATTTTTTGCAGCGTAAATCACCCAAAACTTCCGAATACGCTTGTTATTAATAGTGATAAAGTCTACATACGATTACATGGAAACCCTGAAATGTTTTATTCAAATTATTCGACAGAGTTTCTGAATAAACTGAGTCAATTCATTCTTACCAAAAAGAATTTAAAAGAAATTTTTATTTACTTTAATAATACTGCCAGTACTTCCGGGGTGTTGAATGCATTGGAGTTGCGTGAAATTTTTAATATTTAAACGTCATTTCTGTGTTTGAATAATAGTAGGGTGATTGTTTGGGGGGACACAAACAATGGCGAAGGATAGCTTTTGAAAAGAGTGGATTGCTGCCGTCCCCGCAAAAGAGTGGTGGTGTGCATTGCTGGCGGGGACGCCAGCAATGATGAGCGGGGACAGCAGCAAACAAAGAAAATATCTAAAAAAAATTAAATATAACGTTGAACCTAAAGTCAACTTCTCACGTTAAATTTCCAGGTTACGAGTGTAACCGGCAATCAGACTTACTTATAAATTACTTAAGTATTTGCTTTTTGTTAATGTGTCACCAAAGGAAAGGAGGTACCAAATGTCTAGTCCCAAATTAATTTCATCCGGTATTATTAACTCATTAATAATTAAAAGCAAAGCTTCATAAACGCTTTTAGAGTTAATTTATCAGGAGATAAATACCGGATAAATTTAACCGAGGATTGAAACGCCTTCCGTTGTGAAATGGGGGGCGTTTCGCATTACCAGCAAACAGTAGCGAGCAAACAGTTATTTCAGCAAGAGCAAGAGCAAGAGTAGTAAGTACATTCTCTCTACTCTTGCTGTTGCTCTTGCTGACCTGCTATTATTAGGTAACTAAAGAGACCAATACAACACTGAATTTTGCAAACAGAGTCGTTTGTGAGACACAAACAACGGCCGATTTTAAAGATTGTTTCTACGAAGCCGCTGTTTGTATTCTCAAAAACAGCTTGTCGACTTCATCATCATAGTTGGTACAAAAAAATATATCATTACCTTATTTTATATTACCAACTCATCCAGCGACAAATTCAACAATTACCAGCAAACAGTAGCGAGCAAACAGTTATTTCAGCAAGAGCAACAGCAAGAGTAGTGAGTACATTCTCACTACTCTTGCTGTTGCTCTTGCTGACCTGCTATCATTTTATATCAACAACCCATCCAACGACAAGTTCAACAACTTTATATAATCTTCCTTTGCTGTAAACACATAATGTTTCTTCTGTAAGTATTCAAAAAATGAAATTTCTTTTTCAATAAAAATCTGAAGATTATATCCTTCTTTAATTTCTTTTTTTGCCCTTCCCTCTTCCAATATCTTTAAAAGCTTCGCTCTTACTTCAGCAAAGTATTCGTCCATGGCAGCATACTCTCCCGGAAATTTCAACTTTAGTCCGTTAAGAAAATCTGAATTAAAACTGATCACTTCATTAAGATGATATGTATAGACCGCCAGGAAGGAGGCTTTCGTAGTATTAGCCTGTGCCGCAGTCTGCATGCATTCCGATTTCCACTTACTGATCAGCTTCTGAATGATCTTCTCTACCAATTTATTTTTGGTTTCGAAATAAGTGTAAAATGTTCTTTTAGAGATAGAAATTGAAGCACAAAGCTCATCAATTGAAAACCAGCTGAGCGGGTGATTTTTAAGATGAGTAATAGCAGCATCTACGATAGACTCGTCTTTGGTTGTTTCCATGTTCAGAGAAACAAAAACTCCCCGGAAAAAATTCCGGGGAGCTGCAACGTTGTTAATAGCCGCCAGACCTTAACAATCGTATGTCAACCAAATCTGTAAAATGTTCTGTCTATGAAAGAACAAGGGACAGACCATTGGAGCGCTATGAATGAGCTACTTGTTGTTCTTGTTTTTTCTTTCCTGAGAACAAACGTCCTACTCTTTCTTTTGCAGAGTCGATCAGATAGTACATAGTAGGTACCAATACCAGGGTAAGCAAGAGTGAGCTTGACAAGCCCCCGATGATCACCCAGGCCATGCCGTTCTTCACTTCTGCGCCGGAGCCTTTGGATAAAGCGATCGGCAGCATCCCTACGATCATCGCTACAGTGGTCATCAGGATCGGACGGAGACGTTCTTTACCGGCTTCGATCAATGCATCTGTTCTTGAATAACCATTTTCTTTCAGGTGATTAGTAAAGTCTACGATCAGGATACCGTTCTTTGCTACCAATCCCATCAGCATGATCAATCCTACGATGGCGAAGATACTCAGCGTTTCCATCGACAAGGCCAACGCCAGGAAGGCTCCGATGAGCGCTACAGGGATGGAGAACATTACTACCAGTGGATAAATTGTACTTTCATACAAGGCTACCATGATCAAATATACCAACAGGAAGCCAATCAACATGGCCAGTCCGAGACTTCCGAACGCATCTTTCTGTTGTTGTGCTTGTCCCTGATAGTCGACGATCACACCCTCCGGTATTTTTGCTTTTTCTACTGCCGCCTGGATCTCGCCGATCACCGTACCTGCCGGGCGTCCGGCGGTGAACGCAGTGACCTTGATACTATTCAAACGGTCTGAACGTTGCAATACGGCTTGTCCCAGTGTTTGTTCTACCTTGGCGATATCGCCCAAACGTACATTGGCGCCTTTGTTGTTGCGGATCGTAATGTTGCGAACACTTTCAATATCTCTTCTGTCGTAACGTTCGGAGATCACATTGATCGCATATTCTTCTCCTTTGTCGGTAAACTTCAATTGATCGTTTCCACGGAAGGTAGTTTGCAAGGCAAGTCCTATCTCAGGAATGCTCAAGCCTACCATATTCATCTTTTCACGATCAATGTCAACACTGATCTCGTTTTGCGGGTTCTTGGTGCTAAACTCTGTGTAGTCTGTACCGGGAGTTTTTTCTACAATTGTTTTCAGGATCTTGGCTGCTTTCCAGATCGTATCCATGTTCACGCCTTTCAGCGCGATCTGGATCGGTGCGTCGCTGTTTCCTGTGATCCCAGTAGGTTTGATCGTCACCTTCACACCTGGAATCCTTGAGATCTCATTCCGTGCGATCTCTCCAAATTGATCGCTGGTGATCTTACGTTTTTCTTTATCTACCATTCGCACCGCTATCTCTGCAATGTTTGAAGTAGAAGTATTTCCCGTAAGGGCGTTTCCGGATTGTGTACCCACGTTGGAGAAAACTTTTTCTACTTCAGGGTGCGCCATTACCATACGCTCCGCTTCGAACACCATTTTGTTGGTAGTATATAGCGGCGTACCTGGTTCCATTTCCAAGGAAATATTCAACTCCCCACGATCGGAAGGGCTTACGAAAGCCGTACCAATAAAGCCTGCCGGGATCAGGGAGAACGAAGCGACAAATAATACAAGAACTCCTATCAAGACATAGCGCTTATGTTTCAACGACCATGCTAAAGAACGTCCGTAAAATTCTTTTAATTTTTCCAACATATTTTCAAAAGCCAGGAAGAATCTTCCGAAGAAATTTTCTTTTGATAAATGTACTAAGTTTGCAAACCTTGAAGCCAGTAATGGTGTAAGCGTAAACGATACCATCAAGCTCATCAGGGTAGAGAACACTACTACCAATGAAAATTCTCTAAGAATATTTCCGATCATTCCTCCGCTCAGCGCCATTGGTACGAATACCACCACGTCTACAAGCGTGATCGCGATTGCTGTAAAACCGATCTCGGCGCGGCCTTCGATAGAGGCTTTCATACGGTCTTTACCCATTTCCATATGACGGAAAATATTTTCCAGGATCACAATACTATCGTCGACCAGGATACCTACTACGAGTGACAAGGCCATCAATGTCATCAGGTTCAGGGAGAATCCGAAAGCATACATCAGGATGAAGGTCGGGATCATTGCCGAAGGCAGCGCCACCAGTACGAACAAAGAGCTACGGATGCTGTGCAGGAACAACAACATTACCATCGCCACAATTATTACTGCCAGCATCAAGTCATGCATTACCGCGTCCGCCGAAGCAAGCGTATACACTGACTGGTCAATTGCGATCTGGAAGGTCAATCCTTTGGAAGCATAGGTTTTTGTTAATTCATCCATTTTCTTTTTCACCAGCTCACTTACCTTTACAGCATTGGCATCGGCTTGCTTCACGATCTCAATACCGATCCCAGGGTTACCGTTGATACGGTTTACTGTTTTGTATTCAGTTTGCGTATCGGTGATGGTGGCTACATCTTTCAGGTAAATTCTTCCACCGTCTTTGCTTTGCGCAATGATTAGGTTTCGCAGGTCTTCTACTTTCATGAATTTTTCATCCAACCGAAGAGAGAAACGAGACTGCTCGCTTTCCACACTACCGGCAGGATAAGAAATATTTGTATTAGCAATCGCCTGGTAGATCTGTGTCGGCGTGATCTTATATGCTTCCAGCTTGGCGCGGTCAAATGCAACCTGGATCTCCCGCTGGTTTCCACCGATCAGGTTTACACTACCCACACCGTCTACGTTTGAGAGGATCGGTTTGATCTGCTGATCTACCAGGTCGTATAATTCGGTAGGGCTTAATTTCGCGGAAGCGCTGATACGCAATACCGGTAGCTCTTCTGAGTTGAAACGGTTTACAACAGGATCATCTGCATCGGTAGGTAATTTCGATTTCATCTGGTTGATCTTCCGCTCTGCATCACGTTGTGCAGTAATCGTACTCACACCGGATTTCAACTGGATGATCACTACAGAAACACCTTCCATAGAAGAAGAGTTAACATGATCCACTCCTTCAATCGAAGAGATTGCATCTTCGACAGGTTTGGTAATACTACTCTGCACCTCGTCGGCAGAGGCGCCACGGTAAGTGGTAGAAACCGACAGTACGTTGGCTTCAAATTTTGGCAAGAGGTTATAATTTAAACTCTTGTAACTGATGAACCCAAACAAGATCATCGTGAAGAAGATCACAATGATCAGCAAAGGTCTTTTTATCGATAGTTCGGTTATAGACATAAGAGTAATTATTTAGCTTCGACTACTTCTATTATACTATTAGCAGAAATATTGATCTGTCCGCTGGTGATCACTTGTTCATCTGCATTGAGTCCGCTCAATACTTCGATATTCTCACCAAGGTCGCGACCAAGCACTAGTTTTTTAGCTACTGCTTTTTTATTCTCTACTACATACACATATGGATTTTTCAATCCTTCTACCAATGCTACCTTTGGGATCTGCAGTGCACTGGTAGCGTTCTTCACATCAAAATCCACCAGGATGAATGTTCCACCTTTCAGCGATACTCTATTATCGTTTTGCACAGTGATGCCTACTTCGTAGTTGTGGCTCTCGTCGCCGTTCGGGCTGATATATTTGATGGTTCCTTTAAATTCTTTTTCAGGATAAATTTCTGTGTGGATCACTACAGGCATTCCTTTCTGAAGACTATAAACATTTTTCTCGCTCACCATTACAAACGATTGTAATTTAGAAATATCTACTATTGTTCCGATCACAGTACCTATGTTTACAAATTCACCTTCTTCTACATTTTTCTTAGTTACGGTTCCGCTGATCGGAGCGATCACGTTTCCATCGGCAATTTGTTGCTTGATCAGGGCTACCTGTGTTTTGGCATTTTCATAATTGTACTTGGCATTGTTGTAATCCACTTCTGTAGCCGCTTTTCCTTCGTAAAGGTCTTTTACTCTTTTGTAATCTATTTCATACTTATCAAGTAATAATTGAGAAGACTCCAGGTTTACATACTTCACGCCGTTGTCGATCGAGCCTAGGAATTCTCCTTTGGTTACTGCAGAACCAAGCTCGATGTTCAGTTGTTTTAATTTACCGGCCGAATTGATGCTGATGTTCGCACTGTTGTACGGCTCTACGATCGCAGGTACGGAAAATTTACCGGACACAGGCGCTACGTATGCTTTTGTAGTGGTCACCGGTACAGAGATTGCCGAACGGTCTACTACTTTATTTTTCTCGTTCAACGCTTGTTTATTTTTAAACAGTCGCACTCCAATAAGCGCTATCAGGCCTACGACGACTAATACGATGATAATGGTCTTTTTCATATTGTTAAAATTCTGTGTTGATTTATAATTGTCCTGCAAATTGTTTGATGGTTCCTTTCGAACGTTCCAGATCGATCCTTGCGATCAGATAATTTATTAGTGAATTCAGGTAATTTGTTTGTGCTTCTTTATAAGCATAGTCTGCATTCAAAAATTCTGTAAGTGGTGTCGCGCCTTTTTGGTATTGAAGGTCTGTGTCATCGAATACTGCTTTGGCCAGGTCCAAGTTGTTTTTATTTGTCTGCATATTGTTATATGAATTCATCAATTGCGTATTTGCATTTTGGATCTGTAATTTATAAGCCTGTGAGTTAATGATCAGGTTTTGGCGATTTGTGCTTAGTGTGAGAGCGCTTTCCTGTACCTGGCTATAGCGTCTCCAACTACTAAAGATGGGCACATTAAGACGGAGGCCTACGGATGAATAATCGTAATGATGATCAAAGGATGTGGCAAATTCATTTCCGAACATGTTTGTTCCGTATTTAGCATATCCTGTCAAAGTAGGTAAAGATGCTGCGCGTTTTCTCCGAAGATCAATTTCCTGCAGGAGAATATTTTTTTCCATGATCTTATAATCCGGCTTTACACGAATATCAAAATCTTCCCAGTTCGGCATTACCACCTCTTGCTGATAGTTGATAGTATCGACAATAAGAATATCCTTGTCAATATCCACGCCCATGGCATTCTTCAGGCGATTCACAGAAAGTTCGTAGTTGGTTTCTGCTACTTTTTTCTGGGAAAGAATATTATTATAACTTACCTGTACACGGTTCAGGGTAAGTCTCGTGATAGATCCTTTTTCGTATTGAAATTTTTGCACTTTCAGCAAGTCTGTAAATTTCTTTTCATTTTCAGAAAGTAATTTCAGTTGTTCTTTATAGATCAATACCTGGTAATAAGCGTAAGCCGTGTTGTAGATCATATCGTCGTCGTTGCGTTGCTTTTTGAGCACAGCTACTTCGATATTAGGCTTATTGGCTTTAATACCTTCGATGATAGTTTGATCGTAAAGTACCTGATCGGCCTGAAGGTTAAGACCTGTAACGTATGTGTTACCAAATTGTACGTGCAAATCGCCAGGGGCTCCGAGCGCTTTTCCAGGGATCACTGTTGTAGGACGTTTGATGTTGTCGTCAAAAGCACCGGTAAAGTTGACCTGGGGAAGATACGCCGCCATGCCTTCTGTTTTCTGGCGTTCGGCGTAAGCAACTCCATTGGTATAAACCAGGTTGTTAGGATTTTTCCCCAAGGTATAGTCGATGCAATCTTTTAGAGTCATCGGCTGTTCCTTTTGCTGCGCAAGGGATTTGGGAATGCTTAGGGGCAGGAAAGCCATTCCCAGGATCAGAAGAAGAGTTTGTTTGTTAAGCTTCATATACTTTTATATTTATTACTTAGTTCCGGAGTAGACGAACCAACTGGGGAAAAATTTTATTTACTTGTTTAATTTTTTCCATTTTTTGTGAAGTTCCGGCAGTTCGCCTTGCAGGAATTCCATAAAGTTTATGGCTTTCTGGAGTTTAGAATTAAAGTCTTTGGTAGATTTGGTACGTACCTCCAGGATCTCTTTCATCAGCTGGCTCACTTTTAGCAAGTGTTGAAATCTTTTATCGAAGTCATCTTCCCATTGTCCGATGCGGTTTCTGAAATAGCGTTTACGTTCGCCGGGGCGGGTGATGTATTCAATTCTCTCAGAGGTCAAAAGCGTGTTTAATGCACTACTGGCGGCGCTTTTGCTTATTTGCAGCGTTTCATAAATTTCTTCAAAGGTCAGTTCCAGCTCATCGCAGATCAGGAGTAACCCCATGATGCGTGCCTGGGCTGGCGAAACGCCACTTTTTTCCATGTACACGCCCATCTTCTCGATAAGCTCTTTTTGTTTTGAATTTAATTTGATCGTTCTCATATGAAAGCAAAGGTAATAGTTTTTTTAGTTCTGTTACAACAGAACTAAAAAGAAAAAACTGTACTAATTGAGATTTTTACTTACATAAGATCAAAATGGAGGGTTTCTATTTTAAATAGCAAAAATCATATTTGCTTTACAAAAAATAAAACGTCTGAACCTTGATTTACAGGATTAAAGGATGAACATGATCTTTAATAACATTCTTCATGAAAACTTTTAACCCTGTAAATCAAGGTCTGACATTATTTATGGCTCAGCAAGAAAAAGGAATAACCTACTTGTGCCTGTTCGAATGTTGTATTCCAGTAGCCCTGCTGCCAATAGAGTTGGTAACGGAAAAACAATTTACCTTTCGATGGTGCGGATCTGTTAGGGTTAAACGTAGCCAGGAGTGCCACCTGGTTGTATTGTTTACTGGTTGTACCTTTCTCACTATTTGTATTATAGCTTTCCAGATTAGCCACTTGAGTAAAGCTATTATCGCGGAGATAATACCATACATGACTATAGGAAAAATTAAAACAATAACGCTCGTCTGATTTTATTTCCCAGGTGACTTTGGGATAAAACCGGACAGTGTTTACACCAAAGTTATTAGCTACTTCCGTATGTACGATTTGGTTGTTTTGATATCTTCTAACCGAATCGGTAATACTGGTACGTCCATATCGAAAGCCAGCATCAATATAGAACAAAGATTTGAAGGAAGGAATATCCCATGTTGTCAAATTAAAATCAAAACCTGCGTTGAAATTTTCGTATTGACGCAACTTCAACGTAGATGTGTATTTTAAAGGAGTGTATTGATTATCGATGACACGGTCTTTGTAATCTAGCAAAAGGTTTTTGTTGTTTTTTTCAATTTTGGATAGTACAATTTCTGGTTTAATGTATCCACCAAAGGAAACTTTCATGTTCAAATTCCTTCTTTCAAACCAAATGAATCGATAGGTAATAAGATTAACTTTTCTGGAGATCTCCGTTTGAACTAATCCATTAGGGTTATTGTCATTAAGTCCTACAAAATCACTATATACTTTTGCTTCAAAAAGCTTGTAAGTATTTTCTTTAGTAAGCGTCATACTTTTTTCGACGTTATTACTAAACTTAAAATTCATGACAGTATCCTGAGGACTATAATCTCTTCGGTCTACTTCTAATTTTTCTATATAATCTGAAATCACATTTCTGACGTCCATGGTATAGACTTCTCCATCAGGTCCTTTTGCGTATAACAAATAGCTATCTTTATATTTCCAATAATCCCACTTGCGAGAAAAACCGATTGGATATTGGTTGTTAAATTTTAGAAACTTACTTTTAACAGTATCTGTTAAGGTGCCTATCACTACTATATTTTCGATAAACCCATCGTTAAATTCTATTTCTAATTCTGTTATTTTAAATGTATACGAGATACGTTCGCGGTCTATACGAATATATTCTTTTGTAAGTAAGGTCTTTTGATTTTGATATTCCTGAATTTGTTTTTGCAACAAAACAGTACTATCTCTTTTTTCTTTTATTAATACATCTAATGCTGTGTTATCTGATGCAATCTTGGTTATTCGATTATATAAATTAATAATACTATTTAAGCTATCAGCAACAATATATATAGCCTTTATACTATCTTCAAGAGTAGTTATTTGCTTTTTTTTAGCTGAATCTACCATTATTGTATCTTTCTCTATTTTTGTTTCTTTGTCTTGCAATTCACTTATTGCAGTCTCTATTTTATATCCAGTAGCGCGTATTCTATCAGGTAAGGAATAATTAGAATATTTGATCAGCAAAAAATTAGGATATTTTTTATTAAAATTTTCAATATATTTTCTACAGGTATCATTTAATGCATCTGTACTTTTTTTCTTCTTCACTAGACTATCTATTGTAGCTTGAAGGATTTTAGTTTTCATGTCGCAGGTATTTAAGGAATCATTGAATAAGCGATTAAAGTCATTTAAACTATCTTCCTTCATCTTAACTTTTTGCGACAAATTATATTTTAATGTTTCCTTCAATTTCTTTTTCCAGGTTTTTGGTATTTCAACAGCTGAACGGTATTTTAATTTATCATATCCAGCATAATCCTGTGGATCTTCTCCTTTTTCTATTTGTTCTTTTCCCTTCACTATTCTTTTAAAATGTCTATACTTTCTATAAGAATCTCTATTGCTATAAAACACTCTTTCTATATTCACTGTATCGCGAAAATAAATTTTCCCAGCCGTAGGAACATCATGAACAGTTGCATAAGTTACTGACGATACTGTATAAACATAAAAAAGACGGTCTGCTTCATTTCCAAGGGTTGAATCCACTTTTTTCGAATCACTAGTATTCGTCAATTCTATTGTATCATCCCCCGCAACTAGTTTAAAATATTTAATAAAATTTAAACGAAAAGCTTGTTCTGTGTTCGGAGATAGAATAAACGTTTGAGTACTACTATCGTCATTATTCTTCATGATCGTATATTTATATTTATACGGTCCAATTATCTCAGCCTTGATCAAATAATCGGCCGATTGAAGTACATTAAAAGTAGGTAACTCTACACTGGTAGCAGTAGAAGGGTTTGTTTGAGCAAACACAAATACATTTGCGACTACCAAAAAAAGAACAGATAAAAACAATGATTTCATAAAGCAGTGCGGTTGATTTTAACAATAATAGAATCTAACGGGGTAGTTGTAGTGAATTTAAAAGGAATAGAAAGTGTATCTCCTGCCGCTCCAAAAGTACTTGTGACTATATCCTGCATTTGTCCTGAGAGAGTATAAGAATTTCCTTGAAATTGCCCTGACTCTACTAATCCATTTATCCATCGTATCCCTTCTATGTCTTTGTCAAACTCAAATCCGCATTCCCCGTTCTTATCTACCCAGGCAGTGGCTAATCCTGCACTTTCAACGGTATTGTTTTTATAGCCATAAAAAGTACCTTCATAATACCCTTTATAATCGCTCCCAATATTATTTTCGCTAATTATTTTTATCACAATATTTTTTTTCTGAAGCAGCGATACAAGATTATTCCCAAGTGTAAATATTGAACTGTCACCAGCAGTCAACGTTTCTGTAATTGAAAAACTTTTTCTGAGTATAAGGTTTGATTGGATCTGCGCAGAATCCGGAAAATAGATACTAACTATTAATGTGAGCTGAGAAATAGGATTGGTGCCTAAATACAACACCTTTAGTTTCGTAACTAACGAACTGTTTTTTTGCGTAGGATCCGAATGCACTTGTTTGAAATCATATCGATACTTTCCATCTGTAATAGAGACAATCACGTTGTCATCATAATTGGTAGGCCCTACAAAATTATCTTTACATCCCTGTGTAAAAACAACCAGGCAGAGGCATATCAAAAGGTAAATTGTTTTCATAAAAATAAGGTCTTGAGTATTGCGGTGCATACTAGTGAGAACCTTACAATTTTACCATACGCTCTTAAGCGTATATTTAACGATAATTACAAAAAACGAGACGAAGACATTCCTGCCTTCGTCTCGTTTTTACAATCCTTAAATAAAAATCCTGAAAATATTCTAATCTTGAATATCAAGGTTCAGACAAAAAATCACAAGGCCGCCTTATCTCCCAAAATTACGATCGACCTGCCTTCCAATAAAATCTCTTCTTCTGCTTTAAAAATTTTCCCATCAACTTCTTCCACTGCTGTATCAATCTCCTTCTGCCATTCAGCAGTATAGGGGCCTCCGGGCAGTATGAACTTTGTAGGTTCGTGATGTGCGTTGAACAGTACTAAAAAGGAATTGTCGACGATCTTGTCATTATTAGATTTCACAAGGCGTGTAGATTTCCCATCAATAAAAAATCCGAGCGCAAGCAGGTGTGTGGTTTGATGTTCTGCTTTTACTTCCTGTCCATCGGGAAGAAACCATGCTAGATCTTTGATGTCGCCTCTATCGGGCAATGGCTTTCCTTCCAGCCATTGGCGACGACTGAAGTTAGGATGGCCACAACGCATGGCGATGAGTTTTTGCGTAAATTTTATCAGGCCTTTGTCTGCCTTAGCCCAGTTGAGCCAGGAGACTTCGTTGTCCTGACAATAGGCATTGTTGTTTCCATTTTGTGTTCTTCCCAATTCATCGCCAGCTGTTAGCATTGGCACACCCTGCGAAATAAAAAGCGAAGTGAGCAGATTTCGTTTTTGTCTTTGCCTAATGCTATTGATTTGTTCATCGTCTGTAGGCCCTTCCGCACCATAGTTGCAGGAAAAATTATCGTTGCTGCCGTCCTGGTTTTGATGTCCGTTTGCTTCATTGTGTTTTTGATCGTAGGATACAAGGTCTTGCAAGGTAAAGCCATCGTGCGAGGTGATGAAATTTATACTGGCCATCGGATTGCGGAAATCTTTTTCGTAAAGATCAGGACTGCCGGTCAGACGTTGCGTGAGCTCGGTAAGATGATACTCCTCTCCTTTCCAATAGCGGCGCAGGCAGTCACGAAATTTACCATTCCACTCAGCCCAGCCGGGAGGAAATTTTCCTACCTGGTATCCGCCTTCTCCCACGTCCCAGGGTTCTGCGATTAATTTTACCTGCGAGATAATGGGATCTTGGTAAATAATATCCATGAACGCACTGAGCATGTTTACCTCATGCAGCCCACGCGCCAGTGTAGCAGCGAGATCGAAGCGAAAACCATCTACGTGCATTTCCAGGATCCAGTAACGAAGGCTATCCATGATCAGGCGTAGTACTTCGGGCATGTAGGCGTTGAGCGTATTACCGGTGCCGGTGTAATCGAAGTAACGTACTTTGTCTTCGCAAAGCCTGTAGTAGACAGGATTGTCAATTCCTTTGAAAGAAAAAATCGGACCACAATGATTGCCTTCCGCGGTGTGGTTGTACACTACATCCAAAATCACTTCGAACCCTTCTTTGTGAAGTTCTTTTACCATTTGTTTGAATTCGCTCACCTGCTCGCCAGTGATGCCAGAAGAACAATAACCTGAATGCGGCGCAAAATATCCGGCGGTGTCGTATCCCCAATAATTAGAAAGTTTACGATCGATCAATTCCTGCGGGTCAAAATAATGATGCACAGGCATGAGTTCGATGGTGGTTACGCCGAGGTCGCGTAAATATTGGATTGTAGCAGGATGATAAATAGCAGCATAGGTACCACGTATATTTTCGGGAATTTCGGGATGCAGTTTCGTAAATCCTTTTATATGCAATTCATAAATCACTGTCTGGTGATAAGGAATGTAAGGGCGCTTATCCTGTTCCCATTCAAAATACGGATTGATCACTACTGATTTAGGAATAAAGGCGGCGCTATTTTTTTCATTAAAACTATTTTCGTCGCTGAAGTAATGTCCATATACTGCTTCATCCCATTTCATCGGGCCGGCAATGGCTTTGGCGTATGGATCGATGAGTAGTTTGTTGGGATTGAAACGAAGACCGTTCGTCGGCTCGTATGGACCGTGTACGCGATAACCGTAAAGTTGTCCGGGTTTTAAATTATCGATATAACAATGCCAGATATGGTGTGTTCGTTCTATCATTGTTATTCGCTCCGATTCCTGTTCATCGTTCAGATGGTTAAATAGACAGAGCTCTACGCTGATGGCATGTTCACTAAACAAAGCGAAGTTAACGCCTTTGCCATCCCAGTTGGCACCTAATGGATATTCCTTGCCATGAAAAATAATCATGTTCATAATTGCTGAAACTTTTACAGGTTGTGTAGCAAAGATGAAAAAGAATCTGGCGAGGGGGATTACATGTTTTTGGAAAAATATTATATAAATTATGAGTTATGAATTATGAGTTATGAATGGTTTTGATGAAAAATAAATATAATCAAGTTTCATATTATCGCTCATAACATAAAATTCATAATTCATAATTCATAATTCATAATTCATAATTCATAATTCATAATTCATAATATTAATTCTCTTTCCTGCTGCGAATTAATGACAGGCGTTTAAGCACGAATTGTTCAAATTCTTGTCTAGGGATTTCCAGGAGGTTGATGGTTTTATCGGTAAGGATATCCATTTTGAGTAGAAGGTAAGAGAGTTGTTCGTATTTTTTTTCGAGTGTATTGAACTCCTGTTTTATTTCCGGGTGGAAAAATTCTACGCTTTGTAAAAGTCCGCTTTGTCTTCTATGGATTTGTATGGCTTCGGTGAGTTTTAGCATCTCCTGGTTGCACAGGACGATCTCCTTGGTTCTTTCTTTTTCGCTCATGTTTTTAATTTAAGTTTTGAAAAAAATAATCCTTGTTATTTTGATAGGCGATAACAGTATTTAAAAAAATCATTGTGGATGTATTGTCTTTATGAAGATCGTGTGATAGGATCATTTTCAGCGAAGAACGGATCTCTTCCCTATTCACTGGTTTGGTCATATAATAAGAAGCTCCCAGTATCTTAGCGTCTTCTATATCGGCGATATACTTAGTGGTGGCATAGATCACTACGGGAATATTTTTCAGACGTTTATTTTCTTTTATTTTTCGAAGACATTCTTTTCCACTCATCACAGGCATCATGATGTCGAGAAAAATGTACTGAGGCAAAGGACTGATCTTATCTAACAATTGTAAAGCATCTGAGCCGTTAAGTGCATGAAGACAATTGATGTTTGGATTTAATTCTACCAATATTTTTGCCAAGACTTCCCTGTCTTCGCAATCATCGTCTATCAGCAATATTGACAAAGTATTCATTGTAAAAAATAATAATGTGATATAAGCAGATATAGGATCTGAAAACTAAAAAACGTTGAAAATCTGGGAACGTTGATCTATCGAAGCAATCCGTTTTTGACGGCGTATTTAATCAATGTTGCGGTATTTTTTGTCTTAGTTTTGTCTAGAAGATTTTTTCTTCGGGTTTCGATCGTACGTACGCTGGTAAACAGCTTGTCGGCAATCTCGGCGTTGGTTAGTCCCTCTCCTATGAGTTGCAGCACATCCATTTCCCTTTCCGTAATATCGAGCGCTGCGGCAGACGGAGCTTTATTGATCTCTGGCTTAAATTTATTGAGAAGATTTAATGTAAATTCAGGACTTATAAAAATTCCATTGTTGACGATTCTTTTAATGGCAAACAACAATTCCTCCTTGGAGGCATTTTTAAGAATATACCCGTCGGCACCTGCACTGAGCATATCAAGGAGATAGCCTTCGTCGTCGTGCATCGATAAGATCAGTATTTTTAATGTCGGATGTTTCTCTTTGAGAATTCTTGTACATTCAGAGCCATTCATTCCTGGCATGTTCATGTCCATGAGTACAACATTGGGTTGCTCTACTTCCAACATCTTGATTGCTTCCTGTCCGGAAGCAGCTTCTCCTGTGATCGTACAGTCCCGTTCGAGCAAGGCTTTCAACCCTTGTCTTACAATCTCATGATCTTCTACTAAAAAAACCTTAATTTGCATTCTTGTATTTTTTCAACTAAAACCTTTTTTAGCTGAACATTTAAAAGCACGTTGATTTTCTAAATGATAACTGATGAATCTTATTTTGATTCTTCGGCAGGATCCTTGGCAGGAACAAAATCAACTACCATTTCGGGATTCTGTTTGACTTACTTATCAGTTGACCCATTTTATAATGGCAGGTTATCTAAATATACGGCTTATGAATGAAAATCCTCACATATGCCTTTTATACTCACTCTGATTTAAATAATCATTCGCACCGTAAAAGTATAGGATCGGAATTGATTAAAAAATGTGGAAAATACTAAAAATATTGCCATAAAGTACTGATAAATATGAATTACAACAATAAAATACAATTATGTGGAATATACGTATTAGTTTTCTTTAATCTTCAGTGGAATAATCACTGCGAAATGTGTTTTTCCGGGAATAGAATTTACCCGGAGTGTGCCGTCCAATAAATTGATCCTGTTTTTTACCGTTTGAAGACCGATCCCCTTATTCATAGGACTGAGTAGTTTTTCATCAAAGCCAATCCCATTATCGTACACATTCAGGTAAAGGTTATTTTTAATTGCTTCAAAGGTGATCAAGGCCCGGTCGGCCTTTGAGTGTTTGAGAATATTGTTGAGCAATTCCTGGATGATCCTATAGACCGAAAACTCAATCTTTTCGGGCAATCTCTCTTGGAGCTTGGCAAACTGGAAATTCACCTGGAGAAGGTCACTGGCAATGCGGCGGTATAGGCTTTTCACCGCTACTTCGATCCCATACTCTTTCAACACAGAGGGTACAAGCTCAAATGAAATACGTCTCGTATCTTCGATCGCTTGTTTTACAATGCCGGTGAGCTGTTGCAAATACAACGCATCACTTGCGCTGCCGTTGAGTAATTCTAATCTTGTCTGGATACCATAGAGCAATTGAGCTACGCCATTATGCAGATCTTCCCCGATCCTCTCCCGCTCTTCTTCCTGGGTATGAATGATCGCATTAAGAATTTCTTTCTGCTGCCGCAATTTAAGGTCCATCAAAGATTGCTCTGCCTGCTTGCGTTCAGTAATGTCGAGATTGGTAGCTACTACTCCATCTTCGGCTTTTACAAACATGCAGGAATACCATTTATTGAAATCTTCAAACGGATAAAAATATTCTAACCGCACCGGCTCGCCGCTTTCTACGGCTTGTACGATAGAGCCAAAAAGTCCCGAAGCTTTAATACCGGGAAATTCTTCGGCATATAATTTTCCTACAAGGTCTTTACGACCGGTTTCTTTTTCCAATTCTTTGTTGGCAAACATGATCCTGAAATCTTCGATCTCTCCTTCGACATTTCTTACGGCCTTTAGTACCGACATCTGTATCAAGCTGGTATCAAATACCGACCGCATAAGCGCCGAAGAATCTTTCAACTCCAGGTCATAACGCTTGCGATCGGTGATATCTTCGGTAATGCCTACTACAATATTTTCATTTTTATACCGTACAAGATTTACACGATTTATAAAATTCCGTTCTTCGCCGTCTTTGCGGATCACGCGGTATTCTGACGTTACGGGTTGATTTCCCTCTTTGAGCTGTCCGGCCTTATAGATCAAGGCTTGCCGGTCTTCTGGGTGAACAAATTGAGGAATAATTTCAATATTCAGTCCAATCTCTCCCGGCTCGAGTCCGAAGAGACGATACATATTATCGGAATAAAAAGTATGGTTGGTTACCGGCTCCCAGGTCCAGGTACCCATATGGGCAATGACTTCCGCATAGTTGTATACTTTATTTTTCAACTCCATCAACGTATAGGCTTCCGTGAGTTCTTCTTCCGCTTTTTTACGTTGGGAAATATCTTCTCCGGATACAATGATCATATTGTTCAGTTTTACGATCACAATTCTATACCATCCATCGATCGTACCGCCTTTGTAGTAGCGTTCGATATCAATTGGGCTGGAAGTTTTCATTACTTTCTTAAAGGCATCAAAAATATCGGTTTCCAGGATCTCCGGATAATAATCGGTAAAGTAAAAGCCGACCGGATTTTCCCCTTTGTTATTTTTTTTCACCTGCCTATTTGCGGCGATGATCTCAAAGTTCAGAATTTCTCCCTGTGCATCATATATGGCTTTCAATACGCTGATAGTATTGGGAGAGCCATCGAAGACAGATTGTAAAAGGTTTTTGCTTTCGTTGAGTTCGAAGGTGCGTTGTTTTACCTGTTCTTCCAGTTTAGCAAGATAAATTTCCTCGGCGTCTTTCAATGCCTGCTCCGCGCGGGCGCGCTCTACAGCTGCCCAGGTACGTTGGGCAGTTTCTTCCATCAACACCAGTTCGTTTTCTGTCCAGGTATGTGCCTCTTTGTAATGCACAAAAAGCACGGCAATGAGTTTGCCTTCTTTTACTAATGGAATGTTGACCGAAGCGCCGATCTCCAAAATACGGTGTGCTTCTTTTTCTTCTGTGGTAAGGGATAGATGTTGTGCAATATTATTACGCACTACTGTTTTCCCGGAAGCAAGGTCTTTCATCAGGCTTTTTCCATAGTCATCGTAACGGTATTTACCTTCAATGCCGATGGAATTGTTCACGTAATTGCGGGTAACAATAATCGTATCGTTGTCATCCTGGTCTTCGGCGTAGCCTACGCGATTGGCCCCCAAAAATTTTCCGAGCGTACAGGAGGCCTGGTATTGGATGTCTTCGGCCCTGGCCAAGGGCCTGATCGCATCGCTCAGCTTGAGCAGATAGATTTGTTTTTCTTCGTTTTGTCTTGAAAATTCTTCTGCCCTTTTACGATCTGTGATGTCGTAAAAAAGTTTTGCTACATAATCTTTGGAATTATTGACGCGGAATAAATAGACTTCAAACCAACGTTGCATGGGCGCTACATAATCTTCAAAGCGGATTGATTCTCCTGTTTCTGCCACTTTCCCTGCTCGCTCAACCCAGCTGGTTTCTATACCAGGAACCAGTTCGCTCAATGTTTTACCTTGTGCATTTTTCATCCCGGATTGTTTTTCGAAGGCGGGATTCATATCTGCATAACGGTAATCGAGGACTCGTCCATTTTCATCGTAGATCATTTCGAGAATACAAAATGCTTCGTCGATGGAATTAAAGAGTGCCAGGTATTTATCTGTGGCTTGCTGTGCCAATTCGTCTTTTACACGAAGCAATTCATGTTCGATATTTTTTCTCCAGGTTATATCGTGTGCAATACTAATTGAATGGGTGGCATTTCCTTGCCCATCGCGACGGAACACATGGCCACGTACGGCTAGCCAGATCCACTCACCGCTTTTAGCGCGGGCCCGGTATTCCATGTAATTTTCTTCATCGTCTTTGAGCGTGGTAAAACGTTTGTAATACTCTACTATATGATGTGCGTCTTCAGGATGCTGAAGGAGTTTGCTCCGTACTTCGAACGGAAGCGCCGTTTGTTCTTGTTTAAAATCCAACATTGTAAACGTTGCTTCACTAATGTATTCGATCTCATTGGACGGATGTGCAACCAGCATTACAATATCTCCCATCGTAGAGAGAATTGATTTAATGAAGTGTGCTTGTTCTTCTATTTCTCCTTCGTTTTTTTTCCTTGCGGTGATATCCTGTCCTATATGCAATGTAGTAAGCGGCACACCTCTTTCATCGCGGCTCAGCACATTGCCACGTACATGAAACCAGAATATTTCCCCGTTCTTTTTCCTAAACCTATATTCTACAGTATTAACTTCTTTATCTTTCAACGTATAGAGCCTTTCATAATAAGCAGTCAAAGCAGGCACATCGTCTGGGTGAACAAGATTTTCTTTTCTTTCTTCCGGTGTCATGGAAGCCAGTTCTGCTTCTGTATACCCAATTGCGAGCAGAGGATCACGGTTAAAATATTCTAGCTTGCGTGAAGGCAGACTGATCACGGAGATGATATCCGGAATTGTTTCGGTGATAGAGCGGATCAGGTTTTCCTGCTCTTTCAGTTCACGCTCCGACTTCTTAAGTGCAGAGATATCGCGGGCAATGGCAAGCACGGTTTCTACTTCACCTTTTGGATTTCTTTCGGGAACAAGCCGGGTGTAAAAAAATATTTCACCTGAAGGTGTAGGAAAAGAACTGTAGTATTCCTGTATCATACCTGTATCAAACACTTTGCGAAGGCTTTCCATCCAGGGAGTGGTCCGTTCTTCCGGTTGTCCCATTTCAGGATTGGTCTTTCCTAAAAGTTCTTCATTCTTTACGCCTGTTTTTTGTTCGAAGGCACTGTTGGCAAATAATAATCTTAAATCTTTTGACCACCGGGAGATTGCGTCTGGCGTGTTTTCTACGAGAGACCGGTATTGTTCGCGGCTACGGTGCAGTTCGTCGATCTCATTAAAAAGTAAAATACATCCTTCTTCTGTAGGTGAGGCGCTCAGAAGGAACCATTTTTCAGTATTGGGACAGACATATTCGTATTGAACCGGTTGTTTGTGCAGTAACACTTGCTCTTGCAAGACGGGCATCCAAGGTGTGATCTCAGGAAAGATCTCAGAGAGCACCAGCCCCAGCATATTTTCTTTTGTTTTCATGAAAAGAATTTCTGCCGGCCGATTGACATAAGTGATCTTCGCCTCCTGATCCAACGCAAGACAGGCCTCGCGGATGGTATTAAGGATACGCTCAGCCATGGTAGATCCGTATTGCATGTTCATCGCATTTAAATTTAAGTTTGAAACATTTGCGATACCAGAGTGCCGGATAAAAAGATTTTTTTGATCAATTTGAATTTCAAATTTTATCCATCGGTCGGCAGATAAAATTCACGATTTTGCCCGGCATCTGGGATATGGCATCTATTTTACATACCGAATATAAAATAACCTGAGGGGAAAAGAAATAAAAAACCGGGAACTACAGAAGGGTGATCTGAAAAAAATGTTCCCGGACTCTCAACCAGCGTTAGATTCATGAGTATTATCCGACAGAATAATAATCTTGATCTGGAACAAAGATCATGATTGAACCGGCATTTACTTTTACAGGAAACTGATTCCTTTTTTCATACATCACACCTTATGAAACCCAATGTTGATGAGGCTTACAGCTTACGAAAACCTTCGTATTTACTGGAATTTATTTCGCATTGCCGCATTTTGATTAAAAACAGGGAAGACAAAGGGAATTATAAGACAAAAAAAACCGGGAGAATACAGAGGGCTCTGTATTATTTTCTCCCGGAACTCTCAACCAGCTATGGAACTTTAAATAAGTTTGAAGCTTTTAATGTTTTCTGCCTTTTTCTTAAGACAAACAAATCTACATCAATTAAGAGGTTAAATCCAAGCATTTTTTACCAAATTTCAGAACTCTATTTTTCTATACGCAGATTTGTTTTCTACACCATTTTATCCATCCTATCTCATTGACCTCTCTGTCCTTACAAGAGTTTTATATAAAATATAAATCCGGTTTTAGACCCATCCTTTTTTCCTGAAATCTGGATCTCATATATCATTTTTTTACTCTGTATCTGCTTTACCTATTGTTTACATAGCGTTTTATTTATTTACAGAATCATTACAACTACTTTTCATTAGAGCAATAGAGCGCTTTTAGATTTGCATGTTCAAACAAACTACATAATTGCCCATGCAAAGAGCCATCCATAAACATCGAGCACAACCCACCC
Organism: Cytophagaceae bacterium; assembly: GCA_035535995.1. Taxonomy (GTDB): domain Bacteria; phylum Bacteroidota; class Bacteroidia; order Cytophagales; family Cytophagaceae; genus JANYCO01. The sequence continues at coordinate 63,241 of DATLOZ010000023.1, forward strand.
ACTTCTTTAAAAAAATTCATACCACTTGTTTTACTTTCCTTATGATCCTGATGCTTTCAGGAATCAGCACTATGCTTTCTGCACAGTTTACTCCTGGCAGACTGGTAGTAGTGCAAACAAGTAATAGTGGTAACGTTAAAACCACTAGTTCGGCAATCACGCTGAAAGAGTTTAAAACCGATGGTACTGCCGGAATTTCCTTAGCACTGCCTTCTGGTTCTTATCAGCCAATCCAGATCGCCGCAGGAGCCAGTGGTTCGGAAGGATTCCTGACTACTTCTACCGACGGAAGTTTTTTGATCCTTGGAGGTTTTTCTGTAACAGGTACTACTACCACTGTTTCCGGTACTGCCTCTTCTACTGTAAAGCGTGTTCTCTATACTGTAAATGCTGCTGGAGTAGCTACTAAAGTAGATTCGACCACTAACTACACTGGTAACGATATCCGCGGCGGGATCTCCGACGGTACCAACTATTGGGCCGCCGGTGCTTCCAATACCGGCGAAGGGATCAGCTACATGGGACCTGGCACTCCTGTGAGCCTGGGAGTGAACCCAAGCAACGTAGGCCCGAAAGCATACGGACTTCGTATCTTCAATGGTAATATTTATTATGCCACTCAAAAAGCCGGACCTAACAATACAACTTCCCAGCTTGGTATATTTAAACTGAATACCGGACTGCCTACTACTGCCACCGTTGGAACTGCACAAACAACACAGATCATAAACGCTGGTACTGCTACGCCTACTGATTTTTCTTTCAGTCCCGACGGAAATACCTGCTACGTAGCGATCAACGGCGGAACCAGCGCGGGGATCCAGAAATGGACAAGTGCTGATGGCGGGCTTACTTACACAAACCAATATACCCTGGATGCAGGCGTTGCTATCTTCAGCCTTATAGTGGATTATGCCGATGTAAATCATCCTGTTTTATATGCCACTACCATGGATGATATTTCTGTTGGTAATAATCTGGTAAAGATCGTAGACAATGGGGATGCTTCTTCTTCCACTGTTTCTACAATAGCAACTGCCGGTGCCGGCAACTGGATGCACGGCATTGCCTTCGCTCCTACTTGTCCTGTACTGGCACAGCCTGGCGCTTTTACTGCCAGCTCTGCTACAGTGAACCTGGGACAAACAGCGGTAACTTACACCGTTCCGAACGATGCTTCTGCTACTTCTTACACATGGTCTTATAGCGGCACCGGTGCTACTATCAATGGAACCGGCAACAGCGTAACGATCGACTTTGCCAAGAACGCTACTGCAGGCACGTTGAGTGTATACGCAGTAAACGCTTGCGGGAACAGCACTGCAAGAGCAATGAATATTTCTATCGCCGGTGCAATCCGCATTACTGAATTTATGTATAAGGGTGGCGGCACAGGCGGACTGGGCGAATTTGTAGAACTTACGAATGTCGGCGGTACTGCTGTGGATATGACAAGCTGGAGCTTTGACGATAACAGCGAGACCCCAGGTTCTATGGGACTCGGCGCTTTCGGTACAGTGCAGCCTGGCGAATCTGTAATCTTTACAGAAATTGATGCTGCTACTTTCCGTAGCAACTGGCATTTGTGTTCAGGCATCAAAGTGATCGGGAACAATACCCAAGGCCTTGGAAACGGAGATGAAATTAATATTTACGATGCTTCAAATACTCTTGTGGACCGTCTTACTTATCCTGGCACCGGTGCAATCATCACTTCATCTGTAAGCGCCTGGGTAAGCTTAGCAGGCTTAGGTGCAAACGATATCAGCAAATGGACCTTGTCAGTAGTAGGCGACGGAGAACAATCTGGTACTTCTACGCTGGGAGAAAAAGGAAGCCCTGGAAAAAGCACTATGGCTACCGTATCCTTCGATGCTTGTACAGCAAACAATAGTGCGCCAACTATTGTGATCAATGTAACCAGCACTAGCAATTACCTGGACGGTGGTGTGGCTACTTCTCCGGGCAGTCCATACGCTACCAGCGGTGTACTCAACGATCCTACCGATCCTGCACGTACACTAGGATTTGACTTCACCATCGATGATCCGGATACGGATGTGAACACGCTAACAGTAACTACCAGCAGTAGCAATACTTCTGTAGTGACGAATACAAACGTCGCTGTTACGGGAAGCGGAAGCTCCAGAAATGTAAAGATCACTCCTTCTGCAGTAGGTTTTACCAATATTACCATCAGCGTGAGCGATGGCCTTTCTACTACTTCTTATATTCTAAACTACGGTGCTTCGGCTGCTTCTACTACGCCAGCGTCTACTGTATGGCACACCGGTATGTCGGATGCTTCTGATGGAATAATGCTTGACAATGGTTACTTCATCAGCGGTGACGATGAATTGGATGTATTGAATGTTTATTCCATAGACAACTCTGGTTTGCCGGCTGTTTCGTACGACTACACCAACTTCCTCGGACTGGATCTTTCCAAACCAGAAGTAGACCTAGAAGCTGCTGCTTCCAGCCCGGTGACCAGCGGTAAGATCTTCTGGACAGGTTCTATGAGTAATAGTAAATCTCCTTTCCTTGATCGTCCGAACCGTAACCGTATTTTTGCTACTACGGTAACAGGCACAGGCACTGCAACCAGCTTTACTATGGCGGGTTACTATGATAACATGAGAGCTAAGATCCTTGCATGGGGAGACAGTCATGGATACGATTTCACTTCAAGCGCTGCCGCAGGCGTGGATTCTAAATCTCCAAGTGGCTTTGCTATTGAAAGTATGGTATTCGGACCGGATAACACTACTCTATACATCGGTTTGAGAGCTCCATTGGTACCTACTGCTACGCGCGACAAAGCGGTGATCGTGCCTGTTACTAATTTTGAAAGCTGGTTTGGCAGCGGTTCTCCTTCTGTTGATCCTACGTTTGGAAATCCAATCGAGCTTGATCTTGGAGGAAGAGGATTCCGTGATTTGATCCGCCTGTCAAACGGTACTTATCTGATCATCGCTGGAAACCCCGCAGGGAGCCCGCTCACAGGCGCTATCTACAAATGGACAGGAAATGCCAGCGATGCACCGGTGCGTGTAACTTCTTCCGGCGATAATACCTTAAACATGGAAGGCGTGTTGCCTGTAGTAGAAAGCGGAAAACTTTCTATGAGCAAATTGCAAGTGATCAGCGACGACGGAGACGATGATCTTTATAACGATGGGAACGAGGCCAAAGACGAAACGCCAAACCAACGTAAATTCCGCGTAGACCTGCTTACTTCGCTAGACCTCTGCATGCCTCTGACAAGCGATACTACTGCAAGCATTTGCGATCATTTCACCTGGTATGGCACCAACTATACTGCTGCTGCTACGCCTACCCACACGCTTACCAGCTACCTGGGATGTGACTCTATCGTAACCTTGCATTTGACCATCTCTTCAAACCCTGTGATCAATGCAAATATTGATCAAGCAGTTTGCTCAAGTGTTATAACTATAACGTTGAATGGATCTGCCAGCAATACTACGAGCCAAACCTGGAGTACTTCCGGTACAGGGACTTTCTCTTCTGCAAGTGCTTTGAATGCTACGTACACACCTTCCACTGCTGATATTTCAAGCGGTACGGTGACACTTACGCTTACTTCAGACAACACAGGAGTCTGCACTAGCCCGGTAACCGATGCAATGGATGTTACTTTCCATACCTGTACTTCTATTGCAGGAATGACCGAAAGCCAGGAGATTCAACTGGTACCGAACCCTAACTCAGGGAATGTAGTTGTTCAACTTTCAAATGTGAGCGAAGCGGCTTCACTGGTGATCTACAACGTACAGGGAGAAAAAGTGAGAGACCTTATGATCGCAGCCGGCGCTACAGAGCTAAACCTTGAGCTGAATGATTTGAAAGCTGGTATGTACACCATCGTATTGAAAGACGCATCCGGCAAGCAAATGCTGAAGCGTATGATTCGTAACTAACATTTTTTTGCAACTAATATTTTTGCCTTATTAAAACAAGAAGGCCCGGTGTTCTGCCGGGCCTTTTTACTTGATGCCAGATACCAGATGCCGGATGCCAGATAAGGATATACTTTTAAATAATGATACTTTGTTGTACCAATAGTTTATACGTTTTTAAATAGATGCTCTACTAATTGACTTTATCGTTTTAAAACCTTTGTAGCCAACTTAATTATTGGTACATTAAAGTATATTACCTGATTTTATAGATACAATTATCTGGCATCTTGTAAAAGCATTCTTCATTTTAAAATCAAATCCTTCGATCTGCTCCTTGTCTTTCCAGCATCCAGCCTGGGTATTCGGGGGTCAGCTTACTTACTTCATCGAGTGTTTTTAGTTCTTCGGCAGAAAATTGAATTTCGGTAGAGAGAATATTGTCTTTCAACTGATCCGGATTTTTTGCTCCCAGGATGACCGTGCTTACTACTGGCTGATGCAGCAACCATGCGAGTGACAAGCGAGCGATACTGGTATTTTTTATTTTAGCCATCGGCTCCAGCACATCAATAATATCAAATGCTTTTTCTTTGTCTACCGGCGGAAAATCAAAAGTAGTTCTGCGCGCATCGCTTTCTCCTTTTCCGTCTCGTTTGTACTTACCGCTCAGAAAGCCTCCTGCTAATGGGCTCCAGACCATCAGGCCAAGTTTTTGATCTAATAGTAAAGGCACCAATTCTTTTTCAAGATCGCGCCCGGCGATCGTATAGTAGGCTTGAAGTGAAATAAATTTTGATACTTTATTGTACTGAGAATAAGACAATGCTTTCATCAATTGCCAGGCGGCAAGATTGCTAGCGCCGAGGTAACGGACCTTTCCGCTCTTCACAAGATCGTCGAGCGCTTGGAGTGTTTCTTCCAACGGCGTAAGCGGATCGAAGCCATGGATCTGGTAAAGATCAATATAGTCAAGCTGCAGGCGGCGGAGACTTTGGTCTACTTGCGTAAAAATATGTTTACGTGAAAGTCCCGATTCGTTGGGCCCTTGTCCCATGCGGCCACGCACCTTAGTAGCGATCACAAGATCGTCGCGTTTCAGGCCAAGATTGCGGATAGCTTTGCCGGTCAATTCTTCCGACAGTCCTTCGGAATAAACATTTGCAGTATCAATAAAATTAATTCCTGCCTCTACAGCTTGTTTCACCAGTGTGTCTACCATCGCCTGGTCGAGCTGGCCGATGGCTGTCCAGAATCCTTTTCCGCCAAAGGTCATAGTACCCAGGCAAAGCTCGGAGACCAGCAAGCCTGTATTTCCAAAATTTTTGTACTTCATATTTTTGATTGTTAAAGGTTTGAATAATTGATTGTAAAAAACAAACAGAAGAAAAATTTAATCTGTGTGAATTATTAAACAAATATTATAGTAAAAGATTCCCTGGGTAGCCTTTGATTTACCGGATTCCTAGCCATTAGCAGAGTTGTTTGTGGGGACACAAACAAAGGCTTCGAATAGTGGAATTCTTTAAGCGTTTTGAAAATATATTTTTATAAAGTACTTTTAGCATATCTTAACCAATTTATGGCTATAAACCAGCATTTTTCATCCCTATTATTTATTACAAAACATAAACTCAATTCTATGAAAAAAACAGTACTCTCTCTTCTACTGGCAGCAGCCAGCGTAGTTTGCTTTGCGCAACATACACCTAAGAAGCTTAGTCCACACCATGCTTCTTCTACCACTAAGAAAACTAAAAAATCAGCAGCTCCTTCCAACGCCAAAATAGCAGCGGTGCAAGAGGAAGATGGAAATAATGGTTGCCGCTACGATAGTTCAATTTCCTATGATTCTCCGGATGGAATTAATTATGTTCCTTCGAGTAAATACATTACCAAATACGATGCAAATAATAATGAGATCTTTGCGTCCTCCGTGGATTGGGATAACACTAATATGGTGTGGTATATTCCTGATGGTAGAGATGCATATTTTTATACTTACACTTCGAATACCCAAACAGAAGTCTATAAGCTCTGGGATGCTACCAACAGCGTATGGGTAAATAACTCACAATATATTACTACTTATGATGCCAATCATCATATCATTTCCAGCATAAATCAATCCTGGAATAGCACCTCCAGCATCTGGGTAAATAATAGTAATTATGCATACACGTACGATAGTTATGGGAATGAGCTTACTTCGATACAACAAACCTGGGACAATACGAACAGTGTATGGGTAAACGTCCAACAATACATCAACACCTACGATACCAATAATAACCAGCTCTCCTATCTAGCTCAATATTGGGATGGAACCAACAGCGTGTGGGTGAATAGCGGCAAGACTACAATGACCTATAATACTCACAATGATGAAACTTCTTCTATTAGCCAAGGCTGGGATGCTACCAATAGTGTATGGGTAAATGATAGCCGTAGTTCCTGGACCTACGATGCAAACTACAATGAAACAGTCTATGAGTATGACAATGGCTGGGATGCTGTCAACAATGTATGGATAGGATATAATAAGTATATCAGCACCTTCGATGCAAATAATAATTATACCAGTGAGATCTACCAAAGCTGGAATAGCACCTCCAGCAGTTGGGATAATAATGAAAAATACGTTTACACCTACGATGTCAATAATAATAACACTCAAGCAATATATTATGAATGGGATGGCACCAACAGCGTATGGGTGAACAGTGAAAAATATGACTACACTTATGACTCTAATCACAATGAAATTGTCGAGATAGATTCCGAATGGGATGATGTGAACAATGTATGGGTAAACAGTAATCGTTATACTATGACATACGGCTCAAACCATGAAGAGCTTTCTGGAATAGACGAGGAATGGGACAACACGAATAATGTATGGATGAAAGATAGCAAACACGAATATGTGAGAACCTGTATTACTACAGCTGTTCAAGAAACGGCTGCAACAAGCGCATTGGAAATTTTCCCAAATCCAACCAGCGGACAATTCACCCTGAGCGGCCTTCCTGAAAGCGGCACAATGGTGATCTACAACTACAGCGGCAAAGTAGTGTATCAAACTGCTCTAAACACTACTGACTTGAAAGTAGATCTATCCGGACAAAGCAAAGGAATGTATTTCTATAAGATCAATAACGGTGCACAAAAAACTATCCAAGGAAAAATTGTAGTGGAATAATTTTCACTTTTTAAAAAACAAGAGACGCCACAGTAGAAATCTACTGTGGCGTTTTGTTTTATGACAGAGTACTTGCCGTTGTTTGTCCCGACAAACAACCATCCTGGCGCTTATTAACAAAGTTGTTTGTGGGGACACAAACAACGGCTTCGAAGAAACGGATCTGCAACAAAAGACGAAAGCCTGCAGATCAAGGTTCAGGCAAACTTTTCCTCTACAACTTCCGATTTAATCACCTCCCGGATCATATAAGGAGTTTTATTCTGGGATTCATAATAAGTACGCATCAACATTTCCGACACGATCCCGATCAGGATCAGCTGTACGCCTGTACCGCCGAAGAAAGCGCTGATGGTAACCAATTGTGTCTGCGAAAAATTCTTGATCGAAGCGATCTTAAGATAGGCCGCACCCAACAAGAGTGTAAAGGAAAATAAAAAACAGATCAACCCTGCGCCTCCGAAGAAGTGCATGGGTTTATTCATATACTTATCTAAAAAGCGGATCAGTAGTAGATCCAATACCACTTTATATATTCTTGATATTCCGTAATTACTTTTTCCGTGTTTCCTTGGCGCATAGCTTACAGGAATCTCTGCCACTTTACCGCCATACCATTTGGCATAGATCGGGATGAAGCGATGCATTTCACCATAGAGATGTACATTGCGGATCACTTCGGTTCTGTAGGCTTTGAGAGTACATCCGTAATCGTGCAAGCGGACACCGGAAATTTTTGAGATCAGTTTATTCGCCAGCACAGAAGGAAGTTTGCGTGTGATGAATTCATTCTTCCAGCGATTTTTTCTCCAGCCCGAAACAACGTCGTACCCCTGATCAAGTTCTTTTAGCAACAATAAAATATCCGCCGGATCATTTTCAAGATCACTATCGATCAAGACGATCGTCTCTCCTTCTGCATGCTTGAGTCCTGCATCAATGGCAGCGGTCTGGCCAAAGTTTCGTACAAAATTAATGCATTTTATGTTGGGATTTTCTTTTGCTACTTTTTCCAACGCTTTCCATGATTGATCGCGGGAGCCATCGTTGACGGCAACTATTTCGTAATCAAACATAGAGAGAGTTTCCTGGATCCTGCTAAACAGTTCCGGGATATTTTTTTCTTCGTTATAAATAGGTACAACGATACTTAATTTGCTCATTTTCGTTTTGTTGATTTCGGTACCAATCATAAAAAATCCTGATACCCTCTTTTAAAGTTGTTTTCGGCGTATACGAGAGAAGTCTGGAAGCCTTATCTACAGAAGCGCAGGTGACTTTCATATCGCCCGGCTGCTCCGGCATATAATTACGGATCGCTTTTTTACCGATCGTATCTTCCAACGTTTCGATCAGTTCGGCCAGCGACACCGGCGCCCTGTTTCCTAGATTAATGATCTCAAAAATATCTCTGTGTGCCACCAGGTAATAATACGCATTTATCACGCCTTGTACAATATCACCGATAAAAGTATAGTCGCGCATAGTATTGCCTTTGCCGTATACATCAATCGGCTGGTCATGTACAATGCGATCAGTAAATTTATGGATCGCCAGGTCTGGCCGCTGGCGCGGGCCAAAGACAGTGAAGAAGCGTAAATTGATGATATCAAAATTATACAAATGATGATACGTATAATTCATCAGCTCGCCACTGCGCTTGGTTTGCGCATAAGGTGAAAGCGGATAAATATCGTTGTCTTCTTCCGAAAAAGGTACCTGGTTGTTTCCGTACACCGATGAAGACGAGGCAAAAATAAGTTTGGAGCAGCCGCGTTTGCGCATCCACTCCAACAGGTTGAGTGTACCCTGCACATTCGCATCCATGTATCCTTTAGGGTCTTTCAGAGAAGGCTGTACGCCTGCTTTAGCTGCAAGGTGAATAATGGCAGAAGGAAAAAACGGAAGATGATCTAAAAAATTTACATCGGTGATATCGCCTTCCCAAAAAGAAAAACGTTCTTCCTTCAATGCATTGGAAAGATTATTCCATTTGATCTCCTTGTCATAGAAAGGATCAAAGTTATCGATCCCGGCTACTTTAAAGCCCAACCTCAGTAGTTGTTCCACCACATGAGATCCAATAAAACCTGCAGCTCCTGTAACTAATATCATACCTTCTAAAAAATTTATATAGTAAAAATATCTCCTAAAAATTAACTCTCTGTAACCAGAATATTTCTATTCAGTTATTAAAAGAAAATAGTATTAACAAAGTATGAGATCAATTCTAATGTTAACATTTAGCTTACACTAATGTTACTGTAATTTATCATTCCTAAAATGATAGTAAACTCCGGGAAGAGATAATAATGATGTAATGATAAAAAACAAAAAAGCTACCGCAACTAGAATGCTTTTATCATAATGAAAATACTCTGCGAAATATAAAAATGTTAACTCGCGAAAGCCTATCCCTCCTATCGTAAACGGCATCATAGCGATGATGGTGGAAAGTAAAAACACAAAAGAAATTTCTACATAGTGTTCGGAAACTCCTAAAGCTACCAATAAGAAAAGCATACTGATGATCTGCGTGACTTGTACCAAAAAAGAAAACACTGCAGTATACCACAAAAATGCGGCGCTGTCTGGCTTCATTAATTTTTCGATCAAATATAGTCCCAAACTTCCTGCGATCAGACCTGCGAAGATCCACCAATTGCTGATTGGAAAAGATAAAGTCATGCAGCCCGCCATTGAAAGCAGCATCATGCATACAACTGCCAAACCGTTGAGACGGTCCTTGAGCAGGAGAATAATAATTTTCTTCAATCCAACGTCTTTGTATCGTTTATGCAAATAATAAGCTTTGTACCCATCGCCGCCAATACCTCCCGGAAGAAATAAATTATAAAACATTCCCAACCAGTAAAGCTTTACATTCTCCAGCTGGCTAACCGCTACGCCTGAACAGGCAAGGTATTTGTGTAATCTTACTGAAGAGAACAATTTGGATAGTATAAAAAACAATCCTGCCGCTACAAGATAGATAGGATGAGCCTTCCAGAATAAATGGCTCATTTCGTTAAAATTAATTTTACGAAACACTACATAAAGACAAAGTACACTGACCACGACCTTTACAAAAAGCTTCACATAGCGATGTCCGAAAAACGCACGAAAGGTCATCGCTCAATCCGCACAAGGTACAACATAGTATTATTATAACTTTCGCGAAACTGCATATACACTTTTGCTGTCTTCAGTTCTTCGTCAACAATATCAGTGAGGTAAAAAATATTTTTCTTTGGTGTGCCAAAAGCGTGGTATAATATCCCACCTCGTTCTCTTGAAACATAGAAAGAAATATCGTGGTTGATCGCGCTATATTTATACAAAGCCATTGGCTGCCCTTTTGTAAACTTTCCTACTTTAATCGCTTCACTTCTGTAGGCCACTTGTGGTTCCGTTTGCAGGCGCGATGGGAATACAAACCAATCGAAGCCGATCCTTGCTACCAGTAAGGCGATACAGAATAAGAACAAACGTTCCTGGTTATTTTGCAGATAGAACAATAAGATCAACAACATTGACAGGGACAACAAAATAACTTTCCCCCATTTCATTCCTACCGCTGGGATCATCGGTACAAAAGGGATAGTGAGCGGAGCAATCACAAATAGTACAAGTAAGAACAGAAATATTTTTTCCATTACTGTTCTGAACTTTAAATTGGATTCTTGCATGAGCAATGAAAAAGACAAGATGAATACCGGGGGCAAAAACATAAAAAGATACCGCGGTCTTGTTTCCGGTGAAAGCCAGTATACGGCTATATTGGCTAGCAGCATGACTAAATTATATTTCAGAAAATCATTTTCGAATATAAAACGTCTGCTTGATTTTTTTAGCAACAAAAACAAAGGTGCTGTCCAAGGCAGGAAATGTAGTACTACTTCAAAAGGAAAACTAAACAAATGCAAGAGCGATTCCATTGTTCCATGTGCTGCGGCGGTACGTTTCGTAGATTCTGTGATCAATGTTTTCACCAATACATCAATTGTGTTATAGCGAAGATATTGCGAATAGTACGCGAGCAGAAAAAGAACAAAAATTCCAATTCCTAAAAAATGATAACCCGAAAATAAAAACCGGATCTTTCTCCGAAGCGCTGCCAATGCCAATAAACTGATTGCTTCAAAGACCAATGCAGGCAATCCTTTCAGGAAATAAGCGACGGTCATGATCAGGTACGACCATAAAAATAGTTTCGCATACTCATTCTTCTTATCGAATTGATACAGAACCATAAAATTCAAAAAGATCAAAGCTGAGAACAGTGTATCGATCAGGCCAAGGAAAGAATCGTAAAACAGTACTCGTCCACAGGTGATGTAAGCCAGAATGGTAAACACTGCGGTACGCGTATCAGTGTATTTTCTTACAAATACAAAAATGATCAAAGCAAAAATTAAGATGGAGAAAACAGTGGGGAAGCGGATCACCCATTCATTCATCTGGCCGGTGAGGTGATACAACCCAGCCAGCAGCCAGTTGTATAAAGGAGGTTTATTATAATAGTATTCTCCGTTAATAGTAGGCACGATATAATTATCAGAAAAATACATTTCCAGCGCCACCAGCGCGCGGGTAGGTTCGTCGGCCACAAGTGGCATGGCTCCCAGATTGATCAATAAAGCTGGAAGCACCAGCACAAAAGCAACCAGATAACAATAATGTACGTTCTTGATCTTGAAGAATTCAGGCGGTGTTTTCATCATTTGGTAAAACAAAAATAGCTTCTTTATATTAAGCAAATATTAAGAAGATATCATTAAAATAAAATAGTTATGAATATTGAATCATGGGTAATGAGTTTTATTAAACAGTATACAACAATACTAATAACTATTTCATTTATAATTTATAACCGGTAATTCGAGATGCATAATTCATCACTCATCATTCACCATGCATCAATTGATGTAGTGTTATCGCTCCATTAAGTTTAAAGAGTAAATTAATAAACAGATTACATCTACTAAACAACAGGGATTTTTTTCTGTATTATTTTTGCAAAAAAAAATGTCTAGAATAAAACTTTTTATCCTTACGCTGTTCTTCTCTGTTTTGTCGGTACAAGCTTTTTGCCAGACCAAGACCAAAGAAATCACCCTTGTCAATCCACAAGCCTCTATCCAAAAGTATCATACCATCGATGAGTTGAATACGAAATCGAAAGGCGAGCTGATCACTTTATACAAGGAGCGTTTCAAAGTGCTTACCTTCCTACTCCCATACAGTGCGCTCTCCACGCGGGCAGGCGTGTCGCTCAAGGAATTGGGAATTCCAGAGAGCTCTGAGAACAAAACACTTCTTGAAAAAGAGAACAAAACAGGAGAAGCCTTTGACGAAGCGGTAAACCAAAGCTTAGACAATTTTATTGCGTATGCCGACAAGACCAGCATTGTTTGGTCGATCTTATTTTTTGAAGATACGATCCGGAAACTTGCGATCGGAAAAGATTATTAAAAAGATACCGGATCCCAGATGCGAGATACCAGATGAAATAATCTGGTATCTCGCATCTGGGATCCAATTCAGAGCATCAAAACATGAGATATATGAAAAACATTTTCTTACTATTTAGCTTTTACTTACTATTGTCTACCACCAGCTTCAGCCAGGTTCCTGGCGGAGATAAATATGTAGGCGCTTTTGCCGAAGATGACTGGACGAGATCCTGGACGAATTACAAACCCAACGGGAATAATTATCTTCCTACAAACGTAGTCCTACCTTCGATCATCGATAAGAATACCACCTTGTTTAAACGAAACAGCTATCTTCTTAATGGTGTTGTATACGTGACCAACAAGGCAGTCCTGACCATCGAGCCTGGCACTGTGATCCGTGGTGACTTTGCTACTTGCGGTACACTGGTGATCACCAAAGGCTGCAAGATCATTGCCAATGGATTGGAAACAGATCCGATCATTTTCACCTCCAACAAATCTGCCGGAGAGCGCAAGCCAGGCGACTGGGGTGGTGTGATCGTTCTTGGGAATGCGGAAGTTAATAAACTAGGCGGTGTAGCAGCACTCGAATGGGGACTCGACAGCAAGTACGTAGTATACGGCGGAAGCGACGACAACGACAATTCCGGCTCACTTAAATATGTGCGCATCGAATACCCCGGCAACAAGCTTAGCAAAGATCAGGAACTTAACGGTCTCACGCTTGCAGGCGTTGGCAAGGCTACCATACTGGAAAATGTGCAGGTAAGCTATTCCAACGACGACTCCTTCGAACTTTTCGGTGGATCGATCATTTTGAAAAACGTACTCTCCTACCGCTGCACCGACGACGATTATGATTTCAACTACGGCTACAACGGCAAGATCCAAACTGCCATTGCTTACCGTCACCCGCTGATCGGCGACTTCTCTGCTTCCCGCTGCATCGAGGCCGACAGCTATTCGGGTAATAAATCAACCATGGACCCTAACCGGAAGCTTTCCAATATTTCTCTTTACAACCTGACCATGGTAATGGCTGATAATATTGGCACGCCTGTAACCACTGCATTCAGCAAGGAAGCAATCTACGTGGGCAATAGCTGCAACGTTTCGCTTTACAATTCACTTGTATCCGGTTTTAAAACAGGTATGCTTTTCAAAGATGAAAACCTACGCGACAAAGCCATGCGCGGTGAAGTAAAGATCACGAACAATATTTTCAACCTTTGCGAAAAAATGTTTTTCACCGAGATCAATTACGAAGAAGTAAATTCTTATTTCTCTACACAAACCTTTAAGAATAGAATGCTGGATTATAAGCCGGAGAATTTATTCAAAGATATTTTTAATCCGAACTTCCCCGATCTGAGATTGAAGAGTAAGGAGTTATTTGAAGTAAAATAGGGACAGAATTTAAGGATTAGCAGAATAAAAATCAATCAGTCATCAAACAGACGTGCACTCATCGTTACAAACGGATTGCTTCGTTGTATCGTCTGCCAGCGGTAGACGAGCACTCCTCGCAATGACGGGTTTATAGTTTTTCGCTTATGTTTGTGTCAATACAAACATAGGACGACGGATAAAATCAAAGTATCTTAAACTCTGTCCGTCTATTTTGTCTCTTCCCTTCTTCGCTTATATTATCTGCGATAGGCATCGCGCTTCCATAGCCTCTTGCAACAAGTCTTGACTCATCAATTCCATTTTCCAGGATGAATGCTTTCACTTTGGCGGCACGGTCGGTGGAGAGGGTCTTGTTGTCATTTTCGTTTCCTGAAATGTCGGTATGACCTGAAATCTCTACGTTCAGTTCAGGGTTTTTCTTTAAAAAATTTACAATCTTCAACAGCTCTACCCTCGACTCTGGGCTGAGATCGGCTTTTCCTGATTCGAAGAAAATATTGCTCAACACAATTTTAGAACCTGACTGCGCTTGCTGCATTTGTATATTTTTGGAGATCTCAAAATATCCTTGCGCACATTCCAGCTTGGCATTTTCGGAATAGAACAAATAACCTTTGTTCTCAATATGAATTCCATAATTTCTCCCACAAGGAAGTGCAATCATGAAATGGCCATCTTCTGCGTTGGAGTGGTAAGTACCTACAACGGCATTGCTGTTGTTGTCCGTCACTGTGATATCCGCTTCCATAGGTCTTCCTGAAGAAGCGTCGATCACATTTCCAACAAGCAGTTCCAGGTCGTGTAGTACGCGTGTGTTGAAACGGATAGTATAAATATCTTGTTTCCCATATCCACCCTCGATGTCGGAAGAATAATAACCATTCTTTCCATCGGCCGACATGGTGAAGTTAATGTCATCACCTGGTGTATTGATCGGGTAGCCTATATTTTCCGGGGTACTCCAGCTGAGATCATCTTTTATTGTACTGCTAAAAATATCGAAGCCTCCCATCGAAGTATGACCTTTCGAACTGAAGTAAAGCGTCTTTCCATCCGGGTGCATGAATGGACAATCTTCATCATATTCTGTACAGATGCCTTCCAGCTTTACAGGCTTTGACCACTGGCTGTTGTACATTTTACTACATGTATAAATATCCCGGTTGTCTGAACCTACCGGCTGGTGTACGTAGTAGAGAGTTTTGCCATCGGGCGAAAGTGTGGCGGAGCCTTCAAAGCCAGGAGTGTTATGTTGGAATTTTTCAGGTTTTGTCCAAGCATGTCCTTTGAGTTCGGTAATAAAAAGATCGCCGTTATTGGTGCCCTTGTATACAAACATGATCATCCCATCGTCGGAGATCCCTGCGCAGGCTTCATGTCCGTCGGAACTAAGTGATTCTACTTTGCGTGGACTTTGCCATTGTCCTTTGAACGATTCGCTGTAATAAATATCTTCTGAGTACGATTCGTCCATCGCTACTTCCTTGCGGCGGAAAGCGGTGTAATATAATTTGGATTTATCGGCAGTAATAAAAGGCATAAACTCCGCCGACTCCGTATTCACTATTCTTCCCACATTGATCACATCTGCATTGACGCGATGCGCCATATAGTCTTTGGCATATTGGCATTCGCCGATGAGCTTGGAGACATGTTTGGCGCCCACTTCATTGCCAGAGTGCTGGTAGTAATAAATAGCGCTGTCAAAATTATTATTCAAATGATACGCACGGGCAATGATGTAACTTAACTCTTCCGAAACTTTTCCGCCCGAAAGATTTTTAAGTTGCAGCGCATATTTCAGCGCCTTGGTTTTGTAAGAAGAAAGAAGATAGCAACGCGCCAGCTGCGCATTTACTTCCATTCCTTCTTTGTTGGTCTGGGCCAACTTTTCGTACTCTTTAATTGCTTCAGCGTAATTGCCTTTTTTATAATAAACATTTGCCAGGGCTACGCTTCTCTCCTGCTGGGCAAAGGATCCGGAAATAATGTTAAAAAAAATGACGACTAAAATAAGGTAGCCCTTTACTGTTCTTGCTCGCATATACTCCTCTTTGTTTCGCCTGCAAATTGGACTTTATCTTTTAGCTTATTATTTAGAGAATATTAATAAATTTAAAAATTTGTGCATAAGCAACCAGACATAAGATAAAGCAGATAAGCAATTCTTATAAACAACATTATCCGTTTGACCATTCTTTGCGTCGTACAAACAATCACCTTATCACCAATGCAAATAACAGGAGGATGGTGCATATCATCTACTTGCAGTAGCTTGTTCGTTCACAAGTCATGAGAGTGCAATTCAACATTCATTACTCTAACTTTAACAAACCCTTTACCTCATTAACAATATCATAATTCCTATAAATTGGATTCGCTCGATTTGAACTTTTTATTTGTCTCCCATTAACCTAATTAAACCTATTTAAAAAAATCATGACCAAAACGATGAACTATTTCATGGCAGCTGCACTGGTAACAGTTGGCCTGGCTTGTAAGAAAAACAGTCCTGCTCCTGCTGCAGAAGAAAAAACAAACTATGCCGAGATGCGTATCTCCGGCGCCACTGTATTAGGCGCTCCAGTAGCCGAAGCAAAGATCTACAAACTAATTCCAGGCTACGATCATACCGATGACTTTGAAGCAAGTGGCGTGTATTACCTGAACGGATATTTTTATATTGTATTCGACAACCGCTTCAAGATCGGAAAGATTAAAAGCACCCTTCCTGAAAACAGTTCACAAAATACACTACTTAGCTCTGGCTCCGGTAGCTCGGACTTTGAAGGGATTTCCTATGACGACAACAATACCGTCAACTTTTTTGTAGTACAGGAAGCAGAGAAAAACGGAAGCGCGTATCAACCGGAGATTAGGGAGTACGATGCTAACATGAATTATCAAAACAGCAAATGGGCCGATTATTATTTCACCTCAGATAATAGCAACAAAGGCTTTGAAGGGATTGCCTGGACTTTTCGCAATGGACAAGATTACCTGCTCGGGCTTGTAGAAGGTACAGGTGTGATCGCGGTATTACAGAAGACAAGTTCCAACTGGACAAAAGTAGCGGAGATTGCTTTACCTTCTTCTGTTACCTTCGACGATTATTCTGACATCACCCTTCATGGCAATACCGTTGCTATCACATCGCAGGAAGATTCTCAACTTTGGATTGGTACACTCAGCAGTACCAGCTGGCAGATCACCGGAGGTACAGCGTATGAATTTCCGAAAGGAAGTTCCGCAGGAGTTGTAGGTGCAGGCAGTAATGTATTGTACGGAAATATTGAAGGAATTTCTTTTATCTCTCCCACACAAATTGTAGTGGTGTCTGATAAAGCAAAATCAGACCAACCTTCTTACCAGACTTATAAAGATCAGTCGGTGCATATTTTCAATTTGCCTACTGCGGCCTATTGAGTGCAAAAATAAGTATAGAGAAATTTTTCTACTCTTTACTGTTGCTGACAGAAAGCAGGACAGCAAGAGCAACAGCAACAGTAAAGAGTTAAATTTTAAAGAGCTAGATAAACCGATACCCAATCCGGTTTATATTCTTGATATAATCATTTCCACCGCCTGCTAATATTTTTTTGCGCAGGTTTTTGATCTGTGCATACAGCAAATCAACAGAGGCCCAGGAATCCTGGAAATTGTCCCAGAGGTGCTCTAGTAGCGCATGCTTGGAGATCACTTTATTTTTATTTACGATAAAATATACCAGCAGATCATATTCCTTTTTGGTGAGATTGATCTCATGTTCGTTTATAAAAACCTGGAAGGTATCTGTATGTACTTTTATTTCATTAAAAAAGATGATCGAACTTTCAGCAGATTTATAACGACGCATCATTGAGTTGATCCTTGCGTTGAGTTCAGGAAGATCGAATGGCTTAGCCAGGTAATCATCTGCTCCGCCGTTCAGTCCTTCTACTTTATGTTGTGTCGAACTATTGGCAGAAATGATCATGACGCGCATTTCCGAATTCATTTTTTTAATATCCTTCAACAATTCCAATCCCGATCCATCCGGTAGTCCGATGTCGAGAAGAACGCAATCATATTTTCCATGAGCAAGTTTTTCTCTTGCTTCCTGGAGGTTCAGTGCATATTCACAATGAAACTGATCTTCGTTTAGATAGCTTAAAATAGAATTTAATAACTCTTCGGTATCTTCTACGATTAATACTTTCATCTGCTCTAAAAAATTTATTTTAATTATAAGTTCGCTCAAAAATCTGAGTGAATTCTGGAGAATGTTTGAAGATGACCTGAAAGTGCTATTTTATAGGCATTTTGTGATATACGTGTCCGTTAAAATACTAAAAAGTGAAATTCTAAAATCCCAAAAACAAATTCCAAATTGTAGTTTTTGGGATTTTAGGATTTGAAATTTGATTCTTATGAACATGTGAATATTGTAATATTTCTTTAAAGCTTTATAAAACTTCCCCTGCTATAATTATTGATCTTTCGAAGACAGATATGACTTAATATGCTATTATTTGAAATTTCCAGCGCAGAATTCAAAAGCCCTGATGAAATATTCGGCGATTTCTTTTCACATGTACAACTTGCAAAAATATTTCGCGACGATAAAACTTTTACAGATTGTGTTCCCAAAACACCCGCCGAAGAGATCCTCCGATTGTACAAAGAACAAAAAAACACACCCGGGTTCGATCTGAAAAAATTTGTGGAAGAACATTTCATTTTACCCGATCAAAGCCACTCCAAATACATCGCCGACACCTCGATCACTATTTCCAAGCATATCGACAATCTATGGGATGTACTGGCCAGGCGGGTGACAGAACAGATCCCTAACTCTTCGTTGATCAACCTCCCCTACTCTTATGTAGTACCGGGCGGACGCTTCCGTGAAGTGTTTTACTGGGATAGTTATTTCATCATGCTCGGTCTCCAGCAGTCGGGCAGGCATGAGTTGGTGGAACATATGGTGAACAATTTTTCTTTTCTCATCCACACCTTTGGTTTTGTTCCCAATGGAAATCGCACTTACTTTCTAAGTCGCTCGCAGCCTCCTTTCTATTCGCTGATGATCGATCTGCTTTCGGAAAAAGACCCAATGGCTTTAGTTACCTACCTGCCTTATATGGAGAAAGAATATGGTTTCTGGATGAACGGTTCAGATCAATTGTCGGCCGAACATACAAGTATGCTGCGCGTAGTAAAAATGCCCGACGGTGAAATCCTGAACCGGTATTGGGATGATAAAACAGTACCAAGACCGGAGGGATATAGCAAGGAAATTTTGGCCTCACAAAATATGTCACCCGAAGATGCAGGCCATATGTACCGCGAGATCCGCGCAGCCTGCGAATCGGGTTGGGATTTCAGTTCCCGATGGCTGAAGGATGGAAAAACATTTCAAAATTTCTACATCACAGATCTTATACCGGTGGACCTGAATTGCCTTCTGTATCATCTGGAAAGCAGTATCAGCAAAGCCTACAAACTGAAAGGTGACCAAACGAAAGGGGATGAATTTTATTCGCTTTCAGTAAAGCGCCGCAATGCGATCTTAAAATATTGCTGGAGCAATAAATGTAGCTTTTTTATGGATTATAATTTTCTGAAAAAAGAATGCACTTATTCTTATACTATTGCAGCCGCATTTCCTTTGTTCTTAGAAGTATGTACAATGGAACAAGCCAAAGCAGTAGCAGCAAAACTAAAAGAATCTTTCCTTCAACCAGGTGGATTCCTTACCACATTGGAGAACTCGCCATTTCAGTGGGACAGCCCCAATGGCTGGGCGCCGATGCAGTGGATAGCAGTAAAAGGATTGCTAAACTACAACGAAAAAGAACTAGCCTTCGAAGGCGCACATCGCTGGATGGAATTGAATAACAAGATCTATCGCAGCACAGGAAAGCTGATCGAAAAATACAACGTAGTTGACATGAACATGCTGACAGGCGGAGGAGAATATGACCTACAGGATGGCTTCGGCTGGACGAACGGGGTCTATTTGAAATTGCAGAGCGTTATATAACATTTCTGGAATTCCCCTCTTAATATTAATACTTATTTGAGATACCAGATGCCGGATGCCAGATACCGGATATATGCGAGAGTATTTTAATGACATTATCTTTTAGCTTATTTGTAAAACAGCGTTGTTTTTATCTAAATTATCTGGTATCAGGCATCCGGCATCTTGCATCCATTAGTAGGTTCAGGCAAAAACACCGCCACCGGGCATTTAGCCAACCAACTGGCATTAATCGTGTCTTCTTTTATTTCAAGCAGCTCATCTGTAAAAATATTTTTCCAGCGCTTATGCAACCCTTCCGGATGATGAAGTTTGATCTTCCAGACATTTGATTCTTTTTCATTTTTAATTCCAAGCATTGCCAACACAAGGATCGATCTATTTTCCCAGCTTCGTTCAAATGCCAGCACCGGTTCTTTACTGGTAGCGGTCACCGGAATGGCGGTATATTTCCCATGTAAAAAAAGTCCGGGATATTGTTTTCGAAGCTGAAGCATTTTCCATAGTACGAACATTTTTTCAGCGCCTTTATTTTTGTTACTTTCCAAATATTTCCAAAGATCATCTTGCCTGTCCGCTTTATGAATAATTGCCGCCAGCAATTCTTTTCGTATGCTATAATCTACCAGCCGGCGATTATCGGGGTCTACATAACTTAAATTCCAAAGCTCGCATCCCTGGTAAAAATCAGGGATACCGGGCGCCGCTGTCTTGAGCACTGTTTGTACCAACGCTGCCTCGGCAGCATAGTTCATGATCTTTTTTACAAAAGGAATAAAACCGGCTAAAAATTTTTCATCCTTTAAAATAGATATTATAAACTGGATACAAGTTTCTTCATATGCTGTATCCGGCAAAGTATATGCAGTTTCAGTATTCGCTTCACGCAAAGCTTTTATGATAAACTGCCTGGTACGGTCTATGAAATCTTTATTAGTAGAAAGGGTTTCAGGGAAACTTCCCAACAAGGATTCATAAATAAAATATTCATCGTTCAATAAAGGCGCCATTCTTCCGTTGACCAATTGGCGATAAGGGCCGGTGAGTTGATGCCAATGCAATACCAAATGTTTCCATTCCTTGGGTACCTGCGCCAGCATGTTTATCCGCAAACGTGCGTCTTCTCCCCGCTTAGTATCATGCGTGGAAGTAGCGTTAAGCGCATAAGGATTATTTTCTTGGCGAAGATGCATTTTTCGGTGAAACTCTTCAATACTAATTCCTAGCACCGACGGCGAGTCGCCTACCTCGTTATGCGAGATCAATGGATCGTACACATAAAAGCTTGTATCTTCCACGCCCTTCGCCGCCAACGGACTGATGAATTGCATAAGCCGTTTTATAAAATGAAGTTTTATTGTATCTGCTTTCCCTCCTGTAGGCTGAAATAATTCTTTTATAAACTCCAGCGAATGTTGAAGTGTGGGTTCTTTTTTAACCGCGCGTTCAAAAGCTTTCTGAACAATTGTTTTTTCTTTTTCTTCCAAAGGAAACTGATGCGGATAGATCCGGTAAACCGGAAAGGCTGCCATAAATGCACCCAATGCTTTGCGTATTGCCCGGATGTCTTCAGTATTTTCTTTGATCAATTCAAGATCCTTCAACAGTCTCACCAGGTTATCCAACTCCCCTTGCATCTGGCTGAAGAGAAATTCATACTTACGATCGTATACTATATCAGAATAAATCTCTTTCATGCCCGTAAACTCACGATAGAACGCACTTACTTCAGAAGCCCCGGCTGTATTGGTTTGTAAGCGATTGCAAATTCCTAGAAAATCATAGCCACTGGTACCTTCTATTTTCCATTGTGCAGGAAGTTGTTCTTCATATTCCAGGATTTTTTCTGCCACGATATAGCAATCTTTTCCAACCGCTTCACGCAAACGCTCTATATATTCATTAACGTTCAGCAATCCGTCTATATGATCTATGCGAAAGCCCTGGATCAAACCTTGATTGTATAAAGAAATTAACAATACATGATAATCGTCGAAGACTGTTTTTTCTTCCATACGTAAACAAATGAGCGTATTGACGGCAAAAAATCTCCGGTAGTTCATACAATGCTCAGCGTCTTTCCAGAAAACCAGGCGATAAGGCTGCGCCAGCAATAGAGAGGTCAGTAACAGGGGTGTTTGAGAAATCTGCTGAAGAAAATTTTG
Organism: Cytophagaceae bacterium; assembly: GCA_035535995.1. GTDB lineage: Bacteria > Bacteroidota > Bacteroidia > Cytophagales > Cytophagaceae > JANYCO01. The sequence goes on from DATLOZ010000023.1 coordinate 85,425, forward strand.
TAAAAGAGTACATAGTGGCTCTTCTTCGAAAACAGAATTCACAAATGCCTTTTTCAATTTGAGCCATTTATCCAAGTCTTTTTCTTCTGATGAATTCTTAAACGCCACTACTCTATCGATCAGCGATGGAGAGAGTTTTTGTTTTTCCATTATTGTTACCAGCACATCCAGGGCTTCGACGGATAGTGGGTAGGATTGCTCTCCATATAAAACCTGGAATCCATTTTCTGTAAACGCGATCTTTATTTTTTGTTCGTGCAAACATTCTTCCATCTTCTTCTCCAGCACAGGAATCATCAACATATGCGGCGCTACCGGATGATGCCAGTCGATATCAAAATAATGGTGATAAGGCGAAGCGATCCCACGCTCTAATACATCCATCAGTCTTGCATTCTCTGATGAAAAAGCCATATGGTTAGGTACAATATCTTGCAACCAGGTCATTCCTTTCGCTTTTAAATTAGCAGAAAGCTTTTCCAGTTCTTCCAGAGTTCCGATCTGTGGATTGAGCTGCTGTGGATCCACTACATCATAGCCATGATTACTGTCTTTCACTGCAGTGGTAACAGGAGACGCATAGATTGTAGTGATTCCGATAAGAGAGAGGTATTCTACTATTTCTTCAAGATCTTTAAAGGTAAAATTCTTATTAAGTTGAATACGGTAAGTAGACAGAGGATACTTCATAATTTTTATAAGGATTGAAAAACAGAAACCGACAATGGAAATACTTCAACAGACTGACCAGGATTAACTGACTCATAGATCACCGACTGGGGGCCATTCCATTGCACATCGGAAGAGTCCAAGATCTTTCTGTAAGCGTGTCCTGTCTGGTTATAAAAAACTTCTTTCCTTTTTCCAAAATTCAGTACGATCAATAAGCGCTCGTTCGCCGTGAAACGCTCCAGGGTTATCATAGAACCGGAGACAGGATGCACAAGCAATTGATCTCGCTCGCGCGTTTGCATAACAGGATGCTGTTTTCTAAAACGGATCAAGTGTTTATAATAAGCATACAGACAAGCTCCCGGCGATTCAGTATATTTCCAGGAAAGTTTTGAGTGCTGAAAAGTATCTTCTGATAAGGGATCTGGAAAGTCTTCTTTAAAATTAAAATAGGCAAATTCTTTTTTTCGACCTTCCGAAGTTTTCTGCCCCAAATTCTGGTCTTCATAGTTGGCAAAAAACTGGAAAGGGTTTTTCTCTCCATATTCTTCTCCCATAAAGAGCAAAGGAACGTAAGGTGAAAGCAGTACAGTGGCTGCAGCCAGCTTTAATGCTTCCGGCGACAAAGTGACTGTAAGGCGATCGCCCAGCGGTCGATTGCCTATATGATCATGATTTTGCGAAAAGACAATGTATTGTCCAAATGAATTTTCTGCAGGAGCGCCAAATATTTTTTTTCTGTGCTTTGAATAATTTCCGTTGTACACGTACGTATTGCGATATGCATCGGCTAAGTGCGATAAGGCTCCGAAGTCTTCATAGTAGCCATTGGTCTCGCCTGTAAGCACACTGTGAAGCGCATGGTGAAATTCATCTACCCATTGTCCGCTCAATCCATAGCCCCCTTTTTCCTTCGGCCGAATATACCGCGGATCATTCAGATCAAACTCGATAATGATCAGTTTTTTCTTTCCAGTTTGTTTTTCCAACCGCTTCACAGTTTCGTTGATCTCTTGCATGATGTGCACAGCTCCTTGATCGTTGATGGCGTGCACAGCATCCAGACGCAAACCGTCGAAGTGAAATTCTTCTAACCATTGAAGTACGTTTTGAATAAAAAAATTTCGGACACCATCTGAATATGGGCCATCAAAATTCAATGCATCGCCCCAAGGGGTATGGTATTTGTCAGTAAAATAATGAGGAGTGAATATTTTTAAAATATTTCCTTCCGGTCCCAGATGGTTGTATACTACGTCCAGCAGCACAGCTATATTTCGCTGGTGTGCTGCATCAATAAGAGATTTAAGATCATGAGCTGTTCCGTAAGAATTTTGTATGGCAAAAGGAAACACGCCGTCGTAGCCCCAGTTGCGGGTTCCGGAGAATTGTGCAATGGGCATCAGCTCAATGGCATTAATACCAAGCGCTTTCAGGTAATCTAGTTTGGCGAGCATACCTTGAAAATTTCCTTCTCTGGTAAAAGTGCCAGTATGCAATTCATAAATGACAAGCTCCTCTAATAACGAACCTTGCCAGTTATTATCCGTCCAGGAAAAATCTTTTGCTATTATTTCCGAAGGCCCATGTACCCCACGCGGTTGGCTGCGTGAAGCGGGGTCGGGATATTCAGCGCCATTTTCCAATACATACTTGTATAATGTTCCTTCTTGCAGATCCGGGACGGTTACAGTCCAGTAGCCCCATTCATCTGATTGCATAGGATACAGTACTACAGCGGGTTCTAGGATCTTAAGGCTAAGCTGCTTTTGTTCCGGTGCCCATACCACAAAAATTGTTTTATCATTTTGATACAACGCTCCCACCGGCCTGAGAAAAGGATTCATAGTTGTTTAAATTCAGCATGATTGAAATAAATTTCCCGGCCGTAATTTCCTTTCCAATTTTTTATAAGGAATTCTGCTTCTTCTTCATTTTTGGGTTTGATACTAAGCAGCACAAAACCATTCTTAAGTCCTGATTCATATAGATGAATTTTTCCTGCCGGAATCTCACAAAGAATGAGTACTTCTCTGCAAAACTGGATATCGCGTTCTGCTGCCATTCGCGCTACAGGCCCTGCCAATAAGAGTCCCGGGCCTGGCAGGTACAAACCTGTTTCGATAGCGCCCATAATGCTTTCGATAGCATTGGCGCCCCCATGTGTACGGAGATTTAAATGATTGCTAACTGCAATCCTGCGAATGGTTTCAATCCTTTCGGTATCGCCGGAAAAATAACGCTTACGCGTTTCCTCTGTCATGATCAAGTTGATCTCACTTGCGTTGTATCCTTTTTCTCGCAAGGTATTGTAGACGTTTTCTGCGCTTTCACGGTCGGAAAACATACCGGTAAGCAGGGGTAAGTTGGATTGGTTGCTAGGATCCATAAGTTTATTCTTTTCTAAAAAAATTATAAAATCTGCACTTACTAAACAGCCTTAAGACTTGTGGAATAATGCAAAATACCATGCAAGTCTTCTTGGATGAATAGCCAAAAATATGGGAGAACCAGTCTGTTTTTATTACACAGTTTCACCAGAAGGTTACATCATTTTAAACTTTGCAGTGACATCTCCATTTAAATTCTAATAACCAGCCAGTGGAATAGCGGCAGATGAATCAATACGAACTTATGATCAGATAAGCGATCAGCAGGATGCTGATGAGGAAAATAAAAATGGTGAGAATGGAAATAAATAAAGAGGAATTATTATATGCTTCTTCGTTGATCTCTTTTTCTGTTTTTTTATAACGTATAAATGCAAATACTAAAGTGAGTGCACCGAAGACAACCAAAGCGATCCCCACCAAAGCTGAATAACCATGCGGCTGGATCATATGTGTTTTACCAAGAAGTATGCTGATCTGTTTTACGAACAGAGAAAATTTCACCACCACAAATCCAAAAGCCATGATCCCGATACTTGTACGCACCCAGGCAAGGAAAGTACGTTCATTTGCAAGATGATTGGCTACGTTTTTATTACTTTTTTCCATTTTCAAAAATAAAAAATAACAGCATAATAAGATCTATTAAAATAAGTATGGAGGATGAACATGAATATGGAAAGAAAATAAATACAGAGTGCGAGTATAGAGAAAATCAGCCTGGATATAAAAAAACATCGAGTGTGATTTTTGAGTTTTTCATACCCATTACTCACACTCGATGCTTATTTTGAGCCCCCTGTCGGAATCGAACCAACGACCTACTGATTACAAGTCGGTTGTATACATATATTGTAATTTCATATTAATTTTTATTATATTGATAATCAAATAAATAAACTAATATCACTACATACTAAATCACCTTTTTTCTCGTTTTTTCTTATATTTGTTTATACTAATGTTTAAACCGATATGAAACTCAACAGCAAACCTACGGCAGAAGTATTATTATATAAGTCTAAAAAGCTAGCTGATGGTAAACACCCGATCTGTTTAAGGGTAACGTATCAACGGCAGCCGAAGTACTATTCTTTAAAAGAATCGGCAACACCAGAAGAATGGATACAAATCAACTCCTTAAAACCTAAAAAAGAATACAAAAAGACAAATCTAACGATCCTAGCTGCCACACAAAAAGCAAACCGGTTACTCCAAAAATATGATTTGGATGATTCCATATTTTCATTTGACATTTTTGAAAGAGAATTCTTTGATGAAAAGCCTAAATCAGTATTTCGCCTGTTAGAAATTATACAAGAGGATCTATTAAAAGAGGAAAGATTTGGTTCTTATAAAGCATACCGGGATTTGTATAGAATGCTTCTGTTTTACAAGAAAAATAAAGACTTATTCTTTCATGAAATAACATCAGATTTTCTAGAAGATTTTGAAAAATTTCTAGTAATAGGAGTTCCTCCTAAGAAAGAAGGTTCTAAACCTAAAGGTAACGGCCCGACTTCTATAGGAATTTATATGAGACATCTGAGAGCAGTCTATAACCGTGCAATAAAATCTAAGTTAGCTTCACAGGAAAATTATCCATTTGCATCATATAGAATCCGAACCGGTGTACCAAATAAAAGAGCTATGCAAAAAGATGTTATTCTAAAGATTTATAAATATAATCCTGAACCATATACGAACAGATGGTATGCTAAAAATTATTTTCTGTTTGCCTATTTATCCCAGGGTATGAACTTTGTTGATATAGCAAATCTAAAATGGAGTAATATTATTAGTGGTAGAATAAATTATGTTAGGCAAAAAACGGAAAGAACTAATAAAGAGTTGAAGACTTTCTCTATTAACATTACTAAAGAAATTGAATCAATTCTCAATCTCTTTAAACCGGAAACGATTAATAAAGATCAATACATATTTCCTATAATTGATCCTACTCTCTCAGGTTTTGCTTTATACAATTATATTAAAAATAAGAATGGCAATTATAATAAAACACTGCATAAAATAGCTAAAGAGTTAAAAATTGAATTCAACTTAACTTCTTATGTAGCAAGACATACTTACGCCACTGTTTTAAAAAGAAGTAATATTCCAACGGCTGTTATCAGTGAAAGCTTAGGCCATAGCAGTGAAAGCGTAACACAGAATTATCTTGATAGCTTTGATAATTCTGTGATTGATGACGCTAATAAAAATCTACTTTCCTAATATACTACCTGATTGGCTGAGCGATAATATATTTGACTTCATCAGCGCTAATCTCATACGTGGTAGATGCACTGCTAGCACAAAAATTCCAATTTAAAGTTTTACCATCACTTGATACCCAAACAGTACCTGGTATTTCAACATGGTCATGATTCCAACCACATGCGCCGCCCTTACATTCTATATGAGGGTTGATTATTACGTTCTGATTATCATTTACATTTATTGAACCTGTATATCTATCAAATCCCCATCTTCCATCAGTACATGCACAATCATTAGGATCATCGCACTCCCAGCCATCGCGATTTTTTGTATCAATTCTTTGAGATATTTTCCTTACCATGAGTGGTTTTTTAGGTAACGACCAACCGGGTAAAAAATTCAGGTCAATAATATTAGGAGGAGATGGAAGCATATAATCTGATGGTTTAAGTGTTTTCTTTGTCAGAAAATCATTCTGCAGTTTTGTAGCATAATCTAGATATTTATTGATTTGTATTTCGTTTGATTTAAATAATGAATCTAATTGATTTTTTATCGCAATGGGAAAAGCAGTGGGATACGTCTTCACAAAGATAAGATCTGATCTTAACTCATAACATTTTTCTAGATAAGTTGCTAATGTTTTGTATTGATCATTGATCCAATCAATCTGTTCTCTTTTAAATCTACGTGGGTAATTATTTACTCCATTATAAGAAGAGAGATGTAAATACAATGTCTTAGGATTTTTACGTACTTCAACTGGAAACCTATTAATTCTAGCAACTATTTGATCAATATCTGTAATAATTTCATCTTTACCTCCAGATTGAATTATGGTGGTTTTTAAAGAAGAGCTTTGAGATATTGATTGGAGACTATTCTTAAAATTAGCCTGTAAACTACCCCATACTCCTAATGAAGCATCAAGGGAGGCACTATTTGATATATAATCTTGTTCTGATGCAGAAACTACTTCCACTAAGGCATATAATTTACCTCCCTGAACTCTTCCTAGTGCAAATTCTGTTCCGCAACTTCTAACAAAATTTTTATATGAATGGTTAATATTATCTTTTCCAACTTCCGAAAAATCAACATTTTTCAAAAGTTCTGGTGATTTTTTTACTTCAATTTGAACTAATAAATATTGGGCAAATTTTGTTATATTCTGACTTGCAAATCTGGAATAACTCATATCTGAACTAAATAAACCATAACTGACAGTTGCTTGCGCATCAAAATTTAATTGCTGCTTTAAATCAGAAAAATCTTTAATTCTTGTTATTACAACTTTTGTTTCCATAGCACTGTCAATCGCTTGCAATTCTGATTCTGCTATACATTTACCACACCATGTTCCTGTAATTTCATCATAACCATAACCTAAAGACACATCGGGTGATTCCTCTCCTGTAACAGAAAGCATACTAAGACTAGAGGTAACGAATTGAGAAAATTTTCCATTTGACTTAACCATTATCAAGCGATCATAATATTCACCATTTATAAGTTCAATTTTTTTGTTTTTTTCCGGTTGTGATTCCGATAAACCTTGAAGTAAAGGTTTTTTTTCATTATCTATTAATCCTTCGTCCTCTAAAGGAGTACACCGAACAGATACCATTATTATCAAGGGTAAAAAAGAAAAGTATATTTTTTTCATAACTAAGGGAGTTTGTTCTCGGTAAAAATGATTTAACTATAACAAATAAGCAATACGCTTATAAGCGTATTTTAAAAACACTAGGCAAATTTCAAAAGAATATTCTTAACATTGATGAGCTATAGAAACATAAAGTGGTTTGAAATTTTATTATCAAACCACTCATTAAATTTAATTATTTTTTTCGGATGAGACTTAGTTGAATGCTTTCGATAGTTTCTTTCTTTCCACTTTTAACCCATTCATTTAAGCTTTCTTTATTGAATAATACCCGTTTCCCTTTTTTAAAATGAGGGATCAATCGCTTATAAGTAAGATTATAAATAGATCGAAATGGTATATGTAAATATTCAGCAGCTTGTCTAATATCGAGAATTTCGTCTTTTATGCTTGATGAACCATTTTTTTCTTCCGAAATTACTTTTCTAACAACTCTTTCGACCATTCCTTCAAGCTGATCTAGGCTTATTAAAATTACTTCACTCATAGCTTCACTGTTTAGTTTAGTTTTTATCAAAGAAATTCATACTCCCTTTATTACCGTACCTGTTTTTATAGATTTGAATAACCCCATTCACCACTTCTCCGGCAATCTGCACTTCATGCTCCCAGTCTTTTCCTCCTTTGAACAAACCGCCTTTAGTATTCTGCATAATGAGTATAAAAGCTGTATTAGGATTTGATTCTTTCATAGACTTGAATTGCTCTAAGGAAATTTTTAAATCTGTTATTGAATCAAAGATCACAAAGTTATAATCGCTGATATTGGCTATACCAAGCTTGGAGGTAAAGGTCACATTAGAAGGAAGAGGATTGAGATATTTATTTACTTTTTCTGTAAGAGTAGCAGAGCCGAATTCTTCTGAAGTTGTATAGAGTACGCTACCAAGCGAAGAAAGGTATTTGGTAAACTTCAATAGTAAAACCGTTTTCCCAGCACCTGGCTCTCCGTGAATCATCATAGAAAAATTCTTTTCCGGTTTTCCGATCAGCTTCTCCCATTCACCGCTGAAAGACAATAAATCAAATTTCATATTGGCAACTTCTTCAGCGGTCATAATACCGGCTAAGCCTTTGTTATACGAACAGGCTCCTCGCTTAGCATCTGAATATTTTCCCGAACGGCATCTTCTCACAGACTTTCCTTTTGTGTCATATATATTGCCTATAGCCTTATCATGGCTTTTGCAGATACAGGCTAATCCGCTTAATTCAGCTTTTGCAAACCCTATCTTTTGTCCTGGCTTATAACCAGATTTTAGATAATTGTATATCTTCTGAAGCTTATCAGCGAACGGATCATTAGGATAAATTTTTCTATTATTGGCTGCATTGTGCAGGCGTTTTAAAAAGGAAGTTCTTTTTTCTTCTGAGATCTCTTTTCCCTGCATTCCAATGAATGTCTTTATAAATCCTACCGAAGGATATACTTCCTCGCTTCCTGAAATAGCAACCATCTTAGCTAGTGTGCTTTCTTCAATCTTAAATTTCTTTTCTCCTTTCATCTGGTTGTAAAACTCAACTAGAGTATCCTGTATATAGTTGATATGTTTTACAAAAGAAGAATGCTTTGTGATAAGCTTTTGTGAGATTGATTTTTGAAGTGCTTTAATAAAGGTAAGTATAGCATTAGATGTCTTGATCTTATTGTGTAGCCCAACAAATCTTCGGATGAATTTTATTTCCTCGGTTAGATGATTAACTTTTTTTGGATTTGAAGAAATCATAGGTTTAGTATTTGTGTAATTATCTTTTCTGAAATCACCTAAGCCGCCAAGAATTTTCCCTTCATCTGCAAATGAATAATATTTATTTGCAGTAATAATGATGTGATCGAGAATAATGATGTCCAAAAATTTACCACTGTCTTTAAATTTCCTTGTTAACATTATATCGGCATCACTAGGACTTGTATCGCCGCTCGGATGATTATGTATAAGTATAATTTGACTGCACAAACATTTTAACGCTGCTGCAAAAATTAACCTCGGATCACCAATTACACCATTTACACCTCCAACACCTTGTATATAATATCCTTTCAGCTCATTTGCTCTGTTTAAATACAACGCAATAAATTTCTCTCTGACCTCTATCGTATCTGTATCAAACAAACTTCTTCCAAATTCAGCAACATCTTTAGATTCGTTAAATTTGATATTTCTCATCTCTCTATCTGAGTTATATCGAATGTCTATTTCCGGTACAAAAGCACCGTCGTCTTCAACACCACATAATACTACCTTCGGCTTCTGCATTTTCATCGTTCTTACTTTTTATCTTTAACTTCACTATTACTAAGCTTTTCAAGTTGATTCGTAAGCTCTTTTAAATCCTTCGTGGCAGACTCTTCCCACGCTTTTAGAAAATTCTCATCTACTTGAAGCGTAGCCTGATTAAAATATGAATCATAGTCCGCTGCTTGAAGAATCTTTTTATCTATAAAGAACTTCCCTACTTCTTGATTGTCCTGCCTTGCAACTCCATACAGAATAATGCAGCAAGTCCTTTCACTTAGATTAACATCCCATACCTCTGATTTAAAATCAATCTTTATCATAACATCTTATTCTAAATTACTATCACATGTAATCCCCGGTCCGGGAAGCAGATTTACTACAGATACACTTCCCGACTGTGCATACGTACTCCAATTGTTGACAAGCTTGAATTGTGCATTAGCGTGTTCATTTTTAATCCAACCTGAACCATTGGAATTGTAGAAATAGCAATCTTTAATAATGAGATATTTATTTGTCCCAATACCTCCATACCCCTCTCCTATTTCGATATTATGGGTAGATGATCTTAGGACACAATGATCCAGAAATACTTTTGACAATTCAGCATTTTCATAATATTCTACAAGTCGTAAGAAACAAGTATCCCCATTGGTATTTGTATCGTTAGCTACCAATTCACATCTTGAGAATTTTAGTTTAAAATCATAGCCCGGACATGAAGCAGCATTGCCAATCAGAAAATTCCCCTGCAAATAACAATCCTCAAATGTTGCAGAGCCGGGAGCAAAACCACCACCAGCGTAATATTGAGTATCATTGTCATTTGAAATAAGTTTGCAGTTTTTAAATTTCAGAATTTTATTTAAACCAGAAGAGCCCAACTGTCCTATCAGTTGTTTGTTGCTAATAAAAGTCATTCCTTCAAATTCCAAATCGCAATCCATATAGGGCGTGATCATTGCCCAACCTCCGACAGGTGAATAATCTGTGAAAGTTGCTTTGCCAAAGATTTTGCTTTTGATAGGATACGGATAGGTCATAATTAAACCATAGCTAAATTCAGTATTTATAAACGTCGGATTCCACATGTAATAGTTCACCCCGTACTTGAGCGGTAAGCCAAATGATCCTAATACATAATTACCGGGGAACACAACAATTAAATCATTCATAGAAGCATTGACAGATGCCATGGCTGGGGTTTGATATGGTTTTAAGATATTACCTCTTCGTGCAGTAGTGTCATCGCCCGCTTGTCCATCTACATACAATACATTTCCAGCGTTATACCCCATGCTTTCGATCTTATCTCGAATAGCATTGCGTGAAGCTCCCTGAGTTGTATCCGCATCCCATATAGATGAGTCGTAAGGTTGATCAACAATATTTCCTCCGCCACTGCTACTATTAGGTCGATATAATTTGATCTTATTTAATCGCATACACATTACGAATAATATTCAATTCTTAATACATGATATTTCCAATACTCGGTTCCTGTCGCCCGGAAGTCTTCCAGATTCTTTTTCCCTTTTATTTCCAAAACGCCTAAATCTCCCAACGGCATTCCGTAATAAGGATTGGGAGGATTATTGATTGTATCAAATTGTTTGAAACGGATCACTTTAGTTTTATCAACTGAACTAATATCTGCTTCACAAATAATTAAAGCATACAAAGCTCCTTCGGGAATGGTAAGCTGAGAAACGTACGGCGCGAATACATTCAGTTCTTGATAACCTATACACTCACCACCCGTGATAAGCCCGTGAAGCAGCTCCGCAATAACATTGTGAAAAGGCAACCGTGGAATTTTCATTTCTTTCCTCCTCCTTTCTGACTAGGTTTAGCTTTCTTATTCTTCCAATACTCCAGCGTTAGAAAAGGTGGGAAGTCAAAAACGCTATCCCCTTTAACAAAGAAGATCGCCAAAGCAAACATTGTCATCGTCAGATAAGCAAAATGCTTTCGCATTGCTCTTCTTGTCATCCGGAAATCAATAAGTGTATAGGTGAATTGGTTACCGTATAGCTTGCGATGTTTTTCGCAAAGAGCAATAAACTCGTTGAATTCATTTATGTTTTGGAATACCTGACAGCCTGCGGAATATTCATCAATGGCGTTGGTTACTCCTGTTGCAGAGGCATGATGAATCTCAATACCAAACATTCCGGTTTGCTCTGTACCGTTATCCATATCAAGGATTGCATCACGGTTATAGTCTCTATATACCGTTACAGGTTTGGCTTGCACCAGGGCTGTATATTTACCCCGGTGCATTCCAAGCATAAAAGTATTTCTGTATTGTCCTTCTTTGAGAATTGCTGTTCCCTTTGGCATAGTAGGATTTTTCAGCCAATAAGTGCCTGGGTCAGTGGTAGCCTTGTAGATATGATGATTGGTCTTTCCTTTGTTGTCGCGATAGACAACATGAATTTCGTCGTCAAACCTATTAGCAATCGTTTCTGAGCTTCGCAGTCCTATGATGTTCAATTCATACGGCCGTGTATAGATTTGCCAGCCTTTATCCCTGACTGGCCGAATTACTTTTCCTGTTCCCATTTTTTCCGCTTTTTCCTTCCCACAAATCCTTCAACTCCTTTCGGAAAATAAATACTCCGATTCCAAGGGCGACAATTCCAATTCCTATGAAGGATTGGGATTGTCGCCCACCTTGAAAAAAAACTTTTGAATCCGGTTTACCCAGCCTTGATAGAATTTTTGCTGCGAAGGATCACGTGTTACGATCATGCGCACAAAGTCAAGCCTTGCTGCTTTGAGCATATTGAAAAGTTGTTCCTGATTGAGCGAATTGATTCTACTGATTGTTTGGCTTCCGAAAATTCCATCTGCATTCAGGCCAAGTAAAGTCTGTACTTTCTTTGCAATGATTGTCTTTCCTGAGTTATAGCCCCAGTCACAAATGATTTCTGCAATGCTCTGGTTTTTGATTTGGTCAGCTTTGAAATAATCCCAGAAAATTTTCTTGGCGATCATCTTGGCATCTTCCGGGGTAAGAAGCTTAATATCGCTCGCATCAATTTTATCATCGCCATTTTTATCATAGCCATTTTCTTTCCATGTTTGTAAAGTCACACCGTATTTTGTTGCTCCGCCTTTGTCATCTTTAACACTGGCATACCCTCCTTCAAGTACAAGCAACTTGTCTACAAAATTTTCAAACTTTGCCATCTTTTCTTCTCTCCTTCTCTCTCGCTTTATCTTACCTGTATTACATCCCTTGTAGGTACTGCGTACAAATGACCGTCCAATGCTTTGAAGGTGGTCATGCCATTACTTACTTTCAGCTCTTCACCCAGGATTGTTCCTTTATCAACTAAAATGGTAATGCCTGTTGAGTCGGTCACGAAAGTGTTTGCAAGCGTTTGAATGTCTTTGTAAATCCTGATTCCCGAAAGGCTCCAGCTTCCATCCGATTTTTCAATTAGGCCGATTCTCCGAAACTCTTCACGAATCTTCTCTTTGCTTGCTCCATCAAATCCGGCTTTGTTTAACAGGTGCGTTACAAGTGTATAGGTAGTACCTGTCTTTTCTTCTGTAACTACTTTGTAAGCGGGACTAATCGTAGAATAATCGGCAACACTTTTCAATTGCCTGAGTGCCATCAATACCCCGTTGAGATTCTTTGTGACGACCTGATTGTAGAGCTGTTCGGCAATTGTTTTTGGATTTAAGGAATCAGTAGTGATAGTGCCGCTTCCCTGAATAATTTTCATGAAAGTGGATTCGTCTACCACCGTTGGAAAGCCAGCCTGGATCAATGCCTTTTCTGTACCCGATCCGTAATCTCCGTCAATCGGAGTTAATTTGCTTATCACATCTTCGCCTAATATTTTTTGCAAGCCCGTTTGCATCAATCGTACATTTGTACCAAGGCTTCCTTTCTTCAATGGGAACCGGTCGTTACGTGTCGTTACTGGTTTAGTAACGGTATTTTTTTCTTGTAACAGCAAGTCTGCATCAGGGGTAGAATCATCCTTTTTTATTACGCGTTGGTAAAATTCATAAAGGCTATACCCTACTACCGCTGTTCCAATACCGATCAGAAAGATGTTGGTTACCGAAGGACGCTTTTGTTTATCTTCATTCTTTTGCTCCATCTCATTTCAATTTTTTACTTTGCAAAATGTTTAACACTTTGTTGTACTCGTCTGTATCCAGTTCATCCGAGAGGTCTGCGTTAAGGCTCCGTCCACTGGTCATTTTATCGTAGGCTTTTTGTACCTCTTTGTAAAAAGCTTGAGAAGGCAAAGAGTTAAATACTTTGTATACTAACTCTTCATTAGTTCCCCAACCCATTGCATTATCATTCTGAAATGCCATTTGCAAAAGCTTAGCATAATTAGCAGGATTTCCGGTTTCAGTTGTCTTGACTTCTGTTGTCTTCTGTTTCCCTTTTTTAATGAAATGACGGATCAGCAAGACTGTACCTACTGTAGTTGCTAAGCCCAATACTCCAAAGCCTACATAGATTCCAAAGTTGTGTGCAGACGAGCTTCTTTCTTCACGAATTTCAGGATAGTACTCAGGGATGAATGGTTGATTTTGTCTTTCTCTACCGCGCTCAGTTGGCCTGCCTCCCGGTGATCTGCCTTCTCTTCTTCTTGTCGTTCCCCTCATGCTATCTGTTTTTTAAAATCCTAGTGCTTGTCTGGCAAGTGCTGTTTTTACAGGATCGTTTTTCACGATGTCTGCCAGCTTTCTGATCTCCGCTGTTTTCAGCTTCTCAATAAGGATTACGGCTGCCTGTAGCTTTTGAAGTGCCTCCTGCTCGGTAGGTGCTTCAATGGTGATCTTAAAACTATTCTTACTCATCTTTTCCTCCTTCCTCTGTTACTACTTCCCAAACTTCTTCGATCAGGCTGTTATCCTCTGCCAGCTTGTCGATAATGTGCATCAGCTTCTGGTATTGGATACCCTGAAATCTCTCTTTCAGATAGCCTGCAAAGGCAACGGCCTTCTGCGTTTCTTCATCGAAAGAATCTTCCTTACTGATGTTTACTTTGGTGTCTTCGTTTGATTCTTCTGTACCGGAAAGCCCACTACCTTGAATTCCTAATTTTCCTTTCAGGGCTGTTCCAATCACTCCGGTTCCTAACTCCCGGATGAGCGAATTCATAAGGTCGTTGCCTTTGGCGCGTTCTTCTTCCAGGGCTGCCTTCAGCTTCTCGTTTTCTTCTTCGACTTCATCCAGGTCTTCTTCCAGTTCCTCGATTTCTTCCAGCAACTCTTTGTTTTCCTTAAGAAGATTATTGAGCTCATATTCTTTTCTGACACGTTCACGTATCTTGATTTCGGAATCAAAACCTGATAATCCTTCCGCGCTCTCCGATGAAATGCCTGAACCTTCAAACCAGAAAATATACCGTTCGTTAAATCTGCTTTCTCCGAAGTAGAAAATGATCTCTACACTTCTGGTGCTTGGATTGACAAAAGTGTCAAACGAATAAAATAAGGCAGACTTGAATGTACGTGGTACGACCCGTTGCTGATCTACTCGTATTTCGTATTCTCTGGCTTCTCCGGCTTCTTCACAGGTCTTGAGTTGCTGATAGATATTTTCGATCATCTCAGCATTGTATTTATATTTTCCTATTACTGGCATAGTGTTTTAATTAATGATTACTACCTGAATAAATTTGATTCTCTTATCTTCTGTACCCGGATTAGTTATGATAATATCCCCGCGATGCTGATGGATGCTTTCGGCCAGATAATCTCCGGTTGTATCGTAAATCCCATAATGAGATTCTACCAGCAATCCGGAAGGGTCGTCTACAATAAACCAGAGTTCGTTGAAAGCAGAAATAGAGATACTGGAATTCGATTTTATCATAAGATCTCTGTATCGTATTCTATGCGTACGATACCCCATCTGCTTTACTCGTTCTGGGATGTGATCCAGGATGAATGATTCGGTCATAGATATACTCTGGTGTCTTCTCGTTTGCTTTCTATTTGCTCTTGTTCAACTGTACTGGTCAGCGCTTCTACTTCTTCGTACTCTACATAGACGTAAAGCGTGAATGGGTCTGTAAAATTTTCTCCTCTGAATATTCCATATACCACGCAGCTATCGCCCTCTGCATCTACTTCAATGAATTCTGGCCTTCGTCCTGACAAGTATTGAGAAAACTGTTCAAAGCCTGGCTCTGCTATCATGCAAGCCTGATCGGCAGCTTCTTCGTCTCCACCGGGATAAACTTCTAATTCAAGAAACAGATCTGTTTTGTTCTGCACCTGAAAGTTTACCTTTCCTAATCTTCCCATAGCTTTATAGTTCGTATCTTGCCGTGACCAGTATTCCTGTGACTTTCTTCGCCTGAGCGGGAAGTTTTACTTCCAACAGCTTGCAGCGTTCCAGCTGAATGATTGGTACTTTTAATACCAGGCATCTTCGCTTTCCTTTGATGACTATTTCTTTTTTCTGTTCCATTATCCTATGTCACATTTAAGATTTAAGATCACCTGATAAGCATCGAAAGGGGCAAGTGTGTTGTCGGTATCTTTGTATACTATTTTGATTTCTCCGTTGCCTGCCAGTACTGCATCACCCATGTCTACATACCGTTCGTTCGGAGGTACGCTGATACCGCTCATCAGCAGACGGCTTTCGTAATCTTCCGGGTAGAGTTCTTCTCCATTGATTTCAAGCTTCTGGCTCCCGCGAAAGAATAGCTGATTAGGCTTATTACTGCTTAGCATGATCGCGCTTACTACTTTGATGTTCTTATCCAGCTCAAACTTTTTATTATAGCTTGTGCCGGGCGTATCCACCAAAAAGCTGAATGTTTTATACACTATACTTCCTGCCATAATTTTCTTATGTTATTTTTAATTTTAAGGAATGGATTGCCGAAAGATATTTCCGGCAATCTATTCTGAATAGTTCATACCGATTATGGAATAGTAACCGTACCGTACAATCCAACATAGAGCACCGCATTAGCGTTAATGCCGGAGAGTGTACCAAGATCGATCTCCATTTCAATGTCTACGTCATCTTGTATCAGGCGTGGATTGGAGAGTTTATAAAAGCCCACCGGAACAGCGTTGAAGCCCGATGTTTTGAACACGTTGTTTGAAGTGGAATCAACAATGCTCTTTTTGTTTGCTTTCAGTGTGAACTCTCCTGTCGCAAATGCTCCCACCGTATCAATTCCGGAAAAGATGGTTGATTTAATATCGTCTTTGCTGGTGATCGTAGCGGCTACCCCTTGCAGCAGGAAGATACCGGAGACCAGCAGGGCAGAGTTTTTAGGAAGTCTGCCATTTGAAATATTAGTAAGCCCTACTTCCTTTACGTCCTGCGGTTCAAACATTTTGATTGTTTTCGCACCATTGACCGCCTTGATGCTGTACACGGTATGGTCTGCGAATTTCAACTTGTTAGAACCTAATCCCTGTTTAATATGATCAGGTAGTTCGACCATGAACTTTTCCATTTCGGCTCTTGAGCCTTTGGAGCCAGGCGAAGGTTTAAACAGGTTTTTCAAGACCTTGGCTCTTTTCAGCAAAGGCATTTTCTTGATCGCACCCAAAAGCTCTTCCCCTGCTTCGTCTCCATCCAGTCCAAACAGCTCTGCTGCATTGCTGTATTCGCTGTCTGCAATTTTTCCCAACACTTCGTCCATCATATCTTTCTTGCTTTTTAGTTGTTATAATTTTACTTTTCTACTCTTTAGAATTTTACCTTAGTAATTCCTGTCTTCGTCGAGATCACCAATCTCATCTTCAATCCCGCTTACTTCTCTTATTTCAGCTTCGATGTTTTCCAGTCCCCGCATGGCTTGACTGAAATCTGCATTTTGCGTATAGGGGTTCAGAAAATATTTTGGCTGTTCCGTTGCTTCGCCTAATCCTGTAAAGCCGTTGGTCGTAGTCGAAGTTTGTGTTGTGCTTGTTTCGCTGGCTGTCATGGGGTGCATGAACTTGCCACCTACTTTTTCCAGAAAGCTCATTGTCCGCTCCTTTGCGCTGTCTATCGTGAAGCCGGAAGGCCCATTTGCTTCACTCAATGCCATGCCAGCGCCGAAGCTTGTAGCGTACAGATTTTTCTTCCAGAAACCTGCTCCTGTAATGAGTGCTCCTGTGTAGCCTGAAAATTTTCCTACTGCTGCTCCCAGTGCTTGCCCTGCTGCGAAGGAAAGAAGACTAAAGCCTAATTGCTTGTACACTTCTTTATCTTCCTTGGGAATGGCGCCTAGATACAGCGAAGGCTGTGTTTTCCTCCTGACGTATTTTCTTTTCTTTCTTCCTTTTGCCATTGTTATAGAATTTTAATCGCCTTTATTTTACTTTTCGGGTAGGTTGTTTTCTTGCGTTTCCCTTTCCGCTTTTTCTTAGCGGGAGGAGAATTTATTCCCGATAATCCACCTCCTTTCTTGGCTCCGCTCATCGCTTTCACTCCGACATAAATCAGCCCCGCAATACTAAGCACTCCTAATGCTGCCTTTCCGGGATTTTCTTTTGCCCAGCCGATCGGATCTTTCATCAAACGTTTCTTTTCTTCCGCGGGGCTGGTAGTTTCCGTGGGTATAGTATTTTCCGGAGTTGTAGTAACAGGTGTTGTTGCCGGTTGTATTACCTGCTTTTGGTCTGCCGAAGGCGTTGTAGTGACAACCGGAACATTTGTCGAGGTATCTTGTTCTACACTTGATTGATCGGGCTGATCCTGTTGCTGACTTGTTATGTTAGTTTGAAC
Organism: Cytophagaceae bacterium; assembly: GCA_035535995.1. Taxonomy (GTDB): domain Bacteria; phylum Bacteroidota; class Bacteroidia; order Cytophagales; family Cytophagaceae; genus JANYCO01. Next base: position 103,341 of record DATLOZ010000023.1, read on the forward strand.
AGAACCTGACGAATCCGACGAGGAAGAATTATTTAGAACTGCTTCTGCTGCCGAGGTCGCCGAATCAATAGTATTCATATCTGCACTGCCACCAGCACCGCCACCACCACTAGCTCCTCCGGCATCTTCAAATTCCTTGGCTTCGGTACTACCTTTAGGGAAAAGACCTTTGATTGATTTTAATGCCGTGCCAATCGCGGTGAGTGCCGCGGTAGCGGCGGCAACAGTTGCAGCCGTAGCAGGTTCACCTAAATCACCAAGTCCATTTATGGAACCTGTATGGATAATATTATATTCCTGCTGATCGGCATACACTTCACCAAACCCCTCTAATCCTGCCAGCGAAACTTTTTTGTCATGATTACCTTTCCCTTTTAGAATGGCAAGTCTTAAATTTTCTTTTTTACCACCAGCACCGGTATAAATCTTCTCCGCTTTCTCCAATACCTTTTTCAGTTTTCCAAAAGCAGCCATATACATTCCTTTTGCCTGTGCTTGTGCATCGGTCAGGTAAGCAAATCTTAATTTCTTCGCTATCCCAAATAGATTTTCTTTCATGGCAAGCAGGAATCCATTGCGCAATAAAATGGTAGCTGGATTGGCAACACGGTTGATAAACCGGATTCCTTTTCCAACAGCTTTTTTTACTTTCTTAACAGCGCCACCAACTTTTTTCACCGCTTTTTTTAGAAAGCCTGCTTTACCTAATTGCTCTTCATCCGAGATAGCTGCCAAATCCATTGCATCTACGTTTGGAGGTACTACGTACTCTACTTCTGTACCCTCCATTTCTTCTTCTCCTAGTCCATCCAAATAATCCAGTCTCATACAATTGAAATCTTTTTTTTCATAATAGGGCTGCTCATCGTCGTAAGCATCCTTGACACAATCCAGCACGATATAGTCACTTCTTCGATCTAAGGCTCCGTTCAATTTTCCATTGCGAGGTACTATAGGATAGATATGCTGCCAGCGGATTTCAGAAGGGTCTTCTTTGTCGTACTTGGTAATCCGGTATTTGTGTGGAATAGGTGGCTCCATTGCCAGTAAGACCGATGAAATAAAACTGGTATAGCAATCACAGTCTCCTTTGCGCTCCCACCAAACTCTTCGCGGTGATCTTACCTGTTCTACTCCATCTTTGTCTTTCTGATACTGGATATGCTGATAGACAAAATTCCAAACGTTCCGGCAAGTGTCTTCAAGCGTTCTGCGTTGTAACAAGCGTGCAACTGCTTTTGTCTGCCAAGTATTTTTAGGCGCTTGCTCCTGAATGAAATGTACCGTGTTGTCAACATTTGCATTACGATTGATTTCATGATCTTTTCCACCGGGGCGGGGAAAGAGATAGTCATACTCCTTCCCGCTTCTTAGCTTTCTTGCATACTGCGATTCCATACTTCTCCGTTCTTCCCTCTACAGTTTACTATTCTCTTTCTCTCTATGCCTTCTCTTCCCCGTTACCGATGGTTATTAGCTTGTCCTGAATGATCTCTTTTTTTAGATCAGTTACTTCGCTTCGGGTTCTGACAATTAAGTTCACCCTGCCGTTTGTCCGGTATTCTTTTACTGCTGTAGGTGCATTCATGCCAAGTGTAATCCAGCTTCCTTTTAATATGATCGGGCTTGGCAACGATGTTTCTTTATTTGCTTCGATCAACACTACATCCGTTTTCGGCTGTGAACTTACCAGGGTAGTCTCGGTTTTAGTTTTAACTCCATTCACGATCGTTTGCTGCTGGTAGATAATCTTCACAAATGGAAAACTGATCTTTACTTGTGCACTGGTCGGATTTTTTAGTTTCACATATACCCTCAGTTCAAATCCGAGCAAATCCACTTTATGTATTTGAGCATCGGTTTCGATCTCTATTTCATTTGCCAGAGAGAGCAATCCTGATACTTTGCTGATTATACCCAGCACGACAATTCCTGCACCTGCCAATAACCAATGTTTACCATTCATAATTAATACTTGCTGATTTTATGCTTTACCCGCCTAAGCCCGGCTTTCCTTCGGAGTACCTGAAATGTTTCTTTTTTCTTCTGAAACTTTCTTGAGATATGTTCTCCCAGAAGCTTAAAGCCTAACCAGATCATACCACCCAGGATCGCTTTCAATCCATAATCCATCAGGCTTGCATAATCCACCGCTGCCATCAGGTTAAGTACTACTCCTAGCAGGAATATCGATACATTGCTTTGCTGATTTCCACTGCTCATTTGTCCTCCTTTCTTTTTATTATATTTTAGTTATTCTTCTATCCCTTTATTCATCGACGATACAAAGGAGTGTAAAATTCCGAACATGGGTTCCGACATTTGACAGCTTGTGATAACATTTGACAGCTTTTGACAACTTTTCACAACATTTGACAGAATTAATCATGCTTACTTATCGAGTCTTGGTTGCATCTTATCATATAAGCCATATTCAGATTCATCAATCACGACAACATGAGATGGCAATTGCAACGCTGAGAAAATGATTTTAATCTGTAGAATACTATAGTAATACCCATCTCGGTTACCTAGTAATTTTTTCAAAGGTTTTAGCCATTTCTTAAAGGTATTCCTCGATACTCCATAAATGATTAGCAGTTCTTTCATTGTATAGTTCTTCAATGGAATTCTTAGCTCTTTTTTGTTCTCGCTCATATCTCTCCCTCTTCTAAGTAATAGTCGTTTTCTTTTTCATTCTGTATGTACTCGCTAAGAATTTTAATATTCTTTTTAAGTACATAAAGCTGTTCTGCTCTCAATTCAATTAATGCTTCTTCAGCAGCTTTATCCTGCGGACATTTTTTAAGACGTTTTTCATATAGCTGAATTTGCTCGTCTATTTTTTCTAATCGTGTTTTTTTATTTTTTAACATCTGCCTTCTCTCCTTTCCGAATGGATAGAGAGAGAGGATAGAGTATTTCTACCCTCTCTTCTATCAATAGATTTAACTCTGATTCTAAATAGAGCCTGTCACGATTACTCTTCCCCAATTCACGCTTAGTCTCTTCAATCATTTTATCCAAAAGATCTAGCTCCTCCTTCTCACTCATCCCTTTCATAGTCACTTCTCCTCTCCGCCCTTTGGCCTTCTGCTCTTTGTTTATGTTGAATAACTTTTCCTGTTGCTAATCGATATAGCTGCTTCATCTGTTCTTGCAGACGTACAAGTTCTCGCTGCATAAATTCATTATGTTTTTTACCTTGCTTGAACATCTGCCATTGTACCTGATCTATGGCCTGGCATAGACGTTGGTATTCCTGTTGAAGTGTCATGATTAACTTTCCCCCTTTCTTCTGCTTTCTCTTCTATGTCGAATGCTTTCCTTATCAGTCAGCTTATCCATAGCTTTCTGAACTTCCTGTAGGTTATAAAAAATCTTTTTCCCTATTCGCTGAAATGGAATTTTGCGGTCTCTTCTCCATAGATATAAAGTAGCTTTGGAGACTTGTAATATTTTCAAGATGGCATCATCATCCAGCAATCCAGTATCCTTTCTCAATTCTCTGGTGATCCCTTGTTCAAACAATACTTTTCGTACTGCTTCTTCCATCATTACCTGTAAGTCTTCCTGACTTAGCTCGGTTATTAAAATTGCTTTTTTCATTTTTTCTTGAGTTTTGTTTTACGATTCAAATTTCCCAAGAATTCACCAATCCCTTTCCCAACGTGGTTTCCCAGTTGGTAAAGAAAAGTCACACAATAATTGTCACTCGATTGATTATTTGGAAGATGGAAGAAAATATTCTTTGAATAATGAAAAATAATTCCCAACCTGGGCTTAGAATTGTCCTAGGATTTATTCAAGAAAAACAGATGGTTTTGAAAAATAATTGAATAAGGAATCGCATTTCCCAGTTGGGAACTCTGGGAAAAATAAAAACAAAAAAAATACTTAACCATACTCCAGGCAAGGAGCATGATTAAGTACACATTAATTCAAAAAGTCAAATGATAAAATACAGATTGTAGTAGCTTAACAACGCATTAAAGCACGTTATTGAACTTAATAGAAAAAATATTATCGATCTTCATCTCTATCAAACCGTTCTACAAGAGAATTTCTTAACGAATCCATAAATTTAGTTCGGTTATTTTTTCTATTCCGAATATCGATGTATGTTCTATAATAGTCCGTAAGATCAACGTTTGGAAAAATACGTTTGATTAATTCTGCAAGCTCTTTTACATCTACCCTTCCACCATTAATACATTGGGATGTTTGAAGAGCATAAAGAAGTTCTACTAACGCTGTCTTGGATTCCGTCCATTCTAATTTACTTCTGAGTGCAGAATTAGTTTGAGATTGAGTTTCTACTTCTTCCAGCTTTGCTATTTCTTTATGCAAATATTTTTCCAATCGATCATTGGAAATAACACGAGCATATAAAAAATCATAGGTACATGAATAATCATCTTCGCAGAAAATCTCTTTACCGTCATCATCGTATTTGGTATCATATTTTTTTATTGACGAAAAAAATTGATAATCGCTCGCAGTCCCTTCACTCCGATAATATATGTACAGAAATCTATTGTTAGAAAAGTGTCTGGTTAGCTTATTAAGCTGCTCTTTCAAAAAAATTTGCTTTAATTTTTTTGAGCCATTAGGCAAACCTGTTTCAATCTCTATTATATCTTGGTAATAGTAGAGTTGAGAATAGTAATAACATTTTAATTCCTTGAAAAAATATATTTCCTCCTCCCTCGTTTTAAAATCACATTGTAAATGAATCGTAGAAAGTTTCCTGCAACAATCACGCACCACCACCAAGGATTTCTTAGCTGCATAAAGAGTATTAGTTTCTTCAAGGCTGATATTGTCTAGGTCTTGTTCCAATTGAACTCGAACCTTAGAAAAGTGGGTTATCATGCCTTCGCTGGTTTAAATTAGAAACGCATCAACTTGAAAAAATCGTATTTAGAACAAGTAGTATTTTTTAGCATTTTGAGAAAAATACCGATAAAACCGAATACACAAATACGTATTTATACTTATAATATTAATAAAAAAGGCGTACAATTTGTACGCCGTCAAAACACTCTGTTTGCCACTTCATGATTTTAAGCTTATCGTTTTCTAAGTTTAGTTTTTGGATTTCGGCTTACTTAAAATAACTGCTTCTTTTTGTACATTAGGAATCAACAATTCCCTTACATCAATCTCTAAAACATCGGCTATTTGATACAAGGTTTGTAAAGAAGGCTGAGTGTCATTAGTGCAATATCGAGATATCGTAACCTTTTCCTTTCCTATTTTTTGAGCCAACCAATTATTCGTCCGACCTTTTTCAACCAGTACAACCTTGATTCTATTTAATACTTTTTTCTTAGCCATATGCTTAATAGTGAGCCATAAAGTAATAAATATAGATATTGTTCTTTAAGTCATTATTTAACATTTTAATATATATAAATAACATTATATGATATTTATATATACTTTTTTAGTATATTTATATAGTAAAATGTTATACATATAACACTTAAAATTATGAAAGAAAAATTTAAAACCGACACTTTTGAGGCTAATACCGCTGAAGTTATGGAAGAGTTAAAAGAGCTTTTTTACTTCAGTCCTCCTTCCCAGATCAAAGAATATCTATTGGAAGTCTTGTTTACTTATCTGATTGAATTGCATCCGCAAGATTATCCAGAAACTCATTGTAGCATCATAGAAAATTTCTACTTCTTAAACATGTTCTTAACGAAGATGGAAAAAATTAATGAATCTGCTAATCTTACAGGAACAGACAATCAAACCTCTACAAAAAAGACTCCGGCCAATCAATAATAAAAATTGCTATGAAAGAAATAAAAAGCTATATACGATATAATGTTTTATCTCCAGATGGTTTTTCTCTATATAGAGATAGAGAATTTATCAAAGAAAAGAATGCCATAATCGCCGCTAAAAAATGGGTTAAAAGATATAAATCCCAAGGGTATTACAGCACAATAAAAAATGGAGCAAGAGTACAAATTCCTTTGAACGAAATTCTTGACTATTGTCAAGTGATGGAGTATACGATGTTGAAAGGAAAATGTATAAATATAAAAATGCTTTACCATTTAACATATGAAAACATCGGTTGATATTTCCAGTCTGCTACTGCTGTTCTCCAATATATCAGTCGAACAATTGAACAGTGTGTTATCTAGTAAAGAATCTACAGAATTTTTTTTACAAAAAATAAAAGGCGTACAAAATCTGTACGCCTTTTTCTTTATCCGGAACTTCAGTATGGCTATACTGAATATTTTTATTTAAAGTTTACAGTTTCTTTAACAACTTCCTATACTATCTAATAATACTACCGTTTAAGATCACTTCTCTATTTGATAAGATATTTTAATAAGATTGTTGAATTAGTAAAGCTAGTATTAGTACCATCATCGTATTTGGCTAGCGCAAATAAATTGTCATTTTTAATTTTCATATCTATACCCATTCCTATATTATCACCTAAAAGCATAAATCCATTATCGCCAAAAGATTTAAACTCTTGTCCATTTGTTTTTACCCTGGATAATACACCTTTTGTATTAACATTGGTTTTGTAACAACCTGATAAAATATAAATATTATCATTTTGAAAATCGACGGAACGAGTAAAGAGACTACTTCCGGCTTGGGGATAGGTTAAAATTAATAATCCTGAATTCCCAAAACTATTGTCGAGACTTCCATTTAAGGAATAACACTTTATATTAATACTAAAAGTGTAATCATCATTTTGAACAGAACAAAATACATAAATCCTATCATTATATATTTTAAAGGAATACCCATCGCCCTTATATATAGAGGCATCCAACGTACCATTACTGGCAAAAGTATTGTCTAATGCACCATTGGCTTTTACTTTCTTTATAAGAAATTGAATACCGCCACCTTCGCAAGTAAAAAAGTCTCCCAAATACTCCATCGCTCCATAAGATATATCCCCGTGAATAAATCCATTAGCACCAAAACTTAGATCCGGTGTTCCATTTATGTAATATCTATAAATAGTATCATACGCAAAGCATAGAAGTCTATTTTCATCATACTGTACAATATGATAAACCATATTTGGAATTGAATCATCTGGATAGCCTAAATTATTGTAATGAATAGCCCCAACATTGTATGTCAACCAACAGCTTCCATCATTTAAAACAGAAGCATCGCCGACTTCTTTATTCACAGATATATCTAGTCTACCACCTAATCCATAATTAATATCGGACGCACCATTATAGTCAATTTTTGACAAAGAAAATATACCATGGAAGCTTTGGGACGGATCATCCGATAATATTATATAATTCTGAAGAAGATTTATCTTGAAATAATCTTTAGCACTAAAAACTAGTCTACCATTATTTCCAAAAGTATTATCTATACTTAACTGATGACTTACTGAAGGTAGTACATCTATTTTCTTTTTTTTGCAATTTACTAGGCTAGCTGATGTTATTATAATCAAAAATAAATTAGTGTATTTTTTCATAATAGCTGCTTTTACTGAATACTCACTTTTTTATTCCCTACCCCTTTGTTTGTAGTAATTACAAAATTATACAAGCCTTTCGGCAAAGAGGAAATATCTATCTGAGTATTGCCAGTATTTGTTATATTCATTACTTCATTACCTAAAATATCTAAAACGCTCACTTTTTCTATTGGATATAGAGAATGAATGTTTACAAGTTGGCTTGCTGGATTAGGAAAAATATTTACTCCAACTGAAATAGATTCTTCAAGCGTTACTCCTGCAATAACAGTAGTAAAATTTGGGTTCATGCGCGTAATAACAAAATCTTCTGTAGTATAACCTATGGAATTTGCTCCTATCACTACTTTACCATCTGTTTGCAATAAAATATCTTTAGTATCGCAATTCAGATTATTAGGTTGAAATTCGGCCTGTGCTTCTATACTACCATCTGCGGATGAAATACGAGCTAAAGCTATGTAAGACGTAGTACCTCCATTATAAGCGGAATATCCTGCTGCGAATATCTTTCCTGTTACAGAAGATGTATCTACTACTATTGTTCTGGCCCCGCTTGAGATACCTCCAAATGTCACCGCTACTTTTCCATTAGTTCCGAAACTAGCATCAATACTTCCAGTAGAACTTAACCTATAAACTGAGAATTTTTGATTTTCATCAGAGTTGCACAATATAACTTTGCCATCTTTTTGAACAGATAGTCCTGTGAATGATGAAGAAGATATGCTGCTAAGATCAACGATTCCATCAGTACCAAAAGTACTATCCAAATGTCCGTTTGACTTTATTTTTATAAGACTTTCATTATGCACGATCAAAATACTGTTGTCATTTAAAATTTCAACTTCATCAGGATTAAAAATTCCTGACATAACATTTAGAATTGTTTTTCCATTTGTGCCAAATCCATTAATAAAATTAGCATTTTCATCAACTTTAAAACCTGATAAATGAAAGGTAGGGAAAGTAGAAGATGATTCTCCAAGAACTACAATATTGTTGTCCGATGTTGGCAGTGCTACAAGCGATCCATTTGAAAAAGATTCAATTGTTGGAGATAATTTTCCATTACCATTAAAAGAATTATCAATACTTCCATCATTATTAAGTCTAACTAACAGAGTATACGAATTAGAATTATCTTCATTATTAGCAGCAGCATAAATCTTATTATTTAAATAACATACATTGTAGGCTCCATCGTATCCTCCTGTGTTAAATGTATACTCCACATATCCATCAGTATCAAAAGAATTATCCGTTGTTCCATCACTATTAATTCTGCCAATAATAAAATAGGAAGGAGCAGAAGCATCACTTGTAGACCCAGCAAACAAAATTTTCCCATCCGGTTGCATAATAACACTGTTTATACTATTAGCGGAGGTTCTTATCTGACGGTTCCAGATGCCATTTGAATTAAAAGTATTGTCATATAATTGTGCATTTACAACACTTCCACAGAATAAGTTAGCAAGTATTAACAACTGATATTTTATAATTGTCTTCATTTTAATGATTAATTAGAATCTTATTTAAAGTAGTTATTCCATTCGCTAGTGTAACTCTAATATAATAAAGTCCATTATTTATATCAGATGTATTTAAAACAATAGATCTTACTCCATTGTTTAACGTTTCATTTTTTAATTCTCTTCCTAAGTTATCTATTAATGCAAAGCCAGCTATTCTTTCATTCTCCGCAATAGTAACAATATTCACCTCATTATTTGCAGGGTTAGGAAACATCAATACAGAACCGTTTTCTATTATCCTATCCGAAACATCTAATATTACAGGAGTACCTGAATTTCCTGTACCTTTGACATATACAGATTGTAATATTTCTTTTGTAGAATTATTTTGAAGAAATGCAATAACCCCCAATTTGGGATTAGATAAGTTATGGCTCCACGTTCTTGAAAATGTCAAACTATCATTTAATGTCCAACTTCCTTTTAAAATTCCCTCACCTGAAGCATCCGGAAGCATTTGTCTTGCTACATGACTAAAGCTATTATCTCCGCTAGCAGAGTCCTCTATTACCACTGTATGCAAATACAGATATCCATTATAGCTATTTATTGGATCGATGTAAATAACTTTTATTTTCGCGGAAACATTGCCTGGAATAATATTGGTAGATAAATCGATTCTAAATTTTGCTCTTTCCAAAATCCGCGAATCAACATCGGTTGTATCTAACCTAGAAGCCGCCGTACCTCCTGAGTACACATTCCCATTATAATAATTGCCATCCAAAACAGTGGCAGGAGGAGTACTAATCCCATAATAAAGTATTCTGGAACTAGAGCCGGCTGAATAATACGCATTATATGGATCATTATATAAGGAAATACTACTATGGTAATAAATCGGTGCAACATCTTTTGTCCTACTATCACAAATATGATCTACTGCATTTTTTGCCAGTAAAAAAGGTGTACCTACTTGGTCTGGAATAATATGTGTATTTGTAAAATTTTCAAGTACTAGAAGTTTATTACGATCTCCTATCCATACGCTATCAATAGCAATACCAGTATATTTTGTAACTCCGCTATTGGCAGCACCGAACGCAATTCTAAATCTTACAGAGCTAAGTCCAGACAAACTATCCAATTTAATTTTAGCGATTTTCCATCCGTTAAATACATTTACAGCAGCACTTGTATCATAGTGACCTGACCAAACTATATTATCAGAATATTTAGCATATCCTCCGGGCCTTCCATCATTACCGCTATTACTATACCAATCGACACCTTCTCCTATATTACCTATTCTATTCCAGCTGACGCCTCCATTAGTAGATATTTCTAAGATTGCACCAGCTGTGTTATAGTCAGTATCCATTCCCATTTTTATTGAAATCATTGGCTTAGTTAAACCTTGAAAATTAAAGCATGGACTATTTAAATAGGAACGTTCGTTGGTATTGTAATATCCATCAACGCTTCCTGTATGCCATACTTTTTGCGCGCTGACAATTTGATAATGTTGTAATGTATTAGGATTGAAGGCTCCCCAGCCCCACGTAGTTAGACTATCATCACTAAAATCCCACCCTGATTTTGAAACATTAAAATCGCCTAAGTAAGGATTACTTTTGGTAATTGTAATTCCTTGTAGAGTAGTTACTCTTCTTGTTAAAGTGTCTTTACATCCTAAATTGCTTGTGACAATTAATCGGCTATAATATGAACTATCATGAGAAAACGTATATGAAGGATTTTGAATAGAACTATTTACATCAGCAGAACTATTAATATCAAAATCCCAATTCCATTGTGTTATTGATCCTGTCACAATTTTTGAAGTATCGACAAAGGTTACATCATTAGTGCCACAAGTATTTTGCCATTTAAAATATGCCTTAGGATATTTACCAACAGTAGTTACAATAGCAGAAGAATTTGTTGCACAAGTATTAACGCCGTTGTCTACCGTTACACTAATTGCATCCCCATTTGCGAGTGTATTGATTGCATAAGTACTAGTAGCGTTCGGGCCTTGAATTCCATTACTATTTTTTAAAAATAAATAACGGTTAGCTGTACCACTGGTATTAGCTGTAAAAGTTATTAAATCACCTTCACAGATTATATTATCAAGATCACTGCTTGTAAGAGTTACTGTCGGAGCAGAATTAACATTTACTGTTGTAGTACCTGCAAAGTTACACCCGCTTGTTGTGATTGTATATGTTATTATTTGATTTCCCGAACCAGCTAATGAAGGGGAGAAATTGGTTCCGCTTACACCATTACCAGTAAGCGTACCACCTGCGGGATTAATAGTTATAGGGAATGTTCCTGTAGTGTTGCTACAAACTAAAGAAGGTAATCCGCTTATCGAAACAGAAGGGTTAGGATTGGTAATTACGGTCATCGTAATCGCAGCTGTTGTATCTGGACAAGTAAGATTTCCATTGTCTGAAATAAGAGTTATTTGATCACCATTGTTAAGAGCAGTAGTATTGTATGTGCTGGTTGTAGATAAAGACGTTACAGGAACATTGTTTACTAAAAACTGAAACCGCTTACTTCCTCCTGTATTTGTACCAGTAAAGGTTACTGATTGTCCCTGACAAATTGTATTATCAGCATCATTACTTGTTAAGGAAATCGTAGGACTTGGTTTTACAACTACATTTATACTATCTGCATTATAACATGTTCCTGTAATTAAAGTATACTTGATTTTTTTTGTTCCACTAACTACTCCAAATGGATTGAAATTACTTCCAGTAACTCCAGAACCAGTCCATGTGCCGCCTGATGGATTTGCTGTTAAAGTATAATTGCTGTTTTCTTTATTGCAGTAATATGCATCAGGGGTATATGTAATAATTGGAATTGCATTATTAGCGCTGCAAAGTATTCCGTGTACCTGAGCATTTGCAGGACTGTTACCCGCTTGAACTGCTGTTCCACCTGTTCTTAAAATGTTTCCGGTAACTAAAGCACCCGTCAAGGCTCTTACCTGAAGATTAATGATTGATAAACTATCTATGTAATTACTTGTGAAACATCTAAAGGTAATCGTGATTGTTGTAGCAGTTACATTCATAAATCCAGCATCAAAATCCGATATATTAATGCAATTTGATGTGCAACCTCCACTTGGTATAAAGTTTCCACTGTTAGGTAAAAATTCATAATTAGTAGGTGCAGTAATAACATATGTAACAGTGCCTGGCGTAATCGGGAAATCACTAGTATTTGTTTCTGCAATGATAATTGGCGAGCGCTGCGTCACATATCCTCCACCTTGGTTCATCGAGGGAAAATCCCCTGCCTTTACCACTACCTGTGCCTTGCTATATTGGGCTATTGTAGTAAGCACTACAACTATAAAAGTGAGTAATAGTTTTTTCATTTATAATAGCTTTGTAAAAATTAATTATTGAGTTAAAGTTCGGTTTCAAGTTTGCATCTAGGCAAGACCAACAAATGTCTTATTAAAAAAAAGGTTAGTCAATGACTCAAATGAGTCATTTTTAAGCACTTCATTGTATAAGACAGTTATATAATAATATATTCATATTTCACTCTCTTTAGATTTTAGAATTAATTTCAATTTTTCAATTTCATTCTTTACCTGATTAATAGCTTCAGAATACACATTATTCTGGTATTGCAAAGTGGCATTCTGTAATTCATCTCTTAGCTTAAACAGTTTATCAAAAAGCTCTTCACCTATATTATCTTGAGGAATTTTCTTTAGGAGACCTAAACAAAAATCAAAATATTCCTTTTGTATTGTTTCTATTCGTTTTTCTATGGTCATAAAAGAAAAAAATCAGATTTCTACACAAGCTAAATGCTCCCTTTTTAAGATGAATAATTTATAAGTCAATTCTAACTCTGAAATAATTTCAAATCCAAATTTCTCGTACCAAGGAATATTAGTAAGCGTTGAGGTTTCTAAGTACACATCTCTATATTGAAGTTTGCTTTCCTCTATTACCTCCTGAAGCAATTTAGTCCCCACTCCTTTCTTTTGTGCATCGGATTTTACGCCGATGAACCAGAGATAAGAAATTGGTGTCTTAGGATGATGTACTTTTATTTTGGATTCACGTTCTAACACTTTAGCAATACGGCTTAACCCAATACAGGAAATTGCTAATTTCAAATCCAGCAAAATTGTTTTTAAAGTCGTTTTCTTCTTATCAGGATACAGAACTAACAGACATCCGGTTTTATCTTCAGATAAATAAATATCTCCAAACAGATAGCACATCTCGAAAGAATAATCCATAAGATTCCTAATTCTTTTCAACCGATCTTTATCTTGTTTCGCTACATAATTGACACTTTTATTTAGATCAAAAGATTCCGATAAGATGTCTAGCACGATAGTTTTGTCCGCATAATAAGCTTTAATCACTTTACTAGGTTGATTGTTAATATTCCTACAATAGGCAAAAAACTTACTATTATTTATCAATGTCAATGACTCATTTGAGTCATATCACACCCTAAATACAAACCATATATTATCACTTTAGTGATAAAAAGTTTACTATATTTTTATAATAAACAGAATTACAGTCATTTAATTTTGACCTTTAAAACTAATAATTCCATATATAAATTCCTATATATATCAGGTAATTTTTACATGGAATTATTCGCTATTTCACAAGGTGAATGATATTTTAGAAGACGAAAAGCTATTAAAACAACTTGGAGAGCGGATTCGCACTTTAAGAAAAAAAGCAGGTTTTTCCTCCCAGGAAACCTTTGCGTATGAAGCTGGAATTCCTCGTGCTCAGTATGGGACTTATGAGAAGGGAGTAAATATCACAGTGCTTAACCTTAAAAAGATCATTAAATTTCACAAAATGACTTTTGAAGAATTTTTTTCAGAAGGCTTTGATTAGCCTTAATATTCAAAAAATAAAAAGCATATAGTCCCTGTTTTATGTTACATCTATACCTGATATGTAAGCTGGATTAGACTTAAATATTTTCTTATCGTCTTCATCAAATTTTACGAATTTACAAATAACATTTCCTTTTACTTCCTTGTTAAGTTTGTCGACCATTCCGAGCTTCAATGATTTTATTGTTTTATATAATGATGAATCTGCATCAAGACATATTATAGCCGAGTTTACCTTGTATTCGGCCAACAAACTTTCAAATAAGGTTTCCAAATGCTTTTCATAGCCAGGAATATAATAAATGCCTTCTAACGCTATAAAGCGATAGTTTTTATTAAAAAATCTATCGAGAATTGGAATGTGTGAAAAAGTATTTAGAATTATCTTTCCACTTAGTCCATGTAATGAATGTATTTTCCATAAATCAGGATTTAACTGAACACCCGCTACAATTTTTCCTGACTCATCTTTTATAGTATAGTATGGTCTACCATTAAACAAATTTTCAAAGGAAAACATATTATATTCTTTATAGAAATCAGCAAGTAACTCTTTAATCGTATTTTCTTCATTAGGAGAAACTAACTGGACTGCTTGATTTACCTTCGGATTAATCCTGTTAAATATGATAGAAGTATATTGACGTACAGTTTCAAACCCAAATTCATTACACAACAATAGCGATCGCAAATTTCTTGGATCAACGTAAGCATAGAAGAAAAAAATTTCATTCATATCTTTTCCTAAATCCTGACCAGTTAAAATAGACTTTATTTCTTCTCTTAGAACACTATTCCCTGACACTACCTTTTCACTAGTATGTTTTCTTCTATATAAATCTTTAAAAGAGAAATAACGGATATAAAAAGAAGAGATTTTTCTTTTCCTATTACTAGTTATTCTACTACAAAAACAGCATGTCCCTATGATTTTATTATTCCTTTCTAAATTGACATAGTAAGGATTTGCTATTTTATTTATCTTATTTTCTACTCCTAAATGCTGATATAACATGCCATGTCCAGGCGTTCCAATAATATTGTTATTGAGAATTTCTAAAAGTTCTTTAGTTGGGCTTTTAATAATTTTTAAAAACTTAAAAGGCATATTTTAAAATCATTTATATAATTAGAAGTTACATCTTAATTTTATAATCATACAATGAGAGCAAAATAACGAGCGAGAGAGAAAAGAAAAAAAAGAAAAAAAATACATCGTACGAAAATATCAATTACCTCCAGAATAGAAGTAAGAAATCCACTTTATAAAGCATCCAATAAGCTATTCCCTACTCTTAGAGTTTCAATATCTATATTTTGAACTAAGGATAAGTCCGAATTAAATTTAACTTCGCTAACTAATGGAGGAACGTTTTCAATAGCGATTTTCGGAATTGCATTAACATTGTAATACTTTAATGAATCTTTCGCTAAATGCCAATCAAATTTTTGTTTAGAAATTTCGTTGACTTCACGTCCTAGTGATATAGCAATTTGAAAATGTAATTTTTCGATCAAGTCAACCCTTCCATCTAATCTGCTTACTATTTTTTCACTAAGCTCCTCAATACTTCTACCATTACCAGAGGTTTTAACGAACAAAGATGCTACAATTGTAATTGTATCTGAAATTGGATTTAATTGCTCAAGAGAAAAATTATGAACGCGAACACTTCTACCAGAACTTTTAACCTCAACTCTTGTTAATCCGTCATTAAAATCAAACTTTTCTTGCGGAATACTATGCCAACATTGTAATAAACTCACAGGATTTTTACTTTCAGAAATTAAGAATAATTCAGCCCATAATCCTTGAATTGTTTTGGTAGCAGGCTCTGTTGCCAATCTAAAAACTTCAATAAATCTATTAATTTCTTTTCTTACCATATTCTGCGCAGGATCATTGCCAATGGCTTCTATAAGAGCTGCACATAGTTTAAGAAAATAAGTTTTTAATAAACTCTCTGTACCTACGAAAGAAATAACAGTAAATCTTTGTTCTATTAAAGCCCCATCCTGCTGAACATTGCAATTAATATTATATAAAACAGAAATATTTTTTAGCTTTAAATTTATATTATAATTGAAGTCCTCATCACTTGTCGAAATTAAAATAGTTGGATTTGCTAATTTATCTTTTGCAATTCTATGATTGTTAAAATTAGGCAGTGGATTTGCTGAAAACTGAAATCTATCAGATTCTTTAGGTGCCGAAATATCATTGAATATTTTAAGCAAATCAATCATGCCCAACGGATAAGGTCTACAGAGATTGCTTCTGGAATAAATGTGGCTAAGGTTGGTACAATATTAAATTCTCCTAGATCACCTGCAAGATCCATTACATAAATCTGAAATGTAATTCCTGGCCCTTTTATATCTCTCAATCCTTCGCTTCTATCATTTTTACCTTGAAAATACTGCTTAATCTGATTATTATGATCTAATGAACGAAAACGTCTATTATCAAAATCACTTATTAAATATAAAGAGCAAGTCTCATCAGGATATTCCACTAAATGTTGCTCTAATACATAAAGCAATCCCATATAGTCGCCAGCATCAATATCACTATTAAACCTAAACTGGCTTAATAATTCATTATATACCTCTATAAGGTTCATTTGCAGACTAGGAAATCTACTAGTTGTCAAAAAAGGATTGGCTAAAATAAATTGTCTTAATACATTTCTATTTCCTTCTATAATGTCAGGATGATTATGAGGTTTTTTTATTGTGTTCCATTCCCCTCCAAATATTGACCGCTCAAAGTCATTTGAAAAAATATTACGTCTCGATAAATTCAAATCCCCAGATAAAAATACTTCTCTATACCATTCATCTAAACTTCGTCCAGAATTCTTATGAAGAGATAATCTTTTCCTCATATCCTCTTCATGCTCTACATATTCGATATATTTATCTCTTGCCTCTCTATCTAAATAAACTCTGCAATAGCCTAAATAATTGGATTTATAGCCAAAAAATCTAGCACGTTGTTGTATGGTATCTGCATTTCCTACACCAACGCTTCTCGGCATGTAAGTAACGGTCAATCCTTCTACTGTAAATCCTCTATCCATCGCCTGGCCTCCGATTAATATCCAGCTATATGAATTTCTCCATTCAACAATTGTCCTATTGTTACCAGTTGAATTTAAAGACTGAACTACAGTTGTATTTATTGCATGCCGTAATCTATCTCCTGATAATTCTACAAATGATGGAAGATCATTTGTAGTCTGACATAAGTTATCATACGCTACTTTAAATTGTGCTAAAAGATCATTTTTATCTGGACTATCATCTGGCAAGCTTAATGTATCAATAAAGTTATTCTTTATATTCGTAACAAATCTAGCATATTCAGCATGTGTAAATGTAAGTTGAGAAGGATGAATCATCATTGATCTATTTTTACCTTCTCTTAAAGGTTTTCCTTTTACAACTCCCAGAAAAAAAAGCATCATTGCCGTTTTTAAACTTTGTGGAGGTACGTGAGGAAAATCCTGCGGCTCAATATCATCAATTACTTGTGTTAAGTTAGAGAAATCTTTAAAAAACACCTTACCTCCTGTGTATCCTTTTCCAGGTGTTAACAATTGAATAAAATTAGGAGAAAGTTCATTCATTATGCTTTGGAACAATGGGCCTTGAGGAGTTGCTGTATATTGAATAAAGGTGTGATGTGGCAATATTTCTCTAAGTTCTACTATGCGTCTATGGATTGTGCTCATTCGTCGCTCTCCTGTTCTTGCATTTGCCCTATTTTGATTATTCATACTATGTTGATCTCCCTCATCATCAATTATAAGCACTGGAACACCTAGCATATCAAGTGAACCTAAAAGTTCACGAAGATTTGGCAAATGATTCTTTTGCTTCATCACTGTGATAAGAATAATCTGCCTATCCTCTGGTGGGAAAGTAGAATCATTCCAGTTTTCTAATGCAGCACTAATTTGATTTCTCGTTGTGGAATCTTCTCTTTTAGGATTTCTAAATGAAAGCCATTGCAAGTCATTTCTTTCATCAATCCTTAGATCTTTTTCCAATCGAGTGAATGATTGTGATACAAGATTTGTAGAAATTCCGGCTATTATAATTATAACTCTGTATCCATTATCCTTAGCCAAAGCTGTAAGTGTGGTAAATGACATAGTTTTACCGCTTTGCACATATCCAAAAACAAGTCCAATCTCACTAAAGCTAGTCTGACTTATACTCCCACACTGCGATAATATTTCAACGGTTTCATTTAATAAAATATCCTGGCTAACTGAAGGAAGCTTTAAATGAGCTAAAAGGCCAATTGTTTCTTCGCCAACAATTGGCTGCCAGGTTCCCGAATTATTATACTTAATGCTTATTTGCTCTTTAGTATCACTCATGATCTTGAAATAGCTGTGAGTAGTTTATTTAAATTCATTCTTACAGTTCCTGCTTGAGGAACACACGCTTCTCTAGCAGCTTCCTCAGCGAGTCCAATTGCTGCTGCTATCCTTAAAATAGGCTCAAGTTTGCTTTTATCAGTACCTGCAAAATGGATTACAAAGGGATGATTTAAGCTCATACGCACACCAACTTGCCTAAGAGTTTTATTTGTTGTTTTATTTTTTAAAACATGACTTCCAATTTCTATCCAATCAGTAATATCTTCATCATAGCTAAGTTCAATTGAGACTAACCATTTCGTATCATTAAACTCAATTTCAAATTCTCTGGTTGTTACTTCTTCAGTTTTTGTAAGACTTGTTATTTCACTGGTGGCAATAGGCTCTGAACGAATATGATTAATTGCTGGCTGTATATTTTGCTTCATCTCTTCAACCGTTGTTTTAACTACAGCCTCAGCGGTCTGTTTCATTTCAGCCTTAGTAGGATTTTTAGTATAGTTTCGAGCTTGCTTTAATAATGGAAATGTAGGCTGATTTAAATCGGATTTTAATAAATCTAAAAAAACCTCCATGTTTTCATCCCACTTAATACCTTTCTTTGTAAATGTTACATTAAAGCCTTCCAAATGTAATTCGCCAAAAATTCTTTTCCATTCTGGACTCCCTGTTTGCCCCATTATCTCTTTTGGAGTAAATCCATCATCTCCACTTCCTTCTATTACTCTTCCTCTTCTAAACAATGCAAATCCATTTTTCCCTGTTTCCATTTTTTCAAGCAGACCTACAAAACCCTTCACATACATTTTTCCACCATCAATTTCAAAATCAATTTCTTTTTTCCAATAGATTGATTCAGATTTGCTATCATGAGGGAAAGGTGCATTTAATATAGCGGGATCTTTATATTCTAATAAATCATTATCGAGATAGAGTTTTAAAATACCATTCCGAGTAAAATGTCTATATATACTAGTTAAATGTTCTTTGATTTTTCCTTTCGTTTTTTTTATCGGCATTTTATTAATGCCCGTTAATTCTATTATAGTATAATGAAGATTCTCTTTTTGTGGCTTACTTATCACTTCTAATTCTTCTATTTTATCATAGTAGATTTTATTCAAATCAAACGAAACTGTTTTTTCTATATTTTCCCCTAAAGCTGTAGTTCTAACGCTCCAGTTATCAGAAAACCAACAAGACGCAGACTTCATTCCCATTCCAAATTCAGAAAGGCCTGAATTATCTGGAGGTATTTCTGCCGCTCTAAATGCTCTTGCATAATCTTTTTGATGAATGCCAGCCGCATTGTCTTTAATAGTTATTTTTTTATCTATATCATTCAGTTCTATCTTTACTTCCAATTGAAAGTCGTTTCCTTCAATTATTTTTAATTCCTTCTCATACTTAGTATAGCTATCAATAGCATTATCTACAAATTCAGCTAAAGCAAACCAAGGATCATATTCAATATGCTTCAATATTGACAACATGCTTACTCCCGGCCTAATACTAACTGTTCTTGAATGCTCCATTACTTTGTCATGTACAACCTTTCTAATTTATTTGACTGGATATTTGTAGGCTTGCCAATTATTATATTTGATTTATCAACCAATAATTGTTCAGCAATCATTTTCACAATTTTTGAATTAACAGCATTTCCTAAAGCTTTAAATGCCGCATTGTCATTATATGGAAGTGATATCCCATCTAATGATTGAAGTTTCAAACCTTCCTCTTTAGTGATATATCTTTTTTGCCAACCAATAATTGGAATCTGAGTATTTGTGCAAACAAGAGATGGGAAAAAGTCTACTTTTTTCACTCTAATCCCGGATGCTCTAAATTGTAATATATAATTATTAATTTTCCTTTTTCCATCTCCTACATTCCATTCCAATTTTTGCCAACTTTGCGAAGGATACTTGGCTATTTCTTTTACGACGTCCTTTATATATTTTTTATTCTCCTTATAAAACTCCCTGCTTTGTCGGATATATCTTTTTTTCCAATTAGGAAATTCACTTTCAACTCTTGCATAACTAGGTAAATTCTCAAATTGATCTTCCAATGACATTCCGCTTAAACTGTAGCCGAAACTACCATTATATTTAGCTAGTGATCTCTGGCTAAGTTCAAATGGAAAAGTTTCTTCAAATGGATAGGTTGCTCCGAATTCCATTGCCCATATTGGGAATCCTGGAATTTTAGTTTCTTTCGGGAGATTGTCAATAAATTGCTGCCACAATGCAATGCAATCTTGATTAGCCTTAGGTAATTTTTTAAACTCCCTTGGCTCTTCTTCAATAAATTGACGAATATCTATTAATTTAGTTTTTTGATTATCTATATTTTCAAAATCAAAATGATCTAATCCATTCAAATCCCCTACTATAAAAATTCGCTGACGATGTTGTGGAATACCAAAATCATGTGGAGAATAATCTCTTAAATCAACACTGTATCCCAGTTTCTCTAGTTGCGCTCGCATGTATTTCCAGGTCTCTTCATTATCATGCTTAGCAATATATCTTACATTCTCAAGAATGAAATATTTTGGTTTTCTAAATTTTAATATTTTAATAATTTCATCAAATAAGGTTCCTCTCTCCTTATCATCTCTACCTAATTGTTTTCCTGCTTTTGAAAATGGTTGACAAGGAAAACCTGCACACAAAATATCATGTTCAGGAATACTATTAATATCCTCCTTCACAATTTTCCTAATGTCACCTTTAGGTTCTATACCCCAATTGTGTTTATAAACTTCTCTTAATACTGGATCTAATTCACTAGCAAATACACAATCATGTCCTAGCTCATGCATTGCTTTATGAAAGCCACCCAAACCTGCAAACAAATCAATAAATTTCATTTTTTCAGTTTAACTTATTCGTGCACCATGCAATTATTTCACTTCTTAATGTCATATCAATTGAATATCCAGCGGAATATATTTGTCTAAAAATTCTCGCTCGATCAAAAATAATTCCATATTCATCTACACTTTTTTGCCAATTCTTATTATTAATCACTTCTGTTATAGAAAGAGCCGGTATAGTAGTCATATAATTCCAATGTATATATTGTGCCCAGGCTGATAAAGGAATTTGCTTCTTAGTCCTCCATCTTCTTCCAGCAGCACATTGCATTAAAATTATAACTTGGCTATTTCTTTCATCTTCAAAAGGTATCCATCCAACAACATCAACACCTCGGTCTTTATCTTCTGGATCAGGATTTCGACCGCCTCTTTCTTCAAGTAATTGCACAGCCAAACCATTGAGTTGATTAGTTAGATTATTGATATTAGGAAAGCCTAATACTATACCCTTCCCATTAAAATATATTTCTAATGCTTCCTTAGAGAGTCGTTCAAAAAGTTTTGTAGCTGAATGAGCATTTTCAGCTCCCCAATAAGAGAACAACAAACACATTACATATTCTGGATAATCCACCCATGAGCCTTTAGATGCAATCACATTTCCATTTATTTCATACGGTGCAAAAGGACCATACAAATGAGCTCGCCTTTTCAATTCTAGTAATATACTGTCAAATAGTTCGTCACCTTTGTAATTAACATCATCCTCATAGCCATTATCTTCTAAAAGTGAATTAAGCTTAGCTTTTGAAAAAGGCACAGAATAATAAATAATATTTAGTTCAGCCCAATCCGATATTCTTGAAATAGATTTTATGTCAATAATGTCAATCATTGGAATTCATCATTCGTTTTAGTTCTCCTATAGCTAATAAACATTCTTCAACGGCTAACTGAAGTTCTGATTCTTGTTTATATTTCCACGCATAACTCAATGAAAATTTTATAGCACTGCTTGCAGAATTAACTTTCCTAATAATGTAATCTTTTTCACCTGAGCTTCTTTCGTAAGCTTCTTCCAATATATTGGTTTTAACTAAATATTCTGTGGCTTCCTTTTTAGCAAGCACTGGAGCTAATTCTGATGTTATTCTTCTAGAATCAGTAAGGATAGGTTCGTTCTTGCCATCACCAAAAATCCATGTAAGAAGATGCCTCAACTGCTCAAGTTTATCTACTGGGATAATTCTTTCTAGATAATTAGCTTCTTTATATGATGGGCTTCCAATATATGCTCTAATTGCTGGAGAGTTCAATGCGACTGTCATTAGTGAGAAAGAATTTTTAATCCGTTTAGTATCGAACTCTAAATCTTCTTCTGCCTCCTTCATTATTTTAAAACATAAGAACTGCTTCTTAATTACATCTGATCTATCAGCGATTTGATCCTGTATTATTTTTATACTATCATTAATAGTTTTACCTGATGCTACTTCTTGTGCAATATTATTTGCAATATATGCTGCCTTAGCGTATGCATCCCATTTTAGCATACCTGTTATATGTCTCACTCCTAAATAAGGAGCAACTTCTTTTCTATCCCAATATACAATAGCTGGTATTAAAGATATATCTGCTACAACCTCTTCGCTCTTTGGCTTCGCAAATGAATCTTCCCTAATCTTCAATTTTTGTCTAAGCGTTGGATTAGTTAATATTTTTGCTGTTGAGACCCTTCTATTTCCTTCTACTACTACAAATTCTATTTCGCCATTTTTTAAAAGTTCCATAAGCTTTTTTTGTATTTCCTCTATGCTATCTTTATTATCACCTTGAAAGATAACAGGAACTTGCTTTGGCACAACAATTATCGGTTCTTCATCAAAATAACCATTTTCCGACATTGACAAAGCCAATTCTTCCAGATCATATTCTTCATATAAAGTTTTAATTATATCAAATTCATTAACAGACTCTCTCTGTCTGGCAAGTCTTGGATTATCTATATCTAAGCTTATTTTATCGATTGGAATGTCAATCAATGGTCTTCTTTTCCCTTTACCTGCAAACTCTATATTCATTTTAATATCTCATTATAAATTCTATCTAATGTAGTTTCAATTTTACCTTTTTTCAATTCACATTCCCAAACAGTAATTACCTCCCATCCTTCTTGTTGAAGAGTAATTATATTTTGCTTATCCCTTTCAACATTCTTAAGAATCTTAGGAATCCAGTATTCTTGACGGCTTTTAGGAAATTTATTCAGCTTACATCCTTCATGAGCATGCCAAAAGCATCCATTCACCATTACAATAGTTCTATATTTAGGTAAGACAATATCTGGATTGCCTGGAAGTTTTTTTACATGAATTCTAAATCTTAATCCCTTTTTAAATAAAAAACTACGAATAATTAACTCAGGAGACGTGTTAGTCTTCCTTATATTCGACATAATTTTACTTCTTATTTTTGGATCAAAATTGTCTGGCATTACTGATAAATTAAACAAATCACACAGTTATAAATTTATCAAATAAAAGCTAGAATTCTTAATTCCTAGCTTTAGCCACTGTATTATATTGAGCAGTTAAAAAACTTAGATAGCTAGCTATAAATATAAATGCTTTTTTTGTTTATACTAATGTTTAAACCAAAATAAAAAAGGGTTGTATCAATGATACAACCCTTTGATTTTCAGAGCCCCCTGTCGGAATCGAACCAACGACCTACTGATTACAAGTCAGTTGCTCTACCAGCTGAGCTAAGGAGGCTTCTCTTTTCTTTCCAAATGGTCACCCATTTCCTGAAAAGCGAGTGCAAATATAGGCAGCTATCCTGTAAATGCAAATATTTACACTTTATTTTTATTAACCTTTTAGAATTTTCAGCTCGCTGCTCAGTTCCTTCAATTCGGCTTCCAGTTTGTTGATATTGGCTTGTATTTCTTGTTTCATCTGTTCTGCCCCTTTAGATTTGCCAAAAAACTCAATATTAGTCTTATAACGATCTATTTCGGCCTTAATACCGGAAATGCGTTTCTGCGTGCTTTGTTCTTTCTTTTTCAAATGAGCCATCCCATCCTGGTTGGTTCTCATCGACAAAACTTCGAGCGAAAGACGGATATTCTTTTTCGCATCTTGCCCTATCTCGGAAGAGGCATCGATAAATTTGCTGAGTACTGCATTGTATTTATCGGTAATTTCTTTTTTGCTTTCTCTCGGCACAAAACCAATCGAATCCCAGGTCGATTGAAATTCTTTAAGCTTCGCCACCGTTTTGGGTTCCGGCCCATCGGTATAATTTTCGATCTCTTGGATCAATGCATTTTTCTTATCAAGATTTACCAGGAATTCTTTTTCTGCTTCTGCTACCAACTCTCGCTTCCTGTTAAATACATGATCGCTGGCTTCTTTAAAACGGGCGAAGATCTTGTCTTTTTGTTTGAATGGCACCTGCCCTATTTTCTCCCAGTGCTTTTGCAATTCTTTTACTTCCCTCGTAGCGCTCTCCAGGTCTGACTGGTCTTTCATCGATTCTACTTTTTCACAAAGCGCTATTTTTTTAGCCAGGTTTTCTTCGCGTTTTTTATCAAGCTCTTTGAAGAAGGTGTTTTTACGCTTATAATATATTTTGCAGATCTCCCAGAATTTATTGGAAAGATCTTTCGCTTTGTCTTGCGGTACAGAACCAGCTTTTCTCCATTCTTCTTGGATCTTTTGCAGTTCAGCAGTTTTGGCTTTCCAATCATCGATCCTTCCGGATTCAAAAGTAGCAAACGGTTCTACCTTTTCGATAATAGCTTGTTTGGCTGCGAGATTTTTTTCCAGTACTACTTTTTGGGTTTGTAAGTAGTCTTTTCTTTTTTCATAAATTTTATCAGAAGCTTGCTTTAGACGGTTCCAGAGCCCGTCTTGTTCTTCTTTCGGTACCGGACCGATGGCTCTGAATTCTTCGTGCAAAGTCTTTAGCTCTTTCAACGCCTGGTTAATCGATTCCAGTTCGCTGAGCTTTTCTACTTTTTCACAGATCTCTTTTTTTGATTCCAGGTTTTTCTTGCGGTCAAGTTCTTTCAGTTCAAAAAAGATACTGCGGTTGTTATAAAAGATATCGACGAGTGCTTTATAATTGTTCCAGAGCTCTTGTGATTGTGCAGCTGGTACCTGGCCCGTTTTTTTCCACTCTTCCTGGATGTTTTTAAATTCATCCAGACTAAGTGAAGACTCTTCGGAAGAAATAAGTTTACGAAGACGTTCTAACAATTCTGTTTTGATCTCAAAGTTACGCTGTTTGTTTTTTTCAAGATTATTGAAATGTTCACTGAGTTCAGTTTTCAGCTTGCTGTATATCTTCTCAAACTTTTGTGTGAGTTCGTCTTTTTTATACTCAAAATCATCTACAGAGCCTCCGTCGGCTACGAAACGCTGGAGCGCTTCTTCGCGGGCCATATCAAGGTGATGATCGAAGCTAATGCGCACTTGGGAGAGCACATTGCCCGCGCGTGCGTAATGATCTTTCAGGTTAAACCCTTCAAGGTATTTCAGCAATTCTTCTCTTGAGAAAGAAGCGAAATCCTCGTGGTGCTCTTCGATCGGCTCAGCAAAATGTAATGATTCATGCAGCTCGTTTTCCATGACTTCTTTTTTGTCCGTCATCATAATAGTATCTGTAAAAATTAATTTCGGTATTAGTGTTATTATATTTAAAGTTCGGAGTTGAAAAATCAGTGTTCTGATCTATATTTTTCAGAAATGAATTTTCGACTGATTATAAAAATTAAATTAGTTTAGTCTTGGATCTATTGGATAATTGGATAACACTTTGTATTGTCCTCCCATATTTTTTAAAATCCCCCTCCACATTTCCTCTGTATCCAGTTCAAAAAGTCCGGCCGCAGAAAGGCGGTGAATGATCCATACTTTTTCTGCCATTTCTTTTTCCAATTGTCCGCGGCTCCATCCGGAATAACCGAGGAAGAAGCGGATCTTTTTTTCTTCTATTTTGCCTTCGCGTAGGATTGATTTAAGTTGTTCAAAGTCTCCGCCCCAAAATAGATTTTCCATGATTTGAATAGTCCCTTTCAGAGACAATTGCTCTTGATAAATAAAATGAAGAGTATCTTGCTCAACCGGTCCGCCAACATAAAGTGGCGCATCGAATTCTCCAAGTTCTTCTACTACATCGGAAAGCAGCATATTGCTTTTTTTATTCATCACAAAACCTAATGAACCGTCTTCGTTATGACTTCCAAGCAACACGACACTTCGTTCAAAATTATCGTCGCCAAGATAAGGTTCTGAAATCAATATATCGCCAATATTCAACATTCTTGTGCACAGCAATTGCTTACCTAAATATACAATTTTAGTTTCAGTAGATAAATTATTCCACCAATAAATAAAAAAGGTTAAAATAAATATAATTTTAGCGAAATAATTTATCGGTAATGAGTACTTTTAAAATAGTATTAATCAGGTAACCAATTTTTAAAATGGGAGTATTAGCCAATATCCGCAATGATTATCACCAGAACGTGTTATCCGAACAGGATGTCTTAAAAGATCCTATTCAACAAACAAAGAAGTGGCTACAAGAGGCTATAGAGCAAAACACCCAGGAGCCTACTGCGATGAATCTGTCTACCGTTTCTGCCCATGGCAGGCCTTCTTCCAGAATAGTATTATTAAAAGAGATCACCCCAGACGGCTTTGTTTTTTTTACTAATTATTTCAGTAAAAAAGGAAGTGAAATTGCGGTAAATCCCTATGCTGCGATGACATTATTTTGGAAGGAAATGGAAAGGCAAGTGCGCATTGAAGGTAAAATCGAAAAAATTTCAGCAGCAGAATCCGATCAATATTATTATTCCAGACCTCTTGGAAGCCGCATTGGAGCTATAGTTTCGCCACAGAGCCAGGTAATTGCCGATCGTGCTATTTTGGAAGAAAAAGTAAAAGAACTTGAACAACTTCCCGAGCAGGAAATCAAACGTCCGGAAAATTGGGGAGGATATAAACTGATCCCTGATTACATCGAATTCTGGCAAGGCCGTACCAATAGATTGCACGACCGCCTGGCCTTTACGCTTGAGAATGGAAATTGGAAATTGGAGAGGCTTGCCCCTTAATAAAGTTATGAATTATGAATGTGAATTATGAAATTATTATTAATAACTTAAAAATATCTCGGGCTTAAAACTTTTGCCTTCACGTATCCAAACTCATAACGCGCCATGATCTCATGGGCCCCTCTTCCTACTACTTTACTTTTTCCTACTGCTGCATCATATGCATAACCAATCCGAATCTGTTTACTAGCCTGCACCTCGATCATCGAAACGATCGTTCCCGCACCCAGACGATACGAGATCCCTGCTGCTACAGCATCGTAGAACCACACGTTAGTATTTAAGTCAAATTCGAGTGGTGCTCCTTCTACGATTTTAATCAGTGTAGAAGGTTTTAATTTTACATCCTGCGAAATCGGTATTACACCTCCGGCCATGAAAAACATATGTCTTACCTGCTTCGACACAGATACTGCGCTATCTGCCTTGTTGAACATTTTATTATTCACCAATCTTGGCAAAGATACCCCGATATAGAATTTATCTGTATTGTAGTAAACACCTGCGCCAAAGTTTGGCATAAATTTATTTACATTGCTTGCAAATGCGCCATCGTATTGATTATCCTGATCCAACTTTACCGAAGAAAAATCTGCACTGTATTGGCTAAAGCCCGCTTGTAGTCCGAGGGCTAACGTTCCTTTTTTCAAACGCATACGAAAGGCATAGCTTACGTACATTCCTGTGGTATTGGTGATCCCGATCTTATCGTTGAAAACTACCATTCCCAATCCAATTTTTTCTTTTTTAAAAGGTGCGTCAACAGAAAAAGTGGCGGTACGTGGAGAGCCGGGAGTATTTACCCATTGTTTTCTATACAAAGCGGTAGCGCTTATCACATCACGGCTTCCAGCGTATGCAGGGTTGATGGCAAGCGTATTAAACATATATTGAGAATACTGTGCGTCCTGCTGTGCATAGACTGTAGAAGTAGCTATGCTCAACAATACTAGTATCTTTAAAAACCAACGCATATTTTATTCGTTTAAAAATTCTTTATTCTTTCTGTTAATTTCTTATCGTTTCAATGTAAAATAATTTACATACTTTTCTCCTTTGTTTGTTCTGATCTCATAGAAGTAAGTTCCATCAGGTAATTTTTCCCCAATTGTCAGACCATTGTTGGAGCTACCATCCCACCACTCAGGTCCACGGTAATCATTGTTTTCATATACCAAACTTCCCCAACGGTTAAATACTTTGAAGGTGATGTTGGTATAACCATCTGTATTTCCCAGTACAAAATAATCATGTGCGCCATCTGCGTTCGGCGAGAATCCTTCAGGGATGAACAGCGTAATCACTTTGATCTCTTTTAGTGTAATCACAATTTTAGCTGTCTTGGTATTGCCACAAATATCACTGATAGTGTAAGTGTATGTATCCGTACCAAAGAAGCCTGGCGCAGGTATGTAAGAATAATCTCCGTTGTTATTAATCGTGATCTGTCCGTTGCCTGTCGTAGATGCTGTAGTTACCGCGGTGATATAAATATTATCCCCTCCTTCTGCGGAATCATTGGCCAACGCAGAAATAACCGAGCTGAAGTGATCATTCATATTAATGAACACGCTA
Source organism: Cytophagaceae bacterium (assembly GCA_035535995.1). Lineage (GTDB taxonomy): Bacteria > Bacteroidota > Bacteroidia > Cytophagales > Cytophagaceae > JANYCO01. Next base: position 132,161 of record DATLOZ010000023.1, read on the forward strand.
TCGTTATTGGCATAGAGCAACCCATTCCCTGTTTTAATAATTATTGAAGTAGTCACGCAAAGCGGCGAAGGTACAGAGTCACATACAGTGAAGGAAACAGTATCGTATCCGATGAATCCAGGAGCCGGTACATATAGGAAGGCTCCCAACGTATCGATCGTGAAGGTTCCGCCTTTGATCGTTGTTACCGCTGCCTGTGCAGTTACTTTCAGCACATTTCCATCCGGATCGGAAGCGTGCAGAAGCACATTACCAGTGGTATCGTTGTTCAGTTTATTACAAATAAATTCAGAAGAAACTAGTGGAGGAAGATTACAGAAGAATGATACTCCTAAAATAGTATCTGAACAATGCGTAGCTGTTTGTCTAACGATCACATTGTACGTACCATTAGCAAGGTTGGTAAATGCAGAAGATGACTGGTAAGTAGCGCCATTGTTTATTGAATATTCTAATGAACCAGCGGCAATAGTTGCATAAACATTCAGAGAGCCAGAGCCTGCTCCTGAGGCGCAGTTTGTTTTGACAGAATCAATCACCGGTTTAGGATTTGCGATAATATTGACAATACCAGTCATCCCTGTTTTACAAGTAGAATCAGCCACTACATAACCATATACTTTGTAAACGCCTGCAATGGCTTGGTTAGGGAAACTAATTCCGGAGCCGGTTCCTGCTAATGCAGTACTGGTATCCAAATTATTGTGAATAAATTTGTAATTCACTCCGGACTGTGAGTTGGCAATATTGATTGGGAAGCTGGCCACCCCGCCTGCGCAGAAGTTACCTCCGCCTGATATAGCATAAGCGGTAGGTTTTGTATTTGTAGAAATGTTCATAGTCTGATCTACAAAACATCCGCTTACAGGGTCATACACACGAACCGTGTACTGACCTGCAGTAAAGCCTGGTATCGTGTTGTTGCCTAAAACGCTGGTTCCTGCCGTTGGAGGTACTGGCCCTGTATAAGTAGAAGAAGTAGTATAATCGAAATTCCATCCTGCACTGGTCGCATTGAATGAAATAGTACCGGTACCAGTGAATACACCACATTCATCTGTTTTACTAAATGCTACAGGAAGCGAAGCAGTAACAACCATCATGATCGAGTCGCTGCTCGTTACAGCAGGAGACGGGCATGCGTCATGGCTTGTTACGATCACATATACAGTATCTCCATTTGCTAGCGTATTGGTTGCAAAGGTTGGATTATCTGTACCTACAGTGGTTTTGTTGATCATCCATTGATAAGTAGGAGTAGCAATATAATCCGTCGTATTGGCAGTAAAGTTTACAGTGGTTGATCCGCAGATCTGATTGTCGGCATCGTCTGAACTGATAGTTACAAATGGATATGTAGCAGGTGTTACTGTAAAGGTGATCGTATTCGAAGTAACAGTAGGCGTAGTAGCACAAGCCGCAGAAGAAGTTAGGGTCAATGCTACCTGGTCTCCGTTCGACAGAGATGTTTCAGTATAGATTGGATTCGTATCTATATCCGATCCATTCAAGGTCCACTGATAGGTTGGAGAAGCACCACCGTTAGTGATTGTCGGAGTAAAGGTTACGGTAGTTCCCTGACAGATCAAATTATCTGCATCATCGGAAATGATCGATACCGTAGGAGTTACATTAGCAGTGACGGTAAGAGTAGCTGCTGTACTTATTACAGGAGCGCCGCATGCGCCGGTTACTGCTACATCATAGCTTCCATTATCTGTCACAGAAGCATTCGGGATTGAATAACTGGAAGAAGTAGCAAGAAGAATATCCACTCCATTTTTTCTCCACTGATAAGTGAGACCGGAGCCTGTAGCCGACACGCTAAAGTTTGCGGTGTTGGTTTCACAAATAGAAACATCAGAAGGATTAGTTACAATGACTGGATTTGCATTCACTGTCAAATCAGCGGATGTGCTGGACAGTGGAATACCACAGGTTCCTTGTATGATAACAAAATAAGTACCTGCATCCGTAGTAGCCGTTGATGCGATATAAAAGGCAGAAGAATCTTGCCCTGGAAGAGGTGTAAGGCTCTTATACCACTGATAAGTAAGTCCTGCCCCCGTTGCTTTCACCCTGATTTTAGTAGGAGTATTTTCACATACTGTTGTATCTGATGGGTTTTTCAGGAAGGTAGCGTTTTGAAGCACTTTCAGCACAGCACTTGCACTGGTTATAGAACCACAACTTCCGGTGATTACTACATCATATGTTCCTGAATCCGATAAGGCTGGTGCTGCGATACTAAAGGTAGAAGCTGTTGCCAGCGCTATATTCACACCATTTTTTCTCCATTGATACGATAATCCTGAACCCGAAGCAACCACTGCAAAATCAGCGCGCTTACCCTGACACACCGTAGTGTCTCTAGGGTCCTTTGTAATAGTGATTCCCAGGTTAATACTAATAGTTGTCGTAGTGGTATAAATAGTACATCCACCGGAAGCAGCCACAGTATAGGTTACAGTATAACTACCCAATGTACTAGTTGAAGGATCGATGTCACCTGTAGTTGGATCAAGTGTCAATCCAGCTGTAGAGGAATAAGTACCGCCAGTGGTACCGGTAAATGTTACCGATTGTATACCAGCAGTAGAACATACTGACGAACTTGGATAACTGATCGTAGCGCTTGGTGCCGCGGTGATCGTTACGCTTGTGGTGGTAGTATACAACGCACATCCGCCGGATGCAGCAATAGTATAAGTAACTGTATATGTTCCCGCTGCACTAGTCGATGGAGTGATCGCTCCTGTACCTGCATTGATCGATAAGCCCGCTGGTGCTGAATATGTACCGCCTGTTGTACCGGTCTGCGTTACACTTTGCGCTGTGGCATTGCTTGTACAGAACGGTGTGCCGGCGTAGCTGATCGTTGCGCTTGGTGCTGCAGTGATCGTTACGCTTGTGGTGGTAGTATACAACGCGCATCCACCGGATGCTGCAATAGTATAAGTAACTGTATAAGTCCCTGCTGTGCTAGTGGACGGATCAATGTCTCCTGTTGTTGGATCAAGTGTTAATCCACCTGTTGAAGAATAGGTACCGCCTGCTGTACCGGTTTGTGTTACACTCTGTGCGGTAGCATTGCTTGTACAGAATGGCGTACCGGCGTAGCTAATCGTTGCGCTTGGCGCTGCAGTGATCGTTACGCTTGTGGTGGTTGTGTACAACGCACATCCACCCGATGCGGCAATGGTATAAGTAACTGTATATGTCCCAGCTGTACTAGTCGATGGCGTGATCGCTCCTGTACCTGCATTGATCGACAGACCCGCTGGCGCTGAATAAGTACCGCCTGTTGTGCCTGTTTGTGTTACACTCTGCGCGGTAGCATTGCTTGTACAGAACGGTGTACCGGCGTAGCTAATCGTTGCGCTTGGGGCAGTAGTGATCGTTACGCTTGTGGTGGTAGTATACAACGCGCATCCACCCGATGCGGCAATAGTATAAGTAACCGTATATGTTCCCGCTGTACTAGTCGATGGCGTGATCGCTCCTGTACCTGCATTGATCGATAAGCCCGCTGGTGCTGAATATGTACCGCCTGTTGTACCGGTTTGCGTCACGCTTTGCGCGGTAGCATTGCTTGTACAGAACGGTGTGCCGGCATAGCTGATCGTTGCACTCGGAACCGCTGTAATGGTTACTGAGGTAGTTGTTGTATAAATAGGACACGCTGCCGTAGCAGCAATGGTATACGTCACTGTATAAGTACCCGGAGTACTGCTATTGGCATTAATTTGTCCATTCCCAGCATTAATGATTGTCAACCCTGCTGGCGCTGAATAAGTCCCTCCTCCTGTTCCGGTTTGCGTCACAGCTTGCGCTCCTGTTGTACTATTACAGAATGGTGAACCGGCATAGCTGATCGTAGCGCTTGGCGCCGCAGCTATAGTAACACTTGTAGTGGTAGTGTACAACGCACATCCACCGGATGCGGCAATAGTATAGGTAACTGTATAAGTCCCAGCTGTACTAGTCGATGGCGTGATCGCTCCTGTACCAGCATTGATCGACAACCCCGCTGGTGCTGAATAAGTACCGCCTGTTGTACCAGTTTGTGTTACACTCTGTGCGGTAGCATTGCTTGTACAGAATGGTGTGCCGGCGTAGCTGATCGTTGCATTTGGTGCTGCAGTGATCGTAACGCTTGTGGTGGTAGTATACAACGCACATCCGCCCGATGCGGCAATAGTATATGTAACCGTATATGTTCCCGCTGTACTAGTCGATGGCGTGATCGCTCCTGTACCAGCATTGATCGACAGACCCGCTGGCGCTGAATAAGTACCGCCTGCTGTACCGGTTTGTGTTACACTCTGCGCGGTAGCATTGCTTGTACAGAACGGTGTGCCGGCGTAGCTGATCGTTGCACTTGGTGCAGTAGTGATCGTTACACTTGTGGTGGTAGTATACAACGCGCATCCGCCCGATGCGGCAATGGTATAAGTAACTGTATATGTCCCAGCTGTACTAGTCGATGGCGTGATCGCTCCTGTACCTGCATTGATCGACAGACCCGCTGGCGCTGAATAAGTACCGCCTGTTGTGCCGGTTTGCGTCACGCTTTGCGCGGTAGCATTGCTTGTACAGAATGGTGTGCCGGCGTAGCTGATCGTTGCACTCGGCGCCGCTGTGATTGTTACACTTGTGGTGGTAGTATACAACGCGCATCCGCCCGATGCGGCAATGGTATATGTAACCGTATAAGTGCCCGCTGTACTAGTCGATGGCGTGATCGCCCCTGTACCTGCATTGATCGACAGACCCGCTGGCGCTGAATAAGTACCGCCTGTTGTACCGGTTTGCGTCACGCTTTGCGCGGTAGCATTGCTTGTACAGAACGGTGTGCCGGCATAGCTGATCGTTGCGCTTGGCGCTGCAGTGATTGTTACACTTGTGGTCGTTGTATACAACGCACATCCGCCCGATGCGGCAATAGTATAAGTAACCGTATATGTCCCAGCTGTACTAGTCGATGGCGTGATCGCTCCTGTACCTGCATTGATCGATAAGCCCGCTGGTGCTGAATAGGTACCGCCTGTTGTACCGGTTTGCGTCACGCTTTGTGCCGTAGCATTGCTTGTACAGAACGGTGTACCGGCATAGCTGATCGTTGCACTCGGCGCCGCAGTGATCGTTACGCTTGTGGTGGTAGTATACAATGCACATCCACCGGATGCTGCGATAGTATATGTAACCGTATATGTCCCAGCTGTACTAGTCGATGGCGTGATCGCTCCTGTACCAGCATTGATCGACAAGCCCGCAGGTGCTGAGTAGGTACCGCCTGTTGTACCTGTTTGCGTCACAGCTTGCGCTCCTGCGGTGCTGATACAGAATGGCGCTCCGGCATAACTAATCGTAGCACTCGGTGCAGTAGCGATAGTAACACTAGTTGTAGTAGAATAAGCAGCGCATCCGCCTGATGCAGCTATTGCATAAGTGACCGTATAAGTAGCCGCTGTACTCGTGGATGGTGTGATCGCTCCTGTACCAGCATTGATCGACAAGCCCGCTGGCGCTGAATAGGTACCACCTGTTGTACCGGTTTGCGTCACACTCTGAGGAGTTGCGAGGCTCTTACAAAACGGTGTGCCGGCATAACTGATCGTTGCACTCGGAACCGCTGTAATGGTTACTGAGGTTGTCGTTGAATAAACAGGACAGGTTGCCGTAGCAGCAATGGTATACGTCACCGTATACGTACCAGCAGTACTGGTAGAAGGAGTAATTGCTCCTGTGCCAGCATTGATTGACAAACCCGCCGTAGAAGAATAAGTTCCACCTGTTGTGCCTGTTTGTGTCACGGCTTGCGCTCCGGCAGTACTGATACAGAACGGAGCTCCGGCATAACTAATCGTAGCGCTTGGCGGGGCGGTGATCACTACATCTATTTTTTGTCTTAAACTTTCACAACCACCGATTGTCTGGCTTACATAATAACTTGTAGTTCCAATCGTAGTAGTAGACGGTGTTGGTGCAGTAGAAGATCCTACACCTCCTGATGAGGCAGTGTACCACAATAAGTTGCTTCCCGTAGCAGTCAACGCAGAAGCAGTAGCGTTCTGACAATAAGTAACGGGAGTCGTAGCAGTAGGTTCCGGCGGCAGGAAAGAAGTGCAAAGTACACTGGAAGGAACCACTGTACGGGCTATTCCTGCTGGTATGTTTTCAAATTCAAACACGCAGGTATTGCCTCCTGTGTTTTCGCCATAATGTATTTTTATATAATTGATTCCTGCCGTAAGTACTGCCGTACCAGAAACGGTAGTAGCGCCGTGTAACCCGGAGTTATTAATGGTTGCAGTGGCAGCTGTTGGATTAGAAGTAGTAGCTGCACTTCCTACCCATAACATCGATGCATCATCACTGGTCAGATAGAAGGTATAAGTACCTGCTACAGGAGCATTGATGGAACCAGTCCATCTTGTACTATAGGTCTCAGGATTTGCTGTAGTATTGGATGCTGGAGGTACAATCGCGCCCCATCCATTGCTGGTCGCAAAGTTGACGTTGTTATCAGTTCTTGTAAGTCCGGGAGTATTGGCAGTAAAATAAGTTTGCACATCGTTGTAATACCCTGCATAATACTGGCCAAGTAACCCTGACGTAGGAGCACTTCCCGTCAAATCTTTACAAGCACAAGCAGCTGGAGTAGTGACAGCAGGTTGGATACTTGTACACAAGCTTGCATTCGGCACTACTGTTCTTGTGATGGTAGAACTTGAATATTCTAATGTCAATACATTATTTCCTCCATTTTCACCAAAAACAATTTGAATATTATGTGCACCAGCACCGAGGTAGATTGTTTGACTTACTGTTGTAGAAGCATGAGCCCCTCCATTGCTGATAAAAGCTGTCGATGCTGTTAAAGGATAGGTGAGTGCATCATTATCCAGAAACATATAACTCGCATCGTCACTGGTCAAATAAAAAGTGTAGGTACCTGCAGTAGGAATTAAAATACTTCCTCTGTACCGGGCACTGTACGTGTCCTGATCAGTAGCAGTACCAGAAGCGGGTGGTCTTGGAACACCCCAGTTATTGGTTGTATAATTAAGATTGCTTTCTATTCTGTTAGTAGTACTGATCGTAGAGGGGAAAAAAGTAAAAACATCATTAAAATATCCTGCAAAATATTCTCCGTAAAGCCCGCTTTGCCCTGCATTTCCAGCTACGTCATTAGTGGTACACTGTGCCCTCAGGTTAACCACACTCACTAAACTTATAAATAATAACAGTAAATATTTTTTCATATTATCACTAGTTGCACTATCTTCTTTTGTATATTTTTGAGAAGAGATCCTTACAATTTTTATCTTCAATAGCCATGCGATAAACCACAATATTTATCCACATTTTTGCATTAAACCGCAAATTATTTATTTTTAGTTTATTGGCAAACCATCAGGGTTTTTACTTATTAATTCTCTTGTTTGTGAGTTTAGTAACCTTTCTAAACAAGTATCTAATAACCAAATAATTAAACGTGATGAATGCAGATTTTACTGAGTCTGTCCCTTGAAATACGTACTAAATTTACTTTATGTTTCAAATAAATCATACGTATAAAATACAATTCCATGTGATTTTCAGCTAGTTTTACACCTTCATTCATCGAAAAACTAAAACCTTGTCTTCGACTTCAAGATATTATCAAAGTTTTAACCATTGAATTTTTTCACTAAAAGCAGAGCTGGTATGAGAATGAATAAGTGTTATAGCATTTTTTAGCCCAAAAAGCAGCATTTTGCTTCTTTTAAATACTAATCTGCCCTTTTTTGATAATGATTGAGAAGTCTTTTGTAATGAATATTAAAAAAATAATTAGGCCCTCCGAAGAATACCTCACAGCCTCTTACCACTTCATTCATCGCTTACTATGTAATAAAATCTATTATTTTGAATATTCTTTCAGCTTTTCAAAAGCTTTTTCGGAATAAGAATTATTAAATTTTGAAAGCATTTTCCAAAGTTCAATTGCTTCCTCTCTTCTGCCCATTTCCAAATAGATCAACGAACTTGTCCACCTGGCTTCGTCGTAGCGGCGCGATGCCGGAACTACCTTAGTAAGGTTACCAAGCGCACGATCGTACAATTGCATTTTATAATCGGACATACCGCTATAAAAAATCGCTTCCTGGTTGGATGGTTGTGTAATCAAAAGTCCGGTAAATATCTCTTTTGCCTCTTTGAATTTTCCTTCGTTGTACAAACGAATTCCGTCTTCCAGTAAATATGTTTTCTTAACCATTCCGGTGGATTGATCTTCGTTCACCTCGCTGAGCTTCGCAGAAGATGGTGCATACTGTTGATTTGATCTGGCAGCTACCTTTTTGTCTTTAGGCCCTTGTTTCCTGTTTCTTTCTATTACTACATCCAATTTTGACTCTTCCTTCGCATCGTCTGCAACTACGGCCAATTCATCGTTTGGAATGATAGTAACAGAATCAGCATTGTAATTTACAGGAGTATTAGACTGGGAAAATATCCGCTCTTCTTCCATCTGCATAGATGGAGCAGGGTTGCCGTAGCCATTTCCATGAGTATTCCCTGGCTCTTCCATGATGGGTGACTGGTCAGGATAGGCGTCGGAAGAAACAGGTTTGGACGGTTGTAACCTTTTATCCTGGGTGGCAAATGTTTTATCTGTTTCAATAGCTAGCTGCTCCTGCTTCACCGCAGAATCGATCACTGCCTGTCTCACTGTATCCAGCGCGACTGCCGGAGCTGTGCTGGCTTTGTTGCTTACAGCTTCCATGTTACTGCTGGAAAATTGTTCAAACAAATAAAACGAGCCTCCTGATACCAGGAACAACAACACAAGGATCGCTGCTATGCGCAGGAATACGCCGCGATTATTTTTACGTCCCGTTTGCGATGCAATCGATTCGTTGATCTCTGCTAAAATATTCTTGGCCTTCTCTTTATCTCTGATCAATGCATATCCTTCTACCGCTTCGGATACAAGCGGTTCGGCAAGCATTTTCTTTTCCAGTTCGTATTTCTTTTTATTCTTTTCAGCATTCCCTCTGTTGGTTTGGCCATAGTTGATCACAGGTTCTTGCACAAGGCCGCCGAACGAAGGAGCGGGCATATCTTGCTCTTCTTCCTCTTTTTTCTTTTCCTTTTTGCTTTCGCTTAAAAACTCATCCTTCGCCAAGCCATCGAGCTCTGGCTTGTTGCTGCTGCGCTTTTTGAAAGCTCCCCCGGAAGGAGAAGATTTTTCTGCAGACGGAGGCAAAGGAGAATTCTCTTCGTTCAGATAATTTAAAATATCATCCGCTGAAGGAATTTGCTCGTCGGGCTTATGAAATATTTTTTTGCGTTTGCTCATGACTGGCTCTCCATACAAAGTTTAAGATTTCTCTTACCGTTCTGAATATAGCTCTTCACCTTATTCATCTCATAGCCGGTAAGCTCGGCCACTTCTTTGTAGCATTTTTCTTCTATATAAAACAAATGCACACATTTCTTTTGTTCCTCTATCAACTTGTCAATACACTCGTCCAACTTGACGTACGACTCTTCCGATACCTTTTCTTCTGTATGATGCAGCGTGTAGGTCATTTCCATAAATTCCGTTTCGGTTTCTTCGTATTTAAGATCAAATTTTTTATTCGCTCTTAAATACATCAGACAATGATTTCTCGAAACCGTATGCAACCAGGATTTGAAATGATCTATTTTATGCTTTTTAAGATCGCTGAGCAGCTTTTCAAAAATATTCATCACCGCATCGCGGCTCTCCTCTTCATTTTTCAGGTACTTCATACAAACACCTAACACCAGGTGGCTATAGCGCTGGAATAATTCTCCCGCATAGGAAGGATCCCCCGAGTTTTTATAACGGTCGATCAGCTCCAGGTCTGAGTACTCTACTTTCTTATGTTGCTTCCGGAATAACATGCCTTAGTTACTGCAAGATATATAAAAAAGATAGCAGATGCCAGATACCGATAAGTTTGAATTATGAATTATGAGTTATGAATGTTGAATTATGAGTTATGGTTTATAGATTAATTATATCTGGAATATTCTTTTTGACTGAATACTCATAATGATCAACTCTTTCCCATTCAACATTCATAACTCATAATTCATAACTTTTTATCTGCCTTTTATGGAATTTCCCCTCCCCTTTCATCTTACTACCAAACACCCTTTAACACACTTAACACTATTGTTATGAAAAAGAAACTAAGAAAAAGTAAAATCGCCGCCCTGTTTTCCCTAGCTAGCCTGGGAATTATCGGGATGAGCAAAGCTTCCAGCTTTTCATTTTTAGAATATACCAACGAAATTATCAAAGGCATTGTTGGGAAATTCATAGCGGCCAGCGCCGAGAGACCAGAAGACCGCGTATATCTACACCTGGATAAAACTTTTTATAAACCAGGAGAAACAATCTGGCTGAAAGCATATCTACGCAATGGAAGCGACCTGAAAGCATCCAAGCAAAGTGATATCCTTCACTTAGAGCTGATCAATCCGAAAGGCAGCATTGAAAAACAGATCGCGCTGATCACCAAAAACGGCGTGGCCAGCGGAGATTTTCTGCTAGATGAAACTATTGCCGGCGGCTTGTATAAAATAAAAGCGTACACCAATTGGCAGAAGAATGAAGAACTGTTTTTTGAAAAAGACATCCAAGTACAAGCAGTAGTGCTGCCCAGGTTGAAAATGAAACTGGATTTCGATCAAAAAGCTTATGGATCCGACGATGAAGTGAGCGCTTCGCTTTCTTTACAAACCTTAGAAAATAAAAATCTTTCCAACCACGCTTACGCATTCTCTGCTTCCATCGCGGGCACTAAGGTGACGGAGAACAAAGGTAGTAGCAATGGCGAAGGGCAGGCAACAATAAAATTCAAACTTCCCGCTAATCTTTCTTCCAACGACGGATTATTAAATATCATGATCGATTTTGAAGGTAACACAGAATCTATTTCCCGTTCCATCCCAATTGTATTGAACAAGATCGAATTCAGCTTCTATCCTGAAGGCGGCGAGCTGGTAGTAGGATTGGAAAACAAACTTGCTTTCAAAGCGCTCAACGAATTTGGTAAACCTGCCGACATCGAAGGTGTGATCTTAAACGAAGCGAAAAAAGAAGTAGCTACCTTCCGCTCTTTTCACCAGGGAATGGGAGCTGTAGACTTCACTCCGCTTCGCGGCGAACATTACACCGCCAGGATCACCAAACCTGCTAACATCAAAACTATCTACGAAGTACCGGAAGCGCTTGAAAGAGGCTACGTGCTGCATGTAGAAAAACAAAACAACGCTATTCTTCCGCTTGTAATTTCTTCTACCGAACAAGAAGAGCTTTCCATTGTAGCACAGGTGCGCGGAGAGGTTTATTATACAAAATCTTTCCAGGCATTAGTAGGCAAAAATAATTTACTGATCCCCGTCTCTGATTTTCCTATCGGAGTAGCGCAGTTCACTTTGTTTGACAGCAAAGGCATAGCCCGTGCGGAGAGACTGGCATTTGTGAACAAGCACAAGCAACTGAATATTTCGATCGAAACAGATAAGGAAAAATATCTGCCACGAGAAAAAGTGAACATGACGATCAAAGTCTCCGACGAGCGTGGCTTGCCGATGCCTGCCCATTTATCGCTCTCGGTAGCTGACGACAAACTACTGAGCTTTGCAGATGATAAGCAAGGAAATATTTTATCTTCCCTCCTGCTTGAATACGATCTAAAAGAAAAGATCGAAGAGCCTGCTTTTTATTTCAACACCAAAGAAACCAAAGCAGACCTTGCCCTCGATTATTTGCTCATGACTTCCGGATGGAGAAGATTTACATGGGAAGAAATTATTGAAAACAATCTTCCCGCCTACTCGCACGCCGGAGAACAAACGATCGTTTCCGGAACTATCTACGATGCTTACAAAGCCTCTGCTCTTGCGGGCGCTACGGTGTCGGTGCTGAACACTAACTTAAAGACCACTAGTGATAAAACAGGCCGTTTTAGTTTTAAAAACATCAATCTTACAGAGCCTGCCATATTGGAAATAAAAGCGAACGGCTATGCGCCACAGCAAACAACCGTACAGGAATACAACGAACACACAGATGTTTATATGTATGATAATACTTACCTATACGGCAACGTGCGATCCCAGGTAAACCTTGCAGGAGCCGGCGGTGTACGCGGACGAAACAGAAATATAAAACAAGAAAACCTTCCAATGGCCATCATGGAAATGGAAGGAAACGACATGCTTTTCAGGGAAGATGCTCCTGTACTCGATAAGATGGTAGCGCCAGTGCCTGCTGCAAAAAAAGAGCAACAGGATCAGAAGATCGAGCGAAAAGAAGTTCAACCTAAACCGGAAGCAGCCAAGGCGAAAGTAGCCGATTATCGCATGCAGCCAGCCAAACGAAAAATGATAGCAGCGGATTCGATCTTTGTTGGCGACGATGAGATCCAGATAATCCAACCTCGTTACTATAGAGCCAGGGTGTTTGCTTCTCCTGATTATTCCGCCAACGCACAGCCAGAAGTACGAACTGATTTCCGTTCTACCATCTATTGGAATAACGCCGTGCAAACCGACAGAACAGGAAAGACAACGGTAAGCTTTTTCAACTCCGATGAGATCACTTCCTTCCGCGCCATCGTAGAAGGCATCGCAACGGATGGAAGTTTGGGAAGAGCAGAAAAAACTTATTTCACTCAACTGCCTTTCAGTATGCAAGTGAAAGTACCTGTGGAGATCACTACCGGAGACATCGTTTCGCTTCCTTTGATCTTGAAAAATAATAGCGCTTCCGTATTGAAAGGAAAGCTTACCCTCCAAATTCCAGACGGAATGCAATTGCTGACAAGTATTCCTGCAAGCCTTGCCATTGAAGCCGGGCAAGTAAAAACGATGCAACTTGATTTCAAAACAGGTACTAAGATCGGGATCGATACTATGGAATTTGCTTTTGAAGGAATGGGATTGAAAGATGCGTTTGCACAGGAAATAAAAATCTCTGCAAAAGGATTTCCTGCGGCTGTATCACTTGCCGGACAAGAACAGGAAAAAGAATATTCATTCGAGATCGACCACCTAGTGGAAGGCTCGCTGGAAGCCTCGTTCACCGCTTATCCTTCTGTAGTGACCGATCTGATGAAAGGAATAGAATCCATTTTGCGCGAACCTTATGGATGTTTTGAACAAACTTCTACAAGCAATTATCCAAACATCATGGTAAAACAATACTTGCTCGAAATGGGAGAAGCCGAAGGCCCCGCAGGACAAGTAGGCGCCTTGCTAGACAAAGGCTACAAACGCCTGATCACTTTTGAGACAAAGGAAAAAGGATACGAATGGTTTGGCGGTACACCGGCTCATGAAGGGCTTACTGCTTATGGATTAATGCAATTCAACGATATGAAGCGCGTATACAACAACGTAGACGGGGAAATGATCCAACGCACTGAAGCATGGCTGCTCAGCCGTCGCGATGGCAATGGAGGGTTCAAACGTAGCGCCCAGGCGCTCGATCAATTCGGCAGAGCAAGCGAGGATATTACAAACGCTTATATCGTCTACGCGCTTTCGGAGACAGGAAATCGTGAGATCCGCAAAGAACTGGATAAAGTATACGCGAAAGCAATGGAATCTAAAGACCCCTACCAGCTTGCACTCGCAGCGAATGCGTTGTTGAATTTTAAAGAAGAAAAGAATGCAATAAAAGCATTAGAAGCACTCTATTCTTTACAGAAAAAAGACGGAAGCTGGACAGGAAGTTCTCATTCGATCACCTATTCGCAAGGAAATTCGCTGACTACAGAAACAACTGCTCTTGCTATCCTGGCGATGATCAAATCAGGCAAACCGGACCAAGCCGCATTGAACAGCGCGGTAAAATTCCTGATCGGATCACGTTCCGGTTACGGAGGATTCAGCTCTACGCAAGGAACGGTGCTAGCGTTAAAAGCGCTGACAGAGTATGCTAAATATTCTAAAAAGACAGACGAAAACGGTACGATTGAAATTTGGGTAGACGGCAAAAAAGCCGGTGAAAAAAATTACATAGCCGGAGAAAGAGAAGCGATCGTGATCAGAGGATTGGAGAAATATTTTTCCGAAGGAAAACATACTGTACGCATTCGTTACAAAGATGTTAAAAATCCGCTTCCCTATTCTATGTCTGTTCAGTGGAATACCTCGCTTCCAAGTAATGACAAGGAATGCAAAGTAAGCATCGACACAAAACTGAGCCATAAAACTACTTTCGTAGGAGAAACGGTAAGACTTACAACGGTCTTAAAAAATACTACCAAAGAAGGTTTGCCAATGACCATGGCTATTGTAGGGATCCCGGCTGGGTTGAGCGCGCAGCCTTGGCAGTTGAAGGAATTGACGGAGAAACATAAAATAGATTTCTATGAGATCCGAGACAATAATATTTTCTTCTACTACCGTCAAATGCTTCCGGAAGAAATACGCGAGATCAACCTGGATCTGAAAGCAGATATTGCCGGAGAATACGAAGCGCAGGCCTCTTCCGGGTATCTTTATTATACCAATGAATACAAGGTATGGAGCGCGCCGGAGAGGATTACGATCAAACGTAAGTAAATAAGGATGCCAGATGCCAGAATGCCAGATAAGAGCGGTAAGTTGAATCAATCATAAATTCAAAATTATCCTATATCTGACATCCTGCATCTGGTATCATTTTTTAATAAGATTTTTTTGTACCTTGTATTACTTTTAGAAAACCTATTACACTTATTTATGGACAAACCCGTAACCAAAAAGTACAGCAACGGAGAAATTACCGTTGTGTGGCAATCAGCTAAATGCATTCACTCTGGAAATTGTTTTAGAGGCCTGCCAAAAGTTTTTGATCCAAGAAAGCGCCCATGGATCACTCTTGAAAACTCTAATACAGGTACGATTATCGAGCAGGTAAAAAAATGTCCTTCGGGAGCGTTATCCTACCACGTAGGATAACTATTAAAGAGATAAAAATAGAAAAGCTGAATAGAAATTGACTATCCAGCTTTTCTGCTTAACGATGTACCTTGTTATTTTTAAACTTAATATTATCCTTTTCTTCTGAGTGCCACAGCGTTTTTATGAGCATCTAATTGCTCTGCCGCTGCCATAAGTTCAATCGAAGATCCCAGGTTTTGAATACCTTCTTTGCTGATATGTTGGAAGGTGATTTTTTTCACAAATGAATCCAAGGACACTCCGGAATAAGCTTTTGCATACCCGTTGGTCGGCAAGGTATGGTTGGTACCGGATGCATAATCTCCCGCCGATTCAGGGGTGTAGTTTCCAAGGAAAACAGAGCCGGCATTTTTCACCATCGAAGCAAGTTTATCATATTCCTTCACCTGTAATATCAGGTGTTCCGGTGCATACACGTTGATCAGCTCCATTGCCTCCTCCAATGTTCTTACCAGGATTGTTTTACTATTATCAAGCGCCTTGGCTGCCAATTCTTTTCTTGGAAGCTGCATCAGTTGTGCTTTCACTTCTTTTTCCACTGCTTCGATAACGTTCTTCCCAGTGCTCACCAAGATTACCTGGCTGTCTATACCATGCTCCGCTTGCGACAAAAGATCAGCCGCTACGAAAGCAGGATTGCAGCTTTCATCGGCTACCACAGCTACTTCAGAAGGGCCAGCAGGCATATCAATGGCAACACCGGCTTTGTTCACCAGTTGTTTGGCAGCAGTTACATATTGATTTCCCGGGCCAAATATTTTGTATACCTGGGGAATGGTCTGCGTGCCAAAAGCCATCGCTGCAATGGCTTGAGCTCCGCCTATTTTGTAGATTCTTTTAATATCTAAAATAGAAGCCGTGTATAGAATAGCAGGGTGTATCTTCCCTTGCTTGTCAGGAGGTGTACAAAGAACGATCTCTTCGCAACCCGCGATATTAGCAGGTACTCCAAGCATCAGGATGGTAGAAAAAAGAGGAGCTGTACCTCCCGGAATATACAAACCAACTTTGGTGATCGGTACACTCTTTCTCCAGCAGGTAACACCGGAAGTAGTTTCTATTTTTTTTATTTCTTCGCGTTGAGCAAGGTGAAATTTCTCAATGTTCACCCGCGCCACGTCGATCGCTTTTTTCAATTCATCCGAAACTACCCCTATCGCTTCTTTGATCTCTGCTTCTGTAACCGCTAGTTGTTCCAATGAAATTTTATCAAACTCCAGGGTAAACTTTTTCAACGCCTCATCTCCTGATTCCTTCACCTGCTTCAATATGGGCGCCACTTTCGCTTCCAGGCTCTCCGTTTCGAATACAGGGCGTTTCAGGATATTTTCCCAATCTGCTTTGTTTGGATATTCGATGTAATTCATAGTTAACTATTTTGCTTGCTTAACCTCAACAAAGATACAAGATGCCGAATTCCAGATGCCAGAAATATATTTTATCTGGGTATCTGGAATCCGGCATCCGGTATCTAATTTTTATCTATTTAATTATTTTCTCAATCGGAATGACCAAAATCCCCTCTGCTCCTGCTTCTTTCAGTTTTCCTATCACATCCCAAAACTGATCTTCTTTCACTACTGAGTGCAAAGAGCTCCAGCCGCTTTCGGCCAAAGGCGTCACGGTAGGACTTTTCACGCCAGGAAGCAATTTGATGATCTTATCCAGCGATTCGTTTGGCGCGTTGAGTAAAATATATTTAGTGTTCTTAGCAGTTTTAACGGAAGTGATGCGAAACAATAATTCGTCGATGATCTTTTTCTTCCCTGCCGACAATCCCGGATTGGCAATTAGAATGGCTTCGGAGCGAAATACAACGTCCACTTCTTTCAGCCCGTTGCTGATCAACGTGCTTCCAGAGCTTACGATATCGCATACTGCATCGGCCAGGCCAATGCTTGGAGCAATCTCTACTGAGCCACTGATCTCATGGATAGAGGCTTTTACGCCATTGTCAAAAAGAAAATCAGAAAGAATATTAGGATAAGAAGTAGCAATGCTCTTACCGTCCAGGCTTTTTGCGCCCTGATAATCCATGGCCTTAGGAACACCTATGGATAAACGGCAGCGGGAAAACCCAAGCTTGTCTACCGTAATTACATTTTTCTTTTGTTCGGAAGCCACATTTTCTCCGATGATCCCGATATCTGCCACACCGTCGGCTACATAGCCCGGAATATCATCGTCACGCAGGTAAAGGATTTCCAAAGGAAAATTATAGGCAGAAGATTTCAACGTAGCTCCACTGCTGCTGAAATCTATACTACATTCTTTGATTAGCTTGATCGAATCTTCACTTAGCCTGCCGGATTTCTGGATGGCTAGTCTTAACACTTCACTCATGGTTTCCTAATTTTGGGTCGGCAAAAATAATCATAGAAAATTGAAAAACAGTATAAATTCAGTAATATTACTTAGCGAAGTATTCAAATTCTTGCTTAAATTGAGCCGTAATAAAATATAATATTCTATGCAAAAAGTACCATTCAAAGAGAGATTCCAATATTGGGTAGATAATATCATTGGTAAAGGTACTCCTGCTCTGATCGTTGGCTTGCTTATGCTCTTTTTTGCCGTAGCATTTGTGACCGGAGTACTTGTTTTCATCGCACATATTTCCGAATCAGATGGTCCTGCAATGGACTTTTCTGAATCTTTCTGGCAAAGTTTGATGCACGTAATTGATCAGGGTACCGTAACCGGAGAGTCGGGCTGGGGTTACCGGATCATCATGTTCCCCGTTTCCCTTGCAGGAATTTTATTGGTCTCCACCCTGGTTTCCATTCTGAACGCGGGTTTCCAGGAAAAACTGGATGAAATGAAAAAAGGTAAATCCATCATCCTGGAAGAAAATCAAACCGTGATCCTTGGCTGGTCTTCTAAAATTTTTCCAATAGTATCCGAACTCATTCTCGCAAACCTCAATCAAAATAAATCTTGTGTAGTGATCCTCGCCGATATGGACAAAACAGAAATGGAAGACGAGATCAAAACCAAAGTGGGCAACACCGGAAAAACAAAAGTGATCTGCCGCAGCGGTAACCCCATTGATGTAGACGATCTGAAGATTGCTAACCTCAACTATGCCAAATCCATCATCATCGTAGCGCCGGAAGAACCAAAGGCTGACACGTACGTGATCAAAACTATCATGGCAATCGTGAACAGCCCTTCAAGAAAGAAAGAGCCATTCAACATCATCGCTGAGATCAACGACGACATCAACCGCGACATTGCTAAACTGGTAGGAAAAGAAGAAGTAACAATCCTGGTAGGCAATGAAGTGATCTCTAAAATTACCGTACAAAGCAGCCGTCAATCCGGGCTTAGCATTGTATACAGCAACCTGCTTGGCTATGCTGATAACGAGATCTACATACAACCTGTAAAAAATATTCATGGCCACACATTCGAAGAATTGCTTTACGGCTTCGAAGACATCTGCGTAATCGGAATTCGATTTGCGGATGGCCGCGTGGAGATCAATCCTCCACTCAATACAAAGCTTACTAAAGAAGATCATCTGGTAGTAATTGCAGAAGACGACATTGATCTTTCTTACCATCATAAAGAAAGAAAAATAACCGACCTTCCGGATGTAGTGCTGAAAAAAGACGTTGGCTTTGAAATGCACAAAACCCTTATCCTTGGCTGGAACAACAACGCAAGGATTGTGGTGAAAGAACTTGACAACTATGTTCGTCCTGGTTCAGAAATACTTGTAATGGCTGAAGGAAGCGGCCTTACGGAAAAGATCCTTAACCTTTCCGTGGAACTTAAAAACCAAAAGATCAAATACAAAAACGCCGATATCAACGACCGGAACGAGCTGAATAAACTTGATCTGAAACATTACAACCACGTTATTATCATGAGCTATTCGGACAACTATCCACTCCAGGAAGCCGATGCGATCACGCTGATCACACTCATGAACATTCGGGATATCTTAAGCAAACTCAATCACAAAGTAAGTCTTGTAACAGAAATGCTCGACCTGAAAAACCGCGCCCTTGCTGACTTAACGAAGGCTGACGACTTCATTATTAGCGATCGCATGATCAGTCTTATCCTGGCGCAGCTTTCTGAGAACAAAGAGCTGTCTATCGTATTCGACGATCTTTTCGATGCAGAAGGAAACGAGATCTACATCAAGCCTTATAGTAACTATATGCCTGAAAATACTACAACCGATTTCTTTTCCGTAATAAAAGCTACTACCAAGAAAAAAGAGATCGCTTTTGGATACATCAAAGGAAAATATTCCGACAACCCGGAAAAAAATTACGGCGTAGTATTAAACCCCAACAAATCCGATAAGATCGAATTTACCAATGGTGATAAGATCATTATGATTGCGGAAGAATAATAAAATTTTGAGTGATGAATTATGAGTTATGAATGAATAAAACTCATAATTCATCACTCATAACTCCACATTTCAAGAATGCCTCTCCTACCCTCTTCTTCCTATAAGCGTCCGGCGATGTTTTTTTCCAGGCATCTGGAAACCGTTTATCCTGTAGCCATGCGCGATGTATCGGACGTAGTGTATGAGCGCGAAAGACTTGAACTGGCCGATCGAGATTTTTTAGATCTTGATTGGATCAGGAAAGGAAATCCTACCCTACTAATTCTTTCTCACGGACTGGAAGGCAATACCGAAAGCAAATACCTCAAGGGCATGGCCAGAGCCGCGGTGAATGCAGGATACGATGTGCTTGCCTGGAATTACCGTGGATGTAGCGAAGAGATGAACCGCAATTTTCGCTTCTACCATAGCGGTGAATCTGCCGATTTAGATCTGGTAGTGCAACATGTGGCAGCGCTAAAAAAATATAACAGTATCGGTCTGGTAGGATTTAGTATTGGAGGTAATATCACCTTAAAATATTTGGGAGAAAGATCTGATTCAATTTCTCCTTTCATCAAAGCTGCAGTCACCTTCTCCGCTCCCTGCGACCTTAAAGCAGGAGCCGAGCATATGGCCAAATGGGAAAGTAAATTTTACATGAACCGTTTTCTTACCAATCTTCATTTGAAAGTATTGGCGAAAGCGAAACAATATCCCGACAGGATCAATGACCAGGGTTTTGAAAAATTAAAAAATTTCATCCAGTTCGACGAACGTTATACCGCGCCCATTCATGGATTCAGGGATGCTGCAGATTATTACAAACAAAGCAGTTCTATTTTCTACATTCCCGGCATTAAAATTCCTACACTACTGGTAAGCGCTCTGAACGATCCGTTTTTATGTGAAGCTTGCTTTCCTACCGAACAAGCGAAAAACAATCCATATTTTTTCCTGGAGACACCTGCTCATGGCGGCCATTGTGGTTTTTATGAAAAGAATGCGAATGGAAATTACTGGTCGGATGAGAGAGCGTTGGAGTTTTTGAAAATTTATTTGTAGTAATTTAACCGTCATTGCGAGGAGTGCGTCATGCGACGAAGCAATCCGTCGACAGCGTGGAAGGTATAGTACTTATAATTGAAATCAGTTTGTATTTATAAACGGGGTCAGGCTTCGTAGCCAACAGATCGCTTCGCAAGCTCGCAATGACGTTTAAGTTTTCAAAGATTTCATTATCTTTATTTCTAAACAAAAAAGCACTCGTTGAACTTTCAAAAACTCTTTCACAAAAAAGATCCCAACGGTCTGCACGAAGCGCAGGATGAGCGTTTAGTAAAAAATCTCTCGTTGACTGATCTAACCTCCATGGGTATTGCAGCCGTGATCGGCGCGGGAATTTTTGGCACCATTGGGAAAGCAAGTTTCGAGGGCGGTCCGGCGGTGATCTTGCTTTTTTTATTTACTGCAGTAGCATGTTTGTGCTCTGCTCTTTGTTATGCTCATTTCGCCTCCACCATTCATGGGTCAGGAAGTGCCTATACCTATGCATACGTAGCATTCGGAGAACTTATCGCCTGGATCATCGGCTGGGATTTGCTGATGGAATATGCAATTGGTAATATCGCAGTAGCTATTTCATGGTCTGATTATTTTACTACGTTTCTAAGAAATCTATACGTTCCTGTTCCTGAATATTTATCAGTAGATTATTTGTCTGCGCAAAAATTCCACCAGGAATATCTTGCTGCACCAGGGGAATCGTTTTCACCTGTTGTAAAAGAAGGATACGAAGCCTGGCGCAAAGCCCCGAAAATAGCAGGTTTCCGGTTGATCGCAGATGTCCCGGCTTTGCTTATCAATTTCCTGATCACCGTGCTGGTGTACATTGGGATCAAGGAATCCAAAACGGCGGGCAATTTTTTGGTACTCATAAAATTACTAGCCGTGCTGCTTGTGATCAGCGCCGGCGCTTTCTACATCGATCCTGCGCATTGGCAGCCCTTCGCACCGAACGGAATTTCCGGTGTGTTCAAAGGCACTGCCGGTGTCTTTTTTGCCTATATCGGGTTTGATGCTATTTCTACTACTGCCGAAGAATGCAAAGATCCACAACGCGATCTACCCCGCGCGATGATCTGGTCATTATTGATTTGCACTGTGCTGTATGTAGCGATTGCCTTGGTATTGACAGGAATGGTAAGCTACAAAGAACTCAACATGGGTGATCCATTAGCTTACGTATTTGAAAAACATGATCTCACTTTGCTTTCTGAAGTCATTGCGCTGAGCGCTGTGGTAGCGATGACTAGCGTAATGCTAGTTTTTCAGCTCGGTCAGCCGCGCATCCTGATGAGTATGAGTCGTGATAAATTATTGCCTGCTGTTTTTGGAAAAGTACATCCGAAATTTCGCACGCCTTCTTTTGCTACAATTGTCACAGGCTTGATGGTCGCCATACCGATCTTGTTTCTCAACCATACTATTGTTACCGATCTTTGTTCGATCGGAACGCTTTTTGCGTTTGTGATCGTATGTACGGGTGTGTTGTTTGACCAAAACAAAAGGGGAGGATTTAAAATACCTTATTATAATTCGAAGTACGTGGTGCCTCTTATTTTCATGGCTTTGCCGGTGGTCTTATATTATTTCAATACTGAAAATTTTATTAATTTCTTTAGCTATATACATACCGATAAAATTCCACTTTATTTTTTCATGGTGTATGCAGTTATTATTTCCTGGCTTTCGTTCAGGAAAAATCTTTCCTTCATCCCTGTTTTCGGACTTTCCTGTAATCTCTATTTGATCACTGAATTGGGCGTGACCAACTGGCTGCGCTTCGGGATCTGGCTGGTGATAGGATTGGTTGTTTATTTTTTATATGGATACAGAAAAAAATAATTTTAGAATTCCCCTCCTAAGTATTAAGATTAATAATGGATGCAAGATACCAGATGCCGGATACCAGATAGTTTAGATAAAAACAACTCTGTTTTACAAATAAGCTAAAAGACAATGTCATTAAATTACTCTCGCATTATCTGGCATCCGGTATCTGGTATCTCAAATAAGTATTAATATTTAAGAGGGTAATTCCAAATAATTTTACTCTACCATAAATCCATCCAAATAAAAAAGGCCTGTAGAAAAATTTCTACAGGCCTTTCAGAGTCATTCAATATTAAATTATTCAGGAATGATCGTCATTTCCACTCTTCTGTTTTTATGACGTCCATCTTCTGTATCGTTCGAAGCTACTGGTCTGGTTTCTCCGAAACCATCTGTAGTAATACGGTCTGCGCTCACACCTTTGTTTATTAGGTATTTCTTCACAGAAGCCGAACGACGTTTGGAGAGATCCATATTTTTATCATCGTCCCCTACATTGTCGGTATGTCCTTCCAGGTACAATTTATACCTAGGATTGTTGCGCAATACTTTGGCGAGTATATCGAGCGATTGGAAGGATGATGATACGATTACATCTGAATTGGTTTCAAACAATAAATTGTCAAACGCACTTTGAAGCGCATCAGCATCTGCTTTCTTAATTTCAGGGCAGCCTTTGTTTTTCTTCACGCCTGGCACTTTCGGACAAAGATCTGAGTAATCGTCGATGCCATCTTTATCCGTGTCGATGAATGGCGGAGGACAGCCTTGGTATCTTTCTATACCTGGCTCTTTCGGGCATTTATCATCTTTGTCTTGAATACCGTCGTTGTCGGTATCAGGACAACCGTGGAACTTAACAATTCCTGGTACATCCGGACACATATCTTCGTTGTCTTTAATACCATCGTTGTCGCGGTCACCCCAAGGACATCCTTTGTTTTCTACCGGTCCCTTTTCATTTTTACATTGATCTTCGTAATCGTATACACCATCGAAGTCAGTATCGTAAGGGCATCCGAAAGGAGTCACCGGCTCGCCTTTCGGAGTGTGAATACACTCATCGCGACCGTCTGGTACACCGTCACCATCGGAATCTTTTTCATGGTAAACAGGTGTGTATGGTTCTCTCTTTTTTGCTTTCTGCTTTTTATATTTCTTGGTATTTTTAGGATTCTGCGCGAGGACTTCGGACACAGAAAAACAGTTTAACATTAAAAATGTAACTGCCAGGAATAGGTATTTCATTAGTAAATCGGTTTTTGGTTAAAATGATCTCTACGTAAAGTACTAAATTTAGTTATAACTGCCAATTCTGCTTACGATAATTGTGCCAGGCTCTCTTCCAGCGTTTTGATCTTGGATTCCGCATCGGCCTTCTTCTTTCTTTCATTCGCGATCACTTGCTCCGGAGCGCTCGATACAAATTTTTCGTTGCTGAGTTTTTTATCTACTGAAATTAAAAATCCCTTCAGGTATTCCAATTCCTTAGTAAGCGTCTCACGCTCCTTTTCAGAATCTACCTGGCCTTCCAGCGGCACGATCACTTCGTCGGTACGGACCATGAAGCTTATAGCGCCTTCCAAGGTATTAGTAAATTTTATTTCTGAAATATTAGCCAGCTTACAAATCGTACCTTCAAATTTTTTGTATGGTGTCTGGTCAGCCGCTTTGATGAGAAGCTCCAGAGGATTCTTTGGTGATAATTGTTTAGAGCTTCTGAGATTTCTTACTTGTGCTACTGTTTCAAAAGCGATGTCAGCCGCGGCAAGTATGGAAGCATCGGCTTTGCCGGTTTCAGGAAAGGCCGCCTGGCAAATACTTTCTCCCTCTTTGCGTTCTTTCAAATCTTGCCAGATCTCTTCGGAAATAAAAGGCATAAGCGGATGAATTATTTTCATCAGTTTTTCAAAGATCAGGATCGTAGCCTCGTAGGAGCCTTTATCGATCGGCTGTTCAAAGCCAGGCTTGATCATTTCGAGGTACCAGGCGCAGAAAGAATCCCATACCAATTTGTAATTGGTCATCAGCACATCGGAGAGTCTGAATTTGCTGTAGTGTTCCTCTGCCTCTGCCAAAGCCTCGTTCAGCTTGGCTTCCATCCATTCGAGGGCCACTTTGTTGTTCTCCGGCATTGGAGCGTCTACGGTTGTCCAGCCTTTAACAAGACGGAAAGCGTTCCATACCTTGTTTGTGAAGTTTCTTCCCTGTTCGCAATATTTTTCATCAAAAAGCAAATCATTTCCTGCAGGGGAACTGAGCAGCATTCCAAAACGCACGCCATCCGCGCTGTACTTTTGCATCAGCTCGATCGGGTCTGGAGAGTTGCCAAGCGACTTCGACATTTTTCTACCTTGCTTATCACGTACGATACCGGTAAGGTAAACATCCTTGAACGGCCGCTGTCCGCGGAATTCGTAGCCAGCCATGATCATTCTTGCTACCCAGAAGAATAATATCTCCGGTGCAGTCACCAATACATTGGTTGGATAATAATAGTTGATGTCTTTGTTGTTTGGATCTTTGAATCCATCAAACACCGAGATCGGCCAGAGCCAGGAAGAGTACCATGTATCGAGTACGTCTTCATCCTGGGTGATTTCCTCAATTTTGAATTTTAAATTTTGAATTTTAAATTTTCCAATCGCTTCTTCTTTTGTTTTCGCTACTACAAATTCTCCGGAAGGAAGGTAGAATGCAGGGATCCGCTGTCCCCACCACAATTGGCGGGAGATACACCAATCCTTAACATTTTCCAGCCAGTGACGATACGTATTTTTAAATTTAGCTGGCACCAACTGGATCTCATCGTTCATCACATCTTCCAGCACTTGTGGATTGTGCTTGAGAAATTTCTTCATGTCTACAAACCACTGTTTCGACAATCTCGGTTCGATTACTGCGTCGGTTCTTTCGGAGTAACCAACATTGTTTTTAATATCTTCTGTTTTCGCCAGATGACCCAGCTCTTCCAGGTATTTCACGATTTCTTTTCGTACAGCAAAACGATCTTTACCTGCATACAAAACAGAATGCTCGTTGAACGTACCATCGTCGTTCATAATATCGATTACAGGAAGATTGTGTTTTTGTCCGAGCTGGTAGTCATTTACATCGTGTGCGGGCGTCACTTTCAGGCAACCTGTACCAAATTCCATATCCACATATTCGTCCATGATCACAGGGATGATGCGGTTGATGATTGGCACGAATACTTTTTTACCTTTCAGGTGTTGGTAGCGTTCATCCTTAGGGTTAACGCAGATAGCAGTATCGCCTACGATTGTTTCCGGGCGCGTGGTTGCTACGGTCAGGAAATTATTAGCAGAGATCGTTTGATCCTGTTCTTTTCCTTCTTCTACAATTACGTAGCGAAGATGATATAATTTTGAATTTACTTCTTTGTGAATTACTTCTTCGTCTGAAAGCGCTGTTTTTCCCTGTGGATCCCAGTTCACCATACGCAGGCCGCGGTAGATATAGCCTTTCTCATACATGCGAACGAATACTTCGATCACAGCATCCGAGAGTGAAGGCTCCATGGTAAAACGAGTTCTGTCCCAATCTACCGAAGCGCCAAGTTTTTTTAATTGTTCGAGAATGATCCCGCCATATTTTTCTTTCCATTCCCAGGCGTATTTCAAAAAGTCTTCACGCGAGAGATCGCTTTTTTTGATCCCACGTTCGCGAAGCATTTGCACTACCTTTGCTTCGGTAGCAATGGAAGCATGGTCAGTACCCGGCACCCAGCAAGCTTCTTTGCCTTGCATACGGGCGCGGCGTACGAGAATATCCTGAATGGTATTATTGAGCATATGTCCCATGTGCAGCACACCCGTGACATTGGGAGGGGGAATTACGATCGTGAATGGTTCTTTTTTACTTGGCTTCGAAGCAAAGATCTTATGATCCAGCCAATAAGAATACCATTTATCTTCTACTTCTGTGGGGTTGTAAGTTTTATTAATCTCACTCATGCTCAAATTCAATTTTTCAGGGGGTAAATATAAACAAAAATGCCTATCCGTTTGTCTTCCATTGCAAGAGAGGTAAATCCAAATACCATAGCCTAAATAATCATTTTTATATTTGGAAATTGTTTTTTGGTATCTCAATATCTGGATTACAAGTGAATAGTTATTTTATTCAATTTGGGGTGTTTGGGCCTTACCCCACTGCTTTTGTCACGATCCCTGAACTTCGCTTTCATATTAAAAAAGGATTAGAGAATATTTCCCATTTCAAGCGAATCTTAGGATTTTAATTATTATAAAGGTTTTTTCGAAAAAGGAAAATGCCCCCATACGCCTATTCGATAATTTTTGATATTTTTTTTCAACAATCTATTGTCCTTAGTGTTGCTTTTTATTATGTTTGTGCTAAGGAGTTCTTTAAAATGCTAATTATTTAACATTAACAGTTTTCCATAGCTGGTTGAGAGTTCCGGGAGACATAATACAGAGCCCTCTGTATTCTCCCGGTTTTATTAAAAGCTGTGAAAAATTGTTAATTCGAAGAAAAGCATTTAAGATTCCATAGCTGGTTGAGAGATCCGGGAGAAAATAGTGCACAGCCCTGTGTACTTCTCCCGGTTTTTTTTGTCTATATATTTTCGAATTATTACTGAAAAATACCCCTTTCGGGTGATTGCGGGTAAATTTTTATACTCTACCTTTGTATCATGCTAACCGAGTAAAATACATTGAATGCATTACTTAATGCAATGCCGTATTAGTATACCACTTACCACTAAAACGTCAGCATTAAGTACCAGCCTTTAAGTTGTGACTCAGTGAAAACATAGCAAACTACCAATCAGTTTAATTTTTTCTCTATCTATCAAAAGACAGAAGGCATCTACCCCTTCTGTCTTTTTATTATCTGAACCTTGATTCTCTGGATTAATAGATTTTCAGGATTTTTGTTTAGACATTTGATAAATTATCATTCAGAAGAAACCTTGTGAGTATAAATTCAGAATAATAATTTCAAGAACTGAAGTGAGTATAAAAGTAGAATTCAAATCTTATTAATTCTTTAATTCTGTAAATCAAGGTTCAGACAATGTCTTTATCAGAATATCAAAAACCTGCAGCCTGGGAAGCGCTTGGCATTATGCGGGAAGTAATATTTAAAGCCTCGCTTTCCGGCGGCAAAGGCGGGCAGCATGTAAACAAGACGAGCTCAAAAGCTGAACTCTACTGGACTCCTGCGGAATCCACGTTGCTGGATGAAACGATGAAAACTATTGTGCTCGAAAAACTTTCCAAAGACCTTAGCCAGGAAGGTGTACTAAGACTTGTATGCGAGGAGGAAAGAAGCTTGCTGAAAAATAAAGAAAAGCTGACGGAGAAATTTTATAAACTGCTAGCCTCTTGTTTCAAAATCAAAAAACCAAGAAAGCCAACCAAGATCCCAAAAGCAGTAAAGGCCAAAAGACTTGACAATAAAGCGCGGCGGAAGGAAGTGAAACAGAACAGGAAGAAACTATGAAATTTGTCTGAACCTCTTGGCTACCACCAATTCTTTCTGCCCAGGTTCATAAACATAAAATCCACTTCCTGATTTTACTCCTTTTTCTCCTGCGTTTACCATTTCTACCAGCAACGGACATGGCGCATACTTAGGATTTTTGCCCAGGCCTTCGTACAACACATTCATAATAAATACACATACATCCAACCCGATCAAGTCTGCAAGACGTAGAGGCCCCATAGGGTGAGCCATTCCAAGCTTCATGATCTCGTCGATCTCAGCTACACCTCCTACTCCTTCGTAGAGCGCATAAACCGCCTCATTGATCATTGGCATCAATATCCTATTGGAAATAAAACCTGGCGCATCGTTTACCAGTACGGGAATTTTATCAAGTGTCTTGGTGATTGTTTTAATCGTTTCACATACTTCATCTGAAGTATCTTTCGCACGGATGATCTCTACCAACTTCATTACTGGTACGGGATTCATAAAATGCATTCCGATCACTTTATCTTTTCTTCCCGTCACCGCTGCAATTTCATGAATGGGAATAGAAGAAGTATTGGAACTAAGAATACAATTTTTCGGAGCATAACTATCCAACTGTTTGAAAATATCCAATTTGATGGATTTGTTTTCAGTAGCTGCTTCTACTACCAATTCTGCTTTTTCTACCGCCGGCGCAAGCGAAGTGAAAGTAGCAATTCCTTTTAGTGTGCGTGCTTTATCATCTTCCGTAATACCTCCTTTGGAAACCTGACGGTCAAGATTTCCGGAAATCGTTTTGATCGCTTTCTGCAAAGCTTCTTCCGAAATATCAAACAAGGAGACCTCGTAGCCCGCTAAGGCAAAGCTGTGTGCAATGCCATTGCCCATGGTACCGGAACCGATTACCGAAATATTTTTCATAATGATGATTTAAAATTATTATACTAACCTATGAGCGAAGATCGGATACTCAATACTGTTGCTGTTGCTCTTGCTATCTCTACATCATAAGCAGCAGGACAGCAAGAGCAACAGCAACAGTAGTGAGTATAATATATTTAATTATTTAGTGTCTGACAATCTTCCCACTCCCTGTCGTTTCAATTTCAGATACAAAATGAATTACCTGCGGTACTTTATAGGTAGACAAACGCTGGCGGCACCAGGCGATCAACACTTCTGGCGTTACTTCTATGCCTTTGTTCAACACCACCTTTGCTTCTACGATCTCTCCCATCAGTACATGTTTGTTTCCAAAAATTTTCGATTGTGCTACTGCTTCGTGCATATTCAATACGTTCTCCACTTCTTCCGGAAATACTTTATTACCCGAAACATTGATCATCGATTTTTCCCTACCTTCTACCTTGATCAAACCTGTATCGGTTTTGGAGGCCAGGTCTCCTGTCATGAACCAGCCTTCGTTTAATATTTCCTCTTTCGTTCTTGGCGGAGTGAGATATCCGTCAAACATACCTGGGCCTTTAATAGCAAGGCGTCCGATGTATCCTGGAGGAAGCAGGATATTGTTTTCATCTAATATTTCCACCTGGTAATCCGGAAGTGCATGCCCTACGGCTTCGGGATATTCTGTCGATTTTTTTTGATTGATGATTGGCAAGCCGATCTCTATAATGCCATAGGCCTGCGATACATCGATCCCAAATCTTTCTTTGAACGCTACGCAAGCTTCCAGTGAAACACCTGCTGAAGTAGAGATCACCGTTTTCATCGTAGGCATTGAAACACCGCTCTGGTCGCTGGCGAGCATACGAATGTGCATGGGTGAAGCATAAAGCAAAGTGCCTTTGCAGCTATTCGCATATTCCAAAATCGTTTTCGCCATAAAATCTTTAACGATCGCGATCGCTGTGCCGTAATAAATATACAAGACGATCGAAACCATGAAGTGATAGGCCATTGGTAATACCCATACAACAGTATCTTCCGAGCCAAGCTGCAACGCTTTGTTGGCCGCCTGGATCCGCTCTAGTACAGATTCATGGGAAACTACTACTCCTTTGGATTTCCCTGTGGTGCCAGAAGTAAACCGCACAAAAGCAGGATTTAAAATATGCGGAGCGAAAGTGCCGTTTTGAGGTACGCCTGTTTCTGCAAAGCGAAACGCACCGATCTTCATGGGCAGTTCTGCTTTTGGCGCCAGGAAGAAGAGGCTGCTTTTATCATCGATCAAAAAATGTAATCCCGCTTCCTGCACGATCTGTTCGATCTCGGAACGTTTCATCTGATGGGAAAGCGGCATCACCGTAGCTTCGCAGCCTAACCCCGCAAAAATTCCAATGATAAACTGGCGGCTGTTGCGGGCCATTACGCCGATTGCATTTCCTTTACGCACTCCATGAGCTTTCAGACTTGCGGTCAGTTGTTCTATTTCTTCTTCTAATTCGCGAAAGGTTAGCATACCATATTCATCGTACACCGCAGGCCGGTCGCCCCATTGCGAGGATGAATGATGGATGATCTCGTAAAGATTCATGGTGAGAATTGCTTTGGCTATTTACAAACCTATAAGGATTAGGCTCAAAATAATTAATAAAATATACTTCTAATAAATCCTTATAGGTTTACCGTTAGTAAAGTGGTTTATATTTTTCCGGATATGCCTCGCTCATCATGGCATACACGGTATCAAAAACATCTTCCGGACTTGGTTTGGAATAATAATCACCGTCCGTTCCGTAAGCAGGTCTGTGCTCTTGCGCGCTCAGCGTTCTTGGCTCTGAATCGAGCCACTGGTAAGCATGTTGCTCTTCTACTACTTTTTGCATCATATAGGCTGAAGCTCCGCCTGGCACATCTTCATCGGCAAACAGCACACGATTTGTTTTACGGATGGAATCTACAATGGTATGATGAACATCAAAAGGTAGCAACGTCTGTACATCGATCACTTCGCACGAAATCCCCAGAGCATCAAGCTGCTCCGCTGCTTCCATTGCGATCCTGCACATGGAGCCGTAGGTTACAATGGTAAGGTCTTTCCCTTCCTTAAGAATTTCCGGCACTCCGAGTGGGATTGTAAACTCTCCGAGGTTCATCGGAAGTTTTTCTTTCAAACGATATGCATTCAATGATTCTATCAGAATAGCAGGCTCATCGCCTTTGATCAGCGTATTGTAAAATCCTGCTGCTTGTGTCATGTTGCGCGGCACTAGCAGGTGTATTCCTCTCACGCTGCCCAGGATCATACTGATCGGCGAACCTGAGTGGAACATTCCTTCCAGCCTGTGCCCCCGCGTGCGCACAATGAGCGGCGCTTTTTGTCCTCCTACCGTGCGATAATGTAAAGAAGCAAGGTCATCGGAAAGTGTCTGGATAGCGAAATAAATATAATCCAGGTATTGGATCTCGGCGATCGGGCGAAGACCTCTCATGGCCGCGCCAATTCCTTGTCCTATGATGGTAGACTCTCGGATACCGGTATCCATTACTCTTAATTTTCCGTATTTCTGTTGCAACCCCGCAAAGCCTTGGTTTACGTCTCCGATCTGTCCTACGTCTTCTCCAAGGGCAAAGATCCTTGGATCTTTTGCCAGCAAGGCGTCGAAATTGTATACCAGGATCTCTCTTCCGTCTACTACCGGACTGTCGGCATTGTACTGAGGTTTTATTTCCGGCACTTTCAAAGCAGAGTCTTCCGATTCGCTCCAGACGTGTGAATTGAAACGTTCCTTATTTTCTTTGGCAGCACGGTTGACCCAGTTTTTTAGTCTTGCAGCAGTATAAAGATTTTCATCGCGTACAATGCGTAAGGCTTTTTTCACCGCTTTCACAGCGTCGCTGCGAATTGGGTTGAGTGTTTTAGCGAGGGAATTTTTGATGCTAGAAATTTCTTCGGAATGTGTGCTTTCGTTAGCAACCGCGTCCAGAGCGGCGAGCGCTTCTTCATGATCAGGCATCAGGGAGTTCATGTAGGCATCCCAGGCCTCTTGTCTCGCTTTACGCGCGCGCTCCAGCGCTTCGTGTTCTATTTGATTCAGTTCATCTTCAGAAGCAATGTTCCATTCGAGGATCCATTTTCTGAACTGTTTGTTGCAATCGTATTCTTCTTCCCAGGCCAGGCGGTCTTTAGTTTTGTAGCGTTCGTGCGAACCGGAAGTAGAGTGTCCGAAAGGTTGAGTCAGTTCTTCTACATGAAACAACACCGGTACATGCTGGAAACGCGCCAGGTTAGAAGCGTTGAAATAACCAATGCAAAGATCTTTATACGACCAGCCTTTTACTTTTACAATTTCAATTCCCCGCTCCTGCTCTTTTCTTCGGAAGCCTTCGAACATGGATGAGATGTCCAGCTTAGTTGTTTGCAATTCCTGTGTTACTGAAATTGCATAAGCATCGTCCCAAATAGAAATGATCATCGGGATCTGTAATACACCAGCGGCATTGATGGCTTCAAAGAAAATTCCTTCCGCACAAGCTCCGTTCCCAATGGTGCCATAGGCTACTTCATTTCCATTGTTTGAAAATTGTGAAAGAGATTTCAGATCAGGATTGGCACGGTATAATTTGGAGGCAAATGCCATTCCAACCAGTCTCGGCATCTGTGCGCCGGTGGGGGAAATATCGGGAGTAGAAATTTTAATCTTGGTAAGATCTTTCCACTGTCCATTGTTTTCCAGGTTACGGGTAGCGTAGTGACCGATCATCATCCGTCCGCCGGAATGCGGATCGTCTATGATATCGGTATGCGCATAGAGTTGGGCAAAATATTGTTGTAAGGAAAGTTCTCCGATCGCCATCATGAAGGTTTGATCGCGGTAATAGCCGGAGCGTGAATCTCCTGCTTGAAAAAATTTCGCCATAGCGATCTGCGCTACTTCTTTGCCGGTGCCGAAAACACCGAACTTGGCCTTCCCGCTATATACCTCTTTACGAGCAAGAGTACTTGCCTGCCTGCTTTCACAAGCCAACCTGTAATCATCCAACACTTCTTCTCGACTTACCGATAATTCAGGACTTAGTTGGTATATGCTCACGATGTTCTTTATTTTAATATTTAAACGAAAAGCCTTCTATTTCTGTTGTCTCTTCAAATCTCTATTTATCAATTATTTAAACAGTTACGAAGATTCCATTCTTCCTCTGACACAGGCTATTTGACATTCAAAAATAATAAAAACTTATCCTTATCCAATACAAAAAAAGAGATGCAAAGAATTTGGAATAGAATTTGAAACAATGTTGTATATTTGAAAATCGTTTAGTTCGCTAAAATTTTAAAACTATGCTAAAGAAAGTAATATTTACCGCGGCGATCGCGCTGTTTTTTTCTCTAACCACTTTTGCCCAGGCTCAATTCGAGTTTCTTGAAGACAAACATGATTTCGGTACAATCAATGAAGGCGTAAATGCTACCTGGGAATTCAAATTCAAAAATGTAGGCACCGAGCCAATCATCCTCCAGCCTACTGATGTACGGGCTTCTTGCGGCTGTACTACTCCTAGCTGGACCAAAGACACCATCAAGCCAGGCGGTATGGGCTCTGTAAGCGCTCAATTCGGAAGTTCAGGCAGACCTGGGATCTTCAATAAAAATGTCACGGTATCATACAAAGGCGCCGTGGTAAAAATGCTTACCATCAAAGGCGTGGTGGTAAAACCTGATACTACTAAATTCAGCGATACAGAAATTAAAAAATCTGCCCACATTTCGTTGGAAAAAAATTCTCACAACTTCGGTAAAGTAGAAAGAGGTCAGAAAGTATTGGCTAAGATCAATATCAAAAATACCGGTAAAGATTCTCTGTTCATTCTTTCAGGACAAGCGGCTTGCAGCTGTATCACTTATAAGCTGATGATGGAGAAAAAAGATAAAACTACCATGGAAGTTAAAAACGTCCCTCCGGGAAAAACTTACTTCCTTGAACTAGTATACTTCGCTTCCAGCGACGGTCCGAATACTGACATCATTACATTTACCACCAATGATAAAGCAACTCCAAGAACAGAAGTTAAACTAAGCGCTGAAGTAGTAGCTTCTCTGCAAGAGAAAAGTCCTCTGATGGAAGATAAGACTGTTGCTCCTTTCGGAAAATAATTTTAAAAACCTTTCCACTTTCGTGGACGTTAAAAAACTATCTATTCTTAGATAGTTTTTTTTTTGACAAAAAAGAAATGAAACGTAAGAATGGATAATTTCAGAACGTATTAATACGTTTAACTTGTAAGAACATTAAGCCAATACGAATATGATCATAGGAGTTCCCAAAGAAATAAAACCTTCCGAATTCAGGGTGGCGCTTACTCCGGGCGGAGTGGTGGAGTTGAAAAAGAACGGACATACGGTGCTTGTACAAACTGGCGCAGGCAATGGATCCGGGTATACTGACGAAGAATACAAAACGGCCGGAGCTTCTTTAATAGATTCTCCGGAAAAAATATTCCAACAGGCTGAAATGATCCTGAAAGTGAAAGAACCGTTGGAAACTGAATACAAACTCATTCGTGAAAACCAGGTAGTGTTTACTTACTTTCATTTCGCTTCTTCCCGCATTCTTACAGAAGCAATGATCAAAAGCAACGCAGTATGTATTGCTTACGAAACAGTAGAAAAAGCCGACCGCTCGCTTCCCTTGCTCATCCCTATGTCGGAAGTAGCGGGAAGAATGTCGGTGCAGCAGGGGGCAAAATATCTTGAGAAGCATCAGGGAGGAAGAGGTGTACTGATGGGCGGAATTCCTGGTGTACGTCCGGCACAAGTATTGGTACTGGGCGGTGGTATCGTAGGAACCAACGCCGCCAAAATGGCCGCAGGCCTGGGTGCCCAGGTGACTATCATGGATGTAAATCTTGCAAGACTAAGACAGCTCAGTGAATTGCTTCCGGCAAATGTCACCACAGTAATGTCGAACGAATACAATATTACCGAAGCACTTAAAAACTCCGACCTTGTGATTGGTGCAGTACTGATCCCAGGAGCAAAAGCGCCTGTGCTGATCAGGAAAGAAATGCTCAAGCTTATGAAGTCTGGTTCTGTATTGATTGACGTGGCGGTGGACCAAGGCGGATGTATTGAAACCTGTCATCCTACCACCCATGAAAATCCTACCTATGTAGTAGATGGAATTCTGCACTACTGCGTTGCCAACATGCCTGGTGCAGTTCCTTATACTTCTACGATTGGTCTTACTAATGCCACGCTGCCTTATGTGGTGCAACTTGCCAACAAGGGTTGGGAAAAGGCAACTACTGAAAATATTGAGCTGCAGAAAGGATTAAATATTGTAAGCGGAAAGATCTTTTACAAGCCAGTGGCGGATGCGTTTGGGTTGTAGAGAATGTCAAAGACGGCAGGTCGGCAAGAGCAGATAGAATATACCCTACTCAATACTCTTGCGAGCCTGCCACTTTTAATTTTTCTCAAACATAATGTACACCGGAAAATGATCACTATACCCGCCTTTATAGTCGTCTCCCATAAACGTACGATAAGGACCATTCTTTAGATCTTTGCGGTAATGCATCCAATCGGGATGATAAACGGCAGCAGTTTTGTAGCGGTAGTATTCTTTTTGATGCGAAAAAAATCCCTGGCTTAACATAATTTGGTCAAACATATTCCAGGAATGATTGTAGTTTACCGAGCCTTCGCCAGCTTTGCTGAGATTGTAAAACGGGTTAAACAATGCTCCTTTCGCCAACCCAACAATATCCGCCTTTGCATTCAATTCGATTGAAATACTTTTATTAAAAGGCTCATCGTTGAAATCTCCCATGACAATAATTTTTGAAGAAGGTTGTTTTTGCAAGATCGAATCAATTGCCTCGCGCAACATTATGGAAACCGCCAGGCGCTTATCTTCCGAGGCTTCCACTCCTTTTCTGCGGGAAGGCCAATGATTGATAAACAAACAGAATGTATCTTTTTGCGCTACCCCTTTTACTAATAGAATATCACGTGTATGCGATCTTATTTTCAAAAAAGAAGCCGAGTAAATTCTCGAAGAAAGTATACGAAAAGAATTTGCTTTGTACAACAGTGCTACGTCAATCCCTCTTTCGTCAGGAGAATCGTAATGAACGATGGAATATTTTTTTGACTTCAATTCCTTACCGGCAACAAGATCTTGTAGTACTTTTTTATTCTCCACCTCTGCAAGCCCAATCAATTCAGGGCCATCAGGGTCTCCAAGCTCTGATATGACATTGGCGATGACGTTGATTTTTTTTTGGTAACGGCTGGAATTCCAATGATATTTTCCGAAAGGTAAAAAATCGTTGTCAAGGGTATGCGGATTGTCGAGCGTGTCCATCAGGTTTTCTGTATTGTAAAAAGCAACGGTGAATTTTTGCTGCGCTTGTGCTTCCTTATAGCCTGCAATCAATAAGACCAGAAACAGAAAACGGATCAGAGAGAATAGATTAATCATTTCACAAAATAGCATAAAGACAGCAGGAAAATTGAAAGTAGAGCTAATTTGAAGTTAAAAGTTTAAACCTTGAACATCCAACTTCGTATTAAGAAAGATATTCCGCCTAATAAGCCTAAATTGTAGCCAATAAAATATTGCTTTTATGATATTTTTGAATAAATTTTGTGGTATAAACGCCACACTAAACCTTATGATTATAAATTTTTTACGTTCGAAATTCAATTTTCTCATTCTCTTTTTAGTATTATCCCATTCAATTTTTTCGCAATCAAAAGTGCAGATCATTGAGATGGAACGAGAAGCAGAAGCCTATTTCCATGCCAATGAATTTCATGTAGCACTTCCTATGCTCCTTAAGCTGGACAGCCTTCGTCCTAATACAGAAAACTATCAATACCCTATCGGCGTCTGCTATGTAGCACTGGACGATAATATTAATGCCTTGAAATACCTTGAAAAATGTCTTGCCTCTGGCAATAAACATCCTGCCGCCCTGCATTATTACCTGGGGCATGCCTATCACCTCTCCCACCGGTTCGACGATGCGATCAAATATTATACACTCTATCAGAATGAGTTTGCAGACGGCAAAAGTAAGACAAGCAAACAACTGGTGGAAGAAGTGAACAGAGATATCCAAATGTGTAACTATGGAAAAGAGTTGATGGCAAAACCGCTTGAGCTCGAGATAGTAAACCTTGGCCCTGAAATAAACTCTCAATATCCGGAATACGGTCCTGTAATTTCTGCCGATGAGAAAGAAATTATTTTTACGTCAAGTCGCCCCAACACCACTGGAGGCGCGGTTGACGAGATCGACGGGTTTTATTATGAAGACGTTTATATCTCTACCAAAAAAGAGGGGAAATGGTCGGAGCCTTTGCAGATGAGTACCAATATCAACACTGCAAATCACGATGCCAGTATTGCATTGAGCCCTGACGGGCAAACGCTTTTCCTTTATCGCTTTGACCTGGATCACAATGCATCTTCTTCCTCGGGAGATCTTTATACTTCTAAGCTGGAAGGAAAAGTATGGGCACGCGCAGAAAAAATTTCCGATAAGGTAAATTCTCCGGGTTGGGAACCTAGCGCCTCGATCACCGAAGATGGCAAAACGCTGTACTTCGCCAGCAATAAGCCAGGCGGACTGGGTGGCACAGATCTTTACATGAGTAAAAAACTTTCTGATGGCAACTGGGACAAACCTGTTTCACTTGGAGAAACGATCAATACTCCTTACGACGAAGATTGCCCTTTCATTCACCCTGATGGAAAAACCCTTTACTTCAGTTCCAAAGGACATAATACCATGGGAGGTTTTGATATTTTTATTTCAAAATACGATAACGAAAAACATGCCTGGGGAAAACCGGAGAACTTTGGTTACCCGATCAGCACTGCGCACGACGATCTTCACTTTGTGATCTCTACGAATGCCAAGAGAATTTATTTTTCTACAATCAAAGAAGGTGGTTATGGCAATAAAGATATTTACTACGCCGACATCAGCAAACAAGAATCGGCAAAGGTATTGCTGATCACTGGTGTGGTTACAGACTCCGCTACCGGCAAACCTGTAGAAGTAACGCTTCGTGTGACCGTGAATAAAACAGGAGAAGAGATCGGAACCTATACCTCAAACAGTTCTTCCGGAAAATATACAGTGGTATTGAACGAAGGAAAAAATTACGACCTCATTTTCTCTTCTCCCAAATTCGGCACACACTATGAAAACATTGACCTTACTCAAGTAACCGAATACAAAGAGATCGAGCGTAATGTGGCTCTGGCTCCACAAAATCGTGAAGTAGCTTTACAAGTAAAAGATGAAGATAACAAAGGCATAAACTCAAGGATCAAATTGACTAATCTTGATTCTAAAGATGTACTTACACTGCCTGAAGAAAGTGGGAAGGAAGGAGTTTACAATACAAAGCTGAAGCAAGGAAATATCTACAACGTAGAAGTGTATAAAGCTGGCTATGTGTTCAACGACAATCAGATCTTAGTTCCTACCGTGGAGCAAGTAAAAGCAGACAGCGTACCAACTTTCGACATCAAACTCCGTTCGATCAAAGAAGGCGCCAGCATTATCTTAAAGAATATTTATTTCGCTACCGACGATGCCAAGCCCTTGGAAACATCTAAGGAAGAACTTGACAAACTCGTAGGCTTCATGAAACAAAACGGCGGAGCCGTAATAGAGATCTCTGCTCATACCGACGATGTAGGAAACGATGATTACAACCTGAAACTTTCTGAGAGAAGAGCGCAGGAAGTTGTAAACTACCTTGTAGCTCAAGGCGTAGAAGCTTCCAGGTTAAAATATAAAGGTTACGGAAAAATGAAGCCGGTATCAAAAGGAACTACCGAAGAAGACAGACAGCAGAACAGACGGGTGGAGCTGAAGATCTTGAAGGCGAAATAAAATTTTGATTTAAAAATAGTTTACGTTTATATATCCTGTAAAAAAGAAGAAGTCATCGAATGTTCGATGACTTCTTCTTTTTATAATTCATGATTATCTTATCACTTCCACCCAGCCTTTGATTTTTTTAGCGGTAAGATCTATATAGTAAAAGTAAACACCGTCGGTAACATTTTCGGCACACCAATGGAAGTGCCTGTCGGAAGAGGTATAAACATTAGCTCCCCAACGGTTGTAGATGTGTACGTTTCTAAAGATATAAGTGCAATTGTCTGGTGGAATATTCGGAATATAAAAACACTCATTCATATTATCTCCATTCGGAGTAACAAGATTAGGCGGGTTAATATATTCCAATCCGGAATCCACATCCTGCAAGGTCAGCGTAATAGACGTGGTAGCGTTATGGGATGGAATACAGCTTTTATCTTTCAGTGTAAAATCGATCCTATAATTCGTTTTATTGTTCAGATCATCACAATTAGGAATCCAATTGAACAGGTACGCTACACTGTCGCGCCCTGTATATACGGGAGTGAAATTCATTCGGAAATCTTCCATTCTAAACCTGAAGCCTTTTGCGTCAATTGTTCTGATATCAAAACTATCCAGGTCTAATCCATACACGTAAAATTGTGTAAGTGTATCCGGGTAAGTAGCCAGCCTATTGGATGGTGCAAGCGTAGTACCGATGGTTGGAGGATGGTTTCCCTGATCAACATCTACATGAACATAGGTTCGTAAGGTATCCCGTTTTATAGGACATTGGCTACCGTTGGTGACGATGATATCCAGGAAATACGTTGAATCACGCTCGATCAATAAATTATCGCAAGCAGAGAAACACATCTTCATCGTAGTAGTATCTGTTGTAGCAGAGATCAACACGCTTGAGGGAGAAAAAGACAATACAGATTTCGGAAGATTTGTTTTGCCATATGAAATACTTACCCTCTCAGGAGCCGCTCCCGGGTGAAAAATATTGGAATCAGTTACGAAAATGGTATAGCAGGTATCTTTATTCAATTTTATTTTAATAGTATCCTGCGCAGTGCTGCCCCAGTCGGCGCTTCCAGGGTTTTGATTTGAATTGTTGCCCGAATTGATCCCCACGCTAGGCGGATAGCTGGCTACAGGGCAATTCTGAATTAAATATTGAAAATCTCTTCTTACCTCTCCTATTTTTACCCCATTGCGGTACTCTTCACAGCGAATAGCAAATGCGTACAATCCTATTTCATTTGGATTGACTGTAAGCATTCCTGTATTAGAATTAATTGCAAGTGCAGGATTTCCATGAATGGCATTAGTGGCAGAGTAACCGCTTTTAAAAGTAATGAGCGGATAAGGCGCCGGCCCCGGATAAGTGGGATCTCCGGTCAGATAATCATTCGACAAATAAGTATGTCCCTGAAGTGGCGTAGTCATCGAATACACCAAAGAATCACCATCCGGATCTGTAGCTGAAAAGTCGATCGAGATAAAATTATTAAGACAAAGATATTGAGCTGGTGCAACTGAAAATACCGGGGATGAATTTCTGATCTGCACTCCGGGGAGTTCGAGGTAAAATACTTGTCCGGAAATATAGGTACCCGAAGAATTCTGATGGATTATATTTAGCGTTTGATAATTTCGACAACATCTTTCCCAGGCGATATAATACCCGGTAGCCTCTGTAAGTCCCGTCATATCTACGGTTCCCTGATACCTCAGTAAGCGCGTACGCAATACGGTTTGCCCGTTGCTTTGAGTACATCCGTTGGTTGTATACGTGATATAATCTGTGCTGATCCGTTTAAGTTGAAAAGAGCGTACATCGTTGTTGGTAGCTTTGCTGAAAACAAGAATATTGATCGTAAGGTCATTGCTCAGCAAACCTTGTTCAGCATTAATATCATCGTAGTACATATTCATGTATACCGCATACAGATTTCCCTTGCCTGTATAGGTCACCTGAAATTCCCCTCCTACAATGTGTGAAGCACTTATTTTGTGGCAAAAAAATGCTAAAAAAAACAGTGCAAACAGTATCTTTTTTCCCATATCCCAAAGGTAAATAAATTACAATTATCCAACGTTTAAATGTTTGTTTTTATTATACTTGAACAGATCGTATTAATCTTTTCCACAATCATTCCTAAATAACATATAAATAACTGTTATACAGTAAATTAAATATCGTCCAAATATAAACTATATAGTCTGAAAAAGTATGGAAATACGCGTATTTTTTCGTATTTTTACATATTGTAATTTTTATATAAAATGAGTGAGATAACAGAGAAAGTATCCAAAGAGTACGGGGCCGAAAATATACAAGTCCTGGAAGGGTTGGAGGCCGTTAGAAAACGTCCTGCCATGTATATCGGAGATATTGGCATTAAAGGGCTTCACCATTTGATCTGGGAGGTAGTAGACAACTCCATAGACGAAGCGCTGGCAGGCTACTGTACAGAGATTTTTGTCACCCTCAACGAAGATAATTCGGTCACTGTAGAGGACAATGGCCGTGGTATTCCAACCGGAATGCATGCCAAAGAGGGAAAATCAGCCCTCGAAGTTGTAATGACCGTACTCCATGCAGGAGGTAAATTCGATAAAGATACTTATAAAGTTTCCGGTGGACTGCACGGCGTGGGGGTTTCCTGTGTGAACGCACTATCCAAACATCTTACCGTAACCGTACAACGTGAAGGG
Organism: Cytophagaceae bacterium; assembly: GCA_035535995.1. Taxonomy (GTDB): domain Bacteria; phylum Bacteroidota; class Bacteroidia; order Cytophagales; family Cytophagaceae; genus JANYCO01. The sequence goes on from DATLOZ010000023.1 coordinate 173,379, forward strand.
AAAATCTTCCAACAGGAATATAAGATCGGCGTTCCTCAGTACGATGTAAAGGTAATTGGCGAATCCGATAAAACCGGTACCACTACCACCTTCATACCAGACGATACCATCTTTACATTTAAAGAATATAAATACGAAACCGTAGCCACCCGCCTCCGCGAACTGGCTTTCCTTAACAAAGGGATCAGACTGAACCTGAAAGACCTTCGCACCAAAGACGAGCACGGAAATCCTATCAGCGATTCTTTCTTTTCTACCAAAGGATTGGTTGAATTCGTGGAATATGCAGATGCTACAAGAGAGAGATTAATTCCTGAACCATTATACATCGAAACCGATAAAGGCGGCATTCCTATTGAAGTAGGTATTTTGTACAATACTTCTTATGCTGAAAATATTTTCTCCTATGTCAACAACATCAATACCCACGAAGGAGGAACACACGTAGCCGGCTTCCGCAGAGCGCTTACCAGAACACTGAAAACGTATGCAGAAAAATCCGGTATGCTGGAAAAATTAAAACTAGAGATCAGCGGGGACGATTTCCGTGAAGGACTTACTGCTGTGATCTCAGTGAAAGTAGCAGAACCACAGTTTGAAGGACAAACTAAAACCAAACTTGGCAACTCCGATGTAATGGGAGCTGTAGATATAGCTGTGGGAGAACTTCTATCGACTTACCTTGAAGAACATCCAAAAGAAGCCAAAACGATTGTCTCCAAAGTGATCCTGGCCGCACAGGCGCGTATTGCAGCACGTAAAGCACGTGAAATGGTGCAACGTAAAAACGTACTTTCCGGTACCGGACTACCTGGCAAACTGGCCGACTGTTCTGACTCTGATCCGGAAGGCTGCGAACTTTACCTCGTAGAGGGTGACTCTGCAGGTGGTTCTGCCAAACAAGGCCGTGACCGTAGATTTCAGGCGATCCTTCCTTTGAGAGGTAAAATCCTCAACGTAGAAAAAGCGCAGGAACATAGAATCTATGAAAACGAAGAGATCCGCAATATGATCACTGCTCTTGGAGTAAAAATCGGAACAGCAGAAGACAATAAAGCGCTGGATCTTTCCAAACTTCGCTACCATAAGATCATCATCATGACCGATGCCGATATTGATGGTAGCCATATTCGTACCCTTATCCTTACTTTCTTCTTCCGCTACATGCGCGACTTGGTAGATAATGGGTATCTATATATCGCACTTCCTCCGCTTTACCTGGTGAAAAAAGGAAAGCAGGAAAAATATTGCTGGTCAGAAGAACAAAGAGAACAAGCCGTAAAAGAACTGGCAAAAGACGGAAAAGAAGAAAGCGTAGGAGTACAACGTTATAAAGGTCTCGGAGAAATGAACCCTGAACAACTTTGGGCCACTACGATGAACCCTGAATCACGTTCCTTGAAAAAAGTAAGCGTGGAATCTGCTGCCGAAGCAGATCACCTCTTCTCTATGCTCATGGGAGACGAAGTAGCCCCAAGACGCGATTTCATTGAGAAAAATGCGCGTTATGCAAAAGTAGATGTGTAAGAACGCGTAATGATAATTTAACACCAAAAGGGTTCAATTTATTGGACCCTTTTTTGGTATATAGAATAATTATAGGCCATATTTGTTTATAAAATTAAATTGTTTAGATTTTCGTTAGAAAAAAAACAGGGGGGAAGTAAGTAGAATAAATACGTTATGTCATTAAAAAAGAAAAACCAACTCATTGAAAGTAATTATATAAGCAGGGATCTGAGCTGGATCAATTTTAACACCAGGGTACTGGACCAAGCCAAAAACACGGGAAGAAATATCCTGGAAAGATTGAAATTTTTAGCCATCACGGCATCCAACTTAGATGAATTTTTTCAGATCCGCGTAGGAAGTTTGTACAACTATCTGGATTACGGAAAAGAAAGAACTGACAACTCAGGACTACGTGAAATACCGTTTAAAAAAGTTTTACTAAATGAAGTTCACAATTTTTACAAACATCAGATCGATTACCTTTCACGTACTTTAATACCTGAATTTGAAAAAAGTGGTTTCACGATCGCTAAAAAAGAAGATCTTGACGAAGGAGAGTTTTACCTGATCGAAGAATATTTCAGAAATACTATCTACCCGATGTTAACGCCAATGGCGTACGACACGTATCACTCCTTTCCTATTCTGATCAACAAGCTGCTTACGCTCGGTGTGATCACACGGTTGGAAAATGCCAGTAAAGACAATGATAAACGATTGTCTTTTGTACCGGTACCTCAAAACCTTCCAAGATTTTACGAGATCCACCGTGAAGACAAAATTCTTTTTATTCCGCTTGAAAATATTATCAAATGGAATATCCATAGACTTTACCGCAATATCGAGGTCATAAGCATCAGCACCTTCAGAATCACGCGCAACGGAGATTTCTCGATCGACGACAGCGATGATTTTGAAGAACAATATATCGAAGAGATCACCAAAAAATTAAAATCAAGGAAAACCGCCAGAGTAGTAAGGATCGAAATAGAGCCCGACTATTCTGAGTGGATGATGGATATTCTCAAAACAAGATATGAAATTGATGATTACAATATTTTTGAAAACAACACGCTGATTGATTTTACCGGCTTCTGGCAGATCATCAATCATCCTGAGTTTAAGAAAATGCTGTTTGTAGCGCCACCACCGGTGAAACCCATTACATTTCCAAACGTGGGTGAAGTAGACATTTTTGAACATCTGAAGAAAAATGATGTGCTGCTACACCAGCCGTTCAATAATATGATGCTCATCGTGGATATGCTTGAAAAAGCTTCCGTCGATCCAAATGTGCTAGCGATCAAGATCACTATTTATCGTCTCGCAAAAAAATCAAGAATTACCAATGCTTTGCTGAAAGCGGCAGAGAACGGAAAACACGTTTCTGTCTTGTTTGAAGTACAGGCACGTTTTGATGAAGAGAATAATATCAACGAAGGCCAGAGACTGCAGCGTGCAGGATGTTTTGTAGTATACGGAGTAAGCCGTCTGAAAACACATACCAAACTGATGATGATCGTGCGACGCGAGCACGATGGTAAGGTTACGCCTTATGTACACATGTCAAGCGGAAATTATAACGAAGATACTGCGCGACTCTATACCGATATCAGTTTGCTTACTACCAATGAAACATACGCACACGATGTTAATGAATTCTTCAATGTACTGACCGGACATTCACATCCTGATGTATATCAATGCCTGATCACATCTCCCGGAGATATGCGCAACAAACTGATCAGCCTTATCAATGCCGAAGCCGAGAATGCCCGAAAAGGATTACCAAGCGGCATAGTCATCAAGATCAATTCTCTTCAGGACCTGAAAACAATCGATGCTTTGTATGCCGCTTCACAAGCGGGCGTATCGATCAAATTGATCATCCGCGGAATGTGTTGTTTGCGCCCCGGCAGAAAAGGGTTGAGCGAAAATATTGAAGTAAAATCTATTGTCGGAAATTTCCTGGAGCATGGAAGAATTTATTATTTCCACAACAATGGCGATCCAAAAGTATTCGGAGGAAGCGCCGACGTGATGATCAGAAGTTTTGATCGCCGTGTAGAATCATTATTCCAGATCACTGATACACTTTGCAAACAAGAAGCGATCAATATTTTGGATTACAATCTTCGCGATAATATAAATTCCTATACACTTTTAGAAGACGGCACATACCTTAAAAAAGGTCCGGGCGAAGGCACTCCTTTTGATGTACATAAAGAGTTTTTCAAAGTAACCAAATCGACTGTGCTGAAAGCAAAACTTTTCAATGGCAATCACGAGGAGAACGGACAGGCTAAGGGGAAGAAAAAGCTTGTAAAAAAATAGGACCAGAATCATCAGAATTATAGGATTTAAGAATGCACAGAATAATGGTAGCTAACGAGTATAATCCATTATCCTGTACATTCTTAAATTCTGATCATCCTGCTCATTTCTTCAACTTATCACCAAACACCTTCTTCATCTTATCTACCTTTGGTTTGATCACAAAAGTGCAATAAGGTTGTGAACCGTTTTCGTTGTAATAATTCTGGTGATAATCTTCGGCCTTGTAGAAAGGCTGTGCAGGTGTGATCTCTGTTACAATCGGGCGATCGAAGGCTCCTGAGGCATCCAGCTCTTTTTTATATTTTTCTGCCAATGCTTTTTGTTCTTCGCTGTGGTAAAAGATCACCGAACGGTATTGTGTACCGGAGTCATTGCCCTGGCGGTTCAGCGTGGTCGGATCGTGTGTTTCCCAGAAAACCTCGAGCAATTCTTTGTACGAAATTTTAGCCGGATCATATACTACCTGGATCACTTCTGCATGTCCGGTAAGTCCACTGCATACTTCTTTATACGTAGGCTTGCTGATCTTTCCTCCTTCGTACCCGGAAGCCACGGAAATCACCCCTTCCAGGTTTTGAAAAACTGCTTCTACACACCAGAAGCATCCGGCACCAAATGTTGCTGTATCTGTCATACCTTTATACGTTTGTTCTATCTTGTTTTTACTTTTGTTTTCTTTTTCTGCGGCAACCTCTTTTGTTTCGCCCGACTGGCAGGAGACCAGCGAGGTTACTAATATACCGATTATACTATAGATTACTTTCATAGGTCAAACCATTTATGTGAATGCAACAAAATAACGAACAAAACAGTTTATAAAATGACAGCTTCCTGACATTAGGTTAAAAGTTTGAACTTCGACTTTTAACTTTAAACTTTCATCACTACTTTTAAATACGTATACTATGCGCCAAGTGGTTTTACTATGAAAAAAGTTCTCTTGTTTTTATTATTCGTTTTTAGTTTCAGCCTACACAGTTATGCCCAAGACTCTATAGCTACAGCACGTACAGTACCTGATACTGTAAAGATCGGCGCATATGTGATGAGCGTGCACGACATCAATTTTCACGACAAGGAATACACCATGCGTTTCTGGCTTTGGCTACTGCATAGCAATCCTGATTTTGATTTCCCCAACCAGGTTGATATTACCAATGCAAAATCAATCGAACAGCCTACGGTGATGAGCGATACCAGTTCAGGAAAGATCTGGTGTTTGATGAAAATGAAAACTACGATGAAACAATCCTGGGATGTGGCGGATTATCCTTTTGACAAACAACACTTGACAGTAAAAATAGAAAACTCCGAATACGACTCTGATCATTTGATTTTCCAAGCCGATACAGAAGGTAGTAATTTTGATTCTACCCTTGTGGTAGATGGCTGGGATGTATGCGAATTCAACGTTTCTACCGGAACCAACGAATATCGCACGGCCTTTGGTGATCCAAGCTACAAAACACAACGTTCAAACTACAGCCATTTCCACATTGACATGGTTTTGCAAAGAGATGCCTGGGGACTTTTCTTTAAATTATTTATCGGCATGTACATTGCCTTCCTGATCTCTTCGGTCTGCTTTATTGTAGACCCCACGGAAGTAGAGCCACGCTTCGGACTGCCGGTCGGCGGTTTGTTTGCGGCAGTCGGTAATAAATATATTATTGATTCACTTTTGCCCGAGTCTTCTACGTTCACGCTAGTGGATTCTCTGCATGCGCTTACGTTCTTATTCATCTTCTTCACCATCGCATTTTCAGCGATCTCTTTGATCTGGATAGCCGACGAAAAACACTCGAAAGCGATGAAGCTTAATAAGACCGGAGGAATAATAATTTTTGGATCGTATGTGGTGATCAATTTAATTCTTGTCATCGCGGCAATCCTCTAATCTAAAAACACTGGTGCCACGACTCTGAGTCGTGGCACCAGTGCCGTTTATTCATGCACATCCACTACGATGCGGTCTTCGCGGTTTGCAAGGTCCCAGGCGGTGTAGAATACTAACTTTGTGATCTTCGTCAGTTTTTCAAAATTGATCTTATCCACTGTATCCGTTGGTTTATGATAATCGGCGTGTACGCCGTTGAAGTAGAAGATCACAGGAATATTATTTTTAGCAAAATTGTAATGATCGGAACGGAAGTAGAATCTGTTCGGATCGTCAAAAGAATTAAAGCGGTAATCCAGTTGAATGTTCACTGAATTTTTATTCGCCTGTTCACTGATCTGGTGCAGTTGTGTGGAAAGCCTGTTGGAGCCGATAATATATACATAGTCCGGATTATTAGCGTGCACCGAATCAAGCCTTCCGATCATATCTATGTTGAGGTCTGCTACGGTTTTGGATAAAGGGAATACTGGTTTATCGGTATAATATTCCGAGCCCATCAATCCTTTTTCTTCTGCGGTGACAGGCATGATCAGAATACTTCTTTTCGGTTTATATCCTTCACGGGCCGCCATGGAAAAGGCTTCTGCCAGTTCCAGCAATGCAGTAGTACCCGACCCATCGTCGTCGGCCCCGTAGTATATTTTATTTCCTTCCTTGCCGATATGATCGTAGTGCGCTGTTAACACTACAATTTCATCTTTCTTATCGGTACCTTCAATAAGACCTAAAATATTTTCAGTGCTGATCCTGGTCTTGCTTACTTCTACTTTCAAAGCAAAGTCTAAAGGCATGATCGTTTTTTTGAATGACTTATGTGCAGCCATTGCCTCTGCGCGCTCGTCACGGAGTTGAATGAGTTCTTCGGTAGTTTTGCCCAATAGCTGAGCAGCCAGACTCACCGGTACAAAAATGGCGCTGCTTGTTCTTTCTTTATGCGTAAAGCAAAGCGTAGGCTGCTCCAGGTGTGGCTTCAGCATATTCAGCCTGCTTTTAAAATCACTGTCTGTCTTGCCTACTATTACAATTACATGTTTGGCACCAAGGTCGCGTGCGGTAGAAGCTTTTTTTCTCCAATCATTCGCCCACACAGAAGTAGCTTTGCTTTTAGTCACATAAGAAACACTGTCTTTAAAAGGCTCCCCGGGAAAAATTATTACTGTTTTCCCCTGAATATCCATTAAAGATTTTCCATGTGCATTTTTATAATCGGAATAATTGGGAGCGTCGATGCCATAGCCGGCAAATACGAGTTCTGATTTTTCTTCTGTTGGTACATCAAAATCTCCATACAGGTAAAAGTCTTCCAGGAATTTTTTCTTTTGTCCTCCTACAGAAAGATAAACTTCTTTCCATGCTCTTTTTTCAAGATCAAATTTTTGATAATAAGAATATTCGTTGCCTTCTTTCACTACAGGCTTCAAGGAGAAATGCTTGAACTGATCGGCGATGTAAGCTGCCGCCATTTTCTGTCCCTGTTCTCCTGTTTCTCTTCCCGCCATCCAATCGGAGGCAAGAATGGTAAGATGTCTCTTTGCATCTTCTGCATTGATCGAGGACGCATATTTCTCCACTACCGACAGGTCTTGTTGGGCCTGTAGAGGTACGATTGCTATTAATAGCAATGTGGCAATTAAAAAATTTCTCATATAATTTATATGTTGAATATATGGTTTATAAACACTTTGCGTCTTGGCACCTTTGGAATTGTTCGCAAAGGCGCCAAGACGCAAAGATTAAAATTCAGTACTAATTATTTCTTACCTCTTTTATCGTAGTTGTCCAGGAAGTCGGCGATCTGGTCTACTCCTATCCGTTTGGCGATAAATTTCTTCTGATCGTCCAGAATATAAATTACCGGCGTACTGTACACATCAAAGGTTTGATGGAAATCGGTATGATTGTATTGATCGCGCACATTGTACCATCCGGGAGCAAATAGTTTTTTTTCTCTCAGGAATCTTGTCCAGCTTTTATTGTCACGCTCAATAGTAGCGGCGTATACCACTACTCCTTTTGCTTTCAGCTTATCGTTGTAAAGCGCAAAAAGTTTTGGCACTTCTTTCTGACAATGGCCGCAATCGGCGTCCCAGAAAATAAGAATGACATATTTCCCTTTGATCGTGTGCAATGGCACGTAATTGCCGGAGGTATCCGCAGAATAAATATCCGGACAAGGTTTGCCAAGCAGCAGCGGGCGCAGGATGTTGGCGCGTTCGCGGATTTTACGTTCTACCGCAGTATCGATCCAGAAGCAACGACCTTTGAGATAATAAGTATCGGCCATGTGCACGAATACAGCATCCATGCCCATCATGTTTGAAGTCTCGTAAGTATTGGTAATGTTGGAAACGCAATATTTAAAGATCTCCTTGTTCGCCTCCGCTTTTTTGATCAGGAAGTCGGCCGACTTGATGATGGAATCAGGGATCTGTACTGTCATTTCTTTCATGAACTTATCGATCCTTGGAATGAAGATCGGAGTACGCAGCATGCGCTCGTCGGAGAAATCGTAATTGTCGAAGTAATGTTGTTTATAATAAAGATAAGAACGCAGAGAATCTGCCGTACCATCTGGCTTTTTAAATTCAGGTACTTCCGGATCTTCGGCAGCTTTCAGAAGTTTTGCGGTGAGCGTAGTAGGATATTGTTTGTAAAGATTGTCTTTGTAATCCTTTACCGACTTCTGGATCGCCGACAGTCTTTCCTGGTTGGCTTTGATCGAGTCTGCATTTTTCATTTTCTTCTGATCGTCTACCAATTTTTGTCCTTCCTGCCCTTTCTCGATCATAAACTTCTGGAAGTTGTAAAAGATCTCATTCTCCACACTCCCCTTGGTTTTCATATTCGCGATCAGGTTGCTGGTGTCTGTTTCGATCTTGATGTCCTGCTCTGAACCGATGATGACTTCAAAATAAGTGCCGGGGATGATGATCAGGTAAACTCCTTCTTTCAATGTTTTTTTCTTGGCAAAGGTCAGGTTGCCCTGGTCATCGGCTTTGGCGGTATCTACCGGCGTATATTGTTTCTGGCCGAAATAATGTCCGAGGTAGCAGGTGGAATCTTTTAAGCCGTTTATTTTTACTTTAATTGAATAGGAATACCCGTTCAAAGTGGCGATAAACAAAAAGGCCACTACCCCACAGAATGAAATTAAATTTTTCATATTCAAATACTTAACAAAAGAAAACATTTGGTTATTAACTAAATCTGATACTTTTAACTGGTTTAATATACGATATAACGATCACTGGCAGAAATAGTACCAAACTTATCACTGACAGTGTAAGCAAATTTAACATAAAAATCGTATTCCAATCCAACGATATGGGTACAGAATCCATATAATAATTGGCAGGGTCAAGTGGGAAAAAATGGAAATGTGCTTGTATCAAACACCAACCTATTCCCCATATATTTCCGATCAGAAGTCCTTTCAACGTGATCATGATCCCATTGTACATGAATATTCCTTTGACTTGTCCGTCTGTAGCGCCCAGCGCTTTTAGTACTCCGATCATTGTGGTGCGCTCTACGATCATAATAAAGATACCGGCGATCATAATGAAAATGGTAACGATAAAAATGATCACCAGGAGCGCCACTACATTGCGGTCCAGCCATTGCAGCCAATCGAATACCTGCGGATATTTATCAGTGATCTTTTCTACCTGCATGTCATATTCCATCATATCAAACACCTGCCTGTAGGCATGATCCAGGTGGTCGAAATCTTTTACAAAGATCTCATACCCTCCCACCATCGTATCGCCTAAATGATTGAGATGTCTTATCAATTGTATATCGCCGATGATGATCTGCTCGTCAAATTCTTCCAAACCTGTTTCGTAGATCCCTTTTACATTGAGCTTGCGGAAGCGGGGAGGATTTTGCACAAAATACATTAGCACTGAATCGCCTACATTTAGTTTAAGCGTTTTGGAGATCTTCTTGCTGATAATGATATCGCGGGAAGGAATGGTATCCTGCTGTGTAAAAAATTCGCCGGCGATGAGATTTTTTTGAAATTTAGTTTTGTCATAATCCTTCCCGATCCCTTTCAGGATCACGCCGATCACTTCTTCCTTGGTTTGAAGTAAGCCTGCTTTATGAAAATAAGATTGCAGCTGTTCCACCTGGTCCATCTGGCGCCAATTGTGATAGAAGGAAGTATTGCTGGAAAATGGATTTTCTTCAAACGACTCTTTATTATCGGCCATCGTAACCTGCAGGTGTCCGCCTAAGCTAAAGATCTTGTCTCGAATCTCTTTTTTGAACCCTTCCAGCACTGCAAATGAGATTATCAAAGCTGCGATCCCAAGCGCTACCGTGATGACAGCAATGGTAGAGACCGTAGAAGAAAAAGAGCCACGGTCTCCTTTCCTGATTCTTTTTGATATAAAAAGGTATAGATTCAAAAATGGTTTTATTTTGTGAGGTAAAGATAGGGGTTAAAAACTAATGAAACCAACTGTCTATTTAAGTATAGGGTCAGAAAACGAAAATTAAAGGGGAAACGATTTGCCTCATTGAAGTAAATAGATGACCAATTAGATACGCTTCATAATCGTGCGGCCGTTTCGTTTTTTGCCAAAAAAATCAGAACTTGAAAACAGATTGTTTACGCTATGCCTCGTTATACTCCTAATTTCCGCAGCCGCTTCAGATTTTGGTTTGATAGTACACTCAACAAAGGACCTGTAGCTCAAATCTTCTGGCTGGGAGTATTTGCCATATTCATCGTCTTGCTGGCTGCGGTGGTTGTTACCGTTTTGCAGATCGACCCGGATGACCGCAATATAGGTTTTTTGGAAGCCTTATGGGTAAGTCTCATGCGCACGCTTGATCCCGGAAATCTTAATGGAGACCTGGGATGGGCTTTTCGTTTTGTGATGTTGCTGGTTACAACTGTGGGACTTTTGATCGTCAGTACACTCATCGGTATTATTAATAGCGGTATTTCGCAAACACTGGAAGATCTTCGTAAAGGCAAAACATTTGTGCCAGCCCAGAATCACATCCTTATTTTAGGCTGGTCTCCTATGATCTTTTCGCTGCTTAAACGGCTGGCTGCAGCCAATCGCTTTCGCCAAAAAACCTACATCGTGATCCTGGCCGATAAAGACAAGATCGAAATGGAAGATGAAATCAATACAAAAGTAAAATCATTTCCCAACATCGTAATCGTATGCCGGAGCGGAAACCAACTAGACGTAAGCGACCTGGAGATGGTAAACCCGCACGAAGCCAGAACTATTTTGGTACTGGCACCGGAAGAAGACCTGCACGATGTACAAGCAATGAAAACTGTAATGGCGCTTGTCAAAAGTCACGAACGAAAAACAGAAAAATACCACATCGTAGTAGAGATCCGCGACAAAGACAACCTCGATATCATCCGCATGATTGGAGAAGATGAGATAATACCAGTAGTGATGGAAGACCTGTTTTCTACCATGACCGTTCAGAGCTCCCTACAATCAGGACTTAGCGAAGTATACAATGAAATTCTCGATCTCAATGAATTTGATTTATTGTATTTCAGAGATCCTTCTTTTACTCATAAAACTTTTTCGGAGATCTTGTTGCATTGCAAAGACGGCTGTCCGATAGGAATAAGGAAGCCAGACGGAGAAATTATTTTGAACCCGGATAAAACTACTCAACTGGCAGAAAACGATTCATTGATTTGTCTGCATCACTCCCATTGCTTACCTACCTGGGAAAAAGAAATACAAGTAGAGGAAACCAGGGTATCCAACAAAGTAAGCTATACTCCCAAACCCCAGCATACGCTGATCCTTGGATGGAATTCAAAATCAAAAGGGATCATCAAAGAACTGGATAGCTATTTTATTAAAGGCTCAGAAATACTGGTAGTAGCCGATGTACCGTCTCTGGAAGCACAGATCGAGGAGATCTCCGCTACACTGAAAAATCAAAAGCTGTCTTGTATCAGCGGTAATATACGAAGCAAAGTTTTGTTGGAATCAATCAGACTCGAGCGTTTCGATCACCTGATCTTATTGTGCTATGACCACATGGACATCCAATCGGCCGATGCATTGACGCTGATCACACTGCTGCACCTGCGCCACATCGTAGACAAGGCCAACCATGGCTTCACGGTAGTATCGGAGATACTTGACATTCGCAACCGCAACCTGGCCGAGGTGACCAAAGCCGATGATTACATTGTAAGCGATCACCTGATCGGGATGGTAATGGCTCAACTTGCCGGGAATATCGAATTAAATAAGATCTTCGACGATCTATTGACTCCCGGTGGTACAGAATTATATTTACGCCCGGTGGAGGATTATCTCACTCCAGGTGGCCCCGTATCCATTCGCACGATGGTAGAATCAGTGAGCCGGAAAGGGCAAACTTTTATAGGTTACCGGATAGACGAATGGTCGGACAATGCAGAAAAAAGATATGGGATAATACTAAATCCGGATAAAAATCTACAAGTGGAATTTTCCTGTAAAGACAAAGTGATCTTAATTGATACGATCGTATAATTCTTAGAGAGAATGCACCGATCATCCGAATATCTGTGATCGAATTTATACTGAATATTTTCTACAACAACGGTAAAAAAAATACAGATTCCTTTCCCAATTCTTTTTGATATAAAAAGGTATAGATCCAAAAATGGTTCTATTTTTGCGTGGTCAAGTTTATTAAACATGAAACAAAAAACAGTTTTACTTTTATCCATATTATTTCTCCTGTTTTCAGTGTCTCTGAAAGCACAGGAAAAAATTGTGATGGGTGCCGGACAACCGGAATTATACCTTGCCTTGCTACGCAATAAAAATGTAGCGCTCATGGTCAACCCTTCCTCGCTGGTAGGTAAAACTCACCTGGTAGACACACTGCTTTCTTCCGGAGTAAAGATCAAAAAAATATTTTCTCCCGAGCACGGTTTTCGCGGTACCGCCGATGCCGGAGAAAAAATTCAGAACGATGTAGATGCCAAAACAGGCATTCCTCTAGTATCACTCTATGGCGATCATAAAAAGCCAACGCGTGAAGAGCTGAAAGATGTAGACCTGATCATATTTGACCTGCAAGACGTAGGCGCGCGATTTTTTACGTATATCAGCTCCATGCATTATCTGATGCAGGCTTGCGCGGATCATGGAAAAAAAATGATCGTACTCGATCGTCCGAATCCGAATGGCTATTATATCGACGGACCAGTGCTTGATCTGAAATACCGCTCCTTCGTAGGCATGCATCCGATCCCGGTCGTACATGGACTTACGGTAGGTGAACTGGCCAAAATGATCAACGGAGAAAAATGGCTCGACAGCGGCAAGGTCTGCGATCTTACCGTGATCCCGATGAAAAATTATACGCACAAAACGCTTTATTCCCTTCCGGTAAAACCATCGCCTAATTTACCGAATGATCTTGCTATTTATTTTTATCCTTCCCTCTGTTTGTTTGAAGGCACTGTAATCAGCGTGGGACGCGGCACGGAATCACCCTTCCAGCTTTATGGCGCCCCGAAAAAAGAATATGGCAATTTTGAGTTCACTCCCAAAAGCACCGAAGGAGCAAAAAAACCTTTGTACGAAAATCAGGTTTGCTACGGCACCGATCTTCGCAAAATCTATCCTGATATGAAATTTCATCTGAGCTATTTGATCGACGCTTATCAACGCTCTCCTGAGAAAGATAAATTCTTCAATAATTTCTTCAACAAACTGGCAGGCAATGCTACGTTGCAAGAACAGATCAAAAAAGGGATGAAAGAAGAAGAGATCAAAAAATCCTGGCAGCCGGAGTTGGAGCGATATCGGAAGATGCGGGTGAAGTATTTATTGTATCAAGACTTTAATTAAAATTGTGAGTTATGAATGTTGAATTATGAGTTACCAAACTATTTCACATTCATAACTCATAATTCATAACTCATAATTTATATGTCAACTAAAAACCTACGCATCATTTTCATGGGCACTCCAGACTTTGCCGTGCCGAGCCTGGAGATCCTGGTTGAACAAGGATACAACGTAGTAGCCGTGATCACCGCGCCGGATAAGCCTGCGGGCCGTGGGTTGAAAATCCAAACCTCGCCGGTGAAAGATGTGGCAGTGAAACATAATATTCCTCTTCTGCAACCTACCAGCCTGAAAGATCCTGCATTTATAGAAGAGTTAAGATCTTATCAGGCCAATTTGCAAATTGTAGTGGCGTTTAGAATGCTTCCGGAAGCTGTATGGAATATGCCGGAGATCGGTACGTTCAACCTTCATGCCTCACTCCTTCCGCAATACCGCGGCGCAGCGCCGATCAACTGGGCGATCATCAACGGAGAAAAAGAAACAGGATGCACTACATTTTTCCTTCAACACGAAATTGATACGGGCGATATTCTGTTTGCCGAGAAAGAAACGATCGGTGAGAACGATACATTTGAAGAGCTTTATAACCGATTAAAAATAAAAGGCGCCGGACTCGTACTGAAAACAGTACGTGCAATTGAAGAAAACAATTACAAACCTGTGCCACAGGAATTTTCTGCTACTTTAAAATCGGCTCCTAAAATTCACAAAGAAACCTGTAAGATCGATTGGAATAAACCTGCGGAGGAAACCCGAAACTTCATCCGCGGCCTGAGCCCTTATCCGGCGGCCTGGACAGAGCTACAGGGAAAAACAATGAAGATTTTCAAAACAGAAAAAATTTCCGACAATTCCACCAAAGCTCCGGGCGAAATAGAAACGGACCAGAAGAGTTATCTTTATTTCCACACTGCGCAAGGAGTGCTTTCAATTAAAGACCTGCAATTGGAAGGAAAGAAAAGAATGACAGTAGAAGAATTCCTGCGAGGATACAAGCTATAACTTTATCGTGGGGAAAATTATATTTTGCTGGCGGGGACGCCAGCAAAAGGAAAGGACGGAAAACAAAAGGAAACTTATGATTTAAAATTTACAATGGTAATTTCAAAACTGAACCGGATAGAACTACCTAACATTTGCATTTTCATCTGGAATCCAGTATCTGGTATCCGGCATCAATAATTCAACGAAACAAAATGACAATCTCCATAATAGTAGCAACCGACCTGGATGGCGCAATTGGCAAGGATAAAAAACTCCTTTGGTATCTTCCTGCTGATTTGAAATTTTTCAAGGAAAAAACCATGGGCCATCATATGATCATGGGAAGAAAAACATACGAATCAATCGGTAAGCCACTGCCTGGTCGAACTACAGTAATCGTTACGCGCGACCAATCTTATAAGGCCGAAGGATGTATTGTTGTAAACTCAATAGAAGAAGCTCTTCAAAAAGCAGCAGCAGCTGGCGAAACAGAAGCCATGATCACCGGTGGAGCAGAGATCTACAAACTCGCCCTGGATAAGGCCGACAGGATCTATTTGACAGAAGTACGAGGTCGCTTTGAAGCAGATACTTTTTTTAGGTTTGATAAAAAAGCCTGGACTATAAAAGAAGAAAAGGATTATAAAGCAGACGAGAAAAATAAATTTGACTATCGCTTTATAATCCTTGAAAAAAATTAATTCCCTAATTCACTAATTAACACATAACCTATTTTTTATCTTGTATGTGCGAAGACCATGAATTCCTCGGTCTCTGGCATTTTGGTAATCTTCATAATCAGCATCGACACATTTTCTACTTTCCACATTTCACTGTCGATGGTAAGCTCTGTCTCTTCTTTGTTAAGCTTCCAGACTCCTTTTGAATACACATTGTTCATGATCTTTTCATAAGTTCCGTTGGCAAAGAAAGAGATATTATCAGAGGGCATAAATTTAGCTGCCGTTGCGCCTTTGTGATGTTCGTTTGGACGCCACTTGCCAGTGCATAGTTGTTGCATCTTCACGGAGCTTCCCTTCGGTGCAGGTGCAGGCATTTCCACTACCTGAAGATCCATAGTTTCATCTGCACCTCGTACGAGCGACATATTGCTCGGAGAAATCGAAACGACCTTCCATTTATACTCGCCATTGTTGTTGATAACCAGCTCATCGGCATTCAAAGCCCAGCTTCCTTTTGCGTAGTAGTTGTTTCGCGCGTGTTCGTATACGCCGTCGCTTCTTAATTGAATAAAATCGTTCTCTGTAAGGGGCACTGCCTTACCTGACTTCTGGTGTTGGGTCACCTTCCATCTTTTTACCAACATCTCCCTGTCGGACTCTGCCATGAGCAAGCTTGAACATAAAAATACCAACACGATCAAACCTGCTATACTCCTCACTCTTTTCATAATGGTGTTATTTGGTATTAGATTATACGTAAAATGGAATTATTTAGATAAAAAATTGTAATATTTTATTTCAAAAAAATTTCAAAACTGTGTTTTTATAGAAATTTAAAGCTTTTTAAAGGATTGTAAAACTGTCAAAACCTCTACTTCAGGAGCTTCGATCTCTATTTTTTTGTGCTGGCTGGTAGTACCTTTCAGGATCTTTACCTTTGATTTTGATACTTTGAAGACTTCTGCCAGGTATTCTTGCAGGTATTTATTGGCCTTTCCGTCTACTGGCAAAGCTTTTATTCTGACCTTTAAATTGCCTTGCTCATCGTAACTGATCTGGTCTATTTTGGAATTGGGTTTTACGTATAGGAGTAGTTCCATTTTAGATACTTAATTTTTAGGAAGTCATTGTGAGAAATGTGACGCTATAGCGGCACGCTACGAAGTAATCCGTTAGCTATGGAGCCTGTGTCTATTTCTAATCACGACTAGTTTCAAAACAACAAGGCTGCGTAGCTAACAGATTGCTTCGTCAGTCGGCCTTACGGCCTTCTTCCTCGCAATACGTATAATTTTTTAAGCCAATCCAATTCCCGCCGCAAACCTTCCCGCTGTATTGCCTGATTGACGTGCAGAGAAGAACAGGTCGGCATTCTGATAGGTGCACATCGCTGCTACTTCTATGTTGGCTGAAAGCACTCCTGCGTTGATCAATTGAATTCTATTAGCTTCCCAGAGATTGCAAAAACCTTTGCCGTTTTGTTCGCGTGTGATAATTCCATTTTTAGAACCGTACACTTTTTCTACTGCCTTAATAACTTCCTCTCCTACCTCATATACTTCTTCACAGATCGAAGGACCAATGGCTGCGATGATATCAGAAGGATTGCTTCCGAATTCTTTTTGCATTTTTTCGATCGTACATTTTACGATCTCGCTCACGGTACCTCGCCAGCCTGCATGTATTGCAGCAACTGCTTGTTTTGCCGGATCGTACAACAACACCGGCACACAATCTGCCGACATCACGGCGATCATAATTCCTTTGGTATTAGTGATCAGCGCATCGGTATCTTCAAGATCTTCCGGTGTAATTTTTTCAGTTACTGTTTTAATATAATTGCTGTGTGTTTGAACCGGAAAAATAAGTTTATCCGCCGATACAGAAAAAGCATTTGCCAGCAATGCACGATTTTTTTGTACATGCTCCGGATTATCTCCTACTTTATAACTAAGATTCAAACCACCCAGGGAGCCTTCGCTATAGCCTCCATCACGGCCAGAGACGAAATGGCGAATGTTTTTTTCTGCCGAAAGATTTTCGAATTGCCAGAGAGGGAGATTGTTTAGTGTTTGCTTTTTCATGAGTGCAAGATAATAAATTGAAAATTGAAACCGTCATTGCGAGGAAGGAGGCCGAAGGCCGACTGACGAAGCAATCTGTTAGCTTCGTCGTCGCTGCTATGCAGCGACTCCTCGCAATGACGGTATTTACAACAAACAAAAAATCCCAGCTAGTATAACCAGCCGGGATTTCTATTATTATTTATTCAGGTATTATCCTAAGCTAATCTGTTTCATTGAAGTCATCGCTTCGCGAAGCTCTGCTCCGACGATCTCGATTGGGTGGAAACGGATCACTTCGTTGATGGCGATTATTTTCTTATTGTCTACGCCATTGTCTTTTCCAGCATTGAAATTTTTACCGATCACATCGCTGTCGATCTTCTTCATGAAGTCTGCCAACAGTGGCTTACAAGCATGGTCAAACAGGTAACAGCCGTACTCAGCAGTATCGGAGATCACTCTGTTCATTTCAAACAATTTCTTACGAGCGATTGTATTTGCGATCAATGGAGTTTCGTGCAGTGATTCGTAATAAGCAGATTCATCTTTGATACCTGCCTCGGTCATTGTTTCAAAGGCAAGCTCTACACCAGCTCTAACCATGGCTACCATTAGAAGTCCGTTGTCATAATATTCCTGCTCAGAAATTTTCATATCACCTGCAGCAGTTTTTTCGAAAGCTGTTTCTGCTGTAGCCGCTCTCCAGGTAAGAAGATTCTTATCGTCATTTTTCCAGTCGGTCATCATGGTAGAAGAGAATTCTCCGCTCATGATATCGTCCTGATGTTTTTGGAACAAAGGACGCATGATCAATTTCAATTCTTCAGACAATTCAAACGCTTTTACTTTTGCAGGGTTGGTAAGTCTGTCCATCATAGCTGTGATACCACCGTGTTTCAAAGATTCGGTGATCACTTCCCATCCGTACTGGATCAGTTTTGCTGCATATGCTTTGTCGATTCCTTTTTCTACCATTTTGTCGAAGCAAAGGATAGAACCTGTTTGCAAAAGGCCGCAAAGGATTGTTTGCTCGCCCATCAGGTCAGATTTTACTTCTGCTACGAAAGAAGAGCGAAGCACACCTGCTCTGTCTCCACCGGTACCTACGCAATAGGCTTTTGCATACTCCCAGCCTTTTCCTTCCGGATCGTTTTCAGGGTGCACAGCGATCAACGTAGGCACACCGAAACCTCTTTTATATTCTTCTCTCACCTCAGATCCCGGAGACTTAGGAGCCACCATGATCACGGTGATATCTTTACGAATTTGCATTCCTTCTTCCACGATGTTGAAGCCATGAGAGTAAGAAAGAGTAGCACCTTTTTTCATCAATGGCATTACAGCGCTTACTACAGCAGTATGTTGCTTGTCCGGAGTCAGGTTGATCACCAGGTCAGCAGAAGGGATCAGCTCTTCGTAAGTACCAACTTTGAAGCCATTGTCGGTAGCGTTTTTCCAGGATTGTCTTTTTGCATCGATTGCTTCTTTTCTCAACGTATAAGAAATATCGAGGCCAGAGTCTCTCATGTTCAAGCCTTGGTTCAAGCCTTGTGCACCGCAACCCACGATCACGATCTTTTTGCCTTTCAATGCTTCTACGCCTTTTGAAAATTCACTTCTGTCCATGAATTCGCAAACGCCTAGTTGGTTCAATTTTTCTCTTAAAGGAAGCGTATTAAAGTAATTAGCCATTTTTATAGGTTTTTGATTTTTATGTTTCTTGAAAACTAGGAAGTCATTCCTCTTGCAAAGATGGTACAGAAAGGATGGATTGTATGCGTCCTTTCTCTGGAAGTTTAGGTAGTTTTTATGGATTTTGTTAGCTAAAGGCGCTCAATGACAGAAACCTTTCTTTTACACAAATTTATTTCCAAACCATTGAATGAAATCTTTTTTTTAAGTAATATCAATGATTAATAAACTTTTTAAACAACGATCATATGAGCGAAAAAACAGAATTCACCCCCGAAAACAAATTCCGCTGGATCTCTAAAATGTACTTCAGCGTTTCCGACAGTCCTGTACATGATGTAAATCCATTTGACGACATGGAGCCCTTTCTGAAAGCGAAAGTGGGCGATATGGACTGGGGAACTGACAAGGCAAAGTCAAAAGAAAAATTTGTAAAATATCTTTCCAACATTTTTGAGCTCTATGACTTCAATATTCCTAAACCTGAAATTTTGAAAAGCCTGGAAAACGAAAAACAAACTAATTCCGATTTCATCACGCACCTTGCTTCGATCGGGATCTTTCCTAAAAACTAATTCGCTTATACCGCTCTCCGTAGAAGGGGTCCGGAGAGTCTATACCTATAAGGTTTTCAGAAACCTTATAGGTGTATTTTTTTTAAAACAAACACAATCTCTCCTAACATATTTCGTCATTGTTTGTGTCCCCACAAACAATCACCCTGCTGTCAACATTAGATAACGCTTCACATATAGAATCAAGGTTCAGACACTACCACAATTTTTCCTAACGTGTGCTCCCGCTCCATCCACTCATGGGCTTGCGCAAGCTTTTCAAATGGAAATATTTTCCCTATATGCGGCTTTAGCAAACCTGCTTCGATAAAATTTTTTAGGATCTCCAGTTTTTTCCCTTGTGTCTCCGGCGCTATATTATAGACAGATGGTACGCCCATGAATTCGTAAAACAAATTAATATTGCGCGTGAGAAAAGTATATCCTAACTTTTCATAATTCACAGGAAGAATGGTTACAATATTGCCATTCACCGCTGCCAGTGAGCCCGAACGAAGGAAGGTGTCTCCTCCTACCGTATCAAAAATATATTGCAGTCCGTTTTTGTATTTCTCCTTCAACTGTTCGTCCCAATCTTCTTTATAATCAAGCACAAGATCGGCGCCTAGTTTTTTACAAAATTCTTTTGACTCTTCCCTTCCTGCGGTAGTAATCACCTTGCATCCATGCAATTTGGCAAACTGAATAGCGAAATGTCCCACTCCTCCTGCTCCTCCGTGGATCAAGATTGTCTCTCCGGACGGAATTTTCAATTTATCGTGTAATGCTTCCCAGGCTGTCAGGCCTGCGAGCGGTACCGCGGCAGCGGCTTCAAAGGAAATCTCAGGCATCTGGCAGGCAAGGGCTGCCTTTACCACAACATATTCGGCATTGGCTCCCTGGCGGTATACATGCGGCGAAGCGTATATACGATCATTGGGTTTAAAATTAATTACACTACTTCCAATTTTTTCTACTACGCCGCTTACGTCGTATCCGAGAATAAGAGGAAAGGTGCGGGGCTTGACAGAGCTTGTTCGGATCCGAATATCAAGCGGGTTGATGGACGTAGCTTTTACCCGGATCAGTAGCTCGCCTTCTTCTGGTTCGGGAATTGGCAATGAGATTGTCTCAAATACCTCGCTGGCCGGGCCATGCCGGTGTATGCTGTAGGCTTTCATGATCTTTTTTTACAAAGATCATCCCGACGCATAAATAAACAGATATCCAATCGGGAGTATAAAAGATGCGATCAGGAATGATGAAGACTTGAAGGATGGTAACCGAATTTTTTATAAAAGGCTTTTGAAAAATTTCCCGTATGATTATACCCTACCTTTTCTGCTGTTTCCTTCACCGTAGCACCTGCAACGATCAACAAACGTGCTGTTTCAAGTATCTGGTCTTGCTGGTATTCAAAAATTCCTTTTCCCGTTAGGGCTTTGAATTCTTTCTTTAGTTTGAATTCATTTACTCCTGCCCTTCGCGCCAGCGCTTTGATGCTTTGTATCCCTTCTCTATTGGCTTCCAAAAAATCGCGGACTTCGATGATGGACGGAGAAATATTTTTTTCTAAACTTGAAGATAAAGGCTTTATCAAATACGATAGCAACTCAAACAATTTTGATTCTGTTTCAAATTTTTCAAAGACTGTGTTACTATGCCTGGATAGTAGTAGTTGCGCTTGTTGCAAAAGGAATGGTGAAATTGTAAAAGACTGAATAGCGTCCTCTCCCGGCCATCCTTCTTCAGGCTTCAATGAATCGGGGAGATAAATATGAGTGATGTTTACTTGCGAATTTTTATTCAAAAGACTTTCTGAGCTTCCTTGCCTGATCTTGTATCTCAGTGCATGCATAGAAGCAAAATAATACTTCTCTTTTCGCGAAGAAATATTTTCTGCATATCCCTCTGCACATAACGTGATCTTATATCCGGGCTGCGTATATTCCGATGTAAGCCGGTGGGCGCGTTTGGTTTCAAATGAAAAATTATGCAGTTCAATACCCGAAAGTGTATGAAGCGATTGATGGTGATAAGTTTTATACAGTCCAGGGTCTGCCATAGAAGTGCTTAGTAGCTCTTGTTCCTGGTATCGGATGGAAAGTTTAGAACGGTTCATTTCTTATCAGCCCTGAATTCTCCGGGTGCCATGCCTACATGTTTTTTAAAAAACTTAGAGAAGTACGATTGATCGGAAAAGTTGAGTGTGTCGGCTACTTCTGTAGCGGTGAGGTCGGTATGCAGCAAAAGTTTTTTTATTTCGATGATCATTTTTTCTTCGATCAGATCTGATGCGGTGCGACCCATTACGTTTTTTACTGTTTCGTTCAAATGATTAGGCGTTACAGATAGTAACTCGGCGTAGTCTTTCACAGAAAAATTTTCTTTGTACCGCTCTTCGATCAGCTGCTTGAATTTTTTCACCATCAACCTTCCTTTCTTCATACCAGAGCCGCCGGACTGTTGAGGATAAAGCTTTTTGCAATACATCAGGATTAGATCCAGGATTGCATGAATTATTTCTTCGGAGTCGGGTGCGTGAGCTATATTTTCTTCGCAGCCTTTTACAAACAATTGTTTTAGGAATTCTATATCGTTTGCATTACTCAATTCCAGCGGAGGATTTTCATCGCTTGTGTTGTAGAAGAAAGGAAATTCGAAGATCTTATTTTTATCTGTTTTATTGATCAGGAAGAACTCAGGAGAAAAAAGAAAGATGTATCCGTAGATATCTTTGGAAAGCGAGATCGAATGAATTTGTCCTGGCGAAAGAAAGAATATAGAGTTTGGTTTGATCGTATAATCTTTGAAATCGATCGTATGCATGCCATGACCATTCGTCAGAAAAAGGATCTCAAAAAAATCGTGACGGTGTGGATAGTGTACTTCAAAATGCCGGTTGCTGTCAAAAACTTCCACTTCGTATTGTCTTTTCCCTTCTTTGCGGGAAAAGATCTCAATACCATATAAGGGAACCGATTTGCTTTTTGAACTCGACATATAAGTATTAAATTAATAATGCATACCAGATGCCGGATACCAGATATGTTCTTTATTAAGTCAATAAGATACTTACTATCGCACTCATCCGGTATCTGGCATCCGGCTATCTGTTTCTAAAAGAAATAGTATGAGGATAATTCTATAACACTTAGCTAAGCCTGGTCACACCAAGGATGTCGTAGATGCGGATAAGATTTTTGTATACTCGTTCAATATCCGACTCTTCAATTTCAAACTCAATCGTACACACTGCATGCCCGTTGTCTTTTTTCTGGTAATTAAGGTTGTTTACACTCAACCCTCTTTTGCGGATAGGTAATAAGATCCTGTCAATAGTTTCAGGAGTATGTGTGCAATCGATCTGCCAGCGGTTTAGTTGTTTCATTGGTGTTAAATTTATATTGCAAATTTAGGAAGATATCAGCAGGTCACAATAGCAGGAGAATATAAAAAAAGGTTAAAAACATATAGCTTGGAACCAGATTTAAAAATACAAAAACAGCTGATCATCAACATTATAATTTATTATTTAAAAAGATGAACCCGTAATTATAGAATTAATTATTTTATACTTTTCCTACAATGCTACTCCGTACGCACGGTAAGATTCTCAATTCTTTTTTCGTATTTCTCTCCTTTAAAAATACGCGTTACATAAATACCTGGAGTATGAATTTGGTTTGGATCCAATTCACCTGCCGGCACTAACTCTTCTACTTCTGCAATAGTGATACGGCCTGCAGCGGCCATCATCGGATTGAAATTGCGTGAGGTGCCTTTGTAGATAAGGTTTCCAGCGGTATCACCTTTCCAGGCTTTCACAATACTGAAATCGGCGCGCAGCCATCTTTCCATGAGGTACAACTTGCCGTCAAACTCGCGTGTTTCTTTGCCTTCAGCTACTTCCGTGCCCACGCCTGCTGGAGTAAAAAACGCAGGAATCCCCGCGCCGCCTGCACGGATGCGCTCTGCCAGCGTACCCTGGGGAATCAGCTCTGCTTCCAGTTCTCCCGACAAGAGTTGCCTTTCAAATTCTTCGTTTTCTCCTACATAAGAGGAAATCATTTTTTTGATCTGCTTATTTTTCAATAAAAGTCCCAATCCGAATCCATCTACCCCCGCATTGTTTGAAATACAGGTCAAATTTTTAGTATTCGCCTTTAAAATAGCGGCAATACTATTCTCCGGAATACCAGAAAGTCCAAATCCGCCGAACATTATTACCGAATTATCCGTAATATCGGCTATGGCTTTTTCAACTGAATCTATTACCTTGTTGATCATGCTCTTATAAAAATTACCTATGAATCAGATGTTCTTAAAAACCTATGTTTTATATTTAAAATCCTAATTTTAGATATAAATATAAACACAATATGCTCTTTTTTTTCTAGTATTGATATTAATAAACCTTTAAAATAAACATATGTCTTTTTTAAACAAACATGTATGGATACTGTTATTATCGGCTTCCTGCATTACTCTCCTGTTGTCCGGCTGTTATAAAAAAGATCTGGATGATTTTAAAAAAGTAAACACCTGGACTTACCAGCCAGAGATTGCGGTTCCTTTTCTGGAAAAGAAAATAACGCTCAACGATACGATCCCTAAAGTACCGGGCTTTACGAGTGTTACCATGACAGACACTGCCAGCATTGAGCTGCCTACTGATCAGGATTCTGTGGAATCGCTTTTCCAAGAAGTTGAATTTAAACTTCGCTTTGAAAATACCTTCCCATTTAGCGGATTCGCACAAATTTATTTTGCCGACGACAGTGGTGTATATGTCGATTCGCTCTTTGATGCCAACCAGCGCATAATTGATCCGGGCAATCCTAAGCTCGTTAAAGAACTGACCGTTGAGATAGACAAGACCCGATACAATAGATTGACGAAAAATAAGAACATGTATTTCTATTACAACCTCACGACCAACAGCGTCTCTAATATTGATTCCGATTACCTGTTGATCAACCTGGGGATGAAAGCCAAACTGTCGGTGAACCTCAATAAGAAATAATGAACGAACGATCTTAATTATTATATACAGTGAACAAGAACTTATTTATTTTTTTCATCCTGCTTACGCTAAGTACCGCATCTTTCGGGCAGCATGAAATGACATTGTTTCATATGAACAATGTATTTCAATCTACTTATGTAAATCCTACAGCGGTACCGGAGCAAAAAGTAAGTATAGGCCTGCCGGCAATCTCTTCCTTGTATAGCAATGTGTACTTCTCTCCTTTTGTAGCTAAGGATATACATGTAGTAAAAACAAGTGATACCTCATATCAGGTAAACCTGGATAAGGCGATCGCAAAAATGGCTAAGACGAACAACTATCTAAACACAAGCACGGCCATAGATCTGTTAAGCTTCCGTGTAAAGGTGAGAAATGTTTATGTTTCGTTGAATGCTACCAACATCACCAATATTCGTTTCAATTTCCCGCGCGATCTTTTCAGTCTTGCCTGGTATGGAAACGCACAGTACATCGGCAGCTCGGTAGATCTGAATAACCTTGGCATCAATGCCATGCAGTATAATGAATACGCACTGGGCCTTACCCGTGCAAAAGACGGAGGCAAATGGCGCTACGGTGTTCGTCTGAAATTCCTTCAGGGGTTGAACGATTTCTATACCGCACGCTCCAGTGGTACAGTCTCAATTGACAATGCATTTTATCAACATACGTTATCGGCCAATATGCAAGCCTATTCTGCTTCTGTAATTCCTTACGACAGCAAGAATATCAATCTTCTCAACTCGATCGAAAATTTCAGTAACAAAGGACTTGGTGCAGACCTGGGCGCTTCCTATACTCCGAATAAAAGATGGAGCTTTACAGGTGCACTGAACAACATTGGCTTTATCAACTGGAAAACAAATGCACAATCTTATGCTATCAACGGTACTTATCAATTTCAAGGAATTAGCCTCGACAGCCTTGTAAACAAAGGAGATGTAGCACTCAACGATTACGTAGATACATTGAGCAAAAGATTCCACCTCGATCAGAAAAAGATCTCCCATTATAGAACGATGCTGACACCTTCTGTTTATTTATCGGCCGCTTATAGTCTTGGCAGAAATACTAAGATAGCCCTGACAGGATACGGAGAATTTTATCATGGCTTACGTCCCGCAGGTTCGGTTGCCTTTATCCAAAGAGCCGGAAGAATTCTGAATTTTGTAATATCGTACAACGTACGCAAAAATAGCTACAACAATATGGGCTTCGGATTGATGCTCAAACCTGGGCCTTTCCAGATCTACGTGGTGGGCGATAATATGCTTGTGCTAAACCCTTTCAACACCAATAATCTCAGTGTACGTACCGGGGTAAACCTTGTCTTTGGAAGAACACGTCTACCTGAAAGACAAACACACGAAGACTAACTACAACCTTATTTATAATAATTTTGAAAAAAGCACTTATGAAAAAAAGTTTACTTTTATGCTTCCTGATTCTAAACAATTTTTTATTGTTAGGACAGAGCTCTTTCATTCCTCAGAAGCTCAAAGGTGGCGTCAATACAGAATATAGCGACATTAATCCTGTCATTTCTCCTGATGGGAAAACACTTTATTTTAACAGGATCAATCACCCGGAAAATACTTTTGGCAAAGATGAAAGTATGGATATATGGTATGCAAAACTTCTTCCCGACGGCAGTTGGTCACAGGCTAAGCACTTGCCTTTCCCTTTGAATACGGCAAGAAACAATGGCATCGTTTCCATTTCGCAAGACGGAAAAGAATTGGTGGTTAGTGGTATTTATTCCAAGAAAAATGTAAAATGGAAGAAACGCGGACTGAGTACCGTAGCGATTACAGGCGACAGCAGTTGGGACAAACCAAAAAAGATCAAAATTCCTGCCTACTCCAAACAAAACAAAGGCGCTGTGAGCAATGCCTACATGAGCACTGATCAAAATACACTTTTGTTCACCTATACTAAAAAATGGAATCGCGAAGTACTTGATATTTTTATCAGCAGAAAATCGAGCAAAGGTAAATGGGGTAAGCCTAAAAAAATCCGCAACATCAATGATTACGGAAGCATAGAAGCGCCTTTCCTGAGCGCCGATAATCAATACCTGTACTTTTCAGCCAACCGCTTTAAAGGCGAGCTGTTCGACGTTATGCGTTCAACGAGAATTGACGATAGCTACCGCAAATGGACAGAGCCGGTAATGCTGAACGACACGATCAATTCACCTGCCTGGGATTCTTATTACAAAACCAACATCAAAGGCAGTTGGGCTTATTTCTGTTCGGATAAAGAAGGAAATGCAAAATCAGATATCTATCGCGTAAAAATATTTGAAGAAAATCCTTTTGTAGTAATCACCGGACTGGTGATCAACACCAGCAAAAATGCGCCGATCACTACTCGTTACAAATACACCATTATGGCTGATGGTAAAGTGGTAGACAGCGCCATCGTGAATCCGGATTCTTCCAACTATAAAATAAAATTACCTTTAGGTAAAAAATATTCGATCTACGCGGAAGTTAAAAATTTCGTCTCTACTCCTGAGATCCTTGATGTATCAGGCATCCGGGAATATACCGATACTACGATCAACTTAAAAGTAGCGCCATTGCCTTATGTATTGGTACAAGGTAAAATGCTGAACAGAAAAACAAATACCAGAATTCCTGCTTATACAAATCCAAGAGTAGCGCTGGACGGCGTGATCACAGATTCAGTGATCATTGATCTTAACAACGGCACTTACCAGATCAAAGTGCCCTATGGCAGCAACCACAGCCTACAAGTGCTTGCCGACAAATTTACTCCTGATGTGGAATACCTGAACTTAAATGCCGTAGACGAATACCAGGTGATGGACAAAAACTTGTATGCAACAGAAATAAAATTAATGGCTACTCTTACCGGGAAAGTCCTAAGCCGCAAGTCAAACAAACCGCTGCCTGCAAAGGTCCCTACTACGATCAAAGTAAACGATGTAGTATTTGAAAATGCACGCATCGATAAAAATACCGGAGATTATTATATGGAAATCCCGATCGGCCAGTCATATATTGTAAACGCTGCCGCTCCGCAATACTTCCCTGTATTTGAACCGATAGACCTGAGCAAAGAAAGTACTCCGGTGAAAATTTACAAAGACCTTTACCTCTCTCCACTTGAAGTTGGTTCTTCTGTGAAACTCAACAACGTATTCTTCGAAACAGGAAAAGCTACTCTAAAAGAAGAATCATTTGTAGAGCTTGATAAGGTAGTATCCTTCCTGAACGAATACCCTGAAGTGAAAATAGAGATCGGCGGACATACGGACAACGTAGGTAAAGCCGCCAACAATCTCACGCTCTCCAACAACCGCGCGGCCGCTGTAGCCAAATACCTGGAAAGCAAAGGCATCGCCGACGAAAGAATTTCTTCTAAAGGATACGGCCAGACTAAACCAGTGGTACCAAATACCACACCGGCAAACAAGGCTAAGAACAGAAGAGTGGAATTCACGATTTTGGATCTTTAGAATTATGAGTTATAGATTATGAGTTACGGATGAAAATTTTGTAACTCATAATCCATAACTATTTTTTATACTTTTTTTTCTTCCCCTATATCGCTAGCTTTATCAAAGTGAAGTTTCAAATACATTCATAATTCATAACTCAACATTCATAACTTCTTATGTACATCGATACACACGCCCATATTTATGCCGAGGAATTTAAAGAAGACCGCCAGGCCATGCTGGATAAGGCCTGGGAAGTGGGGGTGCAAAAGATCTATATGCCCAACGTGGATCATACGTCTATTGATGAAATGATGGAGCTGGAATTGAAATATCCTCAGCAATGTATTCCTATGATGGGACTTCATCCCTGTTATGTAAAAAAAGATTTTGAAAAAGAGCTGTACCTTGTAGAAGACTGGCTAAACAAACGTTCGTTTTCTGCAGTAGGTGAGATCGGGATCGATCTTTACTGGGATACAAGTTTCAAAACACAGCAGGAAGAAGCGCTCAGGATCCAATTGGCGCTGGCAGAGAAACATCGTCTACCCATTGTGATCCATTGCAGGAATTCTTTTCGTGAAACGATGGATGTGATCAAGTCGGTAAAAAGCAATACGCTTACGGGAATTTTTCATTGTTTCTCCGGCAACATGGAAGAAGCAGAGGAAGTGATCTCCATTGGTTTCAAACTTGGAATTGGTGGTGTAGTGACTTTTAAAAATGGTGGTTTGGATAAAATAATTCCTTCCGTTGGGTTAGAACATATCGTGCTCGAAACAGATAGCCCTTACCTGGCGCCTATGCCTTATCGCGGCAAAAGAAATGAGCCTTCCTACATCCCTATCATAGCAAGAAAAGTAGCCGATCTAAAAAATATTCCGGTGGAGGAAGTAGAAAAGATCACTACTGAAAATGCGTTGAAGTTGTTTCGCCTTTAATAAATAGATCATTTCGGCTCTTTGTAATACTGCGAAAAATCTTTTTGCAATGCTTTAGCCAGGTTGGCTGCAATGATCTGCCTGCCTGTTTGATCATAATGTTCGGAAGGAAAATCACGGTCGGTAAAATCTTCGTCGTTCACCAGTTGTAAATTGTTTACCACCGTCACTCCATTTTTCTGGTAACGATCGATTAATAAATTTTTATTAATGAGCATCATTTGTACCAATTCGTTGCCGGTCAATTGCTGCGCAGCTTGTGTGTTTTCTGCCAAAAGATTAAAATACAAATGGATATTTTTCTTCTGACATATTTTTACAATCTCATCAAAATCTTTTATGCGCGGATTAGAAACCGTGTCGATATTAAAACCGAATAATTTCACAAACTGAGTAGCCAATACTTTGTTATAATTAGCAGAATCAGGTAAGGCGAATAATTCTTTGTCCCACTGATGAATGGTCTGATACTTTAACGGGAACGGGGCTTTGAGCTTCACATCCTTAAATTCTTTGATCCATCTTTCTTTTCGTTGCCAATCTTCTTCATAATCGTACATTTTGAACACTAGCCTAAGTTTGTTATACAACGGCGGATCTCCGCTATACAAAATACTCAACTGCTCGCAGTAATTTTCATAGATCGAATTGATCCATATTATACCGAATGAACGTAAGTTCATAGTCACCACGATCGCCTTTACTTTGCTGCTATCCGGGATTTGACGGATCAATGTTTTAAAAATTCCTGCATGCATCGCTCCTTTTTCTACCGCACCGATACGGAGGTTGGGATAATAGTCATTCGTCAAGGAAGAGATAGATTTCCGGATCGAATCGGAAGGCACAAAACTCGCGTTGGACGATTCGGCGAAATAAAGTATGTCGGATTGCTGAACGCCGTTTTGAAATTGTTCGAGCAAATGGTGTTCGTCATTTTTCTTCAAATCTTCCTGCCAGTATATTTTACGATAGATCGCATTGCAAAGAAGATACAACAAGGCTATCAAAACTATTCCAACCAACGATTTATAGAATACTGTTTTCATAGATCAAAATTGAAAATAGATAAATGGTTTGGAATGAATTTCACAAAACAGTAATACGCAGAAAAGTAATACTGTATATGTACTCCAACGCGCCACAAGCGACTGGTTTTGCAGGCATTGATCAAAACGTTTATTTCTTGTAAAGTATTCGATCGCACCGAATACTATTAGCAGAAAGAAAACTTTATACGGTATTTCGGAGAACACTTTATCTTCGTGCTTTTCAAATAAATTTGTAAAAATAAATCCTGCCGTTTTCAAATCCTTTGCGCGAAATAAAATCCAGATCCAGGAAATCAAAACAAAATTTGAAAGGATCATTACAACTTTTATGAATTTATTTTTTATGGCTAATCCATTAAGAGGAGTTTCCAATAAATAGAAAATACCATGTGCAATTCCCCACCAGATATAATGCCAGTCTGCACCATGCCAGAGGCCGCTCAGCGCGAAGATCAATAATATATTTCTGAGCCAGCGAAAATAATTTACCCTGTTTCCTCCTAAGGAAAAATAAACATATTCTCTAAACCAATTGGTAAGCGAAATATGCCAACGCTTCCAGAAGTCGATCAGGTTGAGCGAAAAATAAGGATGATTAAAATTATCCATTAAATGTATTCCCAAACAACTTGCCACCCCTACCGCGATCGTAGAGTATCCTAAAAAATCGGCATAGATCTGGATTGAAAAAAAGAAAACCGAGATCCAAAGCGTAGCAGTGGTATAATATTCAGGATGTTCGAACACAGGATCCACCAGCACCGACAGGCTGTCTGCCAGGGCTACTTTTACAAACAATCCATACAACATCAGGCGAAACCCATTGCTGATATTGGCATACTGGAAATGGATCGTTTTATGAAGTTCTTTTCCGAGCGTTGCATATTTCTCTATCGGCCCTGCTACCATCTGCGGAAAGAAAAATACATAAGTAGCAAAATAGCCTAAGTGTTTTTCCACTTTCTGTCTACCCTTGGCTACTTCAATCGTGTACGACATAGATTGAAACGTGTGAAAAGAAAGTCCAAGCGGCAAGACCAGTTCATGCATGCGGAAATGACGGGGATGATTGCTCCAGTCAAAGATTGCTTCAACGCTTTCTAAAAGAAAATTATGGTATTTGAAATAAGCAAGAATGCCGATATTGCTGATCAAACTAATTGCCAACAAAAGCTTCTTTCTTCTTTGATCAACACTCCGCTCGATTAGCAAGGCTGCACAGTAATCAATCAGAACGATCGCCCAGATCACAAGAATGTAACCGGGTTTGTAGGCCATATAAAAAACACAACTGGAAAAAAGAAGCCAAATCCATCGATAGCGTTGTGCGATCAGGTAATAAATAAAAATTGCTACCAGGAAGAAAATTAGAAACTGGAAACTGTTGAAGAGCATGTTTAAATATAAGTCTTTTTTTCGTGAGTATCTATTGAGTTTGATCTTGATAAAGGGCAAATCGGTGGTACGAATTTGATTATAATTTTATTTATGCAGGAGGTCAAAATCTTTTTATATAATTTAATGTTATAAACAATACAAATATAAAACCATATGCTGGAACTGATCCAAAAACCCTGGCCCTGGTATATCTCCGGCCCATTGATCGGACTGATGGTACCCGCCTTGCTATTGCTGGGAAATAAATCTTTCGGGCTTTCTTCCTCGCTCAAACATATATGTGCAATGTGTACTCCAATGAAAGTGGACTTCTTTGAATACGATTGGAAAAAAGAAATCTGGAACCTTGTACTTGTCACAGGGATCTTGCTCGGCGGATGGATTGCCGCCACATTTTTAAATCCTACTGTAGAAATCTCTGACGCTACTATACACGATATGCATCGCCTGGGAATTCAGGATACCACGGGCATGAATCCCGCTGAATTATTCAACTGGTCTGCCTTGACCACCTGGCAAGGCTTTACCTTAATTATAATCGGCGGTTTTCTTGTAGGCTTTGGCACACGCTACGCCGACGGCTGTACTTCCGGCCACGCTATCATGGGACTTTCAATCATGAACTGGCCTTCGCTTATAGCCGTAGCCGGTTTCTTCGCCGGCGGATTGCTCATGACACATCTTATTTTACCTTTCATTCTATACTAATGTTTATGCGCTATTTGAAATTTCTTTTGATCGGAATGTTTTTCGGGATTGTGCTTACTAAGGCAGAAGTGATCTCCTGGTTCAGGATCCAGGAAATGTTTCGCTTTCAGTCTTTCCATATGTATGGCATCATCGGCTCGGCAGTAGCTGTGGGCATGCTTTCTGTGTGGCTGATCAGAAAATTTAATATCAAAACAATTCAGGGTGAACCTATAAAAATAGAACCTAAAAAATACCATAAAGGTTATTTTCCAGGCGGACTGATCTTCGGCTTAGGATGGGCGCTCACCGGAGCATGTCCGGGGCCACTGTTTGCTCTGATAGGAAACGGCTTTACTGTGATGGCCGCTGCACTGGCGGCAGCTGTGATGGGTACTTATACATATGGTTTAGTTAAAAATAAATTACTCCACTAATTGAATTTGAATTACAGCAAAAAAGGAGGCGCTTGCCTCCTTTTCTATTTTACGATCTTCATAAGATTTTCGTATTCTTCTGAATAATTAGAAACTTTCTGGATCTTGTGAACTTCATATTTCAGTTCATCTATTTTTTTACCTACCGTGGTAAAAGAACTTTCAGAATCTTCTGTTAATTTGCTTATACTCTCTTCCAGTGTAGCAAGTCGTTTGTCGATTGAATCAAAATTGTCATCAATTTTTTTGTACGCTTCAACCTGGGTTTTATTTAGGTTAATGACCCCTTTTCTGATAAATTCTAAAAGATTTGTGAATTCTTGTCCTTCCATGTCTAAAAAATATGTTTGAGTTAAGGTTGTCACAAAATTATATAATTCTCAATTATTCTCACACTCTCCTTCACTTTTTTATTTCATTTTCAATTCTATCAATATTGAAAGTTCAGTAGATCAAGATCCGACTTTCACCAATTTACCTTTCACCACTGCCTTCACCTTTCCTTTCAAGGTTTGTCCGACGAACGGAGAGTTTTTAGATTTTGATTGAATATTTTTTTCCTCGTAGGTCCAGCTTTCTTCCGGATCAAATACGGTGAGCTCCGCGATTGCACCTTCGTTCAACGAAGGCTTTTCTATTTTCAAAAGATCTCTCGGCACTTGCGTAAATTTGGCGACGAGTTTTTCCAGCGGGATGTTTTTATTGTAGGTATTGAGCAAGGCGAACATTGTTTCCAAGCCAATCATTCCAAAGTCTGCCAGATCGTATTCGAGATTTTTACTTTCTACATCTTGCGGAATATGATCCGAAACGATCACATCAATTGTATCGTCAGCGATGGCTTTCCAGTAAGCTTCTATGTCTTGTTGCGCACGAAGCGGAGGATTTACTTTATAATTGGTATCAAAGCTCGTCAGCAGTTCTTCATTCAACACCAACTGGTATACGGCAATCTCGCAAGTTACTTGTAATCCTTTTTTCTTAGCCGTGCGGATCAGATCCAGTGAGCCGGGGCTTGAAACATGCGCGAAGTGAAGTCTTCCACCTGTGTACTCAAGAATTTGCAGATCTCTTGCCACCATAAGCTCTTCGGCAAGTTTTGGGAAACCTCTCAGGCCAAGTCTTGTGCTCACCAAGCTTTCATTCATCTGCGCGCCGTGCGTGAGTAATTTATCCTCCGCATGGTTGATCACCAGACCTTCGAACGTTTGTGTATACTGAAGCGCTTTGAGCATCACATCGGTATGCCATACAGGTTTGTCACCATCAGAAAAAGCTACGGCGCCTGCAGTATGAAGATCGATCATTTCGGTAAGCTCTTCTCCTTTGTTGCCAAGCGTAACCGAAGCAATTGGATATATCTCAACCAGCGAACCTCCTGTACGGTTGCGCAGATAGGAGACAGCATCCTTGGTCTGTACCGGAGGTTTGGTATTAGGCATAGAAGCAATGGCCGTGAAACCACCGGCAGCAGCAGCAGCGGAGACAGAGTCTATATCTTCTTTATGCTCCAAACCTGGCTCTCCCATAGTAACACGCATATCAAACCAACCAATGGAAACGCAAAGTTTTTTTCCTTCTATGATCTGATCGGCAGACACAGACGGATCGGCAAAACGGATCTTACCATTTTCTACCAATATACTTTTCACCTGGCCGTTGAAAGGGCCATTCAAGTCTACGATCGTTGCGTTTTTTATTAATATTTTCATACTTGTAAGAGTAGTAATTTTTTATTTCCAAAATCTGATCAGCAAGATCTCAATTAGCAGGAACAGCAAGGCGCCGATGAGGAAATATTTCCACAAAGGAGTACCTAGATTATCCTGGCGGAAAGAGTCAGTAAATTGATCGCTGTTTTCAGTATTATAGATTTTTACATTTTTATACTGTGCAGTCATTTTCTTCAATTCATCCGAAGTATAGCAATCCATGCGGGATTCCTGCTTGCCATAGTTTAGAGCAATCGTCTTTTGTACTTTTCCATCTAGGATCAAATCATAAAATCCTGCGCGCATTTGTTCGGAAGGAAGATCAAGCATCAACAGATCAGAGGAGGTCCATTGCGCAGGGATGATATTAAAATCTTTTCCTTGCAAAGAATAAATAGCATTGGCCTTCGCCTGATGTTCTTCGCCCAAATCTATTGCAATGGTAGGCTCCTGGAAAGAATACGAAAGTCGCTCGGAGGAAACTATACTATTGAAAGCTATCTTGTACATCATCGGAACAAAGAAAGAATGTTTCTGCAAATTGGTATAATCGTTGTCGAGCGGTGCAGCAGCCAGGTAGAGAGCGCCTTTGCCAGAATGGACTACTGATAAAAAAGATTCTCCGTTTTTATAACGGAGCAATGGCTCTCCTCTCCTGCCCCATTGAACCACAGGGAAAGCATAAGGCATCAGCATTTTTGGATCTTTTTTCTCAAACACATTGCTAAAAAAAGGATTGGAGAAATCAGGACTGCTCATTTCATAAGCATTCTTCTGCGTAGTATCTTTTTTCATCGATACAGGCACAGGAAGCTGGAACTGTAGCGCAAAGGCTTCATACGTTTTTTTATCAATCTCTTTCGCAGGGAATATCAATAAACTTCCCCCTTTTGACACAAAATCTTTTAGCGAATTTAAAAGTGCCGGAGAGATCGTAGATACAGCATCCAGCACTACAAGATCGGTGGTTGAAATTTTAGAATAATCAAAATCACCAGAGCGATTGTTGACAGCGTCGAAAATAGTTTCGTTGGAATACACATCCGAAACATACACTCCACTGCCTTCATAGAGATGAAGAATATTTATTTTAGGTGATACATTGAGGGTGAAGAAATATTCATTGTCAAACACCACCGGATGATCTTCAAAACGGATGGAAGCTTTCTTCTGTCCTTCCCCGTTGATGTTAAATTCAAAAGAGGTTTTGGTATATGATCCCGGTTTGATATCGATCACCGCCGAGCTTACCTGGATATTATCGATGTAGAGCTTTACGGTAAGCTCCCGAACCTCTTTGGTACCACTATTGAGCAGGTTTGCTTCCAGAAGATTGTTTTCACCCGCTTTCACCAGCGGACTGGCAAGCCATAAGGAATCTACCGACACGTTGGAAATTTCTACATTCTGAACAGGTACAAAATGATAATGAATACTCGAATCAAACTTCAGGGAAGAAAGATCACCAAGAGTACTTTTTTGAAAATCGGAAAACCAAAGAATATGTTTGTTCTCTGCACCTTGAGAAAGCATACTCTCATGTTGTCTTTTCAATATACTCGTAGCATCGCGGTAATTGCTGGAAAAATTTATTTCTGCAATGCGTTCGTTCAATTTGTCTTTGTTGCGAAAGTATTGATCCTTCCCTTCAAAATCGTTGGTAAGAAAACCATAAGAAGTAGTACCAGGGAAAAGCGAGGTAAGCTGCTGAATAGATTTGACGCTTATATCCAGCGTGCTCTCCTGAGAAAGCTCGTTTTGCATGCTAAAGGAGTTGTCGAGATAGACCGATACAAAAGGCTTCCCCTTCATCCTGCCAGCATCTTTATTGATCAGGAAAGGCTGAGCGAAGGTCAGTACCAGGAAAATAATAAAGCAAATCCTGGAAAGTAGGATCAGCAGGTGCTTTAGCTTAAGTTGGTTGGAAGTATTTTGCTGGACCTGTTTTAGGAAACGGACATTAGGAAATAAAATTTTTCTTGGCTTCTGAAGATTAAAAAGATGTATTGCAATGGGGATGGAAATCGCCAGAAGGCCAAACAAAAACTGAGGATAGAGAAAATTCACCTATTGAGTTATTTAAAACAATCCATTCTTAGATCTTCTTCGTACCGGACCAGTTTGATCTGATGGGGCAAAGTGCATCTGAGTCCAAAACTAACAAAAAATTGCCATATATAGAACCCAATTTGCCTGAGTGAAACAAAATTACAGGCAAAAATTGTTTTATACTGATAAATTTTATTATTTTTTCCGATTCAATTATAAACCTAAACACTTTAACTTATGAAAAAATACGCTATCTACATTCTTATTGTGATTGCAGTAATTTCTGCTTCTCTAATGGCTTTCACCCCTGTCGATAAAGAATCTTCCAAAGGAGGAAACGATTATATCTTAGTAGAGATCTATGAGGTTCCTTCTTATAAGGACAAAGGAGTGCATATCCACTATGGCAATGGCAAAAGAGAGCTTGTTCCTTTTAAAGAATTTACTGCTGAAAATCATGATGACAACGGAGATATTATCCTGAATTGTATGAACAAACTGGTTGCAGACGGATACGTGATCGAATCAAGTGCTGCTGGTGTAGCAGATGCCGGAATGATCACGAAAGTATTTATGAGAAAAAAATAAATTATAAATATTGAGTTATGAATTATGAATGTTGAGTTATGAATGATAGAGTTTAAGCTAATTAACTCATAATTCAATATTCATAATTCATAACTTAACCTAATTATTTTTTTACGTTATATCCCGCCACCACCGGGTAATGATCTGAAAGATGATTTTCTTTCAATACTTCGTAAGAATTTATTTCTATAGAAGGAGAAAAAAACTGATTGTCGATCCGGATGAACCAGGGAAATTTATTGTACGTAAACCCAAACCCATTTCCGCCTTCCTCAAAAGAGTTGAGTAGATATTTCCGGATCGTAAGATAAGAAAACGAATAAGGCATATCATTCAGATCGCCTACCAGGATTTTATGTCCCGGCTTTTTCAGCACTTCTTTTTCCAGCGTTTGCACCTGGATCCCTCGTTTCATAAAACCATATTCCATTTTGGCTTTAAATAAATCGAGTTCTTTGCCAAGCGTATCGGAAGGCAGACTACTCAGCACCCGCTTCGCCCTCAGATCCATTGAGTGCAGGTGTACATTGATGACGCGTATTGTATCCTTACCTACTACAATGTCTGTATAAATAGCGGTGTTGAGCGCTCGCTTATTTTCTTTGTATTCAAAAGTTATTTTCCCTTTGTCTGCAATCGGAAATTTTGAAAAAGTAATCACACCGAAAAAGCCTTCGTATCCTTCGATACGGATAGGATTGGTGTAAAAATATTTATACCCGATATCTGTCATTTCGTTGAGCGTGGTGCTAAAGCTGAGTGCATCGTTGTTGTAAAACTCCTGCAAACAGATCACATCGGCTTTGCATGTTTTCAAAAACTCTTGCTGCCGCGCAATGATAATGGAATCAGAAAGTCGAATAGTATCGGAAGAATGAAAACGGTCGAGGTTAAAAGTGCCTACGTTGTACGACAATACCTTTAACTGTGGCTCTTCCTGATTTTCTTTTTTCCAATGTAATGCCAGAAAACCAGGAACGATGCGGCATGCAAAGATCAATACAAGGATTGGATAGATCCAGAAAAACCGGATGCGCGAAAAAAAACTTACTATAATAAGCAAGCAATTGATTATAAGTATACCCGGAATAGTATACGAGATCGCGTTATATAATGCTGTATTAGAAACAAAAAAATAATGGTAGAAATAAACTGCCAAACACACCCATCCTATTGTAAGAATAAAAACATCCCTTTTGCCAAACTTCATAAACCTATTTTCCCTCTTATTAAAAAAACAACTTAATCAATTTCACAAAAAATGCAAAATTAGAATTCACCTGGCGAACTTTTCGAAAGCTTTGCGGCCCTTGCGGTGATTGCCCGGGAACTACTTCAACGCTCTGAAGTTCAACGAACAATCCTATTTCTTTTGCATTGGTTTTCAAACACAACGAGCGCAAAAATTTAAAGGGACTAAAAATTTTAGACGTTCCCCTTTTAACCCAACTTTATTTCATAAGAATATTTATGCGAAAGCGCTGCGCCGAGGTGTTCTTTAAAACGGATTAATCCCTCGTTGCGCACACCACCTGAGGTAGCAATGCCAAGGTCATACAAGTGATAGCCGTTCTGACAGCAGTAGTCATACATTGCTTTATTCAGCAACACTATTGGACTATATGAAAGATAATCCTCATCGTCTGCAGGCAAAAAATTATACAGAATATCCGAACGCACTTTCACTCCTACTGC
Organism: Cytophagaceae bacterium; assembly: GCA_035535995.1. GTDB lineage: Bacteria > Bacteroidota > Bacteroidia > Cytophagales > Cytophagaceae > JANYCO01. Next base: position 212,023 of record DATLOZ010000023.1, read on the forward strand.
GGCTGCAATTATTTTGCTTTGATCTTTGACCGTAAAAAGAGTATAACGCTCCGGAAAATCGCGAAACATTTTTTCAAACGCTTCCGCAGGCATAGACAATGGATATCCCTTACGTTTCCTACATTCGGCGATGAGTTGATGTACCGCTTTATAGTCTATTTCTTGTGCTACGGTACATTCAAATCCGGCCTGTATCGATTTTCGCAATCTTCTTTTTTCAGAATCATGTATGAAATTTTCAAAGGCCCCGAGATTTGTTTCCAGGTGATAGTTCAATTCTGTCACCGTCACGGAAAATCCCGCATGGATCAATACTTCGTCAAGCATATCAGCTTTTTGAAGATCGTAACATTCGGGAGGAGCTACTAATTGCATGGAGCGGATACCTGAAAGTTTTATTTTTTCCAGCGATTCTTTTACAAATTCATAAAGCGTCTGCAAATCTGTCTGAGTAGAAAACTCTAATGAGCCAAACGGAGCACGCAGCGGAGAAATCAGGGTTTGATCTTTTCGGTAGAGCCTGAGAAAAATTTCTTTTTCTTCTTTTTTATAATATAAAAGGATGCCTTCGCCTTCTGCCTGTTTGCCAGCGTATTCCTCACTATTAAACCAGAAAGGTTCAAAAGAAGGAGAAAGAGAAGTATTGATATTTAAAAGCTCAATCAACAGGACATTTGTTTTATCTTTTCAAAAATCTTTATTTTTACGCAGAAAATGAAGGTTTACCTGTCAAATAGTTATCAATACGGAAAATATGTCAGTTGGCAGCCATTGGCATAATAACTGTTATAGGGCTTCTGTAAGAAAAAAGGTTACCTTTGTTTTTAATTGTTTTTTAAATTATCCATTAAACGAATATGTCAAACGTTAAGTTAAAACCATTAGCAGACAGAGTGCTGGTGCAACCTGCTGCCGCTGAAGAGAAAACAGCTTCAGGAATCATTATTCCTGATACCGCAAAAGAAAAACCTCAGAGAGGAACTGTAATAGCTGCAGGCCCAGGCAAGAAAGACGAGCCTACATCTGTGAAAATAGGCGATACAGTACTATATGGTAAATACTCCGGCACCGAAGTAACCATAGACGGTAAGGAATACCTCATCATGAGAGAATCCGATATTTTCGCAATCCTTTAATAATGTTATGAGTTATGAATGTTGAATATTGAATTAACATTTCAATGTTCAAAGCATTCGTAATTCTTACTACTAATTCAAAACTCAAAAATTCAAAATTAATTAAATATGGCAAAGAATATCTATTTCGATACAGACGCCAGAGACCAACTAAAAAAAGGAGTGGATGCTTTGGCAAACGCTGTAAAAGTGACTCTGGGACCAAAAGGTAGAAACGTAATCCTCGATAAAAAATTCGGAGCACCAACTATTACTAAAGATGGTGTAACCGTAGCAAAAGACATCGAACTAAAAGAGCCGATCGAAAACATGGGCGCTCAACTGGTGAAGGAAGTTGCTTCCAAAACCGCTGATAGCGCTGGTGACGGTACTACTACTGCTACTGTACTAGCTCAGGCTATTTTTAACGCCGGTATCAAAAACGTAGCAGCCGGTGCAAACCCAATGGACCTTAAAAGAGGTATTGACAAAGCGGTGATCGCTATTGTGAATGAGCTGAAAAAACAATCTAAAAAAATATCTTCCAACCAGGAAATCGCTCAGGTAGCTACTATTTCTGCCAATAACGACAAAGAGATCGGAGAAATGATCGCGAGCGCGATGGACAAAGTTGGTAAAGACGGTGTGATCACTGTGGAAGAAGCTAAAGGTACTACTACTGAAGTAAAAACCGTAGAAGGTATGCAATTCGATAGAGGTTATCTTTCTGCTTACTTCGTAACCAATACCGATAAAATGGAAGCAGAACTTGATTTCCCTCTGATCCTTCTTTACGATAAAAAAATCTCTTCTATGAAAGAGCTTCTTCCTATCCTTGAGCAAGTAGCTCAGACAGGAAGACCACTCTTGATCGTAGCTGAAGACATCGACGGTGAAGCGCTTGCTACTTTAGTACTAAACAAAATCCGCGGAGCCCTGAAAGTAACAGCTGTAAAAGCTCCAGGCTTCGGCGATAGAAGAAAAGCAATGTTGGAAGATATCGCCGTATTGACTGGTGGTACTGTAATCTCTGAAGAAAGCGGTTACAAACTTGAAAATGCTACCCTTGAATACCTTGGTCAAGCCGACAAAGCAAACGTAGACAAAGACAATACTACGATTGTAAACGGAAAAGGCTCTAAGGAAGCTATCACTTCGAGAATCAATCAGATCAAATCTCAGATCGACAACACTACTTCTGATTATGATAAAGAAAAACTTCAGGAAAGACTTGCCAAACTATCTGGCGGGGTAGCGATCCTTTATATCGGAGCTGCTACTGAAGTAGAAATGAAAGAGAAAAAAGACCGTGTAGACGATGCTCTACACGCTACCAGAGCGGCCGTAGAAGAAGGAATCGTACCAGGTGGTGGTGTGGCACTCATCAGAGCAGGCCAGGTGCTTGACAGTCTGAAAGGTGACAACGAAGACCAACTGACTGGAATCCAGATCATCCGCCAGGCCATCGAATCTCCATTGAGAACGATCGTTGCCAACGCAGGTGGTGAAGGTTCTGTAGTAGTAAATAGAGTAAGAGAAGGCAAAGACGACTTCGGATACAATGCCCGTGAAGATAAGTATGAAAACATGTTTGCTGCTGGTATTCTGGATCCTACGAAAGTAACCAGACTAGCATTGGAAAATGCGGCTTCTGTTTCTGGCTTACTGCTTACTACCGAGTGTGTGATCGCTGATCAGCCGGAAGAGAAATCTTCTGCTATGCCTCCAATGGGCGGCGGCATGGGTGGTATGATGTAATATATTTCTCTATCTTATATAAAATCCTCCTGGAATACCAGGGGGATTTTTTTTGCCTGAAAACGATGTTTTGTAACTTTATAGTGTAAAAACATAATTGTTCTATTATATAATGGTTCAACATCGTACTACGGTTCAGTGGGCATATGAGCATTACTTTGTTTATCTCCACTTGTGTATTGCTGATTCAGATTGTGTCATTTGTGATAACGAGTTTGAAAAGATCCGCCAGTCTGTATTCCCCGCTATTGATGCGGAGAGAGCAGGGAAACTCATTAAAGAAGTCTACATAGAATTCCTGGCACACAGCGAGACAGAAAAGAAAAAAACGATCTCCGAACTGGCTCCCAAATATTTACGTACCGCCAACATTCGTCAGCGTGTAATTGATAATTTAAAGAGCATTGTCAACAAAGACGAAGAGTCGGAAGAGTATATCATGTTAGGCTTTATTGAAAAAGCCATTCACTACGACAGGTAATATTTTATCTCAAAAAAATAAAAAAATACATCTGAAATTTCTGTCACGCTATTCTCTATTTATATTATAGGGAATATTTCTTTCTCCATTCTATTTTCTCTTTTTGCCTTTCAATAATTAGATCTGTAAGTCGCTCTGCAGCTATTTCCGCTAAAGGATTATCGGAAAATATATTTCTTACCTTTTCTTCCCTTACATCAATACGATACAAAGCCTGGTACAAGGTAGCGGTATCGTTCATCAGCAATTCAACTACTACTGTATACAATTTATCGCGGAAAGTCTCATCTTTTCCCTGGCTCTGGAGATAATCTTGAATTAAAGCAGGAAGTTTGTTCATAAAACAACTAGCGTGTTATTAGATAGTGGTGGGCC
>DATLOZ010000024.1:0-118619 GCA_035535995.1 Cytophagaceae bacterium
TAACGTCATTGCGAACAATGGGAGCGATAGCGACCTTTGTGAAGCAATCCGTTAGCTACGAAGCCCATGACACTGTTGCTGCGTAGCTAACGGATTGCTTCGTCATATCGCCTGTCGGCGACATTCCTCGCAATGACGGTACCCTCTTTGAAAGTTAATAAAGTTTGTCAGGGTACATCTAACTATTTTTTTAGTTGGCGCCGGCTAGCAGATACAATACAGCCATGCGCACCGCCACGCCGTTTTCTACCTGGTTTAGGATCACCGAATGTTTGGAATCCGCCACCTCGCTGGTAAGTTCTACCCCACGGTTGATCGGACCTGGGTGCATAATAACGATCTCTTTGTCGAGTGAATCAACCAGTTGTTTGTTGATCCCATAGTACAAAGAATATTCGCGGAGTGAAGGGAAATATTTGATCGTTTGTCTTTCGAGTTGAATTCTCAGTACATTCGCTACATCGCACCATTCAAGGGCTTTGCGGAGGTTCAGTTCTACTTTTACGCCTAGTTCGCGCACATGCTTGGGGAGCAGCGTACTCGGTCCGCAGACCATTACTTCGGCGCCGAGTTTTTGCAGGCAGAAAATATTAGAAAGCGCTACACGCGAGTGAAGAATATCTCCGAAGATGCAAACTTTTTTACCTGCTACATCGCCCAGTTTTTCACGGATGGAGAAAGCATCGAGCAGCGCCTGCGTAGGGTGTTCGTGCGTACCATCGCCGGCGTTCACGATATTGGCCTTGATATGTTTGGAAAGAAAATGTGGAGCGCCTACGCTGGAGTGGCGCATTACTACCATGTCCACTTTCATCGCCAGAATATTATTTACGGTATCGAGTAGGGTTTCTCCTTTTTTCACCGAGCTGCCGGAGGCGGAAAAATTCACTACGTCTGCAGAAAGTCTTTTCTCCGCCAGTTCGAAGGAAAGTCTTGTGCGGGTGGAATTTTCAAAAAAAACATTGGCAATAGTGATATCGCGGAGAGAAGGTACTTTTTTAATCGGTCGGTTGATGACTTCTTTAAAATTGTCGGCAGTTTCTAGAATAAGCTGGATGTCTTGTTCCGTAAGGTCTTTTATTCCTAATAAATGCTTTACGCTAAGTGGCATTCTGTTATCCGTTTTTTGTTACTAACCAAATATTATCTTCTTCTACTCCCTGCTCTTTAAGCTCTACCAATACTTTTTCCGATTCAAGGCAATTTACTTCCATGCCTACATAATTCGGCTGGATTGGAAGATCACGGCTATACTTGCGGTTAATGAGCGCCAGCAGTTCGACCTTGGCAGGTCTGCCAAAGGCGATCATCGCATCCAGGGAAGCTCTTACTGTGCGGCCTGTATACAATACATCGTCGATGAGGATTACATTTTTGTTTTCTACCAGGAAAGGAATACGCGTAGTATTCGCTTTCAGTTGCGCATCGCCGCGGCGAAAATCATCGCGGAAGAACGTAGCATCCAGTATGCCCAGTGGAATTTCTTTTTGCAGGCGATTAGAAAGTATTTTGTGAATTCGTTCGGCCAGGAAAATTCCTTTGGGTTGAAGACCGATAATAACTGTATCGCTAAATTCATCATGATTTTCAATAAGCTGCTGACAGATCCGGTCGAGCGTTATTTGCAGAAGCTTATGATCGATGATATTTCTTTTTTGCATGGGGTTCAAATTGAACAAAAGTATAAAATAAACGGGATAATTAAACGTCTTGCGTCCTAGTTGTTGAAAAAATATTCCTTTTGACATGATCTATTGTACTGGTATTTAGCTATTTTTAATCCTTTGCGTCTTAGCGCCTTTGTGTAAGAATCGTTCGCAAAGGCGCTAAGACGCAAAGAGTATTAACCAATCATGTTGACCGTTATGAAAAAAATAGGATTTGTTTTCCTTTATATGCTCTTGGGCATTTCTTCCGTATATGCACAGCGCAGCGCCAACCAGCTTAAGTTTAAAGCAGAGGTCAGAACGCCAAGATACCGCCACGACGAGGACTATAAAAGCGCGAATGAATACCAGCAGTATCAAAACGCCACTCCCAACATCGTAGGGATAGTGCAGCCAAATAACGAGCTGAAAATCCAGTGCCGCGCGCTTATGAATGTAAAGGCAGATTCTTACCTCGCTATTTTCAACCTGACCCAAGTTGGCCAAACCGCTAAGGAAGCCGACGAGCTTATCGCCAAACGGGTAACGGCCTTAAGTGAAGCTATGAAAACACTTGGGATTCCTTCTACAGACATATACGTAGATATGGTGTACCTGATCCCGATGTATGAATTTGAAATGGAGAAAAAACTTTTTTCCAAAACCTACAACGAAGTACCCAACGGATTTGAAATGCAAAAAAACGTACACATTCGTTTCAAAAGGTCTGACATGATCGACGACATCGTAACGCTCGCAGCCGCCAATGAAGTGTACGACCTGGTATCAATAGAATATTTTGTAAAAGATGCACAGTCAGTCTATGATACCCTTGCGAATCAAGCGGTACAGAATATCCTCAAAACAGCGGAGCGTTTCAAAAAACTCGGATTGAAAACAGAAGGAGAATTCATGATCGTAGAAGAAAAGAAAAAAGCTGTCTATCCCGAAAACCAGTATACCGACTATGAATCCTTTGTAAGCCAATCGTTAGACGCCGCTAAAAATAAAACGGTGACTACCATGCGTAAACCAAAGACAGTAGCCTATAACAAACTTCCCTACGATGATTTTGATATTGTACTGAACCCTGAATTCTTAGAGCCTGTAGTGCAGTATACTTACTACCTGCAAGTGAAATATATGCTCAACAAAGATAAGTTGGAACCAAAAAATAAATATTTTATAATCGATCAGACCGGAGCATTGAAAGAAGTGGTGATAAAATAGTTATGAATGTTGAGTTATGAGTTATAAATGCAATTCATTCATAATTCGTAACTCAACATTCATAACTTATTTTTTATTCTACACCCGAAAGCTCCATAATTTTATCAAACTCTTCCGGTGTAACGATCGTGACCGAAATCCTTGATTTTTTTACAAGTGCCATAGTGCTAAGAGTCTTGTGCTTTTTCAAAAACTCCAGCGTCACCGGGTTTTTAAATTTTTTCACCGGCGCTAGTTCTACCGTTACCCAATTGGCATCGTCTGTAGTAGGGTCCTGGTAATGCTCTTTCACTACCTTGGCCAGTCCTACGATCTCTTTGCCTGTGTTGCTGTGGTAGAAAAAAACCTGGTCGCCTTTTTTCATGGTTCTCAGATTGTTTCGCGCTTCATAATTCCGCACACCATCCCAGGAAGTTTTTTTATCTTTCATGAGCTGGTCAAAAGAATAAACATCAGGTTCGGATTTTACTAGCCAATAGTTCATAGATTGCTGTTTTTGTGTTACAAGATAGGAATTTTAGTTATGAATGTTGAGTTATGAATTATGAATGAAAAAGAATTAGATATGGGTACTGGTTTCTGCGCTGGTCATCGGCCCTTTGCTGGCGCAAGTCTCCTGACTTATGCCTTTTATTTTTTAGCCCTCCGGGCGAAGCATCATCAAATATCTTATAAAAGCAGAGGTGTAGGGCTCAGACTTGCGCCAATCAATAACAACTCATAATTCATAACTCATAATTTAAAATTTTACTTAAATTTATATCATTAAAACAAAATAAGATTTTGACAAACGGACAAATCATCGATATCCTGGAAACCACGGCTTCGCTCATGGAGCTGCATGATGAAAATGCTTTTAAGGTAAAAGCATTGCAAAGCGCGGTTTTCAACCTGGAAAAAGTAGGCGATATGCTTTTCGAAATGAACCTCGAAGCACTCGGCAAACTGGAAGGCATCGGCAAAGGCATTGCTGCAAAGATCCAGGAGATCAACCAGACAGGTACTACGCAGGAATATCAACTCTATGTAAAGAATACACCACAGGGTGTGATCGGTATGCTAGGCATTAAAGGAGTAGGGCCTAAAAAACTTCGTACCCTCTGGAAAGACCATGGCATCGATGATCTGCAAAAGCTACGCCAGGCTTGCCTTGATCAGACCATTTCTTCTATCAAAGGTTTTGGAGAAAAAACACAAGACAGTATTCTTCGTTCGGTGGAATATATCCTCAGCAACCAAGGCAAGTTTCTGTATGCCGATGTTGAAACAATTGCGCAGGAACTGGAAATAAAACTGAAAGAGGAAAATCTTTCTCCGCAAATTTCTCTCGCCGGAGATGTGAGAAGAAAAATGGATGTGGTCGGCTCTATACAGATTTTGATTGGTTCGGACGAACCGGTAAAGACCATGAACGTGCTTGACCAGCTTTCCTGGATTGAAAAAGATCCCGTACTTTCCGGCCCCTTTGCCTGGCGCGGGAAGGACAAGGCCTTGGGAGCTTTTATAGAAATAAAGATCTATCCGGTAAAAGAATATGCGTCACAACTTTACCTGCATTCCGCAGGTAAAGCACATTTACAGGGCGAAGCAAAAGAAGGGATCAGCTTTTTTAATTATGTGCGAAAAAATTCTTTTGCCACAGAAGAAGAAATATATGAATCGCTCGGTATGCAGTACATTGTGCCGGAGCTCAGAGAAGGATACAAAGAAATTGGTTTAGCCAAAGAACATAAATTGCCTGTGCTGCTCCAGGAGTCTGATTTGAAAGGCAGCCTGCACAACCACTCTACATACAGCGATGGGAAACATACGCTGGAAGAAATGGCGCGTTACTGCAAAGAACTAGGCTACCAATACCTGGGGATTTCCGATCACTCCAGGACAGCTACCTACGCTAATGGGTTACAAGATTTTCGTGTAAAAAAACAACAGGAAGAAATTGATCAGCTCAACAAACAATTAGCGCCTTTCAAAATTTTCAAAGGCATCGAATCCGATATCCTCGCGGATGGCTCGCTCGACTATGGCGAAGATGTTTTGAAAACATTCGATTTCATTGTAGCCTCGATCCACTCAGGGTTCAACATGGATACAGAAAAAGCAACCGCACGCCTGATCAAAGCAATTGAAAATCCGCACACCACTTTCCTGGGCCACATGACTGGCAGGCTGCTGCTGCGCAGGGAAGGCTATCCGGTAGACCACAGAAGAGTGATCGAAGCTTGCGCAGAATACAAAGTGATCATCGAGATCAACGCCAATCCACACCGGCTGGACATCGACTGGCGATGGGTGGATTATGCGCTCGACAGAGGAGTAATTCTCTCCATCAATCCTGATGCACACGAGATGACCGGGTATCACGACATGAAATACGGAGTGTATGCAGGCCGCAAGGGAGGCCTTACGCCGGAGATGACATTTAATGCATGGCCTTTGGAAAAAGTGGAGCAATGGTTTAAAGACAAAAAGAAATAAGCCATGCCGAAGATTCTGATCCTTCGCTTCTCTTCGATCGGCGATATTGTGCTTACTACGCCCGTGGTAAGAGCGGTAAAACAACAGATCCCAAATGCCGAGGTACATTATTGTACCAAAGCTGGTTTCGCCGCTATTCTTGAATCAAATCCTTATATTGATAAGGTACACAAGCTGGAAGGCAAGCTAGGCACGCTGATCGCAACGCTTAAGAAAGAGAAATTTGATTTCGTGCTCGATCTTCATACGAATCTTCGCACGTCGGTGATCAAATTCAGATTGGGAGTAAAATCAAAAAGTTTTGATAAACTGAATTTCGAAAAATGGTTGCTCGTCAACCTGAAGATCAATCGTCTTCCCAATAAACATATTGTAGACCGGTACCTGGAAGCTGCTTCACCATTGGGTGTGAAGGCAGATGAAAAAGGGCTTGATTATTTTATTCCTGAAAAAGACCAAATAGCACTTTCCGTTTTGCCGGAAGCGTTTCGTCAGGGCTATGTAGCATTTGTCATCGGAGCGCAACATTTCACCAAAAGGCTGCCGGAAGAAAAGATTTTGGAGCTCTGCCGTCGCATTCCATTTCCAATCCTGCTGATGGGAGGAAAAGAAGATGCCGAACGGGGAGCAGCGCTGGAGGGTATGCTTAGGACGGAAGGACGAGCAGTGTACAACAGCTGCGGCAAATTTAAGTTGAATCAATCTGCTTCATTGGTACAACAGGCGAGATTAGTTTTTAGTCATGATACAGGGTTAATGCACATAGCATCAGCCTTCGGCAAAGAGATCTATTCTATTTGGGGCAATACCATTCCTGGTTTTGGAATGTATCCCTATAAAACAAAATTTCAAGTGCTGGAGAACAATAACCTTTCTTGTAGGCCTTGTTCTAAGATTGGGTATCAGAAGTGCCCAAAGGGACATTTTTTGTGTATGCGGGGGCAGGATTTCTCTGCGGTTAACATATTATCCTAAATTAAGCTCTCCATACTGTTGCTGTTGCTCTTGCTGTTAGACTGTAGGACAGCAAGAGCAAGAGCAACAGTATAGAGTAAATTTGAGAATGTTTTTAACGGAGCTACAAAAACCAAAAAGCCCCATCGGGGAGATGGGGCTTTTTTGGACTAATAAACCTTACCTTATTAAAACAATTGAAAACTACTTTTCAATCTTTAATAATAACGCAATATTACAACCAATAGTTCAAAAATACTTGAGGCTCACCTATATGGGCATAAAAAAACCTTACCGTCGGAGGTAAGGTTTGTGACATTTCTTAGGAAATGAGTTGAATGTAAGAATTAGATCTTTTTAACATCAACAGCATTCTGTCCTTTTTTACCATCAACAATGTTGAAAGTAACTTTGTCGTTTTGACGAACTTTGTCTTTTAGTCCAGAAACGTGAACAAAGATTTCGCGATTTGAATTGTCTTCTTTAATGAAGCCGAAACCTTTACTTTCATTGAAGAATTTTACTATACCTGTATTCATGATAATATAATTTAACTATTATAAAGGTAAGGAAATATTGATGGAAAAAGAATTTACAAGTATATTTTAGGAAATTTTTTTTAAAAAAATTATCTTTTTATACACATTGATAGCTAAAACCCTGATTATTTAGCCTTTTTGGCTTCCTCAAGCAATTTGATAATTTTCTCTTTGTCGGAAATTTGCTGTTTGGCAAGCTCTAATTCCAGTTTTAAATGCTCAATTTCGGAGAGATGTTTGTAATATTCCAGCCTGATTTTCTCGTTTTCAGGATCTTTAGCGGTATTTTTTTTGTCCCACTTATATATTTCCTCTGTAGAAACCTGTAATATTTTCGCAATCTTTTCTAATCTGTCAACAGTAAGTGAGATCTGACCACGCTCAATTTTCCCATACGTCGAATAATCAATTCCCAAATCATAAGCGATGGATTCCTGGCTGATGCCTTTGGACCTGCGGATATTTTTAATGTTTTCTATTACGTCAGACATCGGTATTACTCAAATTAAACCCAAATGTTGTAAAGTTATTATTAAGGCAAAAGGCATATAAATTGTAAAACTAGGACTATGGATGCTTGTTTTCCCTTCAATACATTACATACTATTTGAAACGAATTTTAAGCCTAAATGTTCCTGAAGGTACACAAAAAAATATCATAAATAATTCAAACAGTGCAAAACCAATTCAAACAGTGCCAAACTAACACTATGCTATCTGCCTATCATATAAGTTGCCTGACTATTGTAATAAAAATCGTTTAAAATCATGAAAATTATTACTCATTGGAATAGATTTCTTTTCTTTTTTGAGTACTACAGCCAATTTTTCAGGAATTTCAATATTCTTACCAATGATCTCTTGCACCTCATCAATAAATTTAGCCGGATGCGCCGTAGAAAGTAAAATCCCCGTAGCTTCTGAATGCGATTCTTTCAAATAATCACTCAAACCAAGATATGCTACCGTGGTATGCGGACACATCACATAGCCTGTCTGTTCGTAAACTTCTTTCATTGCTTTTCGGGTAGCATCATCATTATATGCTTTTCCTACAATGTCGACTTTCACCTTGTCAAGATCTCCATCATATAAGGCCTGAATTCTAGCAAAGTTTGATGGATTTCCTACATCCATTGCATTGGATAAAGTAGCTACCGATGCTCTTGGAGAGAATAATCCTGTTTCAAGATATTTCGGTACGATGTCGTTGGCGTTAGTGGCGGCTACAAATTTTTGTACTGGCAGTCCCATTCTTTTTCCGATCAATCCGGCACAAAGATTTCCGAAGTTTCCGCTTGGAGTACAGAACACAACAGAAGCGGCTCCCAGTTTTTTCGCTTGCGCGTAAGCATAAAAATAGTAGAACGACTGCGGAATGAGACGGCTAATATTAATAGAATTTGCAGAAGAAAGAGAAAGTTTTTCATTCAATTCTTTGTCAAGAAAAGCTTCTTTAACCATGCGTTGGCAATCGTCGAAGTTACCGCTTACTTCCAACGCCGTTACATTTTGTCCGAGCGTGGTAAGTTGCTTTTCCTGTATATCACTTACTTTTTTACTTGGGTAAAGAATGGTCACTTTAATTCCCGGCATGTTCAGGAAGCCTTGTGCCACTGCGCTTCCGGTGTCCCCGGAAGTAGCCACAAGGATGTTGATCTCTTTATTTTCTTTTTGTAGAAAATAAGACATGATCCTCGCCATAAATCTTGCGCCAAAATCTTTGAAAGCAAAAGAAGGACCATGGAATAATTCGAGTACGTAAATATTATCTTTCAAATGCACCATCGGGGCATCAAACGTGATCACATCGTTGATGATCTGGCGCAGATCGGTTTCAGGAATATCGTCTCCGATCAGGGTTTTGCTTACTTCAAAAGCAATATCACGAAAGGAAAGTGTTTCGATCTTATGAAAAAAACTTTCGGGAAGCACCGGAATATGAGTTGGCATATATAAGCCATTGTCTGGGGGAAGACCTTTGAATACTGCTTCTTTAAGACTTACGGTCGCATTCGGATTGTTGGTGCTGTAAAGTTTCATATTAAATAGATTCGGAAGAGATTTTCTTTCGCTAATAATTTTAATTGTATGAGGGTGCAAAGATAAGCAGAAATTACAGAATTTTCTCTAATAAATCCTCGTGTCTTATCTCCCTTGACAAGACATGGAAAAGACATAAGTTTTTTCATGGAACAAATACGGGAAGTTGTTATTTTACATTCTGAAAATTCTCTAATTCTGTAATTTTTGCTAAAAAAAAATTGACCCGGTACATGAAAACCTTTTGCCTGTTTTTTGTCTTATCGTTCGCTATCCTTCCGGCACTTGGCCAAAAATCCAGTTCGCAAAACGAGGTAAACAGGTTGGTGAATATTCTAAAAGAAAAACATTATTCTCCCAAATCTATCGATGATAATTTTTCGTATAAGCTCTTTTATAAATTTATGAGCGCGCTCGATGAAAGACATCTGTATTTTTTGCGCCCCGAAATAATTCGCCTCAACGCCAGCGAGCTTTATCTTGACAATGAGTTGTACAATCATCAACTGAGATTTATCGAGCAGGTTTCACCCCTATACGTAGGCGCGATGGAGCGCTCACGCAAAATTCTGGAAGGATTAAAAGCAAAACCATTTCGCATCGTAAAAAATGAAATTTATACTCCAAACTATAAAGATACACTCGACTATGCGCTTGATGAAACTGAGTTGGCACTGCGCTGGGAAAAATATTTGAAACTGCATACGTTTCTGAAAGACTACGAAAATACACAAGATAGTATTGCACCCAAACCTTCGCTCCAGGAAATTTATCTTAAAGTAATTGCCAAAGCGCTTCACAAAGTGAACGATGATATTCTCGCCTGCAAAGGCTCGTTGAAACCTTTGTATTATGAGTATGCAGTATGTATTGCAGCCTTGTTTGACCCGCATTCAAGCTATATGTCGTACAACGATTACCAGAATTTTGAATCCATGCTTTCCACCGAAGATTATAAGTTCGGGATCACGATCGATAAAAATAAATTCGGCGCCATTGAAGTAGTGCGCGTAACGCCAGGTTCGCCGGCATGGAAATCCGGCAAGATCAATATCGGCGATGTGATCACACACCTGAAATGGCAGAATGGAGAGAAGATCGAACTGGCCGATATGGAGTTCCAAGAAGTAACGCAGATGCTTGATCTTTCCAATAATCTCTACCTCGAATTTACCATTCACTCTGCCGATGGGGATGTGCAAGTGCTTTCACTGAAAAAAGAAAAAGCCAGCTCTTCAGAAAATGTGGTAAAAGGATATGTACTCACCGGCAAAGACAATAAAAAGATCGGCTATATCTGTCTTCCTTCTTTCTACACTTTATTTGAATCGGAGAATATGCTAGGCTGCGCCAACGATGTAGCCAAAGAGCTTGTAAAACTACAACAGGAAAATATCGAAGGACTGCTGTTCGACCTGCGCAATAATGGGGGCGGCTCTTTGAAAGAAGGATTAGAGCTTTCTGGTATTTTTATAAACGAAGGAACACTGGCGGTGTGCAAAGAAAAAGGAACGGCACCCATTTCTATGAAAGACTGGAACCGCGGTGTAGCCTATGCAGGGCCAATGGTAGTAATGGTAAACGGACACAGCGCTTCGGCTTCGGAGTTGATGGCTTCTACCTTGCAAGATTACAACCGTGCAGTGATCGTGGGCTCAGATACTTATGGAAAAGCTACAGGGCAAGAATTGTATTCTCTCAATCCTACAGAGTCGGGTGTGCCCGATTCGCTCAAAGCGGGATTTGCTTCGGTAACAATTTTAAAGCTGTATCGTGTTACGGGCAAGTCCAATCAAGTGTCTGGCCTGCATCCCGACATCGTGTTGCCCGATCCTTTTTTGAATTTGTATGAAAACGAATCCAAAGAACCGGAAGCCTTGCCAAAAGATACGGTGATGAAGAAAACATATTACCAGCCCTTGCCTGCACTTCCGCTGGCGAAGCTTCGCGCACAAAGCGAGGAACGTGTGAAAAACAAGGAAGAATTTACCAAAGTGAAAAAACTTGCCACACAATACGCCACTGTATTCGATCTTGGCAACGAGCCAATATTGCTAAGCCTGGAAGCTGTAAAAAAAGTATGCGAAGATTATGAAAACTGGTTGGATGGAATACGTAAAGATTATTATGCAAAAACAAATTCCTTTACAGTAAAATCTACCAACGTGGATGAAAGCCTACAGCAACTTTCAGAAGAAGATAGAATATTATCCGATTACGCGATGAAGCGCATTCAGCGCGATTTGGTATTAGAAGAATCTTATTTAATTTTAAACGACTTAATAAATCAAAAATAATTATGAATTACTCTCTTAAAAAACCGCTATTCTTTTTGCTGATATTTTGTTTTGTGATGCAAAGCGATTTGTTCGCTCAAAATTTTGAAAACGCAGGCGAATACCTTAGCTACATCAACTCCGTACAAAGCCCGATCCAGCAGGATTACATGAGCTACGCCAGCACGGTGGCACGCGGCAAGAGTGCCCGCAAGGTGGAGAGCAGAAGAAAAGAGATCATCCAGTCAGTAAGCGATGCACAAAATAAGGTCAAAGCAGTTGGTCCATACAAGGGCGACAAAAGTTATCGCGATTCAACGCTTAAATACCTGAACATGGCGTATAAAGTTTTGAATGAAGATTATTCCAAGATCGTCAATATGGAAGAAGTAGCCGAACAATCCTACGATGCGATGGAAGCTTATTACCTGGCGCAAGACATCGCAGCTGACAAGCTTGGCAAAGCCTGGACGATGGTCGATACTACATTCTACCTCTTTGCAAAAAAATACAACGTAACTATTCAGGAAGGAGAGACTACTCAACTTTCCAGGAATGTGCAAAAAGCTGCCGATGCAATGGCTTATCAGCGTATGCTTTATCTCATCTTTTTTAAACCATTCAAACAGGAAGTTTATATGTTGGATGCGATCAATAAAAAGAACTTAAGCGGGATCGAGCAAAATAAAAACAGCTTGATCTCATTGTCGGATGAAGCGCTGAAGAAGTTGGATACCACAAAAGCCTACAAAGGGGATAAGAGCCTGATCAATGCTACCAGAGAATTTCAAGCTTTTTTTAAAAATGAATGTCAGAATAAAATCAGTCTTGCTTCCAACCTGATCATCAAAGAAGAAAATTATACCAAAGCGAAAAAAGCATTCGAAGCTAAAAATCCCAACGACCGCAAACAGGCAGATGTAGATGCTTATAATACTTCGGTGAACGAGTACAACAATGCAGTAAATGAATACAACACAGCATTCAATTCATTAAATGCACAGCGTACAGCTTTGCTGGAAAAATGGAATAAAACTTCTCAGGCGTTTTTAGATGCGAATGTGCCGAAGTATAAAAAATAGTTGCAAGTTATGAATGTTGAATTATGAGTTATGAATGATAATTTTAACTCATAATTCAACATTCATAATTCATAATTTCATTAAACCCCTTCCGCTACAACTTCCTTCACTTCCGGGATCATTCTCTTAAGCAGGTTTTCGATACCGGCTTTTAGTGTAACGGTGGAAGAAGGGCAGCCACTGCAGGAGCCTTGGAGTTGTACTTTTACCAATCCTTTTTCTTCGTCGAAGGAACTGAAGTTGATGGCTCCGCCGTCTTGTTCTACCGCAGGACGAATATATTCTTCAAGCAAAGATTTTATTTTTTGAACTACTTCCGGATCGTCAGAGCTGATCATGGTGGAAGTGTTTTTTGGGATTTCAATAAAAAGAGGTTTACCTTCTTCCAAATGACCTTTGATAATAGATTGGATCATTGGAGTGATGTCTTCCCAATCGATATCATCTGATTTGGTTACGGTGATGAAATTGGAAGAAATGAAAACTCTTTTTACAAAACTGAAACGAAACAGGTCAGCCGCCAGCGGACAATTGATGGCGCTTGCAGGTGTGGCAAAATCCACAGAATCCGGAAGCAGTTGAAAGTCTACGCAGAATTTCAAAGAATTAGGATTAGGATTAGCCTCTGTATAAATGTTGACGATTCTTTTCTGAGTTTCCATAAGAATTAAGCATGTTTTAGTGAAACAATGGAGCGAGCCTTATAGTTTCGCGGGTAAAACCTTCGAGGATCGTTGATAAGAATTTATTTACTTATCAGAACATAATCCTTGGAGGGTTTTTATATTAATAATATTCTCCTTCGCCGGGGAATGAACGTGCTTTCACATCGCGGATATATCCTTGCGTAGCATCGGTCATGATGGTGTGAAGGTTTGCGTATGTGCGAAGAAATCTTGGCTGGAATTCTTTGTTAATGCCCAGCATATCGTGTGTTACTAATACTTGTCCGTCCACATGAGGGCCGGCGCCGATGCCGATAATTGGTATTTTTAAATTGTCCGCTACTTTCTTGGCCAGAGAAGCAGGTATCTTTTCAAGTACAATTCCAAAACAGCCACACTCCTGAAGTAGGAGAGCGTCTTCTTCCAGTTTTTTGGCTTCGGCTTCTTCACGCGCTCTCACGGCGTAAGTACCGAATTTATATATGGATTGTGGCGTCAGTCCTAAGTGCCCCATCACCGGGATACCGGCGCTGAGGATACGAAGCACAGATTCTTTGATCTCGATTCCACCTTCTATTTTAATACCATGTGCTCCCGATTCTTTCATGATTCGGATAGCAGAGCGAAGTGCTTCGGAAGAATTTCCTTGGTAAGAACCAAAAGGAAGATCCACTACTACAAATGCTCTCGCAGCCGCGCGGATCACGGCGGAAGCATGATAGATCATTTGATCGAGTGTAATAGGAAGAGTGGTTTCGTGACCTGCGATCACATTGGAAGCGGAATCGCCTACAAGCAGTACATCGATTCCTGCTGCATCCAGGATTCGTGCCATGGAATAATCGTAGCAAGTAAGCATCGATATTCTTTCCCCACGGCTCTTCATTTCCTGAAGCTGGTGGGTAGTCACCCTTTTTATTTCCGGAACTTGTGCAGACATTTTTTTCGATTTGATGATGAGCTGATTTGATGATTTGATGAGGATGAAATAAAATTACTTTTTATCATTATCAAATCATCAAATGATCAAATCACCAAATTATTTTTTCTTAGGCATAGTGCCAAACACGTAATCCCACAGTGGAGAAGATACTCCGAAAGCGTGCTCGCCTTCCTTGTAATGGTGTACGGCGTGATTGACCCAAAGGCTCTTCAGGAAATTTTTAGGAGGAGGAAATGCATGCACTACATAATGCACCAACAGATAAGTGGAATATCCTACCATTACGCCTGAAAGGAAACCGTATACATAAATTCCCATTGCAAGATAGAAGACAGCATACAGTACTACTGCAAGCGTTACGCTTGCCAATATAGGCATGGCCAATCGGTCTTTATCTTTTGGATAATCGTGGTGCAGTCCGTGAATATTGTATTGCAATTTTTTCTTGAACTCAGTTTCTGTGCTCATATGAAAAAGATAACGATGCAGGATATATTCCAGGAAAGTAAAAAAGAAGGCTCCTCCTAGGAAAAGCAGTATGACTGTAAGTCCCGGCATGTTAGCATAAAAATATCCGTATGCCATCAGGAATACAGGGATCACATAATACATTGTGATGGGTACTGCAGCATTGGTTCTGGTAAGCTTCTCGAGTACAGGATTGTCAAACATATTTTTTGTTCCTGTATGATTTGGTTTAGATGAGGAGCTATAATCTTTAAAAGTGCTCATAATAATAATTTTGGTATGTTTTATTTGTCTACTATTCAACCCTGCATTCTCTCACAAATATAATTATTTTATAAATATTCCCCATTAAGTAATTGTTTATGATTATGTCAAGGAATAAAAATAAAGGCTTTTACGCCATTTTGTATTGATTATTGAGACAGTGTTCATAGAATTCGATGTATTGAGGCAAAATTGCTTCTCCCTCAAATTGTTTTGCTCGGGTAAGGGCATTTTTCTTGAATTCCGGCAGATTTTCATCTTTTAAAATATAAAGGGCGTTTTTGATCATATCCTCCACATCGCCTACGTCGCTGAGAAATCCGGTTTTCCCTTGAATATTCAGCTCTGGTAACCCACCGGTATTGGTGGAGATCAACGGTACTTCGCAAGCCATAGCCTCCAGGGCGGCGAGTCCAAAGCTTTCTTTTTCAGAAGGCATTACAAAAAGATCGGAGACCGACAATACCTCTTCTACTACGTCCAGCTTCCCCAGGAAGCGGATGTCGCCGGCAGCGTTCATTTCTCTTGCGATCTGCTCCATGCGTGCCCGCTCAGGGCCGTCGCCTACCAATAAAAGCTTAGCAGGGATCTCTTTACGTACGCCGCCAAATACGGCCAATACGTCTTCTACTCTTTTTACCTTACGGAAATTGGAAGTGTGTACAAGCAATTTTTCATCGTTCGGACAGATCGCTTTTTTGAAATGATCTTTCTTTTGTTTTTTGAAACGGCTTGCGTCAATAAAGTTGGGGATCACGCGGATCTCTTTGCTGATGTTGAAATGTGTGAGCGTATCTTTTTTCAGATCTTCCGATACTGCCGTTACCCCATCGGATTGGTTGATGCTGAACGTAACCACCGGTTCATAAGAAGGATCTTTTCCTACCAAAGTAATATCCGTTCCGTGAAGGGTAGTGATGATAGGAATTACAATGCCATGTGTTTTTAAAATTTCTCTCGCCATAAAAGCCGCCGAAGCATGCGGGATCGCATAGTGTACGTGCAACAGGTCGAGCTTTTCGTGTTTTACTACATCTACCATTTTACTGGCAAGTGCCAGTTCATAAGGCGCATAGTCAAATAAAGGATAAGATTCGATTCGTACTTCGTGGTAAAAAAGATTGGCGCTGAAGAAGTCTAATCGTTGAGGTTGTGAATAGGTAATAAAGTGGATCTGGTGACCTTTTGATGCCAGGAGTTTTCCAAGCTCGGTCGCTACCACTCCACTTCCACCGTAGGTGGGATAACAAACAATTCCTATTTTCATTTAATAATTTTTTAATCTAGAGTACTGACGTCAAAAGAAAAACAGGCGACGCCGGTGGCTCATTTCTTTTACACTTAGTTAAAATAGTTATTCTCAGATAAATTTGAGAGTAAGAGTAATACTCCCGATGTTGACATTTAAACCCTATACCTTTAACAAAAATTATTCTTTATAGTTCAAAATGGATTTATAAATCACGTCCTGGATGGCTGTTCGCACACCAAGTCGTACAAGCTTACCATTGGATGCGTCGGTATGTATCCGGTTGGAAAGAAAAACGTAAACGATCTGTTGGTCAGGATCTACCCATACGCATGTGCCGGTGAATCCTGTGTGCCCGAATGTATTCGAGGAAGCATAATACGAAGTAGGTCCTTGCCCGGCACCTTCCGGCTTGTCCCAGCCAAGTCCGCGGCGGTTGGTATCAAATTGTCTTTTGGCAAACGCCGCTACTGTCTGCGGCAGAAAATAACGCGTGCCTCCGTAATACCCGTTTTGAAGATTCATCTGCATCAGCACTGCGAGGTCGTGTGAGTTGCTAAAGATCCCCGCATGCCCGCCTACACCGCCGAGCATTGCAGCGCCCTGATCATGCACAGTACCACGGATGAGCGTGTGACGAAAATATTTATCGTCTTCAGTAGGCGCGATCTGATTGAGCGATACTCCTTTTTCCAAAGGCTTATACATCATATGCTGCAAGCCTAGTGGAGTATAAAAATTGTCTTGCAGAAAATCATCGATGTTCTGATTTAAATATTTTTCTACGATCCTTTTCGCGATATAAAATCCCAGGTCACTGTAGACGTAAGTTTTTTCCTTGTGCTGATGATGTTGTCTTTTCCGGCGTGAGCGGCGATCGGTCACTTCCGGTTCTTTGTGGATCAGATCGGATTGGATGGTCCATTTCCAAAGAGAATCTTCAATGGAAGCGATGGAGTATAATCCCGGAACTACTTCATTTGGAAATTTATCGGATCTTATTCTGCTATAGTAAAGCGTATCAAAGCCGGAAGTATCTACTGTTTTTTTCCAGTGAGGAATAAAAGGCGTAAGTCCTGCCTGGTGTGTAAGTATATCGCGAAGTTCCAGGTTTTCTTTGTTGGTGCCAACAAATTCAGGCAGGTAGTAAGAAGCTTTTTTGTCAAGATCAATAAGACCGCGCTCTTCCAAAAACATAAATGCCTGCAATGTACCAGCCACTTTGGTGATCGAAGCAATGTCGTACATCGTACCAGGCAACACAGGATTCAGGTTTGGCTCTGCATAGGTGAGCGAACCGTAGCATTTATCAAAAATAATTTTTCCTTCTTTCGCGATCAATACCTGGCAACCCGGAGCAGCGCCTTCGTTTACAGCTTTCAGACAGATGCTGTCTACATAAGAAAGGGTGCGACTGTCGACGCGCATGTTTTCCGGATAGGCATATCCTAATCGTTGGATGTCGGTGTTGAGCTCAAGTCCTTTGCCTACGGGGATTTTAGTATGTGCCGTTACAGGGATTTTTCCATTGGCAGTGCGGCCGCCGAATAATAATTGAGGGATCAATTTTTGCGTAACCTCGTTGTCTTCGTAAGCACAGACCAGGGCAGGAGAATCCACAAAATATTTTAAGCTATAAGGATTGCCAAATACGGTCAATACTGTTTTAGTTTGCTGCTGAAGTTTGGCGATAAATTTTTTTGCATTTTCCGAAATGCCAAAATTTTTGTTATTGAAAATATTGGTGTTGTGCAAGCCAATCACTACTACTTCGTAATTTTTTAGCTTATTAAACAATTCGTCAAACTTTGCTTCTTCAGCATTTTTGCCGGCAGTATAATGATCAAATACGGCATAACTGCTCAGTGTGGTTTGAAAAGTATTGCCGCTGTCGAGCCCGATCGAAACGGAAGCGAAGCTGGTAGTATCCAACACGCGGAAAGGGATACTATTTTTACGGTTGCTGACTACCGTCATGGCGCTTGCATACAGATCCATCTGGATGGATTTTGCGCGGGTGTTGTTCAAATCTTCGTAAAGATTTTTTGTTTCGATTGCTTTATAATCATTCAATCCCAGCCAGTATTTAGCACGCAGGATCTTTTTTACTTTTTCATTGATCTCCTCTTCGGAAAGATCATTTTTACGAATGGCTTTCTGGATCTTCTCAATAGCGGTAGGCACGTCTTCTGCGTAAAGCAATACATCGTTGCCTGCCAGCAAGGCTCTGAGGTCCACTTCGCCTGGTTTGTATAAACTGCTCACGCCTTTCATGTTCAGCGCATCGGTAAACACCAAACCGCGGAATCCCATTTCGGTTTTCAACAGATCAGTGACCACGGCTTTGGAAAGTGTGGTAGGCGTATTCTCTTTGTTATCCAAGGAAGGGATGCTGATGTGCGCCACCATAATACTCATCACGCTGTCCTGGATGAGCCTGTGGAAAGGATAAAGCTCTACATCAGTGAGACGCTGCTTGTCGTGCGTGATCAGTGGCAGCGCCATGTGTGAGTCGGTTTCTGTATCACCGTGACCGGGAAAATGTTTGGCAGTGGCCATTACGAAATTGTCCTGCATTCCTTTCATGTAAGCAGCTCCTTTTTCGGCCACGTTGTATTTGTCTTCCCCGAAAGAGCGTACCCCAATTACGGGATTGTTAGGATTGCTGTTAATATCCACAGAGGGAGCAAAATTGATATGGACCCCTAGTCGCCTGCATTGACGTGCTATCTCTTTGCCCATGAGATAAATTTGTCGATTGTCTTGGATGGCGCCGAGCGTCATTTGTTTTGGGAAAGCAATGGTGCTATCGAGTCGCATGCTTAGCCCCCATTCCGCATCCATAGCTACCATGAGGGGGATACGGGCTTTGGATTGGTAGTGGTTGGTAAGGTTAGCCTGGCGAACGGGACCACCTTGAAAAAAAATAATTCCGCCGATATTATGTTTGCTGATCAGTTCGTCGATCTCTTTTACATGTTTGTCGGTCTTATTGGAGTAAGCCGCTACCATAAACAGCTGGCCAATACGTTGCTCCATGGTAAGTGACTGCAATATGCTGTCTACCCACTGATCTTGAGTTTGTGCTTTTTTCTGAGCGGGAGGGTTGTTCCAGGAAAGCGTCAATAATAAAAGCGCCGGTAAAAAAAACAGGCTTGCAGCGGGGGATAATTTTTTGTATTTATTTTGGATTGTAAGCACTAAACAATTGATTATTCGGCATTCAAATATAAAATAATTAACTTATTTGGCCCTAAAATAGTTTCCCACAAAAATTTATAAAATCATTTTACTGACGATAGTCGGCGGTAATTTTTAATTTTGTATCGGTGGCGCTTCCCACAAGGAGAAGCGATCCTTACCCAACGAAAATCTAACGCAAAGTCAATGTCTGATATTATCCGTTTATTACCCGATTCCATTGCCAATCAAATCGCCGCCGGAGAAGTGGTGCAGCGTCCTGCTTCTGCGGTGAAAGAGCTGTTGGAAAACGCGATCGATGCAGGCAGCACCAAGATCAGGCTGATCGTAAAAGATGCGGGAAAACAATTGATCCAGGTGATCGACAACGGCGTTGGCATGTCGGCGACTGATGCACGTATGTCCTTTGAAAGGCACGCTACTTCTAAGATCCGCCAGTCGGAAGATCTTTTCAATATTAAAACATTTGGCTTTCGCGGAGAAGCGCTTGCTTCCATTGCTGCTGTAGCGCAGGTAGAAATGAAAACCAGGAAAAATAACGAAGAGCTTGGTGTTTGCATTAAAGTGGAAGGCTCTGAAGTAAAATCGCAGGAAGCGATCGCGTGTGAGAAAGGCACTTCCATTGCTGTAAAAAATCTTTTCTACAACGTACCGGCGCGCAGAAATTTTCTCAAATCAAATCCTGTAGAGCTGCGTCATATCATGGATGAATTCCAGCGTGTGGCGCTGGCACACCCCGAGATTGAATTTTCATTTTATCAAAACGATCTTGAAACCTATACGCTTAGAGCAGATAACCTGGCGCAGCGGATCATCGATCTTTTTGGAAAAGGATACCGCGAACAATTAATTCACTGCAAAGAGGATACAGATTTTGTAGACATCAAAGGATACATCGGTAAGCCAGAGTTTGCAAAGAAATCAAGGGGTGAACAATTCTTTTTTGTGAACAATCGCTTTATCAAAAGCAGCTACCTCAATCATGCCGTGATGTTTGCGTATGATAAATTGATCGGCGATGATGCTTTTCCTTTCTATGTTTTGTTTATAGAGATTGATCCGAAAAAAATAGATATCAACGTCCATCCCACAAAAACGGAAATAAAATTTGATGACGAAAAGACCGTATATGCCATGGTGCGTGCGGCTGTCAAAAAGGCATTGGCAACACATAATATTGCTCCAAGTATTGATTATGAGTTGGATATAAACTTTAACATTCCTTCTGAACAAAGAGGTATGAATTTTGAAGAAAAGGAAACTACCAGCAAAAACATAAGTTATACACCTCGCCAGAATAACGAAACTAAGCAAGCTTGGGAAACGTTATATAACGGATTTGAAAACAAAGAAAATTTAGAAAAACTTAAGCGATACGAAGAAATGACTGTACTCACACTAGGTAGTAAAATTAATAGCACGGAAGAAAGCAGCGGTCTCAACAAAGATATGTTGTACAGTGATAATACTACTACCTTCCAGCTTCATAATAAATACATTGTTACGCAGATCAAATCCGGTATGGCGCTGATCGATCAGCAGGCGGCACATGAAAGGATTCTGTATGAAAAATATCTGAGCATGCTGCACAATAAGTTCGGCGCATCGCAGCAATTTTTATTTCCACAATCAATCGAATTAAGTCCAAACGATTTTACACTTCTCATGGAAATGGAAGAAGAGATCAAAGCGTTGGGATTTGTATATAATATTTTTGGGAAGAACACGATCGTGGTCAACGGCATTCCTGCCGATATTCCGAATGCCAACGAAAAAAACCTTTTCGAAAGTTTGATCGAACAGTACAAACAAAATCAATCGGAACTTAAGCTTGACAAAAAAGAAAATCTGGCCCGCTCATTGGCCAAGCGCTCTGCGATTCGCCCGGGTACAAAGCTTACGCTGACAGAAATGAACTCGCTCATCGATCAACTCTTCGCTTGCAAGATGCCAACTTATGCACCGAATGGAAATCTTACGCTGGTGCTAATGTCTATGGATAAAATAGCTTCTATGTTTCACAAAACAGAATAGTAGTAGCGATGAGATTTTTATTTACACCGGTGGTGAAAAATTTGCTTATTATTAACATAGGCATTTTCTTTATTTCAAATCTTCTTTTCTCCGGATTACATCTCAACGATATTTTCGGATTGCATTCACTATACTCACAAGATTTCAAAGCCTGGCAATTTGTTTCCTACATGTTCATGCACGCCGACTTCCGTCATGTGTTTAGCAATATGTTTGGGCTGTTTGTGTTCGGGCCAATGTTGGAGCAGCGTTGGGGAACAAGAAGGTTTCTTTTCTTTTATTTCTTTACAGGAGTCTGCGCAGGCTTTTTATACTGGGGGATCAATATGTACCAGACAGCGCAGCTCAAACAGGAGGTTGAATCCTTTCTTGCACATCCTACACCCGATGCATATTCATCCATTTTAAAGAAAAATGAGAAAAGATATTATGATATGAACATCGATGAGATCGATAAATATTATTATGAACCGAATAATCCTGTCTATATAGAACAAGCCACAAGCAATGTAGTTACCGTATACAGTAACAAAGTGAGCTTCTCGATGGTAGGCGCGTCGGGCGCGA
The DNA here is from genome assembly GCA_035535995.1 of Cytophagaceae bacterium. Classification (GTDB taxonomy): domain Bacteria; phylum Bacteroidota; class Bacteroidia; order Cytophagales; family Cytophagaceae; genus JANYCO01. The sequence goes on from DATLOZ010000024.1 coordinate 21,640, forward strand.
TCTTTGGGATTTTAATGGCATTTGCCTTGCTGTTCCCAAACACTGAATTCTATTACTTTTTTCTACCAATACCAATTAAAGCCAAGTATATAGTGGCTTTTTATGGATTATACGAATTGTATCTTGAATATACCGGCAATCCCGACGGCATCGCCCATTTCGCGCATCTTGCCGGTATGTTTTTCGGTTTTATTCTAGTAAAATATTGGCAAAAACAACGAAATACATTTTATTAGGGGTATGTTTGACAGCATTGCAAAGGACCTGAAATACCAATTCCAAAAGAAGCACAGCGTGCTTGGACTCCTCATTATTATTAACGTTGCCGTTTTTGTCATCCTCAATCTTGCTTATTTTATTTCGCGTATTAGTCCGCTGAACGTCTATACATTTCTTGGTGAGCAAGTATTTAAGATGTATACCGATTGGGATTATGTACTCTACCGGCCGTGGACAGTAATCACTACTTTTTTTTCGCAGGAAAATTTTATGCACTTGCTTTCCAATATGCTAGGACTTTACTGGTTTGGAACAATCATAGAAGAATTTATCAATGAAAAAAGACTGCTCAGCCTTTATTTGCTGGGAGGAATTGTGTCCTCGGCGATGGTGCTCTTGCTTTGCAATCTTATTCCTTATTATGAAAATCATCACAACTTCTTACTCGGTGCTTCCGGTGCGGTGTTTGCCGTGTCTGTGGCAGCGGCTACCATTGCACCTGACTACGAATTTAACTTACTTCTGCTTGGTCCTGTAAAAATAAAATGGATCGTATTAGTGTACTTATTTTTATCCCTTATCGGGACGGTAGGGGATAATTCTGCCGGAAATATTGCGCATATGGGAGGAGCAGTTTTCGGATACCTGTATATACACCAGCTCAAGAATGGCAGGGATTTCGGACGTCCGTTCATCCGCTTTTTTGAATGGGTCTCAAAATTATTTAAAAAAAGATCTCCTATAAAAGTATCGTATCGTAATAATAGTAATCCCTCTTCTAATACTACGCCAAATCAAAAAGAGATCGACGATATTTTGGATAAGATCTCCCGCTCAGGCTACGAAAGCCTTACGAAAGAGGAGAAACAAAAATTATTTAAAGCAAGTCAGAAATAAATTTACAAGCCATGTCTTACAAAAATCTTAAACTGCAAGTAAAAGCAGGAATTCTTCACCTTGTGATCAATCGGCCGGATAAGCTGAACGCACTTAATTTTGAAACATTGGACGAATTGAAAGATGCGATGAAATCGGTGTATGACGATGATGAAGTGAAAGCGATCATCATTACCGGAGATGGGGAAAAGGCATTTGTAGCGGGAGCTGATATTTCAGAATTTACACAACTTAATAAAATCAACTCAAGAAAAATTTCGGAAAACGGCCAGGATATTTTCAGCCTGATCGAAAAATGTCCTAAACCGGTGATTGCCGCAGTAAACGGCTTTGCGCTGGGTGGCGGTTGTGAGCTTGCCTTAGCCTGTCATATGCGCGTAGCCAGCGACAACGCAAAACTAGGGCTACCGGAAGTAACACTCGGCATCTTGCCAGGATACGGCGGTACACAGCGCCTAACCTTGCTGGTAGGAAAAGGAAAAGCATTTGAAATGATCATGACCGGTGAAATGATCACTGCAGAACATGCGGAGAAAATAGGTTTAGTAAACTATGTAGTACCACAAGCGGAGCTACTTCCAAAGTGTGAGGCTATTTTGCAGAAGATCATGCAACGCGCGCCAATAGCGATCGCGCAGACGGTAGAATGTGTGAATGCGGTATACAACGAAACCAAAGACGGCTACGAAGTAGAAGCCAATTCCTTCGCCATCTGTACGAAGACGGATGATTTTAAAGAAGGTACGAAGGCTTTTTTAGAAAAACGCAAGCCAGAGTTTAAAGGGAAGTAAATATCCATAGAGCAATGTGTTCTGTCCGCGACAGAACACGGGTGAGAATTGATTTTTTCCCAAAAAAATCGTACATTAAACATAATGAAACCCGAATCTGTAGATCATAAAATAATTTCCAGTTTACCTTATCTTTCAGAAAAGGAAAAGAAAGCTGTATGGTCAGTAGTGAAAACTTTTGCGGAAGAAAACGAATCATTTGAGTTATCAGAAGAGCAATTAGCAGAGCTGGATAAGAGATGGAAAGAATATAAAAATGGCACTGCAAAGCTTTATTCTTGGGAAGAAGTTAAAAATAGACTTCAAAAAAAAACTAAGTCTACCAGAAATAAATAAATGTACAATCTATTTTTTAATGAGTCTGCTTCTTTGGAATTGGAGGAAGCAATTCATTGGTATGATAATAAAGTAAAAGGTCTTGGCGAACAATTTTTAAAAGAGATCCAGCGTTCGCTTAATTCGGTGGAAAAAAATCCAGAACTGTTTGCTAAAAAGAAAAGAGATTATAGGGTAGCCCATGTTAGAAAGTTTCCTTTTGTATTAGTGTATAAAATTGATACAGAAAAAGAATTAGTCGTCGTTCTAAGTATTTTTCATACAAAAAGAAATCCTGCAAAAAAGTTTAAGAAAAGTTAACAGGATTCTCTCTATACTCAATATTTCGATTCAAAAACTCATAACTTAGCGTTCATAACTAAGGTAAAATGTCAATACTAAAAAGATTAGCCGGCCAAACTGCCTTGTACGGCCTGAGCAGCATGCTCGGCAGGGCGCTTAATTTTTTGCTGGTGCCTTTTTACACTTCTGTACTCCTGGTTGGTGAGTTTGGCGTGTTTACGGAAATGTATGCTTATGTAGCTTTTCTCAATGTGGTCTATTTGTTTGGAATGGAAACCACTTATTTCCGCTATGCCAACAAAGATCAGCTAAAAGAAAAAGAAGTATTCCAGGTCACCCAAACCTTTGTATGTGCGCTGGCGCTCTTGCTTTCCGGAACATTCATTATACTGGCAAAACCAATTGCCAATGCACTCGATTATCCAAACCAAAGTCGCTACATCGTATGGCTGGCACTGATCATGGGTGTAGACGCTATTGCTGCGATCCCTTTTGCACGACTTCGACAAGAAAATAAAGCGGCCTGGTTTGCTTTTGTAAAGCTTACCAATATTGGGCTCAACATATTTTTTAATATTTTCTTTTTGGTGTTTTGCAAAGGAATTTCCGAAGGACTTTTTCTGCCGGAATACAAAGAATTAATAAACCGCTTCTACCATTCTTCCCGCGATATAGAATATGTATTCATCGCTAATTTCCTTGCCAATGCCGCTGTGCTTTTATTGCTGGTAAAGGAGTTCAGAGGGTTCCGTTTCCGCTGGAATACAGAAATGATGCAATCCATGATCTGGTATGCCTTTCCGTTGATGCTGATGGGATTGGCCGGACAAGTGAATGAAGTGCTCGATAGGATTTTACTGAAACCACTTTTGCCCGATGGTTTCTATCCTGGGCTGAGCAAAGAAGTAGTGCTCGGTATTTATGGTGGTTGCTATAAACTTTCTATGTTCATGACCCTGGCAATTCAATCGTTTCGCTATGCAGCCGATCCTTTCTTTTTTTCCAAAGCGCAGGATAAAAATGCTCCCGCAGTATTTGCCCGTGTGATGAACTGGTTTGTAGTAGTCTGCTGCTTCATGTTTTTAATGATCAGCGTATATGTAGCGCCGATTGGAGAGCTGCTCCTGCGGAAAGAGCTTTTCAGCAGCGGCCTGGCGGTAGTGCCGGTATTGTTACTGGCCAATTTGTTTTTGGGAGTTTATTACAACCTTTCGATTTGGTATAAGATCACCGACAAAACCTATTGGGGCACCTGGATCGGTGTGGGTGGAGCATTGTTTACCATTTTTGGCAACATTCTGCTGATCCCTCTGCTAGGCTATATGGGAGCGGCTTATACCACACTGGCCTGTTATTTTCTGATGGCTTTAATAAGTTACCGCGTAGGACATAAATATTTTCCGGTGCCTTATGATATTGCTGCCATCGTAATGTTGGTGGGCAGCTCAGTATTGCTGATCATGATTTCGAGATATGTAAACACCGGCAACTTTTGGCTCAATCAGCTTGTCTGTCTGATCTTCCCAATGGCTTACCTGCTGCTGGTAGTTTATTTGAAGAAAATAAGGTTTGGGAAAGTACAATAAATCTTTACGCCTTAGCGTCTTTGCGTGAAATTTGCTCGCAAAGACGCTAAAGCGTAAAGTGACGGATGACTATTTTTTATCCTACCGGAAAAAATCCTATAATTCTTACCATTCTTAAAAAATCCTGGCTATTTTTGGCTATGATGGAAGTAAAAATCATTAACAAATCCAAACACCCGTTGCCTTCTTACCAGACGGCCTTGTCGGCAGGAATGGATCTTAGGGCCGAGATGACAGGGCCCGTGAACCTGAAACCTTTGCAGAGAATCTTGGTTCCTACAGGCTTGTTCCTTGAACTGCCTGCCGGGTACGAAGCCCAGATCAGACCCAGGAGCGGCCTGGCATACAAACACGGACTTACCGTATTGAATAGCCCTGGTACTATTGATGCCGACTACCGTGGAGAAATAAAAGTATTGCTGGTAAACCTTTCGGATCAGGATTTTGTGATACAAGATGGGGAGCGAATAGCACAAATGGTCATCGCCCGTCACGAACAAATCCTATGGATGCCCGTAGAAGAGCTGGAAGACAGTGAACGAAGCGCCGGCGGCTTTGGAAGCACAGGAGTAAAATAAGTTTTGAATTATGAATGTTGAATTTTAAATTATTTTTGATTCAACTTCAGAATTCACTTTTGAAATAAACCTAATTTAAAATTTAAAATTCAAAATTTAACATTCAACATGAGAATCATTGTACCAATGGCAGGAATGGGCAAAAGAATGCGCCCTCATACGCTTACAGTTCCAAAACCTCTAGTGCCGATCGCAGGGAAACCTATTGTACAAAGACTGGTAGAAGACATTGCCAAAGTGTGTGGACAGAAAGTAGACGAAGTAGCATTCATCATCGGAGATTTTGGCAAAGAAGTAGAAGCAAAACTGATTAGTATTGCGGAGTCGGTGGGAGCGAAAGGAACAATTTATTATCAAAACGAACCACTTGGCACCGCACACGCAATCCTTTGCGCAGGACCTTCACTGGATGGAAACCTTGTGGTAGCATTCGCAGATACTTTATTCAAAGCAGATTTTACTTTAGACACCACTCCGGACGGAACCATTTGGGTACAGAAAGTTGAAGACCCGAAACCTTTCGGTGTAGTAACCATCGACAACGACGGCGTGATCACCAAATTTGTAGAAAAGCCGGAAACTTTCGTTTCTGATCTTGCTATCATCGGAATTTATTATTTCAAAGACGGAGCATATCTTAAAAAAGAGCTTCAATACCTGATCGATAATAATATCAAAGACAAAGGAGAGTTCCAGCTTACCAATGCGCTGGACAATATGAAAAACAAGGGCAGCAAGTTCAAGCCGGGAAGAGTGACTGAATGGTTGGATTGCGGAAACAAAGATTCTACTGTACAAACCAACGAACGTTACCTTGAGTATATCAAAGACCAAGACCTGGTTTCAAAATCTGCCAAACTGGTGAACTCGGTTTTAATTCCTCCTGTTTACGTGGGGGACGGTGTAGAGATCGTAAATTCTATAATAGGGCCACATGCTTCCGTAGGGAATGGCACTAAAATCAGCGATTCCATCGTTAAGAAATCGATCGTTCAGGAGAAGAGCGTGGTAAAGCATGCCAACATCAATAATTCCATGATCGGTAGTTTCGCCATAGTGGAAGGAAAATCTCTGGATCTAAGTGTTGGCGATTACAACGTGATTAAATATTAAGATAGTTTGAAAAGCAATCATTGGATATTAATAGCAGGTCTGGCAGTTTTTCTTTCCTGTGCCCGAAAAACCCAAACCGAACAATCGGCAGGTTCCGGAACAGAAGAAAAACTGCTTACCTTTGAGCATTATTTCAACGAAGGGGTGAAGTATGATATTCTTGGCAACTTCGCAGATGCTCAGGCCAATTTTGAAAAAGCCTATCAGGTAGAGCCAGACAACGCTGCTACCAATTATATGCTGGGCCGCCTGGCCTTGGTGAAAAACGAAGATGGCAAAGCGATTAACTATGCTTCCAAAGCTTCCAAACTAGATCCTAAAAATAAATATTATGCCTTGCTCCTGGCCAAAGCCTACGAGCAAAAACTAAATGCAGACGAGGCCATCAAAGTATACAAACGTATGCTGGCCGAAATTCCCGGTACGGAAGAACATTATTTTGATCTCGCCAATCTCTATATCTATCAACGCAACTACGGCGAAGCGCTCAAGGTCTACAACAAAATAGAAGAAATTTACGGCCAGTCACTCGAGCTTACACGCCAGAAACAACAGATCTACCTGCGCGAAAACAAACTCGATAAAGCTATTGAAGAAGGCGAAAACCTGATCAAGAATTTTCCGGATGACAACGACATCAAAGCTGCGCATGCAGAATTTCTTTATACCAATAAAAAAGAAGACGAAGCGATCAAACTACTCGAACAAGTAGTAAAGGACGAACCTGACAATCCGCGATCGCACCTTATCCTGGCAGATATTTACCAGATGAAAGGTCAGAAGGCGAAAGCCAATGAAGAGCTTCAGATCGTTTTCAAAAATCCTGAAGTAGATATTAATACAAAGCTGAAGATCCTGGAAGATTATATCAGAGGTCCGAAGACGGAAGATAATATTACCACTACCAAACAGCTTGCAGGGATACTGGTAGAAGTACATCCTACGGATGCGCGCTCCTATGCCGCAATGGGCGAGGCTTACCTGATGGTCGATAGTAAAGAAGGTAAAAGAGAAGCCTGGAAACAATTCATCAGATCAAAAAATCTTGACGGAAGTAATTTTAATCTTTGGCTTCAATTGGCAAACCTTGATTCCGAATTACAACAGATCGATAGCCTGATCGCTCATACCGAAGATGCGCTGGAAACCTTTCCAAACCAGGCTATGCTGTGGTTGTACAATGGTATTGGCTATGCAAGCAAAAAAGATTATCCGAAAGCAATTGATTCTTTCGAAGAAGGAAAAAAACTTTCAGGTACGAACCAGGAAATGAAAAATTATTTCAACGTTCAGCTGGGCGATACCTATCATTACACAAAAGAATATAATAAGTCGGACGCTGCCTATGAAGAGGCGCTGAAGTATGATCGCAACAACGATCATGTGTTGAACAACTACAGCTATTTCCTTTCACTTCGAAAAGATAAATTGCAAGAAGCAAAAGACATGTCGGAGAAGCTTGTAAAAAAATATCCTACGGAAGCTACCTACCTCGATACCTATGCCTGGGTATTGTACATGCTGAAAGATTACCAGGGAGCAAAACATTATTTAGAGATCGCTATACTGAATAGCAACAACGGAACGATCGTAGAACATTACGGTGATGTGTTGTATCAGCTTGGCGAAAAAGACAAAGCTATTGAACAGTGGAAAAGAGCAAAACAATTGGGAGAGACCTCCGAATTTTTAGATAAAAAATTGGCAGAAGGGAAATTATATGAATAAAATTTATGCGATGATGGGCATTTTTTTAACAATTTGCTCATTGTCCTGCAGAAGACCACCTGTGGCCTCGCCGCTACCACCTGTAGATACGGTAGATGTGGAGCTTAATAAGTTTAAGGTGAACGAGATCGATTTTACTTATTTTCATTTTAAATCAAAAGTAGAATATACCGACGGAGCGGAATCACAAAACTTTACGGTCAACGGCAGAATCAAAAAAGATAGTATCATCTGGCTCTCGATCACTCCAGGCCTGGGGATCGAAGCGGCTCGTTGTGTGATCCTGAAAGACTCGGTATTCCTGCTCGACAGGCTTCATGGTAAAAATTATAGCTACGGTTTCGATTTTATCAATAACTCTTTTAAAACCGATCTGACCTTTGCCAACTTACAAGCCTTGCTGCTAGGCAATCTTGCGTTTCCGAAAGGCAATAAAGACAAACTGGTAAAACAAGAAGACATGGGTTTTTACCTGCTTCGTCAAAACAGGTCGAACCTGAAAGTTGATAATTATGTGCTTACGCAAAATCTGAAAATAAGAACAGTAGAGATGCAGAATATGGAAAACAGCAATGCGCTCTCACTCGAATACAGTGATTTTGCTCCACTCGATTCTTTCCTGTTTGCAAATCATATCAAAACAGTTGTTAAATTTGCAGATCCTAAGGGAGAAAGACATACGATCATCGATATCCAGCACCATAAAGCGGAGATCGTGACAAAACCTCTAAATTTTCCTTTTAATGTACCGAGAAGGTTTGAAGATAAGTAAGCTGTTTGTGCTAATTCTATTGTTAGCACCACTGTCATTGCTTGCCCAGAAAAAATCCCGCGCCCTGCTGGAAAAGGAGAAAAAAGATAATCTCAAAAGGATCGAAGAAGCCAATAAGATCCTGCTCGAAACACGCAACAAAAAAGAAGCTACCATTGGCCAGTTGAGCGCGATCCACCACAAGATCGTTTCGCGTGAGCGTCTTATAAAATCTGTTACCGAAGAAGTAGAACTGCTCGAAGAAGAGATCGGAGAACTGGAAGCCCGCATCCAGGGACTAAGCGACGACATCGATTCGCTTAAGAAAGAATACGCTGCGATGGTTTATTCCGCAGCCAAAATAAACTCAGGCCTTAGCAAGCTCACGTATATTTTCTCCGCCGAATCTGTAAGCCAAATGGCTATGCGTGTGAAATATTTTCAGCACTATTCTCAAATGCGGCAGGAACACCTGGATCAAATCGAAAAAAAGAAGACGAGGCTTGAATATGAAAGACAAAAGCTGGTGCGGAAAGTAGCCGAAAAAAATCGTCTCATTGGAGTGAAAACAGAAGAGAACAATCATCTGAACGACGAGAAGGACGAGCAGAAAAAAGTTTTGGAGGAATTGAGCGAACGCGAAAAATCCTTGCGCAAAGAATTGGAGGAACGAAAAAAATCCATTCGCAAACTTGAAAAACTGATCACCGATATGATCGCTGCCGAACGCGAGAAGGCCATGAAAGCGGCTCGTGCAGCAGCTGAGAAAAATAAAAAAAATACAGGCTCAAAGAACAGCAGCAAGTCTTCCAATTCAAAAGACAAGAAAGAAGAATTTAAAATGGAGCTTACCCCCGAAGCCAAAGCGCTGTCGGGATCTTTCGCCAACAACGAAGGCAAACTTCCCTGGCCTGTACTGAAAGGAAACATTGCACAACGTTTCGGAAAGCAAGCACACCCTGTACTCAAAGGAGTATATGTAGACAACCTGGGTGTTGACATTCAGACAGTGAAGGAAGAACAAGTGCGTGCTGTTTTTCAAGGTAAAGTAATCACTGTGGCAGAAGTGCCAGGCATGAATAAAGTAGTGATGATCCAGCACGGAGAATATTTTACAGTATATGCCAAGATGAAAACCGTATCGGTAAAAGTAGGTGAAGAAGTAGCCTCCAAACAAAACATCGGTACCGTATATACTGACAAAGACGAAGTAACGCAACTGCAATTCCAGATCTGGAAAAATAATATCAAACTTGATCCGGAAGAATGGTTGTATAAGAAGTAGAGAGTATTGAGAAGTTATGAATTATGAGTTATGAATATTTAACTCATAACTCATAATTCATAATTAAAAAAGAAATATGGAATTAAGTCTCACCACCCCAGCGCTTCTATTCCCGACGATCTCACTGCTGATGTTGGCTTATACCAATCGTTTTATCGCAATCGGCAATCGTATCCGTGTGTTGCATGTGGAACATAAACAACGTCCGAGCGAAACAATCGTGAGGCAGATCAAAACCTTTCGCCGACGCGTACGCCTGATCCGTGATCTCCAGCTTTGCGGCATCGTTTGTCTTTTTGCAAATGTATTTACCATGTTGCTTATTTTTAGTAAGTACAACTTGGTTGCCACGTATGTCTTTGGGTTTAGCCTGGTATTGATGATGGTTGCGTTTGCAATGAGTGCTCTTGAAATTATTCTTTCAACAAAAGCGTTGTACATTCAGATTGAAGATTTGGAGAAAGAAGAAGCGAAACTTGATAGTTAAAATCTATGGATAATTTAGGATACCGGACACCTAGGCAGTCGCTCGCGTCTAGGCGAGTGACAAATATTATTGTGAGGCCTCTGGCCGGGTAGACGAAGAATACAGTTAAAGTTTCTGATAAAAAATATTAACAAAAACATAATTAATTATAATTAATGATACCCCTATTATTCCGGCCAGAGGCCTGACGATAATATTCATCACTCGGCTGCGCCAAGCGATTGCAAGGCACCCGGCATCAGGTATCATATATACAACATTCAACTCAAATAAATATGTGCGGAATCACCGGTATATATGCATTCAATCAGGTAGGAAGTTTCTACATGATCAATCTTGCCAAGGCGATCGATACACTCGGTCGTAGAGGCCCGGATGCGCGTGGTTATTATCTGGATGATCTCACCGGTCTTGGACACCGTCGTCTCTCTATCATCGACACCGCGTCCGCGGCCAATCAGCCGATGTATGATGAAACAAATCGCTATGTGATCGTTTTCAACGGAGAGATTTTTAACTATAAAGAATTAAAAGAAGAATTAAAGCAACAAGGCATAAACTTTCGCACCGAGTCGGATACAGAAGTGCTGTTGCAATATTATATTTTAGAAAAAGAAAAATGCCTGAACCGTTTTGTAGGGTTTTTTGCTTTTGCTATTTACGATAAACAAGCCCGCTCGCTCTTCGTAGCCCGCGACCGCATGGGCGTGAAGCCGTTACTGTATTACCGCGACGAAGATAAATTTGTGTTTGCTTCGGAAATGAAATCGTTGTTGGCATATAATATTCCAAGAGAGCTGGATGAAGTTTCGCTGTTTCAGTATTTACAGCTCAATTATGTGCCAAAGGATCATTCCATTCTGAAAAATGTTTTCAAACTTCTGCCAGGCGAATATCTTTATATCCGGGAGAAAGAATTTGTAAAGAAAACGTATTACGATATTTCTTATTCGGAAAATTCGGTAGACCGGAATATATCGTTTGAGCAAGCACAGCAAAAATTTTTACACTTGCTAGACGATTCAATCCGCCTGCGCCTGATCGCCGATGTGCCGCTGGGTGCTTTTCTGAGTGGCGGTACCGATTCTTCCGCGGTAGTAGCGCTCGCAAGCCGGCACACCAATTACCTGAATACATTTTCGATCGGCTACAAAGACGAACCGTTTTTCGACGAAACAAAATACGCGAATCTTGTAGCGAAAAAATTTAATACCAATCATACGGTCTTCTCGCTTACCAACGAAGACCTGCATGAGCATGTGTACGAAATGCTCGATTATCTCGACGAGCCGTTTGCGGATTCTTCTTCGCTGCCGTTTTATATTTTAAGTAAAAGAACTTCTCAAAAAGTTAAAGTAGCCCTGTCGGGTGATGGCGCGGATGAAGTGTTTGCGGGGTATAACAAATATTACGGAGAGCAAAGGATCCGCGAAGGCGGATGGAAAGCAGAACTGTTGAAAACAATGTATCCATTGTTGGAACAGCTACCAAAGAGCAGAGGAGGTTTTTTCAGCAACAAGGTCCGGCAGTTCCATCGCTTTGCCGAAGGAGCACGGATGAGCCCCGGAGAGCGCTACTGGTGCTGGAGTTCGGTGACTTCTGAGAAAGACGCAAGAAATTTATTCTCTGCCGAATTTTTAAAGAAACTTGACGAGCGTCAATACAAAGAAAGGAAAGACGATTGCATAAAATTGATCACCCCACAAGGCACAGTCAACGAAGTGCTGCTGTCGGATGTAAAAATGGTATTGCCCGGTGATATGCTTTTCAAGGTAGACATGATGTCGATGGCCAACGGTCTGGAAGTGCGTGAGCCTTTTCTCGATCACCGGATTGTTGATTTTGCATTTAAGCTACCCGTAGAATATAAAATAGATGCAAAGCTGAAAAAGAAATTAGTGCGCGAAACCTTTCGCGAGATCTTACCTGTAGAACTTTATGAGCGGCCTAAGAAAGGATTTGAAGTGCCATTGGTTAAATTCTATAAACGGGAATTGAGAAGCCTCATCATCGAACTTACAGACGAGCGTCTGGTAGAAGCACAGGGGATTTTTGATAAGAAAGCGATGAGTCGTTTTCGCGATCAAGTGCTCAATAGCCAGTACTATGACCAGGGAAAAGTTTGGAGTGTATTGGTATTTCAATACTGGTGGAAGCGCTTTTTGTATAAATAAAAAAAAGACCTATTTTTAAAAAATGAAAAAAGCTTTAATTACAGGAATTACTGGTCAGGACGGAGCCTATCTGGCCGAATTCTTATTAAAAAAAGGATACGAAGTACACGGTGTAAAAAGAAGAAGCTCGCTTTTTAACTCCGATCGTATCGACCATCTTTACCTGGATCCACACGAATCTAACGTAAATTTTAAACTACATTACGGAGACCTTACCGATTCTACCAATTTGATCCGTATCATCCAGGAAGTACAACCGGATGAAATTTACAACCTGGGTGCGATGTCGCACGTGAAGGTAAGTTTTGACACTCCTGAATACACCGCCAACGTAGACGGCCTGGGCTCTCTGCGGTTGCTGGAAGCGATCCGTATTTTAAATCTGACACAAAAAACAAAATTATACCAAGCGTCAACTTCTGAATTATATGGCCTTGTACAGGAAGTGCCACAGTCGGAGACCACACCATTTTATCCTCGTTCTCCTTACGGAGTAGCAAAACTATATGCTTATTGGATCACAATAAACTATCGCGAAGCATATGGAATGTTTGCCTGCAACGGAATTTTATTCAACCATGAATCTCCTGTGCGCGGTGAAACTTTTGTGACACGTAAGATCACCAGAGGAGTAGCTAGAATTGCGCTCGGCCTGCAGAAAAAATTACACCTCGGAAACCTCGATGCAAAGCGCGATTGGGGCCATGCCAAAGATTATGTAGAAGCCATGTGGCTTATCCTTCAGCAAGAAAAGCCAGAAGATTATGTCATCGCTACAGGAGTGACCACTACGGTAAGAGATTTTATCAGGATGGCATTTTCAGAAATAGGTGTGGAGCTTGAGTTTAAAGGTGAAGGAAAAGACGAAGTAGGTACGGTAAAATCCAGCAACAATCCGGAGTATAAGTTAAGCCCTGGCCAGGTAGTAGTAGCGATCAATGAAGTGTATTACCGTCCTACAGAAGTAGACCTCTTGGTAGGAGACCCAAGGAAAGCGAACAAACAATTAGGCTGGTCTCCGAAATACGAATTGAAAGATCTTGTAAAAGAAATGATGCAGTCGGATCTTCATTTGTTTAAAAAAGACGAGTATTTGAAAGCGGGAGGTTACGGAGTGAAAAATTATTTCGAATAAAAGCGGTGGAAAGAGATAGTAAAATTTATATCGCTGGCCATACAGGCATGGTAGGTTCTGCTATCTTAAGAAAACTGCGCAAGGAAGGATACGATAATTTTGTTTTGAGAACTTCTGCAGACCTTGATCTGCGGGAGATGCAGAAGGTGAATGATTTTTTTGCAAAAGAAAGACCCGACTATGTTTTTTTATTGGCAGGGAAAGTAGGAGGCATCAATGCCAACAATACCTACCGTGCAGAATTTTTGTACGACAACCTGATGATCGAGGCAAACGTCATACACGCCTCATATATACACGGAGCGAAGAAACTTTTATTTACAGGCTCTTCCTGTATTTATCCCAAGCTTGCTCCCCAGCCTATCAAAGAAGAATACATGCTCACCGGCCCGCTCGAGCCTACTAATGAGCCATACGCCATTGCAAAGATTGCAGGCATCAAAATGTGCGATGCCTATCGTGCACAGTACGGTTGCAATTTTATTTCCTGTATGCCTACCAATTTGTACGGTCCCAACGATCACTACGATCCACAGACCTCGCATGTGGTGCCGGCTTTGATCCGAAAATTTTACGAAGCAAAACGAGACCAGAAAGATTTTGTAGAGCTTTGGGGTACCGGCAAAGCAAAAAGAGAGTTTTTGCATGTAGACGATATGGCAGAAGCCTGTTGTTTTCTGATGAAGCAATACAACGAACCAGGCTTGATCAACATCGGTTATGGTTCTGATGTAAGCATAGAAGAGCTGGCAAAAATGATCAAAGAAATTTCAGGTTACAAAGGAGAAATTCGTTTCGATACCAGTAAGCCGGATGGTACGCCAAGAAAGCTGATCGATTCGGAGAAGATTAACAAACTAGGTTGGCAACCGAAGATAGAAATGGTGCAAGGATTGAAATCCACGTATGAAGATTATTCCAATGATCCGGATTAAAAAAAGAGGAATATAATGACTGCCAGATTTTTAACTTTTTTAATGTCCCTATCCGTATTTTTTCGTACTATATAAATAATAGAAGTAATTCTAGTCTTTTTTTGGGTATTATTAGTACTATTTCACTTCTTTTTGTCCTATTATACACTATTAAATAGGACAATTCCAATAATATATATTAAAAAAGTTAAATTTTTGTATGGTAATCTGATTAAAAATGGTTAGCTTGTGGTTTAATTACTAGTTAGTTAATTCGTAATATGGAGGGGAATACAACAACAGAAAAAATAGATTTATCGGTAATTATACCAGTGTATAATGGTGCCTATACAATCTCCAGGTTGGTGGAAAGTGTGGTGGATGTTTTAACAGATATTTCATACGAGATCATACTAGTCAACGATGGAAGTTCCGATGATAGTGAGAGTGTGTGTGAGGAGCTAGCTTTTTATAATTTCAAGATCAAATTCATTTCCTTAAGAAAAAATTTTGGTGAGCACAATGCCGTTCTTTGCGGTCTTAATGCTACACAGGGACAATACTCTGTGATCATCGACGATGATTTTCAAAATCCACCTTCCGAGATCAGAAAGTTATATACCCATATAGTTTCCGGAGGTTACGATGTAGTGTATTCAAAATACGAGGTAAAAAAACATGGCTTCTTCAGAAACCTTGGAAGCAAATTTCACAATTGGATGGCCACCTATATTCTCGATAAGCCATCGGGATTATACCTTTCCAGTTTTAAAATTCTTAAAAGAGAATTGGTAGATGAAGTAGTGCGTTATACAGGACCATATCCATATGTAGACGGTCTGATCCTGCAGTCGACCAATAATATTGGTGTCTCTATCGTACAACACCAGAAAAGAGAATCAGGAAAATCCAACTACACGCTACGCAAGCTGATCTCTTTATACCTAAACATGTTTATCAACCACTCACTAAAGCCGATCAGGATCTTTATGCTGTTGGGAATTATTTTCTTCCTATTGGGAGTGATCTCCACTATAGTGGTTTTTACAGATTATGTGATCAATCATACCGTGCATTCTTCCTGGGTGTATTTTTCATTGTTATTGGAAACAATGTCAGGTCTGCAACTTCTTTTTATCGGGATTGTAGGAGAATATATGATCAAGAGAATTACTGCTGTAGGAGGTTATCCTCAGTTTGTCATCAAATCGATGGTAGTAGCACAGAAAAAACGGAAGGTACAGGCGAAAGAATACAGCGCCCATGATCAATAGGGAAGAAGAATATACTCGTATGGCTTCGGTGGAGAAGGAGCTGTGGTGGTACAAGATCTTACACAACAAAACACTTCACGCATTAAAAAGCAATCAGGTATATCCCGGAGATCTTTTAATTGACGCGGGCTGCGGCACAGGCGGCCTGATGAGTAAACTGATAGAAGAAGGATATAAACCAATAGGCATAGATGTTTCAGCACATGCGATCCAATTTTGCCAAAACAAAAAATTAAACGTTCACCAAATCGATCTTAGCCAAATCGATACGTTATTTCCCGAAGGACAAGCGAAAGCCATTATTTCCAACGATAGTTTTTATTTCTTTGCAGGCAGAGAAAAAATGCTTTTGGAAAAATTCCGGAAAGTATTACCCCCAAAAGGTATACTCATCCTGAATTACCCGGCATTAGCGGCCTTTGGAGGTATTCACGATCTTTCAGTAGGAATCAAAGAAAGGATCCATAAAAAAAAACTGGTGAAGATATTAGAAGAAAACGGGTTTGAAATTTCTAAAGCGGAATATTGGCCTTTCTTCTTATCACCTTTTATATTCCTGGTACGATCCTACCAGAGGATTAAACTAAAGATGATAAAGAACGTATTGATAAACTCAGACGTTTCAATGCCAGGAAAATTGATAAACGGATTGTTTTACCAACTTACCAAAGCGGAAGAGAAATGGCCGCTCAAGCCCT
Source organism: Cytophagaceae bacterium (assembly GCA_035535995.1). Classification (GTDB taxonomy): domain Bacteria; phylum Bacteroidota; class Bacteroidia; order Cytophagales; family Cytophagaceae; genus JANYCO01. The sequence goes on from DATLOZ010000024.1 coordinate 37,888, forward strand.
GGGGAAGCTCGCTGTTTATAGTGGCTAGGAAGAAATAGTGTTTTATCTGATACCGGATACCAGATGCAGATAAAAAAATAATTAGATTTCTGCATATCATATGCTATGCTTATCTGGTATCAATAATATAATCTGAATATTAAACAGCAAGCAGCGCATTAAAAAACATGATCGATATCGATAAATCAAAACCATTTTTGATCCAGCTCAAAGCGATTGGAGATAGTACGGAAGGATACCTGACAGTAGCTGAAGAATGGTTAGATGTGCCTTTTGATATAAAAAGGGTTTACTGGAGTTATTACACTCCCCAGATGATCACACGCGGACGGCATGCGCATTATAAGCTGGAACAAGTGCTTGTGGCGGTTTCCGGTAAAATTGTGGTAACCAACGAAAGCCTCAAAGGCGAAACCTTCGTGCACGTACTCGACGAACCTAATGTAGGTCTTTATGTTCCTCCTATGTATTGGCATGTGATCCAGTTTTCACACAACGCCGTTATGATGAGCCTCGCTTCTACGCCCTACGACGAAAATGACTATATCACCAGCTATGAGGATTTCCTCAAGATAGAAGCTAAGAAAAAATAAGATTCCGGATACCAGATTCTTTTTTCTGGTACCAGGAATCCGACATCTAAATCTATCCTATAAAAAGGGTAGTTCAGAAATTATTTATTACTTTTATAGGGGGCAATAGCTAAAAAAGTACTAATGGAATACGAAATTAAGCCGGCAGGCAAATTCTCTCTCAATCTAAAAGAACTTTGGGATTTCAGAGAGCTGTTCTATTTTTTTACCTGGCGCGATATAAAAGTAAAATACAAACAAACATTTTTGGGGTTCGCCTGGGCTATTCTTCAGCCGGCGATGATGATGCTGGTCTTTTCTTTTTTTATCGGAAACTTATTGGGAGAAAATAAAAATGTAGACATTCCTTATCCTGTGTTTGTATACACCGGGTTTATCTTCTGGAATATCTTTGCCAGTGGTCTGCAAAATGCGGGCAACAGTATGGTCACCAACGCCAATATTATCAAGAAAATTTATTTCCCAAGACTCATTATCCCAATGTCATCTATCCTGGTTTCTATATTTGATTTCCTGATGACCCTGGTGTTGTATATTCCACTTTTAATTTATTATAAAGTGAACATTTCCCTAGTAGGAGTATTAGTGTGTTTTCCACTTGCACTTACGCTCACACTCATCACCACCCTGGGCGCAGGTACCCTGCTGGCTGCATTAAATGTAAAGTACAGAGATTTCCGTTATGTGATCCCTTTTATGATCCAATTCCTGATGTTTGTAACACCAGTGATCTACCCGGTATCAATCGTGTCTAATAAATGGTTGCAATTTATTCTGCAGCTCAATCCGATGGCGACCGCTATTGATCTGGCCAGGGGAATGTTTCGGGAAGAAGCGGTAGAGCCGGATATGATTTTCTATGGAAGCATGATCAGCTTGCTGTTGTTACTGACTGGAATATTTTATTTCAGAAAAACAGAATCTTACTTTGCGGATTTGGCTTAGTAAAGTTCAAAGTAAAAAACTTTGGCAAAGAGTATAACTAACCCAATGTTGGTACATTAAAGTATGTCATTGCCTTTGGAATTTTAACATCGATAAATAGTTGTAAAAATTAGAGTTATCCAGTAATATGAATCCCATTTTAGAGGTTCGCAACATCGGCAAAAAATTCAACATCCTGCACAACAAGCAGCCTTATCTCAGCCTGCGCGATAGCCTGGCGGGGTTGTGGCGTTCCTCTGGTCAAACACAAGAAGAATTCTGGGCGCTCAAAGATATTTCCTTTGATATCTATCCCGGCGAAAGCATAGGGATCATAGGTAGGAACGGTGCAGGAAAATCTACGCTGCTGAAAATCCTTTCTAAGATCACACCTCCTTCTACAGGCCACATCAAATGCCGTGGGCGGATTGCCAGCCTGCTGGAAGTGGGTACAGGATTTCACCCTGAGCTTACCGGAAGAGAAAATATTTACCTCAACGGTTCCATTCTCGGTCTGAAAAGAGTGGAGATCGACAAACAATTTGATGCGATCGTAGACTTCAGCGGTACGGAAAAATTTTTGGATACACCTCTCAAACACTACAGCAGCGGTATGCAGCTGCGTCTGGCTTTTGCCGTAGCCGCACACCTGGAGCCTGAGATCCTGATCATCGACGAAGTGCTGGCAGTAGGCGATTCTGAATTTCAGAAAAAATGTATGGGGAAAATGGACGAAGTAAGCAAGAGCGGCCGGACCGTACTTTTCGTCAGCCACAACATGGGTACTATTTTGCAACTCTGTAAAAAATCTATTTTGCTTAACAGAGGCCAAGTAGAGGAGATCAACTTATCGCCGCAGGTGGTAGAAAAATATTACAAGTTTGTGAGCGATACCGGTAGCGTAGCGGTAAAAAAAGATGCTGATATTTATTTCAAAGAAGTCTATACATGCAATGAAAAAGGCGAGCCTAGCGCCAATTTTGCGCATAAAGAAAATATTTACCTGCGGTTAAAAATTGGGGTCAATCATTATGATCCGATCCAGAACATTGGACTGGCCATGCTTACCAGAGATAAAAAAAGAGTCTTTACCGTAAACAAAGCGCTGGAAAATTTTTACAAAGAAGGGATGACCGAGGTCACCGTCGATTTTATCATCAAAGGCGGACTGATCGCTCCGATGGATTATTCTTTCCTGGTGGCCCTCAATTCTAAATCCGGTATTGTCAATTACGATCAGCTGGACGATATATCTACCTTCAAAATATACGACGACGGCACCGAATTCGCTTTTGCAGAAGGGTACGACTATGGATGCATCATTCTGAAAGATGAATGGAGAAAAGTCAATTAAGTTTATAATTTTGTAATAGAATAAAATAAAATAGCGAAGCAATCAATGTATACAGAAATAAAAAAATGCCGGATCAGCGGAAGTACTAACCTTATCAATGTACTTTCCCTAGGCGAGCAAGAACTCACAGGAGTGTTTCCTAAAAGTACTTCCCAGCAAATCACCAAAGGCCCACTGGACCTTGTGTGGTGCCCCGACAGTGGCTTGCTGCAAATGAAGCAATCGTATAGCTTGGACGAAATGTATGGTGATAACTACGGCTATCGTTCAGGGCTGAATCAATCGATGGTCAATCACCTTACGCATAAAATACATACACTCGAAAAATTAGCCAATCTCAAAAAGGAAGACCTGGTGATCGATATCGGTAGCAACGATGCTACCTCGCTTCGAGCATATAGTACGCCTTGCAGAAAGGTAGGCATCGACCCTACAGGCATTAAGTTCAAAGAATTTTATACCAACGACATTCGCCTGATCCCTGATTTTTTTACAGCCAATGCGTTCATCAAAGAATTTAAAAACGACAAAGCGAAGATCATCACTTCCATCTCCATGTTCTACGACCTGGAAAGCCCGGTGGCTTTTGTGAAAGACATCGAACGAATCCTGGCAGATGATGGACTTTGGCATTTCGAGCAAAGCTATATGCCTTCTATGCTGCGCACCAACTCGTATGACACGATCTGCCACGAGCACCTGGAGTTTTATTCTTTCAAAGTAGTAAAAAATCTGCTCGAGCTTTGCAATATGCGCGTAGTAGATGTGCAAATGAACGCGATCAACGGCGGTAGCTTTGCAATCACAGCATGCAAGAAGAACGCATCCTTCGTTTCTAACAAACCCATCATCGATTTTATGCTGAGACAAGAAGATGAAATGGGATTAGATACAGAAAAACCTTACCGTGATTTTGAAGAAAGAGTATTCAAGCACCGGAAAAATCTTGTAGAGCTTATAGAATCATTGGTGCAGGATGGTAAAAAAATATTCGGCTACGGCGCTTCAACTAAAGGAAACGTATTGCTGCAATTCTGTGGGCTTACCACAAAGCATATTCCATACATAGCCGAAGTGAACGAACAAAAATTCGGTTGCTATACACCTGGCACACATATCCCTATTATTTCAGAAAAAGAAGCGCGTGCGATGAACCCTGATTATTTCCTGGTGCTGCCATGGCATTTCAAAAATTCTATCCTGGAAAGAGAAAAAGCATTTACCGAGAGAGGTGGGAAATTTATTTTCCCTTTGCCTGAAATAGAAATTGTATAATGATTAATAAGATCAAATCCCGTATAAGAAAGATTGTTTTCTCTTTCATCGCGCCTCCTTCGATCAATTCGTATTCGCAGGCGGGAGAAGATGCAGTGATCAATTTTTTATTTTCGGATAAAAAAATAAAAAAGATCACTTACCTCGATCTGGGTACTAATATTCCTGATCACGGCAACAACACATTTCTTTTCTATACCAAACAACACCGGGGCGTATGTGTAGAAGCCGATACCACGCTAATCCCTTCTATCCGCAGGGCAAGACCAGAGGATAGGATCTTGAACATCGGTGTTTCTTCTTCGGGTGAATCTTCTGCTGAATTTTATATTTTCGATTGTAAAGCCATCAATACGTTCGACAAGCAAGAAGCTGAGGCAAGAGCTGCCCATGGTAATTATAAGATCGAGCAAGTGGTGACCATACCATTAAAAACGATCAATCAGATCATTGCCGAAGAATTTAATTCCAGGTACCCCGATCTGCTGTCCATAGATGTAGAAGGGTTGGATCTTTCTATTTTGAAATCGCTTGATTTTGAAAAATATCCTATCCCTGTAGTTTGCGCCGAAACCTGCCAGTACAGCGAAAATCATATTCGTCCAAAAGATCATTCCATTGAAGAGTTTATGAAAACCAAGGGATATATGGTATATGCGGATACCTACATCAATACCATTTTTGTAAACAAAGACTGGTTTTATCTTTCTTAAATATGAAAGCGCTTATCTTCGGAGTCAACGGACAAGATGGCTTTTATCTGAGCCAGCTGCTAGCGCAGAAACAAATTGAGGTGATTGGTGTTTCCAGAAATACAACTACACACCTCAAAGGCGATGTTTCCAAATTGGAATTTGTAAGCGAACTGATCCGGAAAGAAAAACCGGAATTTATTTTTCACCTCGCTGCCAATTCTACTACACGCCACGATGTAGTTTTTGAAAACCACGAAGTCATTTCTACCGGTACATTAAATATTTTAGAATCGGTATACAAACATAGTCCTGCCTCCAAAGTTTTTTTGTCGGGCAGCGCTGTGCAATTTGAAAATACCGGAGCTCCGATCAAAGAAAATACGCCATTCGCGGCTCTGAGTCCTTATGCAGTGGCACGGATCCAGTCGGTATACGCGGCAAGATATTATCGCAAGCTGGGGATAAAGGCCTATGTAGGATATTTGTTTAACCACGACAGCCCGCTACGCACCGAGCGCCATGTAAATCAAATGCTGGTGAATACCATCAAGCGCATTGCCTCGGGGAGCAAAGAGAAAATTGAAGTAGGCGATGCAGAAGTGAAAAAAGAATTCAATTTTGCAGGAGACGTGGTCAATGCCATGTTTATGCTTCTTAGCCAGGATAAAGTATTTGAAGCCGTGATCGGAAGCGGCGAAGCATATTCGATACGTGAATGGATAGAATCTTGCTGTAAACTGCTAAAAGTAAATTACGAAGGATTGATAGTTGAAAAACAGAATTTTATTTCCGAATATAAGGTATTGGTTTCCGATCCAACCTTGTTGAGATCACTTGGATGGAAGCCGGAAGTGAATTTTTATCAATTAGCAGCATTAATGACAAACCAATAAAGATATGGCAGAGACTTTAGGATCTTTATGCGATAAACTCACGATAGTGAAATTGAAGCAATACCACTCCGAAGATCCGGTGAGACTGGAAAGCCTGAGCAAACAGGAACAGTCGCTTCAGACAGAGATCAACGACTTTATAGCCGGAGCGCTTAGTGGCGCAATACCTACAGAAAAACTTACTTTTTCTGCCAATAAAGTTTTCAAAAAAGAAGGCAATGAGATCTCCGACATCAAAGGCACAATTGGCGCGGTGTTTGGAAAACTTGCCGAAGTGAATTGCCTGCTTTGGCACGAACAGGAAAAAGTATATGAATTTGAAAAGGTAGCCGCGGAAGAAAAAAATACAGTAGTAAAAAAACTTGCGGTTCTGAACCTTGAGCGAAATAAATGTATTGACGAGATCGACAATTCATTTAAAGGGATGATAGTAAACAGAACTAAATAAGCGTGTGCTTGCCCATGAAAGGCAAAAAATTCTTAATTGTACACCTGGAAGCTAATGGCGATTGCCTCATGGTAACCGCCATCGCACGCCAGATCAAGCACGACTATCCCGGCAGCCGCGTGATCTGGATGATCAGCGAAAAATGCAAACAGGTGATCGCTCATAATCCTTTCGTAGATGAGATCAGGATCTTTGCCTATACAAAAGAAGAACCAGTAGTAGCGCTATGGACAAGACTCAAACAAGAAACAGAACGTCAGAAACAGCAAGGGCTCTATGATGAGATCTTCTATACGCAGATCCATACAGACAACCTGTATCATTACGATGGTACTACGCGAACCTCTACCTTCAGAGCTTACCCACATAAGATCACCGTACCGGTATCGCCCAGTCTGGTACTCACTGAAGAAGAAACTCAACGGGTAAAAATATTTGCAGAAAAGCATAAACTTGCTTCGTACAAAAACGTGTTGCTGGTAGAATGCGCGCCCAGCAGCGGACAATCGAAGTTTAACATGGAAACAGCCTTGCAAATAGGCACAGCATTAGTAGAGCAGGATCCGGAAATGGTCTACATTATGTCTACCCATATTACTTTCCAGTCACCACACGCACGAATTATAGATGGCTCCGTACTTACGTTTCGCGAAAATGCCGAGCTTTCAAAGTACTGTACCTTTCTGCTGGGTTGTAGTAGTGGTATTACATGGTTGCTTACGTCAGAGTGGGCAAAAAAAATTCCAAGTATCCAGATCTTAAATCCGGAAGCCAGGTTTTTTCAGTTTGCTTCTGTAAAATACGATTTCGAATATTGGAAACTTGATCACCGTCATATCATTGAAAGCACAGATGCAGAAGCGGATCATATTATAAAAATGGTAACAGCGGCGATCAAAGATTTTCCGCTAGCGTATAAGCTCTATAATGAAAACCTGGCGCCTAACATAGATGCGTTGTTGTACAACATCGAATTTCTCCTGGGGCAGAAAAGGGTAAAACAAGCGTTTCTAACATTCCTTTATTTTTCCGAGAGGAATAAAAATAAATTAAAGATCTTGTACAACGTAAGCAGGCATTTGGTAAAGCTTGTGGTGAAGAAAATAGTAAATTAATTATGAATGTTGAATGATGAGTTATGAATTAAAATTATGAGGCATTATTCAATATTTAAAATTCAAAATTCAAAATTTAAAATTAACTAATGAAACCCATCGCATTTTATCTGCCGCAATTTCACCCGGTTGCTGAAAATAACCAGTGGTGGGGAGAAGGTTTTACCGAGTGGACCAATGTAACAAAAGCCAAACCTTTGTATAGAGGCCACAACCAGCCGCGCTTTCCGGCAGACCTGGGGTATTACGACCTTCGCCTGCCAGAGGTGCGTGAACGCCAGGCAGAGATGGCAAAAAAATATGGAGTGTATGGGTTCTGTTATTATCATTATTGGTTTGGAAACGGAAAACAATTGCTGGAACGGCCAGTGAACGAAGTGCTGCACATGGGTAAGCCCGATCTTCCTTTCAGCCTTTGCTGGGCTAATCAAAGTTGGACAGGTATTTGGTTTGGCGCCAAAGACAAAACGCTCATGAAACAGGAATATCCTGGAATGGAAGATTATAAAGCGCACTTCAACTATTTGCGCAAAGCTTTTGAAGATCCACGATACATTCAAATAGAAGGTAAACCTCTCTTTATTATCTATGATGTAAAAGACCTTCCTGATCCCAAACAAACTGCTGATATTCTGAAAGAGCTTGCTGTACAGGCAGGATTCAAAGGCATGCATTTACTGGCAGGTAATATCAGTAAAGATGATTGGAATCCTGAACAATATAATTTTGATGGTAAAATTTCCAATGCTTTTAACAAATCGATCATCTCGGAACAAGAGCGCTCAAGAAAAAATAACGTACTAAAAAAACTTGTACGCAACAGCCATTGGGAACTTGATTTTTTAAAGTCCAAACATCGTCTCAACCTCCTTGACCATCGCGAAGTGGTAAAAGGAATGGACTATGGAAATTTTGATTACTATAATTATCCCATCGTAGTACCCAATTGGGATAATACCCCCAGAAGCGAAAGCCGTGGGTTGATCCTTGAAAATTCTACACCGGAGCTGTTTGCAAAACAAATTCAAAAAGCAAAAGAATACCTGAGCCGAAGAACAAGAGAAGAGGATATTTATTTTATAAAATCATGGAACGAGTGGGCAGAAGGAAATTATCTGGAACCAGATACAGTAACCGGATATGCTTATCTTGAAAAAATAAAAGAAACGAACTAGCGCAGCTGGTGTAAGCTAGCAAATAATAAAAAAGGTGAATCCTAAAATATCCATTATCATCGCCACCTACAATGGAGCAGAAAAGCTTCCAAATATTCTGCAGGCCCTGAAAAACCAGAGCTTCCGGGATTTTGAAGTACTAGTCATGATCGACGGGTCTACCGATAACAGCGAAGAAGTGGCATGGAGTTGGAAAAATTCTTTTGAAAAATTTTCCGTACATAAAATTCCAAACAGCGGTCGCTCGGTGATCCGAAATACAGGCGCCAGGATGGCTTCTACAGAATTGCTTCTTTTTTTTGATGATGATATGAGGCCATTGCCAAATTGTGTAGCGCTGCATTGGGAGCACCACCAAAAACATCCGGGTAGTATTGTTACCGGCGGACTTTCCGAAGATCCTGCGCACTGCACAAAAGATATTCATTTATACAAAGTGCACCTGAGCGAAAAATGGACCGCACCTCTGGTAAGACTGGAAGGCATTCCACTTAACCGGTCTAATTTCTTCGTCACCGCCGCCAATCTTTCCTTAAGCAAAAGATTGTTTGACCAACTGAAAGGTTTTAACGAACGTCTTACCGATGCAGAAGATTACGAACTTGGATTGAGGGCGCTCAAGCAGCAGGTACAATTATTTTACGCGCCTAAAGCATTTGCCTGGCACGACGATTACAAATCGGCGGCAGGTCTTATTAAACGACAGCGTCAGTATGCGCAGATGAACCGCTACCTAATAGACGAGGGCATCATTCCCGCTGATGAAGTTACAAAGGCTGCAATGCAGCTTAGTATGTTCAAAAAACTTTTTTTTCGCTTGTTCACTTTCCGGTTTTGGATCAACAGCATCGACAATAGTCGTATCTGGAATATAATGCCTCAAAAGATCCGTTATAAATTTTACGACTGGATCATTACTTCCAACGGGACGTATTATATTTACGAAGTAAAATTATAGTGTTTGAAACTAGTCTATATTATATCCGACATCAACAAAGCCATCACGTTTGAATGGCTGGCCGAAGCATTTGCGGTTACCGATATAGAAGTACATTTTTTGATCCTCAATCCCGGAGGGTCGCATTTGGAAACATGGTTGAGAGAACACCATTATTCCGTAAAAAGAATTCACTGCGCGGGCAAGCTTAGTTTTCCGAAAGCATTCATAGAAACTTTTTTCTACCTGAAAAAACTAAAGCCGGACGTAGTACACTGCCATCTCCAGAAGGCTTGCCTGATCGGGCTTACAGCAGCATATCTGCTGCGCGTGCCTAAGCGAATCCATACACGTCACCATTCTTCGCTTCACCATGTTTATTTCCCAAAAGGGATCTGGCTTGATAAGTATTTTAATTTTATTTCCACACATGTTGTAGCCATCAGCAGCATTGTCAAAGAGATATTAGTAGAGTGGGAAAAAGTGCCGGAGAAAAAAGTAGTGCTTATCCATCACGGTTTAAAATTTGACGACTATGCTGAAGTATCAGAAGCACGCAAGGAAGTTATCCGTGAGAAATACTCGCTGCAGCAACATACGCCGATCGTAGGAGTGGTATCTAGGTTTTCCGAATGGAAAGGAGTGCAATATATCGTTCCTGCTTTTCAAAATTTTCTTAAGGAATATCCTCAGGCAGTTTTATTATTGTTCAATGGTTTTGGAGATTACAGCGAAGAAATTCAAAAATTATTAAAATCATTGCCCGAAAGTAGTTATCGTGTGATTGCTTTTGAGAATGATATGCAAGCGGCTTACAAGATCATGGATCTTTTTATCCATGTACCGATTGACCATCATTCGGAAGCTTTTGGTCAGGTTTATGTAGAAGCTTTGGTGGTCGGTGTACCTTCCATATTTACTTTATCAGGGATTGCATATGAATTTTTTAATAATAGAATAAATGCATATATTGTATCATACAAGAATTCAGACGAAATAGAAGGTGCGATGTATCAAGTTGTACAAGGCCTTTCCGATGTAAGAATAAATGCAAAAATTAATCAAAACATCGTGTCTGAATTATTCTCGTTGGAGAAAATGGTAGGAAGATTATATAACTTATATAATTCATGAAAGAGGATACTTTTTTTACGGTAATTATCCCGACGTACAATAGAGCAACGCTCATCAAAAAAACTATCGACAGTGTTTTAGCCCAAGATTATCCCAATTTCGAAATTATAGTAGTAGACGATGGCAGTATAGATAATACCGAAGAGGTCATCAAAGAAATAGGTTCGCCTAAAATACATTACTACTGGAAAAAAAATGAAGAACGATCCGTGGCCAGAAATTTTGGGATCAAAAAAGCACAGGGAGATTACGTTACATTTTTAGATTCGGACGATGTGCTCTATCCCAATCATTTGTCTGAGGCAAAAAAAATGATCGAAAACGAAAATTCACCTGTATTTCATATAAATTATTCGATCCAAAAATTAGATGGTTCAATTCTCAACCGGAAAAACAATTATAAACACGGTATCAATAGCGCGTTATACAGTGGCAATGTATTGAGCTGTGCCGGAGTTTTTCTTAGTAAGTCTGTAGCTCTTGCTAATCTTTTTAATGAGGACCCTCGGATCATTCCAAGCGAAGATTGGGAACTATGGCTCAGGATCGGTGCTGTGTATGAGTTCAAGTATTCCCCTGTAATTACTTCTTGTTTGATAGAACATCCTGACCGCAGTGTTCATAAGATCACGAAAGACCAATTGATGAGTAATATGGACGCGCTGATTGAAGGGTTGCTGAAAGATAAAAATTTTATGAGTAAGTCGCGCCACAAGCTCAATGCTATCAAGGCGCATATGAGTCTTTATATAGCATACAAGTTATTGTTCAACGATATGCCTTATAAAGCCCTAATGTACTTGGTGGAAGCTTTGAGGATCGATTTTATCAGCACGATACGGCAGAGACTTTTTTATGGGGTTATCAAAAATTGGCTGTTGAGAAGATATTAATTTCTTGATTTGGTTAATCAAATACTAAATCATAAAGCGATATTTTTTTATTAAAATTTGAAGAAATAAGATGTAAATTGCGGTGTAATTCCCGTTTGTGATAGGAAAAAAATAAGAAAGTGGCTTTTTGTCCGGAAATGACTATAATCAAAATCTGTAAAAAGGCGTTTACAAAACCAGGTGTTTCCTTAATACAGTGTGTAAATATAAAATGGTTAACTCTATAAAATATATTGACCCTTATAACAAAGAAAAAAGTCTCTATGAGTCTAAGGAAGGTTTAAAAAATGAATCAAGGGAAATTATCTTTCCATGGGTAGCGGGCGCTTATCGTTGTACGCCCGATTCTAATTATGCCGATAGCTTTGGCTTTCAATGGAATTTGTTTGAAAAAACACAGATCGACGCTTACAGTAAAACAGGACAGAGCAGTTTGAGATTTAATGCTGTGACTAGTTGGGATAAACAGGAAATAGGGAAAGAAAATATTTTAGAAGTAGGTTCGGGTGCCGGAAGATTTACAGAAGTTATTCTAAAACAAACAGGTGCCAATCTTTATAGCGTTGATTATTCCAATGCAGTAGAAGCCAATTATAGAAACAATGGCAATAATGAACGGTTGAAACTTTTTCAAGCCAGTATTTACGAAATGCCTTTTGCTCCCGCCCAATTTGACAGGGTGCTTTGCTTTGGCGTATTACAACATACTTCCGATTTTAAAAAATCAGTCAAAAGTCTTGTGGAGATGGTAAAGCCTGGAGGTGAACTGATCGTTGATTTTTATCCGATCGATGGTTGGTATACCAAGATCCACGCAAAATATATTTTAAGACCTTTCGCTAAAAGGGTTTCCAATCAAAGATTGCTTTCCATGATCCAGAAAAATGCAGGATGGATGATCGGACTTTCGAAATTTTTTACAAAGATCGGCTTGGGCAAGCTGCTCAATAGATTTCTGCCTATTTGCGATATCGAAACCACGATCCCGAAATCTCTTGAAAAAGACAAATTGAAAGAATGGGTAATCCTGGATACATTCGATATGTTCTCTCCTGAATTTGACAATCCTCAAAAGATCGATACGGTGAAAGATTGGTTTGAAGAATTTGGAATGAATGTAAAATTTGCGGGGTACATCAAGTACGATCGAAAAGGATTGGTAGCAGTGGTAAAAGGTATTAAAAAATAATTCATGTGTGTGGAATAGCAGGTTTTTTCTCCTATGATCTCCCGCTAAAAAAAAGCGAGCTCGAATCCATGACCGATTCACTCTCGCACCGCGGGCCGAATGCAGGTGGCTATTTTCACGACGAAACAAACAACTTCAACGCAGGACTGGGCCATCGCCGGCTAAGTATACTCGACCTCTCTGAAGCGGCCAACCAGCCGATGTATTCACACAACAACCGCTACGTGATCGTGTTCAATGGCGAAGTATACAACTTCAAAGAAATCTCCGAAAAATATAAACTTCAATGTAAGACCACTTCCGATACCGAAGTGATTCTGGAAGCATTTGCTTTGCTTGGTCCCGCGTTTGTAAAAGAGCTGAACGGCATGTTCGCTTTTGTGATCTACGATAGGCAGGAAAAAAAAATGTACCTCTTCCGCGACCGCATAGGCGTGAAACCGATCTATTATTACTACGACGGCACCAATTTCGCTTTCGCTTCGGAGATCAAGGCGCTTACGCATCTTCATTGCCTGCGTGCAAAGACGGGCTTGCGCAAAGAAGCCATCGCTTATTTTCTGCACCTCGGTTATATTCCGCAACCGGATACGATCTATACTAATATTTACAAATTCCCTTCCGGGCATTACGGTGTATTTGAACAGCAAAAACTTTCACTAACTCAATACTGGTCGGCAGCAGAAAAAATAAAACCAGAACTAACCACTGATCTAACTACAGCAAAAAAACAACTCGAAGAACTGCTTACCAGTTCTGTGCAATACCGCCTCATCAGCGATGTGCCGGTAGGCGTATTCCTAAGCGGAGGAATTGATTCCAGCCTGGTAACTTCTATTGCACAAAAAGTTTCGAACACTCCTGTTAAAAGTTTTTCCATCGGCTTTAAGGAAGATGGTTTTCGTGAACATGAGTACAGCAGTAAGATTGCCAAACACCTGGGCACGGACCACCATGAGTTTATACTTTCTTCGCAGGATTGCAGAAATGTACTCGAAGAAGTGATCGATAGTTTCGACGAGCCTTATGCCGACAGCTCAGCGATCCCTACCTACCTGCTCTCAAGAGAAGCCAGGAAAAAAGTAACAGTGGCGCTCTCCGGTGATGGGGGTGACGAGCTTTTCATGGGTTATGGCGCGTACACCTGGGCAAGCCGTTTATCTTCGCCGCTGATACACTATAACCGCCAGCTTCTGCGCACAGGCTTAAGCTTGCTGAGCAACGACAAATACAAACGTGTAGCCCATTTGTTTGATTACAAAAGCCGGCAAAGAATAAAAAGCCACATCTTTTCGCAAGAGCAATATTTTTTCTCTGAAAATGAATTGAAAAAATTGCTTAACCAAGAATTGGTTTTTTCAGCCGAAAAAATAAACACCCTTCCTCCTGTAAACCGTCGCCTGAGCGCCGCAGAAGAGCAGGCCTTGTTTGACCTCTCATATTACCTGCGCGATGATCTGATGACCAAGATGGATATTTCTTCCATGCGCTCTTCCTTGGAAGCACGCGAGCCGCTGCTGGACTACAGGATCGTGGAATTTTCGCTCAACCTTTCAGAATCATTAAAGGTACACGATGGTACTACAAAATTTTTGTTAAAAGAAATTTTGTATTCATATGTACCTAAAGAATATTACAACCGTCCGAAGACCGGTTTTAGTATCCCACTTAAGCTTTGGCTTAAAAACGATCTCTCGTATATGCTCGAAGAATATTTGTCGGAGCAGCGCGTGAAGTCGGTAGGAATTTTTAACTATGAATATGTCAACCAGCTTGTAAAGCGTTATCTTGCCGGTGAAACCTATCTCTACCACAGAGTATGGCTAATTCTGGTGCTGCAACGCTGGATGATCAAAAACGGAATGAACCTTGGATAAAAAAAACATACTCTATATCTCCTACGACGGCATGACCGACCCACTGGGCCAGTCGCAAGTGATCCCTTATCTGACAGGCCTGAGCAAGCAGTATGAGATCACGATATTAAGCTGCGAGAAACCCTCCAATTTTTCGGAGAATAAAGAATACATTGCGCACCTCTTAAAAGAAAATAATATTCATTGGGAATGTATTCCTTATCATAAAAAACCTCCGGTGCTTTCCACTTTGTACGATTATATGGTACTCTGGAAAACGGCCTGTAAACTGCACCGGAAAAAAAAGATCGAGCTCATTCATTGCCGGAGCTATATCAGCGCGCTAGTAGGGTTGCGAATGAAAAAGAAATTCGGGATCCCTTTTCTTTTTGATATGCGTGGGCTTTGGGTAAACGAACGAGTGGATGGGAAAATATGGAATTTGAAGAATCCGGTTTACAAGATCATTTACAAGTTTTTTAAAAGAAAAGAAAAACAATTTCTGGAAAATGCCGCTTACACGATTAGCCTCACCAATGTCGGCAAGCTTGAGCTGCTAAGTTGGACTAAGATCAAAAACCAGCCGTTGAAGATCGAAGTGATCCCATGCAGCGTAGACATTCCGCATTTTTCCAGGGAGCATGTAAAGGCGCACGATCTAGAACTATTAAAAAAAGAATTAAAAATAGAGGAGACCGATTTTATCATCACCTATCTTGGCTCGCTGGGTACCTGGTATATGCTGGAAGACATGCTGGATTTTTTCAAAGTATTTTCTTCCGAAATACCGCAAAGTAAATTTCTATTCGTAACCGCCGATAGCAGCGCTGAGATCTTTGCAAAAGCAAGGAGCCAAGGCGTAGATACTTCTAAAATTTTGATCAGGAAAGCAAGCAGGAAGGACGTACCTACATATCTGGCCTTGAGCAGATATTCCATTTTTTTTATAAAACCAGTGTATTCTAAATTGGCTTCTTCTCCTACCAAACAAGGGGAGATCATGTCGATGGGTATTCCGCTTATATGCAATGCAGGTGTGGGAGATACCGATCTTATTGTGCAAAAATACGAGGCAGGATTTTTAATTCCGAATACAGAAAAGAATGCTTATCGCAAGGTGGCGCAGCGGATCAAAGAAGGCATTTTCTTTGATGAAAAAAAGATCCGTGAAGGAGCGGAAGATTGGTTTTCGCTGGAGAAAGGAATAGCAAGTTACGCCAAGGTATACGAGCAGATCCTGGGTTAGCGGGAGCGGGGTTTTGATGTTTTTTCGCTGTATACTACAAATAAGATCGTCCAGTAGAAAGGTAGTAATGGCAACTTGTAGCGCACAAGCGATCCGAAATTACTGGTGGAGATTCCGATACTAAAGGCAAACAGCAATACAAACGCCATCGCAAAGATCAGGAATGGTTGATTACTGATAGTGTTTATTGCATTTTTAATTCCACTTTTATATAACACTCTTATCGTAAAGACCAGGGTAAAGAAAGATTCCAGAGCCGACATCAGCACCATCACATTCCTAGATTCCCAGAGATAGGGTCTGAAGAGCGATACATTGATACTGGCAGGAATGATCCGGATCAGTCCGAGAAAACTGTACTCAATTTCTCCAAGATTGTAATAAGCGCCACCTTGCGTAATGCTCACACGCTTGAGATAGTCGGAAGTACTTTGCGCAGATTTTAGTACGTTCTCTAAATTGTAAGCACTTCCCTGCGCTAATTGCCCCACAGTAAGCATACCAACCAGGATCGCGGTAAAGAAGAGTACCGGTTTTAAAAAAGCGCGTGTAGCTTCGTTGTTGATCTTATTGATATATAAAAGGAAGATCCAGATGAACAGGCAGCATACAAAAGAAACAAGGATATAAATTTTAATGATGATCAGGATCCAGGCAGAAAATATAATAAGAATAATGCCTGTCTTGACTTTCGTACGTTCGATCACTGAATAGTATACTCCATAAAAGAGCCAGCCCAGCGCAGCCAAGGCAATCCCGTCTTTCATAATGCCTGCGCCCCAGAATAGGCAGGAAGGGAAAAAGAATACAGCAATGGCAATGCCAAAATGCTGCTTCGGATACATACGGTGCAATACTGAATACATCGCCCACTGCCCGGAGAAAGTGATCATAGAAAAATACATTGCCACGATTGAATAAGTGCCAAGGCAGAAAGGAGAAAGAATACCTACGATCCGGGAAGGAAAATAAGCAGCCGGATCCTGGTACCAGGAAATTTTGATCACATAATCGAAGAGTGAGGGATCGTTTTGTACGTGGAGCAAAAGCTTGATCCATTTTATCGGATCTTCAAACAGCGCATCGCCAATCACTTTGCCGTTTTGGAAATAAGATGAAGTATCGCCTCCGTAATAATAGAATTCGTAGATCACTCCGAAGAGAATGGCAAAAAGCATTTTCAAAATAATCCCCCAGAAAAAATATTTTTTCAGATTTCTGTCGCGGATCATCCGGCTGAAAATAACGACCAAAACAATCACTGTAAGTATAAAATACAGTGGTGTAAAAATAAGGTCCTTTAAATCCAGGAAATAATAGATCATGCGTTAAAATTAACAAAACGTTTTAATATTCTGGCAAAGAAAAAGGCTGAGAAACTGATCAGTAGAATATCGGTCTGCAAAAGATTTTTCATTTCCATGAACCGGAATATAAAGCAGAAGAAAAATACGATGAGCGCTACGAACAGTAGGATCGGGTAGATCCCTTTATTTCTCATACTGATGAAGATCCCGGCCAGTGCGGCAAACAGCAGGAAGGAGCGATAGCCGAAAAGATATTTGGTCATCTTCGAAGCGCCTGTGGCCATGCTTCCTTTTTTTAATTCTGTTTTTAAAAGCGCTTTCTTCAAATTTCTCAAAGGCGCAACGGTCCAGAAATCCCATGGTCTTTTTTGCATGAATTCTTTGGTAAGCGCTTCAAACCCTATGCGAATCGGCTCGTTGCAGTTATTGGTAAGCGATAAAGCCTTGCCGTTGTATAATACCCCCGGAGGTGAACCTTTGCGCAGATAGAAGGAAGAACCGCAGGTACGCGCAAGCCGGATCAGGGAATCTACTTTGAAAACATCAACAGGATTAGTATACGCTTCTGCCGGAAAATCTACGCGGGAAGAATCGGTCTGCACTTTTTCCAGCCATATCGTTTCATCATTGTCCCAGCAGCCAATCCAGTTGCGGAAAGCCTGGTAGTCTTCTCCGTACAATACGAACCCTCCCATGGTGCGTGTGAGTACGAGGCGGTCGTGTAGAAAATAATTTCGCACGGGCCACCAGATATAAAGACTCATAAAAGCCGTTACAAAAATAGCGCAGCGCATGAATGCTTCTTTCCAGGATTTTTTATCCTCCAGGAAAAACAGGTAGAGAAGTCCTGCCAAGATATTTAACCCGATAAACTCGCGGGTAAGAAAACAAGCGGCCGAAAGTAGTCCCAGCAAGATCAGCTGGCCGGTGGTTTTATTTTCTTTGAGCAGGAGCGCGAAGAATAAGAGGTTTAAAGTATTGGAAAATATTTCCGAATAAGAAATAGAAAGCCAGAAGAAAACGAAAGGATAGCAACAATAGATTAGGGCTGCCAGCAGTCCGGCCAGTTCGTTCTTAGAAATCCTGATCGTAATGAGGTATAGGAGATAAATGCAAAGTGTGTCCAATACCAGGTGCGTAAATGCAACTGCCTTGTATACATAGGCTTCGCCGAAGATCAGGTAATGTATTCCCCAGAAAAAAGAAAAGCCCGGTACTCTTCCGAAGCTTGCTTCAGGATTGCTGCGGTCGAACGTGTACTCGCCATATGTCAGTAGGTTTTTAAAACTTTCCGTCCAGCCCGGGGTGTCTCCATTGATGTAGGTTCCGGCCCCTAATACTTTTTCTGCAAAAAATAAAAGATAGACTGTTCGAAGTATAAATCCTGCTGCCAGGATAAAATAAATGCGCTGATTATTTTTGTTTTTATTTAATGAGATCATTAATAATTATTCTTTATATTGTCTTAATATGCAGATTCCAATTTGGGTAACCGCAGTGATCTTAGCAGTAGTATAGGTTTTAGAGAGGTGAAAGATTTCGGCTGGGCTAAAAACATAGCGGCGCTGCGGATCAGTGTACTAACTTGTATAAATATGGTATATTTATACTTTATTTACAAATTTGGCAAAATATAGACTGCTACACTAACAAAGGGATTTTATAATACAATATGATACAAGTAGGATTGGTAGGTCATGGTTATTGGGGCAAAAACCTGCTCAGAAATTTCTATCATCTGCCCGATAGCAGCGTAAGCTGGCTTTGCGACAGCAATGAAAAACAGCTGGCACAGGCAAAAAAAAATTACGCAGACCTGCGCGTAACTACCGACTACAACGACCTGCTCAAAGATCCGAAGCTGGATGCAGTGATCATCGCTACTCCTGTTTTTACACATTACGAACTTGCCAAAAAAGCACTGAAAGCCGGAAAGAATGTGTTGGTAGAAAAACCGATGACTTCCACGGTAGCCCAGGCGGAAGAGCTGATTGAACTGGCCCAGAAAAAAAAGAAGCTTATTATGCCGGATCATACTTTTTTATATACCGGCGCAGTAAAAAAAATGAAAGAGCTGATCAGCTCAGGCGCTATCGGCAAAATCAACTACATCGATTCTACGCGCATTAATCTTGGCCTATTCCAGCCGGATGTCAATGTACTCTGGGACCTCGCACCGCACGATATTTCTATCTGCGATTACCTGGTAGAAGAAAAACCTTACAGTGTACAAGCTACCGGGATCTCGCATACCAACAACGGGATCGAGAACATCGCTTACCTTACGGTGAATTACAATAGCAATATGATCGCACACTTCAATTGCTCCTGGACCTCACCGGTAAAAGTCCGCAACATGCTCATCGGCGGCGATAAAAAAATGATCCTGTACAACGACCTGGAAACAACCGAAAAAATAAAGATCTACGACACCGGCTATGAGCTGCGTACAGAAGAAGATAAAATAAAGATCATGGTCGATTACAGAACAGGAGATATCTACGTGCCAAAGCTCGACTTTACAGAAGCGCTTACAGGAATGGCACAGGATTTTGTTTCCTGCATTGCTTCCGGCAATACGCCAAAATCAAATGCAGCGCTCGGACTTTCCGTAGTAAAGATCCTGGAAGCTTCGCAGCAATCGATCAAGCAGAAAGGAAAAGAAATTATTTTATAAATTAGATACCAGATGCAGGATGCCAGATTCCAGATCTGGTCCGGGATCTTGCATCTATCCAGGTAAAGATTAACAACTAACCACATGAAAGTAATTAATATCGAAAACGAACGTCAGTCGCTGTCTAATGTGCAGGTGGGAGAGGACGTGAAAATTTTCAAATTTGTCAATGCTTACGGCTGTAGCATTGACAGTGGCAGTAAGATCGGTTCTTTTGTAGAGATACAAAAAGGCGTTTCGATCGGCAAGAATTGTAAAATATCCAGTCATACTTTTATCTGTGAAGGGGTGTCTATTGCCGACGGTGTTTTTGTAGGACACAATGTATCGTTCATCAACGATATGTACCCGCGCTCAATCAATGCTGACGGCTCTCTGCAAACGGAAAGCGACTGGACGATGGTGCATACCAAAGTGGAAGAAAGAGCTTCCATCGGCACCGGCGCTACTATCCTGGGGGGGCTCCGCATAGGGAAAAATGCCATCGTAGGCGCAGGCGCAGTGGTGACGAAAGATGTACCCGACAATGCTATCGTGGCGGGCAATCCAGCCCGTTTTATTCGCAGCATAGAAGTAGAAAGCAAAAAATAAAGCACCAAATCACAAAGTACGTGTTTTTGGAATTTAATCGAATGTATCGCCATAAATTGTCAGAATATCTATATGAATAAAATATCATTCCTTGATCTGAAAAAACAATACCACAGTATTAAAAAAGAAGTCTTCCAGAAAATTGAAGAAGTCTGCGAAGAGACTGCTTTTTCAGGAGGAAAATATGTAGAAGAGTTTGAAAAAGATTTCGCAGCCTACTGCCAGACCGATTATACCATCGCCTTAAATAACGGTACTTCCGCGCTGCACATGGCTATGCTGGCGCTCGGAGTAGGAAGTGGAGACGAAGTGATCGTTCCCGCCAATACATTCATCGCTACCGCCTGGGGTGTAAGCCATGCGGGCGCTACTCCGGTGTTTGTAGACTGCGATCCTGACACCTGGGAAATTGATCCGAAACAGATCGAAGCAAAGATCAATGCCAATACAAAAGCGATCATCGGTGTACACTTGTATGGACAGCCATTCGACATTGATGCGGTAAAACAAATTGCAGAAAAACATAAGATCCCTTTTGTAGAAGACGCTGCGCAGGCACATGGCGCACTATACAAATCGAAAAGGATCGGAAGCTTTGGCGCTTTATCCTGTTTTAGTTTTTATCCGGGCAAAAACCTGGGCACCTATGGAGAAGGAGGCGCTGTAACTACAGCCAACGAAGTGTACGCCAAACATATTCAGAAGCTGCGCAACCACGGCTCTACCGAGCGCTACTACCATGATGAGATCGGCTACAACATGCGCATGGGTGGTATTGAAGGAGCTGTGCTGAAAATAAAATTAAAATACCTCGACGGCTGGAACAATCGCCGGAAAGAAATTGCCGCTGCTTACCGCAAGGGAATTACCAATACAAAAATTAAAATGCAGAAACCGATTCCCAATACCGAATCAGTTTACCATCTGTTCGTCATCACCACCGAAAACCGTGAGGCATTGATCCAGCACTTGCAAAAAAACAATATTTTTCCCGGGCTGCATTACCCTGTGCCTTGTCATCTGCAAAAAGCCTATCAATACTTAGGCTATAAAAAAGGTGATCTGCCTCACGCAGAATATTTGTCCGAGCATTGTCTTTCACTGCCAATCTATGCAGAGCTGGAAGACGAAGAAGTGAAAAAAGTAATTGAAGTGTTAAATAATTACTAACAGCTCTTTGCATGAAACCAAAGCTGATCATTTTTCCTTACAACGGAAACGGCCTGGAAGCTTTTGACGCCATCGCCGATCAGTATGATTTTATTGGCTTCGCCGACGATACCAAAACCAAACAAGGGAAACACGAACACTTCGAAGTTTTTCCAAGAGAAATTATTCATCAATACAAAGAAGCCAAAGTGCTTGCTGTGATTGGAAGCGTGCAAAATTATCTTCAACGCAAAACGATCATTGATCAATTGGGTTTGGAAGAAAAAAGATTTGCTACGCTCATTCACCCGAAAGCTACTGTTTCAAAACTCTCTTCGATCGGGTTCAATACGCTGATCATGGCCGGTGTCAATGTGACCAGCAATGGTATTATTGGCAATCATGTTTGTGTGTTGCCTAACACGGTACTTCACCATGATATAACAGTAGGCGACTACACATTGATCGGTAGCAACGTCACGGTAGCGGGCGGCGTGCAGATCGGCGCCCACTGCTATATAGGAAGCGCCTCCAGTATGATCTCCAATATTTCGATCGGAGAAAAAACGCTGGTAGGGATCGGTGCCAATGTTTTAAAAAATATTCCTGCCGGCAGCAAAGCCGTAGGCAATCCTGCGAGACTTATATGACCATATTTGATATCAGTGTAATCATCCCTTTCCTGAACGAGGAAGAAAACATAGACCGGCTTACAACCGAACTTGGGAAATATTTTTCCTTCAATAATTCCCGCAAGGTGGAAGTGATCTTTGTAGACGACGGCTCTACCGACAAATCGTTTGCCAAGCTCTCAGCTGCTACCCATAAAGGATATACGGCGAGAGTAGTTAAGTTTTCTAAAAATTTTGGTTCACACGCTGCCTTACGTGCAGGCATTTTGCACGCGAAAGGGAAATACGTCACGTTCATGTATGCTGACCTGCAAGACCCACTCGAACTGATCGATCGTTTGTATACAGAGATCACTACAGGAGAAAGAGAAGTAGTATGGGCAGTACGCGAAACGGTGAGCAGCGGGCTTGGCGAACGGATGTTCTCCGGAGCTTACGCCTACATGATGCAACGTTTCGCCATCAAGACCTACCCTGAAAAAGGATTTGATATTGTGATGTTTGGTTCGAAAGTGAAAGCATTGTTGAATCAAAATATCGAAGCCAATTCTTCGATCTTCCTGCAAATACTGATCATGGGCTTCAGGCAATCGAGTATTCAGTACAGCAAGGCAGCGCGCAAAGCAGGCAAATCGAAATGGACACTGAATAAAAAAATAAAACTGTTCATCGACTCTTTTGTCGCCTTTTCTTTTTTTCCGATCCGCCTGGTGTCAATTGTAGGGGTGAGTTTTTTTAGCTTGGGGCTGTTGTGGTCCTTGTACATTATCGGAAGGAAAATAATTTTCAATGATCTTGAGCCAGGCTGGCCGGCCCTGGTTTCCATCCTTATGATCGGGTTCGGAATTACGAACATCGCCTTAGGGATCATTGCAGAATATTTGTGGCGCACGCTGGACGCTTCTCGCAAGCGACCTGTGTTTATTATTGATGAGATCGTAGAGGAGATGCCACACCAGGGATAAGAGTTAAAAAACAATTTATCTGGTATCTGGCATCGTTTTCAAAATGTGTAAAAAGTAAATTAACAATAAATGAATAAAATAAAAGATTCAGTGATCTTTATTACAGGAGGAGCAGGATTCATCGGTTCTTATGTAGTAGAGGAACTATTGCCACATCAGCCTAAAAAAATTATTATTCTCGACAACCTAATTCGTGGAAGCCATGAGAATATGAAAGGCTTTATCAATAATCCAATTGTAGAACTTATCGAAGGCGATATCCGTGATTGGGCTTTGCTTGAAAAATGCGTGACGCAAGCCGATTACTGTTTCCATATGGCTGCGCTGCGTATCAATGCCTGTGCCGCCAATCCTGCCGAAGGGTTTGACGTGATGTTGCAGGCTACTTTTAAGTTGGTAGAGTTATTGAACAAATATAAAGTAAAGAAAACAATTTATTCTTCCAGCGCTTCTGTATACGGCCTGGCGCAGCATTTCCCGACTCCGGAATCAGATAATCCTTACAACAACCAGACATTCTACGGTGGAGCTAAAATGTGGGGAGAGCAGTTGTTTAGAAGTTATAAATTCATGCACGACCTTGATTATGTAGCATTGCGCTATTTTAATGTTTACGGAGTACGCATGGATACCGATGGAAAGTATACAGAGGTAATGATCAAATGGCTCGACTGTATTCGCGATCAGAAGAATCCAGCCATCATGGGCGACGGCTCTACTACCATGGATTTCATTTATGTAAAAGACGTAGCCAAAGCCAACGTGCTGGCCTTGCTCAGCGATGTGACCGATGAAGCATTCAACATCGGTTTCCAGCGCGAAACGAGTTTGAAAGAATTGCTGGAAGTAATGCTTCGCGTAAACAATTCCAATCTTACACCGCAATTCCTTCCGGCCAATACAATTAACCCGGTGAACAAACGGATCGCTGATATTTCACAAGCGAAGGCCAAGCTGGGCTTCCAACCTACGATCACATTAGAAGACGGTCTGAAAATTTTGTCAGACTGGTATTTTGAAAAACAAACACAGAAAAAATGATGAAAATACCTGTAGCCAAACCATACCTGGGAGAAGCAGAAGCGAAACGTGCTTACGATACAATCCTTACCGGATGGGTCACTCAGGGCCCCAGGGTAGAGGAGTTTGAAAAGAAATTTGCCGAATATACAGGAGCTAAATATGCGGTAGCCCTTTCCAACTGCACCACAGCGCTACACCTGGCCATGATCGTAGCAGGGATCTGCCCGGACGATGAAGTGATCTGCCCGTCTATGTCCTACATCGCTACGGCAAACTGTATTCGTTATGTAAATGCCAAAGTAATATTCGCAGAAGTAAACGAAGACTACAACCTCGATATCGAAGACGTGAAGAAAAAGATCACGCCCAAAACAAAAGCTATTTTGATCGTGCACCAGATCGGGATGCCGGCGGATATTGACCGGTATAAAGTATTGTGCGACGAACATAAATTGACGCTGATCGAAGACGCTGCCTGTGCCGCGGGTTCTTCCTACAAAGGAGGAAAGATCGGCTCACACTCAGGACTGGTGTGTTTTTCTTTTCACCCTAGAAAAGTGATCACCACAGGAGACGGAGGAATGATCACTACTTCCAACGAAGCATATTACAACCGATTGAAATTATTGCGCCAGCACGGCATGAGCATCAACGACCGCGTACGACATTTGTCCGACAAAGTGGTGTTTGAAGATCATATCGAAGTAGGCTACAATTACCGCCTCACCGATATCCAGGCTGCTGTAGGCATCGAGCAGCTGGCAAGGCTCGACTGGATCGTGCAGGAACGGAGAAAAATTGCAGCGCAATACCACCAGGCATTCAAGGGGATTGATTACCTGAGATTGCCGATTGAGAAGGATGGATACTTTTCCAATTATCAATCGTATTCCGTGTATCTTAAAAAGAATAGCCCGCTTTCGCGCAACGAACTAATGCAGCACCTACTCAACGATGGTATTTCTACACGGAGAGGAATTATGACTACGCACCGTGAGACGGCATATAAAGAATATTCAAAGGGACTTCGTCTTCCTGTCTCAGAAGACCTGTCAGACAATAGTATTATTCTACCGCTTTACGTTCCGATGAGCAACGAAGAAGTGAATTATGTAATTGACAAGATGAAACTTTATTTAGGATTCTGAACTAAAAATGGTATTTAGTAGTATTATCTTTTTATTCTGGTTTTTGCCCTTTGTTCTGATATTGTATTACCTGGCTCCAGGGAAAATGAAGAACTTTGTAATGATGGCAATGAGCCTTCTCTTCTATACCTGGGGAGAAGAAATAATGGTAATATTGGTGATCATCTCCACGATAGTAGATTTTTTTTGCGGTCTTATCATAGAAAGCGGACGGAGAAAGTTGGGGATTACTATTTCCGTCATGACCAATCTTGGGCTGTTGGGCTTTTTTAAATATTTCAATTTTGCATTTGAAAATTTTAACTTGGTACTCAATTTCTTTGGCGTGGAAAATACATTTTTAACTCACGTGCCTTATATAGCTCTTCCCATCGGTATCAGCTTTTATTCGTTCCAAACTTTGTCTTATACAATTGATGTATATAAAGGAGAAGTAAAAGCAAACAGGAATATAATCGATTTTGCAGCCTATGTTACCATGTTCCCACAGTTGGTGGCAGGCCCCATAGTACGTTATGCTGATATCAACGATCAGCTCAACAACAAAGATATTTCTGTCAATAATTTTGCCCTCGGAACAGAACGATTCATTATTGGACTGGCCAAAAAAGTTTTGATCGCCAATACTTTTGCCACAATTGCGGATGACGTGTTTTCGCAAAATATTCAGGAGCTTCCTACCTTGTTTGCATGGATAGGAATTATTGCCTATTCCTTTCAGATCTATTATGATTTTTCCGGTTATTCCGATATGGCAATCGGACTTGGAAAAATGTTTGGGTTTGATTTTCTGGAAAATTTCAATTATCCCTATATCTCAAAAAGTATCCGAGAGTTTTGGCGACGCTGGCATATTTCACTTTCCTCGTGGTTTAGAGATTATGTATACATTCCTTTAGGTGGAGACCGTAAAGGAAAATACAGGACTTATGTAAATCTCATGATCGTGTTTTTTCTGACAGGTCTTTGGCATGGCGCGAGTTGGAATTTTATCGTATGGGGATTTCTTCATGGCTTTTTTATTGTAGGAGAAAGATTGGGATGGGGGAAAAGGCTTCAGCTATTGCCTTCCTTTGTGCAACATTGCTACACTCTGTTGATCGTAGTAACAGGATGGGTTTTTTTTAGAGCAGAAAATATGGGAGACGCATTTCTGTATTTGCAAAAAATGTTTTGGTTCTCCGAAGGAAACCTGGCGCTATACAGTTACCTCGATTTTTTTCATGCCAATATCCGGACGCTGTTTTTTCTTTTGATCGCTATCATCTTTGCGATGCCGCTTTATCTTACCATTTATAAATTCCTGGAATCGCAGAAACTCGTATTTGTTCGCTTATTTTTCTTTTTGGTTCTGTTTGCTATTTCGATCGTTTACTTAGGCGCAGATTCATACAATCCATTTATATATTTTAGATTTTAGACACCATGCGAAACACTAAAATATTAACTGTCGCCTCCTTTCTGATCATTATTGGCTTTCCAATGATTCTTCAGCTCATAGGGATTGAAATGAAACAGAGGAATGCAGAAAACCGGAACCTGGAAAAAATGCCTGTGTTTTCTTTAAATAAAACCCGTCAGGCTAAAAATGTTTTGGACGGAATACTTGGGATCTATAAAGATGTGATGATCTATAAAAATAAATTTCATACATATTATGAAGACCGGTTTGTGCTAAAATATATTTTGTTTGAAAACTATAAAACCATTCAGCGTGGCGTATTTGCCCAGCAACCGATTCCGCAAAAAGTAGTAGAAGGAACCGATGGCTGGATGTTTCTTGGGAATAGCTATTCAAACGATATTGCAGAATCGAAAGGGATAAAAGTATTTACAGAAAAAGAGATTATAAAAATAAAAACAAACCTGCTAAACCAAAAAGAATGGCTGGATAAAAAAGGAATCCACTATTATGTAGCCATCGCTCCCAATAAACTTTCTGTATACGGAGAATACCTGGCCATAAAAAGATCGGAAAAAAAGACCAAGCGAGAACAGCTGATAGAAGCAATGAATACTACAGCGCTTCCATTGATAGACATGACAGCACTTCTGAGAAAAACAGATGACACGATCCTCTATGAAAAGACGGGATCACACTGGAATGACCTGGGGGCTTTTTATGGTTACAAAACGTTGATCAACCGCATTCATAAAGATTATCCGGAAATAGTGCCCCTGGAGCTAAAAGACTTTAATAGGATTCCTAAAATAACGTATCAGGAAGATCTGATAAAAATGCTCAATGAAAGTCGGTTGGAGAAACAAATTTCGCTTACTGCAAAATATCCTGAGGCTTCGAAACAAGTGGCTTCGCAGCTAAGCATTTCTCCTTATTACAACAAGCTTCCTCAGGATTATGAAAAAAGATACAAAAGCAATGTGAATAGACTTAAGGTAGTCATGTTCAGAGATTCATTTTCTTCCGCCATGTTAAAATATGTGAAAGAAAATTTTGGAGAAGTAGTATTTGTCTGGAGCGACCGTTTCGATAAAGAGTTGATCGAAACGGAAAAACCAGATATTGTAATACAGGAAGTAGTGGAGCGCGAAGTAGATGTTTTTCTCAGAGAGTAATAATTTAATGATTGGATCGATATGGCCAGACGTAACTATTTAGTGTGTATCCCTACTTATAATGAAGCGGAAAATGTAAAGATCATTTACCAGCTTATCCGCATACTGCCGATCAGCAATGAGATAGACCTTTTGTTTGTAGACGATAATTCGCCTGATGGAACAGGAGAGATCCTGGAAAGGATGAGAGCTGAAGATCCCAATTTTTATGTTCTTCATAGAAAGGGAAAAGAAGGCATTGGAAGTGCTCATCAGGCAGGTATCAAATGGGCCTACGATCAGGGATACGAACATTTGGTGACAATGGATTGTGATCTTACACATTCTCCGGATGACATTGAAAAATTTATAAGTCAGGAAGCACAAAATATTGTA
This sequence comes from Cytophagaceae bacterium, assembly GCA_035535995.1. Classification (GTDB taxonomy): domain Bacteria; phylum Bacteroidota; class Bacteroidia; order Cytophagales; family Cytophagaceae; genus JANYCO01. The sequence goes on from DATLOZ010000024.1 coordinate 66,059, forward strand.
GTAATAGGATCAAGATATCTACAGAAAGACAGCCTGGATACCTGGAATATATTTAGAAAACTACTTACCAGGTTTGGACATTTCCTTACGATGGTATTGCTGAATATGCCTTATGATGCAAGTGGTGCTTTTAGGTATTACAGGATAAAAAGTATTCCCATTACGATCTTTGAAAAAGTGGAATCCAAAGGTTATTCTTTCTTTTTTGAAAGTCTTTTAGTTCTAAGTCTAAATGAAATTAAAATTAAAGAAGTTCCGATTAAATTACCCAAGAGAACGTATGGAAACTCCAAAATGAGTTTTAAGGACGCCTGGACCAGTCTGCAATTTTTAATTAAAATGTTCCGGAAGAAAACTTTTCATAAGAACACAATGATTATAAATAAAAAAATATATGAATAAAGAAGAGCAAATTGAGAAAGACTGGGATATATATTGGTCGGCACAGAATAATTCTTCCAATGCAGTATACGATGTGATCGCCAACTTTTACAGAAACAATATTATACGACCATATCTGAATGGTTTTTTGACAAAACATTTTCAAAAAGGACAAAAGGTATTACACGCAGGTTGCGGAAGTGGTAAAGTGGATGTTAATATTGTGAATTATTTGTCAATAACAGCGCTTGATATTTCGAGACCAGCATTAGAGATTTACAAAAAAGTAAATGGAAATAAAGCAACGGTCATTCAGGGAAATATTTTTTCACTTCCTTTTTCAGAAGAAACCTTCGACGGGATCTACGATCTGGGAGTGATTGAGCATTTCACTGAAGAAGAAATCCAGGAGATCCTTCTCGAGTTTAAAAGAGTATTACGACCTGGAGGAAAAATAGTGTTGTTTATCCCTCCCGTTTTCGGACTTACTGTTCAGGTATTGGATTTCGCACATTTTTTTCTGAATAAAATTTTAAGAAGAAATGTCAAATTGCACCCCGATGAAATTACAAGAATAAAATCGAAACAGCATATCAAAGAATTAATTGAAAAAGCCGGGTTTAAATTCATAGAATATTACTTTGGTCCTAAAGATCTTTTTACGCAAATTGTAATTGTAGGAAGTAAAGCGTAAGCTATATGAGTCGTAAAATATATTTATTTTTGATCGTTTTTGTAATAGGTCTGGGGTGCCGCTTGTACAAGCTTAAGAGCAGAGAAATTCACTTTGATGAGAAAGCGTCCATTGGTTGTTCCGTTGGAATTCCTTTTGCAGGTATTTATCAAACACGTTCTTCTACTTGGGAAGAACTCAAAATAAATCCGGATCATTTTTCTTCCGCCGACTTCTGGAAGTATAATTCCATTAAAAATGTATATAATTCAACCTTAGAGGACAATGGTAGTATTCTTTATTTTACAACATTGCACTATTGGACTAATTTGTTTGGAACCAAAATATTTACGTATCGTCTTTATTCGGCTATATTCAGCTTAGCTGTTGTAATTGCTATTTACTTTTTTACATTCGAACTGTTTGGATCTTGGTACGTCTCTTTTGTAGCGGCTCTTTTACTAGCCTTGCATCCATTGCATATAAGCTCCGGGCAATTCACCCGCTCGCATTCTATGGCTTGTTTTTTTACCTGTTGTGCTACTTATTTTTTTTTTAGATTACTAAGGGATAAAAATTACAAAAATATTTTTCTCTATGCCCTGTTCTGTACCGCTGCCATGTTGAGTCATTATTTTGCATCGTATATTATACTTGGACATTTTATATATATGCTGGCAGTAGAAAGAAATAAGATCACCTGGAAATATTTTATAATAGCTGGAACACTCTCGGTATCTTTATTTGGAATTTGGATGATATTAGGAGGACTAGAAGGAATCCGGAATTTGTCGGAGGTGAACAAGCAGTTTCAGTCATACGCAGATCATTGGAAAGAAGGCGACAATCCTTATTATACACCGTTTACCCTTAAAACTATGATAGGAGGCTATATCCAGGTATCTCTTGCAATTACGGGTAATTTGTTCCAAGAATTACTCAACTATTCACTTAGTAAATTAGTTGTTCTCACTGTTTTATTCTGGGGAACGTTGGCCTATATCTTTTTTACAATGAAGAGTCATCTTTACAGAAAAGAAATTTATTTGTTGCTGATCCTTATCGCTGGGTATTTTATTTGGGCCACCATAATAAGTATGCGCTCTAATTTTATTGTTTATTTTCAGACAGGTTATTCTGTTTATATTGTACCCTACGTATGCATATTAATTGCCTACTTGTCGCAAGTACTATATCAATCGGGGAAAGATAAACTTTTATATTGCTTTATTGTATTGCAGGCATTAGTCTGGTCAGTATCTTTTTATCTCTACTATGACATAAATACTTCACAAAAAACACCTGGCGTTTTTTATGAAGTATTGGCAGAAAAGAAATTATTGGAAAAAGATATTATAACCTATCCTGACTGGGAAACCGCATTTATGGTAGATTTGTCGCTCAGACAACATCCAGAAATTGTTCAGAGAATAAAATAGTATATACAATAATTAAAAGCTGTATTAGGTATGGTAAATATTTTTATTACTTATTTCACTATCCTGATTGTATTACTGCTCTTGTTCCTTGTGCTGGGTTCTTTTTTGCTTACGTGTTTCCATACAAAAATTGAAAATCGCTATGCCTCATTATTCCTTAGTTTGCTGACAGGCAATGTGTGCTTTGTATTGCTTGCTTCAATATTTTTTACCAAAGGAGTGACCATAAATCTCGCTTTTCTGATCGTGTTTATTTTTCTCATCGACAATTCAAAAAAGTATCCCTTCAAAATGATGGAGCTCAAGAGTTTTATTTTAAAGATATGGAACGGACGAACCGTCCTGGAAGTTTTCGTTTTGATCCTGATCATTTTTGTCTTCAAATATTTTTCCATTTATAGTAAAACCGATATTCCTCTTTTACCTAATACAGATCAGGTTTTTTATTCCAATGTTTCCGATTTTATGATGCAAACAGGGCTTGAAAATATTTCGATGGATTATACACTCCTGGTAGGAGAAGGAGTAAGCCCTTATCACTACTTCGAGATCTGGCAGAATGCGGGTACTGTCTTTCTCTTTTCTGCCAACAGTACGCTCTCTTTCACATTGATCACTATTACCTCCGGAATGATTTTAATCGTACTTGGATTGGTAGCATTATTGTCCGAGCTTAAACAAATTCAATCCACCGATAAATGGTTTTGTCTTGCCGGCCTTTTCCTGAGCGGCTTTTCATTCGGATTATATAAAACAATTCCTTTTTTTGAATCTCTGCACGTTTACACCCGCAACGCAGCCGACTATCCCAAACTGATCCCCCTTTATCTTTTTCTGATTGCAGCCTTTCTGTTTTTTCTGCAAAACAGAAAGGAAAAAATGATCCTGGTTTTGTTGTGTCTACCCATCGTTTCGATCGCCAGTTCCATCGGGATCCTAACAGGTATCTTCTCTTTCCTGCTGATGGATAGGATCTGGAAAAAAGAATACGCTCCTCGACTTCTGATCGCTACTCTACTAGTAGCATTCTATATCTTTGCATTTTATAAATTGTTTAACAAAGAAGCCGGCACTCACATCTCCACAAGTCCTTCATCGCTTATAGCGAACGTCCTCAAACCAGGGTACCTGATGACCAGCTTTAATATAATAGCCGGCGCTTCTATCCAGTTTGGATTAGTCTATCTCCCTTTTGTGGCGTTTGTTTATCTTATCAATCCAGGCATGATCAAATGGAGATATGAATATTGGGGGATATTACTTGTGTATGGCTTCGCTTTATCAGGCTGGGCAGTACAACATGATAACCTCGATTCGGTGCAGGTTTTTTCCAATCTCTCGGTCTCCTTATTTAATGTTCTTGCTTTTATTTGTCTGTTATCATTGCTGGCGGATCTGAAAACAATCGGAGCTCTGCGTCTGATGCTCGCAGGAGTAACTCTGGTTTGTATACTGCAGATGAAAGTATCCTGGGTCGCCTACAGAAGCGAGCATGTCAATGATCCTGATTATTTGAAGCGCATTCATTTCCTGAGCAAAGATCTTTCGTCAATAGGAGCATTTATGTTGTCCAAAGAAAAGTATGAAGAAACACCTTTCAGTTATGTCTCCAATTTTGTGATCCTGGGCGATTACCTGGTGTATGCAAAATATAAAACATTGCCTACTTCTATCTCTCCTTTCGAAATGTCTTTTTCAAAAGACTCTGCCATAGCGAAGCTTCAGAGAGAAGGGAGAAATGACACACCATTTTTTGTTTTTGTGGAAGAGGAAAAAAATGCAAAAAAGTTTTCTTCTATTGAACAAAGCCAGGTTGATTTTATAAAAAAATATCATATTAATTATATTATCGCTACAAAAGATATTTCGTTAAGTCCATTATTGAAAAACCTTGTGCGAGAAGAAATAAAAGATAAGAAAACGGGGGAGCACTTTTTTCTGCTGAAAAGAGATTGAAATAAACGGCTATATCAATCGATTTTTTATAAGAGTACTTTTGTAGTTGTAGTATTCAGTAATAAATTCCCTTTATAAAGTGTATTAAAAAGTTTCAGATATTCATCTTTCCAGGCATCGATCGAGTAGCGTTCTTCTACAATTGAGCGACCTTCTTCACTGAATTTTTTTCTCAAAGCTGCATCCTGAATCAGGATTTTTATCTTTTCATACCATTCCTCTGTACTCGAGGCAAGAAATCCGTTGACCCCATCCTGGATGATCTCTGTATTCACCCCAACTGGCGACATGATCGTAGGAATGCCTAGTCCCATATACTGCAGGCCTTTGAGTCCGCATTTGCCTTTGGCCCATTCATCGTCTGGCAGAGGCATGATCCCAATGTCAATGTAGCGGAGATCGTCCAGCTCGGTTTCTTTTTTCCATGGCAACCCTTTTAGTTCAAGCGCTTCGTTCACATAATTTCCATCGCCGATCAGGCGAAATTCTACCCGCTCACCAAACTCTTCTTTAATTTTTTTCAGCGCTTTCAAAATAGTTTCGAAATGGATCACAGTAGAAAAACTTCCGCTCCAACCCACACAGACTTTATGGGTGTTCTTTACGGGTGGTGCAGGAAAATATTCTTTTGTATCGATGGTGGTAGGAATAATGACCACGGAAGGATTGTATGACAGAGAATAGTCGGCTAGGTATTGATTTCCGGCAAAGATAAGGGAAGAGATTTTGATAATGTCTTTTGTTTTCTCTGGGCGTTTCAACCACTGAAATTTCCGGTTGGGATTAAAATCACTTTTCTGATGAAGAAAAATGGAATCATCGAAATCAAAGATCATTCCTTTGCGTGCTCTTTTGGCCAGTGCTTTTTCAAAAAAAATATTACCAAGAAAAAAGGCTTCCCGTTGAATGAAAATCAGATCGTATTGACCCGCGGTAGCTACATCTTTAAAGCGGCGTCCAAGCGCCTTAAGTAGAATCCAAGCTTTGACAAGGGGGGGGTGTGTCTTTTGATAAAATTTTTTGTCTTCTTCCGGATAAAGAAGAAAAGAGATTTTGCAATCCCATCCGTTTTCTGTCAGATGGGGAATATACTGTTCAAAACGAAACCGTTGAGAAGGGCTGCGGTCGGGTCTATGCGCGCAGACGAACAGAATTTTCTTTTTCATTACTCAAGCCAGATGGGAGGAAGTTTTTCAGTGATCTCAATATTCTCGAATTTTTGACTTTGCTTGATCCCTGTTTTCTTCGCCCAGTCAGCCATTTTTTTCAGGCCGTCTTCCAGGGTGAAATGATCTTTGATCCCAAAAATTTCTTTCGCCTTGCTGTGATCGGAATATGCATGCATCACTTCATTTCTTGCTTCAGTATACCGGATATCTCCCTGGATTCCCATAGAGTCCATGATGGCTTTAGAAAGATGGTTAACAGTAAAATCTTGGTCGGCACCAATGTTGAAGATCTGGTTGTATGCTCTTGAATTGTTTACGCAATTAGCTATATACGGCGCTACATCGCCGATGTAAGAGAAGGCACGGGTTTGCTTACCGTCTCCGAAGATCGTCAAAGGTTTTTTCTGCATCAGCAGGTTCATGAAGATTCCTACCACGTTGCGGTACTTATCGCCTAGGTTTTGATATTCGCCGTATACATTGTGAGGACGGAAGATCACGTAGTTGAGACCAAACATTTCGTGTGTCACTTTCAGATCCTGCTCCACGGCAAGTTTGGCTATGCCGTAAGGATCTTCCGGAAGCGGGATCATGTCTTCGTGCATCGGGAGCTGTCCTTTCCCATACACAGCGATCGAAGAGGTGAAGACAAAACATTTTACTTTATGTTTCACCGATTCGTTGATTAGATTGATACTGCCTATTAGATTATTGTTGTAGTTGAATCGTTTGATGAAATGACTTAGCCCTTCTGCTGCATATGCAGCGAGGTGGTATACATAAACAAACTTATACTGATTAAAAATATCAGACGTCAATTTGTGGTCTGTGATCGAGCCTTTAATGAATGTCACATTTTCCGGTAGGTTTTCTTCAAAGCCACCGCTGAGATCGTCGAGAACAACCACTTTGAAACCTAGTTTCTGGGCTTCTCTGCATACATGAGCTCCAATAAAACCAGCTCCTCCCGTAATTAATACATTCATTTTTTTAGATTATCTATTATTCAAAAATAAGAAAATCTTCCCTATAAACAATATCCGAGTGGCATTTCCTAAGGAAGGAAAACCGGCCATAAAAAAGGAAAATGCTTAAAAACAAAGATGCTTTTTTTCTATTCTTTGTACATTTTTGCGGCCAATAATATCTTTCGCAAAGATAATCGATTTTGGTTTACCAAAACCACCCCTTCTTCTTTTCCTCTGTTTTTTTTAGGTAGTCTTTCGCTTCCTTATGCAGCTCGTTGTCTTTGTCGGCTTTGTCGAGTACGGTTTGGTAGTACTGTCTTGCAGTGGCCACGTCTTTTTCTTTATCCGACATTCTTGCCAGGTCTGCTACTGCATACAGGTAATAGTTTTGCGAAGTAGCATTTGATTTTTCCGCGAAAGCGATGGTTTTTTTATAATAATCTTTCGCTTTTTCAAGATTGCCAGAAGCCTTGTAAATTCTGCCTAAGAAGAAGCAAGCATATCTTCCTCCCGTCTCCTCATAGCCAGGCATGCCGATGTTGATCTTATACAAAAGATTTTCGGAAACTTCTCTGCATTCCTTCCAATTGCCCAGCGAATAACAGATGCGTGCATAGGTACGTTGGAAATAAGGATTGTCGGGAAATGTTTTGGCCAGGTATTCAGAAAAAGCAAGAGCAGATTTGTCGTTGTCTTCCTCGTTATAATAAATACGCATTAGAAAGTATTGCGCTTCGGTTCGTGTCCAGAAGGCGTTGTGCGATACTTCTTTTAGCTGTTTGATCCCAAGAGTTTTGTCGCCGGCAGGAAACAAAGCCAGCACAGGTTTCATCACCGGGTATTCGCCTTTGAACCATGCAGCATAGTAGTTGAATAAGGCGCTGAAAAATAAAAATTCAGGACTCAGGTCTTTTTGATCGTTTAGTTTTTTGAAATAATGGAAAGCTTTACGTGTATTATTGAGCGAGCGCATCTCCTGGCTATTCTCCGCGTAGAATCGAGCTTCCAGCGCATGTGCGGCACAGAGGAAAAAAACAGCCTCGATATCTTCCGAATTTTTGTCGAGCATTTTTTCAGCCTTTTGAATGGCAAGCTCCATGTATTTGTCGAAGACAGGTTCATGCTCTTTGATCCTTGGATCGTCTTCGCCATAAGGCATCATCTTCCACCAATTGCTTAGTCCAATAATATAGTAAGGCAGCGGATGCTCGGGATAGCGGCGTAAGATCTCCTGGAACTTGGCTTCGGCGAGGTCGAACTTGAAATTGTACATATTGTTGAGTGCCTCGGTGGCTTCGATCTGCAGGTTCTCATTTTGCATGAGCTGCGTAGTATCGACTACCTGCCGGATGCTATCTATCTGACCATTCTGAGCCCGGAGCCCAAAGGGTAAAAAGATGAACAGCAGGCAGATTAATCTCTTCATTTTCTGTAACATATTTCCAATAACGCGTGGAAAAGATAATTAGTTTTCCCGTAGCAAGATAATTTATTTTTACGATATTGTTAATTGATTCGCAATATAGCTGCAATCGTTTCTTCCTTAATGAATATATGTTGTGTGTCCCTATCCCCTGTAAATAGATGGAATTATTAAAAAAAATGTGCCAGATCCATGCTCCTTCAGGCAACGAAGTGCTGATGAAGGAATTTATTTTGGATTATGTAAAGAAAAATTCCAAGAACTGGAAAGTAAAACCGAAGGTTATACAAGGGCCGGAATTTCAAGATTGCGTTATGCTGGTTTTTGGTAAACCAAGAACGGCCATTTTTGCACATATGGATTCCATCGGGTTTACGATCCGCTACGACAATAAACTCGAAGCGATCGGAGGGCCGCAACTTAAAACTTCTTACCAATTGGTAGGCCAGGATTCCAAAGGAAAAATTGAAACCAAAATCGTATTCGACGCTAAATCAGATTATATCGTCTGCGACTTCCCGCGCGAGATCGATCGGGGGACGGAGCTTATTTTTAAATGTGATTTTCGCGAAACAAAAGAGTTTGTGCAGTCTTGCTACCTCGACAACAGGCTTGGCGTCTGGAATGCGCTCAGAGTGGCTGAAACACTGGAAGATGGTGTGATCTGCTTTTCCTGCTGGGAAGAGCATGGCGGCGGTTCGGTTAGCTATCTTAGCAAATACATCTACGAAAAACTCAAAGTACAACAGGCGATCATTTCCGACATTACCTGGATCACTGATGGTGTAAAGCACGGCAAAGGGGTAGTGATCTCAATGCGCGACAGAAGTATTCCGCGCAGAAGTTTTGTAAACAAAGTGATCGCCCTTGCCGAAAAATCAAAAGTGCCTTTCCAATTAGAAATAGAAGGCAGTGGTGGCAGCGATGGCAAAGAGATCCAGGCCTCCCCTTATCCCATCGACTGGATCTTCATCGGAGCGCCCGAAGAAAACGTACATAGCCCAGATGAGATCGTACACAAAAGTGATATTGTCAGTATGGTAAAGCTTTACCAGTACTTGATGAAAAAACTTTGATTGAAATTATGAGTTATGAATGTTAGTTATGAATTAGAAAAATCATAACTCAACATTCATAACTTCACCTACAATTCCCTTGCTGGCGCAAGCGTTTCGCTTGTGCCGATTATGTTGTAGCCCTCTGGGCGGAGCTTGTAGCACCATTTTATAACATTCCGCTTGTACCCACTTATCTCAAGCGTACGCCGGCTAGCGGAGCTAAAGCTTCTGCTTTATATTAGATATTTACTGATGTACCGCCCGGAGGGCTACAAAATAAAAGGCACAAGCCAGGAGACTTGCGCCAGCAGGTTATGAATCATTTTTAACTCATAATTCATAACTCAACATTCATAACTTCACTTACAATTCTCACAATAAGTCTTCTTCAAATAATCATTGTCCAGCAATTGAAAACTGATCCCGCCTTTCCCGAAAGGTTTGAAGATATTGCAGAAGCGCTCGCCATTTAGATTAATAGCGTTGAGCATGATGGCGCGGTAGGATTTTGAAGCCGTCATCCTGGGCTGTGCGATGGTAAGGTTGATATAGTAAAATAACAGATCCTCTTCAACATCAATTTTGATCGCATATTTAGCGAGCAATTTTTCTGCCCAATCATATTTGTGATATGCTACAAAATACTGCGAAAGGCTTAGTGCATCGCGGTCGGAGAGAGGGAGCGTAGTGTAATTGTTGTAGATGTAGCGTACGGTTTTATCTTTTTCTGTATAGTTGCGTTCCTTCTGCTGGTATTCGCTGAGAATGATATGATAGTTGATCATCATCCGTTTGATCAGCACTGGGTCGATGCCAGCTTTTTCCAAGCTGAGGATTTCTGTTTTCAGCTTCGCAGGGTCTACTGCAGAGGCACCTACGATCCAGGCCTGTAGCCTTAGTACACAGAGGTTGTAGCGAATTCTGGTATTGCCAGGCATGAGGTCTAATAATTTTTCAAATTGCTGGATAGCCGAAAATAATTCACTGTCGACTTGGCGGTATTCGAATACTGCATTGTTGTTGAGCAGCATGCCAAACTCCGCTTTCTCCGGGATCTCCAGGTCGTGCAGAAAACTGTTGGGTAATTTATGCTCTTGTATTTTTGTAAAAATAATTTGCTGCACTTCAATTGCTTCCTTGATATTTTTTTTGATCACCAACTCGTCAAATATTTTGTGCAGCTTGGCGGTATCCTCTTCCACGTATTTGATCTTCTTCTCTAAGGCAATATGAAGGATCGCCTTGCGGTGTTTGCGCAAAATAGGCTCCAGTTCGGCAGAAAGTTTTCTGTCTTCAAGTTTCGCTTTGATTTCGTCTTTGGAAAGAGATTTTAAATAATTGTATTTGGTGTCGGAAATATCTTCCAGGAATTCCACCCAGTTTTCCGAAGCACTGATCGTAGCCTGTATTGTATCGAGCTGAAAACTTTGTAGCGCTTTCACTATACTTTGCGCGCGTTTTTCCTGGAGCTTGATATTATTTTCAAGCGGACCTTCTACTGAAGAATAAGCTTTGATGGAAATCGCTTTGATATAAAAATCATTGTGCTGCAGCGAATCGTAAATAGGTTTCAGATCCGACTTCGCGTATTCGGATTTGTTTTTTTCGAAGGGGATTTCAAACCGCCATTCCTTACTAAGTAAAGCAGTTTTGGAGCGCATATTATTTTCCGTAAGGGTATCCATGAATAGCCCCATTTCGAGCAGCTTCCATTTCTCTCCGCGCAGGTCATAGAAGTTGGAATAGTGACAAAGATATTTGTCTTTTAAAATAAGCAGGTTGTATTCAAGATCATTTTCGTTCAGCCCTTCAGGAAGCGGCGCATACTTTACGATAAGCGATCCATTTTCAAGCTGTGCGAGGTTGGCATTCATTTCCTTTAGATACATAGGCTTCATCAGGTAGCCATGATAAGCCCAGGAGTCTACCAGCTTATTTTTTTTGCCGCACACATACCAGTTTTTGTCAATGATATCAATAGCAATACCGTCGCCGCTTTTGGAGAAAAGCTGATCGTACCAGGTAGGATCGGTAAAGACGAAGTAGATATAACCATCCTGGGAAAAAGTACCAAACTTTACGTCGGCAGGCATATTGTCCAGCACTGTCTTGCATTTGATGCAGCGCTTGTCGTAGTCTTTCAGGGGATTTTTAATTCCATACACATTCGCCGGCACCGTAAGCGATTGGGCGTTCAGCGAAAGCGTAAAAAAGCTTAAGATATAAATAAGAGAAATAAATACTATGAGCGATCTTTTCATTCTTATGAAAAACGTTGAATAAGCATACAACGTGTTAAAGTTAGAATATTCATCGCAGAAAACAGGATGAATCTTCAGCAATATGATTTTTCAGTGATGATTTAGGGCTGGGAAGAAAAACGGTACTAAGTTTATAGTACAAAAAATATATTTTGATCTTTGTATAATTTTCTTTTGATCAGTGAGTTAAGGGTAAATTAATTTCATTTTAATTAAAAAATAACACATCCTTTGCATTCAATAAATAATCACGTAGTTTTGCAGTCGCAAAATTGTAAGTACACATTTCTTTCTATATAAAAATGGCAAATATTGGTAAAATCACCCAGGTAATCGGACCGGTAGTGGACGTGAGCTTTGAAGGAGAAAATTCGAAGCTGCCTAAAATTCTAGACGCTCTTGAAGTGACCAAAGCAGACGGAACAAAAGTAATTCTAGAGTGTCAGCAACATCTTGGAGAGGACAGAGTAAGAACCATCTCCATGGACTCTACCGACGGTCTTTCCAGAGGAATGGCTGTAACCGACCTAGGAACTCCTATCACTATGCCAACAGGTGATCAAATCAAAGGGAGACTGTTCAATGTGGTAGGCGATACTATCGATGGTATCAAAACATTGGACAGAAGCAAAAACCTTCCAATCCACAGACATGCTCCAAAATTTGAAGATCTTTCCACTACTTCGGAAATCCTTTATACTGGTATTAAAGTAATCGATCTTCTTGCTCCTTATGTAAAAGGTGGTAAGATCGGTCTTTTCGGTGGTGCCGGTGTAGGTAAAACCGTATTGATCATGGAGCTGATCAACAATATTGCAAAAGCATACGAAGGTCTTTCTGTATTTGCCGGTGTAGGCGAGCGTACTCGTGAAGGAAATGACCTTCTGAGAGAGATGATCGAATCCGGTGTAATTAAATATGGCGAAGCTTTCAAACACTCTATGGAAGCTGGTGACTGGGATCTTTCTAAAGTAGACGAAGTAGAGCTTGCTAAATCTCAGGCTACACTGGTGTTCGGCCAGATGAACGAACCTCCTGGAGCACGTGCCCGCGTGGCCCTGGCTGGTCTTACAGTTGCAGAATATTTCCGCGATGGTGATGGTTCAGGACAAGGAAAAGACATTCTATTCTTTATTGATAATATCTTCCGTTTTACCCAGGCAGGTTCTGAGGTATCGGCTCTTTTGGGTCGTATGCCGTCTGCAGTAGGTTACCAGCCAACTCTGGCTACGGAAATGGGTGCTATGCAAGAGCGTATCACTTCTACGAAGCGTGGTTCGATCACTTCTGTACAGGCCGTATATGTGCCTGCGGATGACTTGACTGACCCTGCTCCGGCTACTACCTTCTCTCACTTGGATGCTACTACGGTATTGAACCGTAAAATTTCTGAGCTTGGAATTTATCCAGCGGTGGATCCATTGGATTCCAGCTCAAGAATCCTTAGCGCAAGCATCGTAGGAGCAGAGCACTACAACTGTGCGCAGAGAGTAAAAGAAACATTACAAAGATATAAAGAACTTCAGGACATCATCGCGATCCTTGGTCTGGATGAACTTTCTGACGACGATAAATTGGTAGTACACCGTGCAAGACGTGTACAGAGATTCCTTTCTCAACCGTTCCACGTAGCAGAGCAATTCACTGGTCTGAAAGGTGCACTGGTAAATATCAAAGATACTATCAGAGCATTCAACGAGATCATGGATGGTAAGCACGATAACCTTCCGGAAGCTGCCTTCAACCTTGTGGGTACAATCGAAGATGCAATTGCCAAAGGAGAGAAACTGATGGCAGAAGCCAACAAGAAGTAATTATGAATTTTGAATGTTGAGTTATGAATTAATTCAACATTCAAAAACACTCATACTTCAACATTCATAACTCATAATTATAGAAATGATTTCATTAGACATATTAACTCCGGATCTAAAAGTATACAGCGGCGATGTTTACGCGGTAAACTTGCCAGGAAGCCTGGGGGCTTTTGAAGTGGAAGAAAAACATGCTCCTCTCATCAGCACACTGGGGAAAGGATATATTACCATCCGTAAAACTTCCAAAGACGAAGAAAAGATCATGATCGACGGAGGATTGGTAGAAGTGCTGCACAACAAAGTGATCGTACTGGCTGATGCTGTGGTGAAAGCATAATAACCTTTTTAGAATAATTAAAAGCCCGGTTGTATAACCGGGCTTTTCTATTTTATGGCAATCGTAATGAGTATAAAAGGAAAAGCGGTAACAGTTTTCCCGTTCACCGCCTTTCGACCTACATTTAACCTTACCTTGACAAATTATTTTTTACAGTATTTTTTAGACAATTCGATCAAATCATTTCCGTATGCTTCGGCATAGCCAAGTGCATCGGCTTCTTCCATGCTTTCGCAGGCACTGTGGTTGTTTCCCATCGCAATTTCAGTCAGCGCTTTGATCTTGTATACATATGGATTGTCAGACATGATAGACTGGGCAATATTAATGTCGTGCATCGCTTTGTGGTATTTTTTGTTTAGGTAATAAGCATAGCTTCTGTTGAGATGCATGTATCCTTGTCCTGGCACCAGGTAGATCGCTTTGTCGTATTCTTTGATGGCTTGCTCGTATTCGCCCATATGCATGTGGATGTATCCTTTTTGATAGTAAGCATCGCCATAGTTTGGATTCAGTTCAATAGCTCTGTCGTGATCTTTTAGAGCGCTGGCAGTATCGCCGGTTTCCAGAAGTGCGATTCCTTTGTAGTTGTATGCTTCTGCATGAGAAGGATTCATCGCTATTACTTTTTCAAAATCGGAAATAGCTTCCTGGAATTTGCCGGATTCGTAGCGCACTACACCTCTTTTAAAATAAACTTCACAGGAAGTAGCATTCATTAGCAATGCTTCGGTATACATTTTCTCTGCGGCTTTCAGGTTTCCGTTCAAATGTTTTTTATATCCTTTCAGGTGAATTTTTTCAGCATCTTTGTTGTCGGCATCATCAGCGAAAGATGGAGAGCAAGCGATACTTGCGGAGAGTACAGTTAAAATAAAAAGTATGTTTTTCATAACAGTTTTGGTTTAAATTTTTTCTTTTGGTGTCTTATATCTACTCAAACGAAGCCGCATCAGTACTGTTTTTGCAGAGTAAATTCAAATCTTACCGAAAAATGTAAAATGTCTGAATGCCCTTTTCAATATTTAATAATGGAATAATACAGTAACGATCTACTCTTCTTTACATGCGTTAAAAAAATCGAAGATTCGTCCAATAAATAGCCTTCAAAACCGCTGTATATTCTTACATAAGATGAAAAGTATTTGGTCGAAAAAATCGAACAAAAAAATCATAATATTCTGGAAGCCTTGATAATAAAGGGATATACACGGGCAGCTGTACTGGTACTATTACTAGTAAATACTTAATTAGTAAAAGAGATGGTAGTTTTTTGAGTTATGAATGTTGAGTTATGAATTATGAATGATTGGCCGAAAGGATACAGGATACCGGATTCCAGATTCCAGATTCCAGATAAAAATTACACTCTGTATAGATAAGCTTCATGCGCAATAGACCAAGTTATGAATGTTGAGTTATGAATTATGATGATTTGCTTGAAGGATGCAAGACCCGGATAAAAATTACTTTGCTTCTCTTGCAGATAATTTATAATTAAAAAAACACCTCTTAGAATTTCTAAGAGGTGTTTTTTTTGTTAGGGGCAGAGAATAATATTATACTTCTATCCAGCGGTCTTGGTCAAAGATCAGTGTTTTGGAAGCCTTATATTCAACTGTTTTATGTGATTTTTTTCTGAAGTATAAATACAAAGAAATAAACAATACGATAACAGAAACCTCAATCAATAAGAGTGAATATATTTTGCTACCAGTGAAAAGACTCATATAATAGAAACAAAAAAATATTACTGCTGTGCTGATAAATGTAATAAATGCCAGTTGTACTAGTTCTTTAGTGACATAAGTTACAGGTTGCTTGATATGGAGATTATTGTGATTCATAATTGTATCTTTAAGTTAGTAGGTTCTTTAACGGAAGAAAAAGAAAAGGGTTGGGTATAAGAATATACTTAAAAAAAATACTAGTAAAAATTACAATATGCACGTATTCAGTATATTATAAATCAAAAAGCACAAAACAAATTAATTGTTTTGTGCTTTTTGTATAAAAAACAGTAATTCTCTTAGTTTATCAATTTATGTTGAATAGCTTTTTTTATTAGTTCCGCAGAATTTGAAGCTTTTACTTTTTTCATGATCTTCATTCGGTGTGCTTCTACGGTACGGGTGCTAATATTCAGCTTTTCGGCGATGAGTTTGGTACTGAGACCTTGCGCCACGTATTGTAAAATTTCTTTTTCTCTCTCTGAAATTTTTCCAATCTCTTTTGGCTTCGAAATATTGTCGATAAGCAGCTCAGAAATGAAAGGACTGAAATATTTATTTTTGTCGTACACCGTACGGATCGCTTCTTCCAGCTCATCGGGTTCTACGTCTTTGAGAAGATAAGAACAGGCGCCGTTTTTAACGGCTTTAATAATGTACTCGCCCTCCTTGTGCATAGTGAGCATTATGATCTTTAGATCTTTGTTGATCTTAAGCAATTTTGGAATGAGCTCCAGTCCATTGGAATCAGGCATGGAGATGTCCAGCAGCAAAATATCTGGACAATCATTTTTTACAAGTTCTACGATTTCTTCTTCGTTGTCTGTCTCCAGAAGCACATTGAAGTCGGGAATATTATTCAATATGAGACAAAATCCTTTTCTTACCAGTTTATGGTCGTCAAGAATTGCAAGGCGGATGTAAGTCATACTATATAAAAATTAAAGTGGAATGATAATATTTATTTTAGTTCCTTTTCCAGGTTTAGACTCGATGGTGCATTTTCCTCCGTTCAATTCCGCTCTTTGATACATGCTTGATAATCCCTTTCCCGTATTGATCTTCCCATCCGTATTATTCATTTCAAATCCTTCACCATCGTCTTCAATTAATACGTTGATGAGTTGTGCGTTGTTCCCTATTTGAACGAAAATATTTTTTGCATTCGCATGTTTCAAAATATTGTTGAACGCCTCCTGCACAAGCCTGTAAAGGTTTGCAGCCTTATCGAAAGAAATATTATTCAGCGATTCATCTTCTTCAATGGATAAATTAACTTTTGCTCCTCCGTATTTTTCGGTGTTTTCACATAGTATTTTTACGGATGGAATCCATCCGAAATTTACGAGGACACTTGGCATTAGATTAAAAGAGATACGCCTCGCTTCGGAGATTGTATCGTCTACCATTTTCTTTAATTCGATCTTCAGCTCGTCCTGGCCTTTGATGGAATTCAATACCAGTTTCACGGCTGTCAGCATCTGTCCTAAGCCGTCGTGAATTTCGCGGGAGATCCTGCCGCGCTCTTTTTCCTGGCCTTCCAGCAGCGCAGCCGTTTTTTCTCTCATGATTGAAATCTCTTGTTCTTTGATCTGAACAAGTTGATTTTGCATTTGACTCAGCAGAATTTTAAATACATCCTTTTCTTCAAGAAAATTCATCGAAACCTCACCAGGAGTGTCTTCTACGACTTTTTTTTTATATTCTTTCTTCTGCTTCGACATCTTAATTTTCGGCAATTATTTTTTGAACGATCTCACGTGTCAGCGGTTTTTTCAAATATCCTTTTACAAAAGGATAGCTCATTGCTTTGTTCAGATCTTCGGGGTTTACCGAAGAAGTGAGAATGTATACCGACAGTGTATTCAGAAATTTGTCGTAAAATTTATCTAAGAATGAAAAACCGTTGGTAAGCGGTATGTTCAAATCTATAATCACAATTTCCGGCAGTGGGTTTGCCTTGTTGATGTACTCGATTGCTTCCTGGCTTGTTCGGCATACAATGTATTGTTTAGAGGCATTGTATTTTCTAAACAACTGCTCATTGATGACGTTTACAATCGGATCGTCGTCAAGTAAAAAAATCTTATTTATTTTCATTTATTAATTGATTTTTGATTTAATGGAAATGTAAAAATAAACGTGGTTCCTTTTTCCGGAGCAGAAATTACTTCTGCCTTTCCGTTTAGTTTTTCTACAATTCCTTTTACAATATAAAGCCCCAGCCCTGAGCCAAGTGAATAGGCATTGGCGCGGTAGAACATTTCAAATATTTTATCGTGGTATTCTTCTGCAATCCCTACACCATTGTCTTCGAAAATTAATTTTAATGTATTGTTTTCACAAAGTGCGGAAATGTTAAGAAATGAATATTCTTTGTTTGTGTCTTGGTATTTGATAGCGTTGGAAAGAGAATTATTTACAAGGATAGCAATTCGTCTTTTGTCTAGCTTTACAGTTTTGCCAGGGATCTGGATATCCAGGTTTATTTTCAGCCGGTGAAAATTTTCCATGAAGTGGTGACTGGCGATCGCTTCGTCGATGAGTTCTGAGAAATCCACCTCTTCTTCCTGCACATGTGTACGTGCATTGCGCGAGTAATCGGCCATGTCGTCGGTTACTTTCAAAAGACGTTCTACACTTTCCTTGATCAAAAAATTCAAATAATAAATTTTGTGCAAATCCGTTTCATTTTCGATCAACGAAGAAAGGCCCAATACGGAAGTAAGCGGAGCCCGAAGGTCGTGTGAAGAACGGTATACAAATGTATCCAGCTCTTCATTTAGAATTTTAAGCTCTTCATTCTTTTTTAGTAATTCGAGATCGTTCTTTTGTTCTTCATTCATAATCTCACCTGTTACGGTAAAAAAAGGTTTCTGTTTTGAAAATCAAATTAAAAATCACCCTAGGGCTTTTTCGCTTTTTACCCTTCTTGACTTCATTCCAACAGACGCTTGTACTTTGTAAGTATTTATACGTATCTTAAGAGTTACTTCGGATCAGATAAAAGTTATCTCTGTCCAATGGCATAATTAAAGATACTTAAAAATATTTTTAATTTAGTGAAGAAAATGCATTTGTGTTTTTTATTTTTAAAAAAGAGTGCAGATTAAAATATCCGATTCTATTTTATAATTTTTAATAGTACGTTTAAATCCATACGATTTTGATAGAAAACATGGTCGATACTTTTAATACTGTTTGGTTGGATAACCTTCCGGTAATGGCCCGGGTCTCTGATTCTACAGGGGCTTGCGTGTATGTAAACAATCCATGGCAGAATTTTACAGGAAATGTGCTAAACCATGAAAAAGGCGATGGATGGAAACAAAGCATCCACCCGGATGACAAAGAAAAATATCTTGAAAATCTAAAATCAGCGATCAAAGAAGGAAAAGAATATTCTTTCGAACTGAGATTAAAGAAAAAAAATGGAGATTATCATTGGTTCGTTGATAGCGGAAAACCATTATATGACCCCCTCGGTAAATACGTATTGTTTGTTTCGGTATATACGGATGTTTCAAATACTAAAAAACACGAGGAAGAGTTAAACAGCTCGTTGGAAGGGAAGGAGGTTTTGCTTCGGGAGATCCATCACCGCGTAAAGAATAACATGGCAGTAGTGGCCGGAATGCTCGATCTGCACATGGATTATGTAAATAGTCCCAGCGACCGCGAGATATTCCTGGCTTGCCAGAGCCGCGTGCTTTCCATGGCTTTGATCCATGAAAAACTTTATCGCTCGGAAACGTTGTCTAAGATCAATTTTAAAAATTATATAGAAGACCTCGTAAAAAAAGTGCGTGCTTCTTATATGGACAGAACAGGCTCTATTACTGTAAAGATCGAGGCAGATAACACAGAACTGGATCTCGAAAGAGCGATGCCTTGCGGATTGATCCTGAATGAACTTATTACAAATGCATTCAAACATGCTTTTAATAATTTAGAAAAAGGAGAAATAATCATAGGATTTTTTTCTAAAATAGGTAAGTACACACTTTTTGTATCAGACAATGGAATCGGTATTGAAGACGACAGTCAGCTCAATTCATCCGCTACTCTGGGCTATACCTTAGTAGCAGCACTCACCAAACAGCTGGATGCGATGATGGAAGTAGATAAGACGAAAGGTCTTATGGTAAAATTCACTTTTTAAACACTCAATTGTATGGCAAAAATTCTCGTAGTAGAAGACGATATGATCCTGGCACTTGTGCTAAAGAAAAATCTTGAAAAACTTGGACACACAGTGCTGGAAGTCCAGTCTAGCGGACATGGCGCTATTGACGCCGTTTCCACCAGCAGACCCGACCTGATCATCATGGATATAAAACTTATGGGTAGTATCGACGGAATACAAACCATGATCGAGATCCGGAAATTTTCTGAGATCCCTGTAATCTATGTCTCAGGAAATTCAGATGAATCGATCAAATTAAAAGCAGAAGCAACCGAAAGCTCAGAATTCATGAGCAAACCAGTGGATCTTTTCGAACTGAAAGAAAGGATTAATAAAGCGCTGGAGTTGTCTTCGGAGAAGAAAAAATAATTTAAAATTATGAATGTTGAATTGTGAGTTATGAATTAATTCAACATTCATAACTCATGATTATTCAAGGTTGAGTCCGAAGCGGCGCAACATTTTTTTCTCAAAGGCCCAGAAAAATTTGAATTGGCCAAGTAGCGTACCGATGATCACCAGTAGGATTTGATACACCGGGAAGATGATTAAAACTCTTAACGGCCAATAAATTGCGCCAGGAAGATCTTTTGTAATGTTCAATGCTGCTAGAATAGGCTTGCTGGCCCAGGCAGAAGCGGAGCCGGTGATGGCAAACACTAAACAGATCATGAATAATTGCCAATTGCTGGTGATCTGCCAACGAAGTTTAAGTTTCTCAAGGAAATTCATACTACAAATGCTTGTGTTTATTGATCGTGAATATCGATAGCTGATTAGCTTTCTCTTTGTGCCAGTTGATTCGCAAAATCTTTCAGAAGCGCTTTCTTATAAAGAGGAGCATCTAGTTTGTGTAGTTTTCTAAATGCCAGATCGAAATATTCGTTCATCTTCAATTCGGTAAACGATTTTATTTCGAGCTTATTATAAAGCTCTGTTACTTCTTTCACTTTTGTAATACTATCAATCGTCTTAGACTCGATAAGTTGTTGCAGACGTTTTAAATCGTTTCCTTTTGCTTTCTGCAGTGCAGTGATGAGTAGGTAAGTTTTTTTGTTGGCCACGATATCGCCGCCTACGGTCTTACCGAATTTGCTCATGTCACCGTATACATCGAGCAGGTCGTCCATGAGTTGGAAACCAATGCCCATATTTTCTCCAAATTCCCGGAGCAGTTGCAAGTTCTCTTTGGAAGTGCCTGCCACCAACCCGCCAAGCTCAAGTGAGAAGCCAAGCAGCACAGCAGTTTTTTTGCGGATCATAGTAATGTATTCCTCTACTGTTACACTGTCAAGTTTTTCGAAGTTCATATCATACTGTTGTCCTTCGCAAATTTCAGTAGCGGTTTGATTGAAAAGTGTCAACGTAGAACGAAGGATTGCATCGTCTACTTCCATGATCATTTCAGTAGCTTTGATCTGCATTACGTCGCCGGCGAGGATAGCTATATTGCTACTCCATTTTTCGTGTACCGTAGGATTTCCGCGGCGAAGCGGCGCATTATCCATAATATCGTCGTGTACGAGTGTGTAGTTGTGAAAAACTTCAATCGCCACAGCCGGTCTCATGATCTTTTCGACCTCATCGGAAAATAAATTGTGCGACAGCAAAGCAAGAAGCGGACGCATTCTTTTGCCGCCAATTCCCATGATGTAGTAAATAGGATCGTATAATTCTGCAGGCTCTTTGCCCAAATCGAGCGCTGCAATTTCTTTGTTGATTAATTTTAGAGCTTTTTCAATAGTTAAGATCATAATAGGGTATTCTTATTTTGAAGTGATCATTTCCAGGTCGATCGTTCTCCTGGCCAGATCGGTCTTTTTAACTTTTACTTGTACGGTATCCCCGAGCGTATACATTTTCTTCTGTCTCTTCCCGATCACTCGGAAGTTATCAAGATCAACTTCGTAGAAATCGTCGGTAAGCTCGCTCAGACGCACCATGCCTTCACATTTGGTTTCTATAATTTCCACAAATATACCGTGTTCTATCATTCCCGAAATAATTCCGTCAAAAACTTTTTCGGTCATGTTTTGCATGAACTCTACTTGTTTATACTTGATGGAAGCTCTTTCCGCATCGGCGGCCATTTTTTCTCTTTCGGAAGAATGTTTACATTTTTCTTCGTATAAACTTCTGTCTTCCGATTTTCCTCCTTCCAGATAATGGTAAAGCAAGCGATGTACCATCATATCCGGGTACCGGCGGATCGGGGAGGTGAAGTGGGTATAATGGCTGAACGCCAATCCAAAGTGCATATCAGGATCGGTGGTATAAATAGCCTTTGCCATCGTACGGATCGCGAGGCCTTGGAGTACGTTTTGTTCGGGTTTACCTTCTACTTCTTCCGTAAGTTTGTTGAGCGCTTGTGCGATCGCTTTCTCATCGTGCAGCGCCAGCTTGTGGCCGAAGCGCGCAGCGAAGGTGGCGAGCGATCTTAATTTGTCAGGATTAGGATCGTCGTGCGTACGATAGACCATCGTATTTTTATCCTCTCCTTTTTTCATATTGTACACATGCTCGGCTACTTTTTTATTGGCCAAAAGCATGAAGTCTTCTACAAGCTTGTGCGCGTCTTTACGGATCTTTGGATACACGCCAAGAGGTTTACCATTTTCATCGAGCTTGAACTTGATCTCGATCGTTTCAAAACTGATCGCTCCTTTTCTGAAACGTTCTTTGCGAAGAATTTTTGCTAATCGGTCGAGCAGTAAAATTTCTTCTTTGAAATCTCCATTCGAAGTTTCGATGATCTCTTGTACTTCTTCATAAGTAAAGCGGCGTGCAGAGTGAATGATCGTTTTTCCAAACCACTGATCAATGATCTTGCCGCTTTCGGTCATCTCGAATACGGCTGAGAAAGTGAGTTTGTCTTCGTTTGGTCGCAGCGAACAAAGACCATTGGAAAGTTTTTCAGGAAGCATTGGTACTACGCGGTCTACCAGGTAGACAGAAGTGGCCCGCAGGTAAGCTTCTTTTTCCAGCAGCGTACCCGGACGTACATAATGTGTAACGTCGGCGATGTGAACGCCTATTTCGTAGTTGCCATTGTCAAGTTTCTTCACCGAGATCGCGTCGTCAAAATCTTTTGCGTCTATCGGGTCGATGGTAAAAGTAGTAGTGTTGCGGAAATCACGGCGCTTTTTAATTTCATCTTTAGTGATCTCTTCGCTGATCTCACTGGCGAAGCGGTCTACGCTTTCAGGAAAAGTAAAAGGCAATCCGTACTCGGCCATAATGGCGTGCATTTCCGTATTGTTGTCGCCGGCATTACCCAATACTTCTTTGATCTTGCCGGTAGGATTCTTTCCATCTTCAGGCCATTCCACTACTTGCGCAATTACTTTTTGTTGGTGTTGCGCATCGTTAATGAATTCTTTTGGAATGAAAATATCGAAATGGATTTTTTTATTGTCAGGAATCACGAACGCGAATTTTGGAGAGATCTCGATCGTGCCTACAAATTCTGTTCGCTTGCGTTCTACGACCTCTATAATTTTCCCTTCGTCGTGTTTTTCTTTTTTAGATCTTCCATGTGATTCGAAAACTTGTGCTTTTACAATATCCCCGTCGATCGCGCCGTTTATAAAGCGCTGGTCGATCCAGATATCACCGCCGGCTGTATCGTTGAGTGGAATTACATAAGCAAAGCGAGGACTCACATGGTCCACTCTTCCTACAATGAATTCTACTTCTCCGGAAGCGTTGGTTTTGAATAATCCGTTTTTGAGATGAACTAGTTTGCCTTCGCGTACGAGCGAGGTAAGTTCTTTTTCAAGAGATTCTTTGGTGTCGTTTCTTTTCAGGCCAAGTTTTTTTACAAGGTCTTTTAGAGAATAAGGATTTTTTTTACTGTTATTAAAAAATGCGAGCAGTTTGTCGCGTAAAAAATCCGTGTTCTTATTGGTTGGTTTTTTTTTCATGATTAGTTTCTTGGATGATCTTTTTTCCTTTTTAGCTGTGCCCGGCGGATATCTTCCAGGTCGCCTTTCGGGATCGCGTTGATCAGTCGTTTTGTGTAGTCGGATTTAGGATCGGAATAGATCTCATCGGCATAACCCATTTCTTCGATCTTACCTTTGTTCATCACGATAAGCCTGTCCGACATAAATTTTACGACCGATAGATCGTGCGAAATAAAAATATAGGTGAAGTTAAATTCTTCTTTAAGCTTGTTCAGCAAATTGAGTACTTGCGCTTGCACGGATACATCAAGTGCAGAAACAGACTCGTCGCAGATAATGAATTTCGGATTCAACGCGAGTGCGCGCGCGATGCAAATACGTTGTCTTTGTCCTCCCGAAAACTCATGCGGGTATCGTTCGAAATGTCTTTTGGAAAGGTTTACTTTCTCAAGCAATTCGATGGTATGTTTTTTTCTATGAAAATCCGATTCGAAAATATGATTCACACGCATCGGCTCGATGATCGCTTCTCCGATGGTCATTCTTGGATTCAGGGAAGAGTAAGGATCCTGGAAAATGATCTGGATGTCTTTGCGCAGTTTGCGAAGTTCTTCCTTGTGAATATGTGTGATGTCTTTTCCTTCAAAGGTAATGCTGCCGGAGGTAGGTTCTACCAGTCGCAGGATTGCGCGGCCGAGTGTAGTCTTGCCGCAGCCGGATTCACCTACGAGTCCTACGGTCTCTCCCGGATACACATTGAAGCTCACATCGTCTACGGCTTTCACATAGTCTTTTACTTTGCCAAACATCCCTCGCTTGATCGGAAAATACATTTTCAGATTTTTAATCTCAAGTTGCGGAGGTTGACTGGCAAGAAAAGCGTTTCGTTCGTTGATCTCGTCTTCGTCGGTGAAGTTGAGAAGGATCGCTTCTCCGACGGAAGAATATTTATGCTCATGAACTTTCTCCGTGATATTCCCCTCGATGTCTACATCCATAAAGTCAGTTGCCACCGGAAGGATTTTCAGCTTGATGTCCAGACGAGGACGACAGGCAAGAAGACTTTTTGTGTAAGGATGTTGAGGATTGTTGAAGATATCCCACACGGTTCCTTGTTCTACAATTTTTCCATGATACATCACTGCTACTCTATCGGCAATCTCGGCTACTACGCCAAGGTCGTGTGTGATGAAGATGATCGACATATCGTTTTCATCACGCAGATGTCTCATCAGGTCGAGGATCTTGGATTGGACGGTTACGTCAAGCGCTGTGGTAGGTTCGTCGGCAATGAGCAGCGAAGGATTGCAGCACATCGCCATGGCGATCATCACGCGCTGCTTTTGTCCACCCGATATTTCGTGCGGATAAGAATGGAAAATATCGTCAGGTCTTGGGAGCTCTACTTTTTTGAATAATTCGATGGTGCGTTTTTTCGCTTCATCCGTTGTCACTTTTTGATGCAGCATGATCGTTTCTACCAATTGCTCGCCGCAAGTGAATACGGGATTGAGTGAAGTCATCGGCTCCTGGAAGATCATGGCGATCTCGTTGCCTCTTTCAAACTGCATGTCTTTTTCCGACAAGGTAGCCAGGTCGATAAGACCTTTGCTTGGGGAATTGAAAAGGATATTGCCCTCGGCGATTTTGCCCGGAGGATTCGGAATAAGTTTCATGATGGAAAGTGCGGTTACAGACTTTCCTGATCCTGATTCACCCACGATCCCAAGGGTTTCTCCACGCTTGATCTTGAAACTTACATTTTCAGCTGCTACTACTTCCGAATCTTCGGTTTTGAAAACAGTTTTAAGGTTTCGTACATCTATGAGGAAATCCTGGTCGCTATTTAAATTATTATCTTTCAAACACAATTGGCTTAACCATCAAAAATAATAAAATTTTTGAGTTTGAAGGTGTTTAAAGTCATAATTTTGTATACCTAAAAGGCTGTTTTATAAGCCTTAAATTCTGACGATGTTCTCTTCGGGTATAAGTGGCTTATTATGAAGCTTTAAATATAATTGCGCGGTAGCCAACGCATCCTCGCAACAATATTTTGCAATTTTTGAAAGACCGTTTTGATTGTAATAAACTTCGTTTACAAGGCTTCCGTCGAGTTCTTCTTTACTGCTTTGGATACCAAAAACGGCAGTGAGCAGATCGAGTGAAGTATAATTTTTACGGTCGCCGAATTTCCATAGCTCCAATGTATCGAGGTGAATGATCTCCCAGGGCTTTTTACCAGTAAGAGAAAGCGGCTTGGGAAGGTCAAACCCATTGATCAGCATACGCCGGCAGAGGTAAGGGTAGTCAAACTCTTTTCCATTGTGTGCGCAGAAAATAAGTTTTTTACGAAGATATTTTTCTTCGATAAGATGGATGAAGCCGGATAAAATTTCAGGTTCGGAATCACTGGAAAAACATTTTACCTTAAAGCTCCATTTTTTATTTTCATCCAAATAAAAAAAGCCTGTACTGATGGCGATGATCTTGCCAAACTCAGCATAGATGCCAGCCTTCAGAAAATACAAAGCAGCCGGATCCGCTTCCGGGTCAATCAGGGAAGCCTTGTGGTTCCAGGCTTTCCGGAGACGTTCGGAAAGATCGCTGTAATTTTTTTCCGCGGAAGCGGTTTCAATATCGAGGAATAAAATGTTTTTGAGGGTGTGAAAAAAATCAAACATAGTAACAGAAATTACAGGATTTAAGAATTATAGAATCAGTTTAAAAAATAAAAAAATAGTTTCACCCTAACTAAAAATTAAAAGTTTATAGGGATGCAGCAAATTTAAAATTTAAAATTCAGAATTTAAAATTAATTAGATATGCAATACGCCTTCCATATTGATCTGCGGAATAAAAATTAAATTCGATTCCACGATAGTGTCTGGTACGAAGA
The DNA here is from genome assembly GCA_035535995.1 of Cytophagaceae bacterium. GTDB lineage: Bacteria > Bacteroidota > Bacteroidia > Cytophagales > Cytophagaceae > JANYCO01. The sequence goes on from DATLOZ010000024.1 coordinate 92,261, forward strand.
TGAATTTTTTATCGTAGACCTGGTTGTCTACAAAATAGCTTACCCAGTATTCATTGTTCAGATGAAATACAGTAGGATCGATCGGTTCGATGAGCGCATATTCGCCGGAAGCTACTAATGGGATATGGTGGCGAAGTGTAGAGGTTTCCTGTTTTTCACCTTCTTCGTTTACTCCATATCCTTTGGAGCGGATGAAAACGTTTTCAATAGTATAAGAATTTCGGTTGATCAAAAATACTTTCCAGCTGATCTCTTCTGCAGATTCTATATAGCGGCTTACAGCGATGCATACGCCTTCTACCGGCAAAAACGGGATGTCTTTCTTCATTCTCTTCTTCGCTTTTTAAATTCGGCTGATCAATAAATTTACAAACTAGTTTAGAGATTTGAAACGATTTTCATTTCAAATAACGTACACAAATGTTTTTTTAATATTTCTTCCACTTCAGCCATAGAAATTTCTTTGTTCAGCTCTTTGGCAAGGGAAGTCACTGCCTTATCGGAAATACCGCAAGGAATTATATTATTAAAATACGAAAGATCGCTGTTAATGTTTAGCGCAAATCCATGCATTGTTACCCAACGACTGGCTTTTACCCCCATCGCACAGATCTTGCGCGCTGTTTTTTCGTTGTCAAAATCGAGCCATACACCTGTAAGGCCATTGATACGCCCGGCTTGCAGCCCATATTCGGAGAGGGTGAGAATGATCGCTTCTTCCAGGAACCGAAGGTATTTGTGGATGTCTGTAAAAAAATTATCCAGGTCGAGGATTGGGTAACCTACCAATTGTCCCGGACCATGATAAGTAATATCGCCGCCGCGGTTGGTTTCGAAATAGGAAGCTTGTTTGACGCCTAGTTCCAGTTCATTGATCAGAAGATTTTCTTTGGTGCCGCTGCGCCCGAGTGTGTATACATGCGGATGTTGGCAGAATAAAAGATAATTATCGGTAGGTTTTTGATCTTGTTCGGGGAGATCACGGTTATGGAGTTTTTGCCCGATGATCTTGTTGAACAGATCTGTTTGTATTTCCAATCCCTGCTGGTATTCGATCAGGCCGAGGCGTTGGAAGATTACGGTTTTATTTTGGTGTGTATACAAGTGACTTCTCCGGATTACGAATACAAAGTTATAGCTATAATTTGAAAATGACTAACTTTAGCCAAAGGACATGTATAGCAAACGGATTGCTTCGTCAGTCGGCCTTACGACCTCGTTCCTCGCAATGACGGTTTAATTTTTTTTTAATTATTTTTTATGAAAACAAAAGCTCAATCAGGCCGCGAGGGAGAAGAGAAAGCGGCAAATTATTTAAAAGCGAAAGGTTGGCAAATTCTGGCACAAAATTATCGATACAAGCGCGGAGAGCTTGATATTATTGGGATAGACAAAGACGTATTGGTTTTTGTAGAAGTGAAATTTCGAAAAAATAATCTTTTCGGTTTCCCCGAAGAATTTGTAGGCGATCACAAAATAGGAATGCTTAGGAAAACGGCGCTGGAATATGTGGTAAAAGAGAATTGGGAGAAAGATATTCGCTTCGATATTATCGCCATCACAGGCAGCGATGAACCGGAGCATTTTGAAGACGCATTTTAAATGGTAGAATTATGAGTTATGAATTATGGGTTCTTTAGTAAACTAAATAAACATTCATAATTCATAACTCAACATTCATAATTTATTAAGCATTTGCTTTTTCCTTTTTCTTGCCTAGCTGCCTTTTCAGGATCTCGTAAGCCTTATCAGTAGCCTCTTCGAAAGAAGGCGCTTGTTCCTGAACAAACACATCTCCACCTGGGATGAGCAATTTTATATTTACAATTTTATTTCCCTTTTCGTCGTCGTTCTGAAGTTTTAAAAAAACTTCCCCTCCCTGTATGCGATCATAAAAAGTATCGAGCTTTTCCAATTTCTTTTGAATAAAAGAAGTAAGCTTCACGTCAGCATCAAAATGGATGGATTGGATTTGAAGTTTCATAGGAATTTAAGTTGTTCAGGATCTCCGATCACCCGCCGGATCAGTCGGCCTGAGGTTGAACATATATTACGGGTTTTGAAGTTATAAATTTTGGATTATGAGTTATGAATGATCAATTCAAAATTCATAATCCAAAATTAGTTTTATGATTTCGGATGTGCCTGATTAAAAATGGCTTTTAGTTTGTCTAATGAATTGTGCGTATACACTTGCGTCGCGGCCAGGCTGGTGTGGCCCAGCAGGTCTTTGATCGCGTTGAGGTCTGCTCCTTTATTCAATAAATGAGTAGCGAACGAATGTCTTAATACGTGTGGGCTTCTCTTTTCTACTGTCGTACTCATATCTAAATATTTTCTTACCGTTCTATATACAAACATCGGGTAAGTTTTCTTTCCTTCATTTGTAACGATTAAATATTCACAAGAGTTGCCGGAATGTGTTGTTTTTTTCAGAAGATTAAATTCTTTGATGCGCTCCACCAGGGTGGTGTTCATCGGAATGATCCGTTCTTTGTTTCCTTTTCCTAATACTTTAAGTGTGTTTTGGTAAAAATTGATATCCGTATTTTTCACTTCAATAAGTTCGGAGAGACGAATGCCGGTACCGTACAGCAGCTCCATGATAAGCCGGTCGCGCACGCCTTCGAAATTGTCTGTGAAGCCCATTCCTCCTGGGTTATCTTCAGACAAGGTGCTATCAAGAAGGTTTAAAAGATTTTCCTGCTCCACGAAAACAGGCAGTGATTTTTTTACTTTCGGCGCGCGGATCTTTATAGTTGGATCTTTGGTGATCTTTCCGTTGCGCAAAAGAAATTTATAATAAGAACGCAACGCGGCAATCTTACGATTGATCGTTTTGGGAACCATCTTTTGCTCGGCAAGCTTTACGATCCATGAGCGAATCATGCTATACGAAGCTTCTTCGGGATGGCTGACTTCAAAATCTTTTTGGAGAAACGCTGAATATTGATCCAGGTCGTTTTGGTAGGAGGTTAAGGTATGTTTGCTGAACCTTTTCTCGTATTGGATATACTTTAAAAAATCACTAACCATACCAAATCACCGGGATTATTGCCCCAGTGATTCAATATAGAAATATTTATTCAAAAAAGAAAGACTATTCTTCTGTTCCTTGTTGCATCTTCTGTCTGTATGCAGCACGGATCACAGTGAATCTTCTTCTTACAGATTTCTTTTCATAGGCGCTTCTAGCTCTAAGCTCTTTCAAAACACCAGTTTTCTCAAATTTCTTTTTGAATCTTTTTAATGCTTTATCAATAGATTCGTTTTCTTTTACGCTTACGATGATCATAGTCTACTTTTATTAGGGCTACAAATATAATAATTTGTTATGGATCAAAAAAATATGGCTATTAATTTTTCCTTTCTAAAAACCTTAGAGGTTTTCAAGAATCTCTAGGTTTTTATTCCAGAATACCTTGCCATATTTTATAACTGCTTGAAAATAGGGGTTTAATATCTTTTTCTTCCTTAAAAATCCCATATACCGCAGACCCGCTTCCGGTCATGGAGGCATAGACGGCACCTTGTGTATAGAGTTGTTCTTTGATCTCTTTTAAGACCGGATATTTTGGGAAAAGAGCGGTTTCAAAGTCATTCTTTAGAAGATGCTTCCATTCGGCAGGTGCTTTGCGAAGGATTTGCTCTATGCCAACTTCAGGTTTTTGGGGTATTACTCCACTGTAGGCCTCTTTGGTTGAGATATGAAGTTCAGGATATATAATACTAATATAGTAGCCTTTTAAAACCGATTCTATATTTTTGAACCGGTCTCCTTTTTCATAGGCGAAGACTGGTTTGTTGTTTACAAAAAAGGCGCAATCACTTCCCAGAGGGCGTACATAATCTTCCAATTGAGAAGATGAAAGATTGAGCTCAAAGATTTCATTCAGCAATTTGGCGGTAAAAGCAGCATCCGAAGAGCCACCGCCCATACCGGCGCCGATGGGAATATTTTTCAGCAGATGAAAATGTACAGGGGAGAGAGCAAAATCTTTTTTAAGCGCTTCGTACACTTTCATGCAAAGATTAGAAGATGGATCTCCAGGGATGGGAATACCGGAAGAACTAAAATTATTTTCTTTGGAAGGAATAATTTCGATTACATCTGTCCACTGAACCGGATAAAAGCAAGACTCGATATTGTGAAAGCCATCGGGTCTCTTTTCTATGATATCAAGTCCTAAGTTTATTTTGGCGTTTGGAAAAGAAACCATGTTAAAATTTTGTATAAATTTCGGTCAAAGTTAGTTAAAATTGAGGTTGGTGTATAAAAGATTTTTCAAAAGAGCATTTGACATCCTGGGAGCGATTTTCCTGCTGTTATTCTTTTTACCTTTTACGATCGTAATTATGATCGTATTATTTTTTTCTAATAAAGGAAAAATATTTTTTACCCAACTTCGACCAGGTAAAGAAGAGAAGCCTTTTTTGCTTTACAAATTCAGAACGATGAAAGACGATGTACCCGAAGAAATGTCTGAGCGGGAAAGAATTAGTGGGTTTGGAAATATTTTGAGAAAAACTTCCCTGGATGAGATCCCACAGCTAATTCATGTATTAGAAGGAAAAATGAGCATTATTGGTCCAAGGCCTCTGCTCATGGAATATTTGCCTTTGTATTCTGAAGTTCAGCGCAAAAGGCATTCGGTCTTACCCGGCATCACAGGATGGGCGCAGGTGAAGGGAAGAAATTCGATCAGCTGGAAAGACCGGTTTGAGCTGGATGTCTATTATGCTGAAAATTTTTCCTTTGGACTCGATTTTAAGATCGTGTTACTCACTTTTGTAAAAGTTATTCTGGCCAAAGACATTTATGATAAAAATGGTCAGATCGTAGAGAAGTTTAAAGGAGAGCTTTAGTTTTTTTATAAAGCACTAAAGATGCTGGATACTGGATGCCGGATAAATCAATCTATTCATTCCATTTAATTTTATAAAACACGATCCTAGTGTCAATGTTTTATCTGGTATCACGTATCCGGTATCCAGCATCTAGAACCAAAGATTTTTAAGAGGAATTTTTGCCGGGGCATTAAGGCGATACTCTCAATTCAAAAAGTTCATATTAATACTAATAAAGTTGATTTTTGACGTTTTTAAGGCGATATAATTAACCTTGAATTTATATCGGTTGAGTTACTTTTTGGGGAGGTTTTTCTTGGTTTTTTCATGAGTTGATTTTGGTTTCTGTACATTCCTTTAAAAGAAGGGCAATTCTTCTGGAAATAGGAATAATTTATTGTTTAACTAAAATTATAAGTGTTTTATGAAAAAATTAATACTTTCTCTTATTGGTCTAACACTTGCGGGATCGGTGGTGATGGCTCAGAACACGAACAGCGGTAGGTCTAATAACAAGCCGGTGGGTGGAGCTGGTGATGGTTATGTGTTCAACTTCGGTAATACAGTTGCTTCAAACTGTATGGGTAGTCATATTGCTACTGAGGGAAGCACTAATTCTCAATGTACATGGGCTGTAGACTCAAAAGGACATATGCTGATCACATATGACCATAATATAAACGTTTGGGGAAACTCTGCAAATAACCCAGCTGGAGGCCCAGAAGTAGCAAAATTTTATACAGGTGACTGTATAAACACTGCTATTGACTTGACTGATCCTTCCAACCAAAAAGTGAAGATCAGTTTTAATTCACCCATGGCTGGACAGCTTGTCTTGATTATCTATGGTAGCAACGGAACAACATTATTCAGTAACTATGCTGATAACGTTTCTGTACTTACAGTTAGCGCAGGACAAAATACATTGTCTACAACCGTAGATCTTTCCGGTAGTCTTACAACCAACAACGTGTTGGATAATATTGTAGGAGTAGGACTATTATTCAGAAATATATACGACTGGGGTACGGGAGATTCAGATTTTCAGGGTACTGTAACGCTTGACTATATTCAGGTTGGTTCTGCTGCCGGAACTGCAGTGGCACCTACTCTTTCATTGTGGACTGGAGCGGGTGGCCCTATTGCAAATCCGGACAACCTGATGATTCCTAATGCTCTGCCTGGTGATCAATCTGACAACGATACTATTGTTTTATACAATAGTGGTACAGACACATTAAATATTACAAACGTTACCATTTCCGGTACCAATGCTTCTGAATTTTCAGTAACACCTTCAGTAACGAAAGTATTCGAAGCTTGGAAAGATTCTATCTTTGTCGTATTCTCTCCAAGTGCTTCTGCTACTGTTGGAGATAACAAAACTGCAGTATTGACTATCACTACAGACGATGCTACTAATTCTTCGTGGGTATTGAATCTTTCTGCTACTGTAGCAGATCCTTCTACTACAGCCGTTACTGCTTCAGTAAACAACTCGCTGATCTCTGTTTATCCGAACCCTGCAAAAGAGCAGATCAACCTGGATCTTTCTGCTATGAATGCCGGTGAAGCAAAAGTAAAAGTGATGAACGCAAATGGAATGCTGGTATACGAATCCGTTGTATCCAACACTAACACCGTGATCAACTCTTCTACTTTCCACAAAGGAATTTACATGGTGCAGGTAACTGCAGGTGATAAAATATCAAACCAAAAAGTAGTGATCGAATAATTTCGATCTTCAAAATCCGGGATTATTTGATCCCGGATTTTTTTATCTCTTTCTCCGTTTTGAAATATTAATAGTAAAGCTACGTATGCGTTTTCTAACCAAGATCATACTTATAGCAGCCTCTGCGCTGTACTTTCAGGCTTGTACTCCTAAAACAAAGGAGCAGGTACAAATGCCGGAAATTTCCAGTGCCAGTGCAAATCCTTCCACTCTCAACCTAATGCCTGTGCCGGCTTCGCTGAAAATAAATTCCGGCAGTTTCAGGCTTACTAAAACATTTACATTAAACGTCAACACCGCCGCCGACCGCCGTCTCTTCGATGCGGCCAACCGGTTTCTCAGAAGGCTGGACGGCAGAACAGGTTTGTTTTTTCCGCAAGGGGTCATCTCTAAACAGATCCCGCAGCAAGTAGAAAATCCTTCGCTGCAAATTTCCGCCAAACGTACAGGCAAAGTAGAATTATACGAAGACGAATCGTATATGCTTCGCGTCACACCTGGAAAAATTATGTTGGAAGCGCCCACTGATATCGGCGCATTGCACGGGCTTGAAACACTTTTGCAGTTGGCCCAAGCCGATCAAGACGGTTATTATTTCCCTTGTGTAGAAATTAACGACCAGCCACGCTTTCCATGGAGAGGATTGATGATCGATGTGGCGCGCCACTTCGAACCGGTAGAAGTACTGAAGCGAAACCTGGATGCAATGGCTGCGGTAAAAATGAATGTATTTCACTTCCATCTTTGCGATAACCAGGGATGGAGAGTGGAAAGTAAAGTATACCCAAAGCTTCATCAAATGGCTTCGGACGGACAATACTACACACATGAACAAATAAAAGAGATCATTCAATACGCTACTGACCGCGGCATTCGCGTAATGCCGGAGTTTGACGTGCCTGGGCATGCCACTTCTATCCTGGTAGCATTTCCGGAGCTAGGCAGTGCACCGGGGCCATATGAATTGGAAAGAAATGCCGGCATTTTTGATCCCGTGCTGGATCCGACCAATGAGCAGACGTATATTTTTCTCGATAAATTATTTACAGAAATGGCATCGCTTTTCCCCGACCCTTATTTTCATATCGGAGGGGATGAGAACAACGGACACGATTGGAAAGCCAATCCTAAGATCCAGGCCTTCATGAAAGCAAAAGGCATGGAGACTACGTTGGATTTGCAAACTTATTTTAACAACCGCTTGATCAAAACGATCAAAAAACTTAATAAAAAAATGATGGGTTGGGAAGAAATTCTTTCCGACGATCTTTCCAAAGATGCGATCATTCATTCCTGGTTTGGCAAGGAATCCTTGTACAGAGCGGCTTCGAAGGGGTACCAGACTTTACTCTCAAACGGTTATTACATCGATCTTATGCTGCCTGCTGCCGAACACTATAATGCAGATCCGCTTCCGCCTTTTGAAGAATGGTCAGAAGAAGAGAAAAAATATAAACTGAGTTCTGAACAGGAAAAGTTGGTCTTAGGCGGAGAAGCTACCATGTGGTCTGAATTGGTAACGCCTGTTACCATTGATTCCCGCATCTGGCCGCGTACCGCTGCAATTGCGGAGAGGCTCTGGTCGCCGCGCAACGTGAAAGACGAAGACGATATGTACCGAAGACTGGAAGTAGTAAGCCAGCACCTGGAAGAATTAGGATTGACACATATTAAGAACAGAGAAGTCTTACTGAGGAATATTGCCAACGGTGGCGACATTCGTTCGCTCCAGGTACTTGCCGAAGTAGTAGAACCTTATAAAGTATATAAGCGCAACAACGGAGGTTTAATGTATAAATCTTATTCTCCTTACACGCTTATGGCCGACGCAGCTGCGGCGGATGCACGGGCTGCAAGGATCTTTAGAAAATTAGTCGTCAATTATTCAGAAAAAAAATCAGACACAGATAAAGAGCAGCTCAGACAATGGCTTGTGCTTTGGAAAAACAATCACACAGAATTTTTGAAAGTAATGCAACATTCTCCGGTGCTCAGGCAACTTGAAAATTTATCTTCCTCGCTCTCCGCTGCCTCCGCAATAGGATTGGAAGCATTGGATAAAAATTCTTCTTCCGAAAATTGGTACGCAGAAAAAACAGCTGTTCTAAACGCAATTAAAGACAGCACTGCTGCCAGACAAGTAAGCGATAAAACTATGGAGGACGGTCGCTGTGAGCTCATGATCGTAGACGCCGTACAGACCCTGGTGGATATGACCAATAAAGAACAAGCCGATAAAAGAAAAGAAGAAGAACGGATTCGGATTGAGGCTGAAAAAAAGAAAAAAGCAGACACGGAACATTGATAAATATTCTCTAAAAAGTATAAAAATATTCACATAAAGGATTAACTTATGGCATCAATAGGAGGAGGAGCAACCAACATGAACGGGAGTAATTATAATCCGAAAACCAATTATACAGCGCCGCTGGTACTGATGATTTCCTTATATTTTATGATAGGATTCATCACTGTAATGAATGATGTACTAATTCCAAGTTTAAAAGGACTATTTCACTTTGGTCCTACAGAAACATGGAAAGTAATGTTGATCCAGTTTTGTTTTTTTATTGCTTACGCAATCATGTCTATTCCTGCAGGATCGATCATTAAAAAGATAGGTTATAAAAAAGGACTCGCGCTCGCCTTATCCATCATGGGTGTAGGGCTACTCTTATTTGTACCTGCTTCCATGGTCATTTCTTATGGATTCTTTTTGTTCGCTTTATTTGTAGTAGCCATCGGATTGGCAATTCTACAAGTAGCGATCAATCCTTATATCACCGCACTAGGCGCGCCGGAAACTGCTTCCAGCCGTATGAATCTGGGAGGAGCGATGAACTCTTTTGCAACCTTTACCGGACCAATCATCGGAGCGGCCTTTATTTTAGTAGAAGGAATCACCGATCCTACTCAAAAAGCAGAAGCAGTGCGTGGGCCTTATATTTTATTGGCATTGCTTACACTGGCAATCGCTACTGTATTGTATTTTGTGAAACTTCCTAAGATTGCTTCACAGGAAGCAGAAACAGGAGAAACAGAAAGTATTTTCAACTTCAAACATTTGCTTTATGGCTCAGGAGCTATTTTCTTTTACGTAGGAGCAGAAGTAGCGATCGGAAGTTTATTGATCTTATATTTTAAAAATGATTTTGGAATTAGCGAACGTTATGCTTCTGGTCTGGTAGCCTATTATTGGGGCAGCGCCATGATTGGCCGGCTGATCGGAAGTGCGCTTGGCCAAAAAATAAAATCGGAAACCATGCTTACGGTGGTAACAATTGTTGCGCTAGCACTGGTTGCTTGCAGTATGCTAGGAGTATTCACTACGATGAAGCTTGATATCCCTGTCATGATCATGAAAACAGATCAGGGTGTATATTTTGATTTCCCATTGGTAAATATTCCTGTAGCGGCATTTTTACTTGTGCTGGTCGGATTGTTTAATTCGGTCATGTGGCCATGTATTTTCCCGCTTGGCATTAGTAAGCTGGGAACCGCTACCAGCAATGGCTCCGGCCTGATGGTAACAATGGTGGCAGGCGGAGCATTTATTCCTCTTCTGCAAGGAATGCTTGCCGATAGCATTGGATATAAATATAGTTTCCTGGTGTGCTTGTTGTGCTATGCGTATATATTGTTTTTTGCAGTGAAAGGCTATAAGACAGATTACCTTGAAAAAAAAACTAATCACGTTCCGAATACCGCCGAAGATGCCTTAAATCAATCGGTAAAACCTTCCAGAAATGGTAAAGTGATGGACTCGGTACTAAAATGAAAAGACTATAGTTCCCCAGACAATAAAAAAGGCTCATCATCGTGAGCCTTTTTTATTGATCGGTATTTAGAAAAATTATTTTTTTGAAACATTCAACATCTTTTTCAGTTTTCCTTTTACTCTGTCGATTATGCTTCTGCTGTTTACTCCTGTATAATTTTTTTCTTTCATATCTTTTTCTCCCAACACCAGGTTGTGATTTTCAAAATCAGTTTGAATGAATTTAACCGGATCGCCGTTGTAGGTTTGCTCTACTAATTTTCCTGTTTTAATATCTATCAACTCTTTTCTCGCATACAGGTTTCCGGTAACCATGTTGGACATCATTGGAGTATAATAAATAGTGTCTTTGAAGAAATAGTGAGTCACCTGCGACCAGCGTGTAGTGCCTTTCTCTTTGATGCCCGAACCTCCATGAATAATATTAGAAGACCAGACCAGTGCATCGCCTTTTTTTGCCAAGAAATATTCCTTCTTATATCCCGACACTTCCATCAGGTTTTCCATAAATGTTTCGTACTCCCCATAGTTGTCGTAGCTTGGATCGGCCAGGTTATGGTTTACATGAGTAAAATTATATTCCGGTGTTTTATGAGAGCCAGGGTAATAGAAAAGAGGACCATTGTTTTCCGTAACATCTTCCAGGGGCACCCAGATGCCGCACATATAGCGGGCTGGCAAGGAACTGAAATGGATTGTATCCGAGTGCGCTCTTTGTTGTGTGCCTACCTTGAAGTTGAGTGTTTGAAAAGGAATAGGTTCTCTTTCGTACAAAAATTCCAGAATCTTCAGCGCTCTTTCGTCGCTGGCAAGTTTTTGTACTAGAGGTGATACGGTCCAGAGGTCTTGCACACGCACATCGTTTTGGAAAGTTTTCAGTTTTTTGCCACCGAAACCTTCTTCTTGTACTTGCTTGCGTACTTCATCTATAAATGATTTGTCGAAGAAATTTTTGAGCACGATGTATCCTCTTTCATGATACTCAATGGCCATTGCGCGTTGTTCTTCGGTTAGGTTTTTCTTTTTCTCCAGTAGCTGATAAAAAAAGGGGGATTCAACCCATGGTAAATTGGCGGTCATAGATACTTTTTTAGTTTTTAAAAAACATTCTAGCCAAATATAGGAAAATTAGAGAATAATATGGCTGATCATGTACTACTGCGTATTCAGTATTTTAAATCCTATGGCTTTCTGCAAGGCCCGGAAAGCTTTTCTTACATTAAATAATTTTAAAATTTTTGTCAAAAGGCCTTTTGAAGCCATTGCTCAAAAGCTTTTTGCACTTGTTCCGAAGCATGAGGATCTTTTTCGATCGTATAACTAGGGTAATATCTTTTTTCTTTTTCTCCAGTCATTTCCACTTCCAGCACACGCCCCCATCGGTTGATCGACAGGCGTAGCAACAATTGATCAATATTGCCTGAAGAAGGAATTTCATCCATCGTCAAAATTTCATCGTCCTTGCTCAGCACATGCGACGCAGGTGATCCGGGAGCGATGGCTTCTACGATTGTCCGGTTGCCGCGCACCTGGGTGCGGAATCCAAATTCTTTTTCGGTAATACTACCGGCGGGCTTTTCCACCAGTTTGCATCCTATCGAAGCCAATGCTGTTTCCAACCTTATTTTTAGATCCGTATGTCCGAAAATACATTCCTGGAAAAAATCAGTCATGTCAGAACACGCTATGGTAGCGGTATCCCGGATGATGCTTTCCATGGTATAACCGGTTTTTGTTTTTCCATAATTGTTCCAAAGCAAACGCATCAGATCATCGAGCGATTGTGCGGAATTTGTTTTAGAGCGGATTTCCAGGTCGAGAATCAAGGCAGCGATACAGCCTTTTACATAGATCGAAACTTTTCGATCGGGTATACCAGCTACGTAACCGTCTACCCATAGGTCTTGCGACGATTCTGCCAGGGAGAGGTTCTCATTTCCGAAATGTTCAAAATGTCTTTTGAACGAGGTATTCAATTCAGCGAAATATTCCTCGGTAGAAAATACACCGGCACGTGCGAGAAAAAGATCGCCATAGTAAGTAGTAAATCCTTCGGCCACAAAACCGGTGGTGAAATAATTTTCTTTTGTAAAATCATAAGGAAACATTTCTGCAGGCCTTATTTTTAGGATGTTCCATGCATGAAACAATTCGTGCGAACTGATTCCCACCAGATCGGCATATCCTTTTTCCGGAATTGCTTCAGAAGGCCCAAGTGTGATCACCGTAGAGTTGCGATGCTCTACGCCGTGATAGTGGCGGTAAGGAAGAAACTGGAATAAATAATGATATTCCTTTTCAGGAAAATCTCCCATCGTACGAATTTGTTCGGTGGTATATTTTGAAAAATCTTCCAGTAGTTTTTCCTCTTTCACAAAATTTGTTCCCTGGATCCAGATATGAAATGGAATATCCTCCACGGCAAAAGAAAAATGCGTAAGCCCGGCGCTCGCGATCATCGGGCTGTCGGCGAGGTGGTAAAAATTTTCTGCTTTTAATTGATGCTCTTCTTTTGGCAATCCGCAAGCGATCTGATATTCCGCAGGAAGCGCCAACGTTACTGCGCAAGGCTCATTGATCCGGGAAGGCTCGTACATAAGACAACAAATAAAATTCAGGTAAAGCTGCAGCTCGTCCAGCCAGCAGCCACCGGCGTCCATTTGATAAGCGTAGTATTGGTAACGCACTTTCAGCAAAGTATTGGCGGGATGGTCAATTTTCCACTGATTGCGGGTGATCTTCGAAAATGAAAACGAATTTCCAGCTTGATCGGAAGCGGAAAAATGTTTGATATTGGCAGCATAATTCTGCAACTCATAGCGTCCGGGCCTCCAGGCAGGTAGTTGCAGGATAGTGGAAATAGAATTAGTGGCAGGAAGAGAAATTTCGATATCCACCAAATGCGTCAGCGGATTTGTATAAGAAATATGATAATGCATTGTCAATGTGAATTAAGTACTAGAACGATATTTGTATCCTTTGCGTCATCTCTGCGATCATCGCGGTAAAAACCAGCAATAAAAAAGAAGATCTAAGCAACAAAAACAGCAACCATCTACTCTTAAAAAAGCAGGTTTTTTTACAAAAAAACAAGAAAATAAAGTTCTACAAGTAATTGTAAACCAATAAAAAGCTATTAATTATAAGATAGTTTTGGTATTTTATGAAAGGTTTTCTATATTTGCAGCCCTGTTGATAAATACTTTTGACAGGGTTTCAAAAGAAATAAGTAAAAAAAATAATAAAAGGATACGGCCATGAAAAGGACATTTCAACCTTCTAACAAAAAAAGAAGAAATAAACACGGTTTCAGAGAAAGAATGTCAACTCCAAACGGTAGAAGAGTAATTGCTGCCAGAAGAAGAAGAGGAAGAAAACAACTGACCGTTTCCGATAGCATCGCGAAAAAATAGTACCTCGTAATAAATAAATTAAAGTTTTAGGCAGAAGAATGGGATGTAATGTTCCATTCTTCTGTTTTTTTATGAGCAATATCTTCAAGTATTCAAAAAACCTTGAAGGTGTCGTCCTGATTTAATAGATTCGTACCATTCCTTATGGCAGAAAAAGAAGAACATACCCAACGATTTACCTTTGGCCGTGAGGAAAAGCTGAAAAGCAAAAAACTCATCGAACTACTTTTTTCCAAAGGAAAAGCCGTTTCTTCCAATCCTATACGATTGATCTATCTTCTACAAGACAATACCGGGCAGGCAAAACCACAAGCACTGTTTTCTGTATCCAAAAGAAATTTCAAAAAAGCCGTAGACCGCAACCGTCTTAAAAGACAAATGCGCGAAGCTTACCGGCTCAATCGAAATCTTTATTTCCCGGAAGGAGAAAAAAACGCCTATTTGCTGGCTTTTATTTATGTAGCGAAAGAAAAAATCCCCTATGAAATATTGGAAAAAAAACTAAATTTAGCTCTGGAACGTTTAAAAACCGGTAGTAAATAATATCGCAGCCCCAACGTTCGTTATCATTACAGAATTCTGATACTATGAAAAAATATAAATTCTTTGTCCTGGGAACACTTCTTTTAGTTTCTACACTTGGACTTTTCTCCTTTACTCAAACCGATAAATATTTTGAGATCGCTAAGAACCTGGATATTTTCGCCACGCTATTTAAAGAGGTTAACACTTATTATGTAGACGAGATCAATCCTAATAAATTTATGAAAGACGGGATCGATGCAATGCTCGAAAACCTGGATCCTTATACCAACTACATTCCGGAAGATGAAATAGAAGACTACCGCACACACATGACCGGCCAATATGGCGGAATTGGTGCAGTGATCGGCAATAGAAATGACCGTGCAATAATCCTCATGCCTTACGAAGGTTTTCCCGCGCACAAAGGCGGACTGATGATCGGTGATGAAATTCTTTCTGTGGACGGAATTGATACCAAAGGGAAAGGAACTTCCGATATCAGCAAGCTTCTGAAAGGACAAGCTGGCACGCAAGTAAAGATCACGGTGAAACGTTATGGCGTAGCCGATAAATTTGACGTTATCCTAACAAGAGAAAAAATTAAGATCGAAAATGTGCCTTACTACGGAATGATCAACGACCAAACAGGCTACATCAAACTTTCCGAATTCACCAACAACGCCTCCAAAGATGTGAAGAATGCGCTCACCGAATTGAAAGCAAAAGGCGCGCAAAAGATCGTGTTCGACCTGCGTGATAACCCGGGTGGATTGCTGAACGAGGCGATCAATATTTCTAATATTTTTATTAAAAAAGATAAACCAATCGTAAGTACCAAAGGAAAAACTTCGGAATGGAATAAAATTTATTACGCTACAAATACTCCTGTAGACACACTGATCCCGATGGTAGTACTTACAAGCAGCAAGAGCGCTTCTGCTTCCGAGATCGTTTCCGGTGTGATCCAGGATTATGATCGTGGTGTGATTGTAGGACAAAAATCTTACGGCAAAGGATTGGTACAGGCTACACGCCCGCTTTCCTACAATTCTCAATTGAAGATCACTACGGCAAAATATTATACACCAAGCGGAAGATGTATCCAGGCGATCGACTATACACACCGCAACGAAGATGGCAGCGCCGGCAAGATCCCGGATTCACTGCGCACTGCTTTCAAAACAAAAAATAATCGCGTGGTATACGATGGTGGAGGAATTACTCCTGATATTCCTGTAGAATCTAAAACGATCGCTCCGATCATCGCAAGCTTGTACAGCAAGAATCTCATTTTCGACTACGCTACTATTTATGTATCGAAAAATAAAACAATTAAGCCTGCGAAAGAATATCAATTCACCGATTCTGACTATAGTGACTTTGTAAAATGGTTGGACGGAAAAGATTATGACTACAAAACAAAAGTAGAAGTAACCTTAGACGAACTGGTAAAAACTTCTAAAACAGAAAAATATTACGATGGGATCAAAGATCAGATCGAAAGCCTGCGTAAGCAAGTAAGCCATAACAAGGAAAAAGACTTGATCACTTTTAAAGAAGAGGTTAAAGAAATTATAGAAGAGGAGATCGTTTCCAGGTATTACCTGCAAAAAGGAATCATCGAAGCTTCTTTTGACGACGACGAAGATATTCAGGCTGCATTGAAAGTATTGAACGATCAGGCAGAGTATCAAAAAATTCTTTCTGGAAAATAATTAAACGGATGCAAGAGACCGGATGCCGGATACCAGGTGTAAATGTTATTTTATCTGGTATCCGGCATCTTGCATCTGGTATCCCAAATCATTAAAATCTATCCGGTAAATATTTATTACTCATGCTTTCTTTTTTCTTTCTGATTCTGGCAGGCATCATCGGCGGTTTTATGGCTGGACTGGTGGGGATAGGCGGAGGAATTGTATATGTGTTTATAATTCCCATCGCACTTCGTTTCATGGGAGTACCGGAATCGGAGCTTGCGCAGTTTACGATTGCTAATTCGATCTTCGCGATTTTTTTCGCTTCCTCCTCGGCGAATTATACTCTTTTTAAAATGAAAAATTTCTACCCGCGTCCAGTGCTGATCATTGGTCTGTTTTCGGTAGTTACTTCTCTGCTTACTTTAAAATTTATAGTGAATACCGAATGGTACGATGTGAAAAAATTTAATCTTGTCGTGATCATTCTCCTTGTATATATGCTTGTTTTCACGCTTCGCAATGCGAAGAAAAAATTTCGTTTCCCACTTACAAAAATAAAGATCTGGCAATATGGATTAATCGGCCTCGGCAGCGGCATTGTTGCTTCGGTTTCCGGTCTGGGCGGTGGCATCGTGATCATTCCGATGCTGAATACGCTGATGAAAGCCGATATCAAAAAAGCCAGTTCCGTTTCCTCCGGTGTGATCATGCTCACGTCGTTTGTAATGACAATTTTTAGTATGACACAAACGCCGCACTCTGCCTTTGATCATTACAATCTTGGCTACATTGTATTTCCCGTAGGACTCACGCTGGCTGCTGGGGTGATTTTCTCCTCTGCATTTGGCGTGCGTACGGCTGCTAAGTTGAATCCAAGAACAATTAGTTATATTTACGCTTCTTTTCTGGGAATAGTAATTATTAAGAAAACAGTAGAGCTGATCTTCATTTATCAATGACACCGCTGATCATAAGCATAGAAACTTCCACCAAAGTATGTTCGGTAGCGCTCCACAAGGGAGACACGCTATTGGCATCTTCACAGATCTTGATTGAAAAATCTCATTCCAAATTTATTACGGTACTGATCGAAAATCTTTTTTCCTATTCGGGAGAAAAAATGATTGATCTCTCAGCAGTGGCAGTCTCCAAAGGTCCAGGTTCCTACACAGGATTGCGCATTGGCGTTTCCACCGCAAAAGGATTATGCTACGCATTAGAGAAACCATTGATCGCTATTAGCACATTAGAGTCGATGGCTTACGAGGCAAACCGTTTCAACCATACCCGCGCGCTCTTGTGTCCCATGATCGACGCAAGAAGAATGGAAGTGTATTGTGCTTTGTATGATCATGAGTTGAAGTGCAAAGAAGAAGTGAATGCAAAGATCATCGACGAAAATTCTTTTCAGGAATTATTATCGGCACAGCCTGTTTTGTTTTTCGGAGACGGAGCACAAAAATGCACTAAATTTTTAGGCCAGTATAAAAATGCTATTTTCTTCAACGACATGTTACCGTCCGCCATCAACATAGGCGCCATGGCATTAAAAGCCTACGAAGAAAAAAGGTTCGAAGATGTTGCCTACTTCGAACCTTTTTATCTGAAAGATTTTGTGCGCTTTGGAGCATGATTTCAGGATAATTCTTAAGTCCTGAAAATTCTGATCATTCGGCCATATTGTGGAACACAGCCTGTACATCATCGTCTTCTTCCAGCTTTTCTACAAGATTGTAAATTTCTTCTTGTTGTTCCGGTGAAAGGGTAGAGGTATTGTTCGGAATTCTTTCCGGCTCTGCACTGATCACATTGATATTTTTTTGTTCCAGGGTTTTTTGCATCGTACCAAAATCAGTGAACGCTGTATAGATAAATATATCATCACCGTCTTTTACGATCTCTTCCAGACCATAGTCGATCAGGTCAAGCTCCAGTTCTTCTGTATCGAGGCCTGCACCGTTGATCTTGAATACTCCTTTACGATCAAAAATAAAATCGAGGGAACCGCTTTTGCCTAGTGTGCCGCCTGCGCGGGTAATTGCAGAACGAACAGTGGCGACGGTACGTGTAGAGTTATCAGTAGCGCATTCTACCACGATGGCTACGCCATAAGGACCATATCCTTCGTAAACGATCTCTTCATAATCGGAGCTGTCTTTACCGGAAGCTCTTTTGATAGCCGCCTCAATACGGTCTTTAGGCATGTTCAAGCCTTTGGCATTGTTTACAGCGGTGCGTAGACGTGCATTGGTTTCTATGCTTGGTCCGCCTTGTTTTACAGCCATTACTATTTCTTTGCCCAAACGCGTAAAGGCTTTCGCCATTTTATCAAAACGTTTGGCTCTTCTTGCTTTTCGTAGTTCGTATGCTCTTCCCATGAGATGAATGCATTATAGGTATTTGTTGAAAGGTAAAGTTACTAAAAATCGTATTGTTGTTCAATCAATATATTTTACCGGATCAAAAAGCTGGAAACGATTTTCCAATATCTGCTCAAGCTGCGTGATCTTAGGATTATTGGAATAATGCTTGTTCATCTCCAGGATCTTTTCTCCCAGTGCTTCGTCTTTCGTTTTTAAATATTCTTCGCAAAGACATAAAGCCAGTTTTCTATTCGCATAATAAAGCTCGTCTTGATTGGTAAGATAATGTCCTTCGTAAAGCTTTACTTTTCCTTTTATATAATAAGAATATTCTACCGCACAATCACCTTGGCTAAGTGTTCGAGTGAGATAGACATTGGTGAACAACAGGTAATAGGCTACTATCGACGCCAGCAAAACAAGCATGGCGAGAAATATTTTTTTCAGTTCAGGAGTTAGTTGCATATTGTTACAGAAAAAACTTTTTGCGCAAAATATAATTCTCTACTTCTTCCGTCACCAGGTAACGAATTGATTTCCCTTCTTTCACGAGGTTGCGAATATACGTAGCAGAAATATCGAGCATAGGTGCTGGAATAAATTTTACTTTCGGATGCTGCGCCAGTGGCGACTTCTCTGCCTCCGGTCTTGGGTATACATACAGTTCATAATATTCCAGGATTTTATCATAGTTTTTCCATTTTGGAAAAGAACTAAGATTGTCTTCTCCAATGATCAGCACAAACTGATGTTGCGGATATTTTTCGGAAAGATAAGTGAGCGTATCAATCGTATAACTTGGGCGATCGAGATGAAATTCCACATCGGAGACTTTCAACTTATAACTGTCGTGAATTGCAAGCGAAGCCATTTCATAGCGGTCAAATTCATGCAGCAGTCCGGCATTTTTTTTAAAGGGATTTTGCGGAGATACTACCAGCCAGACCTCCTGCAGATCAGTATTTTCGGCCATAGTATTGGCAATGATCAAATGCCCAAGATGAATGGGATTGAATGAGCCGAATAATAAACCGATCTTCATTGTCTGAACCTTGATTTTCAGGATTTAAAAATTTGCATGATTGTTTTGTTGATCATTATCTGTATTCAGAATAATATTGTGCCTCATAATTCTGAAAATCTTTTAATTCTGTGAATTAAAGTTCAGGTAAATTAAACATTATATCCTCCATCTACAGTAAGCACCGAGCCAGTGATGTAAGACGCGTCTTCTGAAGCAAGAAAATAGTAAGCGTTTGCAATGTCTTGTGCCGATCCTATTTTTCTGGCAGGTATTTTTTCTTTGATGGATTTGATCACCATAGAGGTGTTCTTATTGATGTACTCACTGTCTATATAACCCGGAGCAATAGTATTTACCGTGATATTGTGCTTGCTTAACTCCAGCGTCCAGATCTTAGAAATTCCAAATACGCCGTTTTTAACTGCTGAATAATTTGATTGATTTACATCCCCGTATAACCCAAGCAGCGCTGTAGTGTTTAAGATCCTTCCGGAATTATTAAGCAGCATATAAGGTGACACAGCTTTGATGCAATTCATCACACCGCTTAAACTTTTGTCGATGATCTTTTGCCAGTCTTCTTCAGTGTTGCCGCTGGCCATAGAATTGTTGATGAGAACGTCGATGCGTTTATATTTTTCAAAAATCTCTTTGGCTCTTTTTTCTGTTTCAGCGAGATTTGTGATGTCTGTTTTCTGAAACTCCAGCAATAGTTTTTGCGCTTTCAGGTTTGCCAGAACGATCTTACTTTTTTGTTCGTCTGTGTCCCACAAAATCACCCGCGCGCCTTCACGACCGAATTTTTGAATAGTCGCTTCTGCAATTGAATCGGCGCTGCCGCTGATGATGATGATTCTGTGTTCGGATGTTCTCATGGTCTTGATAAAAGCAATCCTATGCCAAAACTAAAAACAAATGCCAGTGTACTAAGCGCCATTTGTTTCAGGAACGGATCCAGGCTTTTGGAATCCAGCGTTTTTACCTTTACAATATTAACAATAAAAAGCGGAACTGACAGTAAAAAAAGAAGCTGCCAGGCACTGCTGTAATGGAAAATGGTATAGAGCACTGCACATAGCACTCCTGAGCCTAACAAGAAAACATGATACCAACCAGCATTTTCTTTTCCCAATCGCATCGGAATAGTTTTTTTACCGGCAGCAGCATCGGACTCTATGTCACGGATATTATTAATGTTTAGTACTCCTGCCGCGAAAAGCCCGCAGGATGTGGCAGGTAATAAAATTTCCGGATAGAATGTTTCTGTTTGAAGAAAAAAACTTCCGCAAACTCCTACCCAACCAAAAAAGATCAACACCGACACATCGCCTAATCCTGAGTAACCATAAGGGTTTTTGCCTGCTGTATATTTGATGGAAGCTACAATCGCTAAGATTCCAAGAAGAAGAAAAAAACCGAATGTATTGATCGAATTAAAAGTATTACTCAGGTAGAGTAAATAAATTCCCGTAAGGAAAGCCAAAGAAGCAAAAAGAATAATCGCCTTCCGCATCAGCTGCGGACTGATCGCACCGGATTGTACAGCCCTGGCCGGGCCTATACGTCCCATAAGATCGGCGCCGTTTACATAGTCACCATAATCGTTGGCAAGGTTGGAAAGGATTTGTAGCAGTACCGTGGTAAGTACACAGAGAATAAAAACAATCAAATTGAAACGCCCGTACGCTGCTGCCAGGAAACCGCCCATGCTGATGCTAGCCAGGGCCAGGGGCAAGGTGCGCAGACGGAAAGCATGAAGCCAGGCTTGTATATTGAATGTTTGTGTCATATAAATTAAGAAACTTGTTTTACTTTAAAGGATACCAAAATACAACCAATCGTAGCCACAATAGCGATAACGCCACAGGTGCCAAAATTTATCAGAGATCCATCAGGTGCATTGGTCACCACGATGCCGGCAAGTGATATGGCCAGCGATGAACCAAGTTGTTGTACAGTAGAATTTATACTCATAAAACTTCCTCTTTGTTTCATATCAACACTGGAAGTCATCATAGAGATCGCAGGTACAAACCTTGCTCCGAAGAATATAAAAAAGAGTGTACTCATGCAAAGTGTAAATGCCAGGCTAGACGCCGGCAGGTGTGTCATGATGTATATAGGAATGATTGAAATAAATCCGGCGATCAAAAATACTTTTTGTTTTCCATACTTATCAGCCAGCCTTCCTGCCAGAGGGCTGAATACCACTGTAGCAAGGCCACCGCAGATATAGACATAACGAAGGTCGGAAACATCCAGTCCTACATTTCTTACCACATAATCACTTAGAAAAGGAACCACCGTAAGTCCCGCCATCATCAGCAGTAGCATGAAGAGGAAAGACCAGCGTACATTTGGTGTAGCAAAGAGATCAAAAATATTTTCGAGTGAAGATTTTGCAAGCCTATTGTTCATATGCAAAGTAAGTGAAGGCATAAATACAAATGCTGCTATAAAGATTAGTGCACTTAGAATGGTCAAAAGATAAAACGGCGCATGCCAGTTGAGCTCTACCGCCAAATGCAATCCGGCTGGTATACCGATCACAGAAGCCACTGAAAACGCAGCCATTACAATGCCCGTAGCCTTCCCTCGTCTTTCCTGAGGTACAGCATCACCAATGATCGAAAAGATAAGTGAACCTAGCATACCGCCAAATCCGCCAGCCAGGATCCTGGCGGCCATGAACGTATAGTAATCGTTAGAAAGCGCACATGCCAGGTTGCTGATAGTAAATCCTATGTACAAAAATAGCAATGACTTTCTTCTGTCAAAACGATCGATAAAGAAAGAGCCGATAACTCCGGCTACTGCAGCGCTTAAGGTATAGGAAGCGAGTAGAAAACCAAATTGTTTGCTATTGATAGAAAGTTCGTTTCGGAGGATAGTATTCAGCGGAGCCATCACCACAAAATCCATGATGTGTGTGAAATTTACGGCTGCTAAGATAAATAGTAATAAACCTTCGTTTATTTTAGGCTGCGCCAGAGCGCTGGTTTTTTGAGAAATCATTTTGTGGTTTTTAGTCAATAGTTATTCTTCACATTTACGCCGGATCTTCTTCCTTCCTTTACCATTGCAATTGTAACAAACGATTTTTTCTTTCAATTTGCCTTTACAGCTAGTACATTTTACAATTTTTTCGCCCGCGCAGCGCTGGCAGGTATGATAGCTGCTGCCAAAGCTAGTGCTGGAAGTAGCTACACCGCTGCCTTTGCATACAGGACAAATTTCTATTCCTTTCCCTTTGCATTGCCGGCAATTCACATCCAACGTGGAATCTCCGTAGCAGAGATCGCATTCGATGTATTCATCGTGGTAACCGGTTTCTTTACAATCTACTTCTTCCAACGCTTCAAGCGCTTTTGCAGAAAGTGGAGCCTGCGTACCCTGGAGCTCCAGGTATTTGTTCAACGCGTGTTTACTTTGAGAATATTTTTTAAGATTTAATAAAGTAACGCCGTAGTAATAGGCCAGTTCATCGGGTACAGGAGTTTTTAGGGCGAAGATCTTTTTGAAAACATCGTTTGCTTCGTTGTATTTTTTTTCCTCCACATTTTTCTTCGCCACTTTCAGGTAATAATTTATTAAAGTATCCTGAGGTGTCTGAGCACACGACTCCTGGGAGCGCAACGCCAAAGACCATAAAGCAAACACCAGGATGAGATACTTCATTAATTTATAAAATACAAGACGATGGAAGTATAATGAATATTAGATTAAGAATGTTCCCAGATCAATTACTTTTCCTTCCGTGAAATTGAAATCGCCTTCCTGGGTAGTGTCAAGATCGTCTGCCAAAGGGCTTTTAAAATATTCGTTTCCACTTTTAAAGACTTTGAAATAAAGATCCGGAAATTGTTCTAATGGAGTGTCTGGCGATTTTATTTTATCAAGGTCAAATTTGATCAGCACATTTCCCGAAGCATCAGGGCTGGCTTCTCCAAGAAAATCATCAGCTAGAGGATCTTCATCGTAAAGCTTTACAGAAATATTGCTACCGGTTACAGGATTGCTGGTACCCTTTTCTAACAATTTTATTTTAGTATGAATAAAAATTCCCATGAGTCAAAATTTGTTTTTTGTAAATATAAGAATTAAGCAAAATATACGGAGTGATCTATAAAATATTATAATCTATTTGATCAATCTTAGACTTGAGAGGCTCAGGCTATTTTAAGCACATAGTTAAAAAATATTTTCTTCGTCCAGCTTGTCGTGATAGCGATGGGCATTTTCTTTATGCTCATCGTAGGTCTCTGCAAAGACATGTCCCCCGGAAAGGTCATGATTGGCGCAGAAATAAAGGTAATCGTGTCCTTCATATTCAAGCACTTTATCAATCACCCAGGTAGGCACTATATAAATAGGACCCGGAGGAAGCCCTCGATTTTTGTAGGTATTATAAGGAGAGGAAATATTTTTATCTTTTAATAAAACGCGTCTTACGCCTGTTTTTTTCCCTGCATACAAAAGTGTAGGGTCGGATTCCAATCGCATATTTTTTTGAATGCGGTTTAAATACACGCCTGCAATTGTAGGCATTTCATTCACCAGTTTGGTTTCCGAATATACAATTGATGCCAGGATTGAAACTTCATAAGGCTTCAATCCCATATCCATAGCTTGTGCCATGCGGTCGCTGTTCCAAAATAACAAGTATTCCTGGTAGAGTCTTTTTACAAGAGCTTCCGCAGAAGAATTTTTATAGATCCTATAATTCCGGGGAAGAAAAATTCCGAAAACGGATTCCTTGCTAAAACCTCCCAGTTCTTTTACAAATTTCCGGTCATTCAGCAATCGCCACACATCGTCCGGATGAATGCCTGTGCCACGACAAATGGATTGTATCACTGCTTGCCTGCTTTGCAGGGCAGGAAGAGTGATAAAAACAGTAGGCTTGGATTGATGTTCTTTAAAATGAGCAATTAGTTTCATATTGCTCCAATCTTTTTGAATTTCATACATACCTGGCCTTATAGTTTCCAGTTTTTGTATATATGCCATCGTTTTGAAAGACAAACGGCTCTTCAGAAAGCCACGTCTTTTCAGCGTATCAGCTACTGTCTCAGGCGTAGATTTTTCGGCTACATAAAAATAATAAGTATCCGCGGCAATATTCACATTCGCGCCTATAGTGGTTTTATAAGCCACGTAGCACACCAGAAATACTAGCGCAACTAAGAATATTTTTAATTTAAGACCTTTTGAATTACCCGAAGCCATAAAGCTTGATTATGAACACAAAGTTAGCGCTTTTTCAAAGTCCGCGAAAGTCAATGCGGCAGAGATAAGCATAATACTTTAAAAAGTTTGTCGTCTGTGATTACACATCCTGTTTGTAGCATTTCAAAAAGCTCAGCCTCGCGTTTCCTGGAATATTTTTTTTCGGTTGTATAAACCTTAAGCGAAGAAGGAGGGCATACAGCGGCTTGGGCAATATATTCATTGTTGGTAAAATCAGTGTTGTCTTCATTTAAAGCTTCCATTACTACTACAACCAATTTTTCTGGAAGGCATTGAAAGATCTGTATTTTTGTTTTGTCGCGGTATTCTAAAAAAGATGTTTTTCGTAAAATACTCTCAAATACTACATCGCTGAAAAGATCAATTATTTTTTCGGCCTTAAAGAGGTCTGTTTTTTTTAATTGTTCCCATTCTTCAGCAGTGATTCCATTTATAATAAGATATTCTATAAAATCTTTCTCTAGTTCGTGAAGTTCATCAGGAGATAGGCGGCGGTATTCAGGCATTGTATATCTAGGTTAAATCAGCGAGGCATAAAATAATCCGGCTATTCTTGTAACTTTGAAAATAGCAATAATGAGTATTGCAACTATTTTATGTTGTTCCAATGTTGTATTCAAAGTTATCAGTTTAATTATGGAAAATGAAATCATCAATAGAGTCGCTAATAGTTCGCTTATTACTTTTAACCTGGAGGATTATTATCATAAAGGTGAGCGTATATTATATGATATAAAGCAAAATCTTTTTCAGGAGCTTATTTTAAAAGAAAAGGATTTTCGAGATTTCGTTAAAAATTATGATTGGAGTCAATATAAGGGGAAAAACGTTGGAATAATCTGTTCTACAGACGCCATTGTGCCTACTTGGGCATATATGCTCCTGGCAACCAGGCTTCAGCCCTATGCCAATATTGTAATATTTGGAGATTTGGAGAAGCTGGAACAGGCTTTGTATCAGGAAGCTCTGGCTAAAATTAACCCTCTGGATTATGAAAACGCAAAAGTAGTAATCAAAGGATGTGGTGACTTACCCGTTCCTGAATTTGCTTATGTAGAAATTACAAGACTTTTAACTCCTGTGGTACAGAGTCTTATGTACGGAGAACCATGTAGTACAGTCCCTATCTACAAAAATATTCAAAAATAAATTTGGCGTTTTGGATTTTATCAATACCTTTGCACTCCCAATTCAACGACAGGGTAGCTGACAAGGATTGGAAAAGCATCGTTCTTTTGTTTATTGTTAATTCGAGTTAAAGAAAAATTAAAAATATTTTAAAAATTTCTTGACATGAATATCAAAAACAAATACCTTTGCGCTCCCTTAATACAAATAAGGGCAATGAAAAAGAAGAAGCAGTCTTCTTTGGAAATAAAAAAAATTAAGCTGTAAAGCTTACGAGTAACGAAGCAGCAATGCTGAGTTAACAAAGTTCTTTGACAAGATGTTTTAAGAAGGAATGACGAATTAAACTTAGTTAATTTTAAGGAATTGACTAGGACTTTGAATAGAATTAGAGGTTCAGGATCCGACAGACACATTAGCTAAGGGATACACGACTTAAGTAGGTATTGCCTTGGTTCCGATCACACGAATTTAGTAGGTGATTGGTTAGATTTTACAATGGAGAGTTTGATCCTGGCTCAGGATGAACGCTAGCGGCAGGCCTAATACATGCAAGTCGAGGGGCAGCGCGGTAGCAATACTGGCGGCGACCGGC
>DATLOZ010000025.1:0-127593 GCA_035535995.1 Cytophagaceae bacterium
CAAAGTCGTGGCACCACTATACTTATACTACGCTTCTTTTTTCCCAAGATCCAAGGTCCGCAGCAAAGGCGCTTTCACTGCGGTAATGCCTACAACCAGCAAGGTCATACAACCGCCGATGATCACAGAAGGTATCACACCAAAAATTTTTGCCGCCACACCGGATTCAAATTCTCCGATTTCGTTGGAAGAGCCAATGAACATCGAGTTCACCGAAGACACACGTCCTTTCATTCCTTCCGGCGTCAGTGTTTGCATGATGATTGAACGGATCACTACACTCACATTGTCGAACGCTCCGCTGACCGCTAATACCAGCAAGGAAAGATAAAAGTTGGAAGACAAAGCAAAAAGGATCATACACACGCCAAAGCCTGACACACAAAGCAACAGCGTGCGCCCGCTGTTACGCATAGGCGGGTGATAGATCTGGTAAACCGCCATCAGGCTGGCGCCAATAGAAGGCGCGGCACGCAGCATGCCTAATCCCTGCGGACCGGTATGCAGAATTTCTTCCGCAAAGATCGGAAGCAAAGCCACTGCTCCGCCAAACAATACTGCAAAAAGATCCATTGCCAGAGCTCCTAAAAAGACCTGGTGACTGAACACAAATTTTATTCCTGACAAAAGACTTTCGCTCAACTTCTGTCCCTTTACCAGCACCGGTCTGGCCTTCGGAGCAATGGACGCGATGGAAAATATTCCCACCAACATCATGCCCGCATCAATCAGGTAGCTGACCGTAAATCCTACCAGGCTATAAATGATCCCGCTCAGCGCAGCACCGGCTACGATCGAGATTTGCAGCAGTGAGCTGTTCCAGGCTGAGGACTGCGGGTACAGCGAAGACGGCACACATTGCGTGAGCAATCCAAACATAGCAGGATTTAAAAACCCTCTCGCCAAACCCGTGACAAATACCACCGAATAGATCCCTGTGATCCTTGTGGATTCGCTATGCAGGCTGAGGTCGGAGGATAAGAACGCTAAGGTACAAAAGCATAGAAAGAGAACGGTGTAAGCAGTCGTGATGATCGCCTTGCGGTTCTGGCTATCGGCCAGGTGTCCGGCATACAGCGCTACTGTCAGCGCCGGCAAGGCTTCTGCGAGACCAATGATACCCAAGGCAAAAGGATCTTTGGTAAGGGAATAGATCTGCCAGCCAACAATCACGCCTTGCATCTGCACGGCCATGGTTACAAAAATTCTGGCCGTAATAAAATATCGAAAATCAGGAATCCGAATAACGGCGTATGGATCGGTAATAGACATAGTTATTTTTAGACAAACAACAAGATAAAAAGGTTCTTCATTGTTTGAATATAATTTAATCCTGTTCTTAAATTATTCGTGGCTTGACCATACTATTTTATTGTCTAATTTATTTCTTCTACTCATTCTGTCATTTCTAAAAATTCTGATCTTGTTAAGGAATTGTTACCTTTGTTGATTATGGTGCATTTACAAACAAAAAAATTATTCCGGAGCATTTTGCTCATCATCAATTACAAAACATTAATCATTACCGCGCTATCGGTTATCTCTTCTTACCTCTGTTTTAAATTCCAGCTTACTGCTGCTTTTCCCGATGCGCTGGTGGGGATCGCCATCGTGTTTCCGGTTGTGTTTTCCATCGGTTCGGCGTTTAACCGCAGAGAAAATGCCCTCAAACATCTTTCGGATTTCCATGGTCACGCTGTAGCCATCTACTACGCCAGCCGCGACTGGCCTACGATCAAAGAAAACGATGTGCCGCAACGCATCAAAAACATTTGTTATCAAATGCTGGTGCTAATGAAAATAATGTTGAGAAAAGCGCACAGCGAAGAAACCAGCCAGGCGGAAATGCAGATGTACCAACATTTTTCCGAGCTGTCAAAGATCATAAATGAGCTGCGTCTCTACGGTGTGCAAAGCGGCGAAGTATCCCGTCTCAATCAGTACATAAGCAAAATGGTGATCGCGTACGACAATATTAAAATGGTTCACCAATACCGCACGCCTATTACGCTGAGGGCTTACAGCAAAGTTTTCATTTATATTTTTCCAATCATCTACGGACCCTATTTCGCCAATACTTTTCATACATACTCTGCGCAGTTAGAGTATGTGATGCCTGTACTTTATAGTTTTATCCTCGTAAGCCTCGACAATATCCAGGATCACCTGGAGCATCCTTTTGACGAGGAAGGCGAAGACGATATTATCATCGACGTAGAAAGAACGATCAAGCTGCTATCTTAAGTTATGAATGTTGAGTTATGAATTATGAATTAATAATTATTGAGTTATTAGCCATTAGTAAATATTTTTGATATTATAAATCAATATTAAACCTGAGCGCTAACTCATAATTCATAACTCAACATTCATAATTTATAAACCATGGCCAAATCTCCCGAAAACCCAGAGCTCGCCGCCTTCCTGAGCGGCAAGACCGAACAGACACTCCAACTGCTGGAGCATTTTGTAAAAGAGTATAAAAAGCTCGGCAACATCACAATTCATCCTGCCAAAACGATGATCGGGATTTCCAACGGCCACAAGCGTGTAGCCTGGATCACACAACTGGGGGAAAATTTTGTACACGTAGTCTTCCCTTTTCAAAAACCATACAACGAAAATCTCTGCTTCCAAAAAATAGCCCAGGTCCCCGGCGATGCCAATCAGTTCAACCACCATTTCCGCATGCTTCATAAAGAAGATGTGAATGAGGAAGTGCTAGGGTTTATGAAACTGGCGTATGCAGAAGAGGCGAAATAATTTGTCTAATACGCGTAGGACACTTCTATTTTTCCCGAATCAAAAATATCCCTCCCTGTTCATTCGTCACGATCAAAGAATGATCGCTGCGGTAAGAAATTCCTTCGGCTTGTTTATTGCGTGCAAAACCCATACAGGACTGGGGCTTCAGAAGACCGGTGGTTAGATCCAGTTTGAAAAAATATATTTTCCCATAGCTTAAAAGCGCCACCGTATTCGTTGCCTCATCAAAAGCGGCTCCTGTGATCATTGAACTTATATACGTACTATAAAAAGGCAGGATTGCATAGGTGCCTGGCTGGTCGGATAGTTTATAGAAACGCACTTGTTTGTTTCCTCTGTTTTTAGAAATTAAGTAAAGACTATCGCGAAAATGAAAAAACGCTTCGCAATCGAAATTCTTTTCTTCTTTTTGCGGAGGAAAAGAAGTTTGATCCTGGTAAGAAAATCTTATCGTATCTGTCTTGCGCAGTGCCGGGTTAAAGCGGTAGATCTTCAAATCCTTCCGCGCATTGCTATTGTTGCCCATATCGCCGATGTACCAATAACCTTTTTTGTCGGTGGTAAATTCTTCCCAATCTTTATTTGAACTTTGGGGAATGACGACTGTAGAAATTAGTTTTCCTTGAAGATTCACTTCATAAATCTCCGGTGGCCCATCGTCGTTGAGCGTATAGAAAGAAGTATCCGTATGCATCTTTACAGCAGAAGACTCATCTACAACAGGAGGCAGCTTCGCTAATTTTTCGATCCGGTAGTGCTTGTCTGGTTTTTCAAAATCATTTTTTGCTTTGTCTTTTGTACAAGGACAAAAACTGTTTTTGATCAGCGAAAGAAAAATTAAAATTTTTATCTTGAGCATATCGGTTCGTTTTCGTGTTGAAGTTAATAATTTTGATCGGACGGTATTTGCGGGAAATACTCTAAGTGTTGTTCTTCACTGAAAAAAAATAGCTGGTAAATTTCTTATCCTATGCTATTTTTTTATCTTTAAAACGCTAATTCACCTTTTAGGGAATATTTTATAGAAAAGAGCGTGCTCTTGTAAGCTGTGGTTAGTGATCAGTGATGGGTTTCCGGAATTTAAAGGTATTTTAAAAGTAGTTTTAATCCTGTTTTAATGCCATGCAGGAAACTTTTGCCTATTTTTCCAAACTTATTTTTCTGCCTTTCACCCACATCCTTTCATGTGTAGCGACTTGAGTTTTTAAAAATAAAAAATTACACTTATGAAAATGACATTGGGTCAAAAAATACTGACCGGATTTATCCTCTGTTCGGCCGTGTTGCTTTCTGTTGCATTTTTCTCTTTCCGCAACAGCGAAAAACTGGTAGAAACCAATCAATGGGTCAACCACACACATGAAGTAATCTATGAGTTTGACCAGATCCTATTATCCTCTGTAGACATTGAAACCGGGATGCGCGGATTTATCGTCACCGGCGAAGACAGGTTCCTGGATCCTTATAACATTGGCGTCCGCACCTTCAATGTACATCTGGAAGCGGTAAAAAAATTGACTGTCGACAATCCTACACAACAAGAAAATATCGAAGACCTGAAGCTGGTAAGCAACGATCTTTTTAAACTGCGGGCAGAAGCTATTGACCTTCGCAAGCGCGACTCTGAAGCAAGCCGCCAGTTTATTACCAGCGGAAAAGAAAAAGAACTTCAGGATAAAATCCGGGCATTGATAAACAAAAGCAAGGAGCTGGAACAAGGCTTATTGGCCGAGCGCCTGAAAGCGAGTGAAGAAGACACCCGTAACTTCAATGCAATCTTTCTGGTATTATTACTAGCCATTGCCATCGTAATGGCCAGCGTATACGTCATCATCACTACCAACCTGAAAGCACTGAAAAAAGCCGAAACAGAAAGCGGGGAGAAAAACTGGCTGCTCACCGGAAATTTTGACCTAAACGAAAAATCAAGAGGCGAGCGCGAAGCCGAAGAACTCGCACAAGCTGTAATCACCCAGCTTTGCGACTATGTAACTGCGCAGGTGGGCGTGATCTACCTGGCAGAAGGCAGCATACTAAATCTTTCCGGTAGTTATGCTTTCCAATACCGTAAACAAAATACCACTGTCATCCAAGTAGGCGAAGGGCTTGTAGGCCAGGCAGCCAAAGAAAAAAAAATGATCGTTTTCACCGAAGTGCCGGATAATTATATCAAAATAAATTCCGGGCTTGGAAATACGACGCCTAAAAATATTGTGCTTATCCCGATGGTCCTGGAAGGCAGTCTGAAAGGAGTGATTGAGATCGGAAAAGCAAAACCATTCACCGAATTGGAAATACAATTCCTCACCATGGTAGCCGAAAACCTGGCCATTGTATTCAGCGCAGCGCAGTCGAGAACGAAGATGAAAGAACTGCTCGAAGAGACCCAACGCCAGGCCGAAGAACTGGAAGCGCAGCAGGAAGAACTAAAACAATCCAACGAAGAGCTGCACGAAAAAACAGGATTGCTCGAACGCTCCGAAGCCGCACTCAAAGCACAACAAGAAGAGCTGCAACAAACTAACGAAGAGCTCGAAGAAAAAGCAAACCTTCTCGAAGACCAAAAAGAAAGGCTCGAAACCGCTAAAATGGATGTGGAAGCTAAAGCGAGAGAACTCGAACAAACAAGCAAGTACAAATCCGAATTCCTGGCTAACATGTCGCACGAGCTGCGCACGCCGCTCAATAGCATCCTGATCCTCTCTCAACTGCTTTCAGAAAATAAGAGCAAACAACTTGGAGAAAAAGAACTGGAGTTTTCTAAAAACATTTACAACTCCGGCGCCGATCTGCTCAACCTGATCAATGAGATCCTCGACTTATCGAAAGTAGAATCCGGCAAAATGGAGCTTGAGATCAACGAAACTACGATCGGCGAAATAGGCGCAGATGTAGACGCGATCTTCTCGGAAATTGCAAAAAGTAAATTGATCGATTTCAAAATTCAATACAATGGAAATGAATCTATGGCGGTCTCTACCGACCAGCAAAGAGTAGAGCAAATCCTGAAAAACCTGTTGTCCAATGCTTTCAAGTTTACGGAGAAGCATGGCGAAGTTTCGCTTTCTATCCAGAAAGTAGATACATCAAAACTCTCGTTCAAAAATCAAAAACTCCGGGAAGCCAATGCAGTACTCGCTTTCGCGGTAAAAGATACGGGGATCGGGATCTCGCCGGAAAAACAATCGCTCGTCTTCGAAGCTTTCCAGCAAGCCGACGGCTCTACCAAGCGCAAGTATGGTGGAACAGGGCTTGGCCTTTCCATCAGCCGCGAGCTGGCGTATGTATTGGGCGGAGAAATTCAATTGCAAAGCGAAGAAGGGAAAGGAAGCATATTTACATTGTACCTTCCTTCCAAATATGAAACGGCGAATGCCCTTCCTGTAGAGCGCGAAGTAGTAGTAAAGGAAAACAAACCGGTGCCAAGCAGTTTTGAAAGATATCCTGTTTCGAAAGACGGAATCGCCGACGACCGCGATAAGATCTTCGACGCTGATAAGGTAATTCTGATCATGGAAGATGATAAAGAATTTGCCCAGGTGCTGCTCGATTTCGTAAGACAAAGACAATACAAAGGCATTGTAGCTACGCAAGGAAACACAGGCCTCAGCTACGCAAGACACCACAAGCCCGACGCTATCCTGCTCGACATGAAGCTGCCAGTGATGGATGGAATGGATGTGCTGAAAATCTTGAAAAACGATCCGGACCTGCGCCATATTCCGGTACAGGTAATTTCTGGCTATGATAAAAAGAAAGAAGGAATGGAGCTTGGCGCATTCGATTTTATTCAAAAACCAGTTAGCAAAAACGATCTGAAAACTGCCTTCGACAATATCGAAGCGTTCATCAGTAAGAAACTCAAAAAACTATTGGTAGTAGAAGACAATGAAAATCAAAACAAAGCCATCCGTGAACTGATCGGGAACGGCGATGTGAAAAGCTATTCAGCCTTTTCAGGAAAAGAAGCGATCGAAATGATGAACAGCGATCATTTCGACTGCGTGATCGTAGACCTGATGTTGCCAGATATGACAGGATTTAAATTGCTTGAAGAAATAAAAGCAAACGAGAGTTTCAAAAAAATTCCAATCGTAGTATATACAGGCAAAGATCTTTCGAAAGAAGAAAATGCACGCTTGATGAAATTTGCCAACACGGTTGTGCTTAAAACGGCCAACTCACACGAGCGCCTGCTCGACGAGACAATGTTGTTTCTGCACCGCGTAGAGTCTAAGCTTCCGAAGGAAAAACAAAATATCATCCGTAAGCTTCACAAGACCGATGAAGTGCTGCGCAATAAAAGAGTATTGATCGTAGACGATGATATCCGCAATATTTATTCACTCACCAATGTGCTGGAAGAAGAAGGTATGAACTGCCTGACGGCCGAGAATGGTGTAGCTGCAATAAAAATGCTAAATGAAAACCCAGGCGTGGAAATTATTCTGATGGATGTAATGATGCCTGAAATGGATGGCTACGAAGCCACTAAGGAAATACGAAAAATATCAAAGTTTGAAAAGATCCCGATCATTGCGCTCACGGCGAAAGCTATGAAAGGCGATAAAGAGAAATGCCTGGAAGTAGGAATGTCGGATTATGTTTCCAAGCCTGTCAATATAGAACAATTACTATCATTAATGCGCGTCTGGCTATACCGCTAAGCGAAAAAGAGTACCAACTAATTATGAAAGAACTGAAGGATAAAAGAGTATTGATCGTAGACGACGAGTCGAGAAATATATACGCTTTGAGAAGTTACCTGGAAACGCGCGATATGCAAATTGCTATAGCTGCCAATGGGAAAGAAGCCATTGAATATTTGCAGAGGGGAAATGAAACAGACATTATTTTACTGGATATGATGATGCCGGTAATGGATGGATTTGAAACACTTTCTATTTTACGAAATACCGATTCACTCAAACATATTCCCGTCATCGCCGTCACTGCCAAGGCAATGAAGGGAGACCGCGAGAAATGCATGGAAGCAGGAGCCTGGGATTATATTTCAAAACCCGTGGACCTGAATAAACTAATTAATATAATGACCGAACTGGTTTTGTAAAATGAAAATTGATCCGAAAGAACTCCGGCAACTTCTCGAATCGATCCTGTATGTATACGGGTACGATTTTACAGAATATGCGGAAGCTTCCGTGCGCAGAAGGGTAGACAACTATATGAACATCAAAAATATTGATGCGCCCGAAGTGCTTGCCAAAATGATCCTGCAGGATGAAAAATTCTTTGAGGAATTTGTACAGCATGTATCCGTAACGGTCACCGAAATGTTTCGCGATCCTGGTTTTTATCGGAGCCTTCGCGAGAATGTGATGGGCCGCCTGGCTACCTATCCTTTTATTAAGATCTGGATTGCCGGCTGCGCCACGGGAGAAGAAGTTTATTCAGTAGCCATTCTGCTGAAAGAAGCCGGGCTGCTGAACCGCTCGGTGATCTATGCTACAGACATCAATCAAAAATCGCTGCAGATTGCCAAGGAAGGGGTTTACCCGATGGACAATATGAAAACGCATATTTCCAATTATCAAAAATCCGGTGGTATAGAATCGTTTTCAGAATATTACAAAGCCAAATACAACTCTGTGATGTTTGATAAATCGTTGAAACAAAATATCGTCTTCGCACCACACAACCTGGCGGTAGATACATCGTTCAATGAGTTTCAGCTCATCATCTGCCGCAACGTGTTGATCTATTTTAATCAACAGTTGCAAAACAAAGTGATCAATCTTTTTTATGAAAGCCTCTGTCCATTGGGCTTTCTAGGCTTGGGGAGCAAGGAATCATTGCTGTTTGCCGAAAAGAAAAAATATTTTGACGATGTGGACCGAAAAGAAAAAATATTTGTAAAAGCTCGTTAGTGGCAGACTTCAAACAAGCATATCAAGCGATCGTGATCGGATCCTCGGCGGGAGGACTGCATGCTCTTTCCTCTATTTTCGAGTTGTTGCCGGCAGATTATCCCATTCCAATCATGGTAGTACAGCATCGCTCCAAGGATCACAACGCGCTTTTAGAAGAAGTACTTCAGGCAAAATGCGTCATTAAAATAAAACAGGCCGACGAAAAAGAAATTATTTCTCCAGGCTGTGTCTATATAGCGCCGCCAGATTATCATTTGCTGGTGGAAGACAATAAAACATTTTCTCTCTCTTCCGATCCTCCTGTACACTACAGCAGGCCTTCGGTAGATGTATTATTTGAATCGGCCGCTCAGGTGTATAAAAAACAATTGATCGGCATCGTACTCACCGGCGCCAACAGCGACGGAGCAGAAGGTATCATAGAAATAAGAAAGAACGGCGGCGTCACGATCGCGCAAAGCCTCCTCGATGCCGACTTTGTATACATGCCAAGGGCCGCCATCCAAACCTTGCAGGTGGTGCATGTCTGGACGTTGAAGGAGATCAGTTCGTACCTTTTGAATTTGATCAGGTAATTTAAGTTATTAATTATGAGTGTTGAATTATGAGTTAACTCAAGCTGCAACATTCATAACTCGACATTCATAACTCATAACTTTTTAAAAAATGGGTAAAAACGACAAAGCGGTTATTCTCATTGTAGACGACAAGCCTGGCAATATTCTGGCCATGGATGGGCTGCTGGCAGACAAAGAACGTGTGCTACTGCATGCCAACAATGGAAAAGATGCATTAAAAATTCTTCTCAATAAAGAAGTAGACCTCATCATCCTCGACGTGCAAATGCCCGATATGGATGGCTTTGAAGTAGCACAGATCCTTAAATCCAACAA
Organism: Cytophagaceae bacterium; assembly: GCA_035535995.1. Classification (GTDB taxonomy): domain Bacteria; phylum Bacteroidota; class Bacteroidia; order Cytophagales; family Cytophagaceae; genus JANYCO01. Next base: position 9,551 of record DATLOZ010000025.1, read on the forward strand.
AAGAACCAAAGACATTCCGATCATCTTTGCTTCCGCAGAAAAAAAAGAGCACCAATCGATGATGAAAGGTTATGAGGAAGGCGCAATCGACTATCTCTTCAAACCACTCGACCCCGAACTGGCTAAGGCTAAGGTAGCGGTGTTGCTTAAGATCCAGTTGCAGAAAAAAGAGCTGATGGAAAAAAATCTTTCCCTGAAAAGAGCTGCACTTCTGATCAACAACTCTGCCGACATCATCGGGATCATCGACGCGGCTACGCTGAAGATCGAAGAGATCAACAATGCTTTTACCACCATTCTCGGATACAGCGCGGAAGAGACGAAAGAAAGTACTTTACTGTTTTTTCTCAGCAACGAAGACCGCGACATGGTCAAGGAAATGAGCAAAAAAGACAATCAACAATTTTCTTTTGATACTCGCATTTATTGCAAAAACAGAAGCATCAAATGGCTGCAATGGAAAGTAGTGGCCCGCCAGGGCAAATGGTTTGTGAACGCCCGCGATATTACCGAGATCAAACAGGTAGAAAAAATTCGCAACTATCTTGCTACTGTCGTGAAACAATCTAATGATGCGGTTTACCTACACGATCATGAAGGACGCATTATTTCCTGGAACGAAGGTGCAGAAGAGATCTACAGCTATTCCGAACACGAAGCACTGAACATGAAGATCTGGAATATTATTCCTTCTTATCTTCTGCCACAGATCGAAATGATGGTCAACAAAGTCATCCAGGGCGAAAAGATCCAGGATGTGGAAACTAAACGGATCACCAAACATGGAAAGATCATCGACGTATTATTTTCCGCCTCTGTCATCACCGATCCCAACAGCGATCAGTCTTCCATTGTGATCAATGAAAAAGATATTACCCAACAAAAGATCGCTGCCGAACAGATCAAACAATTGAATATGGACCTTCAAAGAAATGTGGTTCAACTTGAAGAAACAAACCACGATCTGGAATCTTTTTCCTATTCTGTTTCGCACGATCTGCGGGCGCCACTGCGGGCACTCAGCGGCTATTCTAAAATGTTGGAAGAGGATTACCTCCCTGTACTCGACGAAGAAGCAAAGAGATTACTTCACAATATTCAATCCAACGCAAGCCGCATGGGAATTCTCATAGACGAGCTGCTGGCTTTTTCTAAACTGGGAAGAAAAAAACTTCAGAAGACAGAAGTAGATATGCAGGAAATGGTGCAACTGCTTGCACAGGAAATGGAATACCTGCTTACCGATACCAACAGTATCAGGATCCAGCAGCTCTCCCCCGCCCTTGCCGATCCCATACTGATCCGGCAGGTATGGACAAATCTTCTTTCGAATGCCATCAAGTATTCTTCGAAAAGCAAAGCACCCCAGATCGAAATTGGCTTTGAGAAAACTGCCGAGGAAATTTGTTATTATGTAAAAGACAATGGCGCCGGCTTTGATATGAAATACGCAGACAAACTTTTCGGCGTTTTTCAGCGCATGCACCGACAGGAAGAATTTGAAGGCACAGGCGTAGGACTTGCGATCGTACATAAAATAATTACCAAACACGGCGGAAAGATATGGGCCGACGCCAAGGTAGGCGAGGGGGCTACGTTCTTTTTTACTATTCCCTTGCTCAGGATCTAACAAGCTTGTCTGAACCTTGATTTTGATTTGCAGAATGATTTCGCCCTTTTGTCATTCAGAAGGAACCTTGTGATTAGAAACTCCGAACATCAATTTCAAAAACTGAGTTAATAAAACAGGGATTAATGTATCGCTGTAGTGCTAGGTCTGCACAAGTTTCCTTCTGAATGACAAAAAAAAAGCAAATCTTTTAATCCGATGAATCAAGGTTCGGACAAATTTTTTATCTTTAGTAAAAATCCTTTTTTCTCATGGCAAAAAAATTTCTTTTACTATCAATCTTTCTTCTCACCCTTTCGCAAAGCTTGTCTGCGGCCACTCAGCCTGTATATGTAATTGTACACGGCGCATATGGCGGGAGCTGGGCGTTTAAGAAAACGGATTCTTTGCTTACCGCAAAAGGCTGCCTGGTTTACCGCCCTTCGCTTACAGGACAAGGCGAGCGCGTACACCTGGCTTCTCCTGACATCGGGCTTACTACCCATATCAACGATGTAGTAAATATGATCCTCTACGAAGATCTGCGAAACGTGATACTCGTAGGCCACAGCTACGGTGGTATGGTGATCTCCGGCGTAGCCGACAGGATCCCTGAAAGAATTCAAAAAATGATCTATCTCGACGCCTATGCGCCAAACGACGGCGAAAGTGTAAAAACAATTTTGGGAGATAATTTCAGTAGGGTAGAAAAATTGGTGCAAAACGGTTTTATGGTACCCACCTGGAACAAGTCCAACAAAATTCCCGGCGATGTACCGCAATCGCTAAAAACATTTACCGAACCGGTTTCCCTGAAAAATCCGATGGCTGATAAGATCAATCATGTTTATATTTTAACCATTGAAAAAGGGAAGAAACCGGAAGAAGATGATTTCTACCCTCAGGCAGCCCGCGCCAAACAAAGGAATTGGGTGATGTTCCCAATGGAAGCGGATCATAATCCACAGTGGTCGGCGGTAGACAAGCTGGCAGAAATGCTTTATCAGAATAAATAAAATAGATGTCAGATACAATCATTGCAAGTTTACAAAGAGAGTCAATAATTAAATATTGAGTTTGTAGCAAATCACTCCTGGCAATGGCGGTTTCTGTTTTTGAAATTTTAACAATGTTTTTAACCAGGTACAATTTAATCTCATGAAAGCGGTAGACATCCTGCACAATATGCTCGCTTACGAGACATTTTTAAGTGCGTTGAAAGAAAGGGAAAATGATAGAGCCAGGCAGACGAAGGGTTTTGTAAAACTTGTGAAAAACCTCAGCTGCGAATACGATTTTATTACACTCCGTCTCACCTGTCAGACCAGAAGCGGAGTGCCGGGTTTCGAATATACCAACGAGCGCGTCTACTGTCAGCTTAGTTTTGAGATCAGCAATGGCCGGATCCTATTTAAAGAATTGTACCACGAAGAAGTTTCATACCGGGAAATATTGGAAAAAGAAGTGCGTGAAAATCCAATGATCAATGATCTGCAATGGCAGACGAAAATGCAGAACTCTTTTTTTCTCAATGATACTATTACACATTACCTTTCGCTCGCCGATGAAATAGCAGCAGTGGCGGCGTATTGCGCAGTTGGGGATTCTTACCGACCAGGTGCTTACAGCGAAATATCCATGGGAGAAGATCTTATAAAACTAAGCCAGATCAACCACATGAACTCCCGTTCACTGGACCATAAGGAAGATTACAGCCTGCGCAAGCTCCAGTTCCAAATCCCGCTTCGGAAACTACCTCCGGAAGACCGAAGATACGATTTCGAATTTGGCGAAATGGGGATTCATTTTTCTGACTACTCTTCTCCAAACAACAAACATTGTGGTAAAGCTATCCTAAGCAAAATTTTAGAATTAAAGAATAAGCAGAATTAAGGATTAAAAAATTAGGCGCAAAATTTAATTCAAATGGAATTTCCTTTCTTTAATCAATAGAAATCCTGTTCATTCTTTAATTCTGTAAATCCTGACAAAAAAAATCCGGAAGCGGCAAACGGGCGTTTGCTTTGTTGCTTCCGGCTCTCTCAACCAGCTATGGACTCTTAAATGTTTTTATATTTTTATTTATTCCATTTTAACAATCTTTCGATAAAGCCATCGCTTGCGTGAACAAGCGATGGCGGCTTCAGATGTATAAATCACTAAAAATCAAAAAATGGCATAAATAAACTGTTCTCCAAAACTTAAAATCAATACAGGTCAAACTCAACTCTCCTATTCATGGCACGACCTTTTTTAGTTCTGTTCGGCGCCTTCGGCATTTTTTCTCCGTAAGAAGCCAATGCTATTCTATTTTCAGGAACTCCGTGTTCTACTAAGTATTTCTTTACTGCTATTGCTCTTCTGGTAGCCAAGTCTTTGTTGTACTCGTCGGTACCCACACTATCGGCGTATCCACTTATCTTTAGCGTGTAGTTGCTGTTCTTCATCGCATTCACCACTTTGTCCAGCGGTTGATAGGAAGTATTTGTCAGCTCATCGCTGGCGGTATTAAAGCGCACATCTGCCAGGGTCATGTCGTAAAACAACCAGACGTCTGCGGTAACGATCTCTACCAATATTTCTTCACATGCGAAAGTAGGATAAGCAAGTGTAACACAACGAGCGCCCGACGTGGTCACTACAGTGCCGTTTGAGGCAAACACATTACAGCACTGTGCTTCTGCTCCGTTGTAAAATCCGGCTAGACTAATCAAAAATGCCGGCAAAAATATGACTTTACTATTTTTCATTTCCCTTCTTTGTTGTTGTGTTTCTTTCTAATTGTGATACAAAGATGGGTTATGGCTTCTATAGATTTGTTACATGAATTCGGTCGATTGTTATATATTTTCTACTATGCTATTTTTTCTCCATACTCGCGCTCCATACTGATTTATAGTATGGAGTGTCTTAACGACCCATGCGGGTTCCACCGCCGCCGCCATGGCCTCCTCCTCTGCCGCTGCTGTTTGGATTGGCATTATAATCATGCCCTGTGTTGCCGGAAGGATGATCTTTAAATTGGCTCATATTATAAAAAGTGACAGAGCATACCACCTTTCCATTTTGCTTTAAGGTGACGACCGCTTTTTTATATTCATTCCAGTCTTCAAGCCTGGCTATATACTGATTGGCTAGGCCGGAGGGCATCAGGTTTGCTTCCAGGTATTGATTGGGTCCGCCAAATACATATTTTACAGTGCCTGAAAAATTTTTCGCTTCCAGCGGATTATTTAAAGTATCAAAAATAAAATACGATACCTCCGGCTTTTTCTGACTGGAAGGTGTGAGCATTTCTATTTTCATTTCCTTGTCTTTAAACATCCGTCCGTGGTTTGGACCTTTCTCAGGTTTTGGCAAAAGCTGTGAAGTATCTCCCTGGTGATAATGACTCGCAAAAGCCTTTTGCTGTTGTTTCTGTGCATATAAATGAACGCAAGAGAAAAGTAAAATGATAAGCAGGGAAAAGATCCGTTTTGAAAAATAAGAAGCCATAATTTATTTCTTAAGTTTTGACTACGGAAGATCAGCATAAATTCTGGAAAATTGAATAGAATTTATTGAATTATGGGATTAACAGATTTTAATTCGCTTGTGCTCTTTTGCAAAAAACCCTGTAAATCAAAAGGCCTGAACCTTGATTTACAGGATTAAAAATTTAGCAAGAGTTGATCTTATCTAAGAATCGACACCTGTTGTATTACTGTCCTGCTAGCGTTTCCAATCTTCATCGCGTACACACCGCTGGGCAGGGAAGAGATATTGATCTTTAAAACAGAACCTTCCGCACTATAAGAAGCCGCTTGAGTGTTGCCTTTTGAATCAGTAAAGTTTATGGTATAGTTATCCAAGGCAGGAATCATAGATATATATAAAGTCTCACTTGCCGGAAGCGGGTATACTACAGGGCTGCCCACTGATTGGCTTGTTTGCACCGCCGTTACTCCATTGTAGCTGATCTTATACAAAGCGCCCGCATCGCGGCTTAGATAATACAGGTTACCATCCGGCCCGGTAGTAATTGCCAGCGAACTGCCAGGAAGCCCGGTAGCAAAGGAATGCCGCGTAGGTGACCCTTCTGTGGGGTCGATGTAGTTGATCCATTTTTCGCAGAGATCCATGAAAAAATATTTTCCGGTATACTCCCCGGGATAATTGCTGGAAGAAGGATTAAAGAATGTACCTCCTGTAATCGCACAACCAAGGCCGTCTCCAGAACCATGGCCGTATTCATACACAGGATTGGTGTAAGCGGGGTTGGTGCTATTTCCTTCTGCATTTGACCAGCCAAAGTTTAGTCCGCCGTCTGTGGCATCGTTAATCTCTTCCCAAGTGGATTCGCCTACGTCGTTTACAAACAATACTCCTGTGCCCGGCTGAAAGTCGAAGGTATACGGATTGCGCAATCCATATGCCCAGATCCGGCTTCTCGCGCTGCTGCCGGTAAAGGGATTGCCCGCGGGTACAGAGCCGTCGGCATTTATTCTCAGCAATTTTCCGAGATAAACATCAAGGTCTTGCGCATTGGCGCCGTGAGCATTTTCGCCTACGCCTACATATAATTTTCCATCCGGACCAAAAGCCATAGAGCCCCCGTTGTGATTGGTAGCGCTGCTCAGATCGTCCAGGTCAAGCACGATGGATTCGCTTCCACTCAACACCACATCGCCGTCAAGCGTGTAACGACTGATGCGATTGTGCGCAGGACTGCCGGGGATGGTATGATAAAGATAGATATAATGATTTGTCAAAAAATCAGGATCCAGCGTCACGCCGATCAGGCCGCGTTCCCCATCGGAGTCTACGGTAAGGCTGATGGCTTCTGTGGAAAGAAGGATTCCGTTTTTGATCACGCGAAGTTTGCCTCCTTGTTCGGTCACAAAAATCCGTCCGTCCGAAGCCGGTGCAAATACCAGTGCTGTAGGTCCGCTCAGGCCATTCACTACTTGTGTTTGGCCAAAGTCGGTCGGGAAAGTTTGTCCTTTTGCGAAAGACGAAAAGAAAAATACCAGGATCACGGCTAGCAGTAAAAACGGCCATTGATTGTTTCCCGGAAATTGATATCGTAGTTGTATGTTCATAAAAGTCTTCGTTAAAAATAGTGATGTAAAAATACAGCGGCTTTTACTACAATGCTTTACACGGAATTGACCTTGATTTACAGAATTTAAGAATTGTCGGAAAAGTAAAATTTTATGGAATTACCCTCTTAACTATTAATACTTATTTGAGATAGCAGATGCCGGACGCCAGATACCGGATAAATGCGAGAGTAATTTAATGACATGGTCTTTTAGCTTATTTGTAAAACAGAGTTGTTTTTATCTAAACTATCTGGTATCCGGCATCTGGTATCTTGCATCTATTATTAGTCTTAATACTTAAAGGGTAATTCTAAAATTTTATTTAGCCCGTTTTCTCATCATTGCTGGCGTCCCCGCCAGCAATGCGCTCTTTTCTGTGAGGACATAAACAATGGCGAATTACAAAGATTTTCATTTAATCAGCGCAATCACTGTTCACACAAAATCATTATCTTTAGAATATGTCTACCAATCTATACCTCTACAAACGAGTGGTGCAAGCCAAGTTGTATATAGATCTTCATTATGCGGAGCGTATAGAGTTGGATAATATTGCAGGCGAGGCTTATTTTTCGAAATTTCATTTTCTGCGTTTATTCAAAAAAATATACGGCAAAACGCCACATCAATATTTGGTGACGGTGCGTCTCAAAAACGCTTCTTTGCTTTTGAAAAAAGGGACTACTGTTTCCGAGGCCTGCCATGCTGTGGGGTTTGAAAGCCTAAGTTCGTTCAGCAGCTTGTTTCGCAAGCACCAAGGGATGTCTCCTTCGGCTTATCTTCTTTTTTATCAGGAAAAAACTTCTGCCATTCAAAAATTGCCTCTCGCTTTTATCCCCGGTTGCTTTGCCCAAAAGCATGGATGGAAAGAATAGCAATTTTGAAGAACTGATTTTCGCGTCTTCTGCTGTTCTTTGCCTAAGATTTTAAATTTCTAAAACTAAATAATATGATCGCTAAAATGACTCACGTATGCGTATATGTTCTGGATCAGAACAGCGCTTATGATTTTTATGTAAACAAACTTGGTTTCCAGGTAATCACCGACGCGCCGATGGGGCCCGACCGATGGCTTACTGTAGCTCCTCCCGAGCAGCAAGGCTTTGAGATCACGCTTATGCCAATTAAGGAAGGTATGATGTTTAGCAAAGAAGCTGCTGCTTCTATGAGAGAGCTGGTAAAAAAAGGCACCTTTGGATTCGGCGTCTTTGGCTGCTATGATATTTACGCTACCTATGAAGAGCTAAAAGCAAAAGGCGTAGAATTCAGCAAAGTGCCCACTAAAGAATTTTACGGCGTAGAAGCGCTTTTCAAAGATGACTCGGGGAATTGGTTTTCGCTGGGGCAAATGGAGTGAAGTTATGAATGTTGAGTTATGAATTATGAGTTGAAATTAGTTCTATGCTGACAACACAATTCACATTCATAACTCAAAATTTACTCTTGATCCTTTCTCACAAAGCTACCAAACTGCTCTGCCATTATTTCTTCGCTCGGAGTGGAAAATAAATATTTCCGCATCGTCCAAATTGGCGGTATGAGTTATGAATTATGAGTTGAAATTGGTTCTATGCTGACAACACAATTCAACATTCATAACTCATAACTCAAAATTTACTCTTTATCCCTTCCCACAAAGCTACCAACTGCTCTGCCATTACTTCTTCGCTGGGAGTGGAAAATAAATATTTTCGCATGGTCAGCAAATTGGCGGCATAGTTGGTTTGTGGAACGATGGGATACTCCGTTTTGAAAAGACTTTCACAATGGATCAGATGATACTGTTGATCGCGTGGATCGTAGACTACTACCGGACTGATAAGCTCGCCGGGCAATTCAAAACAATAGAGGAATACTGGGAAATCAAATAGATCCAATCCCTGAAATTCCGGAGTGAGATTGGCGTTGTAAAATTCATAATGAAAAAACTGCGCAGACAATTGATAGCTCAGTAATTTTTCACTCAACAAAACAAGCTTTGCCTGCATTTCCTCCAGCGGAGCCGACGACACAGAAAATTCTTTGATAGACCGCCATTGACCTCCATGGTGCAGCGAATAAAATTCCAGCACCGAGCTCGCTATGTCGAGCTTGTAATCAAAGACTGCATAGCCTGGTACAAAATATCCTGGGTAAAAATATTGCAAGCCTAGTTTGCTACAATATTCAATTTTCAAATAAATAAGGTATTTACCCAGACTATGTTTTTTGTATTCCGGATCGTAAAAGCTGGAGATCCCTGCAGCGCTGCCCTGGCCGAGATCAAAGAAGCCGGCAGCAATCAGGCGGTTGTTGTCGTAGAGCGCTACTTCCCAAGTGTTGTATATGTCGGGAGAAATATTTTTCCCAAATAAAAGATGCTCCAGCGAAGCCGAGGCTTCAAAGGGAAGCGTGCGTTTGTATTTGGCAAACAATTCTTCTTTCTCCTGGTCGGCCAGCGCAGGTCTGAATACCACGTGAAATGGAGCGTTCAGCTTTTTAAGTTTTCTGAAAGTTTTACTCTCTTCTAATTCCCGCAAGGGAATTCTTAACCAAACAGCGCTGTAAAAAATACGATCGTAATAAAGGATATGTGTGGTAAAAATCGTTTGTCCCATCCGAAACCATCCTTGTGCCAGGTATCCATCGAGTTCTCCTGGTTGAATAGGAGAAGAAGGATAATGTACTTGTGCCAATGTCATAGTTTCGAGATCGTATAGGATTTATATTCCACATGCCAGGATTTGCCTGCCATTACGTCTTACAAGATAAATATTTTTATAAAATAAATAATGGGTTTCTGTATTGCAAAAGCACTATTGAAGCGATTAGCAAAGTGATTCTTTTCTAAAATGCTAATTTTTTGAGTAACTTTAACGTGGATTCAGATCTATTTTTCTTTAATAATCATAATGCTTACAATAGGGATTCTGCTGGCAGAGCTGATCGGTTCTACTGTTGCTCTTGTTTGGATCACAGCAATGCTGGGATTCTGCGATGAGACGCACCGGAGCGAGAAAGCAAACATGCCTGGAAAAATTTATGCTATTACTTCCGTAGTACTTGCCTGTGCCCCTTTGTTAATCACAGCCTGGCTGGGTTGGACGTATTTTTTCTCTTCCTGTCCCTGGGAACAAATCCCACTCGGCTGGTGGCAGCCTGTAGTAGCGGCGGCAGTTTGTTTTCCTGTTTCTTTCGGATTGATCTATTTGTACGATGCTTCGTATAGGTCGAGGATATAAAATCTGCTAATGCCTTATTGATGCTGAAGAATCATTTCAGCAGCCAAGACTAAAAATTGCGTTTTATTGGAAAATAAACATGGAATATGCAACCTCCATGTAGTGGGCTTTCGGCTTCTATTTTGCCCTGATGGTTTTCCATGATCTTTTTGCAGATCGCCAATCCTACGCCATTGCCTTCGTATTCGTCTTTCGCATGCAGGCGTTGGAAGATGTTGAAGATCTTATTTAAATGTGCTTTCTCTATTCCGATCCCATTGTCGCAAATACTGATCTTGTAAAATTTTTTATTCGGGTTAAACATATCTACGCAATCACACACCTCGCTGCAGACCTTAATCCGCGGCACCATTCCTGGTTTTCTGAATTTAATCGCGTTGTTGAGCAGGTTCATAAATAATTGTCGCACCTGAAAATCCGAGGCCACGATCACAGGCAGGTTTTCTCTTTCGATCACGGCCTTGCTTTCATTCATATTTACTTCCAGGTCTTCTACTACTTCTTTTATAATAGTATTGAGGTCTACTTCCGTCATTTCCGGCTTGGAAGTATTGAGTGAATACCTGGTAAGATCTTCCACCAGAGAGTTCAACCGCGAAGCTGAGCTGTGGATGATTTTGAGCTGATTGAGTTCGGCGGACTGCAATTGTTCTGATTTTATATCCGTCAATCTCGAACTATAAGCCATGATCTTGCGGACCGGCTCGCGCAGGTCGTGCGAGATCACGTGCACAAACTGGATCAGTTGTGCATTGGTCTCGTTGAGCTCGGTGAGCTTTGTCTCCAGCCTGCGTTGGTATTGTGCGAGGTCATCTTCGTGTTTTCTTTTTTCCGAAAGATCCGTCACAATGATCCCGATAGCAGGAATTTGCGGATTGAGGTCAGTGATGGAAATATGGATTGGTAATTTTTGTCCGCCAATATTGAGCATGATCTCACCTTTGGAAATTCCATTCTTCAATCCCTTTTTCAGGCTCTGAAATTGCCCAACGGAATCGACCATACTGTGAAAATATGTACCGATGATCTTATCCGGCGTAGAACCTATCATCGATGCGAAGGCGTCGTTGCAAAACAAGATCAATCCGGTTTCCGAAATGCTTAGCGCTCCTTCGCTAAACCGTTCGATCAGCATGCGGTATGTATAGTCGGCGCTTTCGAGCGAATAGACGGAGGTTTCACCATTTTTATTAAGCACAAGCGCATCGATCGATCCTTCCCGAATGGCCTCAATGGTATGATTGGCCTCTTCCAGCTGGATTTTTATCTCCTCAAATTCCTGGAGAAAATCATTGATATTTTTTTCAATGTCCTGCACTTATGTATGATCGTCTGAATCTTTTAAAAATTTTAATAACTTTTCTTTATCTGCCAGGTCACCCACCGCACGGCGGAAAGGCTTAGGTTCTACTCTTAATAAAGTAGGTAGTACTAATACCTGGAAGGCTTCTGCCTTTGATCTTTCGTTTTCTTGGTGAAGGTCTACGATCTCCAATTCATAGAAATCTTGTAAATGCTCTTCTCCTAATTTTCTAATACTATCCACCGCCTGGATCGAATGTGTCGACATACCGGAGACGAATAATATGAACTTGGGTTTTACTTTGCCTGGAGGGTTGAGGTACTTAAAGAATTTTAAAACATCTGGTCTCTCTTTTGCTGGTCTCTCCTCCATCTCTCTTGGAAGAGAGATTTCATTCATCCCCTCGAAAATTTCCCTTTTTTCTTCAAAAAAATCTTCCCCCCCGCTTTCTGTTTCCCTTGACTCATTTTTGCTACTTTGTATTTTCTCACTCATAGAGAACGCGTTTTTATCTATAACTAGAACAAAATCAATTTGTTAATATATTTATGGTCGCTTCTATCCCTTCCAAAAAATGATCCCGAAAAGCTTTTCCTTTCGGTCTATTACAAAGTAATTAAAAAGCAGCAGACTATATTTTACATGATCTTTGAAAACTGTTATATGATTTATGATCGAGCAGATACTTCCCTTATATTGTGCTTAGGTTAACCGTTTAAGCCCCTTTTTAATGAAAAAACCCCTTGTAGTCGCCTTGTTTCTCCTTTCATACAATTGTCTTTACGCACAGGTAGATTCTGCATTAGCAATTGCAAAAGAAGTAAAAGCCCGCCTGGATGCCGGGGCTGATTTTTGTGAAATGGTGCGCTTATATTCGGAAGACACCCAGACAAAAACTACTTGCGGCGAACTGGGTTTTTTTGGAAAAGGAGAATTGATGCGTGGCTATGAAGACGCCATGATAAAACTTAAACTAGGACAGATCTCCGATGTAGTAAAAACTGGCTATGGATACCATATCATTCAACTCGTGGCGATAGAAAAAAAACAATGGGCTACGAGGCATATTTTGATTCGATATAGATGAATTAGAATTTTGAGTTATGAATGTGGAATAGTATGTATTTGTACTTTGATCCATTGAAATTCATAACTCATAATTCATAACTCATAACTTTAAAATACATCAATCACAAACTGCTTACTATTTGCCTTGCCCTCTCTTACCTCAGAGAGACGGCTGTTGATCACGTAGGCATTGCCTTTGAAGTAAGTGACCGTTGTTGGCATGAGGTCGGAGCATTGCACTTCTTTTGTGATCACAGCTGATTTCCATTGGTCTTCGGAGCGGAGGTAAACCATTTTGGTAAACCGGTTTCTCACCACGATCAATTCTTTTGCATTGATAAAATAAATTCCATCACCCCAAAACAGAGGCTCTGGCAGTTTTACTTTTTCTACTTTGGAAGGATCTTTAACCGAGATCTTCAACAAACTTCCTTCGCCACTTTTAGTTGCCAATAGATAGCCTTCTTCGTTCCAAGCAATACCGTTGAGCCCAAGCGAATTGCTGTCGGGTACAAATAGGTCTGATTTTGCAAAAAGAGATTTCTTTTTATTCTTATCTATTTTATAGATCGCATTGGCATACGAGTCGGTTACGTAGATATTATCGCTCTTGTCGAACGTAAGATCGTTTGTAAAATGTTTTCCCTGCACAAGATCTGAACATTCGATCACCTCGTCCAGTTTGCCGCTGGCCGCATCAATAATAGCTACCTGTGCGATCTTCATCTTGGTAGCCTCGCTGGATCTGGGCGACATGCCCATATCGCCGTTGGCTACATAGATCTTTCCGGTTTTGGGATTGTACTTGATCCCTACGGTGGAGATCAGTTTCGGATCATCGCAGACTACTTTTAAAGCGCCTTTCATATCCACGCTTACCACCTTGCCTTGCATAAGCGAACCGAGGTAAAACAGTTGGCTTTTCTCGTTGTGTGTGATCCCCTCAGGGTAAAGTTTTTCACATTCGAATACGATCTTTTCTCCGCTTGTATCTTGTCTGAACGAGCTCATCAGCGCCAGCAGCAATACGGAAAGAATAACCGTCTTAAAAGAATAACGTGTACGTTTCATAAATTTTTTGAAATGATTTAAGTTAAAAAAAGAAAAACTGTATTGGTGGGTGCAATGATGTAAAGAAAAATAATTTTGAGCAGAATTCACAGGATTAAAGAATTTGCAGAATTAAATAAATATAAAATAGCTATAAAGAAATCTTAAACGGATAGAAATCATACTTTTATTGAACCCTCCTTGCACTCTTTAGCGGTGAACCATAAGAGGCTTTTATAGCTTTGCTTTTCTATACCGGAAGATATTTGCATCCAATTCATAATACATTTTTTGGATCGCATTGGCTGAAAAGCTTCGTGTGATAAAACCTACAATTGCTCCAAGCCCAAATACAGCGCCCATATTCAAAACTGCACTTATGATGCTTTTACCATTGAATGTAAAAAGCCCGATAAAAAATAATAGAATGGAGAAAGCACCGAAGAGGAAGATCATTATCAGAAAAAAATAAACCGGAGGAGGAAAATATCGAAACTCAAGGTTTACAACCAAGCCGGAAGAACTTTCCTGAAATATGCCAATCATCTTGCAATAATGCCTGGAATTATTGACCCAGCCTCGTTTCCTCCGCAGGTAAAATCCATTGTAACCTACTGCTCCTTTGTAATCTGTTTTGCCAGAGGAAAAAATATCCAGTCCGCTCATCGTATCTGCGCCTACGTGTGGACTAAGAACACGAATAAATTCTTCGCGCGAAAGGTCGAGCTGAAGGCTACGATATTCGATCAATCCTAGCAAGAGAAAAAGTTTTTTCATAGCGCGTGTTGCTTTTTTTAAAGATACAAGATTCCAAATAGCCTTGTATCTTGAGATCTATTTTTTATCTTCGATACGGCAGTATTTTTTAACCTCAAACCTATATGCTAAAACAAACCTATTTTTCTTTAATACAAAAATATGCCGATCACCCGCTTGTAGTGGAAGCCATGTGGGCCGAGATCGAGTTGAGCTATTCACATCCGGGAAGATATTATCACACCCTCGCACACCTGGGCGATCTGCTGTATAGGCTCCGGGAAATAAAAGGAATGATACAAGAATGGGATGTTATTCTCTTTTCAATTTATTACCACGATGTGGTCTACAATATTTTGAAAAACGATAACGAAGAAAAAAGCGCCCAGCTGGCCAATACACGCCTAAATGCAATCGGCGTTCCAGGCAACCTTGTACAACTATGCCTGCAACAAATTCTCGCTACTAAAAATCATTCGCCTGAAACAGATCCCGATACCAACCACTTTACCGACGCCGACCTTTCTATCCTGGGCCAGGATTGGCCGAGGTATTCTGCATACGCCGCCAATGTGCGCAAAGAATACGCTTACTACCCCGACGAACAGTACAACCCCGGAAGGAAAAAAGTACTCGAGCATTTTTTGCAGATGAAAAATATTTACAAAACAGATTTTTTCTTTCAAAAATTTGAAAACAACGCACGAAAAAATCTTCAACGGGAATTGGAAATATTACTATGAATACTTGTAATTGCTCGTTAACGATGCCATCCTCTGTTGCAATGACAGCAAGGTGATTGTTTGTTTCCCCACAAACAATGGCGAAATGATCTGTTTAGTCCGCTCAGAGTCTCCCACACACGGAACGTTGTTTTAATACAAGTGTTCGATGGGGACTCTGAGCTGCTACTAGCAGAGCAGGATCATCAAACAGCTCAGAGTCCCCTGCAAAGGGCAGTATAAACTTTACGCTCCGAATGCGGGAGACTCTGAGCAGACTAATGGCGAAATGATCTGCTTGCGATCTTAGTTTGTAAAACCTTTATACAAAAGCAAGTGTACCGTTTGCCGACTCACCGCTTCGAAAAAACTTCTTGCTATTCACCGCGAAAAGCACGGAAAAATTGGCAGGTTCACGTGTATATAATATTTTTATGATCTAAACGATCATCCTATGTCAGCCGCACTTCTCCATCATATTGCACAGTACACAAAACTTCCGGCAGGAGAAGACCAAGAATTGCTAAATTTTTTCCGTCGCATAAACGTAAATAAAAAAGAGATGCTCCTGGAGGAAGGCCAATCTTGCAAGACACATTACTTTGTAGAAAAAGGATGTCTGCGAATGTTTTTTCTCAACAGCAAAGGCGTAGAGCAGACTACACAGTTTGCGATCGAAAACTGGTGGATCACCGATCATATGGCATTTCAATTACAGAAACCGGCTTCTTTCTACATTCAATCCGTAGAGGCTTCGCAATTGTTAGCGCTGGATTTTCAAGTGCAGGAAAAACTTTTTCTCCGCTTTCCTCAAATGGAAAGTTATTTCCGCCAGCTCTACGAGCGCGCCTACGCTGCCTCGCAAACACGTGTAAAGTATTTATACGATCTTAGCAAAGAGGACCATTACCGGAATTTCATAGAAAAATATCCTGGCTTCGCACAGCGGATCCCTCAATACCTGCTGGCTTCCTTCCTTGGGTTTACTCCGGAATATCTGAGTGAGATCCGTAAAAAGCACCGATCTTAAACCAGTTTAATTTTTAGGCGTTTTTCATTTCCTACTTTTGATCTAATCATTAAAACATACAAGATCATGGAAACACGCTTAAACATGCAGGAAGCAGAACCACAGGCCTACAAAGCCATGCTGAACCTGTCTATGACCCCAAATTCTATTTCTAAAACACACCACCATCTTTTGAAGATCCGCGCCTCGCAGATCAATGGCTGTGCCTTTTGCATCGACATGCACACGAAAGAGGCTATGAAAGATGGTGAAAGTACGCAGCGGATCTTTTTGCTGAATGCATGGAGGGAAGTTTCGCTTTTTACGGAAGAAGAAAAACTAGTGTTGGAACTGACAGAAGAGGTCACACTCATTCATCAGCATGGTGTTTCTTCTGAAACCTATCAAAAAGCAGAAAAACAATTCGGGAAAAACTACCTGGCCCAATTGATCATGGCGATCGTGACCATCAATGCCTGGAACAGGATTGCGATCAGTACTACTCAGCAACCGGCATCATAAGTTTGATTTTGTCTGAACTGTTTTAGAATGGGACAATTACGGTTCAGACAAATTTCAAAAATCATTTGATTACAGGCCTTGACAAACCCGCGCAGGCAGTACCTTGTATTGCCAATAAAAAGAACGCACAGGAAAATCTCCAACACGAGTTGGGTACACTTTTAAATAACAATGTCATTCCCTGCAACAGTCATAATAATATTTGTCAAAAGCTTTTGCTTTGGTATCTTTATCAATATTTATCTCATTCATGAAATTTGAAATTACCGAAGCAAGCAGCATACAAGACTTACAACAGATGCTAGCCTTGCAGGCAAAAAATCATCGTGGGAATTTTTCTGAAGAGGAAAAACTTCAAAATGGTTTCCTTTCTGTAAAGCATAATTTAGAATTGCTCGAAGCCATGAACCAGGCGGCTCCGCAGATCATAGCCAAGGCCGATGGCCATGTAGTAGGCTTTGCGATGGTAATGCTGGATTCCTTCAAAGACAAGGTTCCAGGAATGGAGTCTTTGTTCGAAAGCTTAAAAACTCTTTCCTGGAAAGGAAAAAAAATTACCGATTATCGCTATTACGTAATGGGTCAGGTATGTGTAGATAATGCCTTCCGTTCGATGGGAATTTTTGATAAGCTATACGAAAAACACAGGGAGATCTACGCACCGCATTTTGATCTCTGCGTTACCGAAATTGCATCAGGAAATATTCGCTCTATGAAAGCCCACCGCCGTGTGGGTTTTGAAGTGGTTCACAAATTTCGTGACGAAGTCGATGAGTGGAATGTGGTGGTTTGGGATTGGCGGTAGCAGAATAGATTGGGTCAGATCAGCAAGAGCAAGAGTACACAGAGTTTTTACTTAAGGGCTTACTACGAGCTTACCGGCATCCGTCCGGAGTTGGATCACGCCCGTAAGGATAGATTTGTACTTGTCCGGGAAAGCGATCTCCAAATCTTTTGGCGTAAGGGTAAGTACAAAATCAAACATCAGGTCGCGGTCCATGTATTCGAGCTCGAGTTCCAGAGGAATTTGTTTTCTGATATCACCAAGTACAAGATTTCCGCTTACGTTGAATTTTTGCATACGATCTGTTTCTTTGTCAATATTTGAAACTGGTAAAATTGCAGTAAAAGAAAGATTGGTAAAAAAATCTTCTTCCAGCACTTCTTTCAAAAACGTTTGCGCATCGATGCTGTCGATTGTTTTAAATTTTTCCAGCGAAATATTGAAGTTGAAATTCCCATCGTTAGCATTGAGCAAAAAAGTAGCGTTTTGAGCGATGAAGCGATAGTCTTTTTTATATCCTTTCAAGACCATCGTAATGGGATTTTCGCCCTGGCATTGTTGTGCCGCCGCCGGGATAAAAGAGAGCAGGCAGAGTGTAGTAACTATAAATAAATTTTTTTTCATGACGAAAATGAAATAGTTACTACAAGATACTACTTTTTACAACAAAGTAGTGAGCAATCCGGTTTTTACCAGCAGCTCATAATCAAAGGTTTCCATGCACCAGTGGAGCAGGTTTTTGGCTTCTTCGGGAGAAAGCCATTCGGAAAGTTTTTTAAATTCTTTTTTGAACAGGTCGTTGTCAAAACTCACTGCCGTCAAAATATTCTTCGCGTACTTATACATAACACACCAACTATAACACCCAATCTAGAAAAGTAATCTGGTGAAAATCTGTCGCCGTTCTTACTTTATTTTATTAACGGAAATGATTTCAAAAGGTATATGGTAAAATCAAAAAAAATCACCGCGTTAAAAAAGGAAACGCACTAAGGTATTGTTTAAGAATTGATTAGTTTATAAATTAATTTTCGGTTAGCTTTTCATTTTTAATAAAGATAGAATTGACAAGGCTTTCCAGCTGAAATCTTCCTGAAAATATTTTATAATTTATGAAACCTTCCATCCTTTTCCTTTCCTCGCTCACACTGCTCCTGTGTAGATGTGGCGCTCCTGAAAAAAATACCCTGGCCATCGATTCTATTGGCCTGGATACTATTACACTAATGAGGGACAGTATTTCTTCTCCTGTACCGGTAAAAAAAACCACCTACGAATCTCCGGAGGACTTTCCTTCCGAGTGGGTGCGGATTACGGAGTTGGACAAAGAATTTGTGATCTACCGCGCCTGCGATTCCGAAAACCCTACCGTTATCATTAACCGGAACGGCAATGGATTCGACCTTACCAACGCACTTGGTCAATTTGCAGATCTTTATAAGATCAGCGATTTCAAACCATTGGACTCTCTGAGCTATGAAATCTACTGCGAAGGGCAAGGACTGGATTCAATGATCGTAAATGTAACCTATACCGATAAAAAGAACGGCGTTGCCGAATGGACCTGGAAGAAGAGTAGTACCAATGAAGTGGTTGGAGATATTAATACTTATGTAGAGAAGGGATTTGAAAAGAACTATCGTGAGTATAAAGAAATTTGCGAGGAGCTTTAAAAAAATCCGAACCCTTGGAAATCTATTTCCTGTCAATCAAACCAACTGATCTTTTGTTGTCTCTATAGAAATAATTTCTCTGCTCACCGGGTGCGCAAACACGAGTCTATGCGCGCGGAGTGCAATAGCCTCCGGTTTGTAAAGTGCCTCTGAACCGTAAATGCTATCCCCGACGATCGGACATCCCTGCGAAGCAAGCTGAGCGCGGATTTGGTGAAACTTCCCGGTATGCAGTTCGATCTTCCACAAAAATTTATTTTCCGGGAGGTATTGTATTTCATACTCCAGTATTACTTTTTCCGCCCAGGGCGTTCCTTCTTCCACGATCGTAGCTTTTTTCTTTTCCTTCCGGTGCCATTGTTCCAGTCTGTCTTTGCGCTGCTCCGGGGCATGAAGGGTGAGTGCCTCGTAATATTTTTTTACCCTCCTTTCGGCAAATTGTTCGCTCAGATCTTTTAGTACTGCACGCTGTTTGGCAAACAATACCACACCTGCTACAGGCCTGTCGAGCCGGTGAATGTGCTGGGCGTAAACGTCTTTCCCCGCAGGGAGCGTAGTTTTCAAATATTGTTTTACCTGTTGAAGCAGGTTAGGGTGATTGTTGCGGTCAGGCTCCACCATCAAACCGTGCGGCTTGTGTACTACAAGTACAAAAGCGTCTTCAAAAAGGATGTGATCTGAAATAGGGAAGGTGAAAGACATGCGGCAAAGATAACAGATGAAAAAACTCAATACAAAGACAAAGATCTTCCTGCCTTTCTCCACATAAATAGTAGAAGGTGGGAATAACGCAAAAACTATAAGACCGATTTCAGTTAACAATGGAATCAAAGTAGTTTGGCTCTGTGTTATAAGATTTAAGTTTTTAATTTTTATAACTATGAAACACAAAGTAATTTTCATACATGGCATGTTCCAGAATGCCACAAGCTGGGACAGCTGGGTGGATTATTTCACCGAAAAAGGTTACGACTGCCTGGCAGAATCTTGGCCATTACACGTAGGCGACCCTAAGCAATTGCGCGAAAATCCGCCTTTAGGGCTTGGGGATCTTCGTCTCCAGGAAGTGATTGATCAGTTTGCGGGGCTTGTCAGTATTGTAGATCCCGAGGCGATCCTGATCGGGCATTCGGTAGGCGGGTTAATTGTACAAGCGATCTTAAATAAAGGATTGGGAAGCATGGGTGTTTGCATCAGTTCTGCAGCGCCCAATAAAATGTTGGCTTTCGACTGGGGGTTTTTCAAAAACAGTCTTTCCATCGTCAATCCGCTCAAAGGCGACGAACCGTTTTGGATGACGCCCGAGATTTTTCATCAAAGCTTTTGCAATACCATGACAAGAGAAGAATCCGACGAAGCCTACGAGCGCACGGCAGTACACGACAGCCGCCAAGTTTTCCGCGATTGCCTGATGGAAGCCGGAGAGCTGGATCTTGACCAAACAAACCGTCCGCTATTTTTTATCTCAGGGGAAAACGATGAGATCATTCCTGCGGAATTGAATAAGAAAAATGCAAAGGCTTATAAAAACGGATTAGCGGAGTTTGCTCAGTTTCCAAACCGCGGCCACTTCATCTGTGGCCAGCCAGGATGGAGGGCTGTAGCAGAAACCGCGGACCGATGGGTGAACAGGCAGTATATTCATACGGTGCAGGTATAATATTTTTAGAATTCCCCTTTAAGTATTAATGATGGATGCAAGATACCAGATGCCGGATACCAGATAGTTTAGATAAAAACAACGCTGTTTTACAAATAAACTAAAAGACAATGTCATTAAATTAATCCGGTATCTGGTATCTCAAATAAGTATTAATAGTTAAGAGGGTAATTCCAAATATTTTTATTGGAAAGAACAGTAAGCCCGAAGGAGTTTTACTCTTACGGGCTTATTGTTTCTTTATCGACAAATTTATTGACTGATACTGGATGCGGCCATGCCGCGGTGTAGCAAGCGGTATTGGAAAGACGACCAGGCTTGTGCAAGTTGTTGCATCACGTTCGCACGCGGAGCTGCTACTGGCACTGGTACGGAGCGAACTTTTAAATGTGCTCTGCTGGATACATGCGCATCATTCCAATCCCAATGAATGCGGATAGTGCCGGTGGAACGTATTTCTTCTTCAAGTGAAGATATATGTTGTGAAAACGCACCAGGACAAAAAGCGCCGACTTCTTCTGACAAACTCCGGTAATCAATATTTCTATCCAATATTTCTGCTTCGCAAAAATTGTAACCGATGCCTTTGATCCGGATGCCGAAGCGTTTGTGCCATTCACGTACTTTCGCTACCAGGTCATCTGTCATCATGCAATAGCTGTCGCCATTGGTGCAGGCCAGTTCCATGATACGAAAAGGATCTGTGCAAGTATGAGCGATTGCCAGTTGGCAGCCGTCGAAATAGCGCTCGCCGATGAACAAATATTTGCCTGCTTCTAAAAATCTATCCTGGTGTTCACGAATAACGGTGCGTGCGTTCTCTTCTTTGGTAACGCTAAAGATCCCGATTGCCAGGTTATCATCGTCGTACCCAAATTCCAGCAATTGCAAAGGACTTAGGGTAATCCTTTTCAGGAAAGCCGCGTCTTCCGGATCAAAATCTATTTTTTTACACATCGCCTGCTCCCGGTTCGTAAGGTCGGCAGAAGGTATTGGTTTTCTCACTGGGTATTTGTCCCGCTCTGTGGCTACCAAAAAAGTGACCACTTCATCCACTATGCTCATAAAAAAGTAAAAATTATTTTAACTATCACAATTATACAAGCTCAACATGAAGCGTTATAAGCTTCGTTCGGCAAAGGCTTTCATGTTTTCTGGTATTATTAATACAAAACCAACAAGAAACTAGGCTTTTTGAAAAGTGTAAAGAAAAAGCAGGACTTTATTCTGAATTTGGCAAAGCTTTTTCTTATTCTAAAAAAATCCCCAACTCAAAAAAGTTATGCAACGATCTTATTTACCAAACTTCGGACGAACGGTAGAGATCGTGTTTTCAAAATCTGAAAAAAAATAATATGACTTTTAATCACACACATAACAAGGCACATCATCGTGATGCCTGATCTTTACTTTTTTGCCGTGCACAATTGTTTCCTTTCGTTTGCAAAAAGCCAATGCATTTAAAATAACAATCGGATCGGTTACCCTCTTCTTGCCAATTGCGCGCTCATAGCAGATAGGGAATCCTGCATCGTCTGCTTATTAAAATTTACACAACCATTTTGCTCAGGATTTTTCAATTCTCCCAATTCCTTCTATCTTTCTAAAACACTAAATTTTACTACTATGATAAGTATCAATCCTTACCTAAACTTTCCTGGCAATGCCGAGGAAGCTATTAACTTTTACAAATCAGTTTTTGGCGGCGAACTCGCCATGCTGCAACGTTACAAAGAAACAGGCATGAACGAATTGTCGCCTGCTGATGGCGAAAAACTTATGCATGCCGCTTTACCGCTTGGCCAAAAAGGAGGCGTAATAATGGTAAGTGATATATTGGAATCCAAAGGCGATAAATTTGTACTGGGCGATAACTTCAGCCTCTCCATCACCACCGAAAGCGAAGCAGAGGCAGATACAATTTTTGCCAAACTTTCTGCAGGAGGAAAAACAACACTGGCCCTTGAAAAAACATTCTGGGGATCTTATTTTGGAATGTGTACCGACAAGTTTGGTATCCAATGGATGGTAAGCTATGAATATAAAAAATAATATTGCCTGTAGAGTCTTTAGTCGTCGAGTATAAAATCTTACTCCATGACTAAAGACTCTTGGCAATTAAAAATTATTCCATTTTTCAGGGTGATAGTTTAGCATATTTTCACACATAGTAATAAATGAAAATTGTTATGGAAGAAACGCTTGTACAAAATGTTGTTTGCGAAGACCGGGAAATTTTTTTCCTGGAGCTTTACAAAAAAACCTTCCCTGCTGTGGCCCGCTATATCAGCCGCATGGGTGGCTCGTTGGAGGAAGCTAAAGACGTATTCCACGATGCACTCATTCTTTACTATGAAAAAATTCAGCAGCAGGAAATCGCCCCGGTTGAAGAAAAAGCTTATGTGGTAGGCATTGCCAAACATCTTTGGTCCAAACGCTTTCGCGAAAAAAATCGCAGCACACCGTTGGATTTTTTGGAAGCACAAAAATTAGTTTCACAAAACGAAGCGCAGGCCTCAGAAGAAAAACTGCTTCAATTCCTGCAATCCGCTGGAGCCAGATGTATGGCGCTGTTGTCTGCTTTTTATTATGAAAAGCTTTCGCTGAATGAGCTGGCTGCAAAATTCGGTTTCTCCGGTATCCGCTCGGCTACCGTACAAAAATTCAAATGCCTGGAAAAAGTAAGAACTTCTATAAAAGAAAAATCCCTGCACTATGAAGACTTCCTTGATTGAAACCCAACAGCTAGAAGCCTACTTGCTAAACCGGGCCGGTGAAGAAACCTCCCTGCTGGAAGCCAGGCTCCTATTGGAGTCGGAGCTGCGCGACAAACTTTACTGGCAGCAAAAAACGTACGGTCTCGTACACGAATTTGGCCGGCGCAAATTGAAAGCCGAGCTGGATACGATTCATCAGAAGCTCTTTAGCGAATCCAACTACGCAGGTTTTCGGCAAAAAATTTTATCTCTGTTTTCTAAATCCTAAACACTATGCATCCTATTGCAAGCATGATACCCATGGTCATCGACAACGCTGGCCGTGGAGAGCGGGCCTATGATATTTATAGCCTGCTTTTAAAAGAAAGAATTATTTTCCTTGGCAGCGGCATTGACGATCAAGTGGCCAATGTGATCGTGGCGCAGCTATTGTATCTCAATAGCCAGGATCAGAAAGCACAGATCGATATGTATATCAACAGTCCGGGCGGTGTAGTCTACGCCGGGCTTGCGATCTACGATGCTATGCAGATGATCTCTGCTCCTGTATCCACCGTCTGTGTGGGCTTTTCAGGCAGCATGGCTACGGGATTGTTGATCTCAGGTGCGAAAGGAAAACGCTATGCGCTTCCGCATTCTACTATCCATATGCACCCCACAGGCGGAGGTGCAAAAGGATACACAGAAGATGTACGCATCGCTACCCGCGAACAGGAACGCTTGCAGACACAGCTCTTTCATCTTATGGGCCGTCATAGCGGCCATAGCTGGAAGGAGATCGAGGAATTCTTTCTCCGCGATCGCTACCTCAATGCCCTCGAAGCCAAATCCTATGGCCTGATCGACGAAGTACTCGGCGATACTAGTGACCTGGTCTGGCTCAATAGCCTGGCGCCGGAAGTGAAGCTGCAGGACGGGACGAATATATAAGTTTAAGAAGTTATGAATGTTGAATTATGAGTTATGAATAGATTGAAACATTATCATTCATAGCTCATAACTTCAATCCGCGTTTTTACTTAGTACGTTCTTACGAATTTTTTCTTGCTCTTAATTCAGTAGATTCATATGATTTTTCCTGGTTCGTTTAAAATGCTTGTGGTCATGTGATTCATCTTTCTTCTTTTACTACAGCCGTATATCTACGCATGGTTATACCATTCGTAGAGCATTTAAACAGGATTTGACGGAAAACCAGATTAGAGAAGGAATCGGCTGTTTTAAATCTTACATGATTGTCACGTAGAGGGAAAGAACTGTAGGTCTTGAGGTTGCGTTAAAACCGGTAAACTTACAAACAGGAAATCATGCACTATCTGGAAATAACAGAACATTATCTTTTGAGAACGAAGTCTTCTCCCCGGATTCTCCCAGCGGCCGGATATACGACTAAGCCTGCTACACGCCATACATACAGAGCAGCGAAAAGACACGCGACAACGATGATGTTGTTTCGTTCGATCGTTAGCCTAGGCCTTGTACGCAGCGCGGTAATGTAACGAATCATCTGGCAGCATAGAACGCAAAACAAGATCAGGATACGCGGACGAATTGGAAAGGACGGGGATTTTGTTTTGTGTTCGATGCTGGTCAGATTTTAAAACACGAAAGCACAAAGACATCAAGAATCTTTGTGCTTTCGTGTTTTTGTATTAAAAATTATTACAGCGTAGCCATATCAATCACAAAGCGATACTTCACATCTCCTTTTAACATCCGTTCATATGCTTCGTTGATATAGGACATCTGGATCAGTTCTACATCGGAAACAATATTGTGCGCCGCGCAATAGTCCAGCATTTCCTGTGTCTCCGGCAAGCCACCAATCAGGGATCCAGCAATGCTGCGGCGGTTGCCGATCAGGTTGAATCCGAGAATTTCAGTTGGCGTTGGCGGTACTCCTACGCAGATCATTACACCATCAGTGTTGAGCATGTTTAGATAGAGATTGTAATCATGCGGGGCAGAAACACTGTCGATAATAAAATCAAATTTATTTCGCAGATCTTTCAACTGAGCCGGATCTTTGGTAAGCGCGAAATGGTGCGCACCCAGCTTGCGCGCATCTTCCTCTTTGGAAGCAGAAGTACTAAGCATCGTAACTTCCGCGCCAAACGATGCCGCAAATTTTACAGCCATGTGCCCCAGTCCGCCAAGGCCCACTACGGCTACTTTATGGCCCTTACCTACTTTCCAGTGGCGAAGGGGAGAATAAGTGGTAATGCCTGCGCAAAGCAATGGCGCTACCGCATGGAGCGGAAGCTTGTCGGAAATTCTCAACACAAAACTTTCATCTGTAACGATCTGGTTGGAATAACCTCCGTAGGTAATGGAGCCTGTAGTCCGGTCTTTGCTGTTGTAAGTACCTATAGCTCCTTTGCGACAATACTGCTCAAGTCCTTTTTTACAATTGTCGCACTCGCGACAAGAATCTACCAAACAGCCTACGCCAGCTAGGTCGCCGGGTTTGAATTTTGTTACCTTGCTTCCTACCGCTGTTACACGCCCTACAATTTCATGGCCCGGCACTATCGGATAAATGGTACCACCCCATTCGTTGCGCACCTGGTGAATATCGGAGTGACATACCCCACAGTATAAAATATCAAACTGTACATCGTTCGGACCAACGGTTCTTCTTTCAAAATTGAATGGCCCTAATTTTTCTGTAGCGCTCTGTGCGGCGAATCCTTTTGCTGCTGTCATATTGTTTCTAAAAATGTTTTCTGAATATAGTTTTTGTTTAACAGAACTTTTCCGAAAGAATGTTATTTTATTTTTATTGTTTAAAAAACTAAAACACTCTTCATTCTATAAATCCTCAAATACTGATAATCAAGGTCCAGAAAAAATGATAAAGCCACTCCTTTCGAAAGTGGCTTTTCTCATTTAAAAAAATTTTTATAATTACATCGTCAACAATAATTCGTCCAGGTTTCCTAGGCCCATCGCGAAGCCTCCCTCGAAGCCCATATTCATAATTGTTTCCAGGCTTTCCAGTGATTGGTGTTCGATCTCGATGCTTACAACGGTGTACCCTGCAGATTCTTTGAAAACGTTGGTCCACACAGAACTTGGAAATTGCGGATTAGGATTTCCATCGGGATCGCAAAATGCGTCTTTGGCTGTAAAGCTTTGCTGTGGTGTGATTGCTTTGTAGTCTACTCTCGACCAATGCTCCTGGCCTTCAGGGCTCACCATTGCATACAGCCAGGTACCTCCTACTTTGAAATCCATGGATTTTGTTTTGGCTTTCCAGGGTTTTGGCGCCCACCATTGTTCAAGCAATTTACTCTCGGTCCATGCGGCCCATACTTTTGAAACCGGCGCGGCAAATTCGCGCTCTACTTTTATTTTTTTCTTTTCCTTGTCTACGGAAAAATTCATCATAAGACTATTCTTCATTTTCGTTTGTATTTAAGTTTGATAATAATTGATCTAATTGGTCAAATCGCTCTTCCCAGAGTTTGCGGAATTGATTGAGCCATATGTCTACTTCTTTCATCTTTGAAGGATTAAAATGATAATATATTTCGCGTCCTGATTTTTCTTGTCGTACTAGTTCTGATTCGGAAAGAACCTGGATATGTTTGGAAACCGCCTGCCTTGTAGTATCAAAATGTTCGGCCAAAGCATTTGGTGTCATTGCTTGCGTAGCGATCAAAACCAGAATAGCTCTCCTGGTAGGATCCGCAAGGGCATGGAAAATATCGCGCTTCATAATTTGCAACCGTTTGATTGCAAATATATATGCAAATGATTGGTTGCGCAAGGTTTTTTAATAAAATTTAGATAAATGATTATTAGAGCCTCACTTTCAACAAGATAATGCCAGGCGTATGGATGATAACATTCAGAAAATTAAGATACTGACAAATATTTCGCTAATTTCTCCAACGACTCTTCCGTACCTTTTTCATTATCCTCCGGCTTAATCCCAGCTGGAATATTCTTAAAAACAAAAGTCACTTGTGTTCCGTCATTCACTTTTTCCAGTGTTACTTCCATGATCATTTCTCCTGAGAAAGAGGGGTCGGAAGAATCAAACAATATTATTTGTTCGATTTTCTGATTCGGCACAAGCTTTACAAACCTTGCTTTGAAGCGGTCTTCATGTGCATTCGTTTTTCCGGGCGCAGCTTTTTCAGAAGAAGGATAATACAGGGACATCTCATAACTTCCTCCTTCACGAAGATCAAATTTGTGGATCTTCCCTTTCATCTCTCCCGGCGCAAGCCATACTTCCAGCGCCTGCGGCTCCGTGAGCGCACGGTAGATCTTTTCCGGCGTGCTTTTGATGATCTTTGAATTGGTGGTAGTGCTCATGGTAAAAAATTTAAAAAACAGTTTTCAAAATCTTAAAGGATTCCATCGTTTGGAATTTGTTCTTTTGGACCTTGGAATTTAACTAATTATTATTTCCCGCTTGAGGATTGATCGGGTGTTTTTAGTATGTTTGAAAAAGAAGGGCATTTCTAATTCATTTCTAACTTTACTTCTCCATGCATCGCCTTTTTCTGATCCTTTTATTTCTGCTTTCCTGTTTTGCAGTAAAAGCACAGCAAGCGGATACGATTATTATTCTTATTCCCCGGCAGCCATTTATCAAGACAATGTATGTACGCACCTTGCCGCTAGGGATCTATACCGGTGCAGGTTATCCAAAAGACCGGATCACACAAAACCTGGAACTGGGCAAGACTTTTGGTATTGTAGACGCCGGGATCGCTTATGGTAGAACAGCCTTGCGCTCTGATTCCGCAGGCAACGGCACTCACTACCTTGAAGGAAAAATTACGATGAATCTTTGCCAGGTAGGCATTTTCTCTAATGAAATGACTGTAGGCGCGGGTGGAATCTTTCACTCGGATAAATATCTTATGCTGGAACTCTCTTACACCATCTACGCACAGTTTTGGGATCATGTAGGTATCGGTATTGTAACCGGTTATTACGACCTCAGTGGAAATATCACCGATGCTTCACACAACGTTTTTGGTCTCTATCTTCGCTTCGGTCTTATCCGCCCTGAAAACGGTGGGCTACTAAACCTGGGCCGTATGTCGAGAACGCATGGAATGCGGAGGAGATAATTTACCATCTACTGCTGTTGAAGCTGCAATTGCTGGATCCGCGCTTTCCTGTTTTTTAAAATATTCAAATAATGAAGCGCCTCCTTATTGCGGTAGTCAGCATATGATTTAGATGCCCAGCCAATGGCGGCGTCCAGGTCGCCGTTGATCTCGTTGATGATCGCCATATTGTAAGTAGCTCTACCGGCTACTTTTCTTTTAGGATTAAGTACTTCCTGCTCCCAGAGCTCCGCGGCGCCATTCCAGTTTCCTGTTTGTGCTCTGCGTTTCGCGATCTTAAAATTATTGGTGCCTCGCACAAAATATACTCTCTGCACCCGGATGCTGTAGGGCAATATTCGCGAAGCATAGCGCTGCCCGATAGCCCTGCTTACTTCCAATACCGCTTCTTTTCTGCCTGCAATCGCTTCATACGCTTTCATCGGATTGATGCCACGGCCGCTGGTAGTAACACGGTCGTTCAAAGCATATTCGTCCAATATATTCCTATTTACCGGATCATAAATGGTCCAGCCTGTTTTGATCTCGGTATTACACGTTGCCTGCTGCTCTACCGCTGGTATTCGCACACCCAGCGGACCATTGAGTTCTACCGGGATAGCGGCATAACTGATCTTAGTATCGGTATCATAATAGCTCAAAACAAAAAGAGCGTCCACCTGGTTGTCTGCGCAAATCTTCTGCACCTGGTCCCAGGGAAGTGGAGCCGGAAACACACCCTGGCCGGGACTTCTAAGGTTTAGGTCTTTAAGAATGCGTACATCTGTAAATCTTGTTGTTTGTCCTAACGCTACAGCCAGTCCTTCTGCGGCATACTGCGCGCCTTGTTCATCCAGGTGTTTTCCTTCTTCCGATAAAATTTTGTCGATATCGTCCTGGATCTTATTGTTTTCAGAAGGAAGACTTCTGTCTACAATACCTATCCGTTGAAGATTGCTGGGAACATATACTGGCGCGGGCTCCAGGACTCCCATAGTGAGATAGTTCGTAGAACTGCAGGAACAAACCAAAAAGAGCAGACAGAGGTAAACGGGCAAATGAAATTTCTTCATAAAATTTTTCGCTTTAGAATATTTTTCGTCGCTGTTCTTGGTACGGGTTACTGGTGGCGACGTTGCATTTTTTAGATTAATATTCGATTAAAACAACAGAACCACTTCGAAAGTGGTTCTGTCTAATGCTAAAATCTAATTACCTAAACTTAAATATGGATGGCCCTGTTTTCAGTAGCCATTAAACAAGCTTCTTTAAGCGATTCTGTAAATGTAGGGTGTGCATGGCTCATACGTGCTATGTCTTCGGCAGAAGCGCGGTACTCCATTGCCACCACCGCTTCGGCAATCATATCGGCTGCTCTTGGACCAATCATATGTACACCCAGAATTTCGTCGGTATTTTTATCGGCCAGTACTTTTACAAATCCATCCGTATCCATGCTGGCGCGTGCGCGACCAGAGGCTTTGAATGGGAAGTTCCCTATCTTGTAGGCGCGGCCTTGTTCTTTCAATTGCTCTTCGGTAAAACCTACCGCCGCTACTTCCGGCCAAGTATATACTACGCCTGGGATCAGGTTATAATTGATATGTGGTTTTTGTCCGGCCATTTGTTCTGCCACCAACACGCCTTCTTCTTCTGCCTTATGCGCCAGCATGGCACCACGGATCACGTCACCGATTGCGTAGATGCCAGGGGTAGAAGTTTCCAGGTGATCGTTTACCGCTACTCGTCCGCGCTCGTCTAGCTTTACGCCTGCAGCTTCCAGGTTTAGTCCTTCGGTGAATGGTTTTCTTCCGGTAGAAACCAGGCAGTAGTCGCCTTTGAATTCGGTTACTTTTCCTGATTTATCTTCAGCGGTGATAATTACTTCTTTTCCTTTTACCACTGCGCTTGTCACTTTATGGTTGAAGAAAAATTCAAAGCCTAGTTTTGTCAATGTTTTTTGTAATTCTTTTCCCAGCGATTTGTCCATGGTAGGAATGATCCCATCCATAAATTCGATCACCGTTACTTTCGCGCCAAGTCTTGCGTATACAGAGCCCAGCTCCAGCCCGATCACGCCGCCGCCAATGACGATCATTTGTTTCGGCACTTCGCTTAGTTCGAGCGCTTCGGTAGACGTGATAATTCTTTTCTTATCGATTGGAACGGTAGGAAGAGAAACCGGTTTAGAACCTGTAGCGATGATCACTTTCGAAGTTTTTATTTCTTTCGCGCTTCCATCTGCTGCGGTTATTTTGATCGTGTTTTTATCTACGAATGATCCTACACCCTGGTGTACATCGATTTTATTTTTCTTCATCAGAAAATTAATCCCGTCGCAAGTCTGCTTTACTACCTCTCTTTTGCGGGCGATCATTTGCTCAAGATTTACTTTCAGGTCTTTCAGGTCAATGCCGTGTGTTTTGAAAGTGTGACCGGCATTGTAATAATGTTCGGAAGAGTCGAGCAATGCTTTAGATGGGATACATCCTACGTTGAGACAAGTACCTCCCAGGGTTGGATATTTTTCGATCAGGGCCGTTTTCATGCCCAGTTGTGCGCAGCGGATGGCGGCTACATATCCTCCGGGTCCGGACCCGATCACGGTTACATCGTATTGCATAATTAATATTGGTTTTGTTGATACTGATTTTGATAATGTTGTTGCGGCGTCAACGTCTTGGTTTTCTCCGGCTTTTTCTGTTCTTGCTGAGACGACTCCGAGGATGGTTTTTCTTTCTCCTTTTTTTCTTTGGATGCGCGCAGGTATTTTTTCCAATCGCGCATGTTCACAATGTTTTCCTGTGATTTATCATAATACAATACATCTCCGGAAGCTACATCGAGGATGAATTGTATGTAGTAAACTGTTTTGTCGTAATCGTTGATATTTCCTCCGCCTGTACCCAGAAATGATTGGCCGCGTGCGATAGGATCGATGTATGGCACGATGTTAAGATAGGCATAATTTGTATCGCCGGAATAAATTTTTTCTACAATCCCTTTCGGATCGCTCAACTGGTAAGCGCCCATTGAATCATATTCCTGGCGGATGTAGTCAAATGATTTTCCATGTTTTGTCAGCACATTGGTATCGGCCAGCAACACGCGGTTCACAAGTTTTTTATTATCCTGCTGGATCAGTTGTTCATAATCCTTGCTGGTCATTTTTGGTTCCAAAAATTTTTCTTTGGTAAGCGCAGAAATAAATTGTACGGCTGTAATAAAATCGTATTCGTTGGGCGCGGAAGAAGGGGTTACAAAAGTATACACCGAAGCCCCGCGAAACCGCTCGATCAGCTTGAGTTCAAAAAAGCCATATTCTTTGCGCCGCATCAATTCACGTCTTGCCTCATATATAGTAGAGGTATCGGTTTTCAAATGATGCAATTGCACATTTTCATTTTGCCTTAATGAAGTAAATTCAAGGGTAATAAAAGATTGTGAAGTATCGCTGATCTTAAGACATTCTTCCAGGGTCACAAACCGGATTGGTTGGCCTGCCCGCCAAAAGTTCAGCACTGCTTTTTTTAGAATAGAATTGGAATACTGAATCAACGCTTTGTAGCGTGCTAGTTTGACTTCGTCTTTTTTCAGACGATTTAGCATTTCCGGCTGCTCTTCCTGGAGCACTACCAGCAATCTCCGCATTGGTAGTTTGGAAGCGTCTTTAGGAGAAAATTCAAACATCTGCGCATAAGAGCTTGAACAAAGCCCTAAAAATAGTATGGCAATATAGAGTTGAATTTTATACATGTTACCAGAAAATTTGATGCCAGATACCAGATGCCGAATTCCGGATAATTTTTTTATCTGGTATCCGGAATCTGGCATCTGATATCCTTTTTAACAATTACACTCCAAGTAAAATTCTCTGCGGATCTTCCAGCAGTTGTTTTACTCTTACAAGAAATCCAACCGATTCGCGTCCGTCGATGATGCGGTGGTCGTAAGAAAGCGCTACATACATGATCGGACGGATCACGATCTGTCCGTTTTGTACCACTGCTCTTTCTACAATGTTGTGCATTCCAAGGATGGCAGACTGTGGAGCATTGATGATTGGTGTGGAAAGCATAGAACCGAAAATACCACCGTTTGTAATGGTGAATGTTCCGCCTTGCATTTCGTCGATTGAAAGCTTGTTGTCGCGCGCTCTGGTGGCGAGTCTTACTACTTCTTTTTCGATTCCTTCAAAGCTTAGCGTTTCTGCATTTCTGATCACTGGTACTACCAATCCTTTTGGCGCTGATACGGCGATTGATACATCGCAGTAATTATTATAAACGATCTCTTCCCCGTCGATATAAGCATTCACGGCTGGAAACTCCTGAAGCGCCATGCAACAAGCTTTGGTGAAGAACGACATAAAGCCAAGTCCTACCTGGTGTTTTTCTTTGAAAGAATCTTTGTACTTCGCTCTCAGGTCCATGATCGGCTTCATGTCTACTTCGTTGAAAGTAGTAAGCATTGCCGTTTCATTTTTTACTGCTACTAGTCTACGAGCTACTGTCTTTCGCAGACTGGTCATTTTTTCTCTTTTCTGTCCGCGCGCTCCGGAAGTAGTCGCCGGTTGATTGTTGGTAGAGCTGGAAGATGTTTCTTTCACAGGTTGTTGTTTGTTTGCGTTCAGCGCGTCCTCTTTCGTTATTCTTCCATCTTTGCCGGAGCCTTTTACTTCTTCGGCGCTAATTCCTTTTTCGGAAAGAATTTTATTGGCGGCAGGACTAGGCGTGTTCTCCGCGTAGTTTTTATTAGTAGTCGTTTGTTGGTTGGTAGTTTGCGGAGCATCGTTGGTAGTTTTTACCGGTGCGCTGCCGTTCGCAGTGATCTTACAGACCAATCCTCCGATCGGCACTACAGCTCCTGATTGTGCTACGATCTGGAGAATACCGGTAGTAGCGGCGTTCAGCTCGAATGTAGCTTTGTCGGATTCCAGCTCGCAGATCACTTCTTCGGCTTGCACTAAGTCTCCGTCTTTTTTATTCCATTTCCCTACGGTTACTTCGCTGATAGATTCACCAACGGTTGGTACTTTCATTTCTATTACCTGGTTAGCGGCAGGTTGTTGATTGTTGGATGGAGTAGGGGAAGAATCTTTTTTTGTTTCCGAAGATCCGCTCTTAGATTCGATTTCGCAAATTATAGCCCCGATTGGAAGTACATCACCTTGTTTGGCTTTAATGGTAAGGATTCCGGAAGATTCCGCTGTTACTTCAAAAGTAGCTTTGTCGGATTCCAGTTCGCAGATCACTTCTTCGGCGTTTACATAATCGCCGTTATTTTTATTCCATTTCCCTACGGTCACTTCGCTGATTGACTCGCCTACCGTGGGTACTTTCATTTGTTTAATGCTCATTTTTTTAAAAAGTTATTTGTTATTAGTTACCCGTTACTAAGTTACTGGTCAATTTGAGTAACAAATAACCAGTAACTAATAACTTAATTTTTTACCATAAAACTATATCATATTTTTCTTTGAATGCATGCTTCACCAGTTCTTTTTGTGATTCATTGTGCGCTTTCAGATAACCCACAGCAGGAGAAGCAGCTTCGTCGCGCGCGATCACCTGGATCTGCAGGCCTGTGTAATAAAGGCGTTTCAGGATAAAGCCCCATGCGCCCATGTTTACCGGCTCTTCCTGTACCCAGCGTACCGTAGCGTTTTTGTATTTTTTTAAAATCTCGTTCAATTGTTTTTCCGGGAACGGATACATCTGCTCCATACGCACAATGGCTACATCTTTGCGCTGCGATTTTTGTTGTTCGTCCAATAGATCGTAATATACTTTTCCTGTGCAGAGCAACAAGAATTTTACGTCTTTCGGATTTACATAAGTATCGTCGATAATTTCCTGGAAATGCCCTTGTGTAAATTCGGAGATCGGCGACTGCACCAGTGGGTGGCGAAGCAGCGATTTCGGCGACATCACGACCAACGGTTTTCTGAATTCCCATGCAAGCTGTCTTCTCAACGCATGGAAGAAGTTGGATGGGGTAGTAATGTTTGCTACTACAATATTATAATCGGCACTCAGCTCCAGGAAGCGCTCCAGACGGGCTGAAGAGTGTTCCGGTCCTTGACCTTCGTAACCATGAGGAAGCAACATCACTAATCCGTTTTGTTTACGCCATTTGGTTTCAGTACTTACTATAAACTGGTCGATCATTACTTGCGCACCGTTGGCGAAGTCGCCAAACTGTGCTTCCCAGATCACTAATGCGTGCGGGTTTGCCATTGCGTAGCCGAATTCAAAACCTAATACTCCGTATTCGGAAAGGAAGGAGTTGAATACACGGAAGCTTTTTTGATTGTCGCCAATAAAGTTCAAGCTGTTGTATGGCTCGTTTGTTTCTGCGTCTTTGATCACAGCATGGCGATGTGAGAATGTACCACGCTGCACGTCTTGTCCGGAAAGACGAACAATTTTTCTATCGAGCAATAAAGAACCGTATGCGAGCAATTCTGCGTTAGCCCAGTTCAACACTTTGCTTTCGAAGAATTGTTTTTGTCTTTCCTTTAATAAATTTTCGATCTGCTTGATCGGCTTGAAACCCTCCGGAATTTTGATCAAGGCGTTGGCTACCTTATCAATCGTATCTTGCGTGATGCCGGTCTCCGGCGATTTTTCAAAATCTTTTGGTTCAGATCTTCTGAGTTCCAGCCATTCTTTTTCCATTTTCTGGAAAGTATATGGAAGCGGTTTTTCTTTTACCTGGTTCAAACGGTCTTGCAACAAGTCGCGAAAATCTTTGTCCATTTTTTTCGCAAGCTCTGCGTCTACATCTCCTTTTTCGATCAGTTTTTTCAAATAAATCTCTCTTGGGTTGGCATGACGTGCAATGATATTGTATAGTGCAGGCTGTGTAAATTTCGGCTCGTCGCTTTCGTTGTGTCCATGTCTTCTGTAGCACACCATATCGATATAAATATCGCGGTTAAATTTCTGGCGAAATTCTACGGCAAGCCTGGCGCAGAAGATCACTGCTTCCGGATCGTCACCGTTTACATGCAATACTGGTGCGTCTACTGTTTTTGCTACATCTGTACAATAGATACTGGAACGTGCATCTTCAAAATCAGTAGTAAAACCAACCTGGTTGTTGATCACAAAGTGAATAGTACCGCCGGTGGTATAGCCTGCAAGTTTTGACATTTGCGCTACTTCGTATACAATGCCTTGCCCTGCAATTGCCGCGTCTCCGTGGATCAGCACTGGCAATACTTTTTTCACATCCCTGAATTCACGGTCGATCTGCGCGCGCATGAATCCTTGCACTACCGGATCTACCGCTTCGAGGTGAGAAGGGTTTGGCGCAAGTTTGAGATTGATTACTTTTTTATCGGGAGTAGTTATTTCGCTTGTATAACCCATGTGGTATTTCACATCTCCGTCTCCCATAGTAAGGTCAGGAATGGCAGTGCCTTCAAATTCGTTGAAGATCTGCTCATAGGTTTTGTTCATGATGTTGGCCAACACGTTCAATCTTCCACGGTGAGCCATACCGATCATTACTTCTTCCACGCCAAGATTAGCAGCATTGGTCACGATCGCGTCCAGCGCTGGAATCGTGGTTTCGCCCCCTTCGAGGGAAAAACGTTTTTGTCCGATATATTTTGTGTGAAGGAAGTTTTCGAATACCACTGCTTCGTTCAGTTTGGAGAGAATTCTTTTTTTCTCATCGGTAGATGGATTAAAAGAAAGAGAATCTTTTTCGATCTTGTCTCTAAACCAGTTCAGGCGCTCCGGGTCGCGGATGTACATGTATTCGAAACCGATGGTGCCTTCGTAAATATATTTGAGTGAGTCGAGAATTTTTCTTAGTGAAGCGGGACCAATTCCCAGCTCGTTTCCGGCTTCAAACACGGTATCCATGTCGGCTTCGCTAAGATTGAAATCGTTCAGGTCGAGAATTGCTTTGCGGTCTTTTCTTTTGCGCACCGGGTTGGTGTTGGAGCGAAGGTGGGCGCGGGTTCTGTATGCATGAATGAGAAAACGCACTTTCATTTCTTTCTCATTTATGGCGCTTGATCCGTTTCCATTGCTTCCGCCACTGGCACCTGTTTTAAGACTTGTTCCCTGAGAGAAATCAAATCCTTCAAAAAATTTCTGCCAGCTGTAGTCTACAGAGTCTGGACTTTGTTTATAACTCTGATACAAATTATCGATCGTCGATACATCTGCATTTGCTATAAAAGAGTATTTATCCATCTTGTGATTATTTTAATATCTATTTTCAAAAAACAAAGTTAATATTTCATTAGAATGTTAATAACCTTGTATTCGCATACACAAATATAGCTTGATTTTCTTTATATTAGAAAAATGATAAATTTTATTCTAATCGATAGCTAAGACGATAACTATATTTATCAAACAAATGAGTACCGCTTATTATAATTGTTCCGGTGGGTTTTTGAAGATCTGTAAGCTTATAAAATACTAATCCTAATAAATCATCGTCCAGGGTCTTCTTTGAAAGCATTGTGGCTACACTGTCTTTATTTTTATAATCTACTTTTTGGAGCACACTTTCAGCGATAGAAGTTATTTCGTCTAACGATCGGTCGGTATCCGACTCGGTTAATAATATTATTAAGTACTCTTTATCAAAGACCAAAGAATCAATGGAATAACTGGTTATTAAAGCTTTTTCCTGATCTAAATTAGTCCTTTCAAATATCAAAGAATCTTTCGATCTGGAGACTATATCGGCTTTCTCCTTGCTATCTTTTACAAACCAGGTCATACAAAAAATTTCATCGTTTCCTGTAAGTTCTTCACTGAGATTATCTGCTTTTATCGAAGTGATCTTTAAAATTGCAGGTATATTCCTTTGGGTTTGAATCGGTAGTTTTTTGCTACAGGAAAAAGTGAAAAGCAGAGTTATAACTATAAAAACAAGGTTTTTCATCCGTAAATTATGATCGTTGACAGCAAGATATGGGTTTATGTAGTAAACGCATAAAGAATGAAGAGATTGTCTTTAACTCTGGTACGACATGCCCCGTATATATTCTCAGAACTAAACTTTTTACCGATATGAGAAAACTTCTTCTTACTACTGTATTTGTTTCGGGCCTTTTGTTTGGTTCGAATTTGGGATATGCAAAACCTAAACACGGCATGGTAGATAAATGCCTGGTTTCTGGCGGAGAAGGCTCGCTGAGCGTGGAAGCTGATAAGTCGAAAATGACGATTACGGTCACAAACGAAGAGGGCAAATTAATTTTATCAGAAGTAAGCTCCGATAGTGGAAAACTTCAACTTTTAGGTCTATCTTCGGGGGTTTACGAAGTAGAAATAAAAAATAAAAAATCCAGCAAAACTTTCCGTGTGGAAGTTCAATAATTTTAATACCTGATACCCGTGATAGTACAAAGAACCCCGGCAAAACCGGGGTTTTTTGATTTAGGATTTCTTATTTTTTTTAGCTCTTAAATTCAGTGCTTCTACCACCAGCGAGAAGGCCAGCGAATAATAAATATATCCTTTCGGGATTTCCTGGTGGAAGGCTTCTGCTACCAGCATTACACCAATTGTCATTAGGAATGACAACGCGAGGATCTTTACAGATGGATTGTCGTTGATAAATTTGCTAATACCTTTCGAAGCAAATAGCATGATCAGCATTGAAATAAATACTGCCAGCGACATGATCACCATTTCTCCTGAAAGCCCTACAGCTGTAAGGATAGAGTCGAACGAGAAAACAAGATCCAGCAATATGATTTGAAGAATGGCTGCGCCAACCGAAAGATGTTTCTTTTTGCTCTCTTCCATTTCATCCTCACCACTTATACTGGAGTGGATCTCGGAAGTACTTTTGTAGATCAGGAACAAACCTCCTGCAAAAAAGATCAGGTTTTTGATCGCAAAATCAAATTTGCCTAAGGAGAATAAAGTACTCTCTATGTGCGACATCTGGTTGAGCAACCCAAGCAATACTAAGCGGACTACAAGCGCGAGGCTTAATCCGAGCAATCTTACCTTGCTACGTTGTTCCTGTTTAATTCGGCTGGTAAGAATGGAAATGAAAATAATATTATCGATCCCCAGCACGATCTCCATTACCGTAAGCGTAAGGAAGCTCATGATCCCGTCTAAGCTAAAAATGCTACTAAGCATTGTATTCAAATTTTAAGAGTGATTATTTATTGTGGCTGATTGAATTGTAATTGAGAGGAAGCTTTTACTTCCTCTCAATTTATTCTTTATTGCTTTGTGATCAAAAACTCTACTCTTCTGTTGAGCTTTCTTGTTTCTTCTTTCGCGTTGCTAGCGATTGGCTGCGTACCACCAAATGCTTTGGTAGTAATTCTTTTCGCAGCAATTCCTTTTTGTACCAAATAAGCCTTCACTGCATCGGCGCGCTGTTGCGAAAGGTCCATGTCTTTTTTAGGATCTCCTACGTTGTCGGTATGGCCATCCACGCGGATTTCCATTTTCGGATTGGTATTCATGATCTGCACCATTCGGTCAAGCTCAGGATAAGACGTATTTATTAATTCTGCCTTGCTTTGCACAAAGAATATATTGTTAAGCTGCACTTTTTGTCCTACTTCAATTGGTACGAGATAAAGGTCTTTGTGTATTTCAGTATACTGCGATGATTCCGGGATGTCAAGGTTTTCGTGAACGGAAATATATCCGGGTTCTTCCGCATAATATCCGTAATGCTGGCCTACTGGCAAAACAATTTTATATTCGCCATTATCCGGATCTGAGCTTGCAGTACCGCTGCTGACACCGCTTGGAAGCAGTTCGTAGGCGATGTCAGAATGAATTGGCTTTTTCGTTTTAGCATTGTACACATGGCCGGAAACCAAATATACAGGATCTGGCATTACCGATTTTGCTTCGCCAAGCTCTGTAAGGTAGATATCGGCTTTCATATCGCCATTGGAGCTATAACTATAAACTTCCTTACCCGAAGCAGGAATAGAGAAGCCCATATCGCCCCCGGAAGAGTTGATCTTTGGTCCAAGGTTTATGGGCTCCGACCATTTTTTCCAGCTATCGTCCAGT
The DNA here is from genome assembly GCA_035535995.1 of Cytophagaceae bacterium. Lineage (GTDB taxonomy): Bacteria > Bacteroidota > Bacteroidia > Cytophagales > Cytophagaceae > JANYCO01. The sequence goes on from DATLOZ010000025.1 coordinate 48,831, forward strand.
CTCCTGGTAACATAAATATCATAACTACCATAGCCATAGTGGCCTTGAGAGGCAAAATACATGGTCTTATTGTCTGAAGCCAATACCGGCGAATATTCTCCTTGCATGGTGTTGATATCAGGACCAATGTTGGCAGGTTTTGTCCAGCTTCCGTCTGCTCTTTGCGTAGAGAAATAAATATCTTTTTCTCCATAGCTATCATCGTCTTCGATCGACATGAGCAGGATCTGATTATTGTTGGAAAGGAAAAACGAAACATACTGGTTTTTATTATTAAATCCATCGATCTTCAATTCTTCGGGCGGACCCCATATTTTTCCTTTTATCTTCCTGCTAATAGAGGCCCCACCACCTTTCGGGCTTCCGTCGGAATTATATGTATTGGCTACAAGCATTGTATTTCCATCCGGAGAAATGGAGTTTACAAAATTATGCCCCCAGTTATTAAGTGGTACGCCAGCATTAACGGCCTCCGTCCACTCTCCGTTATTGTCTTTTTTACTGTAATAAATATCGTCATGAATATTATTGATATCATCATTTTTTCGAGTATTCATGGGGTGATCTTTGCGGTCAAAGTAAAGTGTTCTACCACTCGGATCTATTACTGGAAGTACTTCGTTGTACCGGGAGTTTACGTGAGGGCTCAACGGTTTGGCAGCGGAAATGAAATGCAGGTCTGAACCAAGATTTATTTTTATCTGGATCGGATCTTTACTTGGACAAAGCGCTACGCCGTCAATGCAGTTCACGCCTGGCACATCGCCCGGTTCTGATTCAATGTTTATATAACGGACAGGGGAAGTTGTGCGGGGAAAAGTAACCGAGAACAATCTTTGGTCTTGGCCTATGGGAGCGGCTTTCGCTTTGTACACAACTTTTTTCTTGCCGTTTACATCTTCTATTTCTATTCTAGTAATTGTACCTGGCTTGTAAGATTCTACTATCACTATTTGTTCTGCAATGATCGGGGTACAATATTCCAGTTTGAACTTGATGGTAGGGATTTTATTAGGAGTATTTTTCTCGTAGGTAAATCCGATACAATAAGTATCACCATTATCGGTACCGCCACTTGGATATGCATCTGGTACGAACAGTGTTTGCTTAGGGTTGTAATCGTCTGTATTAGGATCGTTGGTTTCTATCAATCGGCAGGCCCACTGGGGCTTCTGTGCATAAACACCTGCGAAGGTAATTAGCCCAAAAAAGGTAAGTAGTAGTTTTTTCATTGTAAGATAAGGGTGGTTTAAATGTTCTTAAATGATTATCGGCTTAAACCTATAAGGTTTTGCAACATGCAAGTGAAATATATTTATAAACCTTATAGGTTTGACTAAATGGATAATCAAATATTTTTATATCCTTTTGTTTCTACCTCCTTCACAGATTCCAACACTTTATTTTTTAAAGACTCTTTGTACGCTGCCAATTTTTGTGCGATCCCTTCGTCTGAAGTGCCGAGTATCTGGGCCGCGATAATCCCTGCATTCAACGCGCCATCCAGCGCTACTGTAGCTACTGGCACACCGCCTGGCATTTGAAGAATAGAAAGCACAGAATCCCAACCATCGATGGAATTGCTGGACTTGACCGGCACACCGATCACTGGTAGCGTGGTAAGCGAAGCTACCATTCCTGGTAAATGCGCTGCGCCTCCTGCTCCGGCAATGATCACTTTTAATCCTCTGCTGCGGGCAGTGCTGGCATACTCCACCATACGCTCGGGTGTGCGGTGAGCCGATACAATGCTGAGTTCAAAGGGAATGGAAAGCTGCTCAAGAAAATCCGCAGCGGCTTTCATTACTTTCAGGTCAGACTGACTGCCCATTATAATTCCAATCATGATTTCTATGCTTTGATAGTTTGATTTTTGAAAAATCAAAGTTAGCTAAATATAATAAAATAAGTCTTTAACAAACAATAAAATAATCATTTCCAATTTACACGAAAATGCTATCTTTGATTTTGTTTTGGCGCCGATTGGGAACAAAAATGAACATTTGGACCAATACTATATTTTAGTTTATAGAACGAATGAAAGATTACAAAAAAAACATTCTCATCACCGGCGGTGCCGGATTTATTGGGTCTCACGTAGTTCGGCTTTTTGTCAACAAATATCCCGACTACAAGATCTATAACCTCGATAAGCTTACGTATGCAGGCAATCTGCAAAACCTCACGGACATTGAAAAATCTTCCAACTACACTTTTCTGAAAGGAGATATCGTAGACGCTTCTTATCTGAAAAGAATTTTTGAAGAATATAAATTTGATTCCGTGATCCACCTCGCGGCCGAATCGCACGTAGACCGCTCGATCACTAACCCTCTGGAGTTTGTGATGACCAACGTAGTGGGTACGGTAAATCTTTTGAATGCTGCCAAAAATTTCTGGGCAAGCAATCCTCAAACAACTAATAATCTTTTCTACCACGTCTCTACCGACGAAGTATACGGCTCACTGCACGACGGCGGATTTTTCCTGGAAACTACTCCGTACGATCCACAATCTCCGTACTCCGCGTCCAAAGCTTCTTCCGATCATTTTGTAAGAGCTTATCAAAACACTTATAAAATGCCGGTGGTATTGTCTAATTGTTCTAATAACTATGGGCCAAATCAATTTCCTGAAAAACTGATTCCTCTTTTTATCAATAACATTCGTCACAACAAACCTCTTCCGGTATACGGCAAGGGAGAAAACGTGCGCGATTGGCTTTATGTAGTGGATCATGCAAGAGCAATTGACGATGTATATCACAAAGGAAAAGTAGGCGAGACCTATAACATCGGCGGATTCAACGAATGGAAAAATATAGATCTGATCCGTGTTATCTGCAAAGTAATGGATCAGAAGTTGGGAAGAAAAGAAGGCGAATCAGAAAAACTAATCACCTATGTGACCGACCGCGCCGGCCATGACTTGCGCTATGCCATCGATGCTACCAAGATCAACAAAGAACTGGGCTGGAAACCTTCCCTACAGTTTGAAGAAGGAATTGCCAGTACCATTGATTGGTACCTAACTCACCAAACCTGGCTAGACAACGTAACCTCCGGTGAATACCAAAAATATTACGCAGCACAGTATAAATAATTATGAATGTTGAGTTATGAATTATGAGTGAAAAACATTCATAACTCATAATTTCACAACTTAAATTTTCTAAGCTCTATGAAGGGAATTATTCTCGCAGGCGGATCTGGCACCAGGCTACATCCCCTTACCCTGGCCGTAAGTAAGCAATTGATGCCGGTATACGACAAACCGATGATCTACTATCCTCTGTCTTGCCTGATGCTGGCTGGTATTAAAGATATATTGATCATTTCCACACCGCATGATCTTCCTAATTTTGAAAAATTATTGGGCGATGGAAAAAATCTCGGTTGTAATTTTGAATACGCTGTACAGGAACAACCCAACGGCCTCGCACAAGCATTTGTGATCGGAGAAAAATTTGTAGGCAATAATCCCGCAGCGCTGATACTTGGAGATAATATTTTTTATGGAGCTGGATTGAGTGATGTATTTCAAAGTTGTTACAACCCACAGGGAGGAATCGTATTTGCTTATCATGTCCACGATCCGGAGCGTTATGGAGTAGTGGAGTTTGATAAAACGATGAAAGCCATTTCCATCGAGGAAAAGCCGAAACAACCTAAATCCAATTTCGCCGTGCCTGGTATTTATTTCTACGATAAAGAAGTAGTAGAGATCGCCAAAAACGTGAAGCCAAGTGCCAGAGGAGAATATGAGATCACCGATATTAACCGTTATTATCTCGAAAAAGGAAAGTTGCAAGTACGTGTACTTAACCGCGGTACCGCCTGGTTGGACACCGGAACATTTGCTTCTTTAAATCAAGCCAGTCAATTTGTACAAGTGATCGAAGAAAGACAAGGATTAAAAGTTGGCTGTATCGAAGAAGTAGCTTATCGTATGGGCTTTATCGACAAACAACAACTGGAAAAAATCGCGCAGCCTTTGCTGAAGAGCGGTTATGGACAGTATTTACTTGAAATTATGAAATAAGTTATGAGTTATGAATGTTAAATTATGAGTTAAAAGAATTCATAATTCAACATTCATCATTATATTTTTAAATCCTTAAAAGTAGGAAGAATAAGGTCTTTCTCCGATACCAGCGGATTTGCAAATCCCCAATCGATGCTCAGGTCTTTGTCGTTCCAGATAATCCCGCCTTCCGATTCTTTGTTATAAACGTTTGAGCATTTGTAAGAAAACACACTGTCTTCCAATGCTACAAAGCCATGGGCAAAACCTTCGGGCACGAGCAGCATATTTCTTTTTTCTGCTTCCAGCACTACCGAGAAATGTTTACCAAAAGTAGGAGAGTCTTTTCGAAGATCTACAGCCACATCCAATACACGTCCTGAGATCACGCTTACAAGTTTGGCTTGGGCAAATGGAGGTTTTTGAAAATGAAGCCCGCGAAGTACGCCTTTTATAGAAAAAGATTGATTATCCTGTACAAATGCGGTTTTAATACCCGCTTTTTCAAAGCTGCTGCGGTTGTAGGTTTCTAAAAAAAATCCCCGTTCGTCTTTAAAGATTTTTGGATAAATTTCTACAAGATCTTTAATAAACGTTTCTCTTACTTCCATTTATTTAGTTAATTATTCCTACACAAAACTAAGTATTAAATTTATATTTCTCCGAATTTTTACCGTTTTGGTTTATTAATAACTAATTTTACGCCTTTCAAATTATATTCTGTGCTTGATCAATTACACGACCAAAAAGAGATGTCCTTTCTGGACCATCTGGAAGAGCTGAGGAAACGTTTGTTCAGGGCAATGATTCCTGTAGCGATCATGACTACGGTGGCTTTTGTTTACATGGACAAAATCTTTAAGTACGTAATTGTGGCGCCTGCAAAACCTGATTTCTGGACTTACCGGATGTTGTGCAAAATGAGCGCAGAGCTTTGCGTCGATAAAATTGATTTTGCCTTACAAAGCCGTACACTTACCGGTCAGTTTACCATGTATATGACGGCCGCTTTTGTAACGGGTTTTATACTGGCTTTTCCTTTTGTATTCTGGCAGATCTGGAAATTTGTACAACCTGCACTCAATCCAAACGAGCGTAAAAATGCCCAAGGCGGAATTTTCTTTGTTTCTTCTCTTTTCTTTATCGGAATTCTCTTTGGTTACTATATCGTATCTCCACTTTCCATTAATTTCCTGGCCAACTTTAAACTGGACGATAGCATCGTAAACCAGTTTGATGTGACCTCTTACATTTCTATGCTACTGATGATGGTGCTGGGTTGTGGGCTGATCTTTCAATTGCCGGTGGTAGTATACATCCTTTCAAAGCTTGGCATTGTAACACCAGGCTTTATGCGCAAATACAGAAGGCATGCTATTGTAGTGATCCTGGTGGTGGCTGGTATCCTGACTCCGTCTCCGGATGTATTAAGTCAATTGCTTGTAGGCACTCCGATGATCATCTTGTATGAATTAAGTATCTTTATCTCTGCAGCGATCGATCGTCAGAGAAGAATTAAACTTACTAAAACACCTTAAATCTTATGGCACTTAAAATAGCGCTCGGCGGCGACCATGCTGGTTATTCTTATAAAAAAGAACTGATCAGTTTCTTACAAAGCAAAGGTTATGAAACCAAAGATTTCGGGGCTTTTAGCGAAGAGTCGGTAGATTATCCGGATTTCGCGCATCCTCTGGCACTGGCGGTAGAGAAAAAAGAATTTGATTTTGGAATACTTCTCTGTGGTAGCGGCAATGGTGTGAATATTACTGCGAACAAACACCAGGGTATCCGTTCTGGCCTGGCCTGGAACCCTGAAGTAGCTTCGCTGATCCGCAAACACAACAATGCAAATGTGATGGCTCTTCCTGCCCGGTTTATAAGCCTTGAACAGGCAAAAGAATGCGTAGAAGTTTTTTTAGGTACAACTTTCGAGGGTGGCCGTCATCAAAACAGAGTAGATAAAATTCCTTGCTAAAATTCGATCTAGATTTTCCGCCTGTAAATATTGGTAGAATCAATCGGTACATATTGCTTTTTTAAAGCAGGAATTACTTGGGAGAGCGCAGCCATTTTCTGGTCCTGGTCAATCACATAATCGGGTTTGCCCAATTCAAAAATTTCGTAGATAGCCGAAATATTTTCATATTTTTTAAGGTCGGCAAACTGCCATTGAGAAGCTTTCCAGTTTACATAAGGTGCTGATATGCTGTTGTTTATGTAATATTCTTTGCTGTTTCCCAGCACAATGATCTTTTTATTTTTGATATCCAGCTTCTCTGCTTCATGTGGAACATAGCGAATCAAATGTGTTCTTGTATAAACATCCGGCTTTTTTAATGCATAAAAGGAGATCAAAAATATTCCTCCAAACATCACCAAAAACAATCCTTCCGAAAACAGTTTGCTTGAGGCTGCTACCAGAAACAAATGCGAAGTGAAAAATGCCAACGGAAGTGCAAAAATAAGAAACTGATATGGCGCGATTGATTTTTCTATAAGTAAAGACAAAACCCCTGTAAGCAGCCACAGTCCTGCTATCTTGATGATCTTATACTGATAATGAATATAGCGTCCTCTTGTAACGATGGTAGCAGCAGCGATCAATAACAACAGTAGCGGCAGCACTAAGATCTTGATAATAGTAGGAAGATCGATGAGAAATTCAGGCGCAGAATTTAATACAGGACTAAGAGCATACTCATAATAATTTCCCAAGTTGTCTATCCAAAAATAATAGATCAGGATAATGCAATAAGGAAAAGAAAAAGCTAAGACCATGATCATTTGTTTTTTCAAACTGGCGACAGAATAAAGACCCAGCGAAACCAGTGAGAAAAGAAGAAAGAAGGCAAAAGGAAGATAAAAAAGAGAAGCTATACCGGAGAGTAATCCTATATAAAAGAAACGATCCTCCCCTGTCATTACTCTAGACTGTACACAGATCATGTTAAAGGTAATGAGCAAGAAAGTAAGTCCAAGCAAAACCGGTGAAAGGGAGTAGAAGTCGAAAAACAACGAAGAAAACAAAACATAAAATAAAGCTGGCAATGCTGTAAATCCTTTGAAGACTTTGTTCTTGTTCATTCCCCAGTTAAATGTCCAGGCCTGGATGGCAACCAGTAATAGGGATAAGACAAAATAAGCAAGCCGCGATTTTCCAAAAATAAGATCGATAAGATAATAAGTAATAGCAGAAAACGGTTCGAGATCTGTCCAAACCTGTTTATACAATGTAAATCCATCTCCCATTCGTTCGCCCACCATTAGCCAGGTAAGCTCAGGGTCGGTAATTGGAATAGACATACGATAGGCAAACACACGGATCGCTACCAGGATCAGTAATATGAGGAAAAGTTTTACAGGATTATATTTTAAAAATAATTGTATCAAAATGCTTTTACTTCACGTGAAACAAAAATAAGGAATGCAAAAGATTTATTAGTAATTTTGAACAAATATTTAGGTAATTATGGAAAGCACCAGGCAACAGAAATACGGAAAACTGATTCAAAAAGAATTGAGTGATATTTTTCTTCACGATACTAAAAGTCTTTTTGGTAGCGCTTTCATTACCGTCACTACGGTGCGTGTTTCTCCAGACCTTGCGCTGGCCAAGGTATACCTGAGTTTTATGATGGTTGAGAATAAACAAGCAATGCTTGATATGATCGTAAAGCAGACCAAACCTATCCGCAAAATGCTTGGCGACCGGATCAAAAAGCAGGCAAGAATTATTCCTGCTTTGGCATTCTATATCGATGATACGGTAGACTACGCAAATAAAATGAATGAGCTTTTTTCTAAAATTGTAATTCCTAAAAAAGAAGAAGACGATAGCCAGTCAGAATAATGAGAAAAAGCATTTCGGTTGTTATTCCGAATTATAACGGAAAAGATCTTTTAGAAAAAAACCTTCCGTTCCTCTATACCGCTCTTCAAACAGTTCAAACAGACTTCGAGATTATTATCTCCGATGATTGTTCCACCGACGAATCTGTTTCTTTTCTCAAAACTTATTATCCTTCCATCCTTCTGGTAGAAAACCTATTCAATCAAGGCTTCTCCGGGAATATCAATGCGGGAATTCGTATTGCCAGTAAAGAGCTGGTGTTTCTGTTAAATACAGATATTAAACTCACACCGGAATATTTTTTACCCTTGTTTAGTTATTTCGATCAAGACAGCACCTTTGGGGTAATGGGCAGAATCATTGCGCTGGATTCTGATAAAATACAGGACACCGCTAAATATCCTCAATATAAAAACGGCAACCTGAAGCCAACGTTGAATTATCTTCCGAAGAACTCTTCTAATCCTTCTTATTTGCCTACTTTATTTCTTTCCGGAGCCAATGCATTGGTGGATCGCCAAAAACTATTGGAAGTAGGTTGTTTCCAGGAATTGTTTAATCCTTTCTATTGGGAGGATGTAGAGCTTGGCATTAAAGCCTGGCGCCTGGGATATGTTTGCTATTATGAGCATTCTGCTATTTGCAGACATCCTACTTCGGCTACTATTGGCAAATACAATAAGAAGAAAAAAGTAGCGCTGATATCCCGCAGAAATAAGATACTGTTTCATTACCTGCATCTGGAAGGCATGACTTTATTGGCCTGGATGTCGCTGTATTTTTTTAAAGCACTTTTTCGCGGGTTAACTTTTAACGGCAGTTATCTTAAAGCACTTGGGCTTTTTATGAGACAATATTCCAAAGCTTCTAAGGAAAAGACGATTTTTAAAGACAAACAAAAAACACAGGAAACAGCCTCATTAAGCCTTAAAAAGGTTTGCCAAACTATCCAAGCTATGATCGGTGAGCAGCCGATTGAAAGGTTTTAATCTTTTTACTTATTTATGAATGTTTAAAGCATGTTTCCAACATGTTTAAATCTTCTATTTTTGTAAGCTTTTATGTTAATTCTTAGTCGATATCCTGTTAAAAAAATGTGCGTAATGTAAGTACTAAACCCAAGTCAGAATCCGATAGCGTTCGAATACTTCCTCCTTATTGTTTATTCCCCTGACTAGACCAACAGCCATATGGTATATTGTCCTTATGATGCTATGGTTATTTTTTACCTATAAAGGTTTTCGTTTAAATAACATGTTCCACGTGGAACACACTTGATTCACAGGAAATAAACAAGATATAAACAGTTAAAAAGATAATAAGGCTTCATTCACAAATTTATCCGCTATTAACAATGAAATGAACAGGATAAGAACAATCTTATAAACAAAACAGCTTCTTTAGGAATTATGAAGATCTTATTAACCTGTTTTTCACTCATTATAAACAGTTGCTTTTATTTATTCTTTCTTGTACTCACTATTGTATTAACAATTCACAAAAGAGTGTTAGTAAATGCTAACTAACAACTGTATCCACTATTCACAAGAAAACCACAAAAAATCCACATGTTGTCAACTGAAACTGATAATTATGAAAGCTTCATTCACAAAATATAAACCTTATTTATTCTGCTCACGGTTTATACACATAATTAATAACAGAATAAATTTTTCTTCCTTATCTTTGTAAGTATCAAAACAAACATGTTCCACGTGGAACATGTTTGTTTTGTAAATCAAAGATTTAAAGAAGTGTTTCACGTGGAACACCAAATCTCAAAAAAGCGATGTTTAAAGAATACGATGTAATAGTAGTAGGGGCCGGACATGCGGGTTGTGAGGCAGCACATGCGGCAGCCACTATGGGATCAAAAGTTTTGATGATCACTATGGATATGAGCAGGATTGGACAAATGTCCTGCAATCCGGCAATGGGAGGAGTGGCGAAAGGGCAAATCGTACGTGAAGTAGATGCTTTGGGTGGTATGTCTGGAATTGTGACAGACAAAACAATGATCCAATTCAGAATGCTTAATTTATCCAAAGGTCCGGCGATGTGGAGTCCTAGAGCTCAAAACGATCGTTGGAAATTTGCTGAAGAATGGAGACTAACCCTGGAAAGAAATCCAAACGTAGACATGTGGCAGGAAATGGTCAGCGGATTGATCATTAAGAACGGGAAAGTACGTGGAATAAGGACAGGGATGGGAATTGAAATAGCTTGTAAGGCTGTAGTACTTACAAACGGTACTTTTCTAAATGGAGTTATTCATATTGGTGAAAAACAGTTTTCCGGGGGAAGATCTGCTGAAAAAGCGGCTACTGGTATCACCGAGCAACTCATACAACTCGGATTTGAATCTGGCAGAATGAAGACTGGTACTCCTCCAAGGGTAGACGGCAGAAGTCTTGATTACTCCAAAATGGAAGAACAAAAAGGAGATGAAAAATGCGGAAAATTTTCCTATACAGATACCAAAATTCCTCCGATACAAAAAAGCTGCTGGGTAACTTATACTAATCAGAACGTGCACGAAGAGCTCAAAAAGGGGTTCGACAAATCTCCTATGTATACTGGAAGAATCCAAGGAAGAGGACCCAGGTACTGTCCATCTGTAGAAGATAAGATCAATCGCTTTGCCGATAAGGAAAGACACCAAATCTTTGTAGAACCTGAAGGTTGGGATACCATCGAGATCTATGTAAACGGCTTTTCTACTTCCCTTCCGGAAGATGTACAGTTAAAAGCTATGAAATTGATCCCTGGATTTGAAAATGTAAAAATGTTCCGTCCAGGCTATGCTATTGAATACGATTTCTTCCCTCCTACGCAATTAGACCTAACGTTAGAAACAAAACTGGTCAAAAATCTATTCTTCGCCGGACAAATCAATGGGACTACAGGCTATGAAGAAGCCGCCTGTCAAGGGTTGATGGCCGGAATAAATGCTCATAACAAAGTATGGGAAAAAGATCCATTCATTCTAAAAAGATCTGAAGCCTATATTGGAGTACTAATCGATGATTTAGTAAACAAAGGTACAGACGAACCTTATCGCATGTTTACTTCCCGGGCAGAATTTCGCTTGCTATTAAGACAAGACAATGCCGATATCCGATTAACTTCAAAAGGGAATCAACTTGGCTTAGCTTCTCAGCAAAGGCTGAATAATATGAATAAAAAGCTGAGCAGGTCTAAAGAACTACAGGATCAATTAAAGAAGATAAAACTAAACCCTGATGAAATAAATGGTTTTCTGGAGAGCAAAGAGTCTGCAGCTATAAGAGAAAAAGCTTCTCTTTTTTCTTTAATTAAACGTCCTGGGATAGAGCTTACCGATTTGATGCAAGCAAATGCCAATGTCCTAGAAGCTATTCATTCTTATAGCGAAGAAGAAATAGAACAAGCTTCTATTGAAACTAAATACTTTGAGTATATAGAAAAAGAGGAACAAATGGCTCAGAAGTTGCAATCATTAGAAGACTATAAGCTGTACGATAACCTCGACTATGATACAGTATCTGCCCTATCGAGCGAAGGAAGGGAAAAGTTGAAGAAAATAAAACCTTTTACCTTAGGTCAGGCTTCCCGCATCAGCGGAGTAAGTGCTTCCGATATATCCGTGCTAATGGTCTATCTTGGTAGATAACCTATTCACCCTTGTTTGTTCATTTGTTGAATTTTTAATACGAATACTGTGCTAATAGAAGTAAAAACCTGTCCTGTATGCTCAGAACAGGATTATGAGAATTTTCTTACCTTAAAAGATCATAGCATTTCTGGTGAGACTTTCCACATTTCAAAGTGTAAAACCTGTGGATTTAGGTTCACAAATCCAATTCCATCGGAAGATACTATTGGCAAGTATTACCAATCGGAAGATTATATTTCACACAGCGATACTAATAAAGGGGTCATCAACAAACTTTACCACCTGGTACGAAAACAATCCCTCAAATCAAAACTTGCTTTAATTAACCAGTCGGGCTCTGAAAAAGGTACCATCCTTGATATTGGCTGTGGAACCGGTTATTTCTTACAAGCCTGCAAAGAAAATAACTGGAAGATCGAGGGTATGGAACCTGATCCGGGCGCCAGAGCATTGGCCGAAAAAAATACAGGCCAGACTATTTACTCAAACCTATTCGATCTACCAGGTGAAAAAAAATACGACGTAATCACGCTTTGGCATGTGCTGGAGCATGTGCATAAACTAAACGAAAGTATTCAACATATTCACAAATTACTGAAAGATAATAGCCGTCTGATCATTGCTGTTCCTAATTGTAATTCCTATGACTCAATAATTTACAAGCAATATTGGGCAGCCTATGACGTACCAAGACATCTATATCATTTTACTCCTCCAGATATGGATAAGTTGTTGAAGAAGCATTCTTTCCAACTTCTTGGTACAAAACCTATGGTCTTTGATTCCTTTTATGTGAGTATGCTAAGCGATAAGTACAAATTTGGGAAAACCAATTACCTTCGTGCATTTTACAATGGATTCGTATCTAATATAAAAGCCAGCTCTGATAAAAATTATTCCAGTTTGATCTATCTTTTTAAAAAGAATGCGCACTAAAATTTACTTCATAATCATTCTTATTTTTCTTTCCGCCTGTGCCAATATAAAACAGCCAATGGGTGGGGCAAAGGATGCCGCGCCGCCTAAACTTGAAAAATCAACTCCGGAAAATAATAGCACAAACTACAAAGGCAAAGTAGTGGTGCTGGAATTCGATGAATACATAGACGCACAAAAGTTGAACGAAAATATCGTGATCTCTCCACTGGTGGAAAGTAAATATGATATCATTACTAAAAAGAAAACGGTTACAGTAAAATTTCGAGAGCCTTTTAAAGAAAATACGACGTACAATATAAATTTTGGAGAATCCATTAAAGACTTAACTGAAGGTAATTTCATCAAAGACTTAAATATCGCCTTCAGTACTGGTCCTCTGATAGACTCCCTTTCAATACAAGGCCAAGCCTATGATTTTATAAAAGAAAAAGGAGTAAAGGATCTTTCAATCCTTGTGTACAAAGTTGGAGATACCAACACTGTTCGTAATAGTAAACCATTGTACTTTTCTAAAACCAATACAGATGGAAACTTTAATATCAAGAATGTAAAAGAAGGCACCTATAATATATATGCTCTAAACGATCTTAATAAAAACTTTAATTATGATAACGAGAAGGAGGATATAGCCTATATAAACAACCTTGTTGTGAATAAATCTGTCACCGGCTTGAAACTTGGCATTACCAAAGCGGACAAAAAAGGCGCAAGCATTGTGAGTGATAAACAGGAACGCGATTATTACTTACTTACTTTGAGTGAAGGCGTGGAACAATACAGCTTAACTACCGACCATCCTCCTTTATTGAGCGATTACGAACAAGAAGGAAAAGTGATCCGTATTTTTAATACTTTTCATACCAAAGACAGCGTGAGTTTCTACGCACAATTCACAGACTCTAGTGGAAATATCTCAAAAGATACGATCAAACTAAAATTCGAAGAATATAAGGATAAGAACAAGAAAAACGTTTTTCTATTCGTTCTCTCACCTAAAAACCTCGAAATAGTAAAAGGTGATGAAATAAAACTCCGTTTCAACAAACCTGTAGACAAGATCAATTATTCTCAACTGGAATTCAAAAAAGATAGTATACCTTTTACTGTATCGGAAGAACAGTTTCATCTTGATAGTACCAAAATGAATATCTCTTTTACTAACACCAATACCTTTAAAGATAGTCTGGTCTTACGTTTCGGAGAAGGAGCTTTTATGAGCTATACCGCGGATAGCAGTATGGCTACTAAGTATAAACTCAAGAACAAAAACGAAGAAAACTATGGATTGCTCTCAGGCACAATTATTTGCAGATATCCACACTATATTTTCCAATTGTTGGATTCCAAGGGTAAAGTAGTAGATAGTAAAATCAATCCAACCAAATTCTTTTACAAAGCTCTCGAACCAGGTCAATATCAATTAAAAGTAATCGTTGATGCCAATAACAATGGCAGATGGGATCCCTTAGATCTTGATAATGATATACAGCCTGAAAAGATCGCTTATTATAAAGACAAGATAAACCTGCGAGCTAACTGGGAGATCCAGGATATAAAATTTCAAGTTAAATAATTGGCTATTAATTATTTAACTTGAAATATAAACAAATATATCAAGATCTGTAAAACAGGTGTCTTTTTAACCTTTTTTCTTAATCTTCCATCATTTTTTGAAAAATATCAGTCCACAAATAATGTGGAATAGTCAATTTATGTCGTTAGTCTGGATATCTACTTCTGTGAAGAACAAAGTAACCCACAAAGGCGAAATAATAAGTTGGCATAAAAACAGGTTTATTAATAGAAGATCAACAGTGTTAATAATCGAAAAACAAATGGGTATATCTTCACTTGTATGTTAACCTAATGATTAATCTTCTAAGGTTGAAAGAAATAGGATATGAATAAAATGTGGATTGAAGTGGAATGAAAAAACACTTATCCAATCGTGAAAAAAACAAGCGTGTAAAACTAAACTTCTCAACGAATCCACAGCCTTAATAATAAGTAATAATAAATTTTTAATTTTTTTATATTATTAAATGATGTGTTAAGAAGTAAAACCAACATTCCTGCTGAAAAAAATCGTTTTCGTAACCGAATAAAATTTCATTAACTTTACCTCTTTACGGAAAATATGTGGTATAAGATTTCGAGTATAATAATTAAGAACCGCCTGGTTTTTTTAATCATCACTTTGTTGATATCTGGCTTTATGGCCTGGCAATGCAAAAATCTGGAAATATCGTACGACTATGTACAGATCGTTCCGGCTGATGATCCTGAATATGTTTACTTCAAAAATTTCAAAAAAACGTTCGGAGAAGACGCGAGTATTTTTGCTATCGGTATGCAAGATGAATCTGTCTATACTTACGAAAAATTTTCAAAGCTTCAGGCACTCTGCAGAGAATTCAAAAATACAGAAGGAGTAAAGGATGTGATCTCCCTTCCTACGTTGAAAAATCTTGTAAAAGATACTGCCAACAGGAAGTTTGATCAGCAAAGTATCTTCCCTGAAAAAATTCGAGATCAGAAACAGCTTGATAGTTTGCTTGGACAAGCGCGTAATGTGAAAATTTACGACAAGCTTCTGGTGAATGAAAACACAGATGCTTTGTTGATCGCCGTATCGTTGGAAGCGGATTATTTAAATTCCAGTCGCCGTGCTACGGTGATGAAAAAAATTCTCGCCGATTCCAAAAAATTTTCCGAAGAAACCGGCATCCAACTTCATTACGCCGGGCTTCCTTATATCCGCTCCATCATGGTGAGCGAAATGAAATCTGAGCTGATCACACTTTTGTGTTTATCTGTGTTGGTAACTTCGGCTACGCTGTTTTTATTTTTCCGTTCACTTTCCTCGGTGATCTTTACCTTCCTGGTAATTCTTACCACGCTTATTTGTACCGGAGGAACAGTTGTATTACTTGGTTATAAAATCACAGTGCTTACTGGAGTGCTGCCCGCGCTGATCATCATCATTAGTATTCCGAATTGTATTTATATGTATAATAAATACCATCAGGAATATAAACGTCACAAAAATAAAATAAAAGCAGTAAGCCGAATCATTGAAAAAATTGGTTTCCTCACGTTCATGACGAATATCAACACTGCTGTTGGTTTCTTTGTACTTTACTTCACCAATATTGTTACCATTAAACAATTTGGATTAGTAGCGGGAATTTTGAGTGTGGCTACTTTTTTGATCACACTTATTATTATCCCGACATTCCTTTTATTCCTGCCGCCGCCTACAGCGAAACAGCTTAAACATCTGGACCTTGGATTTCTCAGTAAAGTAAACCAGCTACTCGAGCGCGTAACACTTTATCATCGTCCCTGGATCTATGCGGTAACGGGAGTTTTCCTGTTGATATCGATTTATGGTATTTTAAAACTCAGACCAGTTTCGTACATGGTAGATGACTTACCGGAGCGCAGCAGCATTCGTACCGATCTTGCTTTTTTTGAACAGCATTTTAACGGTGTGATGCCTTTGGAGATCATCGTGGATCTTGGAAAGAAAAAAGCCGTGCTCAAACTTTCTAATTTGAAAAAGCTGGAAGAGTTTGAACAGTATCTTTTAAAATTTAATAATATTTCACCGCCGCTTTCAATCCTTAATGTGGTGAAAGGCGCTACTCAATCTTTTTACGGAGGCGATCCGGAATTTTACAGATTGCCAACTAATAATGAAAGAGCCTTTATTATAAAATATTTTGGAAGCAAAGAAGAATCCAGCAACCTGCTGCGTGCCTTTGTAGACAGCACCGGACGATATGTACGCTTCACGTGTAAAGTAGCCGATCTTGGTACGGTGAAAATGAACGAACTTGTAAAACAAAATATTCAGAAAAAAGCCGACGAAATTTTCAGCAAAGAAAACGGCTACGAAGTGAGGATCACGGGTACAACGTTAATTTTCTTAGCGGGCAACGAATACCTGATCAACGACCTTACGGGTAGTTTGATCGTATCCTTCATTCTTATCTCGCTGATGATGGCTTTTATTTTCACCAGCCCGAAAATGATCATGATCTCTATGATCCCGAACGTGATCCCAATGGTCATGACGGCGGGTATCATGGGCTTATTCCATATTCCGCTCAAGCCAAGTACAGCGTTGATCTTTGGAATTTCGTTTGGTATTTCTATCGACAGCACGATTCACTTCTTAAGTAAATACAAACAGGAAATACTTTTCAGCAAAGGAAATGTATTGATGGCAGTGACTAAAAGTATCCAAGAGGCCGGCGTGAGTATGATCTATACTTCAATCGTATTGTTCTGCGGTTTTGTGATCTTTGTATTTTCCAACTTCGGAGGTACTGTAGCCTTAGGTTTGCTCACCTCGCTCACCTTGTTCTTCGCCATGTTTACCAATCTTACTATTCTTCCGGCCTTGCTGCTTACACTCAGTAAGGGCGATCATAAAGTGTTGCCGAAGGAAAAGATAAAAAAACGTAAAAAAGACGACGTAGACGAAGAAGGCATCCGCATGGAGCTGGAATAGTTTTTTAGATTTTATTCCTGAGTCCTTAGTAATGAGCATTTCCATTTACTCACTACTAAGGACTCAATACTTTTTACTAACTTGTAGTTGTACTTCAATAGAGATAAAATGGTCCCAAACCTGAAAGCAGAAGAACGCGAACTGATTAGACTTGTAAATTTTTTTAAGAAAAAAGTAAAAATGCTCGTGGCTGAAAATAAAGCCACCGAAGATTACACAGAGCTGGTTCAGACTTGCGAAAAATTAGTAGAGCAAATAGCTATCCACGCCCAAAGTCGCGACGCAGTGTTAGAAGATCGTGAACGGTTGAAAGGATTGATCAAAGAACAAGCGCTTTGTCCGCGCTGCGAAAAAAATACAAATCTTAAATTAATAGGCACTGATAAAAGTCCCGAAGGCTGGAAGAGCAATAAATACCGTTGTAAAAAATGCAACATTGAATTCGTCTGGAATATGCCTAACAATCCCTGGGATATGGTTCCTTATGTAGAAAAATATATTGCGGAGCTGGAAATAAAACTCCAACAAGAAGAGGTCCCCGAGGAAGTGAAAAAATCCAATATATTAGCCATCGATCAGCTCAAAGGAAATCTTGCCAAACTCAAACCCGTAGTAGAAGCTTCTGACCTCGACCTTTCCGAAATGGAATCGCGCGACAAGGAGATGGGGGAAATCGTTAAAAATTTTACAAAACATTTGATGATCGAAAAAATCCGGATGGAAGAATAATTAATATACCACCAAGGTTTCCCAAAACCTTGGTGGTTACTCTTAAAAAACTACTGTTATGAAACTATTCCAAAATCTAAAAGACATCGAACTCGCTCGTGAGAAGCTCAAGGATTTTAAAAACGTAGTGCCGGTGCAAATGCTTTTGCTCTTGGTTTGTTTTTTAGCCAAAGGCATTATGGATCTTTTTGAAGTTCCATATGGAAATGAGATCACCGAATTACTTTTCTTCTCTGTGCTGGGAATATATGTTTACCTGCTTTGGGATATGCTGCGCAACTATACCAAGAGCCGCGCGCTTTTGATCTGTTTATTGATCCTGATCATGGGAACATTTCTGATCGGAGTAGTTTTTGTAAACCCGTTTTTCACTTTGCTGAATCCACTGGAGTTTAGAATTGCTACGGCTTTAATCATGACTACCTTATTATTTGTAGAGATCTCCGTTGTTTATTTTACGATCACCGAAATTTTCAAACGCAATCTTGCCATCGGCGAGCGCATGTGGGGCGCGGCTTGCATCTATTTGATCACCGGCATTGCGTTTGGAAGTTTTTACGAGATCATCGATATCATTTCGCTGACCAGTTTAGATTTTCAGACACCGCTCGGAACACACCACTTTATTAAAAGCATTACTTTCAGTTTTAATATTCTTGCCGGCACAGAAATTCCCTATGTTTGCAACGAACTTGTAACCAACGTCACCATCATAGAAGCCTTGTGGGGAAACCTGTTTATTGTGTTTGTAGTGGGAAGATTGTTGATCTAATAATAGTTGTACGGGTATTTATTTTCAAAAAATGAAAAAAGATATTCCGGCTAGAACAAACTAAGTTGCCCATCATCTTTCGGAGGCTTCGCTTTTCCAAACACCGTGCGACCGCCGTATTTATAAGACTCGTCGCGTTCTTTCTGGATCACTTTATTAAAATCTTCCGGCTTCGGCTCGAAATCTTTTTCCAAAAGCTGCGAAACTAATGACAAATTTTTGATCGCTTCTTTTTTGTCCTTGTCACCAAGCTTTGCTTTTTCTACAGCATTTTGCAAAACGGAAATAGTTTGGTCATACACTTTTGTCGGCACCGGAAAAGGATGCCCGTCTTTACCGCCATGCGCAAATGAAAACCTCGCCGGATCGCTGAAACGGGAAGGAGTGCCATGAATCACTTCACTCACCAGGGCCAATGATTGAATCGTACGTGGTCCCATTCCTTGTATAAGAAGCAGGGATTCAAAATCACTCAAGTCACTATCGTGTGCCAGAGCCAGCATGCTTCCTAATCTTTTAAGATCTACATCTTTTGCTCGTACATCGTGATGGCATGGCATCACAATTTTGCGGATCTCAGGGAGCATCTTATCGGGATTTTCCTGTACGATCTCGAGCATTCCTTTTTTAGCTGCGGCTGCTTCTGTATTGGTAAGGTTAAGAATGATGCCCTGGTTTTGTCCATAAATAAAAGTATGAGGTTCTTCTACAAAAGATTTCATCTGTGCCGAATGCCAATGATACCTGCGCGCCATACCGGTAGCGTCGTTCATTCCTTGCTGCACTACAGCCCATTCGCCTTCGTCGCTTACAATAAAACTATGAAGATAAAGTTGAAACCCGTCTTGGATAGCTGTATTATCAACTTTTGCACTCAGTTTGCTCGAGCGCACTAGTTCTGCGCCGTTCAAGCCAGTCCGTTCGGAGAGCGCCAGCAGCTCGGCCGGGGTTTCACGTGAGTATTTTCCTTTGCCGCCGCAAATGTAAAGACCCAGTTCGTTAAATTTTGGGTTTACTGCTTTTTTCAATGCACCCATTACCGAAGTCGTAATGCCAGAAGAATGCCAATCCATACCCAGCACACAACCGAATGCCTGAAACCATAGGGGATCACTGAGACGTTGCAATACTTCAGACTTTCCATAGTCGAGTACAATGGATTCCAGAATGCTGCCTCCCAATAAACTCATGCGCCTTGCCAGCCAGGGCGGCACATGGCCATAGTGCAAGGGTAGATCCGCATGTCGGGTAGAATTGAAATAAAGCTTGGGCATAAAGGCTCCTTTAGAAGAAAACGCCGACGGATGTGCTTTTGTTTCCCGGCGACTAAAATAGTCTTATTAAGTTATGAATCTTGAGTGAATAAAAAAGTTGTCATTCAGGAGGAAACTTGTGCAGAGTCTGCAGTGTCGTTTATAGTTCACTTTGTTCTACTCATTCGGTTTAGAGATCACTATTCTGAATCTCTACTCACAAGGTTCCTCCTGAATGACAGCCACTATTCTCATCTGCTAATTCTTTAATCCTGAGAATTGTGCTCCCGGAATATGAATATTAAAACGAAAAATTTGATTATAAATGTAAAAAGTATCAGATCTGGAAAAGGCTTTGTATCTTTCTTTTACAAACCACTCTCCCAAAATGAAAACTATACTTTACTTACTGCTGATCGCCATCAGCTTTTCTGCTTGCAGCAAGAGCAGTCAAAAATCTTCTGCAAAATGCGGCACCAGGCAAGCCCGCAAAAAAGTAGCCTATTACCTTTCCATTCCGCACCAATAGATCACATTTCTTTACAACAACTTCTTCCGGATCGTTGTTAAAACTTCTATTCATTTTAGTAACTTCGCTGTTTCTATGATCCGGCCAGGAAGATTATGAATAATTTGAGACAATGGTTTAAGAAAAACCCGGGAAAAATATTCGGACTGGTAATTTTATTTGCATTAGCAATTGTGCTGGTAAACTTGCCCGCTTTTTTCAAAAAAGAAGTAAAGGCCAAATTACTCGAGGCTATAGATCAAAAAGTAAATGCCCAAGTGCTTTACTCGGACCTCAGTTTTTCTTCTCTTAAAAATTTTCCAAATACTACCCTCACATTCCACAATTTACTTGTGATCGGAAATGTTCCTTTCGAAAAAGATACATTTCTGATCGCGCCAAAACTTTCCGTTTCTTTCGATCTTATCTCTATTCTCAAAGGAGAAAAAATCGAGCTCAACAGCATTGCGCTGGAGCAACCAATTATTCAGGTGTTGATCAACGAAGAAGGCAAAGCCAACTACGACCTGATGAAAAGCGGCGACAGCAGCGATAGCACAGAGGTAGAAGTAAAACTGGATCTCTGGACAATAGAAGACGGCACGATCCGCTACACAGACCTGGCACAAAAGCAGTACATTGTGATGCAAGGTGTGCAGCACAAAGGAAAAGGAGATTTCAAATCCGAACGCTCCGATCTTTATCTTTTTCTCGATATCAAAAACCTGAGTTACAAAGCAGGAAAGATTCGCTGGTTTACCGATAAAAGTTTTCTCGGAGAAATGGTCATTGATATGGACTTGAAAAATAATATTTTCACGTTCAAAGATCACGACCTCAAACTTAACCATCTGGACTTTGGAATCAACGGGAATATCGGCATGCCCGACTCCGGGTTCGTTTTTGATCTCACCTGGAATTTAAAGAAAAGTAGCTTTTCAGACCTGCTTTCAGTTCTTCCGGGTTTTTATAAAGAGGAAATGAAAAAGCTAAAAGCCAAAGGCAATCTTACTTGCTCTGGCTATGTGAAAGGGATGTATTCCGATCATCAACTTCCTGGCTATGGCTTGAAGCTTGCGATCGACAAGGCTTCGCTCGCTTACCCCGGACTGTCGCAATCTTTTGATCATATCTTTCTCGATCTTTCACTGGATAATCCTTACGGAATAGAAGACAGCCTCGAAGTGGACATCAAAAAACTCACTATGAAAATGGGCGATCATCCTTTGTCGGGAAGAATGAAAATGAAAGGCATCAAACGAAAATACTTCGACGCCGAGCTCGAAGGCCGGCTGAAGCTGGAAGAGCTTTCCGCTTTTTATCCGGTAAAAGGATTAGTGCTGAAAGGAGATCTCTACAGCGATATTACGGTCAAAGGTTTTTACGATAAAGAACGAAATGAAATGCCGATCATTGACGCATCTCTTTCGTTTGAAAAAGGATACATCCGCGACAGCCTTTATCCATCGCCGGTGGAGAATATAGAATTTTGGGCAACCGTAGAAAACAAAGGCGGCTCGCTCAAAGACACGAAGATCGATCTGGGAAAACTTTCTTTTAATTTGGAAACCGATACCATCGAGATAGCGGGAACCATCGAAGACCTGACAGATCCTTTGTTCAACGTACGCGTAAATGGGGAAGTGGATCTTGAAAAAACATTAGCGCATTTTAATCTTCAGGATATTAAAATGAAAGGCAAGATCTTTACCACCTTTGAGAGCGCTGGCCGCTGGTCTTCCATCGAAAAGAAAAATTGGAGAAAATTGAAAACAGAAGGCATTCTTGTAGCCAAAAATGTAGTGATCAAAACTCCTTCTCTGCCGCGCCGCATTCATATCTATGATGCGCAGCTTGGTTTTTTCCCCGATCGAATCCAACTGGATACATTGCACGGCCGCTACGGTACCAGCAGGATGCTGCTCTCCGGGCATTTGTTAGATCCTTATTCTTTATTGCTCGACGATAAAAACCGGCAGTTGGTAGGCGACCTCAACATGGTTTGCGATACGTTAAACCTAAATGAATTTACAGTTGAAAATTCTTCCGAGCTTGCCGTCGATACCAATATTTCTGCAGTAGTAATTCCGGAAGGAATTCATTTTACAATCGACAGCAAGATCAGCAAAGTGATCATGGAAGATCTTACGATCCAACAACTCGAGGGAGAAATTCAGTTGGTAGATCAAACCATAGTACTTACAAAATCTTCGTTCCAGTTGGCTGGTTCGGATATCGAGTGTTTCGGCGTCTACGATTCGCATGACCCTATGAAACCAACGTTTGATTTTAATTTTGTAATAAACAATCTCGACATCAACCGCACCTATCAGGAAGTACCGCTAGTCCGCAAACTTGCGCCAGCCATGGCCGATGCGCATGGAAAATTATCTGTGACGTATTGGCTGAAAGGAGAGCTTGATAAAAATATGGACATACAATTCCATACACTGGTGGGCAAAGGTTCGATGGATATTGAAGAAGCAAATATCAAAGGCATCAAAATGATGGAAGCCGTGTCCAAAGCCACCGGTCGCAACGATCTTCATCACGAGCCGCTCAAAGGAGTTTTTATAAGATCAGAGATCAGCAATGGTAAAATGTTTCTTCTTCCGTTTACATTCACCACAGGAAAATACGTACTCGACATTGAAGGCAATCATAGTTTTGAAAACGAAATGAACTACCTTTTAAAAGTCTCCATGCTGCCGCTCGCTAAAATAAAGGTGCCTGTACATATCACAGGCACAACCGACGACTACAAAGTCCATTTGGGTAAAGGCTTTGATCACAAAAGCCTGGAAGAATGACCAGGATTTCAGAATGAATTAATTTTTTACGTTCTCTGCGAAATCTTTGCGAACTTGGGAGGAAACATCATGAGGTGATTTGAAACAAGCATGCACAAGGAACGAAAAAAAGTAGTCGAAAATCCTACAGAAAAGAAAGAACTTCATCCGCGCAACAAACACCGCAACGGATATGATTTTGAGGCATTGGTCCATACTTTGCCGGAGCTGAAAAATTTCGTTTTTACAAATAAATACCAAACACAAACCATCGACTTCAGCGATCCCCTTGCGGTGAAAGCGTTGAACAAATCCTTGCTCAAGCATTTTTACCAACTGAATTTTTGGGATATTCCATCGCAGTATCTTTGTCCGCCCATTCCAGGAAGAGCCGATTACATTCACTACCTGGCCGATCTGCATTCAGAAAACAACGGAGGAAAAATTCCGCAAGGAAATAATGTGAAAGTACTTGACATAGGAACCGGTGCAAATCTTATCTATCCTATACTCGGCTTGCGCGAACATGGCTGGCAGTTTGTAGCCACCGATGTAGACTCGCAAGCGCTGCGTTCTGCAGAAAAAATTATCACCGAAAATTCTCTAAAAGAAAATATACAGCTCCGCTTACAAAAATCGCCGCAGGATATTTTCAAACACATTCTTCTCCCCGACGATCGATTTGATCTTACCATGTGCAACCCGCCTTTCCACGGTTCGCAAGAAGAAGCGCAGGCAGGCACAGAACGTAAATGGAAAAACCTTGGTAAAAAAACTAGCGCCTTAAATTTCGGAGGCCGCCAAAACGAACTCTGGTACGAAGGAGGAGAGCGAGCATTCGTTTATAAAATGATCTTACAAAGCGCTGATTTTCCTTTGCAATCAAAATGGTATACGACCTTAATTTCTAAAAGTGCTAATCTTCCCGCCGTGTATGGAGCGTTGGAAAAAGTAAAAGCGAGATCTGTGAAAACAATTGAAATGAGCCAGGGAAATAAAATAAGTAGAATTGTTGCCTGGTCATTCATTTAGTGGTTGCATGTTGTCAAAACAAACTAAATTTAACCTCCGTTTTTCAGGATAGTTTTTTAACTTGAGTAAGACGAAAAAACTAAAAGTATGCCTTCCTTTTATACTTATGCCTTCCTGATCTTGTCGTTTTTTTTGACTGCAACAAAAGCAGATCGCGTAAACACGATCACATTGGAACAATTGCAATCCAAAACGATAAAGCCGGAAACCAATACACTTTATGTGATCAATTTCTGGGCTACCTGGTGCAAGCCTTGTGTGGAAGAACTGCCATATTTTGAAACTGCCGGCAAAAAATATCCTGCAGAAGAGGTGAAGATCTTGCTGGTAAGTCTTGATTTTCCTTCTGAAAGAGAGAAAGTTATCAAATTTGTAGAGAAGAAAAACCTGCAAAACGAAGTTTACATGCTCAATGCAGGCAATCCCAATACCTGGATAGACAAGATCGAGCCCAATTGGGATGGAGCAATCCCCGCTACATTGATGTATAAGGCCGGGAGTAAAATATTTTTCAAAGAAGGTGATCTTACTGCAGCGGAATTGGATTCAATTATTCAAACTAAAAAATAAAATCATATGAAAAAGCGATCATTTTTATGGGCAGCGGCGTTGCTGTTTTTCTGTGTCTCCTTTACGAACGAGGGAGGCTACAAAGTGGGTGATAAAGCCTTGGATTTCAAGCTTAAAAACATCGATGAAAAGATGGTATCACCGCTCGACTACCGCGATGCCAAGGGTTATATCGTAGTATTTACCTGCAATCACTGTCCTTTCGCAGTAAAATACGAAGACCGGATCAACGATTTGAATAAAAAATACGCCAAATCAGGCTATCCGGTGATCGCCGTGAATCCAAACGATCCTGTGCAATACCCGGAAGATGATTTTGCCAACATGAAAAAACGCGCAAAAGAGAAAGGATTCACCTTTCCCTACCTTGTAGACGAAAGCCAGCAGATCGCTATGACCTATGGAGCCAGTAAAACGCCTCATGTATTTGTACTTCAAAAAGTAAACAATGATTTGGTCGTTCGTTATATCGGTGCGGTCGACGATAATACGGACGATCCTTCAGCTGTAAAAGAGAAATATGTGGAGCAGGCAGTAGACGCGCTTCTGGCCGGAAAGGAAGTAAAAACGACAACGACCAAGGCAATTGGCTGCGGCATTAAATGGAAAAAGTAAAAAACTAAATCAAATTATAACATCCGTAAAGGAAGCTCCGAAATGTCATTTCGGGGCTTTTTTCATTTTGGACACTTCGTTTTGCCAATTTGCAAATCGGCAGTCACTTGTCAAAGAGATCTCTCTTCAGCATGTTTTTCGCAAAAATCGGCTTTCACAGATCGCCGATCTTCACAGGTAGAACCGATCTTTCAAAACCCCATTTTCGCAAAAATCGTCTCAAAATTTGGAACGTCAAATTTTCGTCTTATCTTTACTGACTGACTAGTCAGTTCATATTATGAAAAAGCTAAAGAAAATAATGATGATAATTTTAATAGTAATTCTCGCGCTAGCCTTGGGCGTTTATTTGTTCATGCAGCGGCCTGTATTTGGTAAGAATCCTACGGGCCAGCGCCTGCAACGAGTAGAGCAGTCGCCCAACTACCGCGATGGTTCCTTTCAAAACTTGAGTCCTACAGAAGTGTTACTGAAAGAAACTTCCTATATAAAAATGCTGAGGGAATTCTTCGACAAATCCGAAAATGTAGCGCCTACAAAAAAGATCCCATCTGTTCAAACCGACCTGAATACGCTAACAGCCAATGAGCCCACTATTGTATGGTTTGGCCATTCTTCCTACATGATCCGCTCAAAAGAGCTGACCTTGCTGGTAGACCCTGTTTTCAGCGGACATGCCTCCCCTGTTTCCCTCTTCGGCAAAGCCTTTGAGGGCACAGATGTATACCCAGTAAGCAGCTTTCCGGCAATCGATATTATGGTCATTACACACGATCACTACGATCACCTGGATTATGAGACGATATCAGAATTTAAATCCAAAACCAAGTTATTCGTAACAGCGCTCGGCGTAGGAGAACATTTGGAACATTGGGGTATTCCAAAAGAAAAGATCGTGGAGCTCGACTGGTGGGAAGAAAAGCAACTAAGCGACAGTGTGAAATTCATTGCCACTCCTGGCCGTCACTTTTCGGGAAGGACTTTTGTAAGAGGGAAAACACTTTGGGCATCTTTTGTATTGCAGCTACACGGCTACAACATCTTTATCGGCGGCGATTCAGGCTATGATACACATTTTAAAACGATAGGAGAAAAATATGGTCCCTTCCACATCGCTATGCTGGAAGCCGGACAATACGGGAAAAACTGGCCGCAGATCCATATGGTGCCCGAGGAAACGGTGCAAGCTGCGAAAGACCTTAAAACAGAGGTATTATTGCCTGTTCACTGGGGTAAATTTGTACTCGCCAACCACGATTGGGATGAGCCAATTCAAAGAGTAATGAAAACCTCGAAAGAACAAGGTCAAGTGGTAACCACTCCTAAGATCGGCGAGCCTGTTAATATTATCCATATACAACCTACTACCGAATGGTGGAATAACTAATAGAGTCATGACAGAAAAAAGAGATCAAATCAAAAAAGCTGCCTTGAAACTGTTTTGTGAAAACGGTTTTCAAAACACTTCTACTGCCAACATCTCAAAAGAAGCCGATGTGGCGACGGGAACATTATTTTTATATTTCCCAAGCAAAGAAGGATTGATCAATAGTCTTTACGTTGAAACCAAGCAGGAACAAATGAATTACCTGCAGGAAGGTTTATCACGCCAGAAAACCTCCAAGACCAAGATGCGTCATCTTTGGATAAAAGCGAATGATTGGGCACTAAAAAACCAGCATTCTTTCCGCTTTACGCATATGTTTGCCTCTTCGCCTTATGTAACCAATCTTACAAAAAAAGAGGTTGTTTCAACCGCCGATTTAGCGGAAAAAGTTGTGAAAACAGCGATCAAAGAAGGCAGCGTGAGCAGGATAAGTGTACCCTTGTTCTTCTCCATGTTTGACAGCCTCTCTACTGCTTCCGTCAATCATTGTACCACGCTGAAGAATAAAAAAGATCGCCAGAAAGCGATGGAACAAGCGTTTGAAGTTTTTTGGAAAGGGGTGAGTAAATAGTGATGAATGTTGAGTTATGAATTATGAGTTAAAAACTTTCATTCATAATTCATAACTCAGCATTCATAATTCAAAATTTAGTATCCCACTCTTCCTCCTTAAAACCCAGTAAATATTGGTCTTTGCCGAGTACTACCAAGGGGCGTTTGATCATGGAAGTATTTTTCATCATCAGGTCTACGGCGGTAGAAGGTTCTTTTGCGGCGGCTTTTTCTTTGTCGCTTAGTTTGCGGAAAGTGGGGCCTTTGCTGTTGATGAGTTGTTCTAAAGGAATTTTTTTCATCCAATGATGAATGGTAGGAGCGTCGATGCCTTCCTTTTTATAATCGTGAAAAGAATATTCGATCTTATGTTTGTCGAGCCAGGTAAAGGCTTTCTTCATAGTATCGCAATTTTTGATGCCGTAAATTTTTATCATGATGAAAAGGAAAATGAGTTAGAGTGTAAAGATAAAAAATATATTACCAAAGAAAATTAAAAAAGCCCACCGGAAACTACACCGGTGGGTACTCAAAAAATAACTACTACTAAACTACCTACTCTTTAATCTTCTTCTTTGATGATGACATACCTGTTGTTCTGGTATTGTCGCTCAGCACGCTGTTCAAGCTCTTCAATGGTTTTGTTGAGAACCGGAATAATACTTTCTGTCTCGGAAGTATAGTATTCGTCGGTATTCATGTTAGGATCAATATATTTTTTGCCAATGTTCATGATCGTAGCGGTAGAACTTTTGGCAGCAATTTTTACGTTGTTTGTAGAAAGAGAGTCCGGGTTGGATTGTGCCTGTGCCACTGCAGCCAGGAAGCACAAAGCCGCAAGCATAAGTATTTTTTGAACGAGTTTTGAAAAAGCGGGTTTCATTAAAATAGTTTTTAGCAGAAAAATTTTCCTTTTGTTTTAGGCATACATACGGAAGCCTTAGTTTTTCGTTAGCACATATTGCAAACGAGAATATAAACTTGAAGTAAGGTTTTATCTTTATAATAATTATTTTTTAAAATCAGATATACTTAAAATGCCTTTAAATAAAGGGCTGCAAGCGATTTGCAAGTATTAACAAAAAGTAAAAAATGTAAAACGCTAAAACCACTATTAGTAAAAAATCAGTATAAATACTTTGACTACGTATATTATTTCGCATAGAAAAAATATGAATAATTCCGGTTCTATTCTGCGAAGTATTACTGCAGGTTGCTTTAGCGATGTCAAAGAAAATGTATCTTTAAAATATAAATACTAAGAAATGAAAACCAGGATCGTATTTTTAATTTTTCTACTACTTTTTGCGATGAACGCTGGGGCGCAACAATACAGATTTTATGTCGGGGGAAATTTAAGCAATGTTACTTCTCCGCCTCCAGGCTTTTCAGCAAATTCAAATCTGGGTTACCAGGCAGGAGCGGATGTGCGGTTTGGCAAAAATCGTTTCTATCTACAACCGGGAATTCAATATGCATCAACAAGAATAAGTTTAGCGAATCCTTTAGATAAGAAAAGCAATCTCCGGGTAAGTGGTTTCAAGATCCCGGTAATGGTGGGTTGGAGCATGTCCTATTCACCTTCGTGCAGCTTGCGGTTTTTTACAGGTCCGTCGTTTATGGCCATCACAAACGTGAAACATACTGATATGAATGATCCAGCTTATGTACTTACCGATAAAAACTACCACGATGTAGAATGGGCATGGCACTTGGGTACCGGACTGGATTGGAGATTTTTGTTTGTCGACTTAGGCTTTCAAAAAGGACTCACTTATGTATTCACAGGAGCCAGCAATGGCAAGAGTTACCTGTTTTATACGAATGTAGGAATTCGATTTTTGGCTATGGTGAACCATAAAAAAAAGGAGCATTGAATCTGCCCCTTTTTCTTTTTTGATGTCAAATTAAAATTTAATCGTCTCTTCTGCCAAGCAGCAATGAAATGTAGTACATCAGGTTGGCCAATGCGCCAAGCGCTGCTACTACGTAGGTAAGCGCAGCCCATTTCAAAGCATCTTTCGCCATGTCGTATTCGTTTCCTCTTACTACACCTGCGCTGCTCACCCAGGCAAGCGCTCGTTTGCTGGCGTCGAATTCAACCGGTAATGTTACCAATGCAAATGCAGTGATCACCAGGTTACAGGCTATCATAAGATAGAGAAGAGGCACGAGCAAAGCCCCGCCACTGTTGAACAACAGGATACCACCAAACAGGAAGATCATGTTTAGAAAACTCAGGATCTTAGCACTGGTAATTTGTGCCGGCACCATTTTAGAGCGAAGCGTAAGCATGCTATAAGCGGTAGCGTGTTGCACAGCGTGTCCGCATTCGTGCGCAGCTACTGCCGCAGCCGCTGCGTTTCTTCCGTTGTAAACTTCGTGACTAAGATTTACAGTTTTATTTTCCGGGTTGTAGTGGTCGGTAAGCATACCATCTACCGATATTACTTTTACGTCGTAAATGCCATTGTCGCGAAGCATTTTTTGTGCGATCTCTGCGCCGCTTAGGTTGGAGGCCAGAGGCGTTTGTGAATATTGCTGAAATTTACTTTTAAGCCTGTAGCTGACGAACATGCCGTATAGCATTAAGGCGAACGATATAAATAAGAAAATCATAATTTTACGTTAGCTTTTTTATCTTTTCTATAACATTGGAGGTAGAGTAACCGTTCACCAAAGGGACCGTCTCTACCTTACCTCCATTGTTCATTACAACATCTGCGCCAACGATATTTTCAATAGTATAATCATTCCCTTTGACCAAAATGTCAGGTTTTAAATAGCTTATAAGCTCTAAAGGAGTGTCTTCGTCGAACAAAATGACAGCATCCACAAAGGCGAGCGAAGCCATCACGCGTGCGCGGGAAGTTTGGTCAGTGATCGGACGGGTTTTTCCTTTCAGACGTTGTACAGAAGCATCGGTGTTCAAACCGACTACAAGCTTTTGGCCGAGGTTGCGGGCTTTTTCTAAATAATCGACATGGCCTAAATGGAGGATATCAAAACAGCCATTGGTAAAAACTACTTTGCCTTCTTTTTTCCAGTCGGAAAGCCTGGTGGCCGCTTGTTCCTTGGTGAGTATCTTATCGGAAGTATTCATGGCTGTAAAGGTAAGGATTATTCACAGCAATCGGATAGGCATAAAAAAAGAGTGATTTCAGAAGAAATCACTCTTTCAAGCTTTTTAAGGGTGAAGATTACTTCACTTCTTTCGCAACTGAATCAGCAGCAGCTTTCACTGTATCAACAGCTTGAGAAGCTGTAGTGTCAGCAGGAGCAACAACAGCAGCAGAGTCAACAGCAGTAGCTGTAGAATCAACAGCAGTAGAAGCTGTTTCAGAAGAACCACAAGATGCTAGAGCGAAAGTACCCGCTACCATTGCAAGAGTAAATAATTTTTTCATAAATAGATATAATTTTAGATTTTAGCGTTGCAAAGATAGGTAATTTTTCCACATCCAAAATTTTTTTAATGTAAAATTTTGTGATTTTAAGCTAAAAAATATACCCTCTCTCTTCAAAAAGTGTAATTTTTACTTAATCTTGGATTAACAATCCTAAGTTGGATATTTTTAATTCCAAATTTCAAACAAACGTACTTTCACGCCTGATCTATTTGGCTTTGCAGATGATATTGATTGGTACACCTGCGAAATCGAAATGTTCACGAAGTTTATTCTCCAGGTATCCTTTATAAGAATCGCGAATGTATTGCGGTAAGTTGCAGAAGAAAGCAAAGGTTACACTATTGGTAGGCAGTTGCGTAATGTATTTGATCTTTACATACTTGCCTTTCATTGATGGTGGCGGGTAGTGGTCAATTTCCTTTAGCATTTTATCGTTGAGCTCGGAAGTAGGGATTTTCTTGCTCATGTTTTCATACACGCGTACGATCAGCTCGATGGCCTGGAAGATCCTTTGTTTATTCGTTACAGAGATAAACATGATAGGAATATACGTAAGCGGTTTGATCTTATCTTTGATCGCGTCTTCAAATTTTTTGGCGGTATTGGTATCCTTCTCGATCAGGTCCCATTTGTTTACTAAGATCACGATGCCTTTGCGTTTTTCTTCCGCCATTCCGATGATGTGCATGTCTTGCGCTTCCAGTCCGCGCTCCGCATCGATCATGATCACGCAAACGTCGGAATTTTCTAAGGCTTTGATAGCGCGCATGACAGAGTAGAACTCGATGTCTTCCGTTACCTTAGGTTTCTTGCGAAGTCCGGCAGTATCGGTGATGATGAATTCATGGCCGAAGGTATTGTAGCGGGAATCCACAGAGTCGCGTGTAGTGCCGGCGATGTCGGTGACGATGCTTCTGTTTTTTCCAAGAAGGATATTTACGAAAGAAGATTTACCTGCATTAGGTCTTCCCAATACGGCAATGCGCGGAATACCCTGGTTAGGGTTTTCAATGCCTTCATCCGGAAAATGTTTTACCACTTCATCCAGCAATTCACCTGTACCGGATCCGCTTTGAGAAGAAATAGGATAAGCATCGCCCATACCCAGCGAATAGAATTCACCGACCATTTGGGTGTGGGTGACATTATCCGCTTTATTTAAAACAAGAAAAATTGGTTTTTTGGATTTACGAAGTTTGTTGGCAAACTCTTCATCCAGGTGATGCAGACCAGTGTGCGCGTCTACTACGAAAAGAATTACAGAAGCCTCGTCCAGCGCCAGTTCTACCTGCTCGCGGATCTGGCGTTCGAAGATATCATCGGAGCCGTGTACATATCCGCCGGTATCGATGACAGTAAAAAATTTGCCGCACCATTCGGCATGTCCGTAGTGGCGGTCGCGTGTCACGCCGCTCAGGTCGTCCATAATGGCGTCGCGCTCTCCTACCAGGCGGTTGAAGAAAGTAGACTTTCCTACGTTGGGTCTTCCTACGATTGCTACAATGTTTGACATACTTTTAAGTTATGAATGTTGAATTATGAATTATGAGTTGTTTTTAATTCAACATTCATAACTCATAATTTTCTTAAGTGTTGTTGTATCCGAATTGGTCCAGCTTTCTTTCTTTGCTTCGCCAATCGGGCTCTACTTTTACGAATGTTTCGAGGAAAACTTTTTTGCCAAAGAAAGCTTCCATATCGGCGCGGGCTTCGGTGCCTACTTTTTTCAGCATTTTCCCTTGTGGTCCTATGATAATGCCCTTCTGGCTATCGCGCTCTACGTATATCTCAGCGGCGATGCGCAAGATCTTTTCTTCTTCTTTGAAAGACGCGATCACCACTTCGGTGCTGTAAGGGATTTCTTTTTTATAGTTCAGAAATATTTTTTCGCGAATAATTTCAGAGGCGAAAAAACGTTCCGATTTATCGGTCATGCTATCCTTGTCGTAATAAGGAGGATGTACCGGAATGTTTTCTTTCAGCAGGTTGAATACTTTTTCAGTGTTAAACTGTTTAAGAGCTGAAACCGGAATAATTTCTTTCGCTGCCGGAAATTGTTCTTTCCAGTAAGTGATCTTGGCTTCCACCTCTTCCTGCTGCGCCATATCTATTTTATTGATTAGGACATAAACAGGAACATGATCGATGCGGCGAAGTTTTTTTAATACATCGTCTTCGTCGAATTGCTCGTAGATATCGGTGACAAAAAGAATAATATCAGCATCTTCGAGGGAAACATTTACAAAGCGCATCATCGATTTATGAAGCGCATATTTAGGTTCGATAATTCCCGGTGTATCGGAGTAAACGATCTGGAAATCATCGCCATTGATGATGCCCATGATGCGGTGGCGGGTGGTTTGAGCTTTGGAAGTGATGATAGAAAGTCTTTCGCCCACCATGGCGTTCATAAGGGTAGACTTACCCACATTGGGCTTGCCTACAATGCTTACAAAACCGGCTTTATGTGTATTGATATCAAACATTCTTAAAAAGAATTCACAAAGGTAGTTGTTTTTGGTGGAATAATCTATTATCTTTGCACTCCCGATCATTAAAGATGCGGAAAACGCGGAAATTTCTGACCCGTAAATTGCACTTTAGAAAGGGGAACCTTACAGTAGGTTAGGTTGTTAAAAAAGATACCAAGAGATAAAAAATATATCGCGGGGTGGAGCAGTTGGTAGCTCGTTGGGCTCATATCCGCCGATTGGCGGACGTAGGTTCGAGATTAGAGAAATAAAAAATAGATCAATAAAAGATTGATCGAAAAGACATATCGCGGGGTGGAGCAGTTGGTAGCTCGTTGGGCTCATATCCGCCGATTGGCGGACGTAGGTTCGAGAAGAGAGAAATAAAAAATAAGATCAATAAAAGATTGATCGAAAAGACATATCGCGGGGTGGAGCAGTTGGTAGCTCGTTGGGCTCATAACCCAAAGGTCGTAGGTTCGAGTCCTGCCCCCGCTACAGAGAAAAGAGAAGTTAGAAATGACTTCTCTTTTTGTTTTTAAATTAATTTTTTCAGGCGATTTTTTCTTTTTTATGTTTACTGTATATGTTCTTTATTCCAGAACCCACAATAAGATTTACATAGGATATACGTCCAATCTTAATTCCCGGCTCAAATCGCATAATGAATTGGCGACTAAAGGTTGGACAAAAAAATACAGACCTTGGGAATTATTACATACAGAGACATTTGAAACGAAGCCATTGGCAATGAAAAGGGAAAAAATATTAAAGACAGGAAGAGGACGGGAATTTATTTGGAATAAGGTAAAAGAAATTACTAATAACGAACTCGTATCCGCTGAAGGACGCACGTAGGTTCTGGTCCTTTCCTCACTACACACAGGCCTTGAGAAATCAAGGCCTTTTGTTTTTTACTCCCTACTCGCGCTTACACTCTTCACTAAATAAAAAGAGACTCCGAAAAACAGAGTCTCTTTTTACTACTATAAACTAAATAGAAAAAAACTAATGCTCTGCAGGAGTGGTGGTAGTACTTGCTTGCTTATTTCCCTGGCTTGCAAAACGCTCGGCCAGCTGCTCGTAAATAGTATCGGTGCCTGGCAATCCTGCGTTGGACGCCGCCTCCATGAGGCGGTAGATGGTGAGCGCAGAAACATATGCTTCGCTGCCCGCAAGGATTTGTGTATCGCGGAGTTTCTCGGCAAACTGCTGGGCGAGCGTGTGCAGATCGTCGAGCTGGTTGAAAAGGGTGAGGTCTTTGCTAAGCTCGGTGGCGCTCACGTAGGCAGGAAAGAGCTGACTGTTGTTTTGAATGGCGAAAAGCGCGTCGGATACAAACTGTTTGTTGGCGACGTTGATCTTTGGAAGCGACATCCGCTCTTCCGGACTAAGCCCTACCAAGAAAGGTAAAAGATTGTTTAAGGTTTGAAAAGCTGTTTTGGCCTGAGCCAATACGTTTGGATCGATGGTAACTGAGATCCGGTTGTTTGCTAATGTTGACATTGTAAATAGTTAAAAAGGTTAATAAGAGTTTAAAAATGACTAATGAAAAATAGTCATATAAAATTTTACGGGCGCAAAACTAAAAGTACAGATAGGAAAAACAAAAAATCAAACCATATTTTTGCAAAGGCCTGAGCTTGTTTTAATTATTGTTTTTACCCCCACCTATATAGGTGGGGGTGGGTACCTCAAAGCTAAGCGCGCTAAGCTTTTA
The DNA here is from genome assembly GCA_035535995.1 of Cytophagaceae bacterium. Classification (GTDB taxonomy): domain Bacteria; phylum Bacteroidota; class Bacteroidia; order Cytophagales; family Cytophagaceae; genus JANYCO01. Next base: position 83,628 of record DATLOZ010000025.1, read on the forward strand.
CCTAAGCTAACTTAGCTCTGAGGTAACACAGCCGAGCTAAAAGCTAAGGCCACTTACCAAAAAGCTAAGCGCAGACAGGTAATAAGTTGCCGCACTCCAGGCAAAGCAGAGTGGAGCAAGTATAAAACCAATATGAGTTTAGTTTTTTGCTGAGCGTTAGAAGGTGAAACCAGAGCGCAGTGATGCAGAACCTGAGTGCTGTTGTTTTATTCCCTAACCGGGTTGCGTTTGCGGGTAGGGTAGACTATGCATTTGTTTTTAACCTCCGATAATTCTTCGCTTAGTTTTTTATTTACGCAGTGTAGCAATTCGTTTTGCTCTTTCATGATTTTTAAAAGATCGTTCATAGCATCGAGGTTTTCCAGTTGGGTGGCCACGAGGCTTTCGAGTTTGGCTTTGGTGTATGGCATAAGGAGCAATGGTTAGGGGTTTTGTTTTTGAGCGAGTAGTATAAGATAAAGCTCTTCGGCTATTTGCGAGAGCTGCTGGCGAAACGTTTTGAGCGGTAGTTCGGTGATAAGCGCTTCCATTTGGATGTAGTAAAAATCGTGCAGCGCCTCGCGGGCAGGATTTTTGGGAAAACCCATAAAATCGAATACCAGCGAGTCGAGGTCGGTGTGGAAGTCGTCGGGCTGGAGGCCCGCTTGCTCCAGGCCGATCAGCAGCTTGGCATTGCGCAGATCGGCTTTGATGAGGTGGAGGATGGTTTGTTTGGTGGTCATGGAGTTAAAAAGAAAGTCATATTACTATATGACAAACATACAAATGCAAAACCATGTTGTCAAGTTTTTGTATGACAATATTTTTGAATCTTTACTGCACCTTAGTAAAGTGAAAAAAGAACTTTTACAGAAAAAAGTGGGCCAGCGAATCATCGAGCTTAGAACCAAAAAAGGTTGGACACAATCTGATCTTGCACGCGCTTGTAATAAAGATCGTCAGGCTCTTGAGAAGATAGAGAACGGAAAGGTAAATCCTACACTTTATACTTTGATGGAAGTTGCGAAGGCACTGGAGGTGAAGATTAGTGAGTTGGTGGATTTTTAGGATTACTATTTGTAATTGGTCAATTAACATCTTCGACAGTGAAGATGTGATTTTAATTTACTCTTGAAAGATTATCGTAGATGTACTAAATGTGGTGAAACCAATTGGGGAACTTGGACTTCATCATCATCGGGTAAAACACATAAATACTGTAGGAATTGTAGGCAGAACCGTGCTTTTACCTACAGTAAAAGAAAGAGGTTAGCTATTGGCACGCATTCTAAAAAAGCTTGGCTAAATAAACTACAAACATATATTGCTTGTCCAACTTGCAAAAGAAGATGGATTGAAATCCCTCCTAGACCAGATAGACGATATAAATACGTATGGACTAAAGATCATATAGTTCCATTAAATAAGGGAGGAACAGATGAAATAGAAAACATACAACCACTTTGTTATCAATGCAATTTTGCAAAAAGGTAGATCGCATTTGAGCTCATCCAAGATTAATTAAAAATCAACATTTATAGAAAGAACATTTCAATTCGATATATTAGTATTTTAATATACAATGCAGATATAATGCGTTAGTTGAGGATAATTTGCTAAATGAAATAATTATAAAGATATGGAAATAAAAACAGAGATTCATTTAGGTGATAGCAGGGATATATTAAAAAAACTAGCAGATAACTCGGTTGATTTAATAATAACATCTCCTCCTTATGCGGATCAACGCAAGAATACGTATGGTGGCATTTCGCCAGACAATTACGTAGAGTGGTTTCTGCCCATTTCAGAAGAACTTTTTAGAGTTTTGAAACCGACAGGAACTTTTATTTTAAATATAAAGGAAAAAGTTGTTGACGGTGAAAGAAGCACTTATGTAATGGAACTTATTATTGCTATGAAAAAGCAAGGATGGTTGTGGACCGAAGAATTTATTTGGCATAAAAAAAATTCATTTCCCGGAAAATGGCCAAATCGTTTTCGGGATGCATGGGAAAGATTATTACAATTTAACAAGTCAAAAAATTTCGATATGTATCAGGAAGAAGTAATGGTGCCTATGGGAGATTGGTCAAAAAGCAGATTGAAAAATCTTTCCGATACTGACAAAATTCGTGACAATTCTAAAGTAGGTAGTGGGTTTGGGAAAAAAATATCAAATTGGCTCGACAGAGAAAAAGCATATCCGACTAACGTCTTACATCTGGCAACAGAGTGTAATAATAAAAACCACAGTGCTGCGTTTCCAGAAGAATTACCAGCTTGGTTTATTAAACTTTTTACAAAGGAAGAAGATGTTGTTTTAGATCCTTTTATGGGATCAGGCACATCAATTTTTACAGCTGGTAGAATGCGAAGAAATTCCGTTGGTATTGAAATAGTCCCCGAATATTACAACATGGTAAAAGATCAAATACAACTGACGCAATTATACCTTTTAGAACCTGAAATGAAATATGAAAAAAATCAACCTAAAAGAAGTATCTCTGTACGTTGAACAAAATATTGATACATTTCATCAGAAAAGGATAGATGGATTAAAAGGCCTAAAATTAAATAAAGTTCTATCTAAAAAGAACCCATATTTATTTAAGGCAAAATATATTCTGACAGCGCAAGATATTATTAAAAGCTTGACAGATGCTTTTATTTCATCTCAGGAAGAGACAATATTTGGTGATTGGCTGGAAGGCTTGGCTATATTTATTAATACCAAAGTTTATGGGGGAAGAAAATCAGGAATTCCTGGTATAGATCTAGAATTTGATCACGAAGGCAAAAGATATATTATAACTATAAAATCGGGTCCAAATTGGGGAAATAGTAGCCAAATAGAAAAATTAAAAGGAGATTTCAAAACGGCAAAACGAACATTAAGGACTAGTAATTCTAAGTTAGATGTTGTTGCTATTAATGGTTGCTGTTACGGTAGAGAAAATAATCCTGACAAGGGAGAATATTATAAATATTGTGGGCAAAAATTTTGGGAATTTATTTCTGGTGATAAAGACTTATATACTAAAATTATTGAACCATTAGGTCATATGGCAAAAGAAAGAAATGATGATTTTATGAAATCATATTCTCAAATGATAAATAAATTTACTAAAGAGTTTGCCAATGAATTTTGTAAGCAAAACGGAGATATTGATTGGGACAAGCTAGTAATATTCAACTCTTCAATTAAAACTAGTGAATAAGCATGTTTGCCATTAATAAAATAGTAACAGAAACCTATACGAATAATTCTGGTTACAATTTATATGTAGCTATTAAAGATAATTTTGTTGCCAACCGGCCTGTTGAATTATCTTTTGACGGCATCTCTTCTACTTCTTCCTCTTTTTTAAATTCTTCCTTTGGAACATTAATTGAAGAATTTGGCCTTGAAAAATTCACTGCTCTGGTGAAAATAAAAAACGTAAGTAAAGGCGAAGCAGAAATTCTTAAAAAATATATTTCGGGATTTAGGAATACGAATAAAGCATAAAAAGATAGTTAATTTAAAATGTCTTTTTGTGTATCCGTTGGCGCGAATGTACCGTCTGTGTCTGCTATTTTAAAAACAGCTATATTTAAAATCCATTCAATCTGTTATTGATCAACACACCCTTATCTGTCAAATACGCTTAGCAGCGTATTGTAATTGACGACGTTGTTTTACAACTTACAGTATTATTCGTCAATATTTTTAATCTTTTTATTCTATGTCAAAATACAAGATCTTATCACTGGACGGCGGAGGGAGCTGGGCTATGATCCAAATAAAGGCGCTGCAAGTCTTATACGGAGCCGACGCCAAAGGCCATGAGGTGCTTAAAGACTTCGATTTGGTAATAGCCAATTCAGGAGGGAGTATCGCCATGGCAGCGATGCTTAAAAATTTGCCGCTGAGTTATATTCTTACGAATTATTATCTGAAGTCGGCTGTGCTGAAAACCATTTTTGTAGAACTGCCTTTTTTTAATTTAGGAAAACTGTTAAACAAATTTGGCGCAGGCCCCAAATATTCTGCCGCTAAAAAACTACCAGGCTTTAAAAAACTACTCGATGATGTAAGCATGGGAAACGGGGCTTTGGCCTTAGGAAATACACCGGTAGTAGAGTTGCCAAAATTATTCGGCGGCAAAACGAATTTTGTGATCATGGCTTTTGATTACGACAGCAGGAAAGAAGTTTTCTTCAGATCGAATGTTGCCAGCAAGGCACAGAGCTCCGGAAGCGTTGGGGTGTTTTCATCGGTAACGCTGGCGGAGGCTATTCATGCGTCGAGCAATGCACCGATACAATTTTTCGATGCGCCGGCTATGTTTACGATCAATGGCGTGATGAGAAATTTTTGGGATGGTGCAATGGGAGGGTACAACAACCCTGTAGCAGCAGGGGTTATAGAAGCCTTGTCCGTTGGCGTGAAGACATCGGATATCTGTGTGCTGAGCATAGGCACCGGCAATACAATGCTACCGGTAAAAAATACGACTACGCGAAGTGCCGTTTCAAATGATTTGTATAGAGAGATAAAGAAGCCAGGCTTGCTAAATGATATAGCCGAAGAAGGAACCTGCATCGTGGATGACCCACCGGATGCTGCTTCTTTTATTGCGTACGGCCTATTGGGTAATATACCCGCAGCGAATGATGCGGGTCGTAACATTGTAAGATTAAATCCGCTGGTACAACCGGTGATCGACAATGCAGGTCTGTGGAACTACCCTACTTATAATGCACCAGACGGTTCTCCCAAGATCAATCCCATAGAGTTTGTCAAATTGGTTAATATGGATCTGGCAGCAATAGAGCAGGATCAGGTAGAGCTGATAAATAAACTAGGCGATGCCTGGATCAAGGATGAAGTAAACAACCAGGGAATACGTCATAACCCGGATACTACGATTGACATCGGTTACGGAAAATTTACAGAGGCTATAGCCGCATGGAAGCGATGTAACCAGTAGTGTATAGCTATTGTTTTCTTAATTAATAGAAGCTACCGTTGGCGCGGATACAAACAGCAGGAATTAATCAAGTACATCAACTTCTACTCTTCTGTTTTTTGCTCTTCCATCTTCGGTTTCATTCGAATACAATGGATTTACATCTCCCCATCCCTTAGTAAAAATTTTGGAAGCAGGAACGCCTTTAAGAACCAGGTAATCTTTGACAGCCTCAGCTCTCTCTTTTGAGAGGGCCATATTAAATTCAGAAGAACCTGAATTATCTGTAAACCCATTTATTTCGATCTTAAGATTATTTTTCTTATTGAATTTCTGAATGGCTTCATCTAATAGTTTTGCATATTCCGAAGTAATGTAAGCGCTGTTATATTCAAAAAATGTAACAGTAGAATATTTTGCTTTTTTAGATTTGCCGGAGGTTCGGAAATAATTAATATTTCTGTCTAATTCGGATTTCAATTGGTTGTATTTTTTTGACAACTCTTCGTAATCATTTTTTAAAAGAGTGTATTTTTTTTCAGACATTTCACAATTTTGATAACCAATATTGTTTGAAGAAACCATTTGAGGGGATCTGTCACTAGAGGCGACCAGATCATTATTTTTAGTTTGAACCTTGCTTGAAGATGGATTTTCTATAGAGGAAACAAGGTTGGATTCAATTTTTGCTATTGAATCTTTTTTCTCCAATTCATGAATATAATTGGACAATTTAATTACTTCAGCCCTGGTGTACGTCACTTGCGCTGAAGCAGAGAGCGAAAACAAAAGTATCAGAATACTTAGGGTAAGATATCTTTTCATAAAATAAATTCGTTTAGTTGGTAGAATTATTTTTTTGTAAAATTTCCTTTATATGTTTTTTTGCTTTTTTGAATTCTTTATTGTTGCCACGGTTGAATACGTACACAAGTCCAACGGAATTCTGTAGGTAGTTATACTTGTTTTTGAAAAAATGTGATTGCGTTGCTATTTTAGCCTGACATTGAATATTCAATGCAAATACATTTTTGTGTAACCAAAAATTACTACCTGCACCAAAATTTATATTCGTTATATTTTTCGAACCTTGAAAAGTTCTTTCGGTAAATCCGTATCCTAAACATAGATATGGATCAAACCATTTCAGGTCTCCAAGAATTTTATTTAATCTGTATTTTCCATTAAGATCGACACAGATAAAAGAGCCTGTTGTTGCGGTTTTCCCATTAATAAATTTTTCTCCCGATCGGTAAGAATTAAAGGAAACAGCTAATTCTGCACTTAGTCCACTGGTCAGTAATTTTTCAACGGAAATTCTACTTGGGTATGATGTGGTATTCCACATACTTTTAAAATCAAATAATCCTCGGGCTCTTTTTCCACCGTCGTTGATCGAATTTATTCCTACTTGAAAATACCATGGAGTTTCAAGTAAAATATATTTTAATCCTTTTTTCTGATTGGTGGAATCGCGGTTATATTCCTGAATATTCTGCCCGTTTAAGGCACAAGAAAAAGTGACGAAAATCATCACAAATAAAAAAAATTTCATTTTCATCTTGATTAATATTGTTAATTACTAACATAGTTAAGTCTGGTTGCACGAGTGAGGTAAACGTTTATTATTGCAATTAAGTTATTAGATGTTTCGAATAACTATTTGATTTATTCTCAGATCGATTATCATGGATATTAAAAGGCCGTTTTTCAATATTACGCTGACAAAAAATGAGACGTTCGTGTCAACATTACTGAAACAGTTTGATATTTTTTACCAAAATTTGTATCATCATAAATCAATTTTTAGAAAAACTTTTTAAACAAATAAAATACCATGAGAAAAATAATCGTCTTATCAATGATCACCTTAGATGGAGTGCTACAAGCTCCCGGTGGGCCGGAAGAAGATCCATCCGGAGGCTTCAACTATGGCGGTTGGACAGAACCCTATGGTGACGAAGTTTACAACAAGGCCGTGGAAAAAGAGCTGAAACCCGCAGATTATCTTTTAGGCAGAAAAACATTTGAGATCTGGGCTTCCTACTGGCCCAACCATGCTGACTTTTGGCCTGGCATCAATGAAGGAACAAAGTACGTTCTATCCAAGACAATGAAAAAATCGGATTGGAAAAATTCTGTTTTCCTGGAAACTCTGGAAGACATTAAGAAGATCAAAAATTCAAATGGTGCAGATATACAAGTGTGGGGTAGCAGCGAGCTTATACAATTGCTGCTTAAAAATGATTTAGTAGATGAGCTTCGACTAAAAATTCATCCGCTGACTCTTGGTAAAGGAAAAAAATTGTTTGACGGTGGCGCGATCCCGGCCGCATTTACTTTAATAGATTGTTCGACTACCTCAACAGGAGTGATCCTTGCCAACTACAAACGAGCCGGTGATGTAAAGACCGGAACAATTAAAGTTTAACCAACCATTAGAAAAGTAGAAATGAGAAAACTAATTGCAACCATTAATGTCACACTCGACGGATTTTGTGATCACACCGCGATCGTTCCGGATGAAGAAATACACGAGCACTACAACGAGCTCTTACGCAATGCAGGCGCGCTTTTATACGGAAGGGTAACCTATCAGCTTATGGAAAGCTATTGGCCGTCTGTTGTGAAAAACCCTACGGGGAATAAAGCAATAGATGACTTTGCGGTGTTAATAGACGATATTCCAAAAATCGTTTTTTCGCGCACGCTTCAAAAAGTGGAATGGAAAAATACGACGCTGAAGAAGGAAATCATTAAAGAAGAAATTTTAGAACTCAAGAAACAAAATGGCAAGGATATTTTTGCCGGAAGCCCCGGCTTAATAGTAGCGTTCACCCAGCTCGGCCTGATTGATGAATACCAACTCTGCGTTCATCCGGTTCTCGTGGGAAGCGGCTTGCCGTTATTTAAAAACATCAAGGACAGAGTGGAGCTTAAACTTTTAAAAACAAAAACGTTTGGCGGCGGTGCAATAGTTCTTTATTATGAGTTAATAAAAAAGTGAGTACATAAGGAGAATGATTATAGATTGAATTTATAAGACATTTACTTTGAGAATTTCTTTTATGCTTTCGGTTATATTTTCTCTGTTGTAGCTTCCTCGCAAATATCCTATCTTCCAATATGCAGCACCAAGAATATGAACCTTCCGAAGAATTAAAGGATACCATAAAATGTTTTTGGTACAACAGCAGAGATCTGGGAGAACAACAATCGAGTTTTGAAGTACTACCGGATGGGTATGCCGAAATTATTTTTCATTTCGGAACGGGCTGCAGCGTTGTTCACAATGGAAACTTGCAGCCATTGCCCTCTCCTTTTATGATAGGACTGCTCAATCAGCCGATTGTTTTTTATGCAAAAAACCGCTTAGAAATTATTGGGATCAGGTGCTATCCCTGGACAGTGTTCGATTTGCTCGGGCTGCCTTCCGGCAAAGACGGTGTGCGTATATTTGAGCATCCTCTTGCGCAACTTCAAACTATCTTGAATGCCTTGATTGAAGCGGGTAAGAGAGAGGAAGCGCTGGCTCAGGTAAAGCACTATTTTTTGAATGCACGATCAGGAATTGCGGCCAACAGTATGCTCTTCAAAGCAGGAGTTGCCATGAGAAAAGCAAACGGGACTATGCCGGTGAGCGAGGTAGCTTCAAATGCACATGCTACGATTCGTACATTGGAAAGAAACTTCAAACAGTCTTCCGGCTTTACGGTGAAAGAAGTGTCTGCTCTGATGCGCTTTGAGCAAGTGCGAAACCATTTATGGCTTTATCCAAATTCCAACCTCGCAGGCTTAGCGCATGAGCTGGGTTATACCGATCAATCCCATCTAAGCAGAGAGTTCAAGCGCTACAGCGGCACCACGCCGGCAGCCTTTGCAAGAAAAGCAAAGAAAGCGAAACAGAGGGCGAGTGATTTTGTCGCGTTTATACAAGTTTAGCACAGGAGTATTCCGGAATTTTGTGTATCAATCATTCTATTATGAAAGCTATACGAAATCATACTGTTTACGATGTAATCATTTCCGGTGCAGGACCTGTGGGACTCTTCCTCGCCTGTGAACTGGCCTTGGCCAAATGTTCTGTCTTGATACTAGAAAAGGCAAAAAATCCGCACTCACCTTTGAAACAACTTCCTTTCGGAATCCGAGGGCTTTCCGCGCCCAGTATTGAAGCGCTTTACCGCCGTGGCTTGCTGGAAGAATTGGAGATACATAAACGTCTTAAAAATCCTCATCAACATGCCGGACAAGGAGTCCGTCGTCAGGTAGGACATTTCGCTGGTATTCCTTTTCATGAAGGAGATATTGACCACACGCAATGGAAGTATCGCTTGCCAAGTTCTACCGACACAAGTTTAATTTCTGAAATGGAAGAATTGGAAAGAATATTCACCCGCCGCGCAGAAACGCTGGGCGTAGAGATCAAGCGAGGTCTTGCCATCAGTAGCTTTCATCAAACGGAAGAAGAAGTAACGGTTCAATCGGGTGACCAATCGTTTAAAGGGAGATGGCTCGTAGGCTGCGACGGCGCCCGCAGTGTTGTTCGCAAGCTGGGAGGTTTTGAATTCGCAGGCACGGAACCGGAATTTACAGGCTACTCTACAAAGATAGACATCGCAGACCCGGAAAAGCTAAAACCGGGACGGAATGTGACCGCTACAGGTATGTACCTGCAATCACAACCCGGCTATGTGATCATACAGGACTTTGATGGCGGAGCATTTCATAGTTCAGAAAAACCGATCACGCTCGAACATGTGCAGGACGTGCTGCGCCGCGTTTCCAACACCGATGTTACCCTCACTGCGCTACACACCGCAACCAGCTGGACTGATCGCGCAAGGCAAGCTACGGCCTATCGCAAAGGACGAATACTTTTAGCCGGCGATGCTGCACATATTCACGCACCGTTGGGTGGGCAAGGACTTAACCTAGGACTGGGCGACGCCATGAACCTCGGTTGGAAGCTCGCTGCAACGATTCAGGAAAAAGCGCCGGAAGGATTGTTGGACAGTTATTATAACGAACGGCATCCAATTGGTTTGCAGGTATTGGATTGGTCCCGCGCGCAGGTTGCCATCATGAAGCCAAGCCCGGAAGCCCGCGCGTTGAATGCTATTTTCCGCGAGCTGATGAATACACGTGATGGGGCCACTTATTTTGCAGGCAGGGTATGGGGCATTAACACACACTACGATCTTGGCTATGGCCATCCCCTTGTAGGTTATAGCGTTCCCAATTTTGAGCTGGAAGACGGCACTACAATTGGCGAGCTCATGCGCGATGGTAAAGGAATGCTTCTTGATTTTAGTAACAATGCTTCGTTTAAAACCTTGGCCAGTGAGTACAACAGTATAAAGTATATTTCGCGTCAAGCAAAAGAACAAGAAGGCTTATGCGCTGTGCTGGTACGTCCGGATGGAATTGTAGCATGGGCTTCGGATAGCGGTCTTGATTGTAAGAAGCTAAAGCATGCTGCCGATCACTGGTTTGTCTAATCCTTACGCTGCACGGATGAGACGTTCAAGTCTCACTCTGAGGTAAAAATCATATTCTGTGTTCGCTCCATATCCTGTTAATGCAAGCGTTTCATTTGTGCTAGTAGGGATACATTGTTTGCAAAAGCAAACTTCAAAAAAACTAATCCATTTTTAATATTGAACCACACCTGAGCGCCCGTATCAACAGATCGTATCCAGAATTGAACAATATTTTTGTAGAGTAATATGAAACGCTTCTTTAAAATAGTAATCATTTGTATGCTTCTTTCCCACGAGCTGTGGGCGCAAATACCTATTCCTGCAGATGAATTGAAACCGCAGAAAAAAGCACCCGCGCTGGAAAATACCGTTACCATGTATACTCGCGCTATTCGTGATACAAAAGGAAACAGGCGTATTGATGAAAGTTTCGTAGGAGATTTCCGCGTACTAAATTGGCTCAAACTGCAAGCGGGAATCCGCTTTGGAGAAGAGCCGCAACATCTGGATGCTTATTATCATTATAAACTGGAATTGTCTTCAAAATTTTTCTACAACCGCATCCGAGGTATCGTAAGGATCTCCGACAATGTGATCAATTATTTTCCTTCCGCTTATCGCAAAACAAACGAGCTGGTGATCGCAGAATTCCGGCAGCCTTTTTCCCGCGCACTGCAGATAAGAGTGGCTTTTGGTTATCTTTTTTCTTGGCGCAGCCCCACACCGGAGGCCTTGCCTGTCAATACAGGTATGAATGTCAACTATCCGGTTTTTCGTATCAGTATGATGTATACCACAAAAACTAAAACTTCCTACGAGTTGGTTTACGGATCTTACGATGTATTCAATCCATATGATTATAAGCAGCCTTTTATGCAGGCGAGTGTAGAACAGGAGCTTTCCAAACGTACGGCAATCTTCTCCTATTTCCGATACCAGTATGACCTAGACGTATTTCGTCCGCTGAATTATTTTTTGTGTTTCGGAGTCGAGAGGAGTCTGGATAAAAAATGAGATAATCCGGAGTTGTTGGCGGGGCTTCTGAAACAACTTTTTTAGCGATGGCAAGTGAACAAATTTTATTATTTTTATATACCACAAACCAATGCACGCATGTTATCAAAAAAAGAATACGAAGAATTTCTCAACCATGCGAAATCGCTCTATGCACAAGGCCGCAATGATCGATACGTTGTACTACAGTTGGCAGAGAAGAAAGTATCGAGTGAAGATATTGATGCAATTATGAAAGAGATAAAATCTCTTCGTAAATACAATCTTAGACAAAAAGGCGTGAGGGAATTTTTAGTAGGAATTTCATTTACTATAGCCGGAGCGCTCATCGCCTATTTTGTTGGGTATTCAGTGAATTATGTAGCCATGGCCTTACCAATAATAGGAGTGATCATAGCAACAAAAGGACTGTTTAATATTTTAGGTTTGTAAACACATCGTTTAATGAAACCTTTAGATGCCTTCTATCACAACCAAGACGAACCCATAAGAAGTGTATTGCTGGCGCTAAAGACAATTATCCTCTCACAAGACAAAGAGATCACCCACGAATGGAAATATGGAATGCCATTTTTTTGCTACAAAGGAAAAATGTTTTGTTACCTATGGGTGCATAAAAAATGGGGCCAACCTTATCTTGGCATTGTAGAAGGAAAATCGTTTGATCAACCTTTTTTGATACAAGAGAAAAGATCCAGGATGAAGATCATGTTGCTTGAGCCATCTAAAGACCTACCGGTGAAAATCATTAAAGAGATACTTCAACAAGCTTTAAGCTTATACAGGAATAATTAACTTTTTTGTCTGCTGTGAACCGGCATGTCCTCCTATTTTAAAACCGATATATAATTTATTTTATACTACTTTTCGATTTCATTTTTGGATTATTCCAATAGGTTGCCTGGAAATGAAAAAATAATTTAGTTTTTTGCAACCTCTTCATTCTTTGATACGTATATTTACGCAGAGCCCATTTAAGTCTTAACCCCAATAATTAATTAGTATAAACCTCCTTGTATATGTTTAAGCATATATCTCTTTTTCTTTCTTTTTGTTTTTGTACTTCTCTTAGTTGGGGGCAGACCTATGCAGGACCTAATAATCCTAATACTCAGGCTAATATTGCTTTAACAGGAATTGTTTCTTGGGTCAATCCTACTAATGCCAAAACCAATAATGGTTCTTATGCAACGGTTACAGATGGGTTGAGTACTTATTTGTCTTCTACAGATTTTGGGTTTTCAATACCTGCCGGTAATACAATCAAAGGGATCAAAGTAGAGGTGGATCGAAAAGGAGCTCCTCAACATGTAGTAGCTGTTAGCAGCTGGGATACCCACACAGAAACGAATTATTCTTCCGGTACTGTTACCTCTAGTTATGGAACCACTAGTTATACTTACAGCATGCCTGTTGCCGCTGGGAATATGAGGTTGTTGGTAGTAACGATTGGAATCGAAAATGTTGACAAAACTGCTACTATTGATCCTACCGTAACGTTGGGAGCTGTAAAGTATGCAGGCGTTACAATGACATTGGCCGGCACTGTTTCGCTGACAAGCAGCGATACTTATACTAATAATATGGTGGCTGTTTATTATTTAACCGAAGCGAGTCTTCCTTTACTGACAGGAAACAACGCTTTAACGATCACAAAAACTATAAATGGCGAGACTTCCGGAACAGTTAATGTCGGGGAATATACAGAAATAGTTGGAGTGAATACGTTCACTTACGTTGATCAAACAAATCCCATATCTACGGTAACAAAAGCTAATACTGGTACCAGTATTACTTCTCCCAGTCTTGCGGACAACCGTGCAGGAGATTATATAGTGGCAGCTACAATGAACAACACGCCGACTTCAGCAGGGGGCGACGTAACAGCAGGGTCATATTCCGAATTATTCCAAGTTAGTAATACTAATACCGGCTCTGGAGCTTCTGGAGCTATACTTGAAGCACAAGGAGGCCTCACCGCTGCTGGGAGCCCTAGCATTACAGTTTCAGCAACGGGCGCCTCAGCAAGTAGATTGAACATGGTAGCAGTGTCTATTCATGCAGCCAGAGTATATGACAATTCTGTAAAAATAATAAAAGGAGGATCAATGGTAGGCAATGATTATGCTGTTACACCAGAATCTTTGCCAAACGCATGGCCTGATCAGGATACATATGAGGTTTATGGTGGACCTACTGATCTTTGGGGTACTACCTGGACTCTAGCGGATATAAACGCCACAAACTTCGGTGTAGCTTTTAAGGCCGATGCAGACAATAGCATTGGCTCGGTAGATCAGGTTCGCATTACAGTATATTATGATGTAGCTTTGGCCGTGGCGCTTCAGTCATTTGTGCTGGAAGAAAATGATGGGCAAATAATTTCATCGCTCTCTTATAATACCGATGATCGTAATGAGTATACTTTTGTATTGGAAAGAGCAGGCAGCGATCTTCAATTTAGCCCTGTAAGTTCAGTGACCATCACTGGAAATAACGGAATTCAAAACCTCTCTATCGTAGATCTGCAGCCAAATGCAGACTTCTCTTATTATAGAATTAAAATGGTAGAGCAAGATGGAGTATCTTCGCCTACCTATTCTACAATACAAAATGTGAAATTAAATATCAGTTCGCAAGTTGAGTTGTACCCCAATCCTGCTACCAGTTACCTGGAGATCATTTCAAACGATTTGATCCATTCGGTTTCTCTTCTGGATGTTACAGGAAAAACAATTTCACTTCAGCAAGAACGGACCGGAGTAAAAACTTTGAAAATAGAAACACTTCCTGCAAAAGGATTGTATACCATTGTGATCAACACAGGCTCAGGGATCACAGTAAAGAAGATCATCATCGATTGATCTTTCTCTTCGCGCTCTAAAAGACTTCTATTTCAGTGCTACGCTGCGTTTCCCAGGCGCCAGACATAGCTTCAAAAGAAAATTTTACTTTGTACACTCCTTTTTTCAAAGGAAGCTCTACCCGCACGGTAGCCCAGGTGCTGTGCTGGAATGCAGGTGTGTAGATACAGCTCCAACTTTCCTTTTCACAAAAAGAAAAATCGAGTGGGTAAAAGGCGTACCGGATCACGGTAGCAGGAAAATAATGGCGGGGAATTTTTCCCGAAAGGGTATGAAGCTGCAGTGGAATAGAAATGATCTCTCCCGCTCGTCCTTTATACTGTTTTGTAGTTTCCAGCTGTAACCCTTGGTAGACGGGTAGTTTGTCGATGAAGGTAAGTGTTTGCCATTTCTTTTTCGGATCCAGCAATTTTTTTCCTTCGCTCATAAATGAATTTAGCAATACTACTTTTTGTCCTTCATAAGCATAAGAAAATCCCCAGAGGTCAAACTGGTTGCTGCGCCCGCGTATGTTTAAAGAAGGAATGATCCGGCCGCTATAGAACGAAAGCATAGATGCTTCCTGGTAAGAATTTGCAATGATGGGAAGGTCGCCGGCTTCAGTTAATAGTTGTTTTGTATATTTTTCCCAACCCACCATTTCTCCCATGCGCGGCACGTAGGCCTCTTGCGCGAAGGCCAGTATTAAACGTGCCCCTATAAAAACAGGAAAAGAAATAGCAGCTACAATTTTCAAAACCTTGAAAGCGCCCGTATGACGGGAGATGTAGCGCATACTGAAATAAAACATGGGTACCAATGCAGGAATGGTCCAGTTGGCCTCCACATGTCCTTTGAAGGAGGAAAAAAGAAAAAACACCATGAATGCTACAAACGTGTATTTGAGCCCCCGCTCGAATGTATTTTCAGAAGAGCTTCTTAGGGTATAATAAAACAGCAGCAACCCGGCCAGTGGTCCGTAAAAGAAGATTTGTGCGAAGAGATATTCAATCGTATACTTCACCTGGTAAACACGCGCCGAGCGGTCTACCAGGTGATACCTGAGGCTTATGAAGTCATGCGTGTATTGCCAGAGTAGATGTGGGAGGTAAAGGGCAAG
The DNA here is from genome assembly GCA_035535995.1 of Cytophagaceae bacterium. Classification (GTDB taxonomy): domain Bacteria; phylum Bacteroidota; class Bacteroidia; order Cytophagales; family Cytophagaceae; genus JANYCO01. The sequence goes on from DATLOZ010000025.1 coordinate 99,022, forward strand.
TGCAAATATTCCTGCAAGCCAGAATTTTTTGTTTAGCAATAATCGCGGGTTAGAAGCCATCACTGCAGCAATCAAAATAATGCCGTGGTATTTGCTATACATAAGCCCGGCCATGGTCATGGCTACTGTGATGGCGGAGGGCAAGGTATTTTCTTCGAGAAAAATTCTATATGTATAAAAGAACAACACGCTGAATAACAACAACGGTACATCCGGCACGCTAATAAAGCCAAACATATGCAACGGAAAGATGGAAACTACAAGCAATGCAAATATAAATACTTGCTGAACGCCACAAAGCTTGTACAGAAGCCAAAGCGTAAGACAAGAGCAGAGCACAGTAAAAAGACGCACACCGATCTCATCATTTAGAAAAAAATAACCCAGCCGATCGAGCAGCGCGATCATTGGCGGGTGATCGAAATAACCCCAGTCGGGAAATTTTGAATACATCCAATAGTACGCTTCATCGTAGCTCAGGCCTGTGAAAGCAGCAGAAAAAAGATTGAGCAACAGCCATCCGCCAAGAAAATACCAAAGGGTAGAATCGGTTTTGCTCAGCGTAGGAGCAGGCGAAAAAGGCGAAACACGAGTGTGTAGTTCAGGAACAGTAATATACTTTTTATAAAAACTATGCATGATGTCTGAAAAATTCGCTGTGGTCAGTAAAACACTTCAGCTTAAAAACTAGTTCTAATTTAAGAATGTGTTTTTTCTATTTCAAGTAATATTATTGTTATCAATATGTTGTCTTACCCACGCCAACCGTGGGTTTTAGGTTGGCATAGATATAGACGCCCGGGTTAATGATCCAAATACTTGTTACTGAGATTTCTCACAAATTGTAATTGGTATAAAGAGTTTTTAGAAAAAAATCTGAATTTTTGTATCGATGTCCACGCCAATCCCTCATGGCATTTCAAAATTAAAATCACTATTTTAAGAGCACCAAAAAATGATCCTGCATGTGTTATCACTACGCTCTTATTGTAGAAAAGATAGAATTGGAAGAACGCTATGACGCAACCCTTGAGTATGAATGGGTTTCGCAGTATCATGTAGGCGGCTTTGAACATTCGGCCATGCCAGTGATCACTTGTGAACGTCCTAAAACCTTTTCCCGCGCCCGTTGGGGGCTGATTCCCGGTTGGACAAAATCAAGAGAGCAGGCCAAAGAAATAGCGGTCAGTACGTTAAATGCGAAATCGGAGACAGTATTCGAAAAAGCTTCCTTCAAAAATTCCATTCAGCACAAACGGTGCCTGGTACCCGCGAGCGGATTCTTTGAATGGAAGCATGTAGCGAAAGATAAAATTCCTCACTACATCAGTTTGAGAAACGAAAAGGTATTTTCCTTTGCAGGCCTCTACGATAGTTGGATTGATAAAGAGACAGGAGAAGAAATGCAGACATTCTCCATTCTTACAGCTGCAGCCAATCCTATGATGGAAGAAATTCACAATGTAAAAAAACGGATGCCTGTTATTTTATCAAAGGAAGCTGAGCAAAAATGGATTCAACCAACGCTGAGCCACGAAGAAATAAACGCATTGTTATCACCCTTTCCCCAGGCGGCCATGCAGGCCTGGACAGTTTCCAAATTGGTGAATTCGGAAATGAATATTTCCAATGTGCCGGCCGTGCTCAATAGGCAAGAGTATTATGAGTCAGGCCAGTTGTTTTAAGTTATGAATGTTGAATTATGAATTATGAATCGGTAAATGATTCTTTAGTCATAGTAACCATTTTTAAACTATAAGATCATTAACTCATAATTCATAATTCAACATTCATAATTTTAAGGTTGTCCCTTGCCTCCGGAAGAGCCATAGATCTGGCCTGTAGCGTAGCTTGCATCGGCTGCTGCTAGCTGTACATAGATGGAAGCCAGTTCTGCCGGCTGGCCGGGTCTCCCAAACGGTGTGTCTCCACCAAAGTGCGTAAGTTTTTTTTGGGTAGCACCTCCGCTCACCTGGAGCGGTGTCCAGATAGGCCCTGGCGCCACGCCGTTTACACGAATACCTTTTGGCGCAAATTGTTTGGAAAGCGATTTCACATAGTTCATGGTCGCCGCTTTTGTTTGCGCATAATCGTAAAGGTCCGGGGAAGGATCATAAGCCTGTTCCGAAGCCGTGGCGATGATAGTTGCTCCCGGCTTCAGATGAGGCAGTGCAGCTTTAATGATCCAGAAAGGCGCATAAATATTGGTCTTCATAGTAGCATCAAAATCTTCGGTGCTAATATCCAGAATAGATTCACGTGTTTGCTGGCGCCCTGCATTGCAAACAAGGATATCAAGCCCGCCAAGTGCTTGTACGGCTTCTGCTACTAATTTTTTACAGAAATTTTCTTCGCGCAAATCTCCTGGAATTGCAATGGCTTTTCGTCCCTCGGCTTTAATGAGTGCAATCACCTCCTGTGCATCCGGTTCCTCGGTAGGATAGTAATTGATGGCTACATCAGCGCCTTCGCGTGCATATGCAATGGCAGCAGCGCGCCCCATGCCGGAGTCGCCGCCAGTGATGAGGGCTTTGCGGCCAGCCAGGCGGCCAGAGCCTTTATAAGACTTTTCGCCATGATCAGGACGAGGATCCATTTTACTGGCAAGCCCCGGCCATTCCTGCAATTGACTTTTGAATGGAGGCTTCGGGTATTTTTTGGTAGGGTCCTCCAATTCTTTTTTGGCATAAGGCGCTTTCACTTCTGCGAAAGCACCGGATGAAGACAAGGACAATGCCGCTATTCCAGCGCCAATTCCCTTGAGTACGTCTCTGCGTTTGATTTTGGTTTGTTCAATCATGATAAAAATGTTTTAAAAAACGTAATTCTAACTAGCAAAAAAACAGAAGCCCAAGCTAAATTTTTTCATACAAGTTATAATTACAGAAACTAAAATTTCCGTTGTAGGATCTCCATTTTACAGCTCATAAACGGATATTTTTTCAAAAAAAATCATATAAGTATGTACCAGTGTAGTTGACGTAGTAATACGTACAAACCCCTTTGGCACTAATACCTGTCAGATTTTATAATCAATTAAAAAACAGCATTTTACAATTGAGCAAAAAAATGCTTAGAACACGAAACTCCATGTAGATCAAGGGGTTTGAATGATTGCACTGCTGAACCAAATGTTATCCACAGCCGTATCTTTCCAGACTACCTAAAACAAAAACTGATGAGAAACATAAAAATGAAGGGCTTGATCAGTGTTGCTCTCCTGTTATATACTACCGTTTATGCTTACAGTGCAGAACTTGTAAATGCCTCCTGGTCGGCAGGCAGTAATGTTGCAGGCGCTACCACTACGTATACATTCACTTATCAAGCAGTAACGGCTAGTCCGTATTATGCCTTTAATACGATCTTCCCTGCGGGATTTTCTTGCACTGGCCTGTCAGATGTAACGATCACCATAGACGGCAATGCTGTAGCGCTCTCCGGCGCTTCTTCCGCTGGCGGCGCAGTAATCCAACTTAGATTAATGGATCCTACGCTGATGGCTTCCGGATCAAATGTGGTGGTGACTGTTTTGGTAACCAATGCTTCGAGCAGCGGTACCAAAAGTTGGAATTGCATTCGCACCGCTACCAGCTCGGGAGCTATTATAGACGAGATCAGCGCTCCTTCTCCAATTGTATTGGTGCCTCCAGTGCCGAATGCACCGGTGGCAACGTTTACATCATCGGTGACCACTACAGGTTTTAAAGCTTTTTGGAATACCGTTGCCAGCGCTACCAGCTATCGCCTGGATCTTTCTACCACCAGTGATTTCAGCGCGATCGTACCGGCGTACAATGATTTTAACGTAGGCAATGCATTTAGCTATACACTCACAGGGTTATCGCCTGGTACTATCTATTATTACAGATTGCGTGCTACCAATATTTCCGGTACGAGTGGCAATTCCAATATGATCTCCGACACCACCAATAAAGCCGCGGCTTCCGTGATCCTTACCAATCTTTCGAAGGTATACGACGGTACTTCAAAAACACCCGGCGCCAACACTTCCCCTTCGGGACTTGCGATAACCTACACGTACAACGGATCTTCTACGCCTCCGGTGAATGCCGGAAGCTATGCGGTGGTAGGTACCGTCAATGATCCTACTTATCAGGGAAGCGCTTCGGGTACGATGGTAATTGCAAAATCGACGGCGAGCGTTTCTATTGCCAATCTGACTCAAGCCTACGATGGATCACCCAAAGCGGTGACTGCACTGACTAGTCCGTCAGGTCTTGCGGTAGATTTTACTTATGATGGCTCCTCTACCGCGCCTACCGCGATTGGTAGCTATACCGTGAATGGCACGATCAACGATGTGAACTACCAGGGAACTGTATCGGGAACGTTGGTGATCACTCAGGGCAATGCTACAGTCACGTTGTCTGGACTGAGCGCCACCTACGATGGTTCTGCGAAAGCGGTGACCGTTGTTACTTCTCCTTCAGGATTATCTTTTTCGGTTACTTACAATGGATCGTCTACGCTTCCTATAAATGCAGGTACTTATACGGTAGTAGCTACGATCAACGATAGCCAATACCAGGGTAGTGCTACCAGTACATTAGTGATCTCAAAAGCCAGTGCTACGATCATGTTAGGACATCTTACGGCGGTGTATGACGGTTCGGCTAAACCGGCTGTAGCGAGTACTTTGCCATCCGGATTATCGGTGAGCCTCACCTACGATGGTATTGCCGCTGCTCCTCTGAATGCTGGTACATACAACGTGGTTGCTACCATAAATGATGCAAACTACCAAGGCAGTTATTCAGGTGCATTGATGATCTCCAAGGCGGATGCGCAAATTATGCTTTCCGACCTGAGTGCGCAATACGACGGCGCTTGTAAGCAGGTAATGATTAGTACCAACCCTTCAAACCTAACCGTAGGTGTTACTTACGACGGCTCTACTGCTGCGCCTTCAGGAGAGGGCAGCTACCAGGTAGTGGCCACTATTAATCATCCCAACTATCAGGGAATGACTTCTGGTCAACTTATTATTTCAAGTACGACAGCGACAATAGCTTCTGTAACGGGAGAGGTAAAGATCTATCCGAATCCGGTTGCTGATTTTGTAAACGTAGAAACTTCTTCTTTACTCAAGCAACTGCAATTAATAGATGCTGAAGGAACAGTAGTAATTAGCAAGCCAAGTCAGTCGGCCGCGGAAACACTGGACGTGCGGACACTTAAGAAAGGCGCGTACTTGTTGATTGTAGAATCGGCTTCAGGCAAAAGCTGTTATCATGTGGTGTTGAATTAAAAAAATCATTAAAAACCTTAATCCCTCAATCTCAGGCGCAGGATTTTCTTGCGCCTGTTTTTTATTTTTTGCAAAGATCGAATTCTAAGTTTAGCATTCCTCCACAAAAACCACCAGCTTTTGCAAATGCATTGTGGTAATCACATATTGAAGATAATTTTTCTTTTGTATTATTTTTTCTACACACCAGGATTTCTTCAAAATCAATTTTTATCTTTAGTCACATAAAGAAATTTCTTGAACAGCTTCAAGAAAAAATAGCGATGAGAATATATATTTTTATCTGTCTGGTATTACTGTCGATCAACCTTCCTGCGCAGGTGACGGATTCTCTTTCAGATTTTGCAATGCCATCCGTGCGCATGAGAGGAACAGTTTCTCCTTTTTCTTATTATAGATCGGTGGAAGCGAGGATGGATCAAAATTATTATACCATAGAAAAACAGGGAAAATATTTTGTGCTTTACCGTTACGATAGTCTTTTGGTCCGAAGAGCTTCAAGACGCTTGATGCTAAGTGACCGGCAACTTCTTTATTCTCTTTTTGCCGCCAAAGGAAAACTGGGACTGATCACTTCTGAAATTTCTTTCGTAGGAGCGGATCGTAAAAATACACTTCAGCTACAATACCTGCATCCTCAAACCCTGATCCAGATGGGGAATTCAATAATGCTGGAAGAATTTAGCTATAAAAGAAATTTTTCTAACACATCGCTATATAGTCTTTTTTCAAGAGATTCTTCGCGGTTGGCAATCGTGTCGTCGGTTGCCAATAAGGAAGGTGCGATGCTACATGTGCAGGTGTATGATGCAAATATGAACCTCCTTTGGGAAAGAAACGAATTGATCAATATATCAAAAAAAGTAAACTGGAAAATTAAAATCTATCGGGTGTCTTTCAAAAATGGGAAAGATGTGATGATAGCAGTCAAAATCCCAGCGATGCGTTCAAAGTTATACAAAGAATACAGGTGCTATACATTCACCAACGATGGACAAACAGTGTATTCAGATCAGTTCTCTTTGCCGAAAAGTCAACGGATGCATATGCAGGATCTTGGACTGGAAAAAAATTCGGAACGCTATTTTATTTTTGAATATCCTACCGCATGGAGAAATGACAGCGTAACCTATGAACGCGTAGCAAACGCCCGTCACACAGAGAAAAAATTATTTTCGGTAGAAGAGTACCTGGGGAGCGATTCCCTGAAAAAGGTATACAACAATAATCCGAACAATTATATAATGACGGATATCGTTCCTGTGCGTGACTCTGCCAGGATCTTTATTTTTGAATACCAGGATGAATGGCATAGCCGTTATCATTCCACCTACCTTTATGGTCCACTCCTGCTTATAAAGACCAATAAAGACGGCCAGGTAGTATGGCATCGATCCATTAACAAATCGCAACATCAGCTTGATAGTAAAAACAAACTTTCTTACCAATATATTTATCTAAACAACAAGGACCTCTACCTGGTCTACAATCAGGACAAAAGCAAACCTTCGCGTTATCAAACTTCAAGTGAAGGTTATTACAATTGTATTACTAAAATATCAGACGCCGGAATTGTTCAGCAACGTGTCTTATTTGATTCGTCGTATTATTCGCTTTGTCCTTCCGAAAGCGCAGTGTTGGACAACAAGATGTTGTTTCATGCTACCCATGTAAGAGACAGCAGCAAATATACAAGCTATTTGATCGAGTTGGATTTTAATAAACTCCAGCCCGTCTCTGCTGTTGCCTATGATCATTCGCCTGAAGATTCTTCAATCATAGAACAGTCTTCACTCCGCAAGCAGAAGGATATGTATTTTGGATTTTCTCTTGGTTATGGATCCAACTATTATCGCCCGATTAGTAATGGAACGGCAACCGTAAATTTTCCCTATACCGAAGTAGGCTCTACACTGATTCAACGCCAGGCAATATTCTCTAAGGATTACCGGCCAATGACCCTTTCGATGCTTTGCCTCAGCACAGATTTTGTATACGGAAAAGGATATGGAGAAGGCGGTGTCCTTATAAACATTAGTAATTCAAACACCAACAACTCTATGTTGTACCTGGGCGGCGGCTTAAATTATAGAATTCCTAAAACTCCTTTTCGTCTTCGTGCAGGAGCGAGATTTACCAATACGCTACTTGAAAATGTAATAGGAGAACTTTCAAACAAAAATTTACTGATCATCAACAACGACGATAAGTTCAGCTCAAGCGGACAGACTACAAAATTGTGGGTGATGCAACACGAGCTTGGCTTGTCGCCTATCCTGGGGGCAGAATGTTGGATCAAACGGAAAATAATAATGCGTGCAAGCGCTGCTTACAATTTTGCCTTTACACACCAGGCAAGACTTGACTTTAAACAAACAACAGACAACGGACACGAAGCAAAATACCATCTCGACGAACCTTTTCTGAATTACCGTTACAACGGTATTCCCACCAACCGCGGGCCTTACAGCACCAACGGTTTTATGTTCAGTGTGCAAGTGGTGTACAACCTCAATCTGAAGAAGTATGCCGACGCCAGGAATAAAAGAATTTAATAGATCGTTGCGCATATGCGACAGCAAAGAGAAGTCAGACTTTATCAATGCATGTGGGATGAGAGATTTATTTTTAGGCAATGATATATTATAATGCACCAATACTTTATAAGTTTTTTAGTCTGCTCAGAGTCTCCCGCACCCGGGAGAGTAAAGTTTATACTGCTATTTGCAGGGGACTCTGAGCTTTTGATAATCTGCTCTGCTAACAGCAGCTCAGAGTCCCCATCAAACGCTTGTGTTAAAACAACGTTCAGGATGTGGGAGACTCTGAGCGGACGAAGCGGACGAAATAGACTCAGGCTGCGTAGCTAACAGATTGCTTCGTCAGTTGGCCTTACGGCCTCCTTCCTCGCAATGACGGTGTCTATAAAAAATCCTGTAAATCTTCTAATCCAGAGAATCAAGGTTCTGATTAAGTTGGCAACAGCCCTACTACCTTTTCAAGAATCCCCGGAATTTCTTTTTTAGTTTGAAGGGATAATTTTTGATGAAGCTGCTCAAATACTTTTCGCTCACTCGCGGAGGGAACATACTTGCTTCTTAAAAAATAACTGATGGAATGAGAAAACGTGTTCCGGTCGTGCCAGTTGCCAAGCAACTCTTCGGCTTTATGCAAGTCTTTGAGTATTTTTTCGAAATTGTGGTTGGGAGAAATTTTGCAGAGAATATTCACGAGCACATCGAGCAGCTTGATCTGTTTGCGGATGTAATGTACTGCATGCACACCTGGATTTTCTTCTATACTTTTTATCTCATCGGTTTGATCTCGCAAATATTTTTTTAACCGTTTCGTGGTATTTTTTTCGTCGGCGTCCATAGCCAGCAATTTTACTTTGTCTTCCAGCGAATGAAATTTCTTTTGATCGAATTTGTCCAGTTGCTCACAAAATTTTTCACGAAAAATATCCTCCTTCTGCGTCAGGTATTTTTTATACAAACTCTGATTAGTGAGGCTTACAGGCTGCCGGCTCATATGAGCACTATGAAGTTGAGATTCGCGTAGGTTGCCTGCAAGTTTAAAAACGGGTTTAAAAATACGGCTATGTTTTTTCGCTTTAAAATCTTTGGGAGCTGTGATTTCCAAAAAGTGAAACAGCGCTTTGATCTTTTTAATACTTACCCTCAAATCATGGATCTCGTCTTTCCCTTCAGAATTCTTAAGCGCCCTCAGGGTTTTGTGAAAGTCTTTGGATTTTTTTTGATAATAACCATATAAATATTTGCCTGGACTTTTCATATTATAAAGATTGGCATTATTGTAGGATCAAGCGTTACAGGAGGTTTGCAGAATGTTGTAAGATTCCTTCCGTATGCAATTAGTCGGCAAACCGGGTGCCAAACAAAAATCTTTTTTGCCAGTATTTTTCCTGCAATTCAGAAACCATAACGCCTTTCGAAGAAGAAGTATGAATAAATTTTCCTTCGCCAAGATAAATGCCGGAGTGTGTGATGAATTTGGAAGAGGAATAAGAATCATAAAAGAAAATAAGATCGCCACGCTGCAAATTTTCCTGGAAAGGAACAACTGCACCATAGCGAGCCTGCTCTTCGGCCGAATGAGGAAGGCATATGCCACAAGAGCGATGGGCCATCATTACCAAACCCGAACAGTCAATGCCCTTGAAAGAAGTGCCGCCCATATGCGCAGGCGTGCCTGTGTATCGCTGTACTTCCGCAATTACTTTCTCCGGATCATATTCTTCCAGCGAAACAGCGCGCTCGATGCCGGATTGGCGAAAATATTCCAGTTCCATTGCAATCCTGGGATCTTGCTGGTGGTTGATCAATTTCTGAAAATGATCTTCCTTCGCACTTAGCAATAGAATCGTCATCAACAGCATACATCCCATTCCCAGGCGAAATCTTCTCTTTGCTTCTTCTGTTTTCATAATTTGATAACGAAGAAAAGGTGGAATCAAGTATATGTCGTGCAGGGATGACAAAGTTCTTTGCTGGCATCCCCACCAGCAAGAAGAGAGCGGGAGCTAATGCATGGAAGCATTAGCATCGGATCATAACTTCTAAAATTTAAACCCCGCCTCCAGCGCCAGTATGCTAAGCGCTACACGGGCATTGTGCGCAAAGTCGTTGCGGTTACCTCCCAGGCTGTTGTTAAAATTTCTCGCTTGATTGATCATTCCGCGTTGGTAAAAAATACCTGTGTAAAGTGCGTTGCTATTGCCTATTCTAAACTCTGTACCTATTGCGCCCAACAATCCGAGGTTGCTATACTGATACCATTTTTCATAGCGATAGCCTGGAATAGCGGAAATATCGGGGGAAGAAGAGGTTAGCTTATCGGAAATCTTTACATCCACTGTTCCGCCAAGTTGTACGTAGATCTTGATCCTGTTTGCAAATTCATTTGAATAAGCTTTAAAACTCAAAGGCAATTGTATGTATTGTAGACTCGAAGTGTAATTTGAAATAACAGGATTAGAAGTTTGTACAGACACTTTGCGGGCAGTCCACCAAAGGCCGGTGCAAAACGAAATATGATCGTTGAGATAAGTTTCAACATTTGGCCCCACACTAAATGCAAACGAGGCAGGCCCTTTGGAATAATTTAATCCGTCAGAAGAATTTTTATCTGCTACACTATTCAGACCAATTCCCGGCGCTACGCGAAGACCTACTTTAACCTGTGCCTGTGAAACGGAAAAACAAAAAAAGAGCGATAACAATAAAAAGATTTTTTTCATCTATATGGTAGTTTGTTCTAAAGATAAATGTTGAAAGATAAGAATACAAAATTGCAAAGCTCCGACAAATTTTCATTTACGCATCTTGCGTTAAAAATAAGAATAGTTGGCAAGAAAAAGATTCTAAGAAGAACTCCCTATACGGACCTAACTTTCCAAAAGATTCATTCCGAATCAGATTTTTTTCCAAAAATCCCGGTTACAATTTTTTCACAAAATAGGCTAAATAATAACTATTTACGTTTTTTTTGGATACAATAAAGTCAAAAAATCAAATTTGTATTGTTTAAATACAAAAAAATCTTCGTAAGTTTAATTTCCAAACATTTAACTTATGAAAAACAACCTTACAAGATTTTTACTGTTAATCCTGTTTTGTTGCTCGGTTTCTTTTTCAAATGCTCAGCCGGCACAAGTTCAGAAGAGTAACCCAACCAAGGTTTATATTCATTATATGCCATGGTTTGACGGTCCTACGAACCCGGTACCAGGAGGAAATTATACCTGGGGATATCACTGGAAAATGAACACCCGTGATCCAAACGTAATTGTAAATGGCCAGCGCCAGATTGCTTCGAATTATTATCCTATGATTGGTCCATACGCAAGCAGTGACCCGGATGTAGTGGAATACCACTTACTACTCATGAAGCTTTCGGGGATCGATGGTGTGATCGTTGACTGGTATGGTACACAAGGTTCCAACGGAGACGTAGGAAGTTTGCTTACCAATTCCAATGCCTTGATCAATAAAACATCAAGTGTAGGGATCAATTTCGGATTGATCTTGGAAGATCGTTTTTGGAACAATATTCAATATGCACGCAACAGCGTGGCTTATGCGCGTGACAATTATTTTAACAAGTCCAACTACATCCGTGTAGGCTCGGCTCCACTTGTTGGTGTGTTCGGACCGATCACTTATCAGTCGGGCGGACAATGGTCGGATATTCTTTCCAACGCCGGTCAAGATGTAGAGTTCCTTCCTCTCTGGGATCATGCAGGGCTTGCAGCAGGAGTGTCAGACGGGGAATATACCTGGGTCTACAACACTCCTGCCAACGATTTCCTTGCTCGTCTGGATGACTACTACAGAAACCGCGCAGGCAATCAGAAAACAGTGATGTCAGTTGCTTACCCGCGTTACAACGACTACTACAGCCAAGGCGGTGCCGGAAGCAGTCTTTTTTATATCGACGACAACAACGGCCAAACGCTGAACCAAACGCTTGCTCTTTGCGATCAATATAAATACAATACCGACATGGTACAGCTTTGTACCTTCAATGACTTTGGCGAAGGCACCGTATTTGAACCTACTACCCAATACGGATTCCGCGACCTGGGACGTATTCAGCAATACACAGGTGTTCCATACACGCAGGCAGATCTGCAACAAGTGTATCGTTTGTTTACGCTGAGAAAAAAATATGCGGGCAATTCTGCCAAGCAATCACAGTTAACTACAGCATTCAATAATTTCGTAGCCCTTCGTATCGCCGACGCTAAAGCCGCGATGGATGCAGCCGACGGCATAGTACAAGTTCCGCAGTCACCATACGGAGGAACAGCGCGCAACATTCCAGGCAAGATCGAGACAGAAGATTTTGACAACGGCGGACAAGGCGTAGCTTACAACGATGTAGACCTTGCCAACAACGGCGGACAATACAGGACAAACGAAAGCGTAGACCTGGAAGCTTGTTCGGAAGGTGGCTACAACCTAGGCTGGACAGTAGCAGGCGAATGGCTGGAATATACAGTAAACGTAACCACTGCCGGAACCTATACTGTACAAGCAAGATTGGCAGCTACTGCGGCAGGTAAAACATTTCACCTGGAACTAGACGGTGTAAACATCGGAACGATTTCCGTACCGAATACCGGTGGCTGGCAAACCTGGCAAACCGCTTCGGTGACTACGCCAAGTCTTTCTACCGGACAAAAAGTATTGCGCATCGCGCTCGACCAGGGTGATTTTAATGTCAATTATCTTCAGTTTAACCTGAATGCAACCGTACAAGCGCCGGTAGTATCAAGCGCTGCCACGGCGAATGGTACGGTGAACTCGGCTTTCAGTTATACCATTACTGCTTCCAACACACCCACCAGCTATGGCGCTACAGGCTTGCCAGCGGGCTTAAGTGTAAATACTACAAGCGGAGTGATCAGTGGTACACCTACAACTTCAGGTACCTTCAATGTTACTGTCTCTGCTGCTAACGCAGGCGGTACAGGTACCAAAGCTGTGACCTTCACGATCGCACCTGCTGTGCAGAGTCCATTTGGCGGCACTCCTGCTGTTATTCCTGGTAAGATCGAAGCAGAGAATTTTGACAACGGCGGACAAGGGGTAGCCTACAACGACGCTGAAAGCCTTAACCAGGGCGGCCAGTACAGAACCACAGAAGGAGTAGACATCGAAACTTCTGGCGATGGCGGCTACGATATAGGCTGGACAAATGCAGGCGAATGGCTGGAATATACCGTGAATGTTACAAGTGCCGGAACATACACTGTGCAAGTACGGGTAGCTTCTCCAAATACAGGAAAATCACTTCACCTGGAATTGGATGGAGTGAACATCGGTACGGTAGCGATACCAAATACAGGCGGCTGGCAAACCTGGCAGACCGTGAGCATCACTACCCCAGCGTTGACTACCGGGCAAAAGATATTGAAGGTGTCAATCGATACAGATGGTTTCAATTTAAATTATGTACAATTCAATCTGAACGCAACCGTACAAGCGCCAGTAGTATCAAGCGCTGCCACGGCGAATGGTACGGTGAACACCGCTTTCAGTTATAGTATTACCGCTTCCAATACACCTACCAGCTATGGCGCTACAGGCTTGCCAGCAGGCTTGAGTGTAAATACAAGTAGTGGTTTGATCAGTGGTACACCTACAACTTCAGGTACCTTCAATGTTACTGTCTCTGCTGCTAACGCAGGCGGTACAGGCACCAAAGCTGTGACCTTTACGATCGCTCCGGCTTCTAGTGTTCAATCGCCATTTGGCGGCACTCCTGCTGTTATTCCTGGTAAGATCGAGGCAGAGAATTTTGACACCGGCGGTCAAGGGGTAGCGTACAACGATGCCGAAAGCCTTAACCAGGGCGGGCAGTACAGAACCACAGATGGCGTAGACATCGAAGCTTCTGCGGATGGCGGCTACAACGTAGGCTGGACAAACGCGGGCGAGTGGCTGGAATATACGGTGAATGTTACAAGTGCCGGAACATACACCGTGCAAGTACGGGTAGCTTCTCCAAATACAGGAAAATCACTTCACCTGGAATTGGATGGTGCGAACATCGGTACGGTAGCGATACCAAACACCGGCGGCTGGCAAACCTGGCAGACCGTGAGCATCACTACCCCAGCGTTGACTACCGGACAAAAGGTATTGAAAGTATCAATCGATACGGACGGGTTCAACCTGAATTATCTTCAGTTCAACCTGAACGGTACTCCTGTGACACCAGTGATCACAAGCGCTTCTGCAGCTAGTGCTACCGTGGGCAGTGCCTTCAATTATAGCATAACTGCAGCGAATAGTCCTACAAGCTACGGAGCTACAGGACTTCCGGCAGGCTTGAATGTAAACACTACAAGCGGAGTGATCAGCGGTACGCCTACTGCGGTAGGTACGTATAGCGTTACTATTTCCGCTACCAATACGGCTGGTACAGGTTCTCAGGCATTGAGCATCACAGTAGTCAACGCAACAGATCCTGCGGGTGTGATCACTTGCTACAAAGCACCAGGCGCTATTGCAGTTGATGGTTCATTGACTGAAGCAGGATGGAATATCACCCGCGGATTCTCAAAGATCACTACCGGCTTGAACAATAACACCGCGACCTTCGGAGTGCTTTGGGATAATACATATCTGTACGTAGGAGCAAAAATCCTTGATGCAAACTTGTTCAGCGATTCTCCAAATATGTGGGACGATGATGCAATAGAAATTTACATCGATGCGAACAATAACCGTTCTGCTACTTACGATGGGAAAGACAACCAGATCCTGAAGAGCTATAACAACTCGGGAGTGACTACTCAATTTGCGCTCACAGGCCTGCAACATGGCTGGGCTTCGATTGCCGGTGGGTATACAATGGAATTTGCAATTCCTTGGTCACAGCTGGGCATCACCAGTCCGGCAGCTGGCTTGAACATCGGATTTGATATCGGGAACGACGACGATGACAACGGTGGAGCACGCGATGGACAAATGGTTTGGAATGGTACTGTAAACAACTATCAGAATACATCCGCTTTTGCAACACTTACGCTAAACGGCTCGAACTCTTCCTTCAAAAAAGGAGTAGCCGGAGCGCCGGAAGCATCGCTGCAAACAGAAGTAGTGCTGATGCCAAACCCAATGACCACAGGAGATCTTCTCACCATTCTCACCCCAGCAGAATGGGAGGGAGCGGTAGAGGTAGAGATCTACAATTTCCAAGGGGTGTTGGTGCAGAAGACCACACAATCGTTGGAGAATGTAACCCTGGTAGTAAATACTAATCTTCAATCAGGCAAGTATATCGTACACCTGAGAAACGGCGATCATAGCGTTGTCAAGAAGTTATTTATAGAATAAACCCAGATGATTTATAAAAACGAAAAGGCCCTGGAAACGGGGCCTTTTTTATTGCCAATTTTATTATTTAGATCCCGGCACTTTCTTATCTTCATTCCTGTTCAACAGAAAAAGATTTTTATATGAAACCATCCATTCTCATCGTTGGCGCTGGAGCCGCGGGATTGATGACGGCTTATGAATTGAGTCGTAAAGGATTTCCTGTAACCGTTGTAGAAGCTTCGGGTCGTATAGGAGGAAGAATTCATACTATTTACAACGCATCGTTTGGCCAGCCTGTAGAGCTGGGTGCAGAGTTTGTGCATGGCAAACTTCCGCTAACGCTTGGTCTTTTGAAAGAAGCATCCATTGATTACAAACCTGTACAAGGAGAATTCTATCGTGTAAAGCAAGGCAAATGGATTGAAGAAGAAGCATTGGAAGGATGGCGTGTAATAGAAAAGAAAATGAATGCACTTGAGAAAGATCTGCCACTGGAAGATTTTTTTTCACAATATTTTAATGAGCCTCAATACCAATCGCTCCGTCAGTTCATTACCGGATTTGCCGAAGGCTTCGAGCTGGCCGATACACACAGGGTGAGTACTAAAATAGTATGGGAAGACTGGATTAAGAATGAGGAAGAAGAATACAGGATCAAAGGAGGATACGGTAAACTGATAGAATATTTGGAAAAAATCTGCCGTGAAAACGGAGTAAATTTTCATAACAATTTCCAAGTGCAAAAAGTGACCTGGAAACAAAACAGCGTATTACTTACAGCCATTGATGGTCGTGCATTACAAGCCGACAAGCTTGTGCTCGCAGTACCGCTTTCTGTTTTACAAAGCAATGATCCTAAGGATGCTATTTCATTTGATCCTCCCCTGCTTCAGGCCAACAAAGCTTTTTCCTGGATCGGTTGGGGAAAAGTGATCAAATTCATTTTTAAGTTTCGCGAAAACCTTGGAGGTAAAAGGAATACCGGTTTTATTCTTTCAGACGAACAGATCCCTACCTGGTGGCTCCAATCGCCGGGGGATACTACGTTGCTCACAGGCTGGTTTGGTGGACCTAAAGCAGAAACGATGCTCAGCGTTTCGGAAGAAGAGTTAAAAGAAAAAGCACTTTTGTCATTGGCCAATATCTTTGAAAAAAATATTCAAACGCTCAAAGAATTGCTGCAAGCCTGGGAGATCGTTCATTGGGGGAAAGTAGAAAATATAGAAGGTGGTTATAGTTATGATACAACGGAAAGTGCATATGCCAAAAAGTTTTTACAAACCCCGGTAGAAGAAACCATCTACTTTGCAGGAGAAGCGATTTACACAGGCCCTTCAGGAGGCACAGTGGAAGCGGCTTTGGAGAGCGGAAAGAAAGCGGCGGACCTATTGTCTGAACCGGGATTCACAAGATTAGAGGATTATCAGAATTAAAATTTACCCGTTCATTTTATTAATTCAAGTTTAGTATTCCTTGTTTGCTGGCGAGGACGCCAGCAAACAAGGAATACAGAAAAACTGATGTTCATCATTGCTGGCGTCCTCGCCAGCAATGCGCTCTTTTCAAAAGCTATCATTAAAAAACAATAAAACTTAACTATGTATAGCTATAAAATTTTAACTCAATCTTGTAAATAAAAATCAAGTACATCTTCTAATCCCGTGAATCAAGGTTCAGACAATTTTTATTTCTGATTCGAATGTAAGATCAAAAGCTCGTCAATATCCAACACAGCAGGCTTGGTATCCTTGTTTACTAATTGATAAAAAACATAGATGATCTGATCGCTTTCTTTCCTGCGGTTGGAAGTGGAGGCCAGCTCATCGAGCTTCAAAGCGCTGTAAGGAATGACTAGTTGTTTCCAACCTTTGAAGTCGAGCGGAATTTCATAGTAAAAAAAATCGCGCAGCGTGATATTTTTTGCATCCTGTTCATTCACGCGCAATTGAAAAACTTCATTAGAATTTTCCGTCCCATGTAGGTAAAAGAAAAACCAGGTATGTTCAGGATCCGATTCGAGTTTCATGTAAGGAGGCAGTTCGGTGTTTTTTATTTTTCTTCCTACCCAGGTGATCGTCGCGCTGTCGGATTGAATGTTGGTAAAATGAAAATAGGAATCGCCTTCTACGGCATCTTTCGGAGCGAAGTCGACCAGCGTAGTCCGGGAGGTTACCCAATCCTGCTTTGCACGTGCACCAATATTCACACCTGTTTTGATCGGGTTGGTTTCGGTAAGCGAATAGCTATGCTTGTCCCAGAAGCGGCGTGCGTTGCGGTAGTCGGTCACGTCTTCCAGTACCACATCTGTTTCGAGGAATTTCAATTTTATAGAAACCGAGTCTGTATTCTCAAATCCTGAAGTATTTTCTTTTAGCAGTTTATCAAATGACTCTAATGAATTCGGTGTACCGGAGAATTCTACTTCTTTTCCACTCTTCAGATTACGGCATGTAGCCTTCCAGGTAATTGATTTGGAGGTGATCTGCGCAGTACAAAAATTATAGAGGAATAACGTAAGTATTCCAGCAAAGGATAAAAAGATCTTTTTCATGGTTGAAAAGTTACTAAAAAGAGCGTTATGAATTATTAATTGGAAGACAAAAAATGTACGCTTCACTTATAGCGGAACTGTCGATAAATAGAACGCAAAATAAAAAAGATCGCCAGCAAGCCCGGGCAGGCCCATAGTATAACGGCATCTACATTTTTGGCAGGGCGAATGGTAGCCTCGGAAATATTTTCCGGATTGCAATACACCGGGATCGTTTCGCCATATTTTTTTTTCTGATCTTCTTCAATTGTTTGGTCGGAGTATTTTGTTTGATAAAGCGTATGATATTGCGCAAGCTCCGTATTGGAAAAAGAATTACCATTCCTCTCGTATGAGTATGACACGAATGTATTTATATATTTTTTGGATACATACTGATTGTTTGTATCCCGTTCTATAAATACATTTTTTATTTTTCCTGATACTTTTTCCCAATGGCGCATCCGGTAAGCCTTGGAAAGATCGGAATAAGTGGTACCCAGAAAAAACAAGTAAACGAAAACCAATAAAAACAATTTTAAAAAAAGCGAAATAATATTTCCAACCATGCGAGACAGATTTTAAGACAATATATGAAAATCTGCAATCCTGTAACATTTTTAACTAGTTCTGTCGCGACAGAATATTAATAACGTTGAATGCTGTAACAATTTCTGAAAATCATGAAAGTGCCCATGCCTCAATTTCTTTATCTTTCTGCAAGTGTAACTTAAAACGAAAACTAGTCATGAAAAACATAAAACAATTTACGTTGCTTTTTTGCTGTCTCCTGTGTGCGCTCGGCGTACAAGCAGCGAATCCTTCGGATACAGCAGCGGTAGGAAAGGCCAAAAGACAGATCGCGGCAATGATCGTAGATTCGGATAAGGATTTTATCTTCAATCAAAGATCTACTTCTCCGGATTCCTCTTTTGAAGATTGGTACCGCAAAACCAAGTACTATGAATCGGTTACCAGATACAAAGGAGAAATTTCCTTATTGCGCGAACAAGAAAAAGACGGCATAGTGTACAAATCGTTGATCTTTGGCTGGAACCTGAACGCAAACACCCCGAAAGATGTGAAGACAGAGGCAGAAACCATGCGCAAAGGAGCGCTGGCATTGATCCAGGAAAAAGTGAAAAAAGGGTTTAAATCTTATAAAGTAAAAACCTTGGATAGCTCTGTACGCACAGAGCTGAGAGATTCACTGGGGAACAGAATTTTTGAACTTACCGAAAATAAAACATACCTGCACCTGATCGTTTTCGGAATAAAATGGAGAACCGCTACCGTTGATGGCTTATCATCAGAATTCGAGATTGGCAATGTGCTCAATAACCGCGACAAGAAAAAAATTCTGAAACTGGAACATTCATACAGTCTTGTAGGCATTAAAAATGACATCGCCCTCTATGCCGCAGTGCTTCATGATGACGTGATCTTTGCGGTAGACAACCCTACCAACAAAGGCGTGACGGTAAATATAAAAGTGATATTTGAGTGTGAGGCAAAAGGAGTAGTAGCCGAAAAGCCAGAAGAGACAAGGATCACTGTGCCGGCCGATATGTTGAAGTCTTATGGAAAAGATAAAACAACCTGCAAAGTAACCGGCTGCAAATCGAAAAGCTGGAAGGTAGCGGATTGGAGCGTAGAATAGTAATTCAGCAAGAGCAACAGCAAGAGTATCCGGAATGATACTGAATACTCTTGCTGTTGCTCTTGCTGACCTACTCTTGTTTATTTATATTGGACTTTCCCGCCAATCTCCTTAGCTATTTTTTCCATTTCTTCCCAGCCATTCATGATCGGAGTACCTTTAGAGCCTTGATTGGCAATTACCATATTGGTTTGGCCAGCTACCAGGATTTTTCCAGTAAGGTATACTTCCGTGCCTTTGAGCTGCGCGTTGTAAGAAACTCTCGCACCATTTTTTAACGTTCTTGCCGCAGTAGTGATCACTTTGTTTTTTTCACTCGGCGTATAATCGCGCGATTGCAAAGCCTTCATCACTTTGGCAGAAGCAGTGTTTGAATCCGGCAAGGTAATAATGATGGTATTGGCTTTTTCAGGTGCAGATTGCGAATAGCCTACTACGCTCATAAAAGCGAAGACAAAAAGGAAGAATAGTTTTTTCATGTTTCGGATTAGTTTAAAAGTTATACTTGAAATCGTTTTACTATAATAAGCAAAGATTGGGAATAAATGGAAACGCAAAGGAGAAAAATTATGCATTTTAACTCAACTCGACATTCATAACTCATAACTCAAAATTATTCCTCATACAACCTAAGCCTATTGCGGGCTGCAATTAATTCCTGCTGCATGGACTCCAGGCGTTGGAGCAGACTGGTAATAGTATCAATCCCTTCCAGGTTGATGTGAAGGTCGTTGTGCAGGCGGATTATTTTTTCAAGTTCGCGGAGCTGATCGTGTTGCAGGTATTGTTGCTGACCGATGGTGATGATCTCAACCAGTCCAAATTCATTCAAAGAAATGATAAAGGAATCGCTGACGTCGTGAAGGACGCAGAACTGTTGTATGGTGATGAGTCGGTCAGTTTCCATTATTTTTTCAGTTTAGACAGTTCGGTGAATAATTCTTTCTCCTTAGCGCTGAGATTTGTTGGAACCTTGATTTGATAAGTGATATAGAGGTCCCCGAATTCTCCTTCTTTTTTATAAACCGGAAATCCTTTTCCTTTTAGTTTTACTTTAGTGCCGTTTTGAGTTTCCGCCGGGATCTTGAGTTTTACCATTCCGTCAAACGTATCTACCATGATCTCTCCGCCGAGCACTGCAGTATACAGATCCAGGTCTACGGTAGAAAAAAGATTGTTGCCATCGCGTTTGAATTTAGTATTGTTGGAAATGGAAAAGGTGATAAAAAGATCTCCGTTTGGGCCGCCGTTCACACCTGCGCTGCCATGGCCAGGGATCTTGATCGTTTGTCCGTTTTCCACACCGGCAGGAATGGTAAGACGGATGCTTTTTCCGTTTACGGTAAGCGTTTGTTTGTTGGTTGTATAGACGTCTTTTAAGTCCAGGTTTAATTCCGCATTGAAATCCTGGCCACGGAATTTGCTTTGTCCGCCACGCTTATTGCCAGAGCGGTTGCCAAACATAGAGCTGAAGAAATCGGAGAAATCATCTTCCGAAAAATTTCCTCCACCTGTATTGCCACCAGAAAACCCGCCGCCAAAAGGTCCGCGTTGTTGACCCTGTTTTTCTATTTCATCCGCATGCTTCCAGTCTTTGCCATATTTGTCGTACTTCTTACGGTTCTCCGGGTCGCTCAGTACTTCGTGCGCTTCGTTGATCTGCTGAAATTTCTTTTTCGCAGTTTCGTCGTTTGGATTCACGTCCGGATGGTATTTGCGCGCGAGTTTACGGTAAGCCTTTTTAATATCGGCATCGCTTGCATTTTTATTTATTTCCAGTACTTTGTAATAGTCGACGAAATCCATGTATGGTGCGTTTTATCTATGCGAATTATCTATTGTTAATTTAAATTATTGCTGCCTTAGTTTCAAGTGATATGGAAGAAGATATAAAGAAAAAACAACATCGCGCAACAGAAATTGCGGGAATGTACAGAATAAATTCCAAGAACAGCGAAAACGCATGTTCGCTCAGAGTCTTCCGCAACCTGAAGTTTGAAATTTACCAGCGATCTTAGCAGGGTCTCTGAGTGAGTTAATAAGGACATCTGTCGTTGCTACTAGCAGCTCAGAGTTCCCTGCAAGCATTACTATTAAACAAATAACTAATTGGCGCGGGAGACTCTGAGCGGACTAAGCGAAGTACAATACTCATAGCTTTTCATGTTCGCTCAGAGTCTCCCGCAACCTGAAGTTTGAAATTTACCAGCGAACTTAGCAGGGGACTCTGAGTGAGTTAATAAAGACTTCTGTCATTGCTACCAGCAGCTCAGAGTCCCCTGCAAGCATTACTATTAAATAAATAACTGATGAGAGCGGGAGATTCTGAGCGGACTCTCCCGCAACCGCAGCAACGGACAATACTCATAGCTTTAATGGGATTAAAACAACTCTTTCAAAAAATGCTGTAATACTTTTGGGTCGATATTTTCTCTCCTTTGCATTGGAAACAATGAGTTAAAATAACCCAAAAATGGAAGTCATTTCAATGTAAGGTTTTGGAAAGAAAAAACTTTTCTAACATGAACTATATCAACTAGTTCTGTCGTTAGAGAGGCATATGACTTCCAGACCTTTTATTTTACTGTGTTTTCTCCTCGCAGCAACGTTGCTGACAGGGACGAAATTTGCTGCTGAAAAAACTGCTCCTGAAGAAAGCGGAAATACCACAACTATTGCCACTTCCGACAGTATGAAAACAGTTTTGCTGCTGGATAAACTGGCCGCAAAAGGATTAAATGCCGAAGTTCTTTCTCTTACATTGAAAGGCTATGAAAAAATGAAAGATAGTCTGGGTGCGGGTTATCGCTACCTGATGATCGCTGATTTTTCCAAGCCTTCCAGCGAAAAGAGGTTCTACATGATCGACCTTCTAGACTCTGCGTTGGTGTTGAATGATTATGTAGCACATGGAAAAAATTCCGGCAATTTATACGCCAATGAATTTTCCAACACACCACATTCCTGCCAAAGCAGCCTTGGCTTTTATAAGGTCTCCGAACCTTACTACGGCCAGCACGGCTTGTCGCTGAGGCTCGATGGACTCGATAAGGGATTCAACTGCAAGGCACGTGAGCGCGCTATCGTAATGCATACGGCAGACTATGCGCGCCCGGAGTTTATCCAACAAAATGGCAGAATGGGAAGAAGCTTCGGATGTCCGGTTTTACCGGCAGAAAGCTTCCACAAGATTTCCCGCTCTGTTTCGGGAAACAGTTTATTGTTCATTTATTATCCCGATTCCAACTATCTAAACAAATGTATATGGCTGGACTGAGGGAAACCTAAGTCTTGCATATATGAAATTATACCAGTTATTATTACTACTTCTTTTTACCGGCACGATCTATTCCTGCTCGCCTAAGACGCATCCTACGGCTTCTGCCAAAAAAATGCAACCGGCGGCAAACCCGGATTCCATAAGGCCTGTAGCGCCGGCTCAGGGTAACCCGAAACAAAAAATCCGAAGAGGATATTGGAAGCCTGATGAAGTATCGCTTCAGATTTCGCTTGAGGATTTTTTTAAGACACACGAGGCGGGTTATATTTTTACCGCAGATACAGTAGATTTTCCAGTCTGGACGGCAATGATCAATCTTTACCAGGCCCGCAATTATCAGGGCATCTGGCCGGATGAAAAAAAGATCCGCCAAATGGTTGTCTTAGTACGCACAGCAGAATACGATGGACTCACACCCGACGATTATCACCCTGATGCGATCGAAGCGTTTTTAAAAAAGATCAAAAAAGACACTTCTTCTCAAAACCAGCTCCAGATCGAATTGCTGGCTACCGCTTCCCTAATGCGCTATTGCCGCGATATGTGGTCCGGAAAAGTATATCCAAAAGCAGTTTTTCCCGAATGGAATTATCAGACACGCGCTCTTTCTCCTGAGGATACTGTTGCCTGGGAACATTTACTCACTTCAGATTTCGATACGCTTGCAGCATACCTAAGACCGCACACTGAAATGTACGAAGAGCTAAGAGCCGACTACCTGCACCTGGACGAGCTGGAAAAGGCAGGAGAAGAATGGCCTAGAATAGAATACCCGGGCAAAGACCTGAAAGCCGGCGATACCAGTACGGTACTGTTGAGCATCAAACAAAGGCTTTACAACATGGGATTGCTTCTCCGCGAACCTACCGATAGCATTTTTGATCTTACGTTGAGATTGGCCTTGGTAGATTTTCAGGTAAACCAGGGATTGCCTACTACAGGTTTGCTCGACAAAAAAACAATTGCCCGTCTCAATTTTACACTGAAAGAAGTAAAAGACATCGTCCGCGTAAACATGGAACGTTGCCGCTGGCTCGAACCTTCTTCGCCGGAAGAATATTTGCTGGTAAATATTACAGGCTATGAGCTGCACTATATCAAAGGAAAGAAAATAGATTTTTCTACACGGATAGTGGTGGGCAATGAAGAACACAGAACAAAAATATTTCATGCCAACCTGGTCAACGTAGAATTCAATCCTTATTGGACTGTCACAAGAAATATTGCTACCGAAGAAATTCTTCCGATCCTCAAACGCGATCCGTCTTACTTAGACCGCAACGATATGGTGCTCTGGAGAGGGGAGGAAATTGTAGACCCTTATACGCTGGATTTTGCAATGTATAGCAAAGACAATTTTCCGTTTGTAGTAAAGCAATCGCCCGGATATAAAAATGCATTGGGCGTAGTGAAATTCAACATGCCCAATCCTTATTCTATTTATATGCACGATACACCTTCAAAAGGTGATTTCGAAAAAAATGGTAGAGCCTTCAGCCACGGCTGTATCCGTGTGTACAAGCCGCTTGATCTGGCAGAGTATCTCCTGAAAAAACAAGGTTTCTCCCGTGAGCAGATTGAAACGATGGTAATCAAAGGAGATAATGTAGTGATCGGCTTGCAAAAGAAGGTGCCGGTGATGATCACGTACTGGACGTATTACAAAGATATTTATTCCGGCAAAACTGTTTTTTACAGAGACATATACGGCCGTGATCAACTAGTGCTCAATGAGCTTAACAAAAAAGTAACATTGAAAAAGAATCCTTTACAAACCCCAAAAAGCAATCTTGTAAATTAATTAATAGGGATGATGACTATCTCTACTCCTGAAAATCCTTTAATACTGTATATCAAGCTTAAAAACGCACAATTTTTTAATTCCTCTATCTTCTTACATCAGGATTAATAATCAACATTTCATTGTATTTTTGTCATATAATCTTGATTTAAAATGTGTGAATCTTGTAACACATTTTTTTTCAGATCAGGGTATTTTTAAATGACCAAGATGAAAAAAATTTTAGAAAATGATTTTGTATAAAATGCATTCGGCAGTTCATAAAAATGGATTGCGGTGGATTGCTGTGCTATTGCTGGTAATAAATCTTGCAGGCTGCATGCCCTACCAGGCGTATCTGTACATCGTACCCGATGAAAAAGACATACATCGTTTTAAAAAGAAAAACGTGTTAGTTAAAAATGCGCTACAGTGTTCCAACCAGGCTTTTAATTTTCCGCAGCGTACCAACAACAAGCCAATCTATGTAAGCAATTGGGATCCTAACGAACCTCTGGAAAAAGCAGCCTTAGAGGAATTCCTGGAAGATCGCAAAGCGAAACATTTTTTAGTGATCAAAAATGATAGCATTGTATTTGAATACAACAACAAAGAAATAAAGGAAAACGAACCCACTCCCGGATTCTCCATTGCCAAAGCATTAGTCTCCGCTACGGTGGGCGTGGCGCTGAAAGAAGGATACATCGGGTCGGTGAATGATCATGTAAAAGATTATATCCCTGAGCTCAATTATCATCCCTACTTTGATCAACTCACCATCAATCATCTGCTCAACCAAACTTCCGGACTTAGAATGGAGGTAGACAATATTGCGTATGCGTATTATGGCAAGATGGAACATATGCTGAAGATGATGCACTTCGATGCCCGTCCTGGTGAACATTTGGAGTACATTAACATCAACACGATCCTTGTCGGAATTATTTTAGAGCGCACTACAGGTAGAAAGCTTCACGAATATTTTTCCGAGAAGATCTGGTCAAAGATCGGCACTTGCGATTCTACGGTTTGGGCATATGATTACCAAACTAACCACACACGCTCATTCAGCTGCTTTGGCGCCTCCGCCAGGGATTATGCGAAATTCGGAAAATTGTATCTCAACAAAGGTAAGTGGGGCAACGAACAAGTAATAGACAGCAATTGGGTGATCGCTTCTACGAGTCCGGTAAATGCATTGGGTGAAAATGTTGGCTACAATAATAACTGGTTCGTTGGCGAAAAAGAAGTAGGCGATTACCTGGCCATGGGTATGTATCGTCAACAGATCTATGTTAACCCCAAAGAAAATGTAGTGATCGTTTCGCTCATGAAATTCAATAAAAAAAATCTCCCCCTCCGCTGGTGGCAAGTGCTAAGGCAAGTAGCAGAACAAGCCGGCAAAGAAGTACCCGATAAAGTTTCGGAAACGAAGGTTTATGGCTTTAAAGAGTAATGCAGAAGTTATGAATGTTGAATTATGAATTATGAGTTAATCCATTCAACATTCATAACTCATAATTTAGTCCACTCAGAGTCCCCTGGTAGAAGCTGTTGCTACATTTATGCTTCTGGACGCGGGAGACTCTGAGCAAACACAATGTTGAATTATGAGTTAATCCATTCAACATTCATAACTCATAATTCATAACTATTTTGTAGAAGTGGTATCTTTTTCTTCTTTTGGCGTTGGTATATTTTCCTCTTCCACTTTCATCCCTTTTTCCCATTGAAGCATTCTAAATTCCAACTGCCTGCGTTGTAATTCAATCCTGGCTTTTTCTGTCTCTGCTTGTATGGTTTCCGCTTTCGCTTCTTCCAATTCAATTTCTGAATCGATGATCGCCGTAGATTGAAGGATTACCTGGTTGTACAAACGCTCGTATTTAGTACTGTCGATAAGCCCGTTGAAATAAGCTTCTGCCAGGCGATACAGCGCTTCGTTGGTAATTCTTAAGCTGGAAGACTTTTGATAAAATAGCGCCAACTGTGTTTGTAATTTTAATAATTGCGTAGCATCGATGGTTCCTTTTACCTGGATATTGGAATCCGGTTTAAGTGTTTTCAGAAAATCAGGCTCGGCTGCCTGGGCCGCAAGTACGTTGATCTTCCCGGTGGAATCAATTTTGATCAACGTATAACGCTCTCCTGGTCCTTGCTGGGTCCACCAGATATTGGTGTTGTTGGATGTCACTTGCTGAATGTTTTTAGAGGGAAGTGTCTGGTTTATCACAACAGGTCTGGATGCCTGGCAGCCCGCCAGATACAGGAGAATGAGCAAGCATAAGGAGAATGAAAATGGTTTCATCTTTTCAAAAATTTATGGGTCTGCGAAAATAAGATTTTCAAAATAATATAAAGGCCTCAATAAACAGAATCTGTGAAAGTATTGCCGGAGTTTTCCTCTCTGAGTTAATGTTGACTTTATTTCGGAGCTTCCGTTTTCAACAAATACAAGGCAAGCAATGTTACCCAAGCAAATCCTATGCCGGTAGACAAGCGTTGAAAGGCTCCTCCGTATTCTGCAAATATAGATACCTGGTTAAATCCGAGAGCAGCCAGTATAAAAAACAAGGGCATGCCAATGCCGGAAATAAGGGAATACGAAGCCCATCGGCGTTCGCCCAATGCTTTGAAGCGGCGACGAAAGACACCGCAGGCAGCGGGGATGCCGATAAATACCAACATAGAAACTATATTGTGCAGATGCCCATGCAAGGTTTGCTGTCCCCAAAGAAAAGGTTGATCTTCCGGATAGCCATACACCGGATCAGTTGAAAAAATGCCAGCGCCAATCAGTCCTATCCCTATAAGGCCCATCAGAAAAGGGCCCCAGCCTCCCGCTCTCGTATGTTCGAGGATACGTCGCATTCCAACAGAAAAAAGAAGAAATAGAAAACCAGTCATCAGAAAGTTGGTGATCTGTATCCATCCATCCGGACCGATAGAAAGAGAGCTCACCGGATAGCGGACAGGATCGTAGTTCATACGTGTAGCACCTTCTACGAGATAGATAGCAATAAATAATGGTCCGGCCAATACACCAGCCAGCAAGAGCAATTTGGTCAGTTGTCCATTTTTAGTTTCAATAGCATCCATAATTATAAATTTTCTTTCTTAAAAAATTTCTGGTAGTTGACATGTTTGCCTGAAAGCATAAATACTCCGTCGCCAGTATAATGTATGGTTTCCGGATATTTCGGGCTAGCGGGTGCATGTGCTTTTACTACTTCAAAAATAAAAAAATTGTATTTAGACACCAGCCTATCGTCGTGCAATTTGCATTCAAGATTAGCATAACACTCTTTCACGATCGGAGCGTGTACATAGGTGCCATTCTGTGGCGTAAGATGAAATTTTTCGAACTTATCTATTTTGTCTCCATGCACATTTCCAATTCCGATCACTTGCCTCATTAGATTGGTAGTAGGAACATTGAGTACACATTCCCGGCTTTTGCGGATCATGTCGAAGCTATGGCTCCCGCTGCTGATCATGCATCCTACGAGTGAAGGAGAAAATTCAAGTACCGTATGCCAGCCCATTGTCATGAGATTTGTTTTGCCTCTCCAGCAAGAGCTAACTAGTAAGATCGGCCCAGGCTCAAGAAAGCGACGAATCATGTGTACGGGGAAATCTTTTTTCTTATATGTTTTGGCGATGGTATGCATAGGCGAAGTTTGGTCGAATGTAAGGGAAATTCTCAAATGGTCTTTTACATAGATCAGGCGAAAGTTTGCATCAATCAATACCTCTGGCGATTGTTTTTGATTAAAAAGAACTGAAGTTTTTTTAATCCTGTTCTAGGAAGGAGCAAAGAATATAACTACTCAGGAATTGATTAGAACTGTGCTTGTCTTTTAAACAACTTGTGGTACGACTGAAAAAAATATTTTATGAAAAAGCTAAAAGAAATTTTTCGCAAAAAAATAATATCCGAAAACCCTGCGGGGTTACCTAAAACCGAATCTGTCAATCCTGCCGAGCTTGATTTTGGCGGACTTCAGAAAAAGACGAAATCTTCCACCGAATCGCGGAAGAATGTAAATGCCGATCCAAACCTGATCCAGGGAAATGAGTTGGATGAATAAAAACAGTCGTGACACAAACACCAAATGCAGGATGCCAGATACCAGATACGCAATGCAGATCTTTGTCTGGCATCTTGTATCCGGCATCTGGCATCCCTCTTTTTCCGG
>DATLOZ010000026.1:0-50045 GCA_035535995.1 Cytophagaceae bacterium
TAACGTCATTGCGAACAATGGGAGCGATAGCGACCTTTGTGAAGCAATCCGTTAGCTACGAAGCCCATGACACTGTTGCTGCGTAGCTAACGGATTGCTTCGTCATATCGCCTGTCGGCGACATTCCTCGCAATGACGGTATCCTCTTTGAAAGTTAATAAAATTTGTCAGGGTACATCTAAAAAATTTAACAGCAACCTCACCAGAGGGCTCTGAGCTGTTTGTAGCAACGCAGGTGGTTCTTATTACAGCTCAGAGTCCCCTGCAAACATTATTCGTGAAAATAAATTTCCAGGTGCGGTAGACTCTGAGCGGACATAGTAGACTTCGAGGCGTCAAACATTATGGTTCATGTTGAAAGAAATTTCAAAAAAATATAAAATCTAATTTTAACTCTTGAAAACATTGAGCATTACACTTTAAACCAATTTTTGAAAGTTTAGATCGCAATCAAAAAAGCCTTCTTTTCGTAAGAAGGCTTTTTTTGTGTAATCATAAAGATGGATTGATCGCCTGGGCGTGCATTTGTTTCGCATACTGAGGAATTGCAACGCAAAAAAAATCTTCGCAAAACAGTTTTGAACTGTTTTATTAATTACAAACAATATACTACTTTGCATCCCATCTTTCAGAACGCGATCGGGCATGGATTCTGAGCCATACATTTAATGAAACTATTCATGAAAAAAATTTTAGCCGTATTCTTTTCTTTTGTTCTGCTGACAGGCTGTGGCCCCAGAGTAGAGCCGCTCATCGAGAAACCTGGCTTTACTACAGAAAACAAAGTAGTAATGGTATACACCAGCGCAGATTCCGCCAACCTGCGCCTGAGTTTCACAGGGAAAAAAGCATTCCAGGAAGCTCCACCAGCGCTGGAATCGGAGATCTCTGTTTTCGTAAACCCTGAAATAGAATTTCAAACCTTTATGGGAATTGGCGGAGCGATCACAGATGCTTCTGCGGAAGTGTATGCCAAATTGCCTCCTGCCAAACAACAGGAATTTATGAAAGCCTGCTACGATACAGCACAAGGCATCGGCTATTCGCTGGCACGTACTAACATTCACAGTTGCGATTTCAGCAGCAATAGCTATACTTATATCAACGAAGGCGATAAAGAGTTAAAAACATTTTCCATCGAACACGACAAGCCGTTCCGCATTCCAATGATCCAAAAAGCGATCGCGGCAGCGGGTGGAAAACTTACTTTATATGCCAGTCCATGGTCGCCTCCGGCTTTCATGAAAGACAACAACAATATGCTGAAAGGCGGCAAGCTGCTTCCCGATCATTACCAGGGCTGGGCTACTTATTTCACTAAGTTCATCAAAGCATACGAAGCAGAAAAAATTCCTATCTGGGGTATCACCGTACAAAACGAGCCAATGGCCGCACAGATCTGGGAATCCTGCGTTTTCACCGCTGAAGAAGAACGTGATTTTTTGAAAAAATTCTTAGGCCCTACGATGGAAAAAGAAGGACTACAGGACAAAAAAATTATCGTCTGGGATCACAACCGCGATTTGCTTACGCAGCGTGCCAACGTTATTTT
This sequence comes from Cytophagaceae bacterium, assembly GCA_035535995.1. Classification (GTDB taxonomy): domain Bacteria; phylum Bacteroidota; class Bacteroidia; order Cytophagales; family Cytophagaceae; genus JANYCO01. The sequence goes on from DATLOZ010000026.1 coordinate 1,553, forward strand.
CAGCGATCCTAAAGCGGCTAAATATGCCTGGGGCATTGGTTACCATTGGTACGAGCCATGGTCGGGCGGTGAGCCGATGTATGACAATGTTCGCAACGTGCAGGAATCTTTTCCAAAGAAAAATATTCTCTTCACCGAAGGCTGCATTGATAAATTCGATACAAGCGGTTATCAATCCTGGTCAAACGGCGAAAAGTTTGGACAATCGATGATCCGCGATTTCAACAACGGTACCGTAGGTTGGACTTTCTGGAACGTGCTACTCGATGAGAAAGGCGGCCCGAACCATGTAGGCAATTACTGCTTCGCTCCCATTCACGGCGACACGCGTACGGGGGAATTGATTTACACGCCTACGTATTATTACATCGGTCACTTTTCAAAATTCATTCGCCCGAAAATGAAGCGAGTAAGCACCACTACAAGCAGAAGCCACCTGATCGCTACTTCTTTTACCAACTATAATAGAATGGTTACCGTGGTGCTGAATCAAAGTCCATACGCGATCAAGTATAAATTGTATATCGGCAAAACAGCCCTGGAAGAAACGATTCCTGCACATGGAATTCAGACGTTAGTTTATTAAATAAGCTACGATATATTTTGAAGCACTAAAGCTTAATCACTTTGCGCATTTTGCGTTGAAATCCGGATCTGAAAAGAAATAGTGTCGTTCTTTGAACTTCATTGTTTCTTTCCAATCCTAATCCCTGGAGATTGTATTTTATTCCCTCACCAGTTTAAACGTTTCGATAGAATCGTTCCGGATCAGTTTCACGATCATCAATCCCTTTTCTGGTAGAGTCGAAAGATCCAATGGTAAACAGTAGGAACCTTTTTTAGAATACCATGATCGGGTAAAAATTTTTCTTCCCAATTGGTTTTCAATTTCAATCCATAGTTCACTATCGCAGGGCTGTTCGTAGCGAATAAACAATTCATCCGAAAAGGGAGAAGGATATAAACTCGTTGGCTCATGTCGATTCAAGACAACAGAAGACGATTGCTGCTCCCGGATCTGCAGCGCATCATTTTCTTCCATAAGCGTCCATTCGGCAAATGCTGTTACATTCGGGATCTTTACGCTTTGTGCGTTTTGTGTTTGGCAACAAAGAGGATCTTCCCATAAATTGGTGAGCGTATTAAATCTTCTCGCCTGTAGCGGGCTTGAACCTGAAGGCCGTTCATCTGTACTGTAAGAAAATTCTAACGTCGCTGTACATCCTGCCTCGCAATCAATATACCAAAAACGGTCTACCGTATGCAAGGCATAATCAGAACCATTTACATCGAGGTTGTTAATGAATACAGGAAATACCGGCAGAGGAAGATTTGCTACGCTAGTGGTGTAGGTAGAAACTTTTACTACTCCTGCATTTCCTTGCTGTAAAGAAAAGCGGAATGGAATATACTGCTGTTTGTTTTTTCCGAAAGGAAATTCATAAATCATTCCTATTATGTCAATCTTCCAGGCCAAAGTAGAAGCCTGATCGCTGGTTTCGCTTACGATCCAGCCGTTGATGCGGGAAAGCGCATTGGTGGCGCTGTTCGGCAAGCTCAGTGTATTCTGATGAAGCATGAAAGCTCCTTCTTCCAAAATTATTATATGATCAACGGTAAGCGCGCGATTGAGAATAAGATTGCCGGAAGTTTTGTGATTGGTAAGATTATAAATTGATATATTTCCTTCACCGGAAATATATTGATCGTTAGTTCCCGAAAAACGGATCATCCTGTTTTGATCCGTAACCTCCGCAGGATCGTACGACAGCGTACCATGCACCACCAGGTCACCGCCAATCTCCAGGCCAGAGGCACCGCTGGTGGTGGGCGCATCTTCCAATCTTAATTCCGATGTAGCACCGATGGATACATTTCCTTTTACTGCTATCCTATTTACCGCGCTGTTTTGACTATAAAATTTTACTCCGTTTAATCCTCCTGTTCCAATTTCAAAATTGCCTTTGATCACGGGTGCACTGCTAATGCCTGTGATTTTAGAACCCACCACGTTGGCATTCCAAAATGAAGCTGTGAAATTTTCTACGATCAGGTTTCCATAATAACTGGAAACACTTGAAAGACTCGGCTGATCGGTATTTTGTTTTCGCAAGATCCAATTGGAAGTAGCAGGAATAGAAGCAATGCCATTTTCATAATGGTCGCGCCATGCAGTGGCGCTGGTGCTTCGGGTTCGGATCATGGTACCGTTACTGCCAAACATCCATGAAGCACCCAACCGCCAGGTCAGATTTTCAGGGCCACTATCCTCAAAGGTTCCATAGACCAATAGATCCGTACCTTGTTCATTGTGGATTGTGAGCACCGAAGGATAATTTCCATATACCAACACGCCGCCTTCTTCTACGATCACTTCATCGATCGTGAGCGTATCGCGAATAATGACGGTATCACCTGCCTGGATAAAAATTGTTCCCACACTCGAATCCGGCGCAACAGCAACAGGAAGTAAGCTGCTGAATCCGGCGTCTGCAGAGGTTTCCCAGGTGGTGCGCTGATCCCAGAAACCGGAACCGGCACTACGATAATAAAGAGGATCTGCAAAGGAAAAACGATTGAACAAACAAAATAAAAAACACAGGAAGATCCCGATGGACATTGAGTTCATAAAAATGATAGTTTAAAAAATGGTACAAAAAAAATACAGTCAGAAAAAGTAGAGCTGATGCTGTAAAAGTAAAAAGAGAAAGCCAGTTGACAAAGCGTCAATACAAAAAAATATCTTTGCAGTCGCCCGGTTTTCGCGAGCGACTGCAAAATAGAATCCCCTCTCAGGATTCATAACTAAAGCTCAATCCTAATTTATTGCCGGCTCTATCCTGGGTAATAAATTACCATTAAAATCTACAAAGTACTTTTTGTAATTATCAATTTCTGTTGGTGGATCATTCTTAAAATAGATCGCTATCTCAGCAAGTGTTTTATACTCTTTTAATGAAATGGTTTTTTTGTCAACCTGATAATCACTAAGCCAAATGCTGGCAAATTTTTCTTTGTTATTGATTTTTAAAAAGTCAAATTTAAACGCATTCCCTTCTACTTGAATAAAGTTTAGATTTGGCAATTGATAGATTTCCTCAGGAATTGATCCTAATTTATTCATCGCGATAGACAATGATTCCAAATTTTTAAAAGCTGAAATTTTGGGCGAAATAGAGGAGAGAAGATTATTCTCCAAATTTAAAAATTTGAGATCTGTCAATTTATAGATCTCGTTGTTTAATAATGTAATTTTATTGAAACTTAGATCCAGCGTGTTCAGGTTCTTTAATTGTTCAATACCGTCGGGAACCTCAGACAGCTGGTTGTTTGCAACATATAGCTTGCTTAGTTTAATTGAAGGATTTTTAGGTATATTCAATTCGGCAATTTTATTATTTGAAATACTCAACTCTGTCAAATTTTTGATTAAAAATATATTACTATGAACCTTTGTCATTTGGTTATCTGTAATATCTACTGTTATAAGAGAGTCTAGATTTATTATTTCAGCCGGGATGCTATCAATTTTGTTTGCTTTCAAAACTAATTGTTTCAAACTCTTAATAGACAAAAGATCTTTACTTAAATCTTCTAACTGATTGTTTTGAGCTACAAATTCTCTAAGTTTTTTTAGTTGCTGAATTTCTTCGGGCAATTTTTTTATTTGATTATTAGAGATGTCTAAATATTCAATATTTTTAAGTAGGTATATATCGTTGGGTAGCTCGGTCATTCCTTTATCTCTTAATTCAAGCCGCTTCACTTCTTCCGGTTTTTTATCTCCGATCAGGTCTATTATACTATTTACCTTGGCAACCGATTGTTGTGAAGATTCTTTAGAGCCATCGCAATTCACAAAAATTAGTGATAGCAATACCAAACATTGTTGTAAAATAATTCTCTTCATGCTTTTGCTGTTGAAATGATTTTTTATTTTTGTCGACCACAAAAATAAATAAAAAAGAGCGCTTAAAAAATTGCTGCCAAAAGCATCGCATAAAAATTCAGCCAACAAATAGAACGCTGGCAGTAAGATCAAGTCTCAAAAAATATTGTGCTAAGTAATGAGCCGTGAGTCCTCTGTCTTTGAGTAGAATTCTCAGGACTCATGACTAAAAACTGAATACTTAATTGCTGCCCGTCATTTTCACCAGGCCAATGCCCGATACGAAAAAGATCAATCCGAGCACGCTGTAAGTGATCAGGACCTTCACATCACGCACGCCGCCGCTGTTTGTATTTACAAACAAAATAGCTGCATAAATCAATGCAATGATCCCTAACCCGGTGAGTATAGTTCCAAAAATTCTTTTGATGTCCATAAGTCTTAGTCGTTAAATTTTTTTAAGATAAAATACCCCTTCTGCATTCATCCAAACAAAGATCGTCGGCCGGGCTATTAAACTACTTACATCAGAATATATATTCCTTGTATATATCCCATTGTTTGAAGCAGGATTTTTTAGGGTAAAGGATTTTCAAAATGGCTATTCAAATGCTAATCGATTGCCTTTCATTGCTTCATCGTTTCGCTCTGCTACATTCTTGCAATGACTACAAACTCTTGAAAATTCTTCGATCCTGTAAATCATGGTTTAAATATTTTATAAATTTATTTGTGTAACTTAAAAGTTACCTATATATTTGCGTAACTTTTAAGTTACTTAATACGATCATGCAAAAAAACATTCAACATCGATGGTTTTATCCGCATCCGAAGGAAGTGTTGTGGGAATACCTAACCAAATCTGAGCTTACTCGCGGAGTGGCTGATGGAAAACGATTTCAAGCCGGAGGTAGGACATAAATTTATGTTCACTACAAAACCCAAAATTAAAGTTGGCTTCGACGGAAATATTTACTGCGAAGTATTGGAAATAATTCCTTTCCAAAAACTCTCTTACTCCTGGAAAGGCGGCCCCGGTAAGGGAAAGATCACGCTGGACTCAATAGTGACCTGGACGCTGACGCCAAAAGACAACGGCACTGAATTGCAACTGGATCATACAGGATTTAAAGGAATGAAAAATTACATTACTTACCTTATCATGAACAAAGGTTGGGGAAGTAAAAAATTGCTGGCAAAATTGGATCCTGTCAAACTATCCTAACAGTCGATCCAAGTTAGTTTCGTTACAAGATTAAGTCACTTTGCTTATGGCAGGGTGGCTTTTTTATTGCTTCCTTAAAAAGATCAATTCATACCTTATTTAAGGTAAAAACTATATTTTTTATATAAAACCTATATTTTTTAATAGTGATTATGATTATTTAGCTTAAAAATTTATTTTTTATATAAAAAAACGAACCATTTTTTGAAAAATTGGCAATTTTTATTTAAATTATTCAGAATTATTAATAAAATCATATATCTCTTTAGAAAACCATACTATCATAGTATTGGATTTGTTTAATAAATTTCAAATAAATTGCTGTTTTTGAATCAAATATTAATAAAATATTTAAAAAAAATTGACATTTTAATTATATATCATTAAGTTAAAATTATTAAAAATTTACAATTTATTATGACTGACCTGCACCCAGTTGATAGCAAAAACTCCGTATTCAGCACATATCCTTTTAATAAAGTGCTGTTTGACGAAGTTTTTAAAGAGGACGGCAAAATTGCCAGGCATTATCTGAAAGTTTTAAAACATTTCGGAAAACTATCGGTGGAGGATTACAAAAAACTGGATGAATTTGCCAAGATCACTTTCTTCAACCAGGGCGTGACCTTTGCCGTTTATTCGGATACCTTAAAAGGTGTTGAACGCATCTTTCCTTTTGACCTGATGCCACGAATTATTCCTGCCGCCGAATGGGACCACATTGAGCGCGGCGTGATCCAACGCAACAAAGCAATTAATCTTTTTCTTCACGATATGTACCACGAGCGCAAGATCATGAAAGACGGTGTAGTGCCGGCAGATCTTGTTTTCACTTCCAATTTTTACAACCGAGAAATGATCGGCGTGAATCCTCCTGGAGGAATTTACACACATATCTGCGGCACCGATCTGATCCGTCACAAAGACGGCGAATACTATGTACTCGAAGACAACGTACGCTGCCCGTCTGGCGTGAGCTACGTGCTTTCGAACCGGGAAACGATGAAGAAAGTATTTTCCAATCTCTTCCTCAGCCACGATGTAAAACCCATCGACGATTATCCGGAACAACTGCTGGAAATGGTCAAATCTGTAGCGCCAAACGGGATCGACGACCCTACCTGCGTGGTAATGTCGCCTGGCATTTATAATTCTGCTTACTACGAACATTCCTTCCTGGCACAAAGCATGGGAATTCAACTGGTGGAAGGTCGTGATCTTTTTGTAGACAAAAATTTTGTGTACATGAAAACGATCTATGGGCCGCAGCGTGTAGACGTGATCTACCGCCGCGTAGACGATGACTTCATCGATCCGCTTGTATACAAACCGGACTCTTACCTTGGCGTGCCTGGCATCATGGGTGCTTACAAGGCCGGTAACGTCACGCTTATCAATGCCCCAGGTACGGGCGCCGCAGACGATAAGGCCGTATATATTTACGTACCTCAGATCATCCGCTATTACTTGAACGAAGAGCCAATCCTGAAAAACGTACATACCTATCGCTGCGAGATCGAAGAAGATTTTCAGTACGTGATGGACAACATGAAAAACCTGGTGGTAAAACCAGTAGATGAATCCGGCGGTTATGGAATTCTGATCGGTAGTAAAGCAAAGCCGGAGGAAATTGAAAAATTCAAAAAGGTAGTAGCTGCTAACCGACGCAAATACATTGCCCAGCCAATCATGTCGCTTTCGGTACACAGTACCTTTATCGAAGAAGAAGAAAAATTTGAGCAAAGACATATCGACCTGCGTACGTTCTGCCTTATGGGAAGAAATAAACAATTTGTCTTAAAAGGCGGCCTCTCCCGTGTAGCGCTTACGCGCGGTAGCCTTGTGGTAAACTCCTCTCAGGGTGGCGGCTCAAAAGATACATGGGTATTGGGAGAGTAACAGGATTGATGAATTAACGATTTGAATTATTTATGCTATCAAGAATTGCCAACAGTTTATTTTGGATGGGACGTTACCTGGAAAGAGCCGATCAATCGGCCAGGTATATCAAAGTACACTATTACTCTGCACTCGATGCCCCGTTGGCCAGTAAACAGGATTTTATTTTCGAATCCATTCTCACGATGTTGGGATTGGACGAAGAGTATAAGAAGACCAGTAAAAATTACCAGGCAGAAAAGATCAATAACCTCATTGCGCTTGATGAAAGCAATTATGTATCCATCAAAAGCAGCGTGATCTATGCACGTGAAAACGCACGTGGAGCAAGGGATTCCATCTCTTCCGAATTGTGGGGAGCGATCAATAAGTTCTATCACTTCGTCAATGGCTTTACCGAAAAGGACATGGAAAAAGAAGGGATCTATTATTTTACCGATAAGGTAATGGAAAACTGTTCCATTGTGGCCGGCTACATCGACAACACATTACTCCACGACGAAACCTGGTCGCTCATCCGCCTGGGCATTCACCTGGAGCGTGCGAGCCAGACCACAAGGGTCATGTATTCCAAAGTGAAGGATATTCAAAAGATCGAAAAACAAAAGCTTGGAAAATCAATCGAAAGTTATCATTGCGTAACAATGCTTAAAAGCGTGGAAGCCTTTGACATGAGTAGGATCTACTACCGCGCTGTACCTAATATCCATGATGCTTTGGAATTTTTGACCTTAAATAAAGATTTTCCAAAATCAATTTCTTACAACTTGAATCATATCAATACAAACGTCAACAAAATCTCAACGCTGAAAAATGCAGAGTCGGGCACGCTTGAATTTGAGATTGGCAAAATGAACGCCGCGTTCAATTTCATGACAATGGAAGAAATTGAAGCGGACACCCTTGGATTCCTGGAGAATACGCTCACCCAGCTCTACGAGATGGGAAAGGAAATAGAGCGGAAATATATGAGCTATTAATCAGAATTGAGTGTAAGGGTTGAGTGTGAAAATAAATAATTATTTCGCTCAACTAAAAACTCAAACAAAACTTAAACATTATGGAAGAATACATCATTGAATACAACTCCTCCAACGTCTACACAGAACCTGTGATGGAAGGGATCTTTGAGTTTAACGTAAGTCCTTGCCACGATCTCACGCAGATCACGGTGGATACTTCTATCCGAAGTTCGCTTTCGGAAAGCGTATTCAATTATAAGAACATGTTTGGTTTCGAGATCAATCGTGTGAAAGCGAATAATAATTTTAATGAATTTAAATTCAATTATACGGCATTAGTACAGAAGAAAACGACAAAACTTCCCAGTCAGTCGGCATTAAGTCTGAAAGAAGAGCTTGACAAATTATATGCTGCTGCTTTTTATATCGATCATCATTTGTTCCTGCGCAAATCGCCACTTGCTTGCCTGGAGGCTGAGAATTCCAAACAGATCCTTCCTTACGATCAAAAAATTTCTTTGTTTGAATACCTTACAAAATTAAATGCTTACGTACATAAACTTTTGACGTATCAAAAAAATGTCACCTCCGTCACTACTAAGGCCGACGATGCACTGAAGCTCAAGAAAGGCGTGTGCCAGGACTATGCTCATATTTTTATTGCGATGGCAAGAGCCAATAAAATTCCTACGCGTTACGTTTCCGGTTATCTCAATCAAGGTAAAAAATTTCTCGGCGCTTCTTTCATGCACGCATGGGTAGAATCATACATCCCCGAATTAGGCTGGATAGGCTTCGATCCTACCAACAACCTGATGGCCGATGAAAATTTCATCAAAGTGTCCCACGGCGCAGATTATGCCGATTGTACGCCGATCAAAGGAGTGCTGAGGAGCAATGGCGGAGAGAATAAATCTTCCTACCAGGTGAAGGTGGCAGCGCAGTAAAAAACAATCCGTCATTACGAGGAATAGCGACGTAGGCGATATGACGAAGTAATCTGTATCTACGCAGTACTTGTCAATAGGAAACTAGTCATCATAATTAACGGGCTCAGGCTTCGTAGCCAACAGATTGCTTCGCAGGCTCGCAATGACGACAGATTTTATTTGCCTTTCCCCGTTTTTTTTAGGAAGTTTGAATCCGCAATTCAACATTTACTTTCCATGACCTATTGTTTAGGAATAAAATTAAAATCCGGGTTGGTAGCCATCGCCGATACAAGGATTTCTTCCGGAACTGAAACTACTACCGCGAAAAAAATTTCCCTTCACACCGACGAAGGACAATCGCTTTTCCTCATGACCAGCGGACTTCGCTCCGTGCGCGATAAGGCGGTAACCTATTTCCAGGAAGTGCTGGAAGAAACTCCGGGACAAAATTTCAACAAACTTTACAAAGCCGTTAATGCATTCGGCCAACAGCTCCGGCGTGTAGCCGAGGAAGACCGCGTGGCGCTGGAAAAAGCAGGATTATATTTTAATCTTTTCACCATCGTAGGCGGGCAATTAAAAGACGACGAAGAACATAAATTATATTTACTTTACCCTGAAGGCAATTGGGTAGAAGTAGGCGAGAATACTCCTTTTGTAATTATTGGAAACAGCGGTTATGGAAAACCCATTCTCAACCGTACACTTACCTACGAAACCAGCATGAGCATTGCGCTCAAAACAGGTTTCCTTTCTTTCGACTCCACAAGGGTAAGCGCCAACGATGTAGATTTTCCGATTGATGTAGTATTATACAAGAGAGATAGTTTCAAGATGATCGAACACCGTTTCGAAAAAGACGACCTCTCTAAAGTCTCCGAATTCTGGGCTCAGGAACTGCAGGTAGCGCTGAAAAATATTCCGGAAGAGTGGATGAATGTGGTTTTGGATAAAGTGAAATAAAAAATTATGAGTTATGAATTTAAGAAAAAATTCATAACTCATAATTCATAGCTCAATCTTATCAGGAAGCTTTCTTACTCTTCGTAGCCAAGCTCGCTTTCAGCATATCCATCAGATCGCCGCTTTGTTTGTGCACGATCTTCATTTTCGGAGCTACCAGTTTTTTACCTTTCGCTTTGGCATGAATGATCTGCATTAGTTTTTCTGTATAAGTATCCTTGTATTTAGAAATATCAAAAGCTTCTGTCAGTTGCTCTATAAGCTTGTGCGCCATTTCCATCTCTTTTGTTTTGGCTTTGGATACGGCGGGCAAATTCAGATCCGAGTACGAACGGATCTCTTCTTCAAAGCGAATCCTATTAAGCACAAGTACGCTTTCATAAGGTTTTAGAATAGCCAATCCTTCTTTGTTTCGAAAAACAAAACTTGCCACCGCTACTTTTTTTGAAGTAGCAAGCGCGTCGCGCAACAGCGCGTAGGCTTTGGAGGAAGATTTGTCAGGTTCGAGGTAATAAGGTTGTTCGTAGTAAATACTATCGATCTCATCCTCGTTGGCAAAACTGATGATCTCGATCGTCTTTGTTTTTTTTGCATCGGCGGCTTCAAAATCTTCGTCTCCCAGCACCACATAGGCGCCATTGTAATTGTACCCTTTCACAATGTTGGCGTAGGGGACTTCTTTCCCTGTAGTTTCATTCACCCGTTTGAACTTAATGTTTGAATGATCCTTGCTATCGAGCATGTCAAGATCCAAACTGCTTTCCTGCGTAGCAGAAAAAAGTTTGATCGGAATATTGATGAGACCAAAACTTATGGCCCCTGTCCAAAGAGATCGCATAGTGTTTTTGTTTTAAATGTTTTTAAAAAACTATACACCAATAAGGTTTTAAAAACCTTATTGGTGTTCTTAAAAAATTTATCCGAAGGAATTTATCCTTTTCGGAACAAGGTCATGCCAAAGATGAAAGTGACCAATACCAGCACCAGGAATACGAAGAAAATTACTTTCGCTATTTCTGCAGCGCCGGCTGCAATATCAGTAAATCCAAACAGCGCCGCTACCAAAGCGATCACCAGGAATATTAAAGCCCATCTTAACATAGTTGTATATTTTTTTGTTAAACTTATTGAGAGTAAATGTGGCGTTCTTTAGGCAGAGTTTCCTTACATGTTTATTAGAAAGGGTTATATATTTACACTGAAAAACGTTCTGCAATCGTTTTTGACCCTAAAATGTTTCAGGAGCTTTTAATCATCCCGACAGGTGGTAAAAGAAAAGAAATCTCATTAACCTTCTATTCTGCCAAAATACTGGTTAAATTTACCCGCTATAAATTTCCACTCATGGACGAAAACACAATTAATAATTTACGCGAAGCATTACAATTTTCACCCGACAATATTCCGCTCCGCCTGCACTTGGCCGGCAGCCTGCTGGCGATGGAAAATCTGGAAGAAGCAGAACAGGAATACAAGCATGTGTTGCAACAATCTTCCGAAAACGAACGCGCTAAGATCGGGCTCTCCAATGTATATTATCGTCTGGGAAATTTTTCAACCGCCATCGTGATCCTGGAAGAGATCATCGCGCTACCTTCCATTGATGCGGAAACCTATTTGCTTTACGCAAAATTATTGCTGAAAGAAAACGAGCTTGCCAAAGCCAAAGAATATTATAAAAAAACACTCTCGCTCAATCCATCGTTGACGGATGAAGCGCTCGACCAAAGTTTGCGCCAGCAAAATGCCTACACACCAGAAGAAGAATTTGTAGATGAAGTAGAGCGCAACAGTATGATGGTAGAGCGGCCGAAGATCAACTTCGACGATGTAGGCGGTATGGCGCAAGCGAAAGAAGAGATCGGGATGAAGATCATCCATCCGATGCAGCATCCGGAATTGTACAAAGCATACGGCAAAAAAATAGGCGGAGGAATTTTACTCTACGGTCCTCCGGGTTGCGGAAAAACCCACCTGGCAAGAGCTACCGCAGGACAGATCAACGCGAAATTTATTTCCGTTGGCATCAGCGATATTCTTGATATGTGGATCGGGCAGAGCGAAAAAAACCTGCACGAACTTTTTGAGCTGGCTCGTCGCACCGCGCCATGCGTATTATTCTTCGACGAAGTTGACGCCCTTGGCGCCAGTCGCTCGGATATGAAACATTCTGCGGGAAGACAACTCATCAATCAATTTCTTTCCGAAATGGACGGCATCGATGCTTCCAACGAAGGCGTGCTCGTTCTAGCCGCTACCAATGCGCCGTGGCACCTCGACGCTGCTTTTCGCCGACCAGGAAGATTCGATCGCATCATCTTCATCCAACCGCCCGACCAGGAAGGAAGAGAAGGTATCCTGAAAATTCTATTAAAAGACAAACCACTCCGCGATATTGATTACACAACACTTGCTAAAAACCTGAAAGATTTTTCCGGTGCCGATATGCAAGCTATGGTAGATGTAGCCATAGAAGAAAAGCTTCGCGAATCTTTTAAGACTGGTATACCTGAACCTTTGAACACCAAAGATCTTTTACAGGCCTCCAAAAAAGTAGTACCTTCTACCAAAGAATGGTTTACCACGGCGCGCAACTATGCGCTCTACTCCAACGAGTCTGGTTTATACGATGATATTTTAAAATACCTTAACATAAAAAAATGATCGATCAGCTACTACAACGCGCCCATTTGCTGCTGGAGCAGAAACGTTACAAAGAAGCGGAAAAAGAACTGCAAAACGTACTCTCCACACAGCCCACCAACGAAGAGGCACATAGCCTGATGGCCATTATTAAAAATCAAACCGGCGATTACAATACAGCACTACAGCATATTCACGCTGCGATCTCCGTCAACCCGGGCGCAGCGTTTCTTCATTATATCAAAGCCAACATCCTGCTCAACGAAGACAACATTAGCGAAGCGCGCAAATCCGTGCTGGAAGCGATCACGCTGGATCCGGCCGTGTCAGATTTTTACGGAACACTGGCCTCGATCGAAATGCAGCAAAAAAATTGGCAAAAAGCGCTCGACTATGCTAACACCGGTTTAGGCCTGGAGCCAGACAATCTACAGTGTCTTAACATACGCTCCACCGCACTGATCAAGCTAGACAAAAAAGAAGAGTCATACGATACTATTAAAGAAGCTTTGTACTACGATCCCGACAATTCCTACACACATGCCAACCTCGGCTGGGGATTGCTTGAAAAAGGCGAACAACAAAAATCGCTGGACCATTTTAAAAAGGCATTGCAATCGGATCCCAACAACAGTTATGCAAAAGCAGGAATGGTAGAAGCTTTAAAAGCGAGATTCTGGGTATACCGCATGTTTTTAAAATACGCTTTCTGGATCTCCAATATGAAAGGCAATATGCAATGGATCGTGATGATTGGTTTTTTCTTCGGAAGCCGCGTGCTTCGATCTTTGGCGAGCAGTTATCCTTCATTAAGTCCATACATCACACCAATTGTAATACTCTACACAATCTTTGCACTTTCCACCTGGCTGATCCGCCCGGTTTCCAATTTGTTCTTACGCCTCAATCCATACGGCCGCTATGCGCTCACACGCGAGGAAATTCAGAGTTCCAATTTTGTAGGGATTTCTTTACTCGTGGGATTTATTGCTACAATATTGTATTTCATCACCAACGCTTTCCCATGGCTGGCGCTGGCGATCTACGGTGTCACGATGATCTTCCCGCTTTCTTCAATGTATGATCCTGTAGGTAAAAAAGGAAGAATGATCGTGAAGTTCTACACCATTGGATTGGCCGTGCTTGGCGGCATGGCGGTAATGCTTGTCTTTACCGGCTCGGAATTTTATTACCTGTTTGGATTGGCTTATATGGTCGGCGTATTTATTTACCAGTGGGTGGTGAATGCGTTTGTAATTTCCTGAGTGTAGGTTTCTATAAGATTTAATTCCTTGCGTTAAATAAACAGAAAACGCAGACGTTTTCTTAATAGCCGGCACGGACAGGATGTCCGCGCCAACAAGCTCTTTTTTACTGACGTTCATCATTGCTGGCGTCCCCGCCAGCAATGCGCTCTTTTCGAAACTAGCATTAAAAAACAAAAAAATAAGTTTTAATTGAAAAGCTTCCTTTTTTTTGTTTTGTCTGTAACGCATAGATTTTGGATTGAAAGCGTAAGCTAATATTCATAATTCCTAAACGCTTCCAGCATCGTCTCATATTCTTCTCCCTCAAATTCCAACATCCCGATCTTCTGAAACCATTCTACATTCAACCCTACTGCTTCCGGGTTGTTTGAGATCGTCGTGTTCAGTCCAATGCGATTCCACAAGACAGTGCTTCCCCAGTTTTCAATTTCTGCCACGATCAGTGTACAAAAAAATTCGCAATCATCAGGACACATAAGGATAGGGCAAATTTTTCTTTCGCCTTCTTCCGGTAAGATCCGCTGCCACACCAATGCTTGCTCGTCCTCACGATTCATATACATGAGCGTTGGGATCAATCCTTTGAATTGGCGGCCAGGATAAAGCTCTTCCAATAGTTCGTCCAGCCATCTTCCTTCGATCTTGAAATTTAGATATTCAAAATCTTCGTTGTAATCGCTTCGATCTTTTTCAGCACGGATTGTATTCATAAGGAATAGTACGTAGTTGTAACACCTGAGTTCTCTATCTGAATTATTTCTTATGCTAGTGATCGTAGATGGATTCAGCATTTCAAATTCCACTCAGCTCTAGAATGTTGGCACAAGTATGAAGACTTAGGCCACCAGGAATTACTTGACAGAAAAATACCAAATTTTTAGTACTGGTCTTCTTTTATTTAATATTTTGATAATTTTCTTGCGCGGAAAAAATAGTACCTTTGTTTGCATCTTAACCAAACACGCTATGAAACCGGGAAAGTATTTTCTCGTCTTATTTTTTCTATTAATACCCTTGTGTCTTTCCGCACAGTTCATGAAAGACAGCATTAAACATGGCTACTTACTTGTAAAAACAAATATCGTCAGTCTTACAGGAGTAGATAGCCGGCAAGCGTTGGAGATCTCGCTCGAAAAAAGTATTTTCCACTATTTTAGTGTCCAGGTTACCGGTGGTTATCAACTTTATGGTGGTTATCAGGTTAATAGTTCTTCCAGCTCCGATACGGTGTTTTTAAAACCTTCCGGCTACAAAGCATCGGCAGAGTTGCGCTGGTATTTTCAGGATTTTTTCTTTCCCCGTTTTACCAGACCCGATGGCGTTTATGGAGGGTTACAATTTTTTTACAGACATTATGAATACAATCGATCGCTCGATTTTCATCATGCGATGGATACTGTTTATTATACAGATCATTTTGGTGTGCGCAATACCTGTGCAGGGATAAATCTTACAGGAGGATTTCAAAAAAAATTCGGCCGCTTCGCCTTTGATGCATTCGGCGGCGTTGGCGTGATGCAACGCACCATCAGCAATACTAACCTTGAATATAATCCTGATAACGGTGATAGTGCCCGCAGGACAGCGGATTTCCACCTCAACCAACTCGGAGTCAAACTTCCTAGCAACGGAGGAAGACAAGTCAACTTCAGCGTCGGGTTCCGGTTAGGATATTTTATATACCGCAAAAAAAAATCAGCGAAGGGAAGTATTTAATCTTCTTTGCGCCTTAGCTTGAAATCTCTAACGCAAGCGTCCGCTTGTCCTAACAAAGCTTATAGCATTTATTCTTTCCTCGCTCTCTTCCTGATCTCCGCTTTACGCAAGATCCACGCATCAATGATTTGTTCTTCGCTCATCTCTTCAAGTTCAGAAATTTTTATTTTGGGATCGAATACGTAACCTTCTTTTACTTCCGACATAAACATCATCGTACTTTTTAAAAACTTTTCTACATATGGAAAAGCCGTACGATCGAGTGTTTTGTAAAACTCAAGAATGCCTTCGTTTACACAAAGCTCATGCAGGAGCAACATCTTACTCAGCTCCCTTACTGCCTTGCGCTCTTGCTTGCTTTCCATCGCTACACGAGCCAGGATCAGGTAAGGGCCGCTGTAGTAGCCCTCGCCTTTGGCCTCGGCCTGTACAGCAATTTCTTCGATCAACGATAAAGATGGTTTGAAAATAGATCCCTGATAATGGTAACAGCGTTCAAGAAATTCTGCATAATGAAGTAGAACGGAAAAATTTTGTCCGATCAATTCTCTATGTTCTTCGTTCCAATCGAGCGCTTGTTGTATAGCAACGTCGGCATACACTCCATTTCCCCGGGCATTGTGCAGGATGGCGAGTTGTTCGAGCGCATCGGTGGCATAGTAGAGTGCAAACAATTCTCCTTCTTCGTAAAACATTTTTTGAAAGAGCGACAAGGCTTTTTCCAGTAGGTCAATCCTTTTTAAGCGTACGCCTTCCTTACGGTAAAAATGCCCGGCTTCTGACAGTCTTCTTTCGGAAGATTGTGGCTCTTCTTCGTGCAGCGAGGCTTCCAGCCAATAGAGGTATTCCTGCTCAGGAAAAATAAATTGCTCTTGATAGGTCTGAATTTCTTTATATCGAATAAACGAAGAGGCGATCACAAAATAAAGCGAGCCATTGTTACCAAGCGAAAGACTCCATTCGCGCATAAAACTTCTTTCCTTCGCCTGCTCATAAACCGTGCGCGGCGTAGGATTTTTCAGAAACGAATACAACAAGTGAAAGTATTGAATCCAATTCGCTTTTTCAGGATCTTCACAAATAGAGTTCTTGGAATATTCCAGCGATCGCATCCAATACTCGTCAATCGCCTCTGGTTCGTAAGAGATAAGCGTGTAGTAGCAGAAAGAAATTTTATTGAGGTAGATTTGTTTGTATTCACCTTGCTCGGCCACGTACCTGCGCGAAGCCTCGATAGCCAGGTGCCCATTCTTTATTACTGCTTCCGTTTCTTCTCGCTCTTCGGCATCTTCCATCAGGATCTCAAAAGCCTGCGCACGGAGCGACCAATCCGTAAGGTCTTTCAGGACTTCTATTTTTTCTACGATCTCGGGGAGTAATTGTACGCCATCCGGCAAAAGTTTTCCGCAGGCAAAATCATAACAAAGTTCATGAAACAGATCGAGGTAATTTTCTGCCAGCGCTTCCTTCTGTGCCTGCGTACCGTTGTGTTTGTAACGTTCGAATAATTGATCGGGGTCTTCTTCTTCTGCCATCGTAGAAAGTACGAATTTAACACAAAGGCACAAAGACACGAAGATCTTTTCGTAGTAGTCCTTTCCCATGATCTGCAGCACACAGAACACAACGTTGGAAAATGACATATTTTCAATTTTTCTACAACAACTTTCTCTGCTACACCTTCATCTTTCTTAGAAAAAACTTCACTTATCTCATTTTTTCCTACTTTTTGCATTTATCCGCTAGAATATCTGGTATCCCTTTATAAAAATCGTTATATTTTGAATAAAACCGCTTAAATACACAGTAGATATGTCGATAAAAGTAGCCATACGGCACCAGATGGTATATGAGTATGATCGCCTTGTAAATTTATCGCCCCATGTCTTTCGCCTCCGGCCGGCTCCGCATTGTCGAACGCCTATCCTGGCTTACTCTCTTAAGATCGAACCGGAAAATAAATTCATCAACTGGCAACAAGATCCTTTTGGAAATATTCTGGCGCGCGTAGTGTTTCCGGAAAAAACCAAACGTCTCAAATTTGAAGTGGAAGTGATCGCCGAAATGATCGTGATCAACCCTTTCGATTTTTTTGTAGAAAGTTATGCCGAAAATTTTCCCTTCGAGTATACGCATCATTTAAAAAAGGAACTAACCCCCTATTTTGAGATCACCGAACGCGGTCCGCTGCTGGATAACTGGCTCCGCGAAATAGACCTTAGTAAAAAAATACCGATCAACGATTTTCTAGTTGCACTCAACCAGAAGATCTGGAAGTATGTAAACTACACCGTTCGCTTCGAACCCGGCGTCCAGAGCTGCGAAGACACGTTAAGCCTGCAAAGCGGCTCCTGCCGCGACTCTGCCTGGCTATTGGTACAGCTCCTTCGTCACCTGGGACTTGCCGCGCGCTTTGTATCCGGCTACCTCATCCAACTCAAAGCCGATCAAAAAGCACTCGACGGACCTTCGGGGCCGGAAGCAGATTTCACCGACCTGCATGCCTGGGCGGAAGTATATATTCCTGGCGCCGGATGGATCGGCCTCGATGCAACCTCCGGATTGTTTGCAGGCGAAGGACATATCCCTCTCTGCTGTACGCCCGATCCTATCAGCGCTGCGCCAATTACGGGCATGACGGATATCTGCGAAACTACCTTCAGCTATAAAAACGAAGTATACCGCATCCACGAAGATCCACGCGTGACAAAGCCTTATACAGAAGAACAATGGGCTACGATCGTAGCGCTTGGCAACCAGGTGGAAGAAGAATTTGTAAACGGCGATGTACGCCTTACGATGGGTGGTGAACCAACTTTTGTATCGGTAGACGATATGGAAGCAAAAGAATGGAACACCGCCGCCGACGGGCCACAGAAGCGGAAACTCAGCGCGGAGCTTGTGAAGCGCTTGAAAAATGAATTTGGAAAAGGTGGACTCATTCACCTCGGACAAGGAAAATGGTATCCCGGCGAACCGCTTCCCCGCTGGCAATACTCGGCTATCTGGCGCAAAGATGGTATCCCTGTCTGGAAAAATCCCGATCTGTTCGACATCGGTGAAAACAATTCTTCCTATACAGTTGAAGACGTAAAAAAACTTTCTGAAGAGCTTACCAACTACCTGAACATACCTCAGGAACATATTCATCCTGCACTCGAAGATGCTTTCTACTTTTTGTGGGAAGAAGGAAAAGTACCCGTAAATGTAGACCCCTACCAGGCCGATCTGAGCGATTCGCTCGAAAGAAAAAAACTCGCTGAGATTCTGCAACGAGGGATGGCTAGCCCTGTCGGTTTTGTTATTCCTCTGGAATGGAATCATTGGGAAAACAAATGGATCTCCAGTAAATGGGAATTCCGCAACGGGCGTCTTTTGCTGATTCCCGGAAATTCACCAATGGGACTTCGCCTTCCGCTAAAATCGCTGGCGGAGATCAGTACACAACGTCTGCAAAAACAAATCGAACGTAGTCCGTTCGAAGAAACACCGGAGCTGGAAAATTATCATGACAAAGTAGAGAAACGATACTCTACCTCCAACGAGCCCGGTGTCTATCCCAAAGAATATACCGATCCTCCTGTATTGGTGGAAGAGGAAGAAGAAAAAACAGGAAAAGATAAAGATCCGAAGATCAAAAAAGAAAAAAAGCCGGAAGAGAAGCCTCCTCTTTTTGATGTATTCGTTGCAAAAACTGCTCTCTGCCTGGAACTGCGCGAAGGAAAGATCTATCTCTTCATGCCTCCGTTAAATTACCTCGAGCACTACATGGACCTGCTCGCCTCGATTGAAGCGGCGGCTGAAAAGCTTGGCTTAAAACTGATCATCGAAGGGTACGAACCTCCGTTCGACAAACGTACTACAAAACTTGCCGTAACGCCTGACCCTGGTGTGGTGGAAGTAAATATTCATCCGGCACGCAACTGGAAAGAGCTGCTTCATAATTATGATGTGCTGTTTGAGCAGGCAAGACTCAGCAGGCTTGGTACGGAAAAATTTATGCTCGACGGCAAGCACACCGGTACCGGCGGCGGTAATCACATCACCATCGGCGGCATCACTCCAGCCGACAGCCCAATCCTGCGAAGGCCGGATATGTTGCGTAGTCTCATTACTTACTGGCAGCAACATCCTGGATTGTCTTATTTATTTTCTACACAATTCATCGGCCCCACCAGCCAGGCGCCTCGTGTGGATGAAGGGAGACAAGAGATCCTTTACGAATTGGAAATTGCTTTCAGTCAAATCCCGGAAGGCAAAGAAGTTCCATTCTGGACGGTTGACCGTATCTTCAGAAATCTTCTCATCGATATTACCGGCAATACGCACCGCGCCGAATTTTGCATCGATAAATTATACTCGCCGGATAGTTCTTCCGGAAGGCTTGGTATTCTTGAGTTCCGCGGCTTTGATATGCCTCCTAACAAACAGATGTGCATTGTACAACTGCTTTTGATCCGCACCTTGCTCGCCTGGTTTTGGAAAAAACCTTATAAAGGGAAACTTGTGCGCTGGGGTACTGAATTGTACGACAAATACATGCTTCCTCATTATGTAGAAGAAGACATGCGCAACATTGTATCCGACTTGCAGGAAGCAGGCTACGCCTTCGATCTGGCCTGGCTGGAACCGTTTTTCGAATTCCGTTTTCCTCTGTATGGAAAGATCAAGGTAAATGAAATGGAACTGTTGTTGCGCATGGGCATCGAGCCATGGCATGTACTGGGTGAAGAAAGTTCCAGCTCTGGAACTGCCCGGTTTGTAGACTCTTCCGTAGAGCGTGTGGAACTAAAGGTAACCAATTTCAATTTTGACCGTTATATGATCACCTGCAATGGTGCGCCGGTGCCACTGAAACCTACGCCTGTGAAAGGGGAATTCGTAGCTGGTATCCGCTATAGGGCCTGGAGCCCGCCGTCCGCATTGCATCCATTGCTGGGGACCGACGTACCTTTGGTATTCGATGTGGTAGACACCTGGAACCATCGGTCGATCGGAGGCTGTACCTATTTCGTTTCACACCCCGGAGGACGCAGTTACGATTCCTTCCCGGTCAATTCCTACGAAGCGGAAGGAAGACGGATCAGTCGCTTCTGGAATCATGGGCATACGCAAGGTTCATTTACGCCTACCGAAGGTTACATCGCTATCGGACGGTACGTAGAAGCGAATATGATCCCGAAAAATTTCGATCCGCCGCCATTAAAAATAAACCCGGAGTATCCGAATACGCTCGACATGAGGAAATATTGATTCCTCCAAAGCCATGAACAAAGATTTTAAAAATCCTACTATAGAGACACAAGGCTATTTCTCCGACAAAGGCCTGCATGACGAATGTTTCCGTGCCAATGAAAACATTCGCGAGCACTGGCAGCGCCTGATGGGTAATATAGAAGGATTGGGCATAAAAGAACTCAAGATCCGCGAGCAGGAATTACTTAAACTTTTGCAGGAGAACGGCGTTACCTACAACGTCTATGGCGATCCCGATGGACTCAACCGCCCTTGGCAACTCGATGCAGTACCGCTGATCCTTTCTTCCGAGGAATGGAAGACTACCGAAAAAGGTTTGAAGCAACGCGCTTACGTACTCGACAAATTATTGGAAGATCTTTACGGCGAACGTACATTGATCAAAAAAGGAATTATTCCTCCCGAACTTATTTACGGCCACTCCGGGTTTCTGCGCGCTTGTACAAATATCAAATTACCGGGCAAAAATAAACTGATCCTCTACGCAGCTGATCTTTCGCGTGGACCGGATGGAAAAGTATGGGTGCTGAAAGACCGTACACAAGCGCCTTCAGGTATGGGCTACGCGCTGGAGAACAGGCGTACGCTCAGCCGCGTATTACCGGAGCTTTTTATGAATCACAACGTTTCTAAACTCGGGTTTTTCTTCAATACGCTCATGCAGGCATTGCAACAAATTTCTCCGCATGCCAAAGAACAACCACGCATCGTGCTATTGACGCCGGGTCCTAGCAACGAAACCTATTTCGAACACGCCTTCCTTGCTTCCTACCTCGGCCTCACGCTTGCGCAAGGCGATGACCTGCTGGTACGCGATGGATTTGTGTGGATCAAAACTATTGAAGGACTTGATAAAGTAGACATCATTCTCCGCCGTGTAGACGATACTTACTGCGATCCGCTGGAATTGCGCGAAGACTCGCAGCTCGGTATTCCTGGCTTGTTAGAAGTAATAAGAAAAGGAAATGTTGCCATAGCCAATCCGATTGGAAGTGGCATCTTGGAGAACACGGGATTGATGGCCTTCATGCATAATATAGTTCGCCATTTTCTCAACGAAGATCCAATCCTCTCAATGGTCGCCACCTGGTGGTGCGGACAAAAAAAGGAAATGGATTTTGTGATCAACAACATCGACAAACTCGTGATCAAACGTACTGACCGGTTGATCGGGTCGGATACGGTAATCGGTAATCAACTTACGAAAGCACAGAAAGAAGAGCTGATCCGTAAAATAAAAACACAACCTTATCTTTATGTAGGCCAGGAGGAAGTCGGGTTTTCAACCGCTCCTGTTTTTACAAATGAAAAATTCGAACCAAGACTTTCTGTACTCCGCACCTACATGGTAGCTTCCAAAACCGGCGAATATCAAGCAATGCCGGGCGGACTGACAAGATGCTCTCCTAAAAAAGGAAGCTTTTTAATTTCTAACCAAGACGGCGGTATTTCCAAAGATACCTGGATCGAAGGAGTAGAAGAAGCTTTGGGCTATGATGAAATTTCGCATTTCTCGCACGACCTGAAAAGAAAAAATGTACTGCCGAGTCGCGCGGGAGAAAACTTATTTTGGGTAGGCCGCTATTCACAACGAGTACTAAGAACTTCGCGCTTCATTCGAATTGTGTTGAGAAATTTAAGTCAGACAAATTACTTAAACACCGGTCCGGAAGCGGCTTGCAATAAGATCTTATTGCAAGCCATCACGCATCTGACGGCTTCTTATCCTGGTTTTTTGGAGAAAGAAAAAGACAGTCCGCTCGATGAGCCGCTGGCAGAGCTTCACCAGGTGATCTGCAATCCTTCCCGCCAAGGAAGTATTTTATTTTCGTTGAACAATCTTCTCAAATCCATGTACGCCGTGCGCAACCGCTGGTCGCTCGACAACTGGCGCGTGATCGATGAGATTGAAAATATTAAAAAGAAACTAAGCTTGCTGGAACCGGACGAAATTCGTCAGGTATTTAATTTGCTGGACCAATTAAACGTAGAGCTTCTTTCCTTCGCCGGAATGAACCGCGACAGCATGTACCGCGAAGAAGGATGGATCCTTTACCGCATGGGAAAGATCCTGGAAAATTTATTGCTCGAACTATCGCAATATCGCGCAGTGCTGTCTATACAATACGAAGAAAGTTTTCAGTTCAAAATCCTGGAAGCGCTGCTGGTAAGTAATCAGAACCTGACAAACTACCGCTCTGTATACCGCACCTACTTTGACATGGCACCGGTACTGGATCTTTTGTTTTTCAACAAACAAAATCCCTCTTCTCTACTTTACCAACTCGAAGAGCTTTCTGAGCTTGCAGAAAAACTTCCAAATACAGAAACGCAAAACACCGAACTAAACCGTCAACTCTTCGAGGCATATAGCCTTGTGCGCCTGGCTTCCATTGATCAATTGCTGGAAGTAGAAAAGGACAATTACAGAAAACACCTGGACGAATTCTGTGAAAAACTTAGTACTCTTATGTACTCCATCGCTTCTAAGTTGAACGATGTTTACTTTAGTCATACTACCTATCAATACCAGGGATCGAAGGGTGGATTTCAGTTTGAAGTGTAAGAATTACGATGAAATACAAAATCACTCACCTCACCGAATACATTTACCAGGAGCCTGTGAACCTGTGTCACAACAGGCTTTGCTTGTCACCTGCTACAAGGGCGAATCAGAAATGTATTTCTTCTATGATCAAAATTAATCCTTCACCGGATGAATTTTCGGAGCGGAAAGATTTTTTTGGTAATAACCTTACTTTTTTTTCCATTCATAAAAATCATACTTCATTACAGATCCTTTCGGAAAGCCTGATCCAGATGGAGAACCTGCTCTTCTCGGAAGTAGCAGTCAACTCTTCTCTGAAATGGGAAGACGTACACGATCAAATCTCTTCTTCGCCGGAACTTGCTGAAGAGATCATTCAATACACATTGCCTTCTACCTTCATTCCTTACAGCGCGGTGATTCGTGAATTTGCAGAAAATTGTTTTACAAAAAATGCTACTCTTTGGGACGTCTGTAATCTCTTGATGAATAAGATCTTTCAAAATATAAATTTCACCCCCGGGTTTACAACCATCAACACTCCTGTAGAAACTGTGGTGAAAGCGAAGAAAGGCGTATGCCAGGACATCGCACACCTGATGATCGCTTGCCTTCGAAATATGGGGCTTCCGGCGCGATACGTAAGCGGCTATATTGAAACCTTGCCACCTCCCGGAAAAGAAAAATTGGTAGGCGCCGACGCTTCGCATGCATGGGTTTCGGTATACTTTCCTTCCATCGGCTGGGTGGAATTTGATCCTACTAATAATATCATCCCTTCTTTCCAACACATCATCATCGCCTACGGCCGCGACTATCAAGACGTAGCGCCGATCAAAGGAATCGTCTTCAGCTCGGGTGAACAACAATTGAAAGTGCAGGTGGATGTACAGCGCACAGAATAATCCTTCTTAGCAAAATAGTTGGTTTGGGGAGGTAACTAATACCTGTTGGAGCAAAATAAAATCAATCAATGCAGATATGGTGCGTTTTACAATTATATATTTGATGTAAATCTCAGGATTTGAGAAATTTAATCAATTTGTAAAATCAATTTACAAATTGAACTTAATTCCCGATTTTTCGTATATTTGTATTAACATTACAAATACTGGACTGGGGTGTCCCCGATCGGTAAGAAGCCAAGTTCGCTTGGCTTTTTGCTTTTATGGATGAATTTTAAGCCCATATGTTTTACCATTCTTTTTATAAAATTTAGGCTCTAATATATCAAAAGAAGGGTTAGCCCTATTTTTATCTATCACGTGTCTTGCAATTGGATAGGCTATTAGGTCAGCCAATTGAAGCCCATTAATATTGTCCAGCTTCAATTTAAAGGTTATTTGTAAATTGTATGCCTTAAGTCTATCAGCGCTAACATAACCTGTTCCCCTTGCCAGAAGCCTCTGGAAATGTTCTTCTAATTTCTTGTCTTCTTTTTTGCCTCGCCTTTCAATCACTATATGAAGTTCTTTGTTTTTTTCTGGAATATCGTCCAGAAAAAAGACCGCTCTTTCGATCATAAACGACAATGCTAATTCATATACATCATCTGATAGCGTGCCATATTTTTGTATGTAAAGCTTTTTGTTTATTGCTGATGCTATTATTGTGTAAGAGGTATTTGAAATTATTTCGTTTATGTTTTTATAAAAATTAGCCTTGACACCAAGATCAAAAAGCACAGAAAATTCTTTTTCGCATTTTCTAATATCGCGCGAGTGTAGTATAACCTTTTTCTCTCCCCATATGCCTGTCTTTAACTCTACCATGCGTTTATTCAAGTCTTGATAGTCTGGAAAACTTATCAGGACTCCACATAATAAAAAAACAGGAAAGTCAGTGTTTAATGTTGTTAAACCATGATCCCCGCTTTCATCAATAAATAGTGCGTACTTCACTTGCCGTCCTTTTTATTTTGTTTCTAATACAAATATACAGCATTTAACAGTGCTATTGATAAAATTCAAGTGTATTGTTATTAACATATATCTATACATAGATGTGCTATAAAGCATAAAAACAAGTACTTTATTGTGGAAAACTTCATGACGGGGTATTTTATAGATAATATAGATTTGCATACCTTTGATAAATACAATTAGGGAATCTTATGAAAAAGGATAGCGCAAACGAAATAAATATAGCATTGACCAATGAAGAATTGGTCGGTTTGATTGCGCTTTATTCAGAGAAAGCAGATACAGTTGCTAAAGAGATTGAAGAGTTACAGGAGAAACAAAAATTAATACTGGCAACCCTGAATAAACTTAATCGACAGAGCGGGAAAAAGGAGAATGCATATAACGCCGATTGGACGTGGGTTGCAAAGATTTCCTTTGTATTGAAAAGCGCAAACAAGCCAATGAAGGCAAAAGACATTTCCGAGATGATTTATACGTTGGATTCCGAGATATTAAATGATTTGGAGTCTAAGGAAAAATACTCTTCTACGATATCATCAACCATCGTTCAAAGGGTTGATAAGGTTTACAAAAGAATTAAAGAGTCAGAAGAAGATGGTGGCGAATATTTGGTGGGGTTGATCGAATGGCCAGATTCTAAATTTGATGAAAACAACAAAGGCTCCCTTTTGTGGAGCCTAAAGTCTTGAAGCAGTTTCAGGCGTAACAGGTTAACTTACCGTTATTGCGGGCCACATTAGAGTCGTGGAAAGTGGGACGGGCCTCATTAACTTGAACTCAAGTGCCACCCTGAACTGTTTTTGGAGCAGGAATCCGTCAGTTTGATCGCTTCGGATTGTTTGGGAGCTACCAGTTTATCGGTAGCTCTTCCTGTTTTACAAAGATTGAAAAAAAAAACGTTTTTTCAAACCGTGCATTTATTGCTGTTTAATTCGTGTTCGTTAAAAAGGCCACTTTTTTCACCTCTTTCCTGTAATTCCTTTTCTGCTGCTTCCCGAAGTCTCTGACGTGCCTATGCGGAGAATGCCATTCCGTTTAATTCGGCTGCTTTCTTAAATGCTTCTTTTTCAGCAGTTGACAGCTTTATTAAACCTGATCATCTCCTAAAAAGAAGAAAGAGAAATAAACGTATTAATATTTCCCTATTATGACATTTCAAGAAGCAGTAGAATTTAAAAGAAAACTAATCTATACTAAATACCATAAGGACGGATACTTATTTCATGTATTTGTAACCCCATTTGAACAAAATGATTTATCAGATTATTTTCACTCTCTTAGATAGAAAGATTGCCAAAGGATGAAGATTCTCTTCTGTTTAGTAGAAATAATAATTTTACAGTTCGTGGAATTTATTTCGATGGAGCCACACTTTTATTTGAAGAGGTTAAGCCAAATAATTAAATTTTTATCGAATTTGCTCCAACAGGTATATAGTTACCTTTGGGGATCAACTATAAGAATACGTACTCGCTACTGTTGCTCTTGCTGTCCTGCATCCTGACAGCAAGAGCAACAGCAACAGTAGTGAGTGATTTTGGTTTAGAACTCCAGTTCTCTTTTCAACAACGCATACCCACTTCTACTCACCGGGAGCTTTACACCGCTTTTCAAAACTACCTGGTAGGAATCTTTTTCATATGGTTCTATCCGCATTACTTCATGTACATTCACAATGTACGAGCGATGAATACGTACGAACGTTTTGTTGTCTAGTGTAGCTTCGTAGTGTTTCATCGTCTGCTGTTTCAGAAATTTTCCTTCTTTAGTATACAGCATCACGTAATCATCTTGTGCTTCTATATAATGTAATGTATCTACAGGAATGACGTGGATCTTGGTGCCTGTCTTTACTACTATGCGTTCGGTGCGTTCTTCGGAAACTAGTTTTTGCACAAACTCTTTTACGTGTGCGCTGTTATTTTCTTTAGCACCTGTTTTCTCTTTTGCTTTTTCGATCGCTTTGGAAAACCGTTCTCTTGAAAATGGCTTCAGCAAATAATCCACCGCATTCATTTCAAAAGCTTTGATCGCGTATTCATTATAAGCAGTTGTAAAAATGATCACAGGTGGATTTTCCAGCAGTTCCAACATTTCAAATCCTGTGAGTTTTGGCATCTGCACGTCGAGAAATACGAGATCCGGTTTCAGTTCCTGGATTGCTTTTAGGCCCTGGAAACCGTCGCTGCATTCATGCATCACTTCAATAGAAGAATATTCGGAGAGATAATTTTTGATCAGCTCCCTCGCCAATTGTTCGTCGTCTATGATGATTGTTTTCATCGTTTTTACTGTTGTGGTATAAACAATTCCACTTCAAATACAGAACCGTTTACCGTTGTTTTCATCAAATCTTTTTTATTGTAGATCAACAGCAGTCTTTCCTGCACGTTGCGCAAGCCGATGCCTCTTCCTTTTTTGGATACTACATATTTTTCAAAATTGTTGGAGATATGGATGCAAAGAAAATTATTTTCTTTGCTCGCGCTCAAATGGATCACAACTGGCTCCTGGCTTTCATATACACCATGCTTGATCGCATTTTCCAGCAAGGGCTGCAGGATCATATTAGGAACTTGCATATACATTGTTTCCGTGCTGATCTCTTTTTCGAAAATAAGCTTTTCTCCAAATCTTACTTTTTCTATTTCCAGGTAGAGCAAACTGTTTTCTAATTCCTTTTCGAAAGAGATCAAGGAATTTTTATTGTGTTCTAACGCAAAGCGCAAATAGGAAGAAAGCTTCACCAACATATCTTGCGCTTTCGCAGGATTGGTGATTGTGAGTGAACTGATCGAGTTTAAGCTATTGAAAATAAAATGCGGATTTAATTGAGAACGGAGCAAAGAAAGCTCTGTCTCTTTTACCAACGTGCGAAGGTCTGCTTCGCGCGTTAGTTTTTCCCGGAAGGAGAAATAATAAATATATAAATAATAGATCAGCACGATGATGAAATAATATAGCATCCCACTCACCGCGCGGCCCAGGAATGCAGAAAGTGCAAAGGTTTTGTACGCTTCGTTTTCTTCGGCAATCCAGTTCATGATAAAATTCCCCGCAATCAACCAAAGACTGATCACGATCAGTGCAGCGATCACGTGCACCATCAATACTACAAACGGTTTTTGCTTTTCAAGATTCAGGTATTTTACCGGATACCAGAAATTCATTGCAATATTTGCGTAAAGCAAATTATACACCAGGCTATCTGCTATGGCCAACGACAACGATAAATTATAATACCTGGATAAGATCACAATATCCACCACCGCAACAGTTGACCATGCAGCGATGTAAAAAATAATATTTTTAAGAAAAGGGTTCCTCATGACAGTAGTGAGTATGAAGCGCGACTATGGATTTTTCCTCCATCGTCGCGCTTCATATTCATAGCTGATTTTATGCTCTTTTTATTTCTAAGCCACCCATTACTACACTTCCGCGGATCACCAGTTCTGCTGCGGGGTCTACATATTGGTCTTTTTGATAATTGATATCATCTTCAATTCCACTCATTACCGGAGATGTTTCCAATACTACGTTCCATTCGCGTGGCACGCGCAGGCTAATGCCACCGAATACGACGTTGATATCAATGATGTTGCGTTCTTTGGAAAGTGTGCAGTTGGTGAGATCCAGCTCCAGGCCACCACAGGTAACGCTAAGGCGACCGCCTTTGAAATCATAAGAACTTATTTTTTTGCTTTCGCCTCCGAAGATGACCGTATTTTCGATGTATCCGTTCATAGTTTTTTCCGTGTTAATAGTCATTTTTTTTTTAGGAACATGTGGTTTGTGAAATATGATGATGAATCCCAGCACCACTAGTAGCATTGGCCAGAGCTGGGCAATAGTGATGTCGTAGATACCAAGATCAGGCAGCAGGAAATAAGTACCGATCGAGATCAGGATCAGTCCGCCGAACCAGTTGCGCGAAGGCAGGATAAACAAGCCGATCGCGACAAGCAGCATTTTCCAGGTAAATACATAAGCAGGAATTACAAAAGGTAACAGATGAAAATTCTGCAACAACAATAGCAGTCCTACTGCTATGAAGATCAGTCCTCCCCAAAAGGATTTTTTATTTAAGATCGGGTTCATAATTTCTAATTCTTTTTCCATGATAGTTCAAAGGTACAATGCCTTGTGCTGTGCCGAAACAGGAAATCGGCGAACGGAGATATTTTTACCGGTGAACGGTGGAATCTCGTGTTTATACCATTATTTCAATACGTATAAATACGTATTTTTAAAAATATAGTCTTCTTTTTTTGGCAGATGGGCTTTATGCGCCTACCTTGAGCGTAAAGGATTTCTTAACTCAAAATCCTGATAATTTACTATTGAATCATTAGTTCTTGTTCCGTGAAACTACTGTGCTTAAACGAAGTTTTTTTTAACGCAGAGAATACAAGAGCGTTTTGATAATATAGTAAGCTCCTTACTTATAACTTTCAATGTAACCTGATCCGGAAGGTTTTTCTATTCCGGGGAATAAAAATTTAGATAGCCACGGCTTGATTCATCATGCCATGTGAAATATATTTTTCAATTCTGAAATATTTTTTTGCATGTCTTGTACAAAAACCTCATGCGTCCAACCCGTGAATTACATAGTGTCTATTCGCCTAGAGAGCTCCGACGTTTGTTGGAGAGCGGGTCTTTCGTGTCTGAACATAAGCTGAAACGGTTGTTTGAGGAAGAAAATTTTCGCCTTCTTCATCATCGTCGTTTTCAATCGCTTACCATACGCGAAATAGAAGTATTACGTCTTATTGCTTTGGGAGAAACAAATCAGCAGATCTCCGAAAAACTTTTTGTCTCTGCGGACACCGTGCGCACACACCGTAACAGGATCTGGCAAAAACTTGAGATCAAAAATCTTGTAGGTGCGATCCGGTTTGCGAGTGCTTTTGACCTTATTTAATTATAAATGTTGATGATTTAAATTCATAACACATAATTCAACATTCATAATTAACCTATCTTTTCACAACATTCGCTTCAATTCTTCGTAAAAGCCTCTACGGCCATTATTGTTTTACCTAATTTTTTAGTTCAACATGCAAATTACAATAGATACAGTAAATCTGTTAGAGAGACCTATTGTCGATGTACGGCAGAGTGATTGGGAAAAGGCACTTTCTGTTGAATCCAGGAGGATCCAGGAGTTTATGCTTTTATGCGCTGTTATTATTTTTCCTTCTTTCGCACTCTTTGACTTCTATACATTACCTTCTGCTTATTTTATTCCTGCTACCGCCATCCGGTTTCTGATCACGATCTCTATTGGCCTGGGATTATATTTTCAGAAAAAGAAAAATTTCAACCACCTCTATTTAAGCTATTACTCATTTCTCAGCATTAGTATTTTCTGCACTTACACAACCTTCATCGGTGGACCTGAATATTTGTATCAACACAACATCGCCAGCTGTACGGTATTCTTGGCAGCTTCTGTATTCTTTATCTGGCATTGGAGACATTCGATCGCAATCATTACGGCAGTGTTATTATCGTTCATAGTTGGTCTGCAATTAACTCCGGAAATCACCTTCAAAATGTTGATGATGTCCGGAGGCTCTGTACTGATCAGCGTGATGGCGATCTTCCCGGTAATTGTTGGGTATAAGTATCATTCCTTCAAAGTAGAGTTTGGATTGAAAAAAGAACTGGAAGAATCCAATCTTGCTTTGCGCAAAGAAAAAACAGAAACCGAATTAAAAAACAACGAACTCACCGAAGCCCGATCTTCGCTAGATGCCGCCAATAAAGAGCTTCAGGTGGTCAATACAAGCCTGGAGAGAATGGTAAAAGAGCGTACGCTAAACCTGGAAGAATCAAACTCCGACTTGCGTCAGATCCTGGAAGAGCTCGACATGTTCTTATATTCCAGTTACCACGATCTCAAAGGCCCGGTATCTCGCCTGATGGGATTGGCCAACCTGGCAAAGATCGAGGTGAAAGAAAATATCGCCCATTTTTATATCGATAAATTCATCGACAACATTCAGGAAATGCAGCTCCTGATGAAGAAGCTCAACAACGTACATCATATCAATATCAAAGATATTACTTATGAAAAAGTAAATATTGTTGCTTTGATAGAAGAATTAAATCAGAAATATAAACTACAGTTTAGCACGATCAAATTTCACCACGAGATCAAAAGCTCGGTAGATTTTTATTCCGATCCTGAAATGATCCGTTTCGCGCTCGAGCGTGTAATTGAGAACGCCCTGATCTTCCGTAAGAATACGGAAGAAGATAATATTGTACTGAACATTTCTATTTCCCCTGCTAATGCAAGGATCTCCCTCTTTGATAATGGTATTGGAATTCCTGAACAAATACTTGGGCAGATCTTCAAAATGTTTTACCGCGGTCATGAAATTTCCAAAGGCCATGGACTTGGATTATATACAGCGAAAAAAGCCTGTGAAAAAGTCAGAGGTTCGATCAAGATTATCAGCGTAGAAAATATCTTTACAGAAGTTGTACTTCTCTTGCCTAATAAAGCTCCTGGTTATCATTAATTGTTCAAGAGTGCTGCTGTCCTATAGGCAACAGCAACCGTAATGAGTAACGTCAAGGGTAAATCTGATTTTACGGGTTTTATATGTACCTTTGCTTTTACTCATGAAATTCGAACGTTATCAAATTGCAAAAGAGCTTAAGAAGAGTCTTGCCGAAGCAGGATTCATGCGGCCTACCGATATTCAATACAAATCCATTCCTCCCATTTTAGCAGGTGAAGATGTACTGGCCATTGCGCAAACAGGTACGGGAAAAACTGCTGCTTTTGTCATTCCGGTTTTAGATCTTTTGTTAAATTTTCCACCTACCGAAGAACATGATATTCAATGCCTGGTAATGGCGCCCACACGAGAGCTGGCCATTCAAATCTCAGAAGTATTTAAGACGATTGGAAAATATACCAAATTAAAATCTTTATGCATCACTGGCGGTGTGGACCAAGACCCGCAAGTGGCCGCATTGCAAGAAGGCGTCGACGTCCTGATCGCTACACCAGGCAGGATGTTTGATCTGATCTATCAGAAAAAATTTCGCATTACCAAAGTAAAGATCCTTATACTCGACGAAGCCGATCAAATGCTGGCGGCAGGTTTTTTGAAAGATATACAGGATGTCAAAAAATTTCTTCCCAAACAACATCAAACTTTATTTTTCTCGGCTACTATCAGCGAAGAGATCAAAGACCTCGCCTATTCGCTGGTGCGTAATCCTATCCGCATCCAGATCGCACCGAAGGAAAGGATCTCAAAAAACGTAACTCATTCCGTGGCCTTTATTGGTATGGACGACAAACGTTTTTTCCTAGAACGTTTAGTTCGTGAAAATCCTGAAAGCAAAATTCTCGTATTTGTACGCACGCAGGTACGCGCCGAAAGAGTGCACCAGGCTATGATGAGAGCGGGGATTAAAACCATTACACTTCACGGCGGGAAAGCGCAGGAGGAAAGAGAAACCGCACTCCATGAATTTAAAAACGGGCAAATAAAAGTATTGATCGCTACCGATATCAGCGCAAGAGGAATCGATATTCCAGCCATAGAATACGTGGTAAACTACGACATGCCTGAAGTGGCAGAAAACTATGTACACCGTGTAGGACGCACAGGACGAGGGCAAGCGAAAGGCTTTGCCATTTCTTTTTGCAGCATGGAAGAAAAAGAAGTGCTGGACGAAATAGAAAGTTTTTTAGACAAAGAGATCAAGATCCTCGAGATCAATCACAAATCTTACGATGAAACAATCGATCTTACACAAGAGCACAAGGAAGACTGGCGCACTTTGATGAAAGAAGCCTCGGAAGAGGAGAAGAAATTTAAGAAAAAGAAAAAGAAATAATATTTCGTATATCATCAACACAACAGCTCGGGTGACTGCTTAGAATCAACGTCATTGCGAGGAGTGTACATGCGACGAAGCAATCCGTCAATAGTGGAATATGGTCTTGTTATTTTAAAATCAGTGATATTTATAGACATACTCAGGCTCGTTATTAACGGATTGCTTCGTCAGTCAGCCTTGCGGCCTCCTTCCTCGCAATGACGTTGATTCCCACTCCGTGTTCTGTCGTCGACAGAACACTTTAAAGCTAATGACCTATTAATATTTTACTTATCTGGTTCTGCAGCTTCTGCTCCACTATCTACCGCGGCTACATTACTCGCAGGCTTGGCACCATCGCCTCTTAATTGCATCATTTTTTTGAGTAGATCAAACCAGAAAGGCGCACCCATCGAAATTGCCAATGCGGTGATCACAAAGCCGAAGATCTGCAAGGGATCCCGAATTACTACGCAACTTAAATATTGAAATTTTTGGATCCTGTTGAGATGGGATCTTTCTGTTTGTTCTTTTTCTTTTACCCATGCCAGGCATTCCATACAATTGTGTCTTAGCGTTACGTTTTTCTCCTTCAAGGTATCGTAGCAGTTAAACCGATCCGGAGCATCCCAGCCAAGCGCGATCATTTGATTTGCGTTCTTGATATCTTTTGCGAGCAAGCTATCTACCACTTTGGTAAGCGAATCCATCCGGCGATTATAGGAATGCGGATTCATCATATGGATGGAATCTTTTTTTGCTCCATTTGGCAACGAAGCATGTGCCCTGGAATAATCGGAAGCAAGTTGCACAATGCGGTCGCGCGCTTTATCATCTTTGGAAAGCCCGGAAATAATTTTTACCGTGTCTACGTTGAACGTGATGGCAAGGACTAAGCCGATGAGAAACAAAATAATCTGTACATACTTTTTATACCAACCACTTGCACGGTGCATGGTATCTTCAAACCATTTTTCTGCAAGAAGCTTGAATTTTCCAAGATCGTTATCGGCATCATCCAGAAGTGAGCGAAGGTATTTCAGCGTTTCTTTTTCAATCGCAGGATGCGGTTGGCCGCTGTGCGGGCCCATGCCAAGCGCTGCCTGTATTTTTTCCAAAGGAGGCGCATCGGGTCTTCCCAACATTTCTACACCCATTTCCTTCAGCATGTCTATTAGATTTTTAGAAAAATTTTCTTTCCCCAGGTAAGGAGGTTTTTTAAAAAATTTGTTGTCGCCAAGATATTTGATGAGCGGTTGATCGTAGAACCTTCCGGCCAGGGTTTTTTCCGGTTCGAGTTTATATGTTTTCCAGAAAGGAAAAATGTATTGCAATTGATTGGCGTATCTTTTTAATCCATCTCCCACATCCATCCGGAGCTGGACCCAGAAGTGCTGCTCTTTATCATCGTTGAGCATGCGATGGATGGCTTGTTCCAGCACTTTAGCACGCAGGTTTAGATTGGTGGAAATGATTTCTCCGATGAGAGAAGCGAGCAGGCTATACAAAAGGTAAACGAAGACAATGCCAACAATGACACCTAGCACAGGAGAGTCGAACATAAAATAAGGTTGTAAAAAGGTTTAGTAGTCGTACGTTCGCTGGGAATACAAACACAAAAATCATTCTTCCAAAATCCCAGCGAACATCTAAAGTATTGAATTTATTTTTATTTTTCAAACAGCTATAGTTGAATCCTACTGTTGAGACAAATAACGGCATAGAATATCATAAATCACCGTCATTGCGAGGAGTGTTGAGTAGCAAAACGACGAAGCCATCTATTGCTACGAAGCCGGAGTGTATTCATATTATTACTGAATTTAAAAATTAGCGGCTGTGTACCCACCTTATTAACAGATTGCTTCGTCGTGGCGCCTGCGGTGCGCACTCCTCGCAATGACGGTGATTTATGATCAGCAAATTTATTATTCATTGGCACAAAAAAAATCCCGGATAAGACTACCCGGGATTTTCCTTAAACTTGTACGTTCATTTATTTTAGCATTCCCAGCAGATCGCTGAGTTTCTTTTTCATATCTTTTCTGTCTACTATGAAATCAAGGAATCCATGCTCGAGTACAAACTCAGCACTTTGAAAACCTTCCGGAAGATCTTTTCCGATTGTTTCCCTGATCACACGCGGACCGGCAAAACCGATCAGTGAACCTGGCTCTGCGATGTTGAAGTCACCCAACATAGCATAAGAAGCAGTCACACCACCGGTGGTAGGATCTGTCAAGATAGAAATATAAGGAAGTCCGTCTTTGTCTAACAACGCAAGCTTTGCAGAAGTCTTAGCCATTTGCATTAGCGAGAAACCAGCTTCCATCATACGCGCTCCTCCTGATTTGGAGATCATGATGAAGGGTGTTTTTTTCTTTCTCGCATGATCAATTGCTCTTGAGATCTTCTCGCCCACTACCGAACCCATAGAACCGCCGATGAAACGGAAGTCCATACAAGCAATGGTAACATCGATTCCGTTGATCTTTCCTACACCTGCACGCACAGCGTCTTTAAGACCTGTCTTCTTTTGCGAAGAGGCAATTCTGTTTGGATAAGGTTGGGAATCTACGAAACTAAGTGGGTTGCCAGAACTCATGTTTTCGTCGAGCTCTATAAATTCATTGTTATCAAACAGTACTTCAAAATATTCTTTTGAATTAATCCTGTCGTGATAGTTGCAGGAAGGACAAACGTAGCTGTTTGCCGCGTGTTCTTCTACCTGCATGATTTTTTTACAATTTGGGCACTGGTGCCACAATCCATCAGGTACTTCCAACTTCTCTTCGGTTGGAGTAACGATGCCTTTTTCGGTTCTTTTATACCAAGACATTTTTTTCTCTTTCTTCTTTTCCGTTCCCCGTCTAATTATACGAGTGTTTAAACTAAACTGTTTACCTAAAGAACGTTCCTCTTTTTAAAACGGATTACAAATATACCCATTTTTCAAAGAAAGCAACAGTTATTCACATTGTTTATGTAAGACATTAATAGTGAAATGGTTGCACGTTTTAAATTAACGACCAAAAAACGATTTCCGAATTCAAATCCAAGTAAAATGCCGTTTGGATTTTACCTTTTTGGATTTTGGAATTTAAGCTTTCACCTTCATCTCTATCTTCTTCCGCTCTCCGATCTGTTGTCTCCACATTGCATAATACAATCCTTTCTGCTCGATTAGTTCCTCATGTCTACCGCTTTCGATCACGTTGCCGTGTTCGAGCACATAAATGCGGTCTGCATGCATTACCGTAGACAAGCGATGCGCGATCAGGATCGTGATGAGCTCGCGGTCATGATTTATTTCTTTGATCGTATTGGTGATCTCTTCCTCTGTGATCGAATCGAGGGCCGAGGTGGCCTCGTCTAGGATCAGCAGGGAAGGATTTCTTAGTAACGAACGGGCAATAGAAAGTCGTTGTTTTTCACCTCCCGATACTTTCACTCCTCCTTCGCCGATCATGGTATCTAATCCTTTTTCGGCCCGTGCCATCAGGCTATGGCAGGAAGCTTGCGCCAGGGCGGCCAGGCATTGTTCGTCTGTACTCTGGGGAGCTACAAACAATAGGTTCTCGCGGATCGTACCGGCAAAGAGCTGTGTATCTTGCGTTACAAATCCAATCTGTTTACGGAAATCATTCAGATCGATTTCTTTTCCATCTACTCCGTTGTAAGAAATATAGCCTGACTCCGGTTGGTAAAGGCCCACGAGCAGTTTTACCAGCGTCGTTTTTCCAGAACCTGAAGGTCCTACAAAAGCAATGGTTTCGCCACGGTTTACATCAAAGGAAATTCCCTCCAGTGCATAGCTTGTAGCGGTAGGATGTTTGAAACGTACCCCATGAAATTCCAATTGGTTTACTTGCGGAATTACCACCGGCTGCGCAGGCACAGGCTCCGGCGAGGTGTTGAGGATCTTTTCAAAATTGAGCAGCGAAACTTCTGCTTCTCTGTATATATTGATGATGTTTCCCAATTCTTGTAAAGGACCAAAGACATAGAAGGAATACATATACAAGGTGATGAATTGTCCTTCCGTCACTTTTTCTTTGAAGATCAAATAGATCACCAGGAATATAATGCTGTTGCGCATAAGATTGACAAACGTACCTTGCACAAAGCTGATGCTACGGATATATTTAACTTTTTTAAGCTCCAGTTTAAGAATCTTATCTGTGGTACGGTTGAGACGGTCAATCTCTTGTTCGGTGAGGCCAAGACTTTTTACCAGCTCAATGTTGCGCAGCGACTCCGTGGTAGAACCGGCCAGGGCTGTGGTTTCCGCTACGATCCCTTTTTGCACCTTTTTGATCTTCTTGCTGAGCGCCCAGCTGATCCAGCCGAGTACAGGCACCGTGGCAAAATAGAACGGCGCAATAGGCCAGTAGATATTAACCGAGAATACTACTACGAAAATGATTCCTACTATGCTTGTAAATAAAATATTGACGAGGGCAGAGATCAAGCGTTCGGAGTCTATTCTTACTTTTTGAAGAATTCCCAGCGTCTCTCCACTGCGTTGGTCTTCAAAAACAGAGTAGGGAAGTTTCAACGAATGTTTCAATCCATCCTGGTATACTTTTGCTCCCAGGCGTTGGATAATGGTATTGAGAAAATAATCCTGGAAGTTTTTGGCGATCCTTGAGATCATTGCGGCGCCGACAGCCAGGCCAACGAAGAACAGCACCCCTTTTACGAATTCAATTTCCTGGCCGGCAGATAGAAAATCTTTATAGTGCTTTACATATTTATCGATCACTTTTCCCAATAGAAATGGATCTATAAAAGAAAAAATTTGATTGATCGAGGCCAGAAATAGTGCCAATAGCACCAACGGCTTATAATTGCTGAGATAACGGATCAGTAGTTTCACGAAGATTAATAATTGACTGTTGTAAACTTAATAAATTGGTTAAGAATGGCATTAAACGCTTTGGATGGGGTTATAACATAATTCTAGCAAAGAAAGTTTAAACTTATAAATTTTTGAATAAATAACCGTACTGCAAAAATAACCCGTATAAATACGGATTCCCGATAAGGATAAATTCGGAAAATTTTTACGTGTATATTCTTACTAACATCTTCTTTTTCTCATCGTATTAAAGACAGATAAACAGGTGTTTATCAAATTATACTTTCTTAACTTTTTTATTATTATGAACTGTCTAATAGTAGATGACGACGAGTTGTCAAGAAAAACAATGGAGCACTTTGTGAAGGAGACTTCCTTTCTTACGCTTGTGAAGAGCTGTAACAGTGCAGTGGAAGCGGTAAACATTCTTTCCGGCGAACACAATATCCAACTTATTTTTCTGGATATCGAGATGCCCGTAATGAATGGCATGGATCTGATGAAGAGCTTTGCCAACCATCCGGAAATTATCCTGATGACCTCTCACAAAAACTATGCGTTGGAAGCTTTTGAATATAACGTAACCGACTACCTTCTAAAACCGGTAACTTATGCGCGTTACCTGAAAGCAGTAAAGAAGGCAGCCGAAAAATATAAAGAAAATATTAACACCAGCGCAGCTCCGGGCAACGAAGATATTTATGTAAAAGTAGATTCTTCCCTCATCAAGCTTACCACTAAAGATATCCTGTGGCTCGAAGCTATGGGCGATTATGTATCGATCAATACTGCCGATAAAAAATATATGGTGTACTCTACGATGAAACATATGGAAGAAAAACTTCCCGAAAGTTTTATGCGCGTGCATCGTTCTTACATCGTAAACCTGAATAAGATCAGTAACATCGACGATCATGTGATCACGATCAATAAAAATGTACTCTCGGTAAGCCGGAATTACAAAGATGCACTCCTGCACCGTTTAAATCTTGTATAAAGGATTTTTCTACCCACAAACCATGAGTACCAAAAACGAACCTAAGATCGTGAACAAACTAATGGAAAGGAAAGCTCCATTTGTACTAGACAAGTATAATATTGAGGACTTTGCAGAAGACGTCAATATTGATCAACTCACGCACCTTGCTGCCAGCATCTGTCAGACACCGATTGCTCATATCAGTTTTTTTGATAAAGATAAACTGATCGTGGTAGGAAAATTTGGTATAGATGATAATATCAATAGCGTACCTAAACGATTTTCTTTTTGTCAATATACCGCAGAGAGTAATGATATTCTTGAAATCGAGGATGCGCAAAAAGATTCCCGTTTCTCCACCAACCCTTTCGTGTTCGGCGAGCCTTATGTCCGGTTTTATGCTGGAATGCCCCTTAGATCAAAGGAGGGCATCAACATGGGTGCACTTTGTGTGCTCGATATAAAACCAAAACAGCTCAGCGAAGATCAGAAAAATGCACTCCGGTTTTTATCAGAGGTAATGATCATAAACATGGAACTGAAAGCTAAAAAGCTGGAATTGGAAGAGGAGCAACGCAGGCTTGGTGTAAGCGAAAAAAGATTTCGCGATCTTTTCGAGCTCAGCGAAGGATTGATCGGAGAGCATGATCTCAACGGAAGAATTATTTCTGCCAACCGCGCCACTGCCAGAAGCCTGGAGACTACCGTAGAAAACCTGATCGGGCGCAATATGCGCGATACGCTTGAACCGGAGTCGCGCGAGTTTTTTGATTTCTATCTTGAAAAAATTGCCGAAGACGGACATGCCGAAGGAATTATGCACGTGAAAACAACTACGGGCAAAAGCAGGTATTGGAAATATAAAAACATTAAGGTAGAAGAAAATGGATATCCATATGTTCTCTGCTATTCACAAGACGTGACCGATATGGTCAACATGGAGAAAGAATTGCGTAACGCAGAAAAAATAACCAAACAATCCATTGAGGCCAAACAACAATTCTTAGCAAAAGTAACGCATGAGATCCGTACACCGATGAATGCAATTGTGGGATTTGGAAAATTATTGGCAAAAACCAACCTGGAAGACAAACAACGAAAATTTGTAGACGCTATTTCCACTTCGGGAGAAAATCTTTTACTGATCGTAAACGATCTCCTGGATACTGCTAAAATAGAGGCCGGCAAGATGACAATGGAAGAAATTCCGTTTTCATTGAAAGAAGTGGTTTCTTCGGTAGTAACTATTTTACACTATAAAGCAGCAGAAAAAGATCTGGTTTTATCAGT
The DNA here is from genome assembly GCA_035535995.1 of Cytophagaceae bacterium. Classification (GTDB taxonomy): domain Bacteria; phylum Bacteroidota; class Bacteroidia; order Cytophagales; family Cytophagaceae; genus JANYCO01. Next base: position 41,763 of record DATLOZ010000026.1, read on the forward strand.
AAAAATAAACGACGACGTACCTGACTATCTTATCGGCGATCCTACAAGGCTCAACCAGGTGCTGGTAAATCTTGCCAGCAACGCGGTGAAGTTTACAGAAAAAGGTTCTGTGGAGATCCTTATTCATAAGATGCTGCTCAAAGATAACCATGTAACTCTTTGCTTTGATGTAAGTGACACCGGAATTGGAATTGCCGAAGACAAACTCCCTACTATATTCGATAGCTTTACACAAGCTAACAATGATACATCCAGAAAATACGGTGGCACCGGCCTTGGCCTTACAATAGCTCGCCAGATCATTGAGCTGCAAAATGGCGCTATCAAAGTGGATAGTACGCTGGGTAAAGGTACGACCTTCACTTTTATACTTTCTTATCCTTTGGCAGACACCCAAAAAGCCATTGAAAAAACAACACCGGAAGGAGTGATCGACGTGCGTCAGTTGAGGAATGTAAAAATCCTGCTGGCCGAAGATAATCATCTTAACCATTTACTCATGGAAAGTATCATGGCTGAATGGGGAGTAGAAATGAAGATCGCTGTAAACGGAAAACAAGTGATCGACATGATCCATCAGGAACATTTTGACCTGATCCTAATGGACGTACACATGCCTGAAATGGATGGGTACGAAGCTACGCGCTATATCCGCGATCATGAGAAAGAACCGCTTTCACAAATTCCGATCATCGCTATCACAGCGAACGCTTCGGAAGAAGACAAACAAAAATGTTTCGATTCCGGCATGGTAGACTTTATTCCAAAACCTTTCCGTCCTGAAGATCTGTTCCTGAAGATCTCACGCTATGCACACCTTACAGGAGATATTGGATTTACTTCCAAAAAACGCGTGGAGAAAAAAACCGAAAGCAAAAAACGTGTGATCCGTCTTGGATACTTAAGAGGCATTGCCTCTGGAAACAAAAAATTCTTAAAAGAAGTGATGGAAATTTTCATCGTACAAATTCCGCAAGAATTGATCCTGCTGGAAGAAGCGCTGGAAGAGCGTAACTGGGGCATGCTTGCCGATACCGCACATAAAATGAAACTTGGTATTAATGTAATGGGCATGAAAGAATCTGAAAAAATGATCCTGTACATCGAAACCGAATCAAGAGAAAAAATTGCTCCCAACGAAGATACGATCCGCGGTAAAATAGAAAAACTGAAAGAGAAATGTATGCTCGCCGTAGAGGAAGTGAAGAGCTTGATGGTGGAGTGGAAACTTTAACTAAGTGTTGAATTATAAATTATGAATGTTGAATTGACTAGTCATTCATAACTCATAATTCAACATTCATAATTTATTTTATCTCTTCATAATCCACATAATCTCCCCCTTTGGAGGTTGGTGGATTTTTTCTTTTTCCTTCGGTAGGAATATAATCTACGGTGATTGTGCCTTCGCGTTTTTGTTGCTGTTTGCGGTAGTATTCCTGCTGTTGTTTCATGGCTTCTCCGGCCATTTTATTGATCGTGGTCTGAACCGTAAATTTGATAAAAGGCTTCAAAAGCCATCTAAGCACCAATGCGATCAGAATGATTGTAATGAAAGTCTTCATACCTATACAGACGTGCCACAAACTAAAATATTTTAATTTGTGGCACAAAATTTTAGATTTTTAATATTAGCCAAACCCCGAAGACTTTTAAAACCTTCAGGGTTCAACGAGTTACTTACTCATATACATATTCCTTTCGGAATATACCTTTTGAAAAAATTCATCTTCCAGGTCGTCGATGAAGTAGATCGCTTCTCCGGTAGATTTCATTTCAGGACCAAGCTCCTTGTTTACATTCGGGAATTTATTGAAGGAGAATACAGGGATCTTGATCGCATATCCTTTTTTCACAGGTTTGAAATTAAAATCTTTCACCTTCTTATCACCTAGCATTACTTTGGTCGCATAGTTTACATATGGCTCCTGGTAGGCTTTGCAGATGAATGGTACTGTACGCGAAGCTCTCGGGTTGGCTTCGATGATATATACTATTTCGTCTTTTATCGCAAACTGAATATTTAGCAATCCCACTGTCTCCAGAGCGATCGCTATTTTTTTAGTATGATCTTCGATCTGCTTGATCACATTGTCGCTTAGATCGAACGGAGGAAGCACTGCATTGGAGTCTCCGGAGTGAATACCGGCAGGCTCGATGTGCTCCATGATTCCGATGATGTACACATCTTTGCCATCGCAGATCGCATCGGCCTCTGCTTCGATGGCTCCGTCTAAGAAGTGGTCAAGCAATACTTTCCCTTCCGGATAATCATTGATAATATTTACTACGTGCGACTCCAGCTCCTGCTCGTTGATCACGATCTTCATGCTTTGTCCGCCCAATACGTAGGAAGGTCTTACCAATAGCGGGAAGCCCAGTTCTTTCGAAAGCTTTATTGCTTCTTCAGAGGTCTGAATAGTGCCAAATCTAGGATATGGAATCCCGTTTTCTTTTAGCAGAGTAGAGAATTGTCCTCTGTCTTCTGCAAGGTCAAGCGCTTTAAAACTTGTACCGATGATCTTGATGCCATAGCGGTCAAGCTTCTCGGCCAGTTTCAGTGCGGTTTGTCCGCCAAGCTGTACGATCACGCCTTCTGGTTTTTCGTGCAGGATGATGTCGTAGATATGTTCCCAGAATACCGGCTCGAAGTAAAGTTTATCAGCTACGTCGAAGTCGGTAGAAACTGTTTCAGGGTTGCAGTTGATCATGATCGTCTCGTAGCCCGCTTCCTTCGCGGCAAGCACGCCGTGTACGCAAGAGTAGTCAAATTCAATTCCTTGTCCGATACGGTTTGGACCGGAACCTAACACTATGATCTTTTTCTTGTCGGATACTACTGATTCATTTTCTCCGTCGAAGGTAGAATAGTAGTAAGGTGTTTTTGCTTCAAACTCTGCAGCGCAGGTATCTACTAGTTTGTAAACTCTTTTGATGCCAAGATCATTTCTTTTGTTAAACACTTCACTCTCCATGCAACGCATCAGGTGCGCGATCTGTCTGTCGGCATAGCCTTTCTGCTTCGCTTTCATCAACAAGTCACGGGAGATATTTTGGATGGTTTGTTTTTCTATTTCTTTATCCAGGAAATATAATTCTTCGATCTGCTGCAGGAACCAGGAATCAATTTTGGTAAGTTTCTGGATAGTCTGGAAAGAAATTCCTACGTGGAAAGCATCTTTGATATGGAACAATCTGTTCCAGCTAGGATTGGCAAGGCTATACAGGATGTCTTCCTGTCTTGTCAATTCTTTTCCATCAGCGCCAAGGCCGTTGCGTTTGATCTCGAGCGACTGGCAAGCTTTCTGCAACGCTTCCTGGAAAGTTCTGCCGATGCCCATCGCTTCTCCTACTGATTTCATTTGCAAGCCGAGGCTTCTGTCGGCTCCTTTAAATTTGTCGAAGTTCCAGCGGGGGATTTTTACGATCACATAATCAAGCGCAGGTTCGAAGAACGCTGAAGTTGTTTTGGTGATCTGGTTTTTCAATTCATCAAGATTGTATCCGATCGCAAGTTTTGCAGCGATCTTTGCAATTGGATATCCTGTAGCCTTAGAAGCAAGAGCCGAAGAACGCGACACGCGTGGGTTGATCTCGATACCGATGATCTGTTGATAATCCGGGCTAAGGGAAAACTGAACGTTACAACCTCCGGCAAACTGACCGATCGCGTTCATCATCATGATCGCTTTGTCACGCATTTCCTGGTACACGGTATCCGGCAGCGTCATGGCTGGCGCTACCGTGATCGAGTCTCCGGTGTGGATACCCATTGGGTCAAAGTTTTCGATGGAGCAGATGATGATCACGTTTCCAACATTGTCGCGCAACAACTCCAGCTCATACTCTTTCCAGCCTTTGATCGATTGCTCTACCAATACTTCGTGGATTGGCGAAGCATGCAAACCAGCGGTAAGCGCTGCTTCAAATTTTGATTCATCTTCTACGAATCCTCCTCCTGAACCACCAAGGGTAAAGGAAGGACGGATCACAAGCGGGAATCCTATATCTTGCGCGATTTCTTTTCCTTGCAGGAAAGAAGTAGCGGTTTCTCCTTTACAAACGCCCACGCCGATCTCCAACATTTTCAGGCGAAATTTTTCTCTGTCTTCAGTAGTCTCGATTGCGTTGATGTCAACACCAATAATGCGTACACCATATTTTTTCCAAATACCTGCTTTATCACAATCAATGGCCAGGTTCAAAGCAGTCTGGCCACCCATGGTAGGAAGCACAGCGTCGATCTTATGTTTTTCTAAGATCTTGATAATCGATTTTTTTTCAAGTGGCAACAGGTACACATTATCTGCTGTCACGCTATCGGTCATGATGGTGGCTGGGTTGGAATTGATCAGAGTTACTTCAATTCCTTCTTCTCTTAATGACCTGGAGGCTTGAGAGCCTGAATAGTCAAATTCACAGGCCTGGCCGATCACGATAGGACCGCTTCCGATGATTAAAACCGACTTGATACTGGTGTCTTTTGGCATTTTGTTTTATTATTAAAGAATGATGTATGTACTCATTTTGAACCTTGAATTGGGCAAGAATACTCAGATTTTCTGAAGAAATTTGATGATTTATTCCGCACAAAATTGCACAAAGGTAGGGGCAAAAACGGAGCAAACAACTAGGTTTTTAATGATTTTTAATAGAGAAAGTATTACCAACTGGTAATGAATCAATTGCAGTTTTCCACATAGCTTCCAACATTGCACTATGGCAAGAATTTATGGAAAAGAAGATGTTTGAAAGGCGGATTAAGTTTGTATTAATTTTTCAGCATTTGCCTTCGATTGAATGGATACAAATGCCCAGCTACTGGATGCCAGGCAAAATGTGGAATAATAAAATTCTACAACTATGTATAATAGATTTAACTTTGATAACTACAAAAAATGAATCACCCTTTATCTGGCATCCGGCATCTTGTATCTGATAATGGGCAGCACATTGTAAAAGCGTAGTTCTAAAATCAAATCATTCGAATGCTCGAGATCAAAAACATCACCAAAAAATACGAAGGCCAGGAACAAGCGGCCGTGCAGGAAGTTTCTTTTACTGTAAAGGAAGGAGAATTTTTTACGCTCACAGGCGAAAGCGGAAGTGGCAAGTCTACGCTCCTCCGCCTCATCAAAGGCCTGCAGGATGTAGACAGCGGTGAGATCTGGTTTGAAGGCCGGCTGGTAAAAGGTCCGTCTAAAAAACTCGTAGCAGGTGAAGAAGGTATTGAGCTTGCCCACCAGGACTACAACCTTTTCCCGCGCCATACCGTGTACGAAAATATTCAGTACATGATCCGCTACCTGTCGGAAGAAGAACAGGAAAAAAAGATCAACGAACTGCTTACTGTGTTTCATCTGCACGAATACAAAGACAAACTTCCCGGACATTTATCCGGTGGACAGCAACAGCGTGTAGCTATTGCCAAAGCGCTCTCCGCCTCGCCGCGACTGCTTTTGCTCGATGAGCCGTTCAGCAATCTTGATATGATCTTACGAGCAGAGATCAAAACCGAACTTGCCGATTACCTGCGCCAGACAAAGGCTGCCGTGATCTTCGTTACGCACGAAAGCGGCGACGCACTTTCACTTTCAGATCGTGTAGCCGTGATGAAAGAAGGAAAAGTAGTACAGATCGATACGCCGGAAACTGTTTATACAAAACCACTCACTCCTTATGTGGCCTCCTATTTCGGCAACGCGAATCTTGTGAAAGTAAAAGACCTGGAAAAATTAAATATTCATTCCACAAAAGAATTGGCGCCGGATGCTATGGTTTGTATCCGTTATGAAGATGTGGAGCTCACACAGGAAAACCAGGCGATGCTTTACGGAAAAGTGATCCGCAAAGATTATTTTGGTTCTTGCTATCGTTTGGAAGTAAGGCTGGAAAAGCTGCGTCTGTGGCTTTATACAAATGCTCCGGTGAAGAAAGGTGATATAGTACCGTTGAGAATTAATTCAGAGAAAATTCATTTGTTTTAAACTAAAGGGTGGTTGGTTGTGGGGCACAAACAACGGCTAAAATAATTTTTTGTAAACTAATTATCATTTGGTGCTAGAGTCAGCATTCACTTATACATACTGGGAAAAACTAAATATTGTCGGTCTGAAAATATAAATTTTATGAAATTAAAATCTATAAAGGTATCTAATATTTTAAGTTATGATTTATTAAACGATTTCGATAAGGCACCAAATACAATTGAATTTAAAGACGATTTAAATATATTAATTGGATCTAATGGCTCAGGGAAATCAAATTTATTAGAAATAATTAATGGTCTATTTCAAATACAATTTTTTAGGAATTATTATATAGATGATGAGAGGTTAGGAAGAATCATTTCAAATGTTCAACCTAGTATAATGGTTAAGACCAACAAACCTATACTACAGGATAATGAACAACGACTAACTTCTCATATAGTTAAAAATATTGATCATCTTTTTGATTCATCGCGATCGCATTTGCAAGTTGAAATATTTGCTGATGACAATGACATAAAAAATCTTCTATATCTTTTCCAAAGAAAGGATGAGTTGAAACGATTTTATCAAAAATATTGCATAGAGCAATCAATGGTAGAAACACTGGATTTAGTTGAAGAAGAAGATATAAAAAAAATGTCTGTTTTTAAATTTAAATTCAACGTTAATGAAGATGTTGTGGGATTTGGATTAGAAAGCGCCTTAAATAATATTGAAAGATTATTTTATAACTATCTCGTTTATTTTAATCAATTGAAATTACTAAGCTATGTTATAAACACTCATGAAAACATACTATGGGAAGATATAAAACAACCATTTGGACTATTAAGCTCAATGAGGCAATATGGAGGATTTTTAACTTCATATAGTGTAGGAACTAGATTAAACCGAAAAATTAAAGAGGCCAATTCAGGTCATGTAAATTCTGCCAAAGATTATGTATCAGCAAATTTTATTTTTGAAACTACGGGTACAAAAATTGCACAACATTTTAGAGCTCTTGTTCAAGAGGGAGGTGAGAAACACGCTTTTGATACAATAAATAGATCCGATTATTTATTAACACAAATAAGCAACATTTTAAACAAAAACATAGGACTGCTTTTAAGAATAGAAGATTACGACAAAGAAAATGATACCATTTCTCTTAATATATATAGAGATGATAAAAAAATAGATTTTTTGCAATTGAGCACAGGAGAAAAAAATATTTTTTACCTATTGTTTTCTGTATATGGATATGATTTAAAAAATGGTGTGTTATTAATTGATGAGCCAGAGCTTCACTTACACGTTACATTACAAAAAAAATACTTTAAAATATTAAAAGAAATTCAAAAAGAGATTAACGTTCAAATAATAATTGCAACTCATTCAAGCATATTTATTAATGAAAACACCATAAATAATACTTTTAGATTTTTCTTGAACAATAATTATTCTTCGGTTTTCTGTCCAGAGGTAATAACTCAATCGCAAAAAGATTTAATAAAAATTCTCACTTACACTAACTCTTCAAGAATATTTTTTGCGGATACTGTTTTACTTGTAGAAGGAGATAGTGACGAGTATTTCTTTAACTTCTTTTATGAAAATTATTTTCGAAAAAAATTAGATTCAAAAATCAACCTTGAAATATTATATATAGCAGGAAAAGGAAATTATAAAAAATGGAAAGAGTTCTTAGACCTTTTTAGAATAAACTCATTCTTTATTGGTGACTTCGATAATATTAATGAATTTAAGATTCCTGAAAAAACAGGTTTCAATTACAAAATGCTTGTTGATAAATCTAAAGAGAAAATAATTTCCAAAATTGTTAACGAAAAGATAACTCCCAAAGAAACAAAGGACGGTAAAGCATTACTAAAACAATTGGATTTAATGGTTGAAAATAATTTTGTTCTTACCGAAAAAAATAAAAAAGAATTAAACGATCTATGGATTTACCTTATAGAAAAGCAAGGGATAAAAAAGAGTCATATTATAGAATATCTTAAAGAAGATAATCAAGAACATTTATTCACTACTATCAAGGAAGAAATTAAAAAGCTATACGCTGAAAATATCTTTATTTTACAAGAAGGGGACTTAGAAAATTATCTTAACCTGTCTAACGTATCTAAAGATTTAATGCCAGTGATTGATTTCTGTCAGAATAGATTTAATGCATGGATATTAGAGCAAGAGGAAATAGGAACTAATTCAAAATTGAATGAATTAGAATCTATATTTCAAAAAATATGTAAAGCCTAATTATTTCTACCTCTTCCTTAACAGTGGTGCC
>DATLOZ010000027.1:0-201847 GCA_035535995.1 Cytophagaceae bacterium
AAAGCGTGACAGGCTGATCAAACAAAAGACTAAACAACTAAGAAATGATTTCCTGAAAATTTTTCCGAAGATATCAGTACAACCGGAATATAGCTGGACGGGTACTTTCGGGATCACCAAAGATTCTTTGCCTTATATTGGGAAATATTCGAAGACGCCCAATACTTTTTACGCCCTGGGCTTCGGCGGGAATGGTATTACCTTTAGCATGATTGCCGCAGAGATTGTATGCGATATGATTATGGGAAAGAAAAATGAAAGCGTAAAATTGTTTGCCTTTGAGAGGTAATGAGTATATCATTGCCTTACTTTAAAACCTAATTTTTTGATTTTGATTTAATAGTCGAATAGCCCTCTTCGTTATTGACAGATTGCTTCTTCGCCAATGCCTTCGGCAAAGGCTCATCGCAATGACGAGAATAAATATACACTGAGAACGAATAGAGAGGAAAATAAAAAGGACTCTAGATTTCTCCAAAGTCCTTATCTACCTAGAATTCGTAAGTATAACAGTTATCCAAGTATGTTCTGTTCTTCCATTTTCCTCATCAATCCATCCATTTTTTCTTTGGTCAATGGTTTGTTAATGTAGTCCAGGATCTCGAATTGAGAAAGGTGCTCAATATCGCTGGGATTGTCTGAAGAGGTTAGGATCACGATCGCGCCTTTGTCTTTTTTATGCAGCTGTCTGTACAAGTAAAGAAAATCAAACGCGTCCATTACCGGCATGTTTACATCCAGGAAGATCAGCTCGGGACAAGGATTCTCCACGGCCGAACATTTTTCCAGGTATTTAAATGCCACATGCCCATTCTGCGCTATCTTTAGCTCGTTTGTAATATCGGAGCCTTGGATAACTTTTTCGCTTAGAAAATTGCTCACGATATCATCGTCTACCAGCAGTGTGCAATTGAATTTCTTTTTCATATTTTTCGTTTGATTAATTTAACTGAGTAATAGGATTATTAACAAAATGAACTTTGAACGTAGTACCAACATCCAGTTCGGTTTCTACTTCAATTCTCCCTCCATTATTTTCGATAATTCTTTTCACGATGTATAGCCCAATTCCAGAGCCTTCCACGTGATCGTGCAAGCGTTTGAACATGCCGAATAATTTGTGCTTGTACGCAGGATTCATACCAAGTCCGTTGTCGGATACAGTAAGTATAACCTCATCGTTGAGCTGCTCGGTTGTAATATGGATCACCGGAAGCCTGTCAGGTGAGCTGTATTTAACGGCATTGGAGACTAAGTTGTACAAGATACTTCGCATGTTCTTTTTGGAAAACTTAATCTCCGGTACTTTCAGATCAATAAGCAAGTTTGCCTTGGTCTTCGCGATGCTGTCTTTGATGTTGACCTGTACATCATCAAGCAATTCACGGAGTTTTATGGTTTCTACATCGTCCAGATGCTCTTTCTGAACATTACTTATTTTGGTAAGGTCCAGCAAGGTGTTTTTAAATTTATTGATCGAATGAACGGTCATCTCTTTTATTTTAAGATAATTTTCATCGTTCAGATTAAACTCTGTAAACAGCGCGGTCAGCAGTCCCTCTATGTTTGCGATCGGTGCTTTCAGATCGTGGGAAGCAGTGTAGATAAAGTTATCCAGGTCATTGTTTACTTTTACAAGCTCCTTGTTCTTTATTTCAAGTTCCTTGTTTTTGAATTCTAATTCCTGGGTTCTTTTTTTCACCCGGTCTTCCAGCTCGTTGTTGATCTGTATCAGTTTTCGCTCCTGGATCATGAGCTGATGATTTTTCTTATACAGATCTGCAAACACCGCCACCTTTGCTCTCAGGAGGTCGGGATTGATCGGCTTATAAATATAATCGACTGCTCCGGCTTCGTATCCTTTGAAGGCATTGTTGTCGTTGTTGTTAGCAGTAATGAAGATGATCGGAATATGTCTCAGCCTTTCGCGTTCGTAGATGAGTGAGGCCGTTTCAAATCCATTCAGATTGGGCATCAGCACATCCATCAGGATGAGGGTGAAATCAATCTCATGGAGAAGAATTTTCAAAGCCTGCTGACCTGAGTTTGCTTTGCGAAAAGAATATCCGTCTTTCTCCAGCACAGCTTGCATGGACACAAGGTTATCTTCCCGGTCGTCTACTAATAAAATTTTAATCTCAGAGGATGAATCTTCCATCATAATTGTTGTAAGACCGCTACGTGGCGATCTTGAATTTCAAATTTATTGGTGCCACCACTTTAAGCCGTGGCACCAAAATAATCTTTTACTTATGCAGCCAAACTCTCATCAGCGATAACAGCTGATCTACTTTTACTGGTTTGGTAATATAGTCGGAAGCGCCTGCTTCGATACATTTCTGACGGTCACCTTTCATCGCCTTTGCTGTCACGGCAATGATCGGGAGCGTATTGTTCTTGTTCTCTCTTCTAATCTTTTGTGTAGTTTCATATCCGTCCATTTCTGGCATCATGATGTCCATCAATACAAGATCGATCTCTTTAGAAGGATCATTGAGAATATTGATCGCTTCACGTCCGCTTTCTGCGGTAATGGCGTTGATATTATAACGCTCAAACGCGGTGGTAAGCGCAAACAGGTTCCGCACGTCGTCGTCGACAATGAGGATGTTTTTCTCTTTGAGAATATCGTCTTTGATAAGAATATTCTCGATGATCTTGCGTTTCTGCTCCGGCAGCTCGCTGTGCGGGATATGAATATGTTTCACCACTTCTTCATAAAGCACATCAAACGATTTCGGATCTTTCAGCACGATACTATGCGCTGTTTTCTTTAGATCGGCAATTTCCTTCGGATTGAAATCCTTCGCAGAGTGAATGATCATCGGGATCAGTTGCAACTGCTGGGTCGAGTTGAATTCGTTCATCAGATCATGTGCCGAAATATCAGGCAATGTATAATCCAGAACGATACAATCAAAGGTTTCTTTTTTAGCCATCTCAATCGCTTCCTTACCGTTAGAAGCAATTGTTACGTGGATGTTTTTATCTTCGGCAAACAGTTGTGCTATGCGCGAAGAATCGATCTCGTTGTCTTCTACTAAAAGCAATTCGCGTGTTTTTCTGTTACCAAATTCTTTGATGTCCTTGTACAAGGCTTCCATGTCTTCGCTCTTGATAGGTTTCTGCAGGAAGCTTCTCGCGCCACGTTTGTGGGCCAGTGTACGGTTCTCCTCTCCGGAGATCAGGTGCATTGGGATATGGCGGAGGTTGACATCGTTCTTAAACAGATCCAATACTCTCCAGCCGCTTGCGTCCGGAAGTTTGATATCAAGCGTTACCGCAATAGGGTTGTAGGTATTGGCAAAGTAGAATACTTCTCCGTAGTTGGTAGCTACCACGGCTTTGATACCTGATTCGTGTGCCTTGTCGATCATGATCTTTGCAAAGATCGGATCGTCTTCTACGATGAGGAGCACGTTGTCCTGGCCTTGGATATTTGACCGGTCGTCGCCGGTATCGTTGATGATCTCGTTCACAAGGTCGAGATCGGTGTTGGAGATACCGATGTTCTTATAATATTCATTCAGACCACCGATCGTAGAATAGTTCTCGAGTAGCGCTACTGGCTCCAAATGTCCGTTCTCCAATGTATGCGTAGGATCCAGCTCGATCGTGATGTTCTTGTTGCGATCGGCTACTTTCAATGGCAGGTACAAGGTGAACGTACTTCCGTGGTTCAGCTCGCTGTCGAGTTCGATCGTACCTTGGAGGAGTTCCGCCAGACCACGGCTGATGGACAGACCGAGACCTGTTCCGCCATATTTTCTACTGGTCGAACCTTCCGCTTGCTGGAACGCTTCGAAAATGATGTTCTGCTTGTCTTTCGGAATACCGATACCGGTATCGGAGATTGCAAAGGAGATCACCGTATCGGCTTTGTCGAGCTGAGGGTTTCTCATTTTCCAGGTTTTGTTTGCTTTGGATATTTGAAGTTTCACTTCTCCTTTTTCGGTAAACTTGAAGGCGTTTGATAAAAGGTTTTTCAGGATCTGGTTCAAACGCTGCAAGTCGGTCTCGATTAGGTCCGGAAGTTCGGTGTCCATGTCGATGTTGAACTTAAGCTGCTTCGCTTCTGAGATCGGACGGAAAGTGTTTTCCGCGAAAGCGCTGATCTCTTTGAAACGGACTTTGATAATGTTGACCGAGATAAATCCGGATTCGATCTTCGAAAGGTCGAGGATGTCGTTGATCAGCTGGATCAAGTCATCACCACAAGAGTGAATGGTTTTCGCGAAGCTGACTTGTTTTTCGGTAAGGTTTCCTTCTGGGTTTTCGTACAGCTGTTGCGCGAGGATCAAGAGTGAGTTCAGCGGAGTTCTCAACTCGTGCGACATGTTTGCCAGGAACTCTGATTTGTATTTCGAGGTCAGTGTAAGCTGTTCTGCTTTTTCTTCGAGCGACTTTCTTGCTTCCTCGATCTCTTTGTTTTTCTCTTCCACTTCTTCCTTCTGCTTCGCCAGCAGTACGGCCTTGTCTTGAAGCTCTTCGTTGGTTCTTCTGAGCTCGTCGGCCAGCGACTGGGATTGTGCAAGGAGTTCTTCCGTTCTGGTGTTGGTCTCGATGGTGTTCAACACGATACCAATACTTTCGGTGAGTTGTTCCAGGAAGTCGAGGTGTGTTTTGTTGAAGGATTCAAATGATGCCAATTCAATTACCGCCTTGATCTGGTTCTCAAAGAGCACCGGCAGTACGATCAGGTTCTTCGGTTTGGATTCACCCAATCCTGAATTGATCTTGATATAATTGGCAGGCGCATTGGTGATGAGAATTCTTTCTTTCTCCAACGCACATTGTCCTACAAGTCCTTCGCCGATCGCTAATTCCTGTGAATCGTTGAGGTCTTTCTTATAGGCGTATGCTGCATAGAGTTTCAGCTTCACATCCTGCATGCCTGTTTCGTCTTGCGTCAGGATGTAGAATCTTCCGTGCTGTGCGGATACTACTTCTGCAAGCTCGGAGAGAATTCTGCGTGTTACAGTATTAAGGTCTTTCTGACCTTGCAGCATCTTGGTGAATTTTGCAAGGTTTGATTTCAGCCAGTCTTGTTCCTGGTTGATGAATGTAGTAGCTTTCAGGTTGGCGATCATTTGGTTGATCGTATCTTTCAATGCTTCCACTTCACCTTTTGCTTCTACGTTGATGGTACGGGTCAAGTCACCTTTCGTTACCGCGGAGGCCACTTCAGAGATCGCACGTACTTGTGTAGTTAAATTCTCTGCAAGTTGGTTTACGTTTTCTGTCAGGTTCTTCCATGTACCGGAAGCACCAGGTACGTGAGCTTGTCCACCGAGTTTTCCATCCACACCCACTTCACGTGCCACAGTAGTTACCTGCTCTGCAAAGATCGCCAGCGTATCGATCATTTCGTTGATCGTATCGGTCAGTTGCGATACTTCACCGGAAGCGTTGATGGTCAGTTTTTGATTTAGATTACCTTTCGCCACAGCGGTTACCACTTTCGCGATACCTCTTACTTGTCCGGTAAGGTTGGATGCCATGAAGTTTACCGAGTCGGTCAAGTCTTTCCATGTACCGGCTACACCAGGTACGTGCGCTTGTCCACCGAGTTTACCTTCTGTACCTACCTCACGCGCCACGCGTGTTACTTCGGATGCAAATGATTTCAATTGGTCCACCATGGTGTTGATGGTATTTTTCAGATCGAGGATCTCGCCTTTCACGTCCACCATGATTGATTTGGAAAGGTCACCGCTCGCTACCGCTTTCGTTACTTCAGCGATGTTACGTACTTGGGAGGTCAGGTTGGATGACATCTGGTTTACCGAGTCTGTCAAATCTTTCCATGTACCGGCTACACCAGGCACAAATGCTTGTCCACCGAGTTTACCTTCTGTACCTACTTCGGTAGCTACACGGGTTACTTCAGAAGCAAATGCTCTCAACTGGTCCACCATCGTGTTGATGGTTTCTTTCAGTTGGAGAATTTCACCTCTTACGTCCACTGTAATTTTTTTCGACATATCGCCGTTCGCCACCGCGATCGCCACGTCGGCGATGTTTCGTACTTGTGCGGTGAGGTTACCGGCCATTTGGTTCACGGAGTCTGTAAGATCTTTCCATACACCGTCTACACCTTCCACCGTTGCTTGTCCGCCGAGTTTTCCTTCCGAACCTACTTCCCGCGCTACGCGCGTTACTTCGGAGCCGAAAGAGTTCAACTGGTCCACCATGGTGTTGATGGTATTTTTTAATTCGAGGATCTCGCCTTTTACGTCTACTGTAATTTTTCTGGAAAGATTACCTTTCGCCACTGCAGTTGTTACCTCAGCGATGTTCCGCACTTGCGATGTCAGGTTGGAGGCCATCTGGTTTACGGAGTCTGTCAAATCTTTCCATGTACCACCCACACCGGTTACTTTCGCTTGCCCGCCGAGTTTACCTTCTGTACCTACTTCGAGCGCCACACGGGTTACTTCGGAGGCGAAGGAGTTTAGCTGCACCACCATGGTGTTGATGGTTTTTTTCAATTCAAGGATTTCACCTTCCACATCCACGGTGATCTTTTTAGACAAGTCACCATTTGCCACTGCGGTTGTTACTTCGGCGATGTTCCGTACTTGCGCGGTGAGGTTCGAGGCCATCTGGTTTACCGAGTCAGTCAAGTCTTTCCACACACCACCGACACCTTGCACTGTTGCTTGTCCGCCGAGTTTTCCTTCCGAACCTACTTCCCGCGCCACACGCGTTACTTCGGAGCCGAAGGAGTTGAGCTGATCCACCATGGTATTGATGGTATTTTTCAATTCGAGGATTTCTCCTTTTACGTCTACTGTGATCTTTCTGGAGAGGTCACCTTTTGCTACCGCAGTTGTTACTTCGGCGATGTTCCGTACCTGAGAGGTAAGGTTGGAAGCCATCTGGTTTACGGAGTCTGTCAAATCTTTCCATGTACCACCTACCCCTTTTACTTTTGCTTGTCCGCCGAGTTTACCTTCTGTACCCACTTCGAGCGCCACACGGGTTACTTCAGAGGCGAATGAGTTCAACTGGTCCACCATGGTGTTGAAGGTTTTTTTCAATTCAAGGATCTCACCTTCTACATCCACTGTAATTTTTTTAGATAAGTCACCGTTTGCTACGGCGGTTGTTACTTCTGCAATGTTCCGTACTTGCGCAGTAAGGTTGGAAGCCATCAGGTTCACAGAGTCAGTCAAATCTTTCCAGGTACCTGCTACCCCTTTTACTTGCGCTTGTCCGCCGAGTTTACCTTCTGAACCTACTTCCCGCGCCACACGTGTTACTTCAGAGCCGAAGGAGTTGAGCTGATCCACCATCGTGTTGATAGTGTTTTTCAATTCGAGGATCTCGCCTTCTACGTTTACTGTAATTTTTTTAGAGAGGTTTCCATTCGCCACCGCAGTTGTTACCTCAGCGATGTTCCGCACTTGTGCGGTGAGGTTAGAAGCCATTTGGTTTACGGAGTCAGTCAAATCTTTCCATACACCTGCTACCCCTTTTACTTTCGCCTGTCCGCCAAGTTTTCCTTCCGAACCTACTTCTCTTGCCACACGCGTTACCTCGGAGGAGAATGAGTTCAACTGGTCCACCATGGTGTTGATGGTATCTTTTAATTCGAGGATCTCACCTTTTACGTCCACCGTGATTTTGCGGGAAAGGTCACCTTTCGCCACAGCGGTAGTCACCTCAGCGATGTTACGCACCTGGCCGGTAAGGTTAGAAGCCATTTGGTTTACGGAGTCAGTCAAATCTTTCCATGTACCGGCTACCCCTTTTACTTGTGCTTGTCCGCCGAGCTTTCCTTCTGTACCTACTTCAAGGGCCACACGTGTTACCTCGGAGGAGAATGAGTTCAACTGGTCCACCATGGTGTTGATGGTATCTTTCAATTCGAGGATCTCGCCTTTTACGTCCACCGTGATTTTGCGAGAAAGGTCACCTTTCGCCACCGCGGTTGTTACTTCTGCAATGTTACGCACCTGACCGGTAAGGTTCGAGGCCATCTGGTTTACGGAGTCGGTCAAATCTTTCCATACCCCTGCTACCCCTTTTACTCTTGCTTGTCCACCGAGTTTACCCTCCGAACCTACTTCCCTCGCCACACGCGTTACCTCTTGCGAGAAGAGGTTCAGCTGCTTCACCATGTAGTTTACGTCTTTACTGATGCGGAGGAATTCTCCTTTCAGAGTATGCCCGCCGATCTTCAATGACATTTCGGTGGAAAGATTTCCTTTCGCCACCGAGCTGATCACGTTTGCGATCTCGATAGTAGGGTTTACGAGGTTTGAGATAAGCGAGTTCAACGACTCGACACCGCTTTGCCAGGAGCCTTTTCCTTTCGGAAGAGAGATACGTTCGGTAAGTTTACCCTGCTCTCCGATGATCTTCCCGGCTTTGGTAAATTCCAGCATCATTTTTTGATTCAGGTCGATGATCTCGTTTAGTGTGTCGCAGATCTTTCCGTCTATTCCCACTTTATCAATCGGCATGCGTACGGCGAAGTTTCCGTTCTTTACTTCGGTAAGGACCTTAACCAACTCTTTCTTGTCAAGCGCTTCGAGTCCATTCAGTTCTCTAGGCTTTTTTCTCACTGCAGTTAACGACATTTTGAGGTTCTGTTTAGATATTGCACAAGGATAATTTGAAATTATTTTTCTTTGTTAATTATAATTTATATAAGAAGTAGAAATGTTTTTTTTATACAAATTAGTAACTGCTTTCAGGATGATCTAAGTGTGCTCCAATTTTTTCGCAGTGAATGTTTTAGTTATAAAATAAAGCAAAAATCATTCGTATAAATTGATCTTAACTTTGACTAAATTTTAATAATTGAAGTCGGTATTTTACTTACATCTTATTAAATATATGCAATGAAAAAGAGAAGACAAGCGATTTTTAGCAGTATTTTTTTTGTCTTTTGGGAGCCGAAAAATCGTTTTCTCATTTTGATCTCAGTATTCTCAAAATGAGAAAAAAAATAAAATACACCTTTTGGGGTTAAGTTATATCTGTATGCTTTTCAGTTTGTTACAACCTACTGCGGACGGGTCAAAAAAATGGTACGATATTTATTTACGCAAATACAAACAAATCAAAAAAGTTGTACTATCAACAGGAGAGAAAAGAAATTTGTTTGCTTCTGCGAAACAAAATGAAGTGTTATGAATGATAGAAAACTTGTGAAAATACTGGTGATGGAAGACAATGAAATGTATAATTCTCTACTGACGAAAAAATTACAGTTGTATACAGAATCACTTTCTCTTGATACAAATTTTACTTTTGAAATAAATTCTTTTACATCTCTGCCAGACTTTATAAAAAATCTGAAAGAAGATGCGGACGTAGTTTTTCTGGATTATTTTCTGGTGAAGAATATTACCGCATTAGATATTCTTACAAAGATCAAACAGGTTTGTAAAAAATGTAAAATTTTTGTCATCTCAAGAACGAACGATACAGAGATCATCAATAAAATATTTGAAAAAGGAATAGACGATTTTATTTTTAAAGATAAATACGCGCTGGCGCATAGTTGTTTTTTGCTAAAAAAAGCAGTGTACAATATGGCGCATTAAGAGCAGAAAAGACTATAGAAGAAAAAGTGATTTTGGCGATTTTTACGATCATTTTTAATTCGGATTCCGCGATTTGTTAATCACGGGCAATGAGCGGAGGAAGAATATTTTTTGAACATTATGAGGATTGGCAGGGAGGTAAGAGGTTTCCGGAACTGTCTACTCATATTGGGGCGCGATCCAGGATCGCGCCTTTTTTTTGATCAGGATTTTAGAATTGCAGAACTAACAGGATGGCTATCGCTCGCATCTACGCAACGATCACCGGTGAGGCGTCCTGGGATCAGAACGGCAGAGAAATCGATTCTGGTTCGATTAATGCATCGCTGTAGTCATTCAACAAAAAACTAATCGGCGCGTTAGGAAATACTACGATCTCACTCATCGGAATGCCCCATGGTTTCCAATAGTTGGCCAATACTTGTCCAAACATTTCATCTTCCCAAGGGTCATACAAATTTTGTTTGTTCAATCCGCTGAATGGAACAGCTTCTACAAAAACTTTTTCTTCGTTTACATGCACTACAAATTCAGGATACCATTTCAGTAAATAATTGGAATAAATAAATCTTCCGCAAAGTTCTTCAAACTGGATAGGGTGCAATATTTTTTCGCCAATCTTTTTCAGTAGCTCCTGATGAAAAATACTGTTCTCTCCATTGTCCTGCAGACAAGCTACAATACCGAAGTCGTGCATGCCTAAGGAAAAATTCAGATTGTTTGTCTCGTCTTTGTAATTAAAAACATCTTTGGAATATTTCACACGCACCACTTCAATGCTCCGGGGCGCTTTTTTAAACTCCATGGGTGTCGTCAACGATTGAAGCATCAGATGGAGATTTCGAAAACGATTTTCAAGATAAGGGGAAAGAGAAAAACGCTCGCCGCGTATGCTTTGCGTATTCAGCGCAATGCGAAGGTCGTGGTAAAGAACACCATACACAAGTTTTCCCATCCAGAGAAATAATTTATGCTTTGGAAGTTCTTTTACTGCTTCGTAGCCTATGGAGAAGGCTTGTTCTATTTCTTTTTCCAATGGATTGATGTATTGCTCGATCACCCGCGCAGCACAAGGGATCCTTAGGTCTTTATACTTCACAATATTTCCATCGCCGAGCATGGTAAAAGTTTTTTCTCTCAACGAATAACGGTCGAGGATCCATTCGGGGAAAACAGAAAGCTGTTCCTTTTCAGAATGGATGGGCTGCCCGGTGAGAAAACAAAGTTCAGGATTAAGATCCAGAGGTTTGAAAGGATTGTATAAAGAAATTGCCATAAGGCAAAGATAAAAAAAAGTACTGAGTCTTGGGTTTTTAGTCTTGAGTCTTCTGTCGCTATTACGTTTGTGCAGAACTTCATAGCGCAGAATATACTCAAGACTAAAAACTCATGACTCATTACTCATTAGCTATTCGGAAAGATATAAAGCCAGATAAGCCTGGAAAACCGGAAGTTAAAGGGCGACAGCACCAGGATCACGCCTACGATGATCCAGAGATTGATAAAATCAAATGCTGCGAAACCTGCGAGCAGACAAGCGACGTAGGTGAAGAAAATTTCCAGTATTGCCAATCCATAACTTACATACATAGAACCCCAGTAAAACCCAGGCTCTTTGGTAAAGTTGAGATGACAAACCGGACATTCTTTATTCATTACTTCCGCACGGAAACTAAACAAGTTGGAATTTGGGAATGCTTTTCCCTGGTGACACCTGGGGCATTCGTTTCGTGCAATATGAGCGAGTATCATAGTCGTAGAAGATTTATTTTACATTGTAAAGATAGCTCCCGGCTTTTTCAGAAAGAAGGTTTTTAAAGTCATCGTATAGGACTTTTCGGACAAAAGTATTAATTTGTCTGAACCTTGATTCTCTGGATTAGAAGATTTACTTGATTCTTATTTTCATGATTTTATTATCTGGAAAACAAGAATTGTTCAGAAGGAATCAGGTGCAGATTCTGCACATGACAAAAAACTATATTTCTATCATATCATGTTCATCACTCTATCAGCGTAATCACAGTTCAGACAAAACATTATGAGCAAAGTCCCCATCTACGGCATCGAAGAGTTTTCGCATGAAAATCATGAGACATATTTTTATGCGAACGAATTGCGCGCGCACCTGGCGAGTCACCAGTTTGTAAATGCGCCGCATAAGCATAGTACTTATATTTCCGTTCTTTTCAGTAAAGGAAATGGCGAACATCAAATTGATTTTAACACGTATCCAATTAAACCTGGAAGTGTATTTCTACTGAGTCCAGGCCAGGTGCATTGCTGGAATCTTTCCAAAGATGTGCAAGGGTTTGTGTTTTTTCATACTAAAGAATTTTATGATAATATTTTCCTGAAAAAAAAGATCGACTCGTATCCGTTTTTCTACCTCCGGCAAAATTATCCTTTGATCAATCTGAACGCTGCGCAGCTGAAAAAAATAGAACCGCTTTTCGGTGAAATATTTTTAGAGTATAAACAAAAAGAACTATTAAGAGAGACCAAATTAGAAACACTTGTAGACCTTGTCTATATTGAGCTGGCAAGGGTCTACCAGAATAAATCCGAAGCGAAGGGGCAAAATTCTTCGGCTTATCTGAAAGTTAAACAATTACAAAAACTGATCGACGAATATTTTAAAGAGAAAAAATTTCCAGCCGATTATTCAGACATGATGCACATGACAACCAGGCACCTGAGCCGCCTGTGTAGCGAAATACTTAATAGATCTACAGGAGAGTTGATCACGGAAAGGATCCTGATCGAATCCAAACGTTTGTTGATCCAGCAGGATATAACAGTATCGCAGGTAGCAGATGAATTGGGGTACGACGATCATTCTTATTTTATCAGGATGTTTAAAAAGAACACGGGTATGTCGCCGAAGGAGTTTCAGGCGAGCATATCTTCGCAGGGTGATCTCAAAATTATTTCAAGGATCAAAAACTGATTCCGGTTTTTTAAAATTCAAAAGGCTAGCTTCAATTTTGTTTAGCGAAAAACTGACGCAACATATATTGCAAGATGCCTCCGTTGCGATAGTAATCAATTTCTATCTTGCTATCTAGCCTGCTTATTACATTGAATTTTTTGATTGTTCCGCTTGGATGCGCTGCGACTACGGCCAGCTGCTGAGAGGGTTCTATAAGATCATTTAGTTCATTGATCGTAAATATTTCAGTACCCTCCAACCCTAATGTTTCACTATTTTGACCTGGTAAAAACTGAAGCGGTAAAACGCCTGTGCCTACCAAATTACTTCGGTGAATGCGTTCGTAGCTTTCAGCTATTACAGCGCGGATCCCCAGCAAAAATGTTCCTTTCGCTGCCCAGTCGCGGGATGAGCCACTACCATATTCTTTTCCTGCCAGGATCAGAAGTGGCGTGTGAGAATCTTTATAAAGCATAGCCGCTTCGTAAACAGACATTTCTTTTTTAGTAGGGAAATGCGTAGTAAAACCTCCTTCTTTCGAAGCCAGTTTATTTTTAATCCGCACATTGGCAAAGGTACCTCTTACCATTACTTCATCGTTTCCCCTGCGGGAGCCGTAGGAATTAAATTCTTCCGGAGGAACATTCCGTTCAAGCAAATATTTTCCGGCCGGAGATTCCTTCGTAAACGAACCCGCCGGCGAAATATGATCCGTAGTGATGGAATCGCCCAACAGCAGCAGTACCCGGGCATTTGCCAGCGGTTGAATAGGTACAGGCTGTTGCGGAAGATTTACAAAGAAAGGTACTTCTTTTACATAAGTTGACTTCGCATCCCATTTATATGCCTTATCCAACGGGGCTTCAAGTTTTTTCCATTGATCATTGCCTTCGAATATTTCTCCATAATTTTTTTTGTAATATTCTTTCTTCACTACATGCGCTACTACCTCTTCGATCTCTTCCTTGGAAGGCCAGATCTCTTTAAGGTAAACAGGATTATTATTTTCATCGGTTCCAAGAGCCTCTTTATTCAGATCAATATCCATCCTTCCGGCAATTGCATATGCTACTACCAGTAAGGGCGACATGAGAAAATTCATTTTTACCTGTGGATGAATACGCGCTTCAAAATTCCGGTTGCCGGATAATACCGCTGCGACGATTAGATCATGTTTCGACACCGCTTCTGCAACTGCGTCTGGTAAAGGCCCCGAGTTGCCGATACAGGAAGTGCATCCATAACCGACCAGGTTAAATTTCATTTCCTCCAGACTGCCTAGTAATCCTGATTCCTGCAAATAATCCGTTACTACTTTTGAACCAGGAGCAAGGCTTGTTTTGACCCATGGTTTTACTTTCAGTCCTTTTTTCAATGCTTTTTGGGCTATCAGCCCAGCGCCTATCATCACATCCGGGTTCGAGGTATTGGTGCAGCTGGTGATCGCTGCAATGACTACAGCGCCATCGCTTAAATGAAATTTTTCATTCTGGTACATTACTTCTACGGAGCGTAGATCCGTATTTTCTGTTTGAGGGATTTTTGCAGGTTCAATATTGCCACCTTCATTTGCCCAGCGATTCACCTGCCGGTCGGCATGCTGGATATATTTTCGAAAATATTTTTTTTCCAAAAAGGTTGTAACGGTTTCCTTTGCATCCTGCAATAAAATTTTATCCTGAGGTCTGCTAGGCCCGGAGATCGTGGCGACCACAGTGTTAAGATCAAGCTCTACCAGTTCACTGTAAGTGATCAGTTCCTCTTTTTCTCTCCACAATAAATTTTCCTTCGCATATTGTTCTGTCAGTTTTACAACTTCTTCCGGGCGGTTTGTCTGATTAAGATATTGAAGTGTTTTATCGTCTATAGGAAAATAGGTGATTGTACATCCAAATTCGGGCGACATGTTTCCTATCGTGGCGCGGTCGGGAACAGATAAGGAGGCCAGGCCTTCTCCAAACACTTCTACAAATTTACCGACCACCCTGGTTTTGCGAAGCAGCTCGGTAATGGTCAACACCAGGTCTGTAGCGGTAGTACCGGCGGGTAATTTTCCGGTCAGCTTTAATCCTACGACTTCAGGTACAGCAAAGAACTGCGGCTGCCCAAGCATGGCTGCTTCCGCTTCAATACCGCCTACTCCGTAGGCTACAATGCCTAACCCATTCACCATAGGCGTATGCGAATCCGTACCCACCAACGAATCAGGAAAGGCTATTCCATTTCTTTCTACTACACATTTCGATAAATATTCAAGATTGACCTGGTGACATATTCCCATTCCAGGAGGTACTACCGAGAAATTGGCAAAGGCCGTTTGTGCCCATTTTAAAAACCGGTAGCGCTCGTTGTTACGCTCATACTCTTTTTCTACGTTGAGCGAATAAGCTTCTTTGTTTGCAAAATAATCTACCTGCACAGAGTGATCAATAATAAGATCAACAGGGATAAGCGGATTGATGCGTGAAGGATCTTTTCCCTTGCGTACCATTTCTTCACGTAAGGAAGCTATGTCAACGATCGCGGGCACGCCTGTAAAATCCTGCATGAGCACACGCGCAGGCATAAATGGAATTTCTTTTTCAGAAGGCTTCGGTTGCCAGTTTAGAATAGTTTCTACATGTTCTTTTGTAATAACGTACCCATCATAATTACGTAAAACATTTTCCAGTAATACACGAATACAAAATGGCAGCTGAGCGATCTTGTATCCTTTTTCCTGAAGCAATCTTAAACTGTACAAGGATATTTCTTTACCATTTACCTTGAGTACTTTTTTTATTCCCAAATAATCCTGTTCCATATAATTGATATTTAGTATTATTTGCAATGTCTGTTAAAAGCATAGCACCTGCGCTGCCTTTCGCAATCTTGTTTATTTTCAGTTATAAAATGTTATACGATCAGAATTATTCGTTACATCATTCTATACTAAAGTACCGGTTTTGCGCGAAAATAATTTCATTGAATATTCCCGTATGTTATTTTAAAACAACTTAAAAAATTTTCTTCAAACGGAAGAAAAATAAATAGACCTCTCAGATGCTCCAGACAAGGTTTTAAGCGTTTAAGGATATTTCAAAAAAGTAATTTCTATAAGGGAGTCGAATATAGTGTATATTGGGCGTGTTAACCTTTTTATTTTTTGATCTATGAAACATTATGAAATTAATCCTTCTTCTTCAATTCCGATAAATATCCTTCTTGCGGACGATGACGTCGATGATCGTTTTTTTTTCAATAAAGCATTAAAAACGTTGCCTTTCTATATTCAACTTATGACGATTGAAGATGGAGAAAGGCTCCTGTCTTATCTTAAAAAAAATCCGACAAAGCTTCCTGATATACTTTTTCTTGATCACAACATGCCAAGAAAAAATGGTTCGGAATGTCTTTCTGAAATAAAAGCAAATCCCGACCTCAAGAACCTCCCTGTGATCATGTATTCCACTTATTTGCATGATGATGTAGCAGATGTGCTTTATGAAAACGGCGCGCATTTTTATATCCGTAAGACCAATCTCCCTGATCTTAAAAAAATACTTTATCATGTGATAACCTTAATAACCGAAAAGAAATTGATCCGGCCATTGAGAGCGCAATTCATGCTTAACCCTATTGAGGGAACTTTAAACTAGATGATCTATGAAAGCAACTACTAAAAACAGGAAGCAGGTCCTGGCCGGGAAAAAAGAAAACCATATTCCGGTTTTTACGATCGTGGCGATCGGGGCTTCTGTGGGCGGGCTTGAAGCAGTTTCCCAATTGCTTCAAAACTTACCTGTCGATACAGGAATGGCTTTTATTTATGTGCAACATCTTAGTCGAGATCATAAAAGCTCCCTGCCTTCTCTTTTATCTGCCAAAACTAAAATGCATGTGCAGGAAATAAAAAACATGGAGCTTATGAAACCTGACAACGTATATATAATTCCGCACAACAGAGGAATTAAAGTTACGGATGGGCATATAAAACTAGTTCCTCTCACCACCGGCAGTGCAGCGATCTCTATCGATGTGCTTTTTTGTTCGCTTGCGGAAACACATAAAGAAAATGTAATAGGAGTGATCCTTTCAGGAAATGCGCACGACGGCACGATCGGGCTAAAGGCTATTAAAGAAGCCGGTGGGTTGACGTTCGCACAGGATGAGTCTGCACAGGCAGGCAGCATGCCCAGATCAGCTGTGGCCTCCGGAGTAGTTGATTTTATTTTATCTCCTAAGGAAATAGCCCGGCGTCTGGCAAGCTTTAGCAAACACGGTTTTCTACGATCGAATGCTAAAAGAAAAAAACAGGCGGGTTTTATTGAAGACACGAACCCTGAGCTGAAAACTATTTTTGAGCTTTTGCATAAACAGACAGGAGTAGATTTTAGTCATTACAAAATCGCTTCTATCAAAAGACGATTACATCATAAGATGTTTAAATCAGGAGCAAAGACAATCAAAGAGTATACAAAATTACTACTCCAAAAAAACGACGAGATTGATAATCTTTATAAAGATCTGCTTATAAATATAACAAGCTTTTTCAGAGATACGGAAACTTTTCAGTACTTAAAAACTTCTCTTCTGCCAAAGCTGCTTAAAAGCAAAACATCTCATGAGACGCTCCGGATATGGGTGCCGGCTTGCTCTACCGGAGAAGAAGCATATTCGATCGCGATGCTTATTGCCGAGCTACAAGACTCCCAATCCCATAAAATTCCCGTTCAGATCTTTGCTACGGACCTGAGCGAACTGGCAATCCGTGATGCACGTATCGGTAAATATTCACAAAGTGATATGATGCCATTGTCGTCAAAACGGATAAAACGTTTTTTTACTAAAACAGGCGATCACTATCATATTGTGAAATCCCTTCGTGAAATGTGCATTTTTGCCCCCCATAATATTTTACGCGATCCACCTTTTTTTCGAATGGATTTTATTAGTTGCCGCAATCTTCTTATTTATTTCGATATAGCAGCCCAGAAAAAGGTGCTTGCCATCTTGCATTTTGCGCTCAATGAAGGAAAGTTCATAATGCTTGGGAAATCGGAAAACACAGGGACGGCCTCTCCCTTTTTTACAGAGGTAAATAACAAATATAAGATCTACTCAAGAAAAAAAAATACAGGGGTCAGGAAAGTACCAAACCTAATTCCACATTTTCCAAGAACAGATATTCCCGAAAAAAAGCTTGTTCCTTATTTCAAAAAAAATACCCTTCCCGATACTGTAAAATTTGATAATATCATTGATTCGTTTTTGCTCCTGCATTATATGCCTGCTTGTGCAATTATCAATAGGGATCTGGATATTATACAGTTCAGAGGCTCCACATCTTTGTACCTGACACATTCTTCAGGAAAAGCCAGTCTGAATATTTTAAAAATGACCCGTCCGGAATGTTCGCTTGAGCTTCGCAATGCAATTTATACAGCTATTAAAACAAAACAACCCGTTAGAAAGGCAGATATTGAAATAAAGATTGATGCAAAATACCGGAAAATATCCCTGGAAGTAAATCCACTTAATATTGAATGGGAAGAACCATTACTGCTGATCGTTTTCGCTATCCAGGAACAGGAAGAAATGCAAACAGAAAACGGCAGTCATAAAAACAACACGCAAAAAGACAGGAAAATTAAAAAGCTAACGGAAGGATTGAAAAATGCACGCACTGAAATATTTTCCGTCATTGAGCTACAGGAAAGAGCCTACGAAGAACTACAGGCTGCCAACGAAGAAATTGTTTCTACAAATGAAGAATTCCAGACGCTGAACGAAGAATTGGAAACATCGAAGGAAGAGATCGAAGCTACTAACGAAGAACTTATTTCTACCAATCATGAGCTTAAGATGCACAATGAACTACTCGCGGAGTCTTATGACTATTCGCAAACGATCATTGAAACCATCCACGAGCCAATGATCATACTGGATAAAAATTTACATGTAAAATCTGCCAACAATTCCTTTTATAAAAAATTTCTGGTAACCAAGAAAGAAACCGAAGGAAGTCTTTTTTTTGAACTGGGAAACAAGCAATGGAATATTCCAAAGTTGCGCGAGATGCTTGAAAATATTTTTTCCAAAAATTCGTCTTTTGAAAATTTTGAGGTTACTCATATGTTTCCAGGAATAGGAGAAAAAATAATGTTATTGAATGCTAGCCGCATCATTCAAAAAACCCATCGTGAAAAACTCATCCTGCTGGCAATTGAAGACATTACAGAACGGATGCATTATTACATACAGGAGAAAAAGCTTTTAAAGAAAGATATTCGTATTCATGAAGCAAATAAAATTGAACTGGAAAAAGCGGTTATGCTTCAGACAAAACAATTCAATGAAAAGAACATTGAACTCGAAAATGCCAATAAAGATCTGACTTCCTTCACTTATATATCCAGCCATGACTTACAGGAACCACTGCGCAAGATCCAGAATTTTGTAAGCTGCCTGCTGGAGGAAGAGAATCAAAATTTGTCTAACGATGGGAAAAAATATTTACAAAAAACCTATCAAACAGCCAACAGGATGCAAGCCCTTATAGAAGATCTATTAATATATTCCGGTACGAAAAACATAGACCGGAAATTTGAAAAAACGGATCTTACGGTCATTCTTAATGAAGTGACTAAAGATTTCGAAGAAATTATTAATACTAAAAAAGCAGTTATAAAAAGTACTATACTTTGCGAGGCACATATTATCCCCTTTCAATTTCGTCAACTTATAAAAAATCTTATCAGCAACTCCCTTAAATTCTCCAAAACCAAAGTAACTCCTGTGATTATAATTAAAAGTAAAATGATCACAGGCAGTAAGGCAGGAAATAAAAAATTGTCTCCTACTGTAAACTATTGTCATATTTCTTACCATGATAATGGTATAGGTTTTGAACCTCAATACAACGAACGTATTTTTGAAGTTTTTCAGCGTCTTCATAGCCAAGAAGAATATAATGGTACAGGTATGGGACTCGCCATTTGTAAAAGAATTGTAGAAAATCATAACGGGATCATTACTGCTACAGGAATATTGGGTAAAGGAGCAGCATTTGATATTTACATTCCGGTATTGTAAAAACGCCATATAATAAATGCACAACGTATAACTGACTAACAAAATAGAATTATTACAATTATGAAATATGAACTTTTAGAAGCAAGAAAAAAATTTATAATTGACGTAAGGGTGATACCTGAAAATGACAAAGAGATATTTTTTTTAGAAAAATATAATCTTATAACTCAAACAGAATTAGAAGAGTTAGACATTATAAAATTTAACGAAGAGTTGGTAGACTTTGTGGAGGCCAGAGGTTATAAGACAAGACAAGCATTTGATTTCCCCATAAACAATGTTTGTTCGGCCAGAATAGTTTTTAAGATATAGTTTAAAAAAATATTTTGTAATTGATCTTATTCAGGTTTCTTCTTGTCTTTTTTAGATAAGCGATTCAATTCCAGATCCTGCTGATCCAATTCATCTTCCAGGCGGCGAAGCGTGTATTCATTAAAAGTTCCCTCTTTGTGAAAATGGGTAAGTAACTGTCGTTGAAATGCATTAATCTTTGCTTGTTCTGAAAGGTAAGTGACCTCGGAGGTTCTGTTTTTACCTGGTAGTTCAGGCTCATTTTTTACTGTGCCATCTGATAACTCTTCTATTATTTGTACGTAGCGATTTTTCACCTGTGTTTTTAACGGGGTATTGATGTCGTCGGGAAAATCATGTTCAATAAAAGAGAGTACTTTATTTGCTACTAATAACCGCAGATTACGTTCCTCTTCCGGATAGCCAAGGAGAGGCTTTATTCCCAATATTTTTAATAGCAAAGGAAGTGTCAGTCCCTGAATAACGAGCGTAGAAAAAATTACGATCATAGCCAGAAACAATATTAGCGATCGCAACGGAAACGCGCGTCCATCAATGAGAGATAAAGGCAAAGCGAGTGCTGTAGCAAGCGATACGACTCCTCTTGTGCCTGTCCAGGCAATGATCAGAATATTCTTCCAGTTAACATTATTGTCAGAGATGGATGCATCCTTTACGAATGGCGCAGAGACAGCGCCAAGAACCCATATCAACCGGACGACAAAAATAACTCCGGTGACTAAAAGTCCATACAGGATCAATTCGCCTATACTATATTCAGAGAGATCCGCAAGGATGAGTGGAAACTGCAGACCGATGAGAATAAAGATAAATCCATTGAGTAAAAAAATAACAGTATCCCATACCGCACGGTTTCTTATTCTGGTCTGATAAGAAAAAATTTCAGAAGCGCGCCAGGAGATGATAAGTCCTGTGCTTACTACTGCCAACACACCTGAAGTATGTAATCTTTCAGCAATCAGATAGGAAATGAATGGTGTCAAAAATGTTAGTGAAGTACTAATGATAGAATTATTCAGTATATGTTTATGAATATTGATTAGTATAAAACCTATTACAAGCCCGGAAAGAACTCCTCCGATCCCGGAAATAAAAAAATACAAACTGGCTTCCCATAAAATAAAAGAGCCCGTAGCAAACGCTACGATGGCAGAGCGATAGGTTATAAGCGCTGCGGCATCGTTCACAAGACTTTCACCTTCCAGAATAGTGATGATCCTTTTATTTAAGCCCAGTCTTTTAGTAATGCTGATAGCGGCCGCTGCATCGGGAGGTGAAACGATCGCTCCTAGTATGAAAGCTAGTGGCCAGGAAAAACCAGGAATGAAAAAATAACAGGCAATTGCAACCGCCAAAGTAGTAGAAAAAACCAATGCGATCGCCAATGTTGAAATAGGCTTGATCTCCGATTTAAAATCATGCCACGACGCATGTGAAGCGGCATCATATAAAATAGGAGGTAAAAAGATAAGGAATACGACATCAGGGTTAAGCGTAAGGGATTGTAGTGAAGGGATAAATCCAATACCAAATCCAGCGATTACCAGGATAACCGCATTAGGCAATTTCATTCTATCGATAATTGCCAAAAGGGCAATTAAAACTGTAAATAAAATTATTACAATCTCAAAATTCTTCATGATTAATTTCTGTGCTTGATGTATTTCAAAAAATCAAAAAAATAATTTCTGTTTTTTTAATTGGTATAATATTCCAACAACAGTTTTAAAATTCAAGATCTTGAAAGGTACTAATTTTGCTTCGCAAGGAATTGTCGTATATTATATTCCAAGCTTATTCTGGTAGATGATTAAGCTGTCTAACCCGTTATTATTATTTTGTAAATAGTTTCTGGTTTCCCTGCAAGTTCCTCTTTTTTTCGCTTTAATATATTGTGCTATTAAAGTTATTCGTTACATCATTCACATGCTCTAAAATTATCCTATATCTACTTCGTCGGCGCATTCTGCCCTGCTGCTATGGTCTCAATAATAGAGTTCACACTCAAAACTTTCTTTTCACGCCTCTCACCGCTTCCGCTGTCCATGGGTCTTCTGGCCAGTGATGTTTTGGGTAGCGCATGCGCAGCTCTTTTCTTACTTCGGGATATGTATTTTTCCAAAAACTTTTTAGATCCTGTGTCACTTGCACGGGTTTGTATCCTGGTGAAAGTAAGTGAAGCATTACCGTATTTCGATTTTCATTGATCGCAGGAGTTTCCAGCAATCCGAACATTTCCTGCAAACGTACTGCCAGCACAGGGGTATTGGCATCGGCAAAGTAGAGGAGCTTTATATCAAAACCGCTAGGTACTTTTATTTTTTCTGGCGCAAGTGTTTCAATCCGTTGAGAAAGTTCCCAGGAAATATTGTTGCGGAGAATCGATGATAGATCCAATTTTGCGAAATCGTCTCGCTTGCGTACCGTATTGAGATAAGGAGCCAGCCATTCTTCAGGATGCGCAGTTAAATAGTTGGGCGCTACTTCCGGCCATTCGTCTTCTGGCCTCCAGGCTTTCAAGGTGAGGATTCGTGCTTGCCATTGCAGCAATTCTTCCGTCCATTTAAATAACGATAATCCTTCCTTGCGTACAACATCACAGAGAATGCGTGTACGTTCTTCCTCCGGAATTTTTTCCAGCGGGGTACTTTCCACAATGATCTCCCCAATTCTCTTTTCCGTACGTGCGATCAGAATTCCTTTTTGCGCATCCCAGCTGACCACTTCTTTTTTGTAAGCAAGATGTAAAACATCTTTCGGATTCAGCGGCGCTGCAAGGTAGATCTTTCCTTCGTTATTGCCTGCATCCAGGTGCGCTACGGAAAGCCAGGTCTCGTGCTGCAAAGGATCATGATCGGGAAGTTTTACTACACGTCCATTAGCAAGGCGGTAGCGTAGCGCATCGTTTTCCTTTTGTTTGGCGATACGCTCCGGATAAGCAGCGGCGAGGAGTTTTCCTATCTGTTCGTAATGAGGAGGAGTATTGTCTGTTTCTATTTTGAACGTTCTTCTCCAGGCTTGCGCTAATCGTTCGAGTCGCTCCAGTACACCGCGGTCGACATTGACGTATTCTTTGTTTCGCCATTTGCGTAAGACTTCTATGCGCGTGGCAATATTTGCTCCGGCTTCTTTAGGCAGCGGATCGCGTTCTTCCAGCACAGCGGCCACATCGGTAGCCAGCGCCAGCAGGTTATGCTCTTCTGCCTCCAGCAACAAATGGGCAATGCGTGGGTGTGTAGGAAGACGAAGCATCGCTTTCCCGCGTTCGGTGATCTTTTCCTGTTCCAACGCTTCCAGCAAAAGTAAGATATCTTTCGCCTGGTTGATACTGCCTGTAGCAGGTGGTGTAAGCCAGGTAAGTGAGCGAAGATCATGCACACCCCAGTTGGCGAGCTCAAGCAAGGTAGGGGCTAGGTCGGCTTCGAGAATTTCGGGAGTACGTTGCGCTACAAGATGCTGATGCGAACCTTCACTCCAAAGTCGGTAACATACGCCCGGACCCAGACGTCCGGCCCTTCCTGCACGCTGGTCGGCAGCGTCTTTGGTTACGCGAATGGTTTCCAGTCTTGTAAGGCCGCTGCGGAGGTCAAACTTCGGCACACGCGCAGTGCCCGAGTCTACTACTATTTTTATTCCTTCAATGGTGAGACTGGTTTCCGCAATTGATGTGGCCAGTACTACCTTTCTTGTACCAAAGGGATGAGGCAAAATAGCTTCTTGTTGCTTTTGTGCCGGAAGATCGCCGTAGAGCGGATGAATGCTGATGTTTTCAGTTTCTTTCTCCAACAACTCCTGCGTGCGTGTGATCTCGCCTGCGCCGGGAAGAAAAGCGAGAATATCGCCTTCTTCTTTTGCCAAAGCCTTCCGAATGGCGCGAGCCATCTGAAGTGGGAGAGGAGTGTTATTTTCTTCGGGTACATATTCGTAACGAATGGGGTATTGCCTTCCTTTACTGGTCACAATGGGCGCGTTGCCCAGGAGAGAAGAAAGCTGTGCGCCATCAAGCGTGGCCGACATAATGATGATCTTAAGATCTTCCCGCAGCACTTGCTGGATCTCGCGGCAGAGCGCCAGGGCAAGGTCAGCGTGCAAGCTTCGCTCATGAAATTCATCGAAGATGACCAGGCCTGTTCCTTCGAGCGAATTATCCTGTTGCAGCATCCTTGTGAGGATCCCTTCCGTTACAACTTCCAGTCTTGTTTGTTTGCTGATCTTATTTTCGAAGCGTACACGATACCCTACGGTTTCGCCTACTGATTCATCGAGAAGCGAGGCCATGCGGCTGGCTACGGCTCTGGCAGCGAGTCTTCGCGGTTCGAGCATTAAGATCTTTTTACCCGATAGCCATGGTTCGCTAAGCAACTCCAAGGGAAGTACCGTACTCTTTCCCGCACCTGGCGGAGCTTGCAGGATAATGGTCTGATGTGTGGTTAACTTTTGTTTTAGTTCCGGGATAATTTCCTGTATCGGCAGGGGTTCGGGCATTGGTGATTTTGTTTTGAACGTTTAAAGTTAAAGCTTTAAAGTTTAAGATGCCAGATACCCGATACCAGATAAAAATTAATGTCCAATTAATTTCTAGTAAGTGATTACTGAATGATAAATTATGTTCAATTGTTTTGTTAATTTTCTAATCCTGATCACCCGTTAATCACTTCCCCGCCATTCACATGAATGATCTGGCCTGAGATATAAGAAGCTTCATCGCTTGCAAGGAATACATATGCCGTGGCGATCTCATAGGGTTGACCCGGGCGCTTCATGGGTTGATCAGTACCGAAAGACTGCACTTTTTTAGAATCAAAAGTGGAAACAATTAGTGGTGTCCACACAGGACCGGGTGCTACCGCATTCACCCGGATGCCATAATCTATAAGGCTTGCCGAAAGACTTCTTGTGAAAGAAGCAATTGCGCCTTTGGTAGCGCTATAGTCCAGCAAATTCTCACTGCCGCGGTAAGCGGTTACAGAAGTAGTGTTAATGATGCTGCTGCCGTTTTTCATATGTGGAAGGCAAGCCTGTGTAAGCCAGAACATGGCGAAAATATTAACGGAAAAAGTTTTGAGCAATTGCTCGGAACTGATATCCCTGATATCCTTTTGTGGAAACTGTACACCGGCATTGTTTACCAGCACGTCAATACGGCCGAATTTTTTGATAATTTTCTCGGCGGTTTTTTTGCAGTTATTTTCGGTTGAAATGTCAGAAGGAAACAATAGGCAACTCTTGTTATATTTTTGCTCGATATACTCTGCAGTGATCTCGGCATCTTTTTGTTCTTCTTTTAAATAAACGATTGCTACATCGGCTCCCTGTTTTGCAAACGCCACTGCCACCGCACGCCCTATACCGCTGTCGCCACCTGTGATGAGACATTTTTTGTTCAACAACCGATCGCCGGAAGGTTGTTTGCTGTCAAACTCCGGCATGGGGTCCATCTTGTATTCCATGCCGGGTGGCTTTTGCGGCTGCTTTTTAAAGATTTGTTTTTTAGGACTTACTTTTTGCATGGCAATAATTATTTCGCTGAACTTTTCTTTTTAGGAATATTCGCTCCGGCTTTCCGGGCCTCGTTTAGCCCAATAGCCATGGCTTGTTTACGACTTGTTACGGTTTTGCCGCTGCCTGTTTTCAATGCTCCAGTTTTATATTTCGGCGTCTCGCCTGATTTATGTGTGCTTTTCTTTTCCATTGTAGTACTATTTTATTCTCGTTTCAAAGATCAAATCCTTTTTTGGAAAAAGCATTACACGATTTTTTCTATTCTTATATTCAATTCTATTTTGCTGCTGTGTAGTATTGTTGGCGGGAAGCCAGCAAACAAGGAATACAGAAACGTATATCTATTAATTTATAAGCCATCCGGAATACTTGCAGTTTCCCGAAGTACATTCGCTAAAAACTGGTTTTTATTTTTTATCTTTCAATTATGAAAAAGATCTTCCTGCAAAAATTTCTTTGCTTACTTCCGCTTTTCTATGCTTGCTTGCTTCATGCCCAGGAAAATAAACTGGAAACGATCGTGCAGAAAGGTCACTCTGCTTCTGTGAAAGCAGTAGCGATCAGTCCTGATGGCCGATTCCTGGTAACGGGTAGTCGCGACCGCACGGCGAAGCTTTGGGATTTGCAAACCGGAATGGAAATGCGTACTTACAACGGCCACGAACATACGGTGAACGGTGTACAGTTTAGTCCCAATGGAAAATACCTCGCTACCAGCAGTGCAGATAATACATTTCGCGTGTGGAACGTACTCAATGGAAAACAAATTTTTGTCTCACCCGTAGCAGAAAAATACATGACCGACATTGCTTTCTCTCCCGACAGCAAATACCTGATAGGAGCGGGCTATAGCGATTCTGCTTCCGTGTATGAAATACCTTCCGGAAAATTTGTTAAAAATATTGCTGTGAACGCCGATCAGGGATCAGGCTATGGCGTAAGCGTAGAATATAGCCCGGACGGCAAATGGCTGGCGATCGGGGAAGATAATAAAACAGTGAACGTTTATCATTTACCGGATTGGAAACTGACTTATACCTTCAAACCTTCCGAGGGCTGGTGCGGCGGCTGTGGTACATTGGTATCGTTTAGTGCAGACAGTAAATATTTGCTCAAGCTTTCACACAATGCAAAAGCAGAGCAATACGATTTGCAAAGCGGAAAACTGATAACACAATATGGAGAAGAGCTGGATGAGATTGCTGGAATTGAAATGAGTAAAGACAGCAAAAAAATAGTAGTAGCAGGTGATAAAAAACTAATTCAATACGAAATGCTTTCTGCAAAGATCCTTTCTTCCATTAGCGTAGATTCTTCCGGTGAACTGAACGAGGCGATCTACAACAACGACGCATCGCTTGTGATAGCAGCCTTTGGAAGCAATAAAGCGATCGCTTACAATGCAGCGAACGGAAAAGAACAAACTAGTTTTTCAGGTATTTTAAATCAACAGGATAAAGGAGGATTAGACTATAATCCCGACAATTATTACGAATCCTATATTGCAAAATATTTGAGGTTGAAAAATCTTTTACTCATCACCAAAGACGATCGGTTTTTTATTACAGGAAAAACGGGTACCAGTGCGGTAAAATGGAGCACCGCTACAGGCAAGCCAGAGCGCGCTTACCGTGGGCATAGCAAAGCGGTCATTTGTTTTGACCTTAGTAAAGATGGAAAATACTTGCTCACCGGAGACGGCAACGGAGAAGCGATCTTGTGGGAAACAGAATCTGGGAAAAAGATCCGTTCCTACAAAGGACATAAAGAGCCATTATTCGACGTGAAGATTTCGCCAGACGGAAACTCTATTGTTACCGTTTCCTGGGATGCGAGTATGATCGTGTGGAATCTTGAAACAGGAGAAAAAACTTCCTACACCGACTTCCGCGAATATTCCGCCTATACCGTTGCATTCAGTCCTGATGGATTGTATCTCGTTACAGGCAGGCTAAATAAAATGTTGGAACTTCGTGAGCCCGATAGCAAAGAGATCGTGCGCACGTTCATCGGCCATACCGATGTGATCTCTTCCATAGACTTTGGGCCCGAAAAATATAAAATGCTTTCTGCCTCCTGGGACGGCACGGCACGGATCTGGGATATTTCTACAGGTATGATGGTGCAAAAATTCAAAGTCTCCAAAACGGCCGTCCACTCTGCGATCTATACACCCGATGGTAAACGTGTGATTACTGGAGGCGACGATCGCGTAATTCGTATTTTCGATGTAGCTTCCGGTAAACTATTGAAAACACTGGAAGGACACCAGGCAGAGATCAGTTGCATCCGCATTAGCCAGGATGGAAAGATGCTTGTTTCATACAGTGTAGACGGTGTGATCAAATGTTGGAATCTCGACAAAGGTGTGGAGTTTTACGAACATATGCATCTTGGAGAAAGAGATTGGATGGCGCGTACGAAAGACGGTTACTTCAATGCCACAGCTGGCGCGCGTTCGGCGGTGCATTTTGTGAAAGGCCTGGAAGTTTATCAACCGGAACAATTTTTCGAAGAATATTATCGTCCGGATATTATTCCTGAAATGTATAAAAGCCGAGGCGCTTCCGAAGGCAGGCAAAAGATAGAAGACAAGCTCAACCAGGCACCACCACCGGAGCTGAAGATCGCGTTGGTACCTATAGAGGGAAATACGGAAGTAGAAGTGCATATGAAAGTCACCGATATAGGTGGAGGTGTAAGTGAAGTGCGTTTGATGCACAACGGTAAGCTACTTCCTGTCTCTACGGAAGAATTGACGCTTCCTGCAGGGAAAGGAAATTTTACCACTTTTACTAAAACGTATTCATTGGTAGCAGGAACGAATACTTTTTCCGCAAGCGGTTTCAGCAAGGGCCGTGTAGAATCCATTCCTGTTGAAGCGAAAATGTTTTCTGAGAACGCTGTCAACGCTAGCATTTGTCATGTATTTGCGATCGGGATTGATAAATATAAAAATCCATCCATGAGCCTAAACTTTGCGCGCGACGATGCCGAAGCCTTTGTAGATTCGATCCGCAAAGGAACGGGGAATCTTTTCCAAAAAACAGAAATACATACCCTTTACGACGAGAAAGCTACACGTCAGGCCGTACTGGACACGCTGGAAGCGCTTTCCAAAAAGATCGCTCCGCAAGATGTCTTTTTATTTTACTACGCCGGACATGGAAGTATGACAGAGGATAAATTTTATTTTATCACACATGAATGCACACGTTTGTACGATCCGCTAAATCTTGAAAAGAACGCGATCAGCGACGCAGAGATGCAGGATAAATTGAAACATATCAAAGCCCTGAAACAGATCATTATCATGGATGCCTGCCAATCCGGTGGATCCGTAGAATTGCTGGCGATGCGTGGATCGATGGAAGAGAAGGCGATCGCACAACTTTCACGTAGCGCAGGTATTCACGTGCTTGCCTCTGCGGGCAGCGAACAAAACGCCAAAGAAATCGCGCAGCTAGGACATGGACTCTTTACCTATGTATTGCTGAAAGCCATGTCCGGAGCCGCCGACGGAGCACCAGACGATGGGAAGATCACGATCTACGAATTAAAATCTTATCTCGACGATCAGGTGCCAGAATTAAACCGCCAGTATAGCGGAAAGATCCAGTATCCATATACGTTCTCACGCGGGCATGATTTCCCTATTGTATTTGAATAATATACACCTTCAAGGGTTTTAAAACCTTGAAGAGATAGTCATAAATTAATAACTCATAATTCATAGTTTAAAAATGAAAGAAGCCAACTCCTTAAACAGCGTAGCGGAATTTCACCGTACGTTCAAACATCCTATTCTTCCTGCGCCTACCATTCCTTCGGAGGAACGCTGTAAGCTAAGAGTATCGCTGATAGCAGAAGAGCTGAAAGAATTGGAACAAGCTATCCAGGATAATAACATCGTAGAGATCGCCGATGCTTTGAGCGATCTTCAGTATGTATTATCCGGCGCGATCTTAGAATTTGGATTGGCCGAAAAATTCGGCGCGCTTTTTTCAGAAGTGCACCGCTCCAATATGAGCAAAGCCTGCGCTACTGCTGAAGAAGCAGAAAAGACAATAGATTTCTATAAAAATAAAGACAATACGAACGCGTATTTTGTAGAAAGCGATGGCAAATTTTTAGTGTATAGAAAAGAAGATAATAAAACGCTGAAGTCTGTAAACTATTCGCCGGCGGAGTTGGAGAAGATTGTGAAGGGGTAAAAGTTATGAATGTTGAATTATGAGTTATGAATGTTTTTTAATTAATAACTCATAATTCAACATTCATAACTTATTTATTATTCTGTTTTCTTCTTCTTAAACAAACTATTAAAGTCATCAAAAATAATATTGACTGCGATGTTGTTGTTAAAATCTACATTGTTCTTTGCCTTATTATTCATGCGGAAAGCAGTTTGATTGAGATAGCCAAGTTCTAACCGGAATTCTGGACAAAATTTATATCCAATCATAAAATAAAAACGGTTTTGATCTAAAATTTTATTGCTTGGAACATTTTTTCCTGTGCTGATGAATAGTTCACTTGAAGTCATCAAATACCAGGCACCTGTTTCTATCTTGGTCTTGTTGAAGGGCACAAATACACGTAACATATAGCGAAATCTTCCCATACGGCCTGTGCCGGGAAAGTCATAGCTATCGGCCGGTCCGGTGGGATCGCCGGGATGTGTGTCTAATTTTTTTACACCATAAAAACGAAACTCATAGCGGTAACGGTGTACCAATTGAATCCTACCAAGGTTGCTGAAGAACGTGATCTGTGGGCTGGTGCGGAATTCAGGTTGATAGGTGGTTTTTCCGTTTATCGGAAAAGACCATGTGCCAAACCAGGTGATTGGTGACCAGGAAAAACGTACTTTATCGTTGGGTTGATAATGGATAAAAGGCCGTAACGCATCCTGGTAAGGATTTTTGATAATATTGAAATGATCGTTTCCTACTTTGTCGCCGCGCTCGTAAGCGGATCTAGGATCGGCTTGTCTACGCATTTCTATGTCGAGACTATAGTTGAATTTCCCTTTTATTTTCCCCATAAGCTGGGTGTTTGTCCAGAGCATATGGTTGTGAATATAATCGCGCTGAGCGCCCGGGTGTTGGCCAAAGGCAGAGGGAGAAGCAATCGCCAGGATTGCAACGAAACAGAAAATCTTATTCATTTGGTGGACTTTGTGGTATTGTTCCTGAATGATAGTGGTATCATACAGGAATAGTGCGCGAATATCTGACAAAAATTTTGTAAGGACAAAAAAATAGGATGTTAAGTTTTGACCAGAATTTTCAGGATTATAGAATTGATAGAATTCAGATCTGGCAATAAAATAGTAACTTACTTAAAACATAAACCTACATCTTATGCTAAAACAATTTGTCTTCGTTTGTTCTTTTTTATTGCTACTGACTTCCTGTGGAGGGAATTCTTCTGAAAAAAATGCTTCTGATTCTACCGCTGCCGTGGTGGATTCTACTACTAAAAATGCCAAGGACACTGCGAATAATTCTCCTTTCAAAACAATCATCGCAGCGCTTCCCGAACAAATGGCAACTATTAATTACAACGAAGATTATCTCAGCGACGATGCTGTGCTGGGAAAATATCAATCCTCTGTGAAACCAGTTCCCTGCGCCCAGGCGATGCTCCCGGATTCAATTTCCTGCGCCGATTCTGTTTATTTTGGATGGAAAATATCCTATGAAAAATTTACCTTGGTCAGTTGTATGACCTCCGACTGGAATGCCAAGGGTTCCAGCGCGATGTATCATCTTCTAACTATTGACAATAGCAACGGGGCGATCATCGATTGCAGGCCGGAATACGCAGGTGCTTATGTGGTAGCGGTAGAAAATCCAAATGGAGGAACCAGCGCGGGGATTCAATATACTACCGCTTCCTTGCAGGTTAAGCCATCGTTCAGCGTTGCCACTGTAGACCGTGAGTCTGACTCGGATACTGCTACAGTGTATGAGTTAAATCCTGACGGACATTTTGTAATGACAGGGTTGAAATAATCTTCAGCTTTTTGTTTACCATACTTATAAGGTTTTTAAACCTTATAAGTATGGAAGACTAATACAGAGAGGATTCATACGCCTTAATTTTTTTTCGGCCATGTAAAACCTCTTTTCTTAATCTTCGTTAGAATAATTTTAGAAAATTGAACCTAAACTTTATAACATGAAAATTAACAAAACAATCCTGGTAGCTGCTCTATTATTGTTAACTGTGGTGGCATTCACCGCTTTTAAAAATGATACAAAAGCAGGAAAATCCGAATACCTGACTATCTATACGGAAAGTGGTGATTTCACAGAAGTGCATATTTCTATAGATGGAAAAGATTTTAGAAAAATAAATTTGCTTTCAGAATACCGCAGTCTAAAAGGTTTTAATCCATTGATCAACCTGATCCACGACCAGGAAAGAGATGGATGGGAATTGATGGGAACTCCTACTCATGTGCCTTATAGAGGTGATGGTAGCTATGGCGCAGGAATCATGATCTTCATGCAGCGTCCTGCTAAGAACTGATTTTATCTTTAAAAAAATAAAAAAGTCCCGCTATAGAGTGGGACTTTTTTATTTCATTACTAAAGTAAATTAAGCAGTAGTTGTCATTTTTGTTACTGCTTTTTCTTTTAATACGCTAGTCAATTCTTCGATCGCTTTTTCTTTCAAAGGGGTAACTATTTCCTGAGGAAGATTAGTTTTTGAAATATAAGGTTGAACTTCCGAATCAAAGATATCGTTGGCTTGGTCTTGCAGGTAAGAGTCGAGTTGATCTCCGGCCATCTCTGCAGTTTTAGGATCAAGTTTTTTGTCTTTGGTGGTAGTAACGGATTTTTTGACACGGCTTCCAAGATAAGCCAGTGTAATGGGCTGTCCTACTACAGGTGCATTGCCCAGCATATTGTAAAGTGTCTCGATCATAGATTTAAGTAAGTTTGGTTTCTACTAAAAGTAGGGAATAACGACCAGATATCAAGTGAATTTGAGATAAAGAGGGATTATGTAATTGTAAACTTGAATTGCAGCCGTTGTTGGGGCTTTTCTCCAACAACTTGTCTTACTTTAAACATTAAACTTTTAGAATTCCCCTTTTAAGTATTAAGATTAATAATAGATGCAAGATACCAGATGCCGGATACCAGATAGTTTAGATAAAAACAACTCTGTTTTACAAATAAGCTAAAAGACAATGTCATTAAAATACTCTCGCATTTATCCGGTATCAGGCATCCGGCATCTGGTATCTCAAATAAATATTTAATAGTTAAGAGGGTAATTCCAAAACTTTTAACTTTGGCTTTAAACCCGATTCTATGAAAAAAGATTACACCAATTTTTTCCAGGATGTATTTGAAGTAGTAAAACTTGTACCAAAAGGTAGAGTAACCACTTACGGAGCGATCGGTGAATATCTTGGATTGCGTTCCTCCGCGCGTATGGTAGGCTGGGCGCTGAATGCTGCGCACAGTGAAAAAAATGTTCCCGCACACCGTGTAGTAAATGCAAAAGGATTACTCACCGGGAAACATCATTTTAAACCGCCTTCTCAAATGAAGAAACTGTTGGAGCAGGAAGGTGTAAAAGTTAAAAATGACCAGGTGGTGGATTTTGCCAACAAGTTGTGGCTGCCTAAAAAAGAACTCCTGTAGTCACTGGCTAAAACACTCCCTACTCACACTCACACTCCAGACTGACCAACAGCAGGACAGTCTGGAGTGTGAGTGTGAGTAGGGAATTGTACTAATGTACCAATGGCCTGCGCTTGATCATTCCGCCCTTAGTATCCTTAATACTATTCATGATCACAAAAGCATCCTTATCTATTTTTTCGATCTCACCGTTGAGCTTACCGATCTCCAGGCGGGTGAGAACGGTGTAGACGATGTCGATGTTGTTTTCATTGACGCCTCGTTTGCCGTATCCTTTTTCACCTTTGTACAATGTTACTCCCCGCCCCATTTTTTCAATGACCATTTGACGCATTTCTTCAGAGTGTGTGGAAATGATGGTAACACCAGTATATTCTTCAATACCTTCTACAATAAAGTCGATCGCTTTGGAAGCGGCTATGTATGTGAGCATGGAGTACATGGCTGTTTCGATAGAGAGGATGATAGCGGCAGCGAGAAAAATAATAACATTGATAATGATAATAATATCACCCATGGTAGTAACGCCAAATCGTTTACTCATATTGATCGCCAGTACTTCTGTGCCGTCCAGCACGCCACCGCCTCTTACTGCAAAACCAATTCCTCCCCCAAGAAAAAATCCTCCGAAAATGGCTACTAATAATTTATCGTGCGTGATCTCCGGAAATGGAACGAAAGCCACCACTGCGGAAAGCAGAATAATCCCCATGGCAGTTTTGAAGGCAAAAACTTTTCCGATAGAATTATATCCGAGAATAATAAATGGAAAGTTGATCACAATGAGTACAAGCGGAAGAGCAAAGTCCGTAGTTTTGGCTACGAGCAACGAGATCCCGACAGCGCCGCCGTCTATGAAATTGTTAGGTAACAAAAAACTTTTAAGTCCAATGGCCGCGGAGAAAACACCAAGCGAAGTAAAAAAAATATCTTTCAAAATTTGTTTGCTATTCATGTTGTAATAAGGTTTGATTTATAACAGAAGATGGTTGTTTTAGTTCAGCGAGGTGGTGTCTATTTATTCACCAGTCTGACCTTAATTCGCAGGAGTAGAATATTTACTTTATTCAATGCGAGTTGTCATTCAGAAGGAAACTTGTGCGGAGCCAGCCGCGGATTCCTTCTGAATGACAACTCGCATATAGACACTGAATCATGTAAATCAAAATCAAGTAAATCTTCTACTCCTGCGAATCAGGGTTCAGACTAATAATCCACAGCCCAATAAAACTGATAGATGCATTGAGCAAAATAATTTCAAAACTAAACTGGTATCCGTTAAACCAATTCTGAGAATTGCTGCCCACTATGTATGTTAAGATTGGCGAAATAATGCAAACCAGCGGCACCAGGCGGTCGTTGAGTTTTTTCTTTGTATAAAGTCCGAAAGCGTAAAGTCCTACCAGTGGGCCGTAGGTATAGCCCGCGATGTTCAGCACGGTATCAATCAAAGAGCGTTGATTCAGTTCATGTGCAATGATGATGATCACCAAAAAGATCAACGACATAGCGATGTGTACATAAAATTTTTGTTTCTGTTTTACCTCTTCCGGCTTATTCTTAAAATTCAGGAAGTCGATGCAGAAAGAAGTAGTAAGAGCAGCCAGGGCCGAATCGGCGCTGGCGTAAGATGAAGCAATGATACCAAGTAAAAAGAATACACCCGCTACAATACC
Organism: Cytophagaceae bacterium; assembly: GCA_035535995.1. Lineage (GTDB taxonomy): Bacteria > Bacteroidota > Bacteroidia > Cytophagales > Cytophagaceae > JANYCO01. The sequence continues at coordinate 34,724 of DATLOZ010000027.1, forward strand.
GAATTCTTTTAGCGCCAACGTAGGAAACAGATCGTCGGACGAAGCGGGGATTGGAATATTTTCTTTTTCAGAATACATATACAGCAGCGCGCCAAGCACCAGGAATAGCAGGGTTACAATGGCCTGTATGATGGTGAACCAGAACATGTTTTTTTGCGCTTCGCCAATATTTTTGCAAGTCAGATTTTTCTGCATTAAATCCTGGTCAAGTCCTGTCATTGCAATGGCAATCGCCGCGCCGCCGAAGAAGTATTTAGGAAAAAATAATTTGCTTTTATAATCATCAAAATAAAACATATGGGAAAGATCGCTTTCATATACTTTGGAGATCATTTGCGAGAAAGACAGATCCAGCCGGTGAGAGATTAGTATTACGGAAATGATGACGGAAGAAACTAAGAAGATAGTTTGAAAAGAGTCCGTCCAGATAATGGTTTTTACGCCTCCGCGGAAAGTGTAGATCCAGATGAGTAAGATCGTTACCGAAACGGTCACCCAAAAAGGCATTCCCCAACCTTTGAAAAGAAAGAGGTGCAGCACACCGGCCGCCAGGAACAGGCGAAGCGAGGAACCTAAGGTTCTGGAAAGAAGAAAAAGAAACGCGCCGGTCTTATAGGACCAGTAACCGAAACGTTGTTCGAGATAGGTGTAAATGGAAACAAGATTGAGCCGGTAATACAGCGGCATCAGCACCGTGCCGATGATCCAGTAGCCCACGAGATAACCTAAGATCACTTGATAATAAGCAAAACCGATCTTGCCCACATTGCCCGGTACGGAAATAAACGTGAGCCCGGAAATGGAAGTCCCGATCATGCCAAAAGCCACAAGATACCAGGGCGATTGTTTGTTGGCACTGAAAAAAGCATCTGAACTGGCATTCCTGGAGGTGAGGTAGGCAATAAGCATCAGGATGCCGAAATAGATGATAAGAATGCTGATAATCAGGGATTGGGACATATATTATTGGGTTCTTATTATAGGTGCAATATACAAAAATGTCGTTATTAGGCTAGTTTCAGTATTTGTGCGCCTCTAACGTATATTTACCCTTACAAGCCGAACCTTTTTTGAGTTTTTTTTATTAAATTTGTTATACCCCACAAATAAACGGGAATCCATAGAATATGCAGACCATGAACCACGTGAATCCATTTGAGCAAGAAGAATTGGCGCTTCTGGAAGAAGCACAAGCCACCGAAATGCTTGACCTGGTCGTTTTCAACGACGATGTGAATACGTTCGAGCATGTGATCAATACGCTTATCAAAGTCTGTGGACACAGTCCTGAGCAGGCAGAACAATGTACTTTGATTATTCATTACAAAGGAAAATGTTCTGTAAAAAGAGGTTCTTTCGAAGAGCTGAAGCCGCTGCGCCAGAGTGTTTGTGACCATGGAATTTCGGCGGAGATCATTTAATCTATATTTCTGTCATCGTTAAATGTTTTTCCTGCATTTGACGTCATTGCTTTGCCTTCTTTTTAATACCAAAATATCCGCATGATCTTCCCTTCCAAACTCATAGAAGAAGCCGTAAATGAAGTATCAAAGCTTCCGGGGATAGGTAAAAAAACAGCACTCAGGTTAGTCCTGCATCTTCTTAAAGAAGAAAATTCCACTACCTTAAAGTTATCCGAAGCCCTCACCAACGCGAGAGAAAAAATCACCTATTGTAACAAATGCCACAATATTTCCGATACGGAGCTTTGCGGCATTTGCAGCAGCCAGCGCCGCGAACCTTCGCTGCTCTGTGTGGTGGAAGACATCCGCGATGTGATCGCGATTGAAAATACCAACCAGTTTTACGGCCATTACCACGTACTCGGCGGAGTGATCTCTCCAATGGAAAGAGTAGGCCCTTCCGACCTTAAAATAGATTCACTGGTCAGCCGCGTAGCAGCAGGGGAAATTAAAGAATTGATCTTCGCGCTTAGCCCCACGATGGAAGGAGATACCACGGCTTTTTTCATTACAAAAAAACTAAAAGAATTTCCGGTAAAAATAACTACGATCGCCCGTGGCATCCCACTGGGCGGCGAGCTGGAGTATGCAGACGAAGTAACGCTTGGCAGAAGTATTGTGACCAGGACGGCTTATGATGGCTAAATAATTTAACATTTCCGGAAAATATCTCCATACTGTTGCTGTTGCTCTTGCTGACAGAATGCAGGACAGCAAGAGCAACAGTATGGAGTAATCCATAATTCCACTAATTCTTTTTAAAACGTTTTATTCCCTTCCTCGTATCAATAAATAGTATCAACTTTACAATAATTAATTATATTTGTCGTATAATAAGAAGTAGGTTTTTTAGTATTTTCTATTGAAAAAATTATCCGTCATTATAGTCAATTACAATGTCTGTCATTTTTTAGAACAGGCGCTTGTTTCAGTCCGGAAAGCAATTGAAGGAATTGAAGCGGAAGTATTTGTAGTGGACAACAACTCGGTAGACGGATCAGGAAAAATGGTCCGCGAAAAGTTTGATTTTGTAACCCTCATTGAAAACAAAGAAAACCTGGGTTTTTCCAAAGCCAACAACCAAGCCATGCGGCTTTCCACCGGAAAGTATGTTCTTTTGCTCAATCCTGACACAATCGTAGAAGAAGATACCTTTCACAAATGCATCGATTTTATGGACCATCATCCCGAAGCGGGTGGTTTGGGTGTGAAGATGCTGGATGGTGCAGGGAAATTCCTACCTGAATCGAAAAGAGGATTGCCTACTCCATGGGTAGCGTTCTATAAAATATTCGGACTGGCTACTATTTTTCCAAAGTCAAAAAAATTCGGAGGCTATCATTTAGGGTACCTCGACAAAGATAAAACCAATCCCGTAACTGTACTTTCGGGCGCCTATATGTTTATGCGCAAAACAGCGCTCGACAAAACCGGTTTGCTCGATGAGACATTCTTCATGTACGGAGAAGACATCGATCTTTCGTATCGCATGATCAAAGCAGGATATCAGAATTATTATTTTCCGGAAACAAGGATCATTCATTACAAAGGAGAAAGCACGAAGAAGACGAGCATCAACTACGTGTTTATTTTTTACAAAGCGATGATCATTTTTGCCCAGAAACATTTTTCGCAAAAAAATGCCGGCATCTTTTCTTTCCTCATCAACATCGCCATCTACATCCGCGCGACCATGGCGCTTAGCATGCGATTCCTCAAAATGGCTGCGCTGCCTGCGATCGACGCTACAGTCATTTATACGGGAATGTTTTTCCTGAAAACGTTTTGGGAAAACACCTACAAAAAAGAGCCAGGAAAATTTCCACCGGAATACATGGCCTGGGTAGTGCCTACGTACATCATCATCTGGCTCGTGTCTGTTTATTTTAATTCAGGATATAGTAAAAAAATAAAACCACACCGCATCATCCGCGGCATCCTCGTGGGTACAATTCTGATCTCTTTGCTTTCAAACTTTGTAGACGATTATCGTTACTCTAAAGCGATGATCCTGCTTGGCTCGGTATACAGCATTATTTCTATGCTTGGTATTCGTTCGATCTTTAATTTCATTCGTTACAAAACCATTAGCCTGGGCGATACGGTGAAAAAAATATTGGTAATAGGCAAAGCAGAAGAGAGCACAAGGATCATCAAATTATTGAAAGAAAATTATTATCATCTTGAAGTCGCCGGTTACATCAATCCTGAACCGGAAATTAACCGTCATGAATTTTATCTGGGCGATACACAGCATCTGAACGAAGCGATCATGATCCATAAGATTGATGAAATGGTTTTTTGTTCAAAAGATATTCCGGCCAATTACATCATCGAATGTATGACTCGTACTTTCAACAGAAATGTAGAATACAAAATAGTAGCCGAAGGAAGCGAATATATTATTGGCAGCAGTTCTAAAAATACCAAAGGGGATTTTTATACTTTGAATATTCAATTGAACATTATCAAAGAAGAGAATATCCGCAGCAAACGGATCGTAGATGTGATGGTAGGATTAATGCTTTTGCCTGTTTCTCCTATATTGATGTGGCTCATGGCAAATCCCAAAGGGTTTGTAAAAAATATTTTTGAAGTGCTGCTCGGTCATTATAGTTGGGTTGGATTCAATCAGAATTTGCAGATCAAATTGCCGCCGATCAAAAAAGGAATTATCACGCCTGTGTTGGAAAAAGAGCTCAAAGATATTTCCCGCGTAGCCAGAAAAAATTTTTTATATGCACGTGATTATAATCCGTATATAGATCTGAAATTAATTTTGTTGTCTTTCCGCAGATTGGGAAGCTAAAACAGTTTATTCCAAAAAATTTTATGAAAGAAGTTTACATTGTTTCTGCTGTCCGTACTCCTATAGGAAGTTTCGGAGGAAGCTTATCATCGCTTAGCGCTCCCCAATTGGGTGCTGCTGCTATTAAAGGCGCTCTTGCCAAAGCAAATATAGATCCGAAAGAGGTGCAGGAAGTGATCATGGGCAATGTGCTGTCGGCCAACGTAGGCCAGGCTCCGGCACGCCAGGCAGCGATCTTCGCCGGACTAGGATACGATGTAGAATGCACGACGGTCAACAAAGTTTGTGCTTCCGGTTCCAAAGCGATCATCTACGCAGCACAAAGTATTATGCTGGGGCATGCAGACGTAATCGTAGCAGGAGGAATGGAAAGTATGTCGAACGTTCCTTACTATTTAGACAAAGCAAGAAACGGCTACAAACTCGGCCATGGTACAGTGATCGATGGTGTTATCAAAGATGGTCTGTGGGATGTGTACAACGATTACCATATGGGCAATGCAGCGGAGAATACTGCCCGCGAAATGAAGATCACCCGCGAGATGCAGGATGCTTACGCGATCGAGTCGTACAAACGCTCGGCAGCAGCATGGGAACAGGAATCATTTTCCGATGAGATCATTCCGGTAGAAATTGCTCAGAAAGGAAAAGAAAGTATTTGGGTAAATAAAGACGAAGAATATACCAAGGTCAATTTTGAAAAAATTCCTTCGCTGAAACCTGTATTTGAAAAAGAGGGCACCGTCACTGCGGCAAACGCCTCTACACTGAACGACGGCGCAGCAGCGCTGGTATTGATGAGCAAGGAAAAAGCAGAGCAACTTGGCGTAAAACCGCTGGCCAAAATTCTTGCTTTCGCAGAAGCAGCACAGGAACCAAAATGGTTTACTACTTCACCTTCACTGGCGATCCCAAAAGCTATTAAAAATGCAGGTCTTGCGGCAGATAAAGTAGATTTCTATGAGATCAACGAAGCTTTTTCTGTAGTATCAATTGCCAACAATCAAAAATTATCACTTGACCCTTCCAAGGTAAATGTCTGGGGAGGTGCGGTTTCATTGGGCCACCCGATCGGTTGCTCCGGTGCAAGAATTGTGACTACACTACTTCATGTATTGCAAAAAAACAATGCCAAGATAGGTGTAACTGGTATCTGCAACGGCGGAGGTGGCGCTTCTTCGCTGGTGATTGAGAGACTATAGAAGTTATGAATGTTGAATTATGAATGTTGAATTTTTACTTTAATTCATAACTCATAATTCAACATTCATAACTATTTATCATTACGCATTACTGCTGATTAAAAAAATCAGTATTTATACTGAATCTTCGGGAAACCGAACCATTCTAATCTGTAAACGTACAATACGCGAGGTATTTATACTTATATTTACCTGTATAAATTAGAGTATAGTCTATGCGGCAAATACAAAAAATAGTATTAGTGGACGATGATATGATGGTCAATATGGTAACCGAAAGGTTACTTCTCCGTCATAACAAAGAATACCAGATCACTGTTTTTACTAACCCGGTGAAGGCCCTGGATACTCTCAAAAAAGATCACGAAACAGGCAATACTCTTCCCGACATCATTTTACTCGATATCAGAATGCCAGAATTGACAGGCTTCGAATTTCTTGATAAACTGAGCGAAAACGATTTCGCAAAAAATATTCAGATCATCATCCATACTTCCTCTTTCGCCCTTCCAGACCAGGAAAAAGCGCAGATCTACCCTAATGTAATTGGCTATATGCAAAAACCTTTTTCTGTAGGTCTTTTTAGCAAGATCCTGGAGGAAAAAGTACAGTGCTAATGTTGGGTGTTGAATTATTTTATAATTCAACATTCATAATTCATAATTATCTCAACACTTCCACCCAACCCTTGAACCGCTGTCCCGAGCGTAATTCCAATTCGTAATAATATACTCCATCCGAAAGCGATTCTCCTGAAAAGCTATTGTTGTAATCCGTGTTATAGTACACACGATCACCCCAGCGATTGAAGATGCGCAGGACAGAATATCTCGGGATAGATACTACTTCAAATACATCGTTACTTCCATCACCGTTTGGAGTGATCAGGTTGGGGATAAAAAAACTTCCCGTGATCATTACCATCACAGTATCCATACACCCTAATGCATCGCGGATATAAAGCCTATGCATGCCCGGAGGATAATGACCAAACGCTACATAGTTATGAATAGAATCGTCGATAACGGTGTCTTTGGGAATATAATAGTGCAAGTGATCCGGATTGTCGATCGCTAGTTGGTAAGATGATTTTCCGTCCAGTATTTTTGGCGTGCCGCCGCGCAGGTCATACACCCAGATTGTCCCGGTAGCGCCATGCAGATCACTGGAATTGGATACTACACTCACTGCAAAACTATCCGGATTAATCACATGCATCACAGCATAAGGGCCGGAAGTAGAGGAGGAAGAAGACACACTGTCTACGCCCGTTCCATCGTCGAGTGCATAAAGTGAGCCGGCGGATACAAGTTCATAGCCGTTGCCGTTCCACAGATAAAATTCGGACACTGCATATGGTCCACAGGGTTTTCCGTCTTCGATCTGCATGAGATAACCACCGGTAGATAGATTCTCAAAAAGGGCCGACTCGCCATGAAGCCCGCTTCCAGCCTGGCTCACAAAATTCCCCTTGCCATCGTCAGGAGCGAAATAAAAAGTATATGCAGGAACAGAAGCATTCTTCTTCACCGAATCTACAAACACTGCACCCGCATGCTTCCCCAGGCAAGGGTTACGTTCAATACGAATATAAGGCACCGCGCGCGGAAGATTTTCGATCGTACTTCCAAACGTAGAAACACAACCATCCTTGTCGGTTATATTTACTGATACATTTTCTCCCGCCGTCGTTATTCCATCACTAGCAGCAAAATCCTGGGGAGGAGTGAACGATTGAAAAGCACTTCCGTTGGCGCTGTACTCATAGGTATACGGCCCGCCGTTGCCGCCGCTCGCGGGCGATAGCGATTTGATGTAACCGGATCCTTCCGAACAATTATCTTTCTTCATCGATAATTCAAAATCTACAGGCGGAGGTCCACTGACACTGAAGGACACAGAAGCTTTACAGCCATTAGCATCCGTGACAGTGATCGATCCGTCGCCGGCTCCGTTGCCTCCAAAAGAAACCGAAGCGCCCGACTGCTGATCCCCCGTGGCATCCATCGTGTAGCTATAAGGAGCAGTACCACCAGTGCCGGTGATCGTTACGTTGGCATTTTGATCGCCGTTGCATTTAAGCGGTGGAATAGGATCGGTGCTGGCAGATAGGACCGGAGGTTCGGTGATCGTATAAGAAGAAGTGATGGTACAGGAATTTGCATCTGTAACAGTAACCGAGTAAGTACCCGGACTAAGATCCGACACGCTGTTGCCTGCGCCACCTGTGGAAGAGCTGTAGGTATAAGGTTCCGTACCATTGGAAGCAGAAAAGGAAACCGATCCATCCTGGTCCCCGTTGCAGGTAACTCCGGTAGTTGTAGCCGTCACCGAAATAGGAGGCGGATCGGTGATGGTAACGCTGGCAGAACCAGTGCATCCATGCGCATCAGTCACGCTTGCCGTGTAGTTTCCCTGCGAAAGTCCTGTATGACTCATTCCACTTCCTCCGTCCGACCAGGAAACCTGGTACGGTGCGGTCCCATTGGTAATCGTGAGGTCCGCAGTAGCATCACTTCCGGAAGCACAGGCAGGAGGATTGCTGCTGACGCTTACTTGCATGGCTGGTACGGGCGCCATGTTGAGGATCTGTACGCAGGAATAATAATTTGTATTCGGATCAGATGGATCAACGGGTGTGCGTACTTCGAGCACATAAAAACCAATTGCTTCCAGGTTTGAAAAATTATAGCTGTTGCTACTGGTCACCGCCGGAGGAGGAGGATTGGAAGCAGCACCTGTCAATGTATAAGTATATGAAGCGCCGGCAGGGCCGGATACTGCAAGACTAATGCTTCCATCGCTCCGGCCTTCGCAGGTAGGTTTGCTTACTGTCGCCGCCGCAATGGAGATCATTCCTGATCCATCGCAGGAAGCCGTTTGGGCTTTTATTTGCATGCTTATAAAAAGCAAGAAAAAAAGCAGCAGTAATAATTTTGTATTCATAGCTGTAGATGTAAGAGTGAAATTTATTCAATGATCACTTCGTTCGAATAGGTAAGATTTTTTTGATCGCGGATGTGCAACTGGTATTTACCCGCTTTCAGCCCCGTGGTTTCAAATTTCTCACCTGTTGAAAAGATCTTGGTATCCGCCAGCGGAACGCTTACCAGCAATAGCTGATACGGCGCGTCACCCCCGGAAACAGAAACCTGTATCGCACCATTTGATTCCCCCGGAGACGTATTGGTATGATCGATAAACACCATCATAAATGGTGCTTTTATAGGAGGAGTTTTGAAGGAAAATAAAGACAGACAAAGAAATAGTACTAACAGAAATGTTTTCATGACGTTTGGTATTTTAGCATTCTACAAGGAGACCTGATAAAAAGTAACCACAGCGCATTATTTATTTAGAACTATTCTAATACATAATAAACAGGAAAATTTTGACCGCTAATCTTCTATGATCAACTATTTGAATTTTGGTGAACAATCTTCTCAGTGGAGTTGTTTTTAGTATGAAGAGAATGGTATAATTTACTATATGAATTATGCCAAAGATTAGGTAGGCCGAAAGCCGTATGTTTTTACATTGGATCTAAAAACAATACTGCCATGATTTTTTACATCATAAGTTTAGTGATTGTCTTAAAAATTTATTTTCTCATGCGTTATTTTTACAAGCATGAGGGCAAGATCCCTAGCTGCTTCGCTCCCCAGAATTTCGACAAAGCAATGGAATATACACGCTGGAAACAAGCCAACTCAAAGATCGGAAAAGTACTTATCGGAAAATACCGTGTGGAAGTGAGCACTGAAGATGAACTGTTATTCAAAAACGACAACGATCTCTTGACGATCTTTAGAGTAGATAGAGAGGAAGGAATTGTGCTTCTGACAGGAAACAAGCAACGCACGCTGGAGCGTACCGCTAACGAAGCTTTTTGCGAACTGGTGAAAAGATCTATCAGCCATATTACTGCGCCGCAAAAAGGTTGATCATTTATTTATAATGATTTTTAGGATGGTTGACAATATAATTTTTCAACTCAGTTTTTAATGTATTCAAATAACTTTCCAACTCTTTTGTAGTCATATCACCACTTGTATTCTTGCCAAGAAAAATAGGTGTTTCATCCAACGTTTGGTAAAGCTCAGGATAATTGGTTTCAATCTGTGTAGTAAGGCTGAGCAATTCTTGCAAAAGTGTCTGGATCGTTTTCATAAAAATTATTTTAAAGTTGATAAAACAATTTACAAAAATAATTTAATCTGCCAATTCTAAACACTGTTGAATTTAGATTGTTTTTAAGATCGTTTTTTTATTTAAAAAAATACCATAATCCTCAGTCGCCTTTGCTAATAAAGGTAATACGGCTTTCGTAGGAGGAAAGAAAAAATCAGTTTCCATCAGTACCGTATCTTTTTTTATAGTTCTCTTCCAGGTTCCTATCCCTTGCCCATTCAGCACGATAGTAGGTTTAAAAATTCCATTCAATGTAAATGCTTTTTTCTGGTACTCTGTAGAAAGGACAGCTGTACGGTTTTTATAGCTGATGATGAATTCATCAAAGGCAGGCAAGAGATAAAAAAGATTTTGTTTAGGCAATGTAAAAGAATTGCTCAGCCAATAACTTTCTCCGTCTATTTTTTCTTCTATAAACTCTCTACGTATCGCTTCCAATGCGGTTTTGGCCTCGCGCACAGGCAGGCCTGACCACCAGATAAAATCTTGTATCGTAGCCGGACAATGACTGGTAAAATAAATGCGTGCAAGTTTTGCCGCCGCTTCTTCTCTTGTAATTGATTTTGGTTTGGTAGCTCTTTCAGAAAGAAGCGCATAAGTTTGTTTGTTATTCTTCGTGCTGCCGCTGCACACAAGTCCATCCAGCTCTGCTTGCAGCATCAGGTGCGTGCCTCGTTCGTTGCTGGCATTGATCTTTGCTCTTTCAAGAACGGCAGCAAGCTCTTCACGGGTCAGATGGTTTTTGTCTCGCAGGGCTTTTTCAATAATCGTATGACTTTTTGAAAAAACAATTTCGTTTAGTTCCAGTTCTTTATGTCTTGCCTTGGCGAGCGCTTTTACTTGCGGAGCCGTTAGTTCCAACATCCAGTATATATTTTTGGCCGAAACAAGATGCCAGGTAGGACGCAAAATATGGGTACGAAGAATATCACCTTTGTCTAGCGAGGTTTCTACTTTGTCTTCAGTAGTTCCGGGAAGACGAGTTCCGATAGCCCATTTCGACATCGCGTAATCCTGAGCTTGCATTGCGCCCATCCATCCTACCAATTCTTTTGGCGTTTTTAGTTTCGTGCTTTCTAATTGCTGACTGGCAAGGCGTATACGGGAAATATTTTTAATGTCCACAGGATTATTTATTGCTTGTGTTAAAAATAGATAAAAATCCTGATTTTGATTGAACGCTTATAGGTTTTTGATGCCTTTATAAGGAAAGTTTTTGCTGGCGCGGACGCCAGCAAAAGGAAGAGTGATGATAAAAATTATTGTTTTATAAGTTTGTACGTTTTTACAACATCATCAAACATAATCTGAAGCACGTATACCCCGCTCGAATACTCACTTCCAAGCGTCAGTATTTTTTCTGAAGAAAGTGTTTGCTGCATCAAAATTTTTCCTGTTACATCCGTTACAGAGAGCGTTACTATTTTCTGGCCGGTTCCTTCAATTGTTATTTTGGTTTCGTTGCCAAAAGGATTTGGCTGTACCGACACTTGCAAAGGATCAAAATTAACATCGAGGATTTCGGAATAAAGAAACTGGTTATTATAATCACCTTCTTTTATCCGGTAATAAGAAATTCCATGCGGAGGACGAGCGTCTGTATAGATGTATTCATTGATGGAAGAAATATTGTGACAAGGAATAGTAGCGATCGTTTCAAAATGAATTCCGTCTTCGCTTCGCTCAATGGTGTAGGTGGCGCAATTACTTTCATTTGTAGTGATCCAGTTGAGTTGCGCAGTGGAGTTTACGGCTTTTACCGTGAAGTCGATCAAATCTACCGGAAGAGAAGTACAGTTGGCCGCTACGTTGATCGTGGCAGTGAGCTTACAACTCGCATTAGAGGGGTGTGTAGCGGTAACGGTATACGTAGTGGCCGTATTAATAGCAGCCACTGGGTTACTGATGTTTGGATTGGTAAGTCCTGTAGTAGGTGACCAGCTATACGTGTATGCCGGTGGGCTTACCACCGGGCATGCCACCACATACGTATTGCCCACCTGGCGACTGCTGTTGGTAGGTGCTGGACCCTGGTATTTAAAATTTACAGATGAGCTGTTAGCGCTACTGCTTACATCAGTAAAAGTAACTGCGCTCGGCGTTCCGGAAAGCACAACTCCTCCGTCGTAATAACCTGGTACAGGTGTTCCCTGCGGTACAATCGTACTTCCGTAAACTGAAAGCGTATCGCCATCATTCACGCTGATGGTAGCGGTAGCAGGAGCCGCAGGACAACCGGAAGGCCAGGTGCAGGCAGGGTAGTTCCAAGGCCAGGCTTTGCTGCCGGCTCCGGGAAAGCCTTCGTAAAGTGTCATTGAAGAAGCGCCGTTCACGCGCAGGTCCATGAAGAAAGATACATCCCAGTTGTAAATTCCCATCGCACCGTAATCTACTTTCACCGTACAGCTGTTTGGTTTTTGATTTGTCAACACCGCATTCAATTGCGTATTGCAGGAAGCAGCTATTTGCGTGGCGGTAAGGGATTCTTTGATAATGGTAGTAGGAACGATCGTTACATCCTGCACCGCACGGCAGCTTGGCGTGGATTGTTGCCGTACTTCAACGGTATATTTTCCATCGCGTAGTCCTGTAAAAATATTGGAGGTAGCGGAAGAGTTGACCGTCGTCACTGTATTAGTTGGCGCGGGTCCTGTGAGAATATAAGTATAAGGGCCGGAAGCAATGGACACATCGGCTTTGATCGAGCCATTCGCCATACCTGTGCAGCTATTGGCAGTAGGGGTAAGCGATAATCCCATAGAACAGCTGCTGCAGCTGGCTTGCGTTACGATCGTCACGCTGCACTCAGGTTGGGCGCAGCAAGTAGTAGCGGCTCCGGAAGAAAGTTTTACAGTACTCCAGCAAACAATGACGCTATAGTTATCGGTGCCAGGGACGCTCGGGGTAACGGTATACGTTTTGGAAGTAGCGCCGGTAATATTACTTCCATTTTTCTGCCATTGATAGGTAGTGGAAGTAGTAGCCGATTCCACATCGGCTGTGAGGATCACGCTTTGCCCGACGCAAATGGTTTTGGGCCCGGAAGTACGGATCACCGTGTAAGGCGCCTGACAATCGAGCTTGCAGCCAGTGCCGTTGATGGCAAACTGTCCGTTGAAAGCAGGATCGTCTTTTGGCAAGTTCAGTACGATAGCGTCAATCACAGAGCCCATTTCGTAGCGGAAAGAAATCGATCCATTGCCATCAGAGTCCACGCGGTTGAAAGCAGTTTGCACTGCCGAAATAAAATTCGCTTTCGCAGTAGACGAACCGTTGATCTCCGGGTACATGATCAGCAAGCGGTTGATCGAAGCAAGTACTGTATCCCAGGAAATTTGTGAATCATAGAAAGAATAGAAGTTCCAGTTATTCACATTTCCTCCGCAACCTGATGGATAGTGCGATTGAGCATAAGCTTCGTTGTTGTCCAGTACCGCGGTCATGGCCGCTACGCGTTGGGCATAGCAAGATACGCCACCACTATAATAATTGGTCGCCCAGTTATTATTGCTGCCAATTCCTGCTGGTAATGTGTAGGAGGGAGCAGAGATCGCACTGGAAGCATTAGGCCCTTGGTTATAAGCATAAGCCTGCGCCGCTTCCACGCCATATGGATCGGGAGAAGATGCTTCGACGGAGGCAATGTCAATGCCGTTCATATATTGTGCTCTTCTGTAGATGGAAAGATCGTAGTAAGTTTTGTTCATGCTTGCCATTTCCATATTGGAATTAAAAATCGTATGGTACGTACTGGCCGGGCCTGGATAGCGCTGTGGTACATAAGGAGAAATAGTTTGATAACCCGTAAGCGTATTGTGGTAGGGGCCGTCTGTTCCGTTTTGTGAGACATGCCAGCAATACCCGGCGCCAGCGCAGGTATTGCTGTTGCATCCGCGTGGATAGATACAAGGAAGCGCCACATTGCTGCCGGAAGATTGATCATACACTGCACCGGGCAGCACGACACCGTTATAGCTTGCAAACCCATTTTCCTGGCCCATGGTGGCAAACCATTCATTTATACTCATACCGTTATTCCCTAATACATTTCTGTAATAGCTCCATGCTACGGCCATAGAAAGGGCGAAGGAAGGTCTGTTGTCCGGCACTACCAGGTAAACAGGATCGGATGAACCATAATGATCAAAGTATCCTTGTCCGAGAAGGATCTGGCCGCTAGGCTTAAAACAAGTAGTATCAAATTCGCCTGATACAGGAATGGAAGGGCATCCCCACTGTCCTCCTGCAGGTAATTGCGCCCAGGAAGTACAAGTAAATAATGTGAAACAGACCGCTATATAGTATAATTTTTTCATAGATATTATTAAGTGAGTAAGCTCAATAATCAGTATTCTCAAGGGTTATGAGAATAATTATGATTTATCTATATAAGGTTGAATTTTTTGATTGGTAACAGGAAGCAGCCAAAAAAAACGACAAAAAATATTTTTAAAACATCGTTTGAATAATGTTTTAGAACGGAATAGATGACTAGGTAAAGTGCGTTTTTTTAGCTGGGAAATGGATTTTTTGAATTGCTTGTAACGCTCTGATACCGCGAAATGGTGAATGTTGAATTATGAGTAATGAATTAAAAAATCTTCATTCAAAATTCAAAACTCATAATTCATAATTAAAAATAGGATCACCTCAATTTCACCAGTGTTACACCTGCTCCGCCCCGATCAGCATGTTCATCGCTAAGTGAAGCAATTTGCTTATAATGCCTAAGATGGTCGCGGATAAGTGTACGAAGGATACCATCTCCTTTGCCATGCACGATCTTCAGATCGTTCACATTTAAAATAAGTGCATCGTCAATAAATTGAGTTACTTCGATCAGCGCCTCTTCGCCGCGTTTGCCGCGCAGGTCAAGGGTAGGAGAGAAGTCTTCTGATTTCGATAAATAATTAAAAGGTTTACTTTCCGAAGTAGATAAAAAATCTTCACCAACGGTATTCCTAAATTCTCTCCGGCTGATCTTCACCAAACGGTTAAGTTTTACAGTAGAGCGAAGCGATCCGATCATGATCTCGGCTTCTTTTTCTTTTAGTGTCAACACTTCTCCTACTGCTCCGCTCTCTTTGACTTTTACATAGTCGCCTTCGCGAATAATTTTATCAATGACTTCGGTTTTTTCTTCTTTCTGAACAGGAATATTTTTAACAGGTTCTTCCTTCAATAAATTTTCCTTGTATTCTTCAAACTCCGAACGGATCAACTTGGTCAATTCTTTGTCGGCCTTGTTTTCCTTGATCTCCCGGATGGTGGTTTCTATTTTTCGATTGGCCTCGGAAAGAATATTTTTGGCTTGTTCTTTTGCTTCACGCAACAAAACCCGCTTATTGGTATCAAGTTCTTCTTTCAGTTTAGAATATTCCTGCAAGGTAGTATCCAGTTTTTTTTCCTTTCCGGAAATATTCTGACTCAGTTGTCGGTATTTATTTTTTTCATTTTCAAGATCGCGGAGCAGCTTGTCGAAATCAACTTGCGAAGTTCCTACTTTCAATTTAGATGCATTGATGATCTTTTCCGGTAATCCTATTTTTCTGGCAATTTCAAAAGCATAAGAGCTGCCAGGCTTCCCAATTTCCAAGATATACAGAGGCTCCAGCTTGTCGAGGTTGTATGCCATGGCGCCGTTCACAAGTCCGGGAGTTTTGTCGGCATAGGCTTTTAAATTGCTGTAGTGTGTGGTGATCACACCGAAAATTTTCAAAGCATTGAGCTCTTCCAGCACAGACTCTGCAATCGCTGCGCCAAATTGAGGTTCGGTACCTGTACCAAATTCATCGATCAGTACCATCGATCTTTTTCCTGCCATCTTCACAAATTCTTTCATGTTGCTCAAATGTGCGCTATAGGTACTGAGATCATTTTCCAACGATTGCTCATCGCCAATATCAAGAAAAATATCCTGGAAGAAACCAAGCGTAGAGCCTTCGCTCACTGGTACCAATAGGCCGCATTGAAACATGTACTGGATCAGTCCTACAGTTTTCAGGCAAACTGATTTGCCTCCTGCGTTCGGACCGGAAATGATCAGGATACGTTGATGCGCGTCGAGTTTAAGATTCAGCGGTACTACTTTTTTCCCCGACTTCTTAAAACTCATGGAAAGCAGCGGATGCCTTGCCAGTTGCCAGTCGAGGAAAGTTTTGTTTTCTACCGGCGTAAGTCCCGCTTCCATCTCAATGGCCAGGCGGGCTTTGGCGCGGATGAAGTCTACGAGTCCGAGGAAAGTGTAAGCTTTTTTCAACGGTACAATATTCGGACGAAGAAAAGAAGTAAGCTCGGTGAGAATGCGAATGAGTTCGCGTTTCTCCTGTAGTTCCAGCTCGCGGATCTCGTTGTTGATCTCGAAAATTTCTGCGGGTTCAATAAAGGAGGTTTGTCCGGTAGCAGATTCGTCGTGGATGAATCCCTTTACTTTCCGTTTGTATTCTGCCTTTACAGGAATGACCATTCTTCCGTTACGGATCGTAGGAGTGATGTCATCTTCTGCGTAACCTTCTTTCTTTACAGCTTTCAGAATGCGGTCGGTTTCTCTTCGTAAGGTTTGATGTTCAGAATTGAGATCTTTCCTGATCTTGAGAAGAGCAGGGGAGGCATTGTCTCGCACATTCCCATCTTCGCCGATCACCTGGTCGATCTGCGCATAGAGACTCTTATCGAGCGATACTTCTTTGCGCAGGTTGAAAAGATTTGGAAAATCAGTTTCGTATTTATCTAAAAATTCCAGGCAAGAATGAATTGTGCGAATGGAAAGTTTTAATTGTCTGAATTCATCGGCTTCGAGAAAGGAACCTTCAGGTCTTATTTTTTCAAAGAAAGAAGTAACATCAATATAATTATCGGAAGGGAAATTTAAATTCTGATTTAACAGTTTTCTAAACTCTTCCGTTTGCTGCACCATTTTAGTCACCAGTTCAAAGTCTACGGAAAAACGAATCCGGTCTACATAAGCCTGTCCAAGCGGAGAGAGACATTCCTCCTTCAGATAAGCCCTGATCTGATCGAAGCCAAGTTTTTGTTCTATGTTTTTGGGATGCAACATGAGGGCAAAGTTAGTGAAAAAATAGAGAGTTATGAATGTTGAATTATGAGTTATGAATTAATAATTTTTAAATAAACTCATAATTCAACATTCATAACTTAAAATTAAATTATTTCTTTATACCGCTCACTTTCCGCAAACTCCTTAATGACGCGGTTCCGTTCTTCCAAAACACTGTGAAGGTATTTTGTTAAAAAAAGTGAATTAAAAATTTCCCCCAGCCATCCCCCCGGTGATTCAAAATGAAAAATGTCTTTCATGATCGTATATTCTCCTTTTTGTTCAAAGAGATGATCGTGCAATAAAGATTTAAAAGCTCCTTTTGTCATTTGATCTTGAAACATAAACGGACGTTCCATTCTTGTGATCAACGAAGTAAGTGTCTGCCGGATGCCCAGGTGTGTAGCACGCCAGGTTACTTCTTCGCCTGCTTTGATCAGGCCGCTTGTTCTGCCGGCAATAGCTTCTTCGCGGCTCTTGCCTGTGCTGATCTTGTGGAGGTCAAGACTTCTTGCAAGATCGAACACACGTTCGATGGGAGCTTTGATGGTGGTGGTTAGGTATAATGTTGGCATTGGATAGTATGATTTTAAATTATGGAAGTTACTGTCATTGCGAGGAAATGTTGCGAAGCAACGTTGACGAAGCAATCTGTTAGCTTCGAAGCCCGAGCCCGTTTATTTTTTACAATGTGTTTCAAGTTAACAAGGCTGCGTAGCTAACGGATTGCTTCGTCGCATGGCGCTATAACGCCATACTCCTCGCAATGACGGTTATAGTAAAATATCTTCCAAAGCATCTTCTAATTTTAAATATTTAAACTCGTATCCTGCTTCCTGCAATCTTTTTGGCAACACCCAGCGGCTTTTTAATAAAAGCTCTGTTTCTGTTCCGATCATTCCCGCGCCTAGTTTCAAAAGCCAGGCAGGCGAATGTATTGCTAAGATTGGTTTTAAAATTTTCCGATAAATACTCATCATCGTTTTGTTTTTTACCGGATTGGGAGAAGAACAATTGAAGATTCCTTCCAGTTCGGAATGCTGGTAGAGAAATTCCATGATTCCCGCAAGATCCTGTTCGTGGATCCAGCTGAAATATTGTTCCCCTGAACCTTGCTTTCCCCCAAGGCCAAATTGGGTAAGGGTTTTAAAACGTTTTACCACACCGTCTTTTTTCCCTAATACAATTGCAATACGCAAAATTATTTTTCTTGTAGCAGACAGTTTGATCGCTTCAAAGGATTCTTCCCAACGCTTACATACTTGTACGGAAAAGTCGTTGTGGTATTCGCCGTTAAATTCGTCGTTCGGTCTGTCTTCTGCATGCCGGTATATTGTAGCGGAAGCGGCGTTGAACCACACCACTGGTGGGTGTTTTAACTGTTTTACTGCTTCTCCTAATACATGTGTCGACTGTGTACGTGAATCGAAGATAGCTTGTTTGTTTTCTTCGGTGTAACGGCAGTTCACACTTTTACCTGAAAGGTTGATCAGCATTTCTGCACCTTCCAACTGATCTTTCCAGGTGCCCAGGGTTTTTCCATCCCAGGTGTGGTAAGTGATGTTTCCTTCGCGTCGTGCTTGTGATCGTGTGAGTACGACGATCTCTTTAGCTTTGTCGCGAAAATATTCCTGGAGAAAATCTCCAATAAAACCGGTACCTCCGGCTAGGATTATTTTATTGTACATAGTTAGAACTGTTTAAAAGTTTTAAAGACTTTAAATCTTTAGTCAATTAATAAAAACATAATAGCTATACCCACACGATATAAAACCCAGTTCACAGTAAGAACAGCGGGCAGCTCCAGGATCTTCACTCTGCGAATATGTTGCCAAAGCATTACTGCCACAGGGATAGCAAAATACAAGGTGTAGAATGTGGTGGAAATATTCAACAGCATGTTTGAGAACCAAATCGCAGGCAGCAGTAGCAGCGCGCCAATCAGCGAGATCACCATATTATGTCCGAGATAGTCAAGTACACGGTCTTTACGATAAATGTAAACAAGTGCTCCTTGTATTACCAATTGTCCGGCAGCGATGAGCCATTCGGTGGCAAATCCTTGCGAATGTTTTGCAAGGAAAGGAATACGTGCAAAATATAAATTCAGGATAAACCCTACGAATAGTGAACTGATGAAAATAAATATCCATCTGTATTTAACATTGTAATCCGGTGTGCAAGCCCCGTAAGGATTGAGCTCTCGCGAAGGTGCGATCACTTTTCGGTTGTAGGAGATTAGTGCGTATATTTTTTTCATTGTCCAATACAAAGGCGAAAAACGAAACAGCGTTTTTACAATAGGAAAATTATGTCCAAGAATAGTAAGCAAGCTATCTAAACCGTAGATCACTTTCTGTTGTGCAGTGTCGATCAAGGCGATCTCGTTTCTGCTCCGGGCTACGTCTACCATTGTGCGTACGCTTTCGGTCATTTGGTGATAAGGCATGCGTCCTTGTGCGTCGAGCATACCCGATTGTATGAAAGCTCCGGAATAAACTTTGCACATCGGACAATCTTGGTCGTAGAGAAGAATATTATTTTCAAGCGTTTTCATAAGAGTGATCAATAAGAAGGTTAAATATCTAAATGAGATTTAATGTATTTTGGAAAAGCTATTAAATAAGTCATGTAGCAATAATAAGCGGCAATGATCCAGGCATACAATAGATATGGCATGATGTAATCCTCGTCTAATTTTCCCAATATGATCACTAACCAGCCTGCACCATAGGCTGCTACTGCAATCCAATAACCAATCAGTATTTTTTGAATATGAGGATCAAAGCTGTGATATTTTACAGTTCGTCCGATCGCGCTGAATACCTGGTAAATTCCTACAAAGAATTGAGTAAAGAGTATAAAACCTAAGCAATCTTCTCCCATAAAAAAGAGGAGGAGCATCAGCAAAATTCCCAGGAAGACGTGGAATCCAAAGTCTATTTTTCTTGCGTTGTTCATAGTAGTAAAATTTAGCGGTGACTATTAATGATTACTAATTTTTATTTTCAGGATATAAAGTATTTGAGTAAGCCATACGATACGTGATATAGCAATAATAGAAAGCGATGATCCAGGCAGAAAAGAGGTAAGCGAAACCCAGATCAAAATTATGCAGGTACAACACCGGTATCCATCCAAGCGCATAGAACGCTACACTGATCCAATAAATTCTGATAAGTTTTTGAATGGCATTATCAAAACTCCGGTACTCAAGCGTGCGGCAAGTAGTACTGAAGAGTTGGAAGAGCCCGACGAAAAGTTGGACAACCAATATCAGTCCTCGCCAAGCAGAATAACTACAAGCGAGGAGGAGTGCAAGTATGACAATCATTCCTATATGAAATATAAAATCAATCTTTCTCATGTTTTGTCTGTCCATAGTTGTATGTGTTATGTTATTTATAATTCAGAACTTTCAATATTTATTGAAATATTTTAATAAATTTTTTTAGCGAATCATTTTAATAATACTACCGAAGAACCAGTTCTCATCGGCTTTCAACATCGTGTCTACGGATTTGTCCATTTTGGCTACGAAGTCATTAAGTTCGGCAATACGTTCGGTAAATTCTTTTACCTTCTTATCCTTTTTATCGCCTTCCACTTTAGAAAGTTGATCCAACACCTTCAGCACCGGCTCTATCTCGCGGCGTTTGCGTTCTTTGGCTACGCGTTTGGCTATTTCCCAGATATCTTTCTCCGCAGCAAAGAATTCCTTGCGTTCGCCGGGGACCAATATTTTGCTTACCAGATCCCAGTCTATTAGTTCGCGGACATTCATGTTGACATTTCCACGGGAGATATTCAGTTCTTCCATGATCTCGTCGGCGCTGAGCGGTTCCGGGGAAATCAGCAGAAGCGCATGTACCTGGGCCATCGTGCGGTTGATGCCCCATTCAGAACCTAGTTTACCCCAGGTTTGCAAGAATTGCTGTTTGGCTTCTGTGTATTTCATGATATGAATGTATATAAAGTTTTTGAATTTTCAAAAATTATTGAAAGTTTTTTTGTCTGAACCTTGATTTACGGGATTTAAGGATGAACTTGATAAAAACTAAAAAAGGATTGTCCTTCTAAGGAACAACCCTTTTTTAGTTTCAGGTAAATCAAAATCACGTAAATCTTCTAATCCTGTAAATCAAGGTTCAGACAATTACTTAGCATTCTTAATATACCCCTTCAGCTCGTCAATACTGCTGGAGAAGGAGAATGCATCGTTCACTTTATAATAATT
This sequence comes from Cytophagaceae bacterium, assembly GCA_035535995.1. Taxonomy (GTDB): domain Bacteria; phylum Bacteroidota; class Bacteroidia; order Cytophagales; family Cytophagaceae; genus JANYCO01. The sequence continues at coordinate 55,683 of DATLOZ010000027.1, forward strand.
TGCCTTGTCGGAAGTATAGCGGTACAGGTATTTGGCTACAGTCAGTTTGTCGGATTCGAAAGAGAATAAGCTCATGATATCTTTTACCTGTATGCTATTGATACAGCGTGAAGGCATTGCTTCTTTCAGGATCGATATTTTAGAATCGGAGAACGGTTTGGAATTGATGCTCGATTTAAGATCGTCCAATTCATCGTCAGGCATTCTTCCATTGTTGCAAAGAATATTTCCGTTAGAAGTAGAATTGTAGGTGTTGTTTTCTACGTAAGTGGAATTTTGAGTAGAGCCTGTATTACTATTATTCACGCTTGTATTTACGCTGGTCACGTTGTCATCGCTGCGATCCTTACCTTGCAGGTATTCATCCAGCTCCCGCGCTCTGGAAGGGAGCAACAGTGCATTAAGCTCGTAGTAATTACTTTTATCACAAGTGAAATCAAATAAATATTCAGCCATATCCAATTTGTATTGTTCTACTACGATCTGCTTGATGATCTCTTTCACCTGCGAAACCGTCAGGCGTTTATTTTGTACAGCCTGTTTGATCACCATTGACTTGTTGCTTTCTACAGTTTGCGCTTTGATGGTGGCAAGAAGTGTGTTGAAGTTGGAAAGCTGGAAGCCATCGCGGTTACAGACGGTTACAGAAGAATTCACAGAATTGCTATTGTTGTAGTTTCCATTTCCGTTTCCATTCCCACCATTGTTATTATTATTTTTATTTCCGTTTCCATTGTTATAACTACCATTGTTATAGCCGTTATTATTTCCACCACCATAGTTGCCGTTATGGTTGTTGTTGACATTAGTATTGGTGTTATTATTGGTGTTATTGTTATTGTAACCGCCGCCATGATAGCCGTTTCCGCCTCCTGTTTTATTGATCACAGTCGTATTGTTGATGACGGTGGTGGTATTGTTGGAATTGGAATTGGTATTGGTCGTGTTGTTCGTGGTACTATTATTGGAATTTGTGCTGCTACCAGTGTTCACGTTATTGGTGGTAGTAGTCACATTACTACCGCCGCTGTTGGTATTGTTGTTTACATTATTATTAATGTTGATGTTCGGATTGTTATTGGTGGTATTATTGGTAGTGTTGTTGCTGGTGCTATTGTTGGTTGTATTGCCAGCACTGCTATTTGTATTGCCTGATGGAGTTGTTGTACCATCTGTAGTGGTAGTAGTAGGTGTTGTAGCGGTGGTCGTCGGGGTAGTAGTGGTCGTGGTTGTTGGTGTAGTGGCAGGCACTGTAGTTGTAGTAGTAGGCGTTGTAGTTGGAACAGATCCATCGATTGATACTAAGGCGTCGGTATTGATTGCGGAGTATGGATTGGCAGTGATGTAGAACGTGAGATCGTTAAAATCCTGGTCGCTTCCCTGGTCTCTCAGCATGTCTTCAAAGCTCAGCACAAGTTTTCCTCTTTGTGCATCTTTCAGCAATACGGTATGTGCTTTTAACTTAGGATCTTTTTCAGGGTTCAATGCAGGCTCAGAATAGACGATGTATTTACCTTGCGTTACTTTGCCATTTTTGAAAGCGTCGGCTACCACAAACCAGCCAAGTGCAGTGCCGGCTTCGAAAGAACCGAGGTAGATTTTATTACCACTCTTCAGTCCGCCGCCGCTTCCTACCAGCGAAACGTTTGGAAAAATGATCCATCTTGTTTTGATCTCAGAAGCAGACTTCGGAGGATTAGAAGCATTATACGTATAATAGCCCAATGCATTGGTATAGTCGCCTCCCTCGCTCACAAAAGTGATCCAGATGTCGGCGTGTGCTTTGAGCACTACATCGGTTTCATTGTTTTGCGCAATGTATTCGGGATGGAAACTAGGAACAGGCTTCATATCGGGAAGCGCCGCATTGATATCGTTTAGGAACAGTTGCCCGATCGCATCGCTGCTGTCTTCCAGGTTGTCGGGAACTCCCATGTTATTGTATTGTCCCATGTAGGAAAATTGTACCTGTGCTTGTACAGTAAAACTGGCGAGTACAAGCATACACATAACGAAGCGGAATGGTAGTGATGGTTTCATATAAGGATAAGTTTATCGTACAAGATAGCAGTATCCAAACATAATGCCAAAGACTGATAGGTGGTTTTGCGAATAGGAAAAGAAAGAGAATTTTTTCGTGTTTGCTGCTGTCCCGCCAGCAAACACGAATTTTATACCAATTCAAAATTCAAAATTAATCAATACTCCCACAAATTATGCTCATACTCCATCAACTCCTCTGTGGCCCAGCTAGAGACCATGATGCCTTTTTGCTGATCGTTGTACAGGTCGGCCAGGTAGGAGTCGTTGGGGTTGGACACTTTTATAATATAGGAGCTAAACAATCGCAGGTCAAAAGCATCGGCGAGGTTTTTATGTTCGCGTTCGTTTTGAGTGTTGTACCAAATAGCTTTAGGATTGTTTTCAAAAAGATTTTCTACTAATTCCTTATAAGAAAAAGAAGCCAGAGGAGTTTGAATTCCTTTTTCATTCATCGGATGATCGGCTGGAATATAGAGGGTAAGTACCTGAATATTATAGCGCATGCGCGAATGTTGTTTATCAAACAGCACTTCTTCTTTCAATTCCAATTGATAGAGATCACGTGGAAGATATTTTTCGTTGAGCTGATTGGCTACTATATTTTCCCAATCGTCTCCGTGCTCTAAGATCATTTCGGTTGTATCGATGACAGCGGAGGCTGAAGAGAAAAGAAGCCGTTTGGAAAATTCGTCAATGGTGAGCAAGTTGCTGAGTGAATCATTTTCATAAGGTTTGATCGTCCCTTCGGCTACTGCGTCCAGCAAGAGCGCGGGTAGTTCGCGGTTGCGCGAGAAGAGTGGAAGATTTTGTTTTTCCCGCAGATCTAAGGCACGGATGATTGTTTTTTTATACATGATATCGGAAACATGTACAGCGTTCACAGAATTTTTGGAAGACTCTTCCTGCGCAGAGACAATACCAGAGAAAGCAAGAGTAAAGACGAATAACACAACAGATCTTTTCATGATTGTACTTGTTTAAGTTTACAACCATAATGAAGCGCCTGGAAAAAAGATACAAAAAAAAAGTCCCATCGAAGAACGGGACTTTTTAGAAGGCTTTTAAAATTACTTATTTAGTTAATTCCGAATCTTTGTGTCTTTTCGGAAAATTGAAAAGCAAGGAAGTAATGATTGGTAATACAAAGATACCTACTGTAAGAAGTGAAATTACAAGATCTGCTTTTTCTCCGTTGAAAAGGGAGCAGAACATGCTGTTGGGGTAGCAATTGCATTGCTCACAATTAGCACATGTGGCAGAAGAAACTTTAAAGAATTCATCGCATACAAAAGACATTACCAGTTTTACACCCAGCAAACCAATCACGATAAATGCAGTACCTTCCAGGAAAGGAAATTTTTCGATCAGGTGTACAAAACTCTGTGCTACAAATCGCATGGCGAGGATCCCGATGAAAACACCGATCATGATCAGCCAGAGATTGTCGGTAAAGGCAACGGCAGCAAATACGTTGTCGATAGAGAACGCAAGGTCCATCACTTCTACCAGCGCTACGGTAGACCAGAAAGGGCCGAGTGCGCCAAGCGTCATTTTGTAAAATTTATTTTCTTGCTTATTTAGCGTATCGTCTTCTTTGGTATCAGTTTGCTTGGTTCTGAAATAATTAAATGTAAGATAGATCAGATATAAACCGCCTACCGCTTTCAGCCAAAGCACTTTTATAAGAAGAGAAGCAAATATGAGGCAGATCCCTCTGAATAGATAGGCGCCGATAATTCCGTATTTCAGGGCTTTATCTCTTTTCTCTTTCGGTAAGTCCATTACCATAGTGGCAAGAACAGCGGCATTGTCTACAGAGAGAAGGCTTTCGATTAAGATAAGGTTAAGAATAATAAGAGAGGCTGCTTTAAGATCCTGCCCAAAAATCTGTTGCAAAATTTCCATTTAGTGTAATACTGTGTTTGTTACCGCAAAATTTAGCTGCCAAGATAGGGAAATTTTCAATAAGTGTATAAAAATACTCCAATATTTATTTTTTCTTACTTGCTGATAAATAGAGAATTTGGATAATTTTCGTAAAAAAAACTTATCTTCAGTGCTCTTTCTGTATCCTTTCACAACCTGGGGCATTATGCTATAAATCCTGTTTCGCTTGAGTACTTTACATAAAACGAAAGAAGACATAGAATCAGAAATACTGCTGATACAGAAAGCAAAGGCAGATCCCACCTGCTTTGGACCTCTGTATGACAGCTATTACAAACCTGTTTTCTTCTTCGTATACCGGAGAACCGACGACGAAGATCTAACCGCGGACCTCACTTCTCAGGTTTTTTTGAAAGCACTCACTTACTTGCCCCGTTACGAACATAAGGGCCTCCCTTTTTCCGCCTGGCTTTTCCGGATCGCCGTCAATGAGATCAATATGTTTTTCCGAAAACATAAGAACAGGCGCTCCCTGAGCATCGAAGATGAAAGTCTTGACAGGCTTGCAGAGGAAATAGGAGAAGGCGAACAGGAAGAAAAAATAGCACTGCTCTTAATCGGAATCCAGCAGCTGGCGCTGGAAGACGTGCAGTATATTGAACTAAGATTCTTCGAAGACCGTTCCTTTAAAGAGATCGGAGATATCATGAACATTACTGAAAACAACGCCAAAGTGCGTACTTATAGGATCTTGGATAAAATAAAAAAACACATAAGGATTTGAAGAAATTCTACGGAGTATAAAAAATGGAAAACTATAAAATAAAACGAAATCCTAAAAAGCTGACCGACGAACAGATCAACCGGCACAAGGATTTTGGGAAACTCCTGACTGATCAGCAGAAGCTTTATCGCTATAAAGACGCGACCAGGCCGCTGTATAAAAATTGGGGACTGATGGGGATGATGATCCTGGTTGGAGTGGTATTGCTGATGATCATGCTGGATTCCGCCGAAGACCCGGCCCTGGCCGAAACAGAAAAAGACAGCATTGCAGTGATCAAAGCCGATACAGAACTGATCAATCCTGTAGAACAATCGACTACTACTTCTTCCCAGAACCTGACACAGAAAGGAACTTCAGAGGTCTCAAAGCCGGCGATACAAAATACACCACAGGTCGTTTACGAAACATTTACCTTTCCGGCCTCTGCTGGCGCGGTCTTGTATACCAGTTCCGGCAACCGTTTGCTGATCCCGGCACAGGCGTTTTCTAAAAACAATAAGACCTATCCTGCCGAAAAATTAGTAGTGCTGAGATACCGCGAGCTGTCTTCCGCTACTGAAGCCGGATTGAAAGCTCCTTCGTTTGAAACGAATAAAATTTTTGAACTTACAGCTCTGGACGAATCATTTAAAGAAACACTCACGATTTCCAAACCTTTGATCCTGGAAATACTTTCAACTGTGAAGGAAAGCGATGAAAAACTTTATGTTTATGCTTCTGATAAAAAGAACTGGGAGTTTTCTGAGAAAGAAAATATAGCCTATCGTTTCACGATACAAGCCAACGAAACACAGTTTCCCGAATTAGTATTGCTCAAAGAACTAGCCTGGGAAATTCCGGCAGAAATCGGAAAGCCTTCCGACTTCAATTATATTTTCAATCATTCCTGGAAAGGATTTTCATTTAAGACTACAGATAAAAAAGAGCTTGCCGTGAAGAGTCCTTCAGGTAGTTCTTTTAAAGGCATCCTGGATGTAGCGCCCCTTTTGGGCGATCCGCAGAAGGACCTTGCTTTGCGGGAAGCATTTTATACGGTGTATAATTTTAAAACAAAAAAGATCGGCGATGCTTCGCACTATGAAAAAGCGCTTGTTACGATAGGTGCATGGAAGACCTCTCCTGCAGGAAAGGAATATTTTCAATGGTTGAGATCGTCTGCGGAAAAACAGTTTGACAACGCAGAAAAAATTTCGAAGTTCAAGATTGTACAAACAGGTTTTGTTGCGATCGGCTATACACTGCAATCCGCCTCATCTTTGGCTTCTAAACGTATCTTGCTGTTGGAGAAATATCCTGAACGGGTAAGTCAGGAGAATGAAAATATGAATCAGGATTGATTTTACAGCTCGAACTAATCAAGCAAATCTTCTAATCCTGAGAATCAAGGTTCAGATAACTGAGTGCTGGCGCAAGCCTCTAGGCTTGTGCCTTTTATCACAGAGCCCTCCGGGCGGTGCATGTGGGTATGGTTTGGAAGCGAAGGTGTAAATCAATATTACTCCATACTGTTGCTCTTGTTGTCCAGCATTCTGTCAGCAAGAGCAACAGCAACAGTATGGAGTATTTTCAGGGAATGACTTTACGATTCTAGTCAAACAAACTTCCTTGCTTATACTGATCCGTAGGCGGCAGTGGTACTTGAGGGATTTTCATTTTTTCTAAAAAACGATTAGCCAGTTCCGGGCACAGACTTTTATCAGGGGTATGTATGAAAAAATAAATTTCTTTCAATCCTTCTTCCATCCATTTTTTCAAAAGCACTGTCCACTCGTCTATCCTTAGAAAATCAGTAGGATGAAGATCATTGGCCACAAAACGAATAAATGCCGTGCGATTGGATAAGCGCATGTGCAGTACATCACGCCGGCCTGCTACGTCGGTGATCACGGTACTCATCAGGCGGTCTTCGAGGTAATTGAAAATTTTGTCAAACTTAAGGCGATCGGTAAACCATGCCTCGTGGCGAAATTCAATGGCAAGCGGAAAATTATCGGGAATGCCATTGAGAAAATAGATCAATTGTTTGATCTTATCCGGACCAAAATAAGGAGGAAGCTGCAGGAAGCTTGTTCCTAGCTTGTTGCCGAGCGGGCGAACTGCTTCAATAAAATGCATCATGCTGTCCGACATTTTTACAAGGTCTTTTGCATGACTGATTGTTTGAGGAATTTTTGGACAAAAACGAAAATGGTCCGGCACCGACTCGCGCCAGCGGAGTACGGTATCTTCGCTAGGTACCTGGTAGTGCGTAGCGTTTAGCTCGATAGTAGAAAATTTTTCTGCATAGTATTTCAGGTAATCTTTTTCTTTCGCGCCTTTGGGATAAATCTTTCCTACCCAACCTTTCTCCGCCCAGATCGGGCAACCCACGTGGACAGCAGACTCTTCCGAAGGAAAACCCGGAAGAATATTTACATTTCCCGCATGCTCTTTGGGAAGCGTAAATTCTACATGGTCAATATTGGGCAGTCGGCCGAAATCCATCTTTAGTTATGAATGTTGAATTATGAGTTATGAATATTAATCAATTCAACATTCATAATTCATAACTCATAATTTTTACAAATATACGAACATTCTAGTTCATTCCCCCTCATATAAATCCTTCACCGAACCAAAGCCTATAGCGTCTTTCAGCACGGGACTATCTTCTACCTGCGCAGCTTTCATGATGCTGTCTTTGCCGTATTTTTCTTTTAATAAATACATGGTTTTGCGAAGCGTATCTTTTTTCATACCATTATCAAAAAGACTGTACTGCACTGCTTCATCAGGAATAAAATCGCTGGTACCCACGCCCAGCGCGGTGATATTGGGATTGATGACAGGTTCGCAGTTATGAATTTTCTGATATTTCTCCATTTTATGACGCACGATGTTGAGTAGCTGGATGCCATCCTGCAAAGGTTCGTTGAGCGTTACCTTTTCGTTCCAGCGATTGCCGTTCAGATAAGAAGTGTATATAAAAATATGTTTCGCATGTACTCCTTGTTTCGTCATCCTGCTTTCGAGCTTCATACAGAGCGAGAGCAGCAGATCATGAATCGTCTCCATCGATTTGCGTTGCTCTTTGGAAATTTGTCGCATGGCTTGCATGCTTTTATAGTTGCTGTCGGCAAGATCTACTTCGGAAAAATTGAGACGATAATGCCAATGTAGTCCTACCACGCTTTCGCAGGCAGCACGTAGTTTTTCTGGCGTAGCGTAGCGAATGTCAAGCGGCGTAAGAATGCCGGCGCGTTCAAGACGTTGCGCCATTCCTTTGCCAATCCCTGGAAGACTTGTCAATCGTAGCTTCTGGAGTATGCTGTCGATGTTTTCAGGAGAAATGATCGTAAGACCATCGGGTTTCTGAATGTCGGAAGCAAGCTTGGCAAGGAAAGCATTGGGCGCTATGCCGATGGAACATTTCAGCCAGTCACCGGCTTCTTTGGTAATATCTTGTTTGATCTTTTTAGCTACCGTAGTGAGATCCTTATGTACAAGTTTGTAATCGCGAAAGTTGATTACCGCTTCGTCGATACTTTTGGGGATCACATCGTCCGAATATTTTCGTAGAATAGCAATGATCTTTTTATGAAAATCGCGGTACCGGTCAGGATGCGTTTCGAGCGGTACAAGCTCGGGACAAAGCTGAATGGCTTCGTCCAGTCGCATACCTGTTTTGACACCTCTGCGTTTTGCTTCGATGGAAGGAGCGATCACACATCCGAATTTCCCTGTATATACGCAGACCGCTACAGGCCTGCCTCGTAGCCAATAGTTGACCTGCTGCTCGCAGCTTGCAAAAAAACTGTTCATGTCGACAAACATGACGTTCAATTCAGTATTGGCCTTGATTGTATTTTGATTCATAGGATTCGGAATTTTTCAACAGAAGAGTTTCTATGGAAGAGACTTGACTGATTTAAGATACTAATTAATTTGATATTAAACTAAATAAATTAGTAAATAAAAAATATTAATTTAAAGATCAGCCGATTGTGAAATTTTCAATGCTCTACTTCAACGCTAAATTTTGAATCTCCTTAAAATTATTAAGATTGGAAAAGAAAGTAGATTGTTCTTGCGTTACTAAAGATGGATAGAATAATGGTTAAATTTACCGAAATAAAATACCAGATGATTTCATGAAGCATCTTTATGCTTTTCTTTTTCTTTTGTTTTTCTGCGCATACCTAACAAAGGCGCAGGATCCCAGTTTGAATCTTGTGCGGAACGGTGATTTTGAAGATGGGAATATTGGTTTTACAAGCGATTACCAATATAATTTCAGAAGCAATCAACCAGGAGAATATTCCATCACAGATTTTGCGCCTGCACTCAACACCGATTTTCGCCAACCCATCGGAGGCGACCATACGCTTGGCAATGGTTATTATCTTGTGCTGAATTCAGATGGAGAATATGGCAAAAAAGTATGGCGTACCGAAGTAAGAGTAGTGCCAAATTCGGTGTATAGATTTTCTGTTCACTATTGCAATTTATACAAAGACCAACCAGTGAAAACCGGGTTTGCTTTTGAAGACGGAGACGTAAAAGGAAACGATCCCGGGATTCGGTTTATAGTAGAAGGAAAACAAACAGGAGAGATCGACCGCGATTTTTATCACCTTTATCGCTGGATCAACGCTACAGCCACCTGGTACTCAGGTACACACAATGGCCCTGTTACGATCAGTATTGAAAATCCAAATTCTTCTGTTAACGGAAATGATCTTGCCATTGATGATATAGAATTTTCTTTTGTACAGACCATGCCGGAAGGCTATGTCCCTCCTGAGCTCCGCACAATCATGTCGGCAGAGTACCGGGAGATGATGGCAAAAAATTATAAGCCAAGCAGAAGCGTGATCAGTTTTGCTGATATTCAAAAAGGAGATGAATTATCCCCCGGCATCTACACGCTTAAGTATCGCTCGCACGATGTAGCACAGGATTCTCTGCTGAGCACTAAAGGGTCAAAATTTCAGCTACACAATCTTTCGTTCGACCAATCGAATGCAGAAATTACTGAATCAGGAAAAGCTGAACTTGACCGGCTGGCGGATTGGTTGCTGAAAGAAGAAAACATTCGCATCCGGGTAGAAGGACATACGGATAATATAGGAAGCCCTGAGCTAAACCTAAAACTTTCTCAACAGCGCGTGATCAATGTAAAAGCTTATCTCATGAGTAAAGGCGTAGCAGAAGAACGGATCGAAACCATCGGCTACGGCGGTACACTTCCAATTGCCGACAACTCCAAAGAAAGTACAAGAAAATTAAATAGAAGAGTGGAGTTCGAGATTATTGAATAAGTTTTGAATTATGAGTTATGAATGTTGAGTTGATACTTTCCTTTCATAACTCATAATTCAACATTCATAATTTTTACAGTCTCTTCTGCTCTTCCCTTAAGCTCAGGCTGTCCACGACCCTTTCGTAGATCTTATCCATTATGATAGGACGGGCACTATAGTATTTGAAGCTTTTCCAATAGGTACTGTCGGTAATTTGATGTTTTTTGAAAAGATCTTTTTCGTAAAGGGAATATAAAAACACGGCGCTGTCGTGCGGAAGATGTTTTTGTGTGAAGCTGCTTTCCAACAACTGAACATCGATCATCACTTGTACCATTTTATCTTCCGGCAAAACATCGGAAGGAATTTTTTCTTCTATCTTCGTTGCCTGACAAGCAAATAATAAAAAGGGTAGGAGAGGAATAAATAAATATTTCTTCATGTCTGAAAATTACCCAATTTGTACTAATTTTAAAATGAGTCAGAAAAAGAAATAAGATGAAGCTCGATATTTTAGTATTAGCGGCCCATCCGGATGATGCAGAGCTCGGATGCTCAGGCACTATCCGGGCACACGTGGAGATGGGGAAAAAAGTAGGGATCGTAGATCTTACAAGAGGAGAGTTGGGCACACGAGGCACCCCTGAGATCCGTGCACAAGAAGCCGCAATAGGCGCACAGGTATTGGGCGTTGAGACACGCGACAATCTCTGTTTGCCGGATGGCTTTTTTCAGAACGATGAAAAAAGTTTGATGGAGATCATCAAAGTGATCCGCAAATACCAACCGGAAATTGTGCTGGCAAATGCTGTATACGATCGTCATCCCGATCATACCATGGGCGGCGCAGTAGCTACCAGGGCTTGTTTCCTGGCGGGTTTGAGAAAAATAGAGACCGGCCAGCCAGCCTGGCGGCCGAAGAATGTTTATCATTATATCCAAGACCGAATGCTCACACCTGATTTTGTTTTTGATATCACACCTTACTGGGAGAAAAAAATAGAATCGATCAAAGCTTATAAAACTCAGTTCTTCGATCCTGAAAGTAAAGAACCTGTCACCTATATCTCCACTCCGGAATTTTTAAAATACGTAGAAGCCCGGGCCCTTGAATTTGGCCACGCCATTGGAGTGAAGTATGGCGAAGGATTTACAAAAGAGAAACAACTGGGGGTGACGGATCTTTTTGATTTGTTATAAGCAGCAGGTCAGCAAGAGCAACAGTATACAGAATTCTTACTCAATACTCTTGCTGACCTACTATTAATACCCTCCACGATACTTCCGCATAAACCACTCCACAGACGCCAGCGCCAGGAAGAAGAAAAATAACCAGGGAATGCTTACCAATTCTACCAATTCTTCGTTTGTATGCAAAATACTTTTTGGCTTGCTGTTTATAATAGCTTCTGCAAGCGGAGCGATATTATTTTCTTTTACAAATATTCCTTTGTTCTTAGAAGAAAGCCGTCGCAGCAATTCATGATCAGCTGTGGTGTTCAGCGCTTCCAGCATGAGCTCGCGGATAGTGAAACGGCCTTCTGATCTTTCTGTCTTTCCTCCCAATTCGCTAGAAGCAGTGTATTTGTACACGCCTTGCGAAAGGCCTTTTACTTCGAATCGGGAATTACTTTCTCCATTCGCATAAGAGTAAGAAGTAGTTTTTCCCGATTCATCGGTGATCTTCAGATCAATTTTTTGTCCGTATACTTTCTCAAAAAGGTCGTTGTAGATCTCTGTTTCAAAATAGATCGGGTCGGTGATCAGGAATTCAGAAGAGACAGGATACACGCGGAATTTTCGTTTGTCTTCTTTGGCCGACAAATATTGAATAAGGTTGCCAATGAACTTGTCGAACACTTTATTGTCTTTTGTTTCCAGGTATTCGTATTGGCGCCATTCCCACAGACCTTCTCCGGTAATTACCGCTTGCTTCCGGTCGGCAGAAGCGATGATCAAGGGACGCGAGCTGATCGTATTCCCGATCTTCTGATGCATCAGTATATCGGCATTTTCTTTGAGCGTATAATCGCCATAAGGCACGGTGAGCGGCGGATAGGTGTTGATCACCGATTGGTCTTCTGTTTCGGTAATGAAGCGGTCGAAATTATTGTTGTAAGCAGGAGTGACCAGATCTTTCTGTCCCTGACGGGAATTGATGTTGACCACTTTGTTGACGTTGTTAAACTGCACCAGGTTGGTTTGATTGCCGATTACAAAAAGTATAGAAACATTTTCCTGAATGCATTTATCCAAAATATTTTTCGCTGTACTGATATAGTCGGGCAACTGATGGAAGATCACCAGATCATATTTGTCCTGCTTGAATTCAGTAATGCCAGGAATATACAAACGGAATTCATAATTTTCCTTTTTCTCCACCGCTGCCCGGATCGCTTTGATATCAGGGTGTGGAGAGGCTGCTACCAATAATATTTTTTCTTTGTTTTCAATAATGTCAATATACACATGGGATACATTATTACGCAGCGTAAATTCTCCCTTCAAAGCTTTTACTTCCACCGTATAATGCTGCATACCTGTTTCGGTAGAAGAAGTGTAAAATTCTACTTTATGAATATCCTGATCTGAAGTGAAGCGAATGGTTTTACTATCGAGCACTTTGTCACCTTGCTTCAATACTACTTGCGTAGACTGTCCGCCAAAGCCTTGGTTGTGGATCTCGGCGATGATTGGAAACGAATTATTTTTGTAAGAAAGTTTATTGTAGGAAACAGATCTCAGATTCACATCTGTCTTAGGAATCGTATCGCCAAGTCCGATCGTGTAGACGGGAAAAGTATAGGGATGATAAGTAGGAGAAGCCCCCTGGTTGTAGATCCCGTCAGACACAAGTACTACGCCGGCCAGGTTCCTGTTTTCATAATTAGATTGAATATCGTTGAGCAAATTGCTCAGGTTGGTAGAAGAATGATTGAAAGAAATAGTATTCAATCCTTCAGTGGGGAGAGCGCTATTCAATGTCTGCAGCGATACTTCGATCGAAGCGTCGTTAAGCTTTTCCTGCAGAGAAAAAAGATTTTGTTTTAATGCTTTGATCTTTGTTGAATCTTCAGCAAGACTGATGGATTGAGAATTGTCTATCGCTAATACGATCGTAGGTTTTTCGGTATGATTCTTAAAATATTTGATCAGCGGCCCCAGCAGTAAGAATGCCAGCAAGCTCACCAGCAGGAAACGCAAACCCGCCAAAAAATAATTGATATTTTTACTCCATGGAGATTTTTTCTGATACAGCAACCATGCATAGCCTAAGCCAGCCAGCAGGCAGAAAACAACAAACCAGGGAGAGTATTGCGTTAGTATTTTATACATAAAAAGTTATGAATGTTGAGTTATGAGTTATGAATGAAAGTTATTGGTGACTTGTTATTCGTTACTAGCAACTAGTAACAAACAATCAATACTTTTTAACTCATAATTCATAACTCATAATTTAAAACTAGGTCAGCATTCCACCGCACACCTGTAGCACTTGTCCGGAGATGTAGGTAGACATATCAGAAGCAAGGAATACTACGGCATCTGCTACTTCTTCGGCTTTGCCGGCTCTTCTGAGCGGAATACCTTTTTCCCATTCTTCTTTTACTTTAGGATCCAGCACGCCGGTCATTTCGGTTTCGATGAAACCAGGAGCGATCGCATTGCAACGGATATTTCTGGAGCCAAGCTCTTGCGCTACCGATTTGGTGAAACCGATCATACCTGCTTTAGAAGCCGCGTAGTTGGCCTGACCTGCGTTTCCGCTTACACCTACCACAGATGTAATGTTGATGATAGAGCCTTTTTTCTCTTTCATCAAAGGTTTTACGGCAGCTTTCGTAAGATTGAAAACAGATTTCAGGTTTACGCGGATCACCTCGTCCCACTGCTCTTCGCTCATTCTCATAAGTAGTCCGTCTTTGGTGATCCCGGCATTGTTTACCAACGCATCGATCTTTCCGAATTCGGTCACTACAGTATTAATAAGCTCTTCGGCAGCAGCATATTCAGAAGCATCCGAACGGTAACCTTTTGCTTTGATACCAAAGGTCTGCAACTCGTTTTCGAGCGCTTGTCCTTTTTCGACGCTAGACAAATAAGTAAAGGCTACGTTCGCGCCTTCCTGTGCACATCTGATCGCAATGGCACGACCGATGCCTTTGGAAGCACCTGTTACCAGTACATTTTTTCCTTTTAACAAAGTCATAATAAGTTAACTGTTTTTAGTATTTAAAATTTCAAGCCTGTAAAGATATAAAGAATCTCTATTTATGCTTTAGACTAGGGATGCAAGATACCAGATACGGGATACCATATGAAAATAAAAACGGACTGCTAAGGTGCAGCTATAATTATCCGGCATCTTAGAGGCGGTATTTTGCAGCCAAAATTGATTGATACACAGTATATTGATTAATATTTTAGATTAACCTAAAAATATATTTAGTTATTATTAAATAATATTTATAGTATTGTAAAAATATTATTTAGAAAAATAAAATCATGAAACGCTTAACCATACTTACCGCCGCCATTTTCCTTTTCAATGTTTCGTTCGCTATAGCACAACAGACGCTGACAGATACTTCGCTTGTTCTACCAAAAGAATTAGCACAAAAAATAGAGGAGCATTATGAAAATAGAAAAGATTTGAAAAATGATCTCGTACCCGATTATTCCAAAGATTGGATGGTGACTGATCGTCCGCATATCGCCGAAACGCCTTTCCTGATTCCTAAAAGCACCATTCAGATTGAAACAGGATTTCAATACCAACAAACCAAACCTGCGGCCTTGCGCACCACCGACATCACTTACAACACTACCTTAGTGCGACTAGGCTTTAGCAGGAGAGTAGAAGGCCGATTGGAAATGGAATATGCAGGTTACAAAACAGTAAGACGCAGCAACGACAGTACAATCGCCAAAGCCCAAGGTTTATCAGGGTTAAGCGTGGGTTCAAAAGTTTTTCTCTTTGATGGACATGGGGTAATACCTAAAACGACTTTGTTGTACGGAGTTTCTCTTCCGTTTATAGGAGACAAAAATTTCAGACCTTCTTACACCGCTTCGGAAATAAAATTTTTGTTTCTAAATCATATCACACATTTCTACGAATTTGAATACAACCTCGGATTCCAGTGGGATGGCAATACTAAAAACGCGGCGTATGCCTACGCGCTCAATAATGAATTTGAGATCAGCCGCAAGCTTCATTTTTTTGCCGAAGTGTATGGATTTTTTTATGAAGATAGCGATGCGGATGATCGCTTCAGTGGCTCGTTCATCAACGATCACCGTGCCAACGGAGGGATCTGGTATCTGTTTAACAAAGATTTTCAGTTTGACCTTAGCGGTGGAGTAGGACTGAGTAAAGTTTCTCCAGGTTATTATGTAGCGGTTGGATTGTCAAACAGGATCTCATTGAAAAAACGTGCGTAAACGTTGAAGGGTTAAAATAATGTTCAAAGTTTGAAATACATGTGGCCTGTTAGAAGACAGGCCACATGTATTTTATCAGAAACAAGCCACCGACGAGATTAACAATGTTAAGGAACGAATATCAAACTTATTTTGAACTTCTAGCTTTTCTCCACAGGCATTAAAATCTCCAAAAAAAGTTCTTTACATTTTTGAATTACTGAAAGTTATGCGTACTTATGTGTTATGACTTATAATTTATAGGAAATAATATTTTTATAAATAAGGTATTATGAAAAAAAGATCCCTGTTTTTATTTTTTGCTTTATGCGCCATGTCGGCAAGCATTTTAGAATCTTGTAAATATAACAATCAAGAAGAGTTACATCCCAATTGCGATACTACTGGCGTGACTTACAGCGGCACAGTTGTACCAATCCTGCAAGCCAATTGTTATCGCTGTCACGGCGATGCTTCCAATACTGGGAGTGGAGGAATTATCCTGCAGGATTATAATGTGTTGAAAGGATTCGCGGCTGATGGCCAGTTGTACGGAAATATCGCGCACTTGCCCGGGTTTCACAACATGCCTTACGATGGCGGCAAGCTGGCGGATTGTGATATCGCAAAAATAAAAAGATGGATAGACAACGGATATCCTAATAATTAAACTTTTTAAACTACACAAACCCATGAAAAAGAACAGCCTCCTACTGATAGCAGTGTTGCTGCTATCTGCTTTTACTATCCACAAAGGAAAATATGCAACCAACACGGGCAAGATTTCCTTTTATTCTTCCGCTCCGCTTGAAAATATTGAAGCGGTTAATAGCAAAGTGAGCAGCATACTTGATTCAGACAATGGCGATATTGTATTTTCAATGGCGATCAAAGATTTTATTTTTCCAAAATCATTGATGCAGGAACATTTCAATGAAAATTATATGGAATCGGATAAATATCCAAAATCTACTTTTAAAGGAAAAATTGTAAACCTGGCGGATGTTAAATTTGAACAAGATGGTAAATACAACGCTACCATCGATGGTGACCTTAGCATTCACAACGTGACGAAAAAGATCCGCGTGTCGGGAACAATAGAAGTAAAAGAGGGGAAAATTTTTGCGCACGCAAAATTCCCTGTGAAAGTAAAAGATTATAATATTGAAATTCCAAAGATTGTTTTTCAAAATATTGCAGAAACCGTGGATGTAACGGTGGATATGATTTACGAGCCTTATAACAAATAAACTTCATTCATGAACGCTATGAAATATTTATTGCTGACCTTTCTCCTTGGGATCTCTGTCTACCAAGCAACCGCCCAGGACGATCTTATGAATATGCTGGATCAGCAGACGGCCAAAAAAGATTCTGCTACTACCGAGTACGCTGCTGCTACCTTCAAAAGTATGCGCATCATTAATGGTCAGTCGGTCGAAACCGTAGGCAAAGGTGTGCTCTCGTTTTTGATCTCACACCGTTTTGGTCCTTTCAGCGACGGCGCTTACAATTTCTTTGGTCTTGATAAAGCCGTGATCCGTCTGGGTTTTGAATATGGTATCACCAACCGCTTGGAAGTAGGTGTTGGCCGCAGCTCGCTCAATAAAGTATACGATGGATATTTGAAATATAAACTGCTTCGTCAAAGCAAAGGAGCAAGAGTGATGCCTGTTTCGGTAACATTGTTTGCCAGCGTAGCCGTGCAAACCGAGCATCCAGCTTACCCGGATCTATACAATGATTTTAGCAATCGTCTTTACTACACCTATCAGGCACTCATTGCGCGCAAGTTCAGCAAGAATTTTTCAGCACAGATTTCTCCTACCTTGATCCATCGAAACCTGGTAGAATATAAAGACGAAACCAACGATCTTTGGGCCGTTGGTGTAGCAGGACGATACAAGGTTACCAAACGCCTTGCCGTGACGGCAGAATATTTTTATGTGCTGCCTGGTCAAAACAATTATTACAAAGCCGGAACCGATAAGATCAATTATACCAATTGTTTGTCTGTGGGTGTAGATATTGAAACAGGAGGACACGTATTCCAATTGCATTGTACCAATTCTATGGGTATGATTGAAAAAGCCTTTATCGGCGAGACTACAGGTCGTTGGGACAAAGGCAATATTATGTTTGGATTCAATGTCACCAGGCCTTTCAATATTGCCAATAGAAAAAATAAAGAACCGAAGCAATAATGCAGTAATGGCCTTATTCTTAGTAGGCTATTGATACCAGATACCGGATGCCAGATGCCAGATAGAAATTATTTATCCGGTATCCGGCATCTGGTATCCCTTCAAACCACTTCCCATGATTCTTGCCTTAGTTTTTTGCTTTCAGCCTAAATCCTTTAAATTTGTTTCTGTATAAACTAAATCACTAAACAATTTTACATAGATGTCTGCAAAATATGATGTTATCGTAGTAGGTAGTGGCCCGGGCGGTTACGTAGCCGCGATCAGAGCTTCTCAGTTGGGAAAAAAAGTAGCTGTAGTTGAGAAAGCGGAGTTGGGTGGTATCTGTCTTAACTGGGGCTGTATTCCTACCAAAGCACTTTTAAAAAGCGCACAGGTTTTTGAATATATCAAACACGCCAAAGACTACGGAATCAATGTAAGCAGCGCAGAAGCAGATTTTACTGCAGTGGTTAAAAGAAGCCGCGACGTGGCGGCAGGAATGAGCAAAGGAATTCAATTTCTCTTCAAAAAAAATAAGATCGATCATATTCCTGGTTTCGGAAAATTGAAACCAAATAAACAAGTAGAAGTTACCGATGATAAAGGCACAAAAACGCTTTATTCGGCCGACCATATCATCCTTGCTACCGGAGCGCGTTCCAGAGAATTGCCAAATCTTAAGATCGACGACGATAAAGTGATTGGCTACCGCAAAGCAATGGTACTGGAGAAAAGACCTGAAAGCATGGTCATTGTTGGTTCTGGCGCAATCGGAGTAGAGTTTGCTTATGTATACAATTCAATGGGAACGAAAGTGATCATCGTAGAATTTATGCCAAACATCGTACCGGTAGAAGACGAAGAAGTTTCTAAAACACTGGAAAAAGAATACAAAAAAGCAGGCATCACGATCATGACCAACTCTTCTGTAGAAGCGGTGGATACCAAAGGCAAAAAAGCCAAAGTGACTGTGAAAACCCAATCAGGCACTGAAACAATCGAATGCGATATCGTTCTCTCCGCTGCAGGGATCACCACTAACCTTGAAGGCATTGGCCTTGAAGAAGTAGGTGTGATCACAGACAAAGGCAAAGTAGTAGTAGACGATTATTATAAAACAAATGTACCAGGCGTATATGCGATCGGCGATATCGTGAAAGGCCCCGCGCTGGCGCACGTAGCTTCTGCAGAAGGAATTATCTGCGTTGAGAAATTCTGCGGACAAAATCCTGCTCCTTTGAACTATGGCAATATTCCTGGCTGTACTTACTGTACACCTGAAATTGCTTCTGTAGGTATGACAGAAAAACAAGCAAGAGAAAAAGGAATCGAGATCAAAGTTGGTAAATTTCCATTCTCTGCATCTGGTAAGGCAAGCGCTGCCGGAGCAAAAGAAGGTTTTGTAAAAGTGATCTTTGATGCAAAATACGGCGAGTGGCTAGGTGCACACATGATCGGTGCAAATGTCACCGAAATGATTGCTGAAGTAGTAGTAGCCAGAAACCTCGAAACTACCGGGCATGAGATTGTGAAATCAGTACACCCGCATCCAACTATGTCAGAGGCTATCATGGAAGCTGCTGCTGCTGCTTATGGAGAAGTGATTCACTTATAATTGAATTCTTAGATTATATAATATTTCTATTGCTTGCCGTTCGCTTAAGCGAACGGCAACATTTTTTAAATCAATTTTTTAAATCATCAATATTTTTAATACAGAAGCTACTGTATATTTTAGAATTATTTTTTGTCTTTAAATTTTCATTTTTATGTCCTTTACAAGAATTTGGGTTCATATTGTTTTTTCTGCCAAATACAGAAAACATTTTTTAACAAGTCAAATCCGGTATAAAGTCATAAAACATATCAGAGAAAATTGTACTAAAAATGACATTTGCCTGAAGGAGATCAATGGCTATACAGATCATCTTCATTGTTTGGTATCTTGGAAGCGGGAGCAAACCATCGCCAAAGTATTCTAGCATATCAAGGGAGAATCTTCTCACTGGATCAACGAACAAAAACTGACAAGAACTAAATTCCAGTGGCAGGATGATTATTGGGCCGTTATCGGTTGGTGAATCACAATTGCCAAGAGTTAAGCTTAATATCCGGAATCAGGAAAAACATCATGGAATAAAGACACTGGAAAAGGAGCTTGGAGAGTTTAAGATTTGTGAGGAATGAAAATAGTATAAAAAATTAATTTTATTCTGATTTTGAATTAAAATATTGATAATTAAATATTTAAACAGATTTCAATTAAAATACTCTTGGAAAATAGTTTGGCAGTATTGGTTTTTAATATTTTAACCTTTACCTTTGCACTCCCCTTTTTTAGGAAGGGTATGCTTTAATAAAATCAGAAAAAGCACGAAAGAAAATGGAAAGTATTAGTTATAAAACAAAGTTCCTTAACAAGAACACTGTAAAGAAAGACTGGGTAGTAATTGATGCCGAAGGTCAGGTACTTGGTAGATTTGCAAGTCAGGTAGCCAAAATCATCAGAGGCAAACATAAGCCTGGTTATACTCCTTTCGTAGACTGCGGAGATAACGTAATAGTCATCAATGCTGACAAGATCAGACTTACTGGTAAAAAACTTACCGATAAAATATATACTACGCACACTGGTTATACTGGTGGGCAAAGATTTGCCACTCCGAAGGAAACAATGGCGAAGCACCCAAAAAGAGTGATCGAATGGGCTGTATTTGGTATGCTTCCTAAAGGTAGACTTGGAAGAACTTTATTTACAAACCTTCATGTGTACGCAGGTACAGAGCATCCACATGCAGGTCAGAACCCGAAAGTTGTTAAATTATAATATACTGATTAATGGAAGTAATCAACGCATTAGGAAGAAGAAAAACATCTGTAGCTAGGATTTACGTAAAACCAGGCAAAGGTGATTTCACTATCAACGACAGAAGTCTGAAAGCTTATTTTCCTTCAGAAATTCTTCAAACCATCATTAATCAACCTTTGACTTTACTATCAGAAGTTGGTAAATATGATATCCAAGCGAACATTGTAGGTGGTGGTATCACCGGTCAGGCGGAAGCGCTTAGACTTGCTATCTCAAGAGCGCTTGTAGAGATCAATGGCGAAAATAAAACCCTCCTTAAGAAAGAAGGCTTTATGACCAGAGATCCAAGAATGGTAGAAAGGAAGAAATTCGGCCGTAAGAAAGCTCGTAGAAGATTCCAGTTCAGCAAACGTTAATCAATATTTATACTCAGAAGAGATATGTCAAAAAAAGTTGAATATAAAGATTTACTGGATGCCGGTGTACACTTCGGCCACTTAACCAGAAAATGGAATCCAAAAATGGCTCCGTACATCTTCATGGAGAAGAACGGAATCCATATCATTGACCTTAACAAAACTCAAGTTTGCCTGGAAGATGCTGCAGCTGCTATGAAAAACATAGTTCGCTCTGGTAGAAAGATCCTTTTCGTTGCTACTAAAAAACAAGCAAAAGAGATCGTGGCTTCGGAAGCTAAAAGACTTAAAATGCCTTACGCTACTGAAAGATGGTTAGGCGGTATGCTTACCAACTTCGCTACTGTAAGAAAGTCACTTAAGAAAATGTCTACTTTGGACAAACTGACCAAAGATGAGTCTTTCAAAAACTTCAACAAGAAAGAAAGACTAATGTTAGGTCGTGAGAGAGCTAAACTGGAGAAAGTACTTGGCGGTATCGCTGATCTTACAAGACTTCCAGCTGCTATCTTCGTAGTAGATGTGAAAAAAGAACATATCGCGATCGCTGAAGCGAAAAGACTGAACATTCCAGTATTTGCAATGGTTGATACTAACTCTGATCCTGATGGAGTAGATTTCGTAATCCCTGCAAACGACGATGCTTTCAAATCTATCAACGTCATCACAACTTTCCTTGGTCAAGCAATCGAAGAAGGTCTGATCGAAAGAAAGAAAGATAAAGACGATAAAGAAACAAGCGACGAACTGGAAAACAAAAAAGAGATTGATTCAAAAGCAGAAGTTGAATAATTAACAGTCCGTTAATATTATTATTTACAAATTGAACATTGAATCTAAACAGGCAATGTTCAATTTTTTTTAAAACAGATTAAGTAAACAAAAAACATATCATATCATGGAAGTAACAATTTCAGCAGCAGACGTAAATAAACTGAGACAAATGACCGGCGCCGGCATGATGGATTGCAAAAAAGCACTTACCGAAGCCAATGGTGATTTCGAAGCTGCCGTAGATATTCTTAGAAAAAAAGGACAAAAAGTTTCTGCAGCTCGTGCAGAAAATAAAACTGCAGAAGGTGTCATTTTGATCAAAGTAAGCGCGGATGGCAAAAATGGAAAACTACTTGCACTCGCTTGCGAAACCGAACCAGTATCAAAAGTGGACGGCTTCCGTAACCTGGCTCAACAGATCCTGGAAGTAGCGGATGCTAAAAATGCAAAAGATGCAGATGCTCTACTTGCTCTGAATCTTGCTGACGGCAGAAGCGTAAACGAAAACATTATCGACCTTACAGGAAAGATCGGTGAGAAAATTGTAATCCAAAACTACGAAAACGTAACTGGAGAACAAGTAACTCCTTACGTACACTCTAACGGTAAACTTGGCGTATTGGTAGTATTTAAAAACGTAGGCGGCGCTGATATTACTGAAGTAGGAAAAGACGTAGCGATGCAAATTGCAGCGATGAAGCCTCTTGCAGTAGACAAAGATGGAGTAGACGCTAAAACTGTAGAAAGAGAAATTGAAGTGGGAAAAGAGCAAGCAAGAGCAGAAGGTAAACCGGAAGCTATGCTAGAGAAAATTGCTCTCGGCAAACTGAACAAATTTTACAAAGACAACACGTTGTTGAATCAGGAATTTGTGAAAGATGGCTCCAAGACAATTGCTCAGTTACTTGACGGTGTACAAAAAGGTCTTACAGTAACAGAATTTAAGAGAATCGCGATCGGATAATTATCCAAGCAATATCAAATACAAAAGGGATCATTTTTTAGAATAGATCCCTTTCTTTTTGTCTTAAATTCAAAATTTAAAATTTTCACTACCAATCAGGTTTTCCCGGAACAAGTTTCCCCCGGACCACTTTAGGTTTTTGTTGTATGTATTGAATTTCACTGTTTTTCATTGTCTTTAAGATCATCCGGGCCTGGCGCTCGCTCATGTGCATTTCTTCCAGCCGTTGAGAAGCCAATGCATCGGATTCTTTTGTGCCACTATCATTGTTTTCCAATTCTTCTTCGTCTTCACCACCTGTATTATTTTCTCCCTCTTCCTCGCTCTCGTCACCAGATTGAGAAGATGGATTATTGTCTGTGTTGCCACTGTTATCCATTTTTTTAGATTCCTCTGTAGTCGTAGCACTCGTTTGATGTTCTCCGTTGTTATTTTCTTTTTTCTTATCGGGTGTAATATCTTTTAGCGTAAGCTCTTGTTCTTTTTTTAATAATTCAAAATTGTAACGTGCAGCTTCATTTTCGGGCATCGCTTTTAATGCTTCTTTAAAATAACTAAGTCCCAGTTCTTTTTTGTTGTTACTGCTGTAGATCACTCCAAGCTGGAGGTACGCATGCGATTTGATAGTAGGAGCTTTAGAGTTAACTAACAATTTATAATTGTCGATTGCACTGTTGTATCGTTTTAAAGAGAAATAAGAGTTGGCCAGATTAAGTGTCACAGATTCATCTGTCTCTTTATATTCCGTAAGGAGCTTCTCATATAGGTTGACACTTTTTTGAAAATCCTTATTCTTATAATATATCGCCGCTTGTTCCTTAAGATTATTCATCTCTGCAATACGGTGAAACTTGCTCCAGAATACCAGAAAAATATTGACCAAGAAAAGATACTTCATATTCTTATGGTTTTAAAGCTAATCAATACATCGAATAGAAGCAGTACGATTCCTGTAAATAGAAAGTAAAAATATTTATTGGCAGCACTTTCTATTTTGCGGCTTCCTTGCAATGTTCCTTCTACTTTCAAAATTTTATCGATCATCGTTTTCATGTCGTTGGTTTCGGGAGTGATCTCATAATATTTCCCGTTTGCGAGCTTACTCATTTTTTTTAGCTCCTTTGAATTCAGACTAGAGAGCACATAATGTCCCGAACCATCTTTTTTAAAACCCGTCTCCATCGGGATCCGGCTTCCTTCTTGGCTTCCGATACCTAAGATAAATAAATTTATATCAGCCTGCTTTATTTTTTCCAGCCAGTAATCCGGATTTTGTTCGCTGAAATTTTCTCCATCAGTGATAAGTACAATTATTTTTGCCTCATCGTTTGTTGTTTTTTGTTCGGAACTTGCCAGTTTGCTGTAAGCCATAGCAAGTGGAGTATTAAGATCAGTACCACCTAAGGAAACAGTTTTGGTATTCAGTGTTTGAAGAAATAGTTTAATCGCTTCATGATCATAAGTGAGTGGGCATTGAACAAATGCTTCTTCAGAAAAAATGATCAGTCCTATGCGGTCAGAATTGAAATGAGAGAGAGCCTGTGCTATTTCAAATTTTGCTTTTTCAATGCGGGAAGGATTTACATCGGTAGCATTCATAGAAGCAGAAATATCGATAGCGATATAAATATCTTTCCCGATTGTCTTTATTTCTTTCTTAATATCACCAAAGGATGGGCCTAGTAAAGCGATAATAAAAAGAGAAAAATAAGCGCTTCTAAGGATAAATTTAAGTGCAATTCTACGAGCGTTGATCTTAATTTTTTTGGAAATGAAATACATCCTGATCAGATAAGTCAGGTAAAACACCAAAAATGCGGTGATATAGAGGTATTCAGTCTGTGTTATTTCCCTGAGCCAATTCATTCGGAGAGCAATTTAAGGAGAAAGATTAACTCTTGGCAAATAAAAAAAACAACCTCAAATTGGCATGTAAAGTAAGATATAGTATATTTGCATACTTTTTCCGGAAGGGGAAAAGAGTTCGGAGAGATGCCTGAGAGGCCGAAAGGAACAGTTTGCTAAACTGTCGTACTGGGTAACCGGTACCGAGGGTTCGAATCCCTCTCTCTCCGCAAAAAAAAGTTTGGTAGATTAAATTTAATTTCTACCTTTGCAGTCCTTAAAAGGACGGGTAAAAAAATTACAGGTATGCATAGCCTGGTATCGCGTAGATTTAGATACAAAGTAGCAAAATAATTTCGGGGTGTAGCGTAGCCCGGTATCGCGCCACATTTGGGATGTGGAGGTCGTAGGTTCGAATCCTGCCACCCCGACGAAGAGTGTAACAACTCGATTCAAAACCCTCTAAATCGTATGATTCAGAGGGTTTTTGCTTTTTATGCCCTCCATATTTTTTAAATATTTTCAGTCTTATGGTGAACATTCTGGTGAACATTTATATACTTGCAAACTGTTCACCTATTTCAATGTAAATAACTGGTTGTCTGTAATTTATATTGAATTATTTTGATTGTTTTTGGTTGTTCGAATTCAGTAAAAGGTGAACAATTTTTAACTAAAACAAACAAATAAAAATGGAAACTAGAAACACCTATGGCGTAATCTTCATTCTCAGAAGATCAAGAATTAATAATGGCTTAGTACCGATCTATTGCAGGATCACTGTGAATTCCGAACGCGCAGAATTTTCTATCAAGAGAAATATTGAAGAGCGGCTTTGGGATAATGGCAAAATGAAAGGCAATGGTGAAGAAGCCAAGAAATTCAATATGTACCTCAAAGAGATCGAGGGAAAAATATTTGAGCACTACAGAGACTTGTTAGTGCTTAATGAACCTATTACTGCCGAAGAATTAAAAAACAGGTATTTTGGAATCACTCAGGAGAAGGAAGAAGATAAAGGAGTTTCCCTTCTTGAGTTAATGGAATACCACAACAGCGAATTAAAGGATACCCTCGAGTGGGGAACGATGAAAAACTATATCACCACACAAAAGTACGTCCAGCTGTTCCTGACAGAGAAACTCAAAGTCAATGACATCTTTCTTACCGAACTTAAACACCGATTTATTTACGACTTTGAAATGTTTGTGAAAGCATACCAGCCTTTGGACCATCATAAACCCTGCGGACAAAATACGGTGATGAAACATATCGAGCGTTTGCGAAAAATGATCAACGTAGCCATCCGGAATGAGTGGTTAGAAAAAGATCCTTTCATCAAGTTCAAACCAACCTTTACAAAGTCTACAAGAGAATATTTAGCATTAGAGGAGCTGACTGCCATTGAAGAAAAAGAATTCAGTATTGAGCGATTAAAACACGTAAAAGACCTTTTCATATTCAGTTGTTATACTGGCTTAGCATACATAGATATGATGAAGCTTACTCCGGAAAATATCACTCAAAGTCTAAGCGGTAAATCATGGCTGAATACCAGCAGGCAGAAAACAGACAATCCGGTGCGGATACCATTAATGCCGAAAGCACTGGAGATAATTGAGAGCTATAAGTCACATCCGAAAGCCGTGGCCGACGGAACATTGTTTCCAAATATTTCCAATCAAAAGCTGAATAGTTACCTGAAAGAGATCGCGGACGTATGTGGCATCAAAAAGAATCTGACTTTTCACCTGGCACGTCACACATTTGCTACAACCGTTACACTTACCAATGGCATGCCAATAGAGACCGTGAGTAAGCTGCTTGGTCATAGCAGCATCCGGACTACTCAGATTTATGCCAAGGTAGTAGAGAAAAAAGTGGAGGAGGATATGGATGCGTTGATATCGAAATTGGATAAGAAATCGAATACAAACAAAGAGTACAAAACAGGAAGTTAAACTTCCTGTTTTACTTTAACGACTATTTTTTGACTTAAAGAAAAGTTTAGTACTTAATAAATACTTTAAATAAATATTTCTTCCAGTTTTTACTTCTTTCATAAAATTAGCCAAGTCCCGCTATTGACATTCGTTATATTTTTTTTCTGTTTTGTACCACTCAAAACAAATTCTTACAGCTATTATTTAAATGTTTAATTGTTCATTAGCTAGATACCAAATAGGAAGGGAAACTATTAACCGTATAAATGCTTTTTTAAAATCTTGAAATACGATCTCCAACCACTCGATGAACTGATCGGTAATGATGGAGATTGTGATGAAGAAGTACAGAATATAATTGATCAGATCAAAGAGACAGCCTATCGCCTTTCCTCTAAGGAAGAGATAAGGTTATATATTCGTCATCATCAAACAGCATTACTGAAAAAGAAATGTAATGAAGCTGTATGCAGTAATTGCGATAGCATATTATTTTTCCTGGAAAGTTATTTTTCTGATTTTGTAGACGCCGACATGGAAGTCTCACAGAGCGGAAGAAATGAAATATTCGAACAGTGCCTGGAACTACGAATAGTTGTAGCCCCATTACTTTTTGGTAGTTTAAATCTGGAGTTAACAGATATTCTGTTAGTAGTACTCACACCTGAAAGTAGAAATCATCTAACTATTCACGATACAAAATATATTTCTACATTCTGGGAAAGCTGGGCTAATTATTTTTCATATTTCAAAAAATCCTTTCAGGAGCAAGAAGTAATTGACTATCTCATTGCACACAATTTTAATTCGCATCCTTTTTTCAATTACCTGATCAATAAAATAACTGGTGAGCTTAGCCAGTTTGATGAGAATGAAGCACAGATACAATTATTAGAAGATAAATTGTTACATTATAAAAAGATTCCGGAAAGTTCTATTCAACCTTTTGCACCGAAAATTTCAACTGCTAATAAGCTTTTAGTATCCTGGCTAAAAGAAGAAATAAAAAAGTGCAGGAAACGCTTGAAGACACACAATCCAAGTCAGTTATCTATTCTACCGAAAAGTAAAATAGAAACCAGCCTTTCTGTAGCCCAACTGGCATATCTTACGCGCGTGATGTATGATAATGGAATCCTTACCAATAATTCTCAATCGGAAATTTTACAGGTCATAGCTAAAATGATGAAGTGTAAAAAGACAGATCAAATCTCTTTGGGCAGTCTATCAAATAAGTATTACGATGTCGAAGATAATACCAAAGTGACGGTGAGAGAATTGCTTAAGGAAGTGTTGAAGAAATTGCAATAGGGTGGGAAAGGGTGTTACCACCCTTTCCCCACTGTTTTCTTTATCACGTTTTGATTCACTTTGAACCATAGTTTTTAACCTCAAAAAATATGGCAGTAGAAATCATTACAAAAGAAGATCTCAAAAATTTTAAGAACGAACTTGTCCAGGAATTAAAAGAACTTTTCTCTACAACTCCCGATCCGCAAAAGCAATGGATTAAATCTTCCGAAGTACGTAAGCTACTTGGAATCTCACCAGGCACACTCCAACACCTCAGAGTAGTCGGCACATTACCTTATACTAAGATTGGTGGTACGATGTACTACAAATATGAAGACGTAATGCAAATGCTGGAGAAGAATAAAAAACGTAAATGAATTATATCCGGCATTTGAATAAAGTAATGGAATTGTTTTACGAAGACGACCGGTTGCTGACCACGCATATTACTTTGTATCTGGCATTGTTCCAGGTGTGGAATGAGAACCGATTCTTAAATCCTATTTCGATCAGCAGAATGGAAATTATGAAGGCCGCAAAGATCAGCTCGCTCTCTACCTATACAAAATGTCTCCGACAGTTACACGAATGGAAATACATTGAGTATATACCTTCGTTCAATCCGTTACATGGAAGTAAAGTAAACCTGTACAATTTCTGTACAGGTGATCAGACAGCAAGCCGTACATCTACTGTACAGGTTGATGTACAGCCTCCTTATATAAACAATATAAACAGAAACAAAGAGGGGGAAACAGACATACCCATATTGGAAGAAGTTTTAATTTTTTTCAAAGAAAAAGAATACCCGGAAGCGGAGGCTGAAAAATTTTACAACTACTATCAATCCAATGGCTGGAAGGTAGGCGGCAAGGCGCCGATGAAAGACTGGCGCGCCGCAACTCTTAACTGGATGTCAAACACAGCCAAATTCAATTCTCATGAAAGCACTAAGCAAACTGGTACCAACCAACCTAAAGCAGGAAACCTCCACACCGGCAACGACAAAGACTACTCAGAACCACTCTGATGTCCAAGAGAAGTTAAAGCCGAAGAAATATGATTTCGAAGAATGTATATCTTTTCTGAATAAGAAAGGCAAAGAGCAATTCGGAGATCACTTCCGGATCGATCCGGCCGACTACGAAATTATTTTCAAGCTACTAACCTTTGCAATCAAAGACACTGCGAATGCTGCTAAGTTCAATATCAATCTTAATAAAGGTATTCTGCTTTCCGGGCCGGTAGGCTGCGGGAAAACGTCACTTATGTCATTACTAAATGGCTTTATCAATCAATCTAACCGGCATATTATGAAAACATGTCGTGATATCAGTTTCGAGTTCATCCAGGAAGGTTATGAAGTAATTCACCGGTATAGCAAAAATTCTATTAACCGAAAAGGAGAGAACAGCTGGCCACGAACTTACTGTTTCGATGACTTGGGTACAGAAAATAATTTGAAGTACTACGGTAATGAATGCAATGTAATGGCGGAAATTCTGTTAAGCCGGTACGATCTGTTTGTTCAGAAAAAAATGCTTACTCACATAACCACTAATCTTTCGGCATCGGAGATTGAAAGTATGTATGGCAGTCGGGTACGGAGTAGGATGAGGGAGATGTTTAATTTGGTTGCGTTTGACAGGAGTACAAATGATAAACGTATATAATCTAAATGTATTGATAAAATACGCTCAATAGCGTATTGTTTATGATGTGCTTTCTTTAGATATAGCAAATCTGATAATCAGTATGAACTCTTTCAGAAGATAAATATTACTTTTAAGTAAATATTTGACACTTAAATTATTGATTTGTAATTACTTAAATAAGTAATGATTAAAATTTATATATTTAAGAGTTTTACTTTTCACCATTAAACTCTAATAAATTGCTGGATTATAAAAAGTCTGATTTAATTATAAACAATAATTCTGCTCTTACATCAGTAAGGCATGATAACTTAATTAAGAATAAAATTAGTAGGATAAGAAACGGTAGCAAACCCAGACTATTAGATTTGTTTTCAGGATGTGGAGGATTGTCTCTTGGTTTTCATAAAGCAGATTATGAAATTATTGCTGCGGTAGAACTTGATCCTAAAGCTGCAAACTCTCATGCTTTAAATTTTCACTCTGATCCCTCTCTTTTTGATATTCATGCTAAATCCAGGGATATAATGGAAACAGATCCTGGTGAACTTTTTAAAGAATTAAAATTGAAGGGATCTGTAGATGAACATATTGATGTTATTGTAGGTGGTCCACCATGTCAGGCGTTTACAAGAGTTGGTAGAGCAAAATTGAGAGAAATTAAAAATGATTCAAATGCATTTTTAAACGATTCAAGAAGCCAATTATATAAAAGATATCTCGAGTATGTTAAGCAATTAAAACCATTAGCTCTATTGATGGAAAACGTCCCTGATATTCTTAATTATGGAGGAATTAATATTGCAGATTCAGTATGTAATGATTTAACCGCACAAGGTTATAAATGTCGTTATACGTTGTTGAATACTGTATTTTATGGTATTCCTCAAATGCGGGAAAGAATGTTTTTAATAGCTGTTCATGAAAGTTTAAATTGTGATATTGTTTTTCCCTCGCCTTCACATTATATAGAACTTCCTAATGGATATCATGGCTCACGTAGTGTAGCTCTCAAACACATTAACGCAGAAGCTAATCCCTACTATTGTCCATCACCAATAGCAAGTAAAAATCTCTTACCAGCACTAACAGTTGAACAAGCTTTATCAGATCTTCCAATTATTACAGAGCATTTAAATAGTGATTCAAAGAAAAGTATACCTAATCTCACGAAAGAAAAAAATTATAGTTCAGAGAAATATGAAAATGATTTTCAGAGATTAATGCGATCATGGTTTAACTGTTCTGAAAATACAAAGGTTACAGCAAATGCGATAAGATATCTTCCTAGAGATTATCCTATTTTTCGTAAAATGAAGCCAGGAGATCAATATCCCGAAGCCTTGCAAGTTGCAAAATCTATTTTTGAAAATAGAATTAATAAGGAAAGAAAGAAGAGTGGCAAGCATCTTACAGAGACCTCTAAAAAGTATCAGGAAATATTAGAGAAAACCGTGCCTCCTTATGATGAAAATAAATTTCCAAATAAGTGGAGAAAGATGGAAGCCAATATGCCAGCTAGGACATTGATGGCACATTTAGGTAAAGATAGCTATTCACATATTCATTATGACAGCGAACAAGCTAGAACTATTTCTGTAAGAGAGGCGGCGAGATTGCAAACTTTCCCTGATGAGTTTAAATTTTCTGGCTCAATGAATGCAGCATTTAGACAAATAGGAAATGCAGTTCCTCCTTTAATGGCAGCCAAGCTAGCAACTTCAATAAAAAAAATTTTGTTAAAAATATAAATTGACTTTGACGTGAATGAGGAATTAATTCAGAAACTACAATATTCTTATGTAGGGCATGATGGTGCGTATTCGCTATCATCGCCGTTGAAAGATTCCCTTCGACTTATTTCAGATTTTTTTACATCCAGTAAAACCAATAAACTATGTTTGGTATTCCCCTCAAAAGAATATACCGCGCAATGGCTTTCAATGCCTATTACATTTCTTCAAATAGAACATGATTATAATCAATATAAAGATGAAATTTTTGAATCTTATAAATCGTTTCAAGCAGGAGAAAAATTACTTTTAAATAATGATGCAGTAGTGCAGTGGGTAGGTTTAAAAAGTACTGATGAAAACGAAGATAGCGCTGTGTTTAGAACAAAATCAACTGCTAATTCTTCAAGTTTAGAAATAGCAATTCCATTTAAGAAAATTACCAAATTACAACGTACTGATAAGAAAATTCTTTCGTCTCAGAAGAAGGTAATGTCTGTATTACCTGAAAAAAATATTACTACATTAGAGTATTTATTAGGGATAAAAACATATGGTAATAAAGAATTTATTAAGAATAAAATTTGTCTTGTTTCCAAGTATAAATTTTTCAATAATTCAATTGATAATGTTTGTGTAAATCATGTAACATTGCCTGAATATATCCAGGCCAGTAAGATTAATGAGGACGGAATAGCTAATAATGGTCCACTTTTATTAACGAACAATCTTACTAATCTTGCTTTATATTTAACACATAACTCAGTTTCCAAGATTATAATCGACGGATTAAATTCTATTCATGAAAGAGGGACTGACTTCTCAGATATTGATAAGAAAAATACTCCAACAATTCTGATTACGGATTTGTCCGAGATTGAAAATTTTGAATATATTAAAAATTATGGTTTTGAATTTTTCAACTTCACAAAAGAAAACTTAGATCCTGAACAGCAGTTTGACAACTCACCTTTCCACACTTTTAATAAAAAACTGAAAAAATATTTTGATTTTAATTTGGTGAGAGAAATTTGTCAGGACATTGAACTTGAAGCCGTAACTCAAAAAATTCATTTTATAGAAAAGGATGATTCTAATAATGATCTTAATATTATGAAAATTCATCTGATTCAGATCACAAATACTATTTCAAGAATTTGCCATGTCCCGACTGATGATAGTATTAGTTCTCTGCGTCAGAAATTAAACACTATTGATAATCTATTTCAAAAGAACAAAATATGGTTAGGTGATTCACAAAAATCAATTGAGGAATCTATCTCACTTCTGAATTTAATAATAGAGAAGTTTGCTATTCAACCTTCTGATAAATGTATTAGATTGAGAACTTTAATGAGTAAATGTAATTATGATTATATTATTTGCCCTACAGAAGATGAAGCACTGACACTAAAAAATTCTTTAGTACATAATAATGGGACAAAAATTATATCTGTGGCTGATGTAAACGATAACTTGCTAACTAATGAACCAGTGAAAGCAATAATTACTGGTTGGGCCAAATCAAATAATATCAATCGCATACTTTCTTCCTTCTTGTTTTCCGAACTTACATTATTGTTTTACCAGTTTGAAAATAAATATTATAACTCACTACAACGAAGGAATAGGAAATTTATCGATAATGTAAAATCCACTGTTAATATCAAAGGAATAGCTTTTACGGATGATTTGGTTAGATCAAAGGAATTTAAGGATTTGTATTCTACAGAAGAAACTTATGAAAAAACATCTGAAGATATATTTAATATCTTAGACTTTGAGATAAGGCTTGATGATGCCCAATATTCAAAATATATAGTGAAGGAGAATTTAAGTGATAGCACAAAAGCAAAGCGGATAGATTTTGAAGATAATTCATTTATATACTCTGGTGAATCACACAAATTTTTAGTGATAAATGATTTGATAGAAAAAAAGCGTGAGAAAACAACCATACACAGAAAAAAGCAGGAGACTCTTAAACTAGGTGATATTATTGCATTCATAAATACTGACAGGGATATTTTGGCTGAGTTAGTCGAGAGGAATACTCCGAAACAAGATTTAGAAGCCGTAAAACAATGGACAAATTTATGGAAGAATTTACTTAAAGAGTACTATGCATCAATTGGAAGTGATTTTAAAAAGCTCGTTGAAGATTTAAGATCAAATTATTGTAAAAAGCATGAATTAACAATCAAAACTTGGTTACAAGATGAAAATCGGATTGGCCCTGATGATAATGCAGATCTAATTAGTATCGCATTATTAACAAATTCAGATTTGCTCAATAAGAATATTAACATAGTAAGAGATGCAATTAGTAAAATGACCGGGTGGCGTATGAAAGCATCTGACTTTATTACTGATAAAATAAAAAAACAAATTTATGAACTTGCAGATAACTCAATAATTGGCAAGAAGATATTAATTGACGGACTTGGAAGAGTATCTGTTTTAAAAGTTATTGAGATTTCAGATGTGTGGGAGAATATTGACGTTCGTTATGTTAACCGATTATTACAAAAAGAAATTATTTAAATGGCTAGGCTGTTACCACCATATGTTGATAAGAGTTGTAAAAGTACAGCTGAGAAGTTGATTTTTGAAATTTTTAAGAATAGCACTTTCACAAAAGATTGGATTGTATTACACTCACTTAACCTTTCGCAACATACAGTCCGTTTGTATGGAGAAATTGACTTTCTGATATTAATTCCGGGTGCTGGAATATATATAATGGAAGTGAAGGGAGGCGATGTGAAATGTAAAGATGGAGTTTGGCATTTTACAGACAGATTCAAGAAAACATACACAAAAAATGTGGGACCATTCAACCAAGCTAGAGATGCAATGTTTTCATTGCGTTCTGCTATTGAGAATGAATTTGGTAAAGGACATAAATTCACAAGAATTTTGCACGGTTTTTTTTGTGCATTTCCACATATAAGCTTCGATAAACATAGTGTTGAGTATGAACAATGGCAAATTCTTGATAAAGATTCCATAGGTGGAATAGAAGTTTTTTTTCAAAACCTCGTTAGGCAGTTCATTAATAAAAATAAAGATCAAAGATGGTTTTCAGAAAAAGATTCTTTACCTGACGAAAATGATTTGAATTTACTTTGTGATTTTTTTAGAGGCGATTTTGAAAGAGTAAGAACCGTTAAAGAGAGATTGGCAGAGTTTGAAAAGGAGGTCAAAAAGTATACAACGGAACAATATAGCGTTCTGGATTCATTTACTCAACACAATGAAAGATGCCTTATTCAAGGTAGTGCAGGTACAGGGAAAACAATGATTGCTATTGAATCCGCAATAAGAACGGCTGCAGAGGGTAAAACGGTTTTTCTAACTTGCTACAATCGGTTGATCGGCGAATGGATGCAGAAACAAACTGAGGATTGGAAAGACAAAATTACTGTTTCAAGTTTGCACAATTTTTTGTTTAAACAATCAGATGGATTTAATTATGATAAGTCACAGAGCAATAAACAGGATTTTTACAATAAGTACTTGCCTCTTCTGTTGAAAGACCTATACCAAAAAGGAATAAATAAGAAGTTTGATAAATTAATTATTGATGAAGGTCAGGATTTAATCAGGCCAGAATATATTTCATTATTTGATTCCATGATACAGGGAGGATTACAGAATGGTAATTGGGAAATATATGGTGACTTTGAAAGACAGGCTATTTATGCCCAGCTTTCAAGGGCTGAAATGCTTGAGTTACTTAAAAAATCAGGACAACATTCAAATTATTTACTGAAAATAAATTGCCGGAACACAAAGCAGATTGGAGAAGAAATTTCGTTGATTTCAGGTTTTGATAAACCTCCTTTTTTGTTGGAATATCTTGAAGGAATTCCTGTTGAATATATTTTCTACAGAGATAAAACACATCAAAAAAAAATACTTGCAGAACAACTTCAAAAATTTTCAACAAATAAACTTCCTTTTAATGACCTGATAATTATCTCCTCAAGAAAGTTTGAAAACTCTTGTTCTGACTCTATTCCAGGGTATACGATCAGAGAAATTAAAAGTTGTAATGATATTTCGCCCTCTCAAAATTGCTATGGTTTTGCAACCGTTCAATCATATAAAGGTATGGAGAGCAATTATGTTTTGATTACGGATGTAGAGGATTTATCAAGCGAAATTGCAAAATCATTGCTATATGTTGGAATGAGCAGGGCAAAATATGGCTTAATACTTTTTATTGCTGAATCAATGAGAATAGAATACAAGGAAATTCTTAAACAAAAACTCAACTAGTATGAGAACCAATATTTTAAAATTTATCAAAAAGGAGCTAATAGGCCCGGATCCTGTTAAACCACATATTCAGGAGAATGGTGAGGAAATTCTGATAAATGAACCACCAAGATTAAGATATGGTGCCGGCGTACTATTTCCAAAAGCAGCCCTTGTTAAAAAGTTAGATGCAACTACAAAGGAAGAAGAAAAAGTTTTGGAGAAACTTGAAGATGAAAAGAAGGAAATGGATGATCCCGTGAATGCAGAAGCTAGCAAGGTACCTGTTGATATGGTGGAGGATTTTGAAGAAGAAATTGGACTTGCAAATTCGTTTTTCCCTTCTGCAATGGGTTTCAGCTGTTTTTTGAGAATTCCGCAAGATGGTTTAACAGTAAAATTGAATCTTGGTGCTTATGAAATAAAGGATTATAGTTATCAAAAGGAAGACGGTACTATTGCTAAAAGAAACGCCTATTACCGGGTTTCTCTTGATCAGGAATTGACACTTAGCGCGGATGAAATCCCGGTACATTCAGGAAAATTCATTGATAAACTATTAGTTGATAAGCACGGGAAAGAGATCAATATTAAATTAAATATCCGGAACAGAACTCATGGAAATAGTTCCGAGAAAAACATTCATTTGCTCACATTTACTTTGATAAACCTAAATACCGGAGGAATAGAAAATATCAAAAATGAAGATTGCTTTTTTCAGGTTTCGTTTTTAGTAAGTGCAAGTGAAAAGTGTTTTTGTCCTTATAAAGTAACTTCTTCAAAAACTGATAAAGATGATGAGAAATCCAATTTGCTTTTGTTCAGGAAGAAGAAAACATTTGCTGTTGGACACGGATGTTCTCCTTCATGGAATGATAAAGATATAGATTTTACAAATTCAATTACTGCTGAACCACTCCCGGTTTATGAAATAAAACCAATCGTTCCTAACGAGCTGAAAAGTGTAGAATTGAAAATGTTTGATCTGAGTGATTTATCAGGCAAAGACATTTCTTCTAATCTTGTAAAGTTAATTTCAGAGTATGAAACTTGGATAGACAAACAGGAGGAGATTGCAAATGATGAATTACAAAGTGAACTTTTAGAAACAGCTTTGCGGCACATCGAGAGTTGTCGTTTCTGTTTACAGCGAATGAAGGAAGGTGTGGAACTACTTAACAGCAATGAAAAAGTTAATCGTGCTTTCAGATTGATGAATCGTGCAATGTTGTTGCAACAACTACATTACAGTATAGAAACAAGAAACTGGATCATAGACAAGGGTAATATTATTGATTTGAAAGGTGCAATCATTCCTGATATAAACAATAGTTCAACATGGAAGCAAGGACTTGGCGCATGGCGACCCTTTCAGCTTGCTTTTATTATAATGAATCTTAACGCAATGATTGATGCAGATCATGCAGATAGGAGAATGGTTGATCTGATTTGGTTCCCGACTGGTGGAGGAAAAACCGAAGCATACCTGGGATTATCAGCATTTACAATTTTTCTGAAACGTTTGAAGGATAAAAATGATTCAGGTACGACTGTACTGATGCGTTACACCCTGCGATTACTCACAGCACAACAGTTTCAAAGAGCCGCATCATTGATTTGTGCTTGTGATAAAATAAGAAAAGAGAACGAAGAGGAGTTGGGGACGGAAAGAATTTCTATCGGATTATGGGTTGGAGAATTGACCCCAAACAAAAGAGATCAGGCAAGAAAAGCATTTCAGATAATGGAGCAAGGTAGAGAAGAAGAAAACCCTTTCATTGTCTTAAAATGTCCATGGTGTGGTACTCAAATGGGATATTTGAAGGAAGCAAAGACAAACAAAGTGAAAGGTTACAAACGAAGAAAAATTGGGGGGAATGATACAATTATTTATCAATGTGATAATCAGCAATGTGATTTTTCAAAACCTGATTTCAATTTGCCACTGGTTGTCATTGACGAAGACATTTATGATAAACCACCTACTCTTCTGATAGGAACGGTTGACAAATTTGCAATGCTTACATGGAGACCAGAAGCAAAAACACTTTTTGGTTTCAGAGGAAGCGAAAGAACGTTTTCCCCACCAGAGCTAATTATCCAGGATGAGTTGCATTTAATTTCGGGTCCGTTGGGTTCAATGGTTGGTTTGTATGAAACAATGATTGAAGAGCTCTGTACTGTAGATAACGTGAAGCCAAAAATAATTGCATCATCGGCAACGATCAGTAGAGCCAAAGAACAAATAAATTCTCTTTATGGAAGAGGTACAAACAATGTGAGTATTTTTCCTGCACAATGCTTGAGTGCAGGAGACTCGTTCTTTGCATACGAAGATACTACAAGCCCTGGAAGGGTATATACTGGTATATTTGCATCTGCATTGCCTTCACATGCAACTGCACAAGTGAGGGTTTTATCCTCCTTACTTCAATCAGTAAAGTCAATTCCTGTTTCAGATGAAAATGAACGTGATCCCTATTGGACTGCATTAACTTACTTTAATAGTATTCGTGAATTAGGTCATGCAGCTACACTTATTCGTGCTGATATAAGGGAATACATGAATTCAATCTGGATTCGCAAGTCGATCAAAGGAGATGAAAGAAGATTTATCAATCGTGATATTGAACTCACAAGCCGTATTAATAGCAATGACATTCCTGAATATCTCGAACAACTTTCAAAATCATGGACAGGAGATAAATCAGAATATCCTGTTGATGTATGTCTTGCAACAAACATGATTTCTGTTGGTGTTGATATTCCAAGGTTAGGCTTAATGACAGTAATAGGACAACCGAAAACAACATCTGAATATATTCAGGCAACAAGCCGTGTCGGACGTTCCAAAAAGGGGCCTGGGCTTGTCTTTACAATTTACAATTGCTCAAAGCCA
The DNA here is from genome assembly GCA_035535995.1 of Cytophagaceae bacterium. Taxonomy (GTDB): domain Bacteria; phylum Bacteroidota; class Bacteroidia; order Cytophagales; family Cytophagaceae; genus JANYCO01. The sequence continues at coordinate 93,886 of DATLOZ010000027.1, forward strand.
AGAGACCGTTCACACTTTGAGCATTTTCAGGAATATCATTCAAAAATATACAGTAAGGTTGAACCAACAAGTGTTACACCATTTTCAGCACCAGCGAGAGAAAGAGCGTTACACGCAATTTTAGTCGGACTAATTAGATTTTATTCGACAGACCAAAGCACAAGTACACCAAAACCATTTCCGCAACGAGATGTTATTGATAAAGTAACACAAATAATTTACGACAGGGTTAATTTGATAGATGAAGAGGAATATGAAAAAACACTGTCTCTGGTTGAAGAAAAACTCGAGTACTGGAAAAATGAATTGCCACTTGCATATGGCTCGTTCGGTCATCAAACAAATACACCATTAATGTATCCAGCAGGAACAAATCCATCTGAGGATATAAAAGCAAGAGCATGGTCAACGCCAACCTCTATGAGAAATGTCGACTCCACATGTGACGCTTATGTTATACCAGCTGAATATATAAACATTGATAATAATTAAATCATGCCAGCAAAAAAACCAATTAGAAGATCTCAGTTAATTTCACCGTGGGGAGTTGGTCAAATGATAAACTTTCCAAAGGATGAATCGTTAATGGTTGTCGGTCTCGACATGTGGGAAGAAAAATTCAGAACCATTTCTGAACTAGATGAATTCAAAATAACAGAAGAACGATTAGCAAAAAGACTCGGAGTAAAGGAATTCAGATTGCCTCCTGATTTTAGAGATCCAGGTCAGGGAGTTACAAATCCATCATTGAAGATACCATTCGTGAGGTTCCCAAGATGGCATTATTGTACACGATGCGGACACATGGAAAAAGTTTCGATTTATGATTCTCAAAAACCAACATGTTCAGGAATTTCTTTTGGTTCAGGACGATCATGTAGTGATATTCCTGAAAGAAAAAGGCAGCGCTTGATTCCTGTTCGTTTCATTGCTATTTGCCCTCACGGACATCTTGAAGATTTTCCTTTCATGCAATGGGTACACGGCGGAATAGTACCTGAAGGACAACATAATTTAAGGCTTAGAGCAGGAAGAAGTTCAGGATCATTGTCAGGTATAGAAATTACTTGTAGTTGTGGGGCGTATAAAACAATGGCCGGTGCATTTAATGAACAGTCACTCACGAAAATTGGTGTGATCTGTTCTGGCGGAAGACCCTGGCTGGGTCAGGAAGCAGACAGAAGCAACACAACGCATTGCGGACAACATTTAATTGTTGTTCAAAAAGGTGCGTCAAATGTTTATTTCTCACAGATTCGAAGTTCCATTTATTTACCTCAATGGGAAAAATCAGTTGACAGAAAATTAGTTGAAGTGTTGGAAAAGAATTGGGGCTTCCTTACTACGGGAATGGAAAATGGTAGTTTTCAGCAAATGCGATTTGAATTAGTTGCGGAAAGAAATTTTGCAGAGGACAAGAAAGAATTGTATACTGGCAAATTACTGGATGCAGCGTCTAAAAGAATTACCGGCGCTGATAATTCTACAACAGACGATTCGGAGGAGCAATATCGTAAGATGGAATATGATGCAATACTGGCAGAAGCTGGAGGAGAGAATCAGGATTTTTTTGTAACAAAAAATCCGGCAAGTATTTATGATGATTCTGAAACGGGTAAAACAATCAGTGCTGGCTTTACAAGCGTTGGATTGTTACACAAATTAAGAGAAACAAGAGCATTTACAGGATTTTCAAGATGGTTTCCAGACGATGGGAAATCTTTAATGGAGAAAAAGAATTTCATCAAACTTGGACAAAAAATTGAATGGCTTCCGGCAATTGTCGTCAAAGGTGAAGGAGTATTTTTCGAGTTTAACAGTAAACGTTTAAAAGATTGGGCAAGTAATGACGAAATAAAAAAGAGGGTAAAATTCTTGTCCGATAATTACAACAAACCTCGGGAGTCAAAAGGCCAGAAACGAAGAGAAATAAAACCAGAGTTTGTATTAATTCATACATTTGCTCATTTGGTTATAAATCAATTTAGCTATGAATGTGGGTACGGAAGTTCTTCTTTGAGAGAAAGAATTTATTGCAGTCTTGAATCTCTTGAAGATCCGATGAACGGAGTTTTAATTTACACTGCGTCGGGTGATTCGGAAGGTTCTTTAGGAGGACTCGTCAGACAAGGGAAGCCTGGTAACCTGGAAACCATAGTTTATAATGCTATTGAAAATGCAAGATGGTGTTCAAGTGATCCTATTTGTATTGACAGCCATGGGCAAGGGCCAAATTCTTGTAATCTCGCCGCATGTCATAATTGTTCTTTGCTTCCTGAAACTTGTTGTGAAGAATCAAATATGTTGTTAGATCGTGCAATGGTTATTGGGACATTGGATAATCCTTCAATTGGTTATTTTAATTTCTGATAATTTTTTATTGAATAATTGCCATCTGTATTCGAGAGCTTCTTTGCAAGGTTTAATTCGTTGAGAGGAAATATCAATTTGATGATCTTCAAAGTTTGAATACTCAGAATCTTTTAATGAAGGATGAATGTACACTTTCATTGTTTCGGGATGTATTCCTAATAGATTAGAATCAAAAATGGCATGAACATCCCTTCGTAGAAGAAAACCGTTTGCAGGATGATTATCTTTTTTACCCATATAAGGATTTATATGACTTGCCTCAATTGCCTGACGTATGTTGCATCCTGTTAAAATACATTTAATGTTATGATATTTAAACAGCATCTCTCTGAATTGCTGTTGACCTTCTCTTGATATTACAATTTTAGTTTTACTTTTTCTGTCATCAGATCTTGAAAATATATATTCTGGAATAGGGTAAGTAATACCATTGTGACTTCCAGATTCGATTATATAATTCTTAGTATTAAACAATTCATTAAGTACGGAGGGAAATTCATTATGAAATAAATCAATGGTCGCTGGTTGTATAGAGTAATAAAAATTCCTTCTTATGTAGTAATTATTAAGAATTTGTACAGGTGTTTTTGAAGGTGCTGTTACAAATTTATAATAGGCAGTGAACTGTTCAACGAATATACTTTCTAATACTGGTTCATCAAATTCATGTTTTTTTCTACATTTAAATCTTGGGTGAACATTTTTTCTTTCGTAATGTTCCTGAGTATTACAGATTGGACATCTGTAACGTTTTTTAGGTACATTATTTTGTTGATCTATTTGTTCAATAAGTGCAAAGCCTTCTATATATTTTTTATTAGTAATAACAGCTATATCTCCAACAGCTATACGATCATAATTTTTAACAGTTGTATCGTATATATAGTTAGTTCCGGTTATATCTTTATATCCTTCATTTCCTCCAAAAGCACTTTCTATACCTTTGGATTTTAATATCCAGACATGATCTTGCTTTGTCATTATGAAATAATTTTTTCGATTAAGCTATTAAGATACGTTTCCGGATCCTTTGATTTTAATTCACACTCCCATATTTCAATAACCTTCCATTTATTGAGTTCAAGTATGTTTTTGTTTTTGTTATCTAATTCTTTAGTTTTTGTAATCTTATTACTCCACCATTCTTTTCTTGTTTTAGGGATTTTAAAGTATTTACATCCTTCATGCCCATGCCAAAAGCATCCCTGAACAAAAATTATAGTATTGTGTTTATATAAAACTATATCAGGAGAACCAGGCAGCTTTTTAACATGTAACCTGTATCGGAAACCTTTGTCCCACAAAAATTTTCGTACAATAAGTTCCGGCTTGGTATTTTTCCCACGAATCCGGCTCATATTATATGATCTCACTTCTTTATTATGAACATCGCCCATTTTGAGAATAATAAACTGATTATTATTACACTAATTTAGTCATAATCAATAATTTTTTTATAAAGTAGTCTGTATATTATTATGGGCCTATAAGAAGAATGCACTCTCTAGCCGATCATATTTTTAATAGAATCAGCTATCTGAAAAATAAATTTAGAGATAATGGTAACATCATTTTCATTTTTATCCAATGCTTGCAGCTTAGTATAAGGAATGTAAATTTCTATTTCAAAACCAAGAGACATAAACAAGAAATTCCTGTCAGAGTTGATAAATAATTCTTCCCAATCGCATGAAGATCGCCAGTTGAATTCTGGTTTAAAATGTTCGTCCATCATTTTCTCAAAATCTGCCCATCCGCTACGATCCCATTTACCAGAACTATGATAATAATTTTCTTTAGTATGTAATGGTTTTATAAGATTATCCCATTCATAGTAATTAACACCTGAGATGTATTTGCCCATGAAGTGGCTTAATTTAACATTATGAATTATATCAATTTGAAATTCCTCATTATCAATTTTTATTTTTTCATTACCAAGCCAGCTTAATGACTTGTTATAAATAAACGCCCCTTGACTTTTGGTATTCCCTGGATAAATATGAAAAATAACATATTCAATCTCATCATGAATAGATGGAGCAAATGAAACAGATAGTTCGCTAGCCCATTCAAAGGGTACTGCAATGCCCAATCTTTCATAACTTTGAAGAATGTGATATTCATCTCCTGCAATTTTACTAACCCCTGCTAAAGCGACAGCCATTCGCTGCCCCATAGGGTATCTATTTATGTTAGCGTGTTCACCAGTTCTGTATGGTATAATGCTAAATGGCTTCGGCTCAAACCACATTGGATAATGCGTTTCGCTAAGTTCAAGAAAATCTTCTATGAATACAGAATTCTGAGATGTAATATGCTGGATAGTTCTTACATTTTGTAATATCTTAATTATGTCTTGCCAGCAAAATGCTATGGGAACAGCCTTGTCATTATTGACATTATCATCTTCATCAGATATAAGTGAATACACTTGGTTGTAGAGTTGCGCTTTACAATCTTCATTTGTTCGTTTCACTTCGATGACAAAACAAATATCTTTTATACTGATAAAAATATCGGTGATATGCCGCTTTTCACCGTTAAAAGTCATATTATGAAAGTTATCCATACTCAGTAATTTATCTGCGGTCATGGCCACAGCATAAATTTTTTTATAATTATCTTTTTCGATAAATGCAGTATCAACCTGGATATTTATTAAAAGAGAGGAGTCTTCCATCACGTTATTGAACAGATAAAAAAAATCTTCTTCACTGACAATTTTTTTTATGTATTCATTAAGAAATAAACTATTGTTTAATAGGCAAAGAGCTAACGCACGGCTAAGATTATTCTCAATAAATTCAGATGAATTGCTTTCGTTGAAGAACCGAAAGACGTTTAAGTGATGGTTCATAATAATGATATGTTTGTATAAGTGGTTTTAATATTATATTGATATATAATTTATACTTTCTATTTGCTCTAAAGAGGTTTGATTTTCGAAATTAATTTTTATTCCATTATCGAGTCCTCTAATTAAAAATTTAGGCTCATATTGAGGTATTTCTTGAGTGAGTAGTTTCTCAAGATTAGGGTCAACTGAATCTATAAACTTTTCAAAATTTGTTAAGGCTGTAAAAACAGCAGATAGAATATTTACGTCTCTTTCGGAGCTATCATATTGAGCAAATTCACTTGCTTCAAAATAATTGACATATTTTTCTCTGAACGTTTCGTTTAGTTTGGAAGGTGAAACCTCAAAATAATGAAGAAGATACCTTATGTATTGAATGAATGCCTGTCGAAGACCATTGGGAATGTATCCTTCAGACAGACGGTATTCTTTGTAGTTGGTTTCAATTGTTTTTATAAAATACTTAAGAGTTTTACTAAATCCTAGCGCAATAATATCTGCAATGATTTCAGGTGTTCTATCTGTTCCATAAAAGAAAAAAAAGAAAAAGTTTACTTCGCATCGATTCATGTTAAATTTTCCTATTCGGAAACAATGTTCTTTGTTTTTAACAAAAGTGACTTTAGCCAAAGATGCTTGTAAATCAATATCTGCGATTGAAACAAACTTTGTTTTTCTAATTAATTTTCCTGCATTATCTTCTAACTCCTTCATGTCGGCTATCAATGGGAATGCATATACAACGGCATTCCCATTCTCTTTACCAATCCCGTCGGCAAGGTTTCTTAAAGTAAAGTGTTGGTTAGTTTTCGTACTATTTATTTTGTATTCAAAATGATCATGCGGAGCGGTAGCAAACTCGCTTGCAGGATCAGGACTGGATAAAACTAATTCCCCTTTCTTATATTGAATAAAAAGAAGATGATTGCCCGCGCCTGTTTTTATTCTTACATCATATCCTCCACCGGCTTCTCCAGTAGGATCATCTTTACCTTCTGTTTTTATATGGAACCCACCGGAAATAGATCTTGGGAATTTTAAAAATGGTAATCGGTGTCGAGGACGCCAATATCTCCAAAGCGGTATATCAGTAAGAAACCAGTACCAACTATCTGCGAGGTTTAAGAGCTCGTGTGTTATATTTAACTCAAGTGATTTTTCGTGAAATTTCATATTTGAAATTAATTCTACAATCTTATTTCTAAAATATTCCTTTTAATTGCAATACGCTCAAAAGCGTATTTTTAAAGAATAAATTTTCCTTGGGCAAACCCCTCACTACCGTTCGGGTCGGACTTTCGCTCCAAGTCCGCGCTAATCGCACAGCCAACCCTTAACGGACTTTCCGCTCTATCCCTTTTGCATCGATGTTCACTACAGCCAGCGCAGCTCACCTCCCTGGCGGTCGGTCAGCTGCTTAGTTTTAACTCCAAGCATTCTTAAATACTCCGCAGGCGTACTGAACGGAGAAAAGCAATTTTGTATTTTTTAATTTATTTGCGCTTTTCTCCTTTTCAGTACACCTGCTACGGTAGTGGTGAATTAAAATAAAAAGGCTCGAATTATTCGAGCCTTAGTTCACTACCACTTTTATTTCGTCATTTCTTATAGCCCGCAAAAGTAAGAAAACCGACAATAAGAAAAATACGCTCTTGAACGTATTTTATAAAGATATTCTCTAAGTAGCGGTATACTCAAACAAGGCTTCGTCTCAAACGGCGGGGAGCACAAGCCAAAGCATAGTAAAGGTACGGGTCTAGTCTCCACAGCCGCAAGGGTTCGCTTCGCCGGAGGCAAAAAAAATCTCCACCCTCCATTGTTTCAATTCAATTTCACACACGCACTTTAACAATTCCCTTCTTTCATTAGCAGGAAGTCGGGTAGTATTTTTTTCGCTCCGCCCTTGCAGCTGTGGAGCCTATCCCGTGTCGCATGGCTATACTTTAGCTTGTTAGTTATGTATCGTACTATTTTTCGTTGTCGTTTGCGGGGCCAGGTTCTCTGCGTCGGCGTTTGTCGTCAGTTTCGTTTTCAGTATTCTGTCTGCGCTTATGAGCGTGAGCTTCGGGCAGGGTGGTTATTTATCAGTTATGGAGAGTTGCCTTTTTAGGCACTCTCTTTTTTCCTATTCTTTTCACTTTTTAAATCTCAAAATCATGAACACACAAGTCAGAGTCATCACACATAAAGCACACGAAAAAGTTGTAGCCGATGCAATAGAGGAAGGAGGTTTTACTATAGTAGATCGCGGGTCTTACAAGCCGCTCAAAGGAATTTCTTTTGTAGTAGAGTATCCAAAGATGCCTATTACATTATCAGAAGAAATTTTGAAAAGGAATGTACTTCGCTGGCTGAAAGCACAGTTGGGAGATGAATTATTTTTTGTAGTAATGAGGCTTTAGCCCTCATTACACAACTTGTTGATAATTCTTTTTCTTGAAATAAGAACACTGTTGAGTAATGAATCTGTTAATGTGTTGTTTTAATCCATGAAAAATAATATTCACCTTTTTTCGTTTTACTAATGAACAGGTAAACAAGAAATAAACTGGTTATATTTATGATCAGTAGGAGGCAGGTTATGAAATTCACGAAAGTAGAAGAACAACGGAATGAGTATCTCTTGGTTTATTTTGTCGATAGCCAACAGAGAAAACAAGGGGAATTACTCTGCTATAAAACAGAAGGGAAACTTCCCTCACAGGAAAATCTTTTATTCATTGAAGAGTATAAGGACAATGTTCTTTTAGACAAGAGATGGATGAAGTTACCGGAATTTGTTCTGGTATAAAATAGTTAATTATAAGGATCAATATTTTGTTGAGAGTTCCGGGAACGTTACGCCCGTCTGCTGTTCCCGGTTTTTTTATGTCCGATCAGAAATAAAATGATGTGATTCGTGCTGCGCAGTAAATGGGCTGCAAAACTCAACTGCCGCAGGTTTATAGGCGTTCGTCCGTTGCTCACTTAGTTCCGGTGTGCAGTCCTGCAAGGCTTCCCTTCGGTTCGGTCGTGCAGGCGCATTCGCACAGGCCAACGCGGCACCATCCTGGAGCGGCGCTTTGTGACATGCCACTATGCCTGCGCGCAGATCGGCCCTCTATAGTGGCATGTCACATGCCCCTCTCCAGGATGTCGCAACACCAGGCGCCTTCCTCCCTCAGCCGTTGCAGGAGCGGAGCTTCTGAAGAGCCACTAAGCCCGCGCACATCCCGCCCCGCAATTAGTGGCACTTCACGCGCTCCTCTGCACACCTCCACACGTTGCGCTACTCCGCACGGCGCCTTCCTCTTGTGTGCGGTCAGCTGTTTTGCTTGCGCACAGGTCCGGCCCGCACAGCTCACCGCACACAAGCCGGCGCCAGTTTCTGGCTCGCCTGCTCTACGCCGCACACGCTGCCAGTCGCGCTGACGCGCTCCTCCTGGCAGGCGTGCGGCGTGCTCGCAGCGGCTTCGCCGACTGGTTGACCATTAGCCTTCTGTTTGAGATTTATGCTATCAACTTAAAAAAGTTATAATTGGACAACAGCTTGTTGTCTAATTATAATTGATTGATTATAATTATCTTATGAGTTATTAGTGGGATGTTGGTTTTTACTTTAAAAAATGTAAAAAAGTCGCATATTTCGTATTAAAAATAAACCTTTACTAGGGAATTAGCGTTATATTTGAAGAAAATTAACGTTCAGCCTTATTTTTCCTAATTATGATACTAGATCTAACAATAAACAATTTTCGCTCCTTTAAGGAAGAAAATAACTTTAGCATGAGGGCGCAGCGAAAAATTAAAGAGTTTGACAACAATGTAAAGAATGTGCCTAACAAGGTCAACAATAGCATTGATGTTTTAAAATCTGCTGTAATATATGGACGAAACTCTTCCGGGAAAAGTAATTTCTTGAAAGCTCTTATGGCATTACAATTTATGGTACATAAATCTTCTTCTTTTGAAGTTGATGAAGAAATCGCACCATATGAACCTTATTTACTAGATGAAAAAAATGTTGATCAGCCAGTAGAATTAACTTTAGATTTCATTGCTAAAAATAATATACAATATACTTATCGAGTAGTTTATAATTCGAAAGAATTTCTTCACGAAAGTCTTATATTTTATCCTAAGTTACATCATGCAACGCTGTTCCTAAGAAATGCGGGTAAGCCAATTAAATATGGAGAGTATTTTACTGGCAGTAAAAAAGAACTTGAAGATAAATTATATCCAAATCAATTACTTCTTTCAAAAGCTGGTAGCAACAAAATAGAATCTTTAATAGAGCCTTATCTCTTTTTTAAAGATTCAATAATGACAAGTATGTTTCATGATCTTGAATACGATGATCTTCTTATTCAAACGTTCACTGATAAAATGGTAAGTGGAGAAGTTCCTCATCTTGTTGAAAATATTAGTAAGCTACTTGATAATGCTGATACAGGAATTAAAGGAATTACTGTTAAAGAAATAGACCCTGAAAAATTTAGATTCCCAGATGAAATACCAGAAGAGGATAGAAAAAAAATCATTGATAAATATAAGTACCAAATAAAAACGAAACATAGATTCTTCAAGAATGGTAAAGAAGCGGATTATACATTATTCTCGCTTAATGATGAATCAACCGGTACCATCAAGTTAATTGCTCTAGGAGGCCTTATTCTAGAAGCAATTTCGAAAGGCAATGTTCTTGTTATTGATGAAATGGATAAGAGTCTTCATTCTAAATTAACAAAGTCTCTTGTACGGCTTTTTCACAATCCTAAAACGAATCCAAAAGGTGCGCAATTAATTTTTGCAACACATGATACTAACCTGATGGATAATGAACTTTATCGAAGAGATCAGATTTGGTTTATAGAAAAGGAGTATGAGGGCAATAGCCGTCTTTATGCGCTTTCAGATATTGAAGGTGTTAGAAAAGATGTACCCTTTGATAAATGGTATATGTCAGGAAAACTTGGAAGTACTCCAGTTATTAATGATTTAGCTTTTGATTTTACCTTATAAGAATGAAGAAAAAAACGGTAAATAAAAAGCGCCCTAACATACCTTTAGGCAAGAGAGGACTAATATTATGTGAAGGAGAAACAGAAGAAAATTATTTTAAAGGTCTTATATCACACGATAAGAATAGAAGACGTTTAGCTTCTGTGAGTGTAGAAATCTACAAACCGAAAGATCATACTCCTAAAGGATTAATAAATGAAGCGAAAAGAAAAATCAAAGAAGCCAAGAGTTTAAAAAACCCTTACCATTTTGCATATATTGTTTTTGATAAAGATGGGCATCAAAATATTCCTTTCGTATTTGATGAATCAGTAAAATCAAAAGACCCCCAAATAGAAATTGCTTTTACAGCGACTTGTTTTGAATATTTTGTTCTATTGCATTTTGAAAAATCTGCCAAACCATGTACAAAGTGTGATCAAGTTATAAAGCAGCTAAAAGAGCACTTACCTGATTATGAAAAAGCAGGAAATTTATATGTGAAGCTTTTAGAATATAAAGATGTTGGCATTGCAAATAGCGAATGGAGTGAATCAAATAAGGATCCACAAAAGAGAATTTATGAAGTAGATGCTTTTTGCAATGTTCATAGATTAATAAAGTTTCTTGATGACTTAAATACGTAAGTATTGTCAAGTCTTTAATATTGAATACTCTTTCTTGCTTCCGCTTTAATCTTTTAATTATGTCCAGTTTTTTAGTAAAAAAACTGGACATTTTTGTATGTTAGAATATTCTGTAGGTCTTGCAAATAGAGAGCTATAGACATTCAATGCTTTTTTCACCGTGAGATATTTTACCCTCTGGTGAAAAATATTTCAGTTCAAAAGAGGAATTTCGATAAGAGAACAAACATTAAAAATCGCGTTTTTTAATGTTTAGTACCAAAAGTGACCTTAAAACAGAGTGGAGGAAAAGCAGTAGACCTTAAAAAATGAATATTTTAATGTTTGCTATGAAAACTATTTCTTATTCGGGATCAATAATTCCCGGACATCTATATCCAATAGTTGGGCTATTTGATAAAAAGTTTCAATTGTTGGTTGCATATCATTAGTACACCAACGTGAAACAGTTGACTTATCCCTACCAAGTTCCTCTGCCAGCCATTTCGCCGACTTATCATGTTCTGCAAGGACTATTTTAATTCTGTTATACTTTTGGTTGGGCATGAATAATTTAAAAATTAATTAAAAATAAAAACAGATCATCAATTGGTTAGATTGTTTTAAAAAGTTAAGGAGATATTACTTCTTACTTGGAACCAATAATTCTCTAACATCAACATCTAAAGCCTCAGCAATTTCATACAAAGTCTCAACAGTGGGTTGCATTTGATTTGTACACCATTTAGAAACGGTTGTGCGGTTCTTATTAAGTGTTTCAGCCAGCCAATTATTAGTTTTGCCTCTTTCTGCGAGCACTGCTTTAATTCTGTTACTTGCTTTTTTACTCATCTTATTTAGCTATAGAAGTAAATTATGAAGCAAAATAAGCATAATGGCAAAACTACAATTCTTTGATTTTTAGCTTTTAACAGTTCATTTGAATATAAATAATAATCAAATATTGCTTTCAAAGCATAAAATGAATATTTTTAAACAAATTATTTAGCTATGAAAGTCGAACAAAAACAACTCATTTTATCACTCATAAAAGACGATCTGATTAACTGCAAACTTGTGAATTCTTTAAATGACATAGGTTTAAGTGCCGATGATTATTTACTTCACCTGAGCGAAACAGTCTTTAAGCTTATGGGTTTTAAAGCTTCAAAAGAAACAGAAGTTATTTATGAGTATTATATGGATCTCACTGAGAGAGCAAAGTTGATTGATATTTCAAGATCACGTCAACGGTTTGATGAACTCGCACTTGAAATATACAACGAACTATTACTTAGAAAGCCTCTAAAAGCATAAAAATTCCGAATTAGATTTTCCCGTCACTGACGGGGAAATTAGAATCACTGGGTAGATTTATAATAGCATTCATAAATACAAAAGGCCTCAACAGAGGCCTTTTGTTAATTCAATAATATTATTTATCTGCTTACATGTAAATGTTTGGCATTATGAACAGCAGCTTTTTTCTTTCGTTTAGCTTTATCTTTCCGGATATATTCACTAATGCTTCTTTTTTCTTCTTCTGTCAAAGGAGTAGGATCAAATATAACCTCTACATCATCAAGTTCAATTTTCTTTTTCATGAGTTATAATATTTGTCTATTAATTTCAAAGCTGCTTTAGTATCAATTATCATTAAATGTCCGCCAAAATGTATAGCCCCTAATGTTGCTTCGTAATGGGTAATCAGCTTGGTTTTAGAACGAAAAGATACATACCCTTCGGTTCCTCTCAAATATGACTGATTGCATGCAAATGCTACCAGATTTCCACATACACCTGCATACATTTTTTTTGCACCTACATTAAATGGAGCACTTTCTATCAGATGCATAAATACATTATCATCCTCTGGAGATAAGCTGATCAATCCTTGGATAACATTTACATTTCCGACTATTACTAATTTATAAACTGTACGGTCAACCTGCTTGTATTCTGTTTTCCAGTCAAAGTTCCACCCATTTTTTTTAGTAATTCCTTTCAAATCATTTGGAGTAACGGGTAAAACTTCTGTTTTAAAGCTATCCTTAGAAATTACATTTTCTATGGAGTTCGTAAGCTTGTCAACAGTGAAATCCAGAAGGTATTTTTTAGCTTTTTTCACTCGACTAAAGTTACAAAAAAATGTTAAAATTTACTACTATTATTTGCGTTAAATGCTATCTATTGGCTTGTTTGATTCTTTCTGCATACATCTCTAAACCCTTTATTTGAAGCGCACTTTTCCCTTCTGTAATGGATAATTTTATTCTAAATGAGTCTGTAACTGTGATACTATTATTTTTAACTACTAGGCCAGTTACTATTGGCATTTTTGTTTTATAATTAGTCTTATTGTGACTTATTTTAAATCCGTCTTCGATCAATGTATCAATGATAAACTGTGCTTTTGGTTTGAAATCTACGGGAGCAGAAAAGGTAAGATCATCTACGTAGGATGTAAATGTCAACTGATTTTCTTTTGCAAATGCTTGTAGTTTTTTACCTGTCTTGATAAAGGAAAGATTAGCAAGCATCGGTGATGTCGGAGCACCCTGGGGTAACCGCCCTTTGTATGTTGTAAGCTGAGTTAGACTTCTGGAGACAGTAGGAGAAAAGCCAAGTGAGCGATAAGTTTTGAATATTCGATCATGAGTAACTGAGGGGAAAAAATTCTTTAGATCTGTGGTGAAAATATATTTTTTGCCTTGATGCTTTTTAGCATTATCAATATTGGTTTTTCCTTTTATGCTACCAAAAGCGTACTCCGGCATTTCAAGTAGTTGTAAAATATTTCTGTTAATTCTTTTTTGAATTACCTTTAATCTCTTCGTACTTGGATTCAGTATTCTTACTTGAGGTTTGCCATTTTTAAGTTTAGGATTCCCTGCTTTATCCTTTTTAATTTCTTTCTTCTCGTAATAAAATTTGTCTATGTTTTTTATTATATATTCCAATTCGGAGGCTTCAACTTTTAAAGTATAAGCTAAATGTTTTGTAGTGCTTATCATCGGGGAAGTGGAGTGTTAAAAAATTCCGTAATCATAGATTTTATAGAGGGAAGCAGATGGTTATATGCTGCTTGCTTTTCTGGTTGTATATCTTCACCATCTAGAGATAAAAAAAATAAAATAGGAAGAGGCATTCCTAGTTTCTCTGATATTGCTTTTAATGTAGAGATATTAGGTTCTTTAACATTATTTTCAATTTGTGACAAATAGGTTTGAGTAATACCACTCATTTCAGCAAGTGAAATTTGATTAATTCCTTTTTGTTGTCTTAAGGTTTTTATGGTGTTACCTATATTCATAGCGCGTTAAAATATTATTGGGATAAATTAGGGGTGTCGGATTAAAAGAGATCTTTTAAATGATCTGCTGTGAGAAATAGTTTTGTAAGTAGTTCAATAATCTTAATCGTTGAGACATATTGATTACTTTCATTCGTATTCCTCTTCGCCTGTTCTATAACAGTTAGACATTCATCCAAAAGGATTTTATCTTCTTCCGAAAATGAGCAACGGTTCTCCAATAGGAGTTGCTTGATACCATTTTCCAGGTTATCAAGGCTTCTGACTTTTTTAATCATGTTGTTGAATTTAGTTGGCGATATTGCCTGCTATTTCAATACAGCTGTAACCCAATTCATAAACGTTGCTCATTCTTCCACCCCTAATGTCCTGCTATAAAAAAGATATTATAGCATCATCGTAGATAGTTGTCAGTTTACACAGACCATCTACGCAATAGTCATTCCGTCGGTGCAGGGGTAATATTGTAAATCAATAAGTTATGCAGCATTTCGGTGACTATAGACTATTCTTGAAGACATCGTTCGACGTGGTGCATCGAGCGTCATAGTCCCAAGAGAACCACAAGGGTTGTGTAACCTAATACACTTTACATTTTGAATTTGGGCTACCTTTAGCCAAAAGCATTATATCAAAGAACTTATGATACAAATATAGTAATTATTACCATTGGTTAATAAATATGGCAATAATATTTTATCAACATGCTATAATTTATTGGTTATCGGATAAAATAAAGAAGGCCTCCATTACAGAGGCCTTTCCTTTTGATCGGGGCATTACTTCCCTCGAATATGGTTACTTAACCATTTGAGTGTCGCAGACACTCCAAAGCTCACGATCGCGCCAACTGTGGCGAGTAGAGCCGTCTTCACTATATCACCGCTGCCGATACCTGCGGTAATGCTCAGGAGCGTTCCTCCGATGGTCCCGTATAGAGTCCCGTTATGTCCGCCGTGGTTACTCATTGCTCACCGCGGTTTGACTTACTACACTGATTATACCACCGGCTAGCGTAAGATACCCGCCTATGCTTACCAGCGCAGCGGGTAAAACTGCCGGAGTGGCCAGGAGAGATCCGCCGACGGCGGCAAGTCCTAAACCTACATTTCGCAGGATCTTGAAATATTTAGGAGTCGGAGCCTTAGCTCTTTTAATAATATTCATAATAACTGATTTTAAGGGTGAGAAAAAGAAGTGGCTCTTAAGCCACTTCCACAATTGCCAGCGCGTTGTACGAGCCGTTCTTCAGCGAATACTGCACCGCATTTACCATCTGGAAAAATTCGATCTTCAAGAGATAGAATTTAATCCCGGTGCCAGGCGGTACGGCAGTAGGAGTGAGGGTGACGTTTCCGGACGTTGCATTAAGAGCAAGGTTCTGCGAATTCGTCAGGCTCATAGCAGCTACGCCGGTAGCAAAGTTAATGTTGGCGTATGCCCCCGTAAGCGTGATGTGTGTAGCACCTGCAGGAAACGCAATATCATTGATCGGCGTCAGCCCGTTGATCGTGATCACACCGGTAGCCGTATTCACTGCGAAAGGTTTGTACAGCACGCTGCCCAGGACAGACTTCAAATTGAAGTTAAAGCCTTTGATCAAAGCTTTCCCGTTCGCCGTAGCCAAGCCCGCAGCAGGAGTACGGCTTCCTCTCTGGCTAGCAGTGTCCTGTTTCAGCTCATTGATCATCACTTTCGTGACACGCGAAGTCACACGGTTGTCCGACGCGTTCAGCATCATCGGGCGCAGGTTGTCCCGGAAGAGTTTCCCCGCTTTTCCCGCCGCGCTGAATTCAGCACCGTTTTCACGAGTCCGGATAAACGCCGGATCACTGGCGATCCTTTCGCCGCTCACACCGCCTTTTTCGCGGACCAGATCACCGTCCTGGGATTTGTAAAAGGTCATACCTCCGATAGTACCTTTGATCTTTAAAATTCCATTTTGTCTTGCCATTTTATTTTGGTTTTAATTAAACATGGTGCAATACTAAAGGCTTACAGAGAGGCTTTCAAATTCATGGTTCCGCTCAGGTACCGGAGAGTATCTTTGTTCCGAAATAGACCGTTCTGCCTTACCAAAATAGTTGTTAACTTTGCCTCAGCTCCCAGGCATCGGCATGGATGGAGCATAGATAAAGCATTAAAATGGAATTGACCCGCAGTTGTATCTATCCGAAGGATGTGCAGCGCATTACCGGGAAAAGCGAACGATACAGCAGGAAGCTTTTAAGAAAGATCAAGTCGGCGTTGAAAAAAGAAGAGCACCAGTTTGTAAGCATTGAAGAGTTCGCACAGTACGCCGGTCTCGATCCGGCCCTGGTAAAAATGTACATCACGGACTAAAACCTGGATTTTTTCTGGTCATTTATTACTACAAATCACCTGCATTTTTTTTGAAAGATTTTGCCTTGTTTTGTAATTCAAACCTGTTCTAAAGATCCTGCTATCAATTGAAAATCAATAGTTATCACCAATTTCAAGTACAAAGGAGCTAAAAGGACTTCCTGCTAAATGAAAAAAACTTTATATTAGGTTAAGTTATCAAATCTTAAAACCGGCACTATGAAACGTTTTTATTTAGTGAGCTACTTT
Source organism: Cytophagaceae bacterium (assembly GCA_035535995.1). Classification (GTDB taxonomy): domain Bacteria; phylum Bacteroidota; class Bacteroidia; order Cytophagales; family Cytophagaceae; genus JANYCO01. The sequence continues at coordinate 110,633 of DATLOZ010000027.1, forward strand.
CTGTTAGGAATGGTATTAAATATCTATGCCCTTGGGAAGGATTCCACAATAGTGAAAGGCCGCATCTTTATACAAACATGGAATGCAGATACGGCCAGCCACAACAACGTGTACGCCCGGCAGAATACTGTACTGTATGTGGTTGCCAATCCATTGTCACAAGTTTGCAAAACAAAAATCAACCTTGTAGAAAAACAAACAGGGAAGCAGGTGATCGTTAAGACTGAGTTTGTCGGAAAGTGGAACGATATAACCGGGGTTTCAAAAATCTTATTTATTCCACCTGCGGTAGGGAAGTATGAATTGATCGTGACTACCGGATGTCCTCAAAATACATTTCTTAAAAGGGAAGATAATTCTCTAATGAATGTTTCTGGTGAAATGCCTTTTGCTACGCAATCAATAAATGTTGTAGAGAAGAAGTAACGTGAAAAATTTCATCAAACATATTCTAAGAGCAGCCATTTGCTTCTTCATTTCATTTAATTCCTTTTCGCAGGATAGCATTCCTTTAAAACGTCCAGCTACTCCTAATACTGTAGATGCTCAGGGAAGAAAACAAGGTTTTTGGGTAGTAGGGCAAACCGGTTATGCAGGAGATATAGTAGAATATTACCACAACGACATTGCTTTGTGGCAATATTGTTATTACTCCGATAAGGATATTGCCTATAGCTGTCGCATGATAGATAGAATGCTGGAAGGAGAGTTTACGTATTATAACGACGGCAATGTAGTTCAGATCGTTTGGGTAGTACACAATAATACCGACTATCCGAAATCGCTGGAGATCATCACAAAAAAACTGGAAGAGGAAACGAAAGCGCACGGAAAAGAAAGCACGCAGAGAGGTATGTGGCTGATAAATGCTGCCGTTGTCGTTGATAAATTAGGCCGGTACAAAGACGCTGAGAACATGTACCTGGAATCTTTTCAGATCCGAAACCACCTCAAAACCGATACACTAGGGTTGGTGTCTTCTACAGAAGCATTAGTGGATTTTTATATGGAGAAAGAGATGTACAATAAAGTGCTGCAATATGCACCGGAATTGAGCGCTTTAAAAAATTACAAAATCTTCAACGGCGACCGGGATCTTACTTACGAGCAAACTATGTCGAAGTGTTATTTAAAATTAGGAAGGACCGATAGCGCAAAAGTACTAAGACAATTTCTTTTCGACTCCTATAAAAAGACGGCTGAAAGAGACACGGTACATTTCGATTATGAATACATCAATTACTACGACAGCTGGTTCAAGCTGGCATCGATAAAAGATGATTCCGCGATGATTGAAAACATGATCACAGATGCTGCAAGGGTCTGGGATAGAAAATCGGACAGTTACAATAATTTTATCCTGGATCGTGCCTTTTCTTTTTACCGTGATAGAGAAAATTACAAAAGAGCTACAGAGATTATAGACGAAGCTGCTTTGCTGGTAGCCCAGCGGCCCAACAATACCTGGTATACAGCCTGGATGCCGGACAGAGCTACCGTATACTACTTGCAAAAAAAATATGATCTTTCAGAAAAGGTGTACCTGGAAATTTTTTCTATCTACGATAAAAAGGCGCTCTCAAAATACGATGGTAATTATTTATCCTGTTTATGGGAAATAGCAGAAGTCTACAACCAGTGGGGCAAACCTTCTAAAGCAAAATATTATTACAGCGCAGCACTGGAACTGGCAAAAAATGATTACAAACCGAATTACGTAGAAGCACTTAAACGATATGGCAATTATCTGATCACACGCGGAGCCGTTGACGAAGGCGAAGCATTGTTGCTTGATGCCTTGTCAAATGTTTCCTCTTACGAAACCGAAGACAGTCCTACTTATTTATCGATATTAAACTCCATGGGCAGTTCGTACCAAAGCGCAGGCCTGCCCGCCAAAGCGGAAACCGTTTACCTGCGCGTGCTCGATGCCTATGGCCGCAATTACGGCACGGATCACCTCTACTATGCCGATATGCTCAGCACGCTTGGAAAGCTCTATACAGAAATAGGATTGTACGACAAAGCACGTGATTTCCTTGACCGTGCTTTGTGGTCGTACAAAAAAGCATATGGTTATGAAAGTATGAAGGTAGCGGGCATCTACAATAGAAAAGGATCTGTAGAGATGGAGGAGTATGAGCATCACAGTGAAAAGAAGTACCTGAAAGAAATGGAGCATAATTACTTCAGCTATTTTGAATTAGTGAAAAAGCTGAAAGGTACACAGTCCTCTTCTTATGCCGTTGCCTTAAACCAGGTAGGCCTTTTTGATCTGTACAAGGGTTCTTACAGCAAGGCTGAATATGAATTTAAGAAAGCGATCGGGCTCTATGATTCATTGAAGATTGAAAAGGGAGATAGTTACGATGCCTTCCTGCACAACCTGGCGCTCACGCACCACCACATGGGAAAGCAAAAACTGGCGGACAAAGAGTTTGAAACCTGTATTGGCCAGCGGGAAAAAACATCCGGCAAAACTTCGGATGTACTAGCCACTACTTACCATGTTTACGGAAAATGTTTATGGCAGGAACAGGACTGGAACAATGCACAAAGCTATTTAGACAAAGCACTCCAGATACGGAAGAAGAAGCTGGAAGACCTGGCGTTCCTGACAGAAACCGAACGCGAACTTTTCTGGAATAATTTTTCACGCGATGTGGATTTGTATAAATCCTTCCTGGTAGAAGACATAGGCCATCAAAGCAAAGCGCCCGAAACACTGACAAATCTTACGCTGAATATCAAAGGAAAATTACTCCAGGCCAATACCAAGTGGAAAAACAAGATGCAGCAAAGCAAGGATAGTACGGTGGTAGCAGCTTTCGAAGAATGGGAAATAGTGAAATCGGTCTTGTCCAAAGCAAGTATGTCCGGGAGCGATAAAAAATATGTAGACAGTCTGAACGCACGATTAACGCTGTTGGAAAAAACACTCACCGAAAAAACCGCCTACTTTGGAAAGGTAAAACCGGAAGCGCAATACACCTGGCAAGACGTACAGAAAAAGTTAAAAAAGAACGAAGCTGCCGTCGAGATCGTCCGCGTGAAGAAATACGGCTATCCGGAATGGCTGACCGACTCTAGCGACAGCCGCTTGCCGCGTTATCCATCTTTCGGTTCTACTGATACGGTGTACTACACAGCCCTGATCATCCGGCCAGGATCGAAGAAGCCGGAAGCAGTGGTGATGAAGAAGGGTAAGGAAATGGAGCGTTACGAAAAATATTATCACAACATGATTAAGTTTCAAGAGAAAGATACTTTGACGTATACTATTTTTTGGAAACCTATTGAAGAAAAATTAAAGAATATTAACCGTGTTTATTTTTCCGGAGATGGCCTCTACAATACGATCAATCTGAATACTCTGTTTAATCCTGAGAATGGAAAATATTTACTGGAAGAGAAAGAGATTATTAATCTGACAACCACCCGCGATATTATTTTAGCAGACATCGGAAAAAGCACTCACAAATATGCTGTATTGATGGGAATGCCAAGTTATAAACTAAGCAAAGAAGAGAAGCCGATAAACATACCTGATTCTAAGAAAATGTATTATGAGCTGGCGCAAAATACAACCAGGGGCAGCGAGGGTCTGGTACAATTGCCAGGTACTAAAAAGGAAGTGGAAGAAATAGAAAACGTATTGCAGGAAAATAACTGGACTACGAGCGTATACCTTGAACAAGAAGCAAGGGAAGAAACAATAAAAAACAGCGCCAATCCAACGGTGCTGCACATAGCCACCCATGGTTTCTTTTTGCCGGATAAAAATACGAATGGGAATGTAAGTCCTTTGGTGAAATCCGGATTGATGTTAGCCGGAGCAGAAAATACCTTGAATGAAAAGAGAGAAAGAAACACTATAAAAAAATCGATTGGAGAAGACGGCATACTCACCGCCTACGAAGCAATGAGCCTGGATCTGGACAGCACTGAGCTCGTAGTATTATCAGCTTGCGAGACCGGCCTGGGAGAACAGCGAAACGGCGAAGGCGTTTATGGATTGCAAAGAGCATTTAGAGTGGCGGGGGCGAAATCAATTATTATGTCGTTATGGAAAGTGAACGATCGGGCTACCGAAGAATTGATGAACAATTTCTATAAAGAATGGACTTCAGGAAAAGACATGGCCACCGCCTTTAAAAACGCACAACTAAAAGTAAAACTCAAATTTCCTGATCCGATTTATTGGGGAGGGTTTATTCTTGTTGGAAAGAATTTTTGACAAAACTGCCGGGTTTAATTATTTGTTTTCAACCAAAAGGCTTTTATCTAAAATCACTTTTGAATTTATCACAGGTTGAATTTTAATATCACCTGAATAGTTAGATGATTTTGGATCGTAAAGCGTTCCAAAATTCATAGAACGGTAAATACCATCAGGACAAACGTAAGCCGTTGAAATTTTATTCAGTTTAAGATATTGATCAATTGGATTCCAGTAGTTTTTATAAGACATCGTATCAATCTTAGTTTCCAATGGATTTCCGTTGCCTAATACAATGAGTTTTGGCAATGCTTTTTGAGTCAATATAACTGCCAGATAAATAATAGAATCGCTTTGAGGTTCATTCTTACTATTGCATTTATTGAATTTTACGATCTCGATAGACGCTTCTTCGGGCTTTAATACTTTTTGAATGTCTTTCCAGCCATAACGGATCGAATCTATACTTTTGCGTTTGTTTCCATACACACTACTTAAATCGCCGTCACCCTCATTATTATATTCCCCGGGAGATTTACCGGTTTCGGCTACAAAATTTAAAATTGATTCTGTCGAATCGTTCGGGTTTGATTTCCATGATTTGTAGAGCCTTTTGACAGCTCTATCGTTGGTAGTGATGCATTTTTGCTTCATTTTGATTTGGGAAACAAGAAGCGCATTTTTAAGAGAGAGTTGATAATCGTATAGTTTTCCCGCCATTACTGAATCCGATTCATGATACATATAAACGGTCGAACAGAACCGGTCTGTATTTTTTTTAAACGACTTATTGATTATTTCCTCCTTTTTAACTTTCGGCAATTTGACAAACCTCTCGTCTTTCAAAAACGCGACTTGTCTTTCCATCATAAACTCTGTCATAATTTGTTTAGGCATCCCCATCTTTTTCATCATTCCGAACCAACAGGAAGAATTGTATGAGTCCATACCTGTCGTTGTATAACCGCGCGGACATGTTGAATCCATATCATTCTGCTCAAAATCTACAAATCCATATTCCCCATCACAAAATTCGATAAGGTTAACACAGCTTTTAAGAACGACAAGATAGTCCTGTACACGCCAACCATCTAACTTGCTATATAATATGCCTACTCCCCGTCTGTAATACATTTTTGTATCACCAATTTCAGAATCATAAGTTATGAACGTCCAGGGTAATTCATATTTTGGACTGTAGGACGAAAGTACAGAATGATAATCCCGTTTAACCAGCGGAATCGCATTAGGATTTTGAGCATTTGAAAAATTATAAAAAAGAAAAAAGACAATTAAAATTATTATCCGATTGTAAGTATTAGTTTTTTCTGATGAGTACATAACGCCGATTGCTTGAGATTAATAGTGTCAATAAGACAAGATAAATAAATAAAGTAACGTCATCAAGCCACTTCAGCCCTTCACATTTTTTTTGAAAGATTTTCTACTCTTTTAGGTTCATCGTCAGAAAAGATTCGTACCTTTCATCTACTGAATTTACCCATCAAAAACGGCTCTTTTTGGATATAAAATTGATCAAAATCCGAGGTGAGGCGCGAGGTGAACAGTCAAAATAAGTTCTCCAATATTACTGAAAAAGAGGAAATTAGATATATCGGCGGCGTCCTGCCACCCCGACGGAAACCAACATCGAGTTTGAATAATGAGTCTAGAGCTCAAAATTTGGACTCGATGTTTTATTTTTAATGAGTTTGAAGCGCCTCATATTTTTTAAATATGTTTTACTGTGCATTTGTATGTACCTAACTGCTGAAAAAAGCGCCAAATTATAAACCCCAAATTCCAAAGAGTTGTTTTTAATGACAAGAATAATGTACCTGTCAGATTTTCATACATTTTTGATTGGATTGGTTGTTGTTAGCTGACTGCTTATGGAAGCAAAAAATGAACTCAATTTCGTTGCGGACAGAGACAGGCAATTACTGGACGCATATTCATCGATGGTAACAGGTGTAGTGAAGCATGCTGCACAGTCTGTAACGCATATCAACATAGAGAAAAAAGCGCCACATCTACGCATGAAAGGAATGGTTGAACAGCAGGCGTCGGGATCCGGATTTGTGATATCGTCTGATGGATTTATCGTCACAAATCATCATGTGGTAGAAGGAGCCCATTCTATAAAGGTAGCGTTTGCAGATCAGTCGGAATACAGTGCATCCCTGATTGGCGCTGATCCTGCTACAGATATTGCCGTAATAAAAGTATATGACGGCAATCTCAAACCTTTGAAATTTGGGAACTCTGATCTGCTGGAACCCGGGCAAATTGCGATAGCTATCGGCAACCCGATGGGATTACAGCACACGGTGACTACTGGTGTTGTGAGCGCACTGGGAAGGACGTTGCGGGCAAAAAATGGCAGACTGATAGACGATGTGATACAGACGGATGCTGCGCTGAATCCAGGCAACAGCGGTGGCCCACTCGTAAATTCTGAAGGATTTGTAATCGGCGTGAATACAGCGGTCATTTCCGCTGCGCAAGGCCTATGCTTTGCCATATCTTCTAACCTAGCTGCCTATATAACAGGCAAGCTTATCATGCATGGTAGAGTGAAGAGAGCGCAGTTGGGTATCGCTGGTCAGATCGTGAACCTGACGCCGCGTATTACTGCTGCAAACCATCTTCAAACAAAAACAGGAGTGTATGTATACGAAATATTGCCGGATGCTAATGTTAATAATAACCAGCTTCACATTGGCGACATCATAGTAGCATTTAACGACAAGCCGGTGGCAACGATAGACAACCTCCATAAATACTTGACGGAGGAAGTTACAGGAAAACAAACTGAGCTTACCGTACTGCGTGCTGGCAGGAAACAAAATATAACCGTTATACCGGGCGAACTGAAGTAAATCAAAAATAAAAATGACTCTTTTGAATTTGGTATTTATGATTTGGCGCTTATTTCAGCGGTCAGGTTCATACATGCGAAAGTCATGTTAAATTACTTTCAATCGCTCTTCTTCCAGGTCAATCTGGTATAATTGTTCACGAATAATTTCTTCGTTGATTTTAGGATCTTTATTGAGTTCGGCAAGATACTGTCGCTGACTTTCGAGTAATTCAAGGAAAACTGCTTTGGTTTTTTCATTTATCAAAACATCATCGGCAGCTTTTGTCCGTTCTTCCCATAGCTTTAGCAGCCTTTCCATTCCTTTATGATCATTCAATTCATTTTCGTATTTGTTTTGCAGAAATTGATAGACATGTTGCTTGAGTCCTTGTTTCATTTCCTGTTTGGCTGTTTCTTTCAATTCTTTATCTCTGATATGATCAAATATGTGTGAGCGCTTAATAAAATAAGGTAGTGTCAACCCCTGCACTACAAGCGTGAGAAGAATGGCAATAAAAGTGATGAATAAAATAAGATTGCGTTGTGGAAATTCTATACCATTGTCCAACGTGATAGGGATCGCCAGAGCCGCTGCCAGTGATACTACCCCTCGCATTCCAGACCATCCTAAGATGAGTGGCATTAATAGGGTTCTACGCCTGGAGCCGGCTCTGGGCGCTACACTAGGACGAAAGATATAGGTAGCGGCCATGGCGGCATAAGCACTGATCATTCTCGCTGCGATCAGCACAACGGTAACTAATATGCCATAGCCTATAGCGGTGCTCAACGGAATCCCTTTTGTCTTCAGGCCTGCTACAATTTCCGGAAGTTCCAGGCCGATGAGAAGAAATACAAGTCCATTTAATATAAACACAAAACTTTCCCAAACACTAAAACCCTGGACACGGCTCGCGCTGTTTAAAAAGGTAAGCTGCCTTGCCGACATCAACAAGCCACCGCTTACTACAGCCAGCACGCCTGAGCAATGAAACTGCTCTGCGAGCCAATACATGAAATAAGGTTCAATAAGCGTGAGTGCGATATCTGACGAAGCATTCGTAGGAAGACGTTTATGTATCTGTACGAAGAGCCAGCCTAGCAGTAAGCCAATACTGGTTCCTCCAATAACCATCCACAAAAAATTTACCGCGGCCTGTTGCCAAATGAACTGTCCTGTACCCACGGCCACCAGTGCGAAACGGAAAATGATCAGTGAGGAGGCATCGTTTAGCAGGCTTTCGCCTTCTAGAATGGCAGAGACGGAATTAGGAATTTTAACAAACTTAGTGATCGCTCCTGTACTCACAGCATCGGGCGGAGCAACAATTCCGCCAAGTAAAAAACCTAAAGCAATTGTAAATCCAGGTATAAAATGATTCGCAACGATGGCTACAGATAAAGCAGTGAAAAATACCACCAGAAAAGCAAAGCTGCCAATAATGCGCCACCACTTTTTCATTTCTTTGGATGAGATAGACCACGAAGCTTCAAACAATAACGGAGGGAGAAAAATAAAAAAGATAAGATCAGGGTGGATGCTTACGATTGGTAATCCTGGAATAAAACTGACAAGCAGCCCAGCTACCACCAGTACAATAGGATAAGCGATCCTTAATTTGGCCGCCCACATTTCCAGTAAAACAACGGCAGCAATCATTGCAAGCAAAAACGGCAGGATCGTATTCATGGAGTTTTTTTAGTTAGAATTTTTGTAACGGAATATATTTCTAATGGAGAAAAGCATCGTTGTTTAATTAATTTTTGCGTCTCATCACCTTTGCCCAAAAATCGCGCGCAAGGTACGGAGATGCAAAGTTCAATTTTTATTCTACTAATGAGAATCACAGAACTCTAAAATCTATGATTTCTTAGAATTTAAATTACTATGCTTAATGCTATAAAAAAAATAGATCACAAACCCGATCGCCAGCCATATAAATAGTCTGAGCCAGTTGCTTAACCCTAACCCGGCGATCATTGCTACGCAGAAGGCTACTCCCAGCAAAGGGATAAGAGGTACTAAAGGTGTTTTGAATGGTCTTGGTAAAGAAGGGTTCTTGCGACGTAAAATAATGACTCCAATACATACTAGTACAAAAGCAAACAAAGTGCCTATGCTTGTCATATCCCCAACTACACTGTCTGGTACAAAAGCTGCAAAGAGAGAAACGAAAATAAAGAACAGCCATTGTGATTTATATGGAGATCTATATTTTGGATGAACATCCGAAAATATTTTTGGCACAAGACCATCTCTTGACATCGAATAAAATACTCTTGTCTGGCCGAGAAGTAGTACAAGTATTACAGAAGAAAATCCAAACAGGATAGCAGCTGTGATAAAGGTAGAAAGCCAGTGATAAGAGGGCATATAGGCATCGATCGCTGCGGCTACGGATGCTTCTTTCCCCGCACCCATAAAGAATTTGAAAGGAGCGATTCCTGTTAATACATGTGAAAATAAAATATACAGTATGGTGCAAAGTAAAAGAGAACCAAGAATACCGATAGGCATATCCCGTTTAGGATTTTTGGCTTCCTGGGCCGCTGTTGATACGGCATCAAAACCAATGAAGGCAAAAAATACAACTCCTGCTCCTCTCAAAACTCCCGACCATCCATGATTGCCAAACAGGCTGTAGTCATGTACTCCGCCGGTACTCAGCGGTACAGTGCCAGCAGTCTCCGGGATCATATAAGGAATATGGTTTTCCTTATTTATGAAGTGCCAGCCAAGTCCTATGAATAACAGCACGATCATGAGTTTTAGCAATACAATAATATTATTTACAAAAGCAGATTCCTGAGTACCTCTGATCAGCAGTAAGGTCATACAAAGTAAAATGAATACTGCAGGAAGGTTGATTAGTCCTGATACTCCTTCGGGGCTTGTTTCGAAGGGAGAATGACAAAGTGCATAAGGAATTCTGACATGAAACAATTCGTACAAAATATTATTTAGGTATTGAGACCAGGCAATCGCAACAGTAGCGGCTCCCAGAGCATATTCCAATACCAGGTCCCAGCCGATGATCCATGCTACTAATTCACCCATGGTAGCGTAGGAATAAGAATAGGCGCTTCCCGCAGTGGGGATCATAGAAGCAAATTCAGCATAACACAAGCCGGCAAAGGCACAGCCGATGGCTGCTATTATAAATGAGATTGTAACAGCAGGGCCTGCATGCCCGCCTGCTGCGGCAGCCGTACGCATAAAAATACCAGCTCCGATGATACCGCCAATACCCAGCGATATTAGGGCAGTTACAGATAATGTTCGTTTAAGACCTGTATCATTAGATTCAGTTTCAATAGGTTTGGTTCTGAAAAAAACAGACATGCGTTGTAAGGTTTAGGATTGCAAGATTTGCCACCTCTAAAATAGGTAGGATTGGCGAGAATACAAACACTCTAAATTCCGCCGGGACGATTTTTTATAGATACCAAATGCCCGATCCCGGATATTTTATGATCTAAAATATAAATTCGTTTTTGAATTTAGAGAAAATGTATCTGGCATCGGGCATCCTTTTTACAAGTGTGAATACCTTTTATCCTCATCATTAGCAAAATTCGATACATATTACTAAATATGTAAGCAATAATGGTACGGAAGGTATCGTTTTATTTGTAGAACAGGAAATGAATAAAGAGTGAAGTGTAAACTGCGGCTTGCCAGAGCAGTATAGGAGCTGTTTTCCTTACTTTTTTGATTTGCTTCCTTTCTTTTCTTAAATCAAAAATTAGTTTACTACCCATATGAACCTATCGTTTATTTTATTGCAAATCGTAACGGACACCACTGCGGCAGCTGCTGCGCCGGAGGCCACAGATAAAGGGATTTCCATATTGGAGCTTTTATTCAAAGGCGGATATGTGATGATCCCAATTTTACTATTGTCTGTATTGTCGGTCTACTTTTTTATTGAGCGCTATCTTTACATCAAAAAAACCGGGAAATATGATCCTTATTTTCTAACTCATATTAATCAACAACTGAAAGAAGGCAATATCAAAGGTGCCATCGAATACTGCGATCAGTCGGATTATACGATTGCGAAGATGTTGCAAAAAGGTTTGTACCGCTTAGGCTCACCGATGCGCGATATTGAAAGTGCGATCGAGTACAAAGCCAATGTGGAAATTTCTAAAATGGAAAAAAACCTGAGCTTCCTTTCTGCCATCGCCGCCATCGCGCCAATGCTGGGATTCCTGGGTACGGTAACAGGGATGATCAAATCTTTCCACAGCATTTCTGTAACCGATAACATCAGTATCAGTATCATTGCAGGTGGTATCTACGAGAAAATGGTGACCTCAGGCGCAGGACTTGTAGTCGGGATCATCGCGCATGTGTTCTATGTTTACCTGAACAATATGATCGATCGTACGATCAACGATATGGAGATGAAGACGATTGAATTTATGGACATCCTTCACAAACCACAGTTATGAAATTCAGAAGAAGACAAAGACATGGGAGTGGCGTAGAGGCCGGCTCGCTGTCGGATATTTTATTTTTCCTGATGCTATTCTTCCTGATGGTCTCCACACTGGCCAGTCCGGAAGCCATCAAGGTGCTTTTGCCTAAATCCAACACTGGTGCAAGTATTCCAAGACATACGATCTACGTGACTATTGATGCGAGTCAACATTATTTCATCAACAAGCAAGAGCTAAGCGAGGCCTCTTTGAAGAACGCATTGGCACAAGAAGCCAAAGGCCAGGAGAACGCTACTGTGGTGATTAAAGCAGATAAGACAGTGCCCGTGCAGGCATTTATTGATGTGGTAGACATTGCTAATCAACTGAAGCTGCCTGTAGTGGTAGCCACAGATAAAAAGACGAACGCTACACTATAATTTTTTTAACACAAAGGCACGAAGACATAAAGAATCTTCGTGCCTTTGTGTCTTCGTGTTTATTTATTTCCTATCTTAAAGAAAGAAATTATCCAAGCGAAAAAAGTTGAAACACTTCCTTGTTGTTTTTCTTTTACTTTTAAATCTCCGCATTCACGCGGCCGATACGCTCACTGTAGTGATGGAGAGCGATAATTATATTTTTGGCAATTACTGTGAAATGCTCGAAGACAAGGACGATCGCTACAACATTGCTACCATTCAGAAAGCAGAAGGCTGGCAAAGTCTTAAAAAAGTAAAAACACTCAATATCCCCAAAATCAATACCACGTTCTGGATCCGCTTTAGCATTCGCAACGAAGATCCAAGAAATCTCACCTGGATGCTGGAATTTCCCGATGGACATAATTCCTTTTTACAACTGTATCAAATTTCTTCCGAAGGGAAAATCCGCACTTATCCCGCAGTAGGCATGAGTCAGCCGGTGACACTCCGGCCTTTTGATCATAAGAATTTTTTATTTGACCTTTCTATTCCGAAAGGACATACTTATACCTATTATGTAAAGGTGAAATCCCGCTACTATAGCAGCTTCTGGGCTAGTTTGCGTAGTTCGCACTATTTGTTTTCCTACATCACGCACGAATATTATTTTCTCGGAATTTTCTACGGCATCATTTTCATCATGGCGATGTACAACCTGCTGATCTATATTTTCACACGTGAACGGGTTTACCTCATCTATGTGTTTTATGTAGTGAGCTGCGGGCTTTATACCTTCAGCGAAGACCTTACAGGGTTCCAGATCTTTTGGCCGGACATAGTTATTTTTAATCATTTACTCTTTGAAAATGCGCCAAATCTACTCAACCTCACATTTACCTTTTATGCGATCGAATTCTTAGAACTGAGAAGCAGCTATCCTAAAACTACTTATTGGCTGTACACACTAGCCGTGCTCAACATTTTGCTTTCACTTTCATTCTCTTATACATTCCCGATCCAGATCAAAGCGATCCTTTTCATCCTGCCTTTTGCTATCATTTATTATTTGGCGCTAAAACTTTTCTTTCAGAAAAAGTATAAACCTGCGCGTTTCTTTATCATCGGCTACTCCATTATTCTCGGGGGCTTTCTCGTGTTCGTATTACGTACATACGGGATCGTGCCGAGCAATTTGTATACGATCTACATCTTCAATTTCGGTTTTGTGTTTGAAGTATTGATGTTTTCCTACGCTCTTGGCGATAAGATCCGGATCATCAAAAATGAGAAAGAAAAAAATCAGCAAGCTATAATTGGCATCCTGGAAGAAAAAGAAATTCTTAAAGACAAGATCAATAAAGAGCTGGAACAAAAAGTAACGGAACGTACCGAAAAGCTCAAGCAGCAGTCGGAACAGCTGGAGACCGCTAATATCAAGCTCAAGCAGCTTACTGAGGAGCTAAATCAAATGAATTCGCAGCTCGATCTCGACAACTGGAATCTTAAAAAACAGGTAAAAAGTGAAACACGCTCAAGGATTCTGATCGAGAAAGTTTCATACGAAGAGTTTTTATCGATTTTTCCGAACGATACATTTTGCCTGCAATACCTCGAAAACCTGAAATGGGAAGATGGTTATACCTGCAAAAAATGCGGCTACAATTCCTACAGTAAAGGCGAAAAACCGTTTTCCAGAAAATGCAATAAATGTAAATATTCCGAGTCGGCCACGGCTGGTACTTTGTTTCATTCCATAAAATTTCCTCTAAATAAAGCCTTTTATATTACCTACGATACCTTCAAAGAAACGAATATTTACACCCTTGATGAGCTCTCAGAGATCATCGATTTGCGAAAAGCTACTGTCTGGGCTTTCCGGAAAAAGGTACAGGAAATGAAAGCAGAAAAGCTCAAAAAACGAAAGTCGCTCGACTCCTGGGAGGATATAATTCTCGAATAATTGCCCATAAATCACAGGTTTTTTAAAAAATATCTAAACGTGGCATTTTCATGTAACAAAGGTATCAAAAAGTAGGTTTATTTAATTTTTTATACGTTTTACCAATCTTTTATCGCGTAATAAAACCACCTCACCGGGAGTGATTTTTATACCCTTTTTCAAAAAAATAGTACACCTCTTATACTGAATTTCCTTTCGATGTTTTATACTGGGTTAAGTGAAGAAAAAACTTTGTTAAACACAAAATATTTTGTTCAAAGTTCCGGAGGCTTATTGTTAAAAAGGAAATAAGAAAAGAGCTCTACCTGACAATAAGTTTCCAAAAGTTTTTTCACTCGAATTGCTTTACCACTTTATTACTGAAAATAATAATTGAACTAAACCTGGAAATGAAAATGAAAAAACTTTACAAATTATGCTTATGTTCCTTGGTGTTTTTGAGTAGTGGATATGCTACTCTTGCCCAAAAAGCAGGTGCCGACCTGAAAGTAGGTACCACACAAAACTTACTTACCAATCTTCAGCAACAAGCAGCGCCAACTGCTGCCAATCAAAAAGTAGCGAAGCCGGCCTTCAAGCTTCAAATACCTTCTACTGAATTGCTGGATGCGAAAATCAATTTCGCGCAATCAAATTCTACAGATCATCAAACGGTGATGGGAGAGGTAACAGGAAAACATTCGGGAAGTTTTTATTTGAACGTAAATAAAAATTCTGTAGAAGGAAATATCATTCTCAAAAAAGAAAAGAAAGCTTATAAATACTACACTGATCCGGATGGAACAGCGCACATCAAAGAAGTAGACATCGACGGCGTACTTTGTGTTGATCTGGAAAATGCGCCCGCCAATGCAGCTGCTACTACTACACCAACAGCTTCGCAAATCGGAGCAGCGGTTGCCAACCTGCAAAGTTTCCCAGGCGCCACAGGCTGTGTACTGCTTGACTTTGACGGCTATAATATGCCTGCAGGAAATTTGTGGAACAACGGAAACGCCATCAACGCTGATCCTTCAGGCATGAGCGATGCAGATATACAAGAGTTGTGGGAAGTGGTAAGCGAAGATTACCGTCCGTTCAACATCAACATCACGACCAGCGAAGCGGTATTTAATACTTACGCTAGAACAAAAAGAATGCGTTGCGTGATCACCCCTACCAACACGGCTGCGCCTGGTGCGGGCGGTGTAGCGTACGTTGGATCATTCAACTGGGACAACGATGTGCCTTGCTGGGTTTTTATCACCAGTGGAAAAGCAGGAGGAGAGGCGTCTTCGCACGAAGTAGGCCATACACTTGGTCTCAGCCACGATGGAAGGAAGAGTCCGGTAGAAGAATATTATGCCGGCCAGGGCGATTGGGCGCCGATCATGGGAGTGGGCTATTACAAAAACATTACACAATGGAGCAAAGGCGAATACAACAGCGCCAATAACCAGGAAGACGATCTTTCCATCATGTCGGGCGCTACGTATGGACTTGGTTACAGAACGGATGATTTCGGGAACAGCACAAGTGCAGCGGCCAATCTGGTGATCGGTTCGAACGGCACAGTGTCTTCCGATCAAAACAAAGGGATCATCGAACGCACTACCGATCTTGACTTTTTTGCTTTCAATACTGCCGGCGGAAATATTACGCTGAATGTAAATACAGTTTCCCGTCACGGTGATCTTGATGTTCTTGTACGTTTATACAACTCATCTGGCACACAGATCGGATCGTTTGATCAGGCAGGATTAAATGCTACGGTGACTGCAAGTCTAAGCGCAGGAAAATATTATATCTCCGTAGACGGCACCGGCGCTGGCAATCCGGCGGTTGACGGGTATTCCGATTATTCTTCTTTGGGAAGTTATTTTATATCCGGTACCATTCCTCCGCAAGTTACTACCAATGATAACGCTGTAGTAACCGTGTACAAAGATTGCGCTTTCGGTGGATACGCGATTGGTCTTGAAGAAGGAGACTTCACCTTGAGCCAGCTCCAGGCAAGAGGAATCAGCAACGATGATATTTCTTCTCTGAAAGTAAACTACGGATTTAAGATCACTGTCTATTTCGATGATAATTATATTGGAAGTTCAGCTGTGTTCAATGCCGATGATGATTGTCTGGTAGACAATGGATGGAACGATAATATTTCTTCCCTAAAGATCAGACCTGATGGCGTGACCAGTGTAGCAGGTACTTTTTTCATTCAGAATAAAAACAGCAGCCTTTACATGGATGTATGGGGCGCAGGCACTGGCGATGGTGTAAACATTGCGCAAGGAACTTACAACGGTGGCACGAATCAGCAATTTGAATTTACACATCTTGGAGACGGTGTGTACAAAATCGACGCTAAGCATAGCGGAAAAGTATTGGACATCGATGCCGTAAGTAAAGCAGATGGTGCGATCCTTCACCAGTGGACGTATGTAGGAGGAAAGAACCAACAATTCATTCTGAAAGATGCCGGAAGCGGTTATTACAAACTAGTAGCGAGACACAGCAGCAAGATCGTTGAAGTGCCAGGATCTTCTACCGCCAACGGTACAGTGCTTGATCAGTGGACAAACCACAACGGCGCAAACGGACAATGGAAATTTATCACTGTGCCTACTACGCCAGCGTTCACCACTACTATTCAAGCAGAGAACTACAGCGCAATGGCAGGCGTGCAAACAGAGACCACTACCGATGCAGGAGGAGGATTGAATGTAGGCTACATCGACAATGGCGACTGGATGGCTTACAACAACGTTACCTTCCCAACCACCGGCGCTTACCTGATCGAATACAGAGTAGCCAGTGTAAGCGGCGGACAACTTTCTGTTGACCTGAATGCAGGCGCTATCGTGTTGGGTTATCTGAATGTACCGGCTACCGGCGGATGGCAGAATTGGACAACGATCTCACACACAGTAAATGTTACTGCAGGTACATACAACTTAGGAATTTTCGCGCAAGCGGGAGGATGGAATATTAACTGGATTCGCATTACCAAAGTATCCAACGCAAGTGCTGTAGCGATGAGCTCATCAATGGATGCACCTGAAACTTCAGTAACCACCGGCACTTCAGGAGCTGCCCAATTGGAACTATATCCAAACCCGGTAGACAATGAAGTAACGCTGAATACAAACTATGAGCTTGCCGGATCACATCTGAAAATATTCGACGCTACAGGAATCGTGGTGATGGAAGAATCTAATCCAACTTCTTTACTTGATGTAAACGAGCTGGGAAGAGGAATCTACACACTGATGCTGATCACGAAGGATAATACGAAGATCGTGCAGCGTTTTGTAAAACGCTAATCAATTACTCGCCCGGGAAAGCCACCACTTTGCCAGGCGAGTATTTACTAGGCTGCTCTGTCTATAACCCCGCAAGGATTTAACGACATAATACCCTGAACCAACCTTGCGGGTGTTTGGACAACGAACGGCAAATAAAATTAACGACAACAACTGCTAACTAAATATTCGAAACAGATTATTTCATTAAACAAAAACAAAGAACATGAAATCAAGACTATTTATTTACAAAGTTGCGCTCACAATGTTATTGGCACTGTGCATCGGCTTCTCGCTGAAAGCGCAGTTCAAGGTTGTAGGATACGCTCCATCCTGGGCGCAGACCTCTATTCAATATTCAAAACTGACACATATCAACTACGCTTTTGCACTTCCGCAATACGGTGGAAGATTGAAAGCGATCGATAATCCTGGGTACCTGCAAACTATTGTAGCCAACGCGCATGCCAATGGTGTAAAGGTATTCGTAGCCATCGGCGGTTGGAGCGATAATGGAACTCCTCTTGATCCGATCTTTGAATCCATTGGTGGTGACCCGGGCTCTCGTACCAACCTGATCAACGATGCGATCTATTTGATCAATACTTACAACCTGGATGGTATTGACATCGATTGGGAATATCCGGATCCGGGAAATTCTGCAAATAATTATACTACGCTGCTCCGCGAAATGAGTACTGCACTGCACGCGCGCGGCAAAGGCTTGAGCATTGCTGCTGCAGCTGATAGTTATAGCGCTTCCGGTATCAACGGCGATGTATTTCAATATGTAGATTTTGTAAACATTATGGCTTACGATGATGGCTCTAGTGCAAACCATTCTACTTATCAGTACGCTGTAAACGGTGTAAACCTTTTCAAAGGTAAAGGTTGTCCTGCGAACAAATGTATAGTAGGTGTACCCTTCTATGCAAGACCAAGCTGGAGATCCTATGCAGACTTGCTGGCAGCAGGCGCAGATCCTAATTCTGATTTCTTTGGAAGCGACGGATATAACGGTATTCCAACGATTAAACAAAAAACACAAATGGCTATCAGCCAGGCAGGAGGGATCATGATGTGGGAACTTGCACAGGATGCACAAGGCGCCTATTCATTGCTGAGCGCAATCAACGATGTAGTGAAATCATCTAATAACAATAACAACAATAATAATTCCGGTGTTGCCACTTTCTATAAAGACTGCAACTATGGCGGCTACGCAGTGAGCCTGCCCGCAGGAGATTACAATCTTAGTGACTTGCAGGCCAAAGGAATTTTGAATGACGATATTTCTTCACTGAAAATAAACTCAGGATATGAAGTACAGCTTTTCTGGGATATGAATTTCTCCGGCTCTTCTCTGGTAGTGGGTTCAGACAATAGCTGTTTGGTAAACAATGGATGGAACGATCAGGCTTCTTCATTGAAAGTGCGCGCTAAGACAAGTAGCTTCAGTACTACTATTCAGGCAGAGAGCTATGGTGCTATGAACGGTGTACAAACAGAAGCCACAACAGACGCAGGAGGCGGGCTGAACGTAGGCTATATCGACGCAGGCGATTGGATGGCTTATTACAACATCACCTTCCCTACATCCGGCACCTATACCGTGCAATACCGTGTAGCCAGCGTCAGTGGTGGTACCTTGTCAATGGATCTGAACGCAGGTAGTATTCAGCTCGGTGCTGCCAACATTCCTGCTACTGGTGGTTGGCAAAACTGGACAACGATCACGCAAACGGTAACGATCAACGCAGGAACCTACAACGTGGGGATCTATGCGCAGACAGGTGGCTGGAATATCAACTGGTTCACCATTAGCAAAAATACCGGCGCTAAGATCGGAGCGAGCGACCAGCAAGATCTTTCCTCGATCACTTCTAACTATAACCTGGCAGGAAATTTCCAATTGGCGCCAAACCCTGTACTGAACGAATTGAATCTTCAGGCTTCCTTTGATACAGAAGGCGGCAAGGTATTGATCGTAGATGCGATGGGTATTGAGGTATATAATGGAACAGCAGAAAATAATTCCATCAACGTTTCAACGCTTTCTTCAGGAATTTATACGCTGATCTATTCCAAAGATGGAAATAAGATCGTGAAGCGTTTTGTAAAACAATAAAAATGAAAAATGGTGAATCGTATGTAAAAACACGATTCACCATTTACTACTAAGCTATGCGTTTGTACGCTTCATTAAAAAAAGAAATTATGCGGATCATAGCTTTTCTATTGATCTTTCTTTTCTGGATGCTTCAATTTTCCAAAGGCCGCTACAATGGGTGGTCAGAGCGCGATGAGATGAGTTGGGAAACAAAGAGATTAATTACATATCAGAAAATATTGAATAACAGATAAATTTAAAACCACAAACTTACACATTATGAAAACAAGAAAAATAGTATTTCTAATGGTGATTCTTCTGCTGTCGGGAGGAAAACTATTTTCGCAAAACTGGCAATTGGTATGGTCAGACGAATTCACAAATGGAATCAGCGGCGACTGGGTATTTGAAACCGGCGCCGGAGGCTGGGGTAATAATGAGTTAGAATATTATAGAAGAGAAAATGCCAGCGTACAAAACGGACAATTGGTGATCTCCGCAAAAAGAGAAAGCTATGGCGGAGCTAATTATACTTCCGTGCGTATGAAAACACAAGGCAAAAAATCCTGGACGTATGGAAAAATAGAAGCAAGAATTGCGATGCCTGCCTTCCAGGGCTCATGGCCCGCATTCTGGATGCTTGGCGATAATATCTCTTCCGTGGGCTGGCCTGGCTGCGGTGAGATCGATATCATGGAACACGTGAATACAGGCGGTGGTATCAATGGTACTGTACACTGGAAAGATGCAAATGGAAACCAAGCTGATTATGGAAATGCAACTAGTGTTGGCAGCGTCGCTGATTTTCATGTGTACAGCATCGAATGGACTTCTTCTTACATCCGTTGGTTTGTGGATGGAAACAAATACAACGAGATCAACATTGCAAACAATGTGGGAAGCACGGAAGAATTTCAGCGCAGCTTCTTCATTCTTCTAAACCTCGCTGTCGGTGGTAATTGGCCAGGGTTTTCAATTGACAACAATGCATTCCCCGCAAATATGTATGTAGACTATGTAAGAGTTTATCAAGATAATGGAGTGCCACAATCTACAGGCGTTGCTACATTCTACAAAGATTGCAACTTCGGCGGTTATGCGGTAGGACTTCCTGTAGGCAGCTATAATATTACAGATCTGCAAGCAAGAGGAATTTCGAACGATGATATTTCTTCTTTGAAAATAAATTCAGGATACGAAGTGCAACTTTTCTGGGATATGAATTTCACCGGATCTTCTATCGTTTTGAATTCTGATAATTCATGTCTTGTAAACAATGGTTGGAATGACCAGGCTTCTTCACTAATCGTACGTACAAAAACAAATACGTTCAGCACAACGATCCAGGCAGAAAATTATAGCGCTATGCTCGGCGTGCAAAATGAAGCTACAACGGATGCGGGTGGCGGACAAGACGTAGGTTACATTGATCAGGGCGATTGGATGGCGTACAATAATATTACTTTCCCAACGTCTGGCACTTATACGATACAATATCGTGTAGCAAGTATCAGCGGCAGCCGTTTGTCGATGGACTTGAATGCAGGTTCTATTCAGCTAGGCACTGTAAACATTCCTGCTACCGGAGGATGGCAAAACTGGACAACGGTTTCGCAGACTGTTACTGTTAACGCAGGTACTTACAATGTTGGGATCTACGCGCAGGCAGGCGGTTGGAATATCAACTGGTTTAGCATTACCAAAAACACAGGCGCTAAAATCGGAGCAGCAGATCCACAGTCGGAAGATATCTCTTCTAATTACAATCTTGGAACTGGTGTGACGATTTATCCTAATCCAATTGAAGGTGAACTACAATTCGTATCAGGTAGCGATCTTTCCGGAGGCAGTGCCAAGGTAGTGAACGACATGGGGATTCAAGTAATCAATACAACTATTCAAGCAGACAAAATAGATGTATCCTCTCTGAGTGCTGGTATGTATACACTTGTAGTGAATAAAGATGGAAATAGTTTTACAAAAAGATTTATCAAGAAATAGTTCTTAAAAACTGCATCGAAAAATTTTATCAGATAAAAAGTAAGTTAATTTTTTGTGAGTAATTTTTAGAAAAAAAGGCTCTTCTGCAAGGAAGAGCCTTTTTGATTTATATATATATTTAAATTCACCGTCATTGCGAGGAGTGCGCGCCACAGGTGCCACGACGAAGCAATCTGTCACTACGCAGCACTTGTTAAGTTGAAACTATTAGCAATAATAAACGGACTCGGCTTCGTAGTTAACGGATTGCTTCGTCGTCCCGACTATCGTCGTGGACTCCTCGCAATGACGTATATTTATTACCAATACTTCACCCCTGTAAGCCTTGCCAGTTCAATGTTTGAAAGACAAAGTTGATACTGATATTGAAGTTTTGTCAACTCTGCTCTTTGAATATTGGTAATAGCAGTAGTCAGCTCCAGATGTGTACCTGTTCCATTCTTAAATCTCGAAGCCGCGAGCCTGGAAGTTTCTTTCGCTTGCGTAATTTGGCTTTCGATGTTGCGCAAACGTTCTTGATTAGAATTAATATCCGCCAAGGTTTGCTGAATATCTCTTTTATAATTATTTCTCAACGTCTCCATCGTCAGCTCGTTCAGGCGGGCCGTACTTTTAGCGATCTGCACTTGCTGATCAATTTTTCCTCCCGAGTAAATAGGTATCGCGAGATTTGCTCCGATGAGATAATTAAATCTCAATTGATTCAGATCCGGCTGATAACCGTTTTTATAACCGGTGTTGGCTACAAAGTTCAATGTTGGCAGGTACTGTGCGCGATTCAGATTGATATCGCTTTTGGATACAGAGATCCTGTTTTTGAGTATGGAAAAATCATAGTTGTCCTGAACTGCCTTATTCAAAGCATCTGCCACGCTTGTATTTTCACTCGCAAAATCAAAATAAGCACCTTTGATCGTAGCCTCAGATCCTGTAGAGTAGGAGAGCAGCGCATACTGTTTCGTAAGACTATTTTCCAGATCTGCTTTCCTGTTGCGCTCGTTGTCCATTGTTGATTTAATATTCAGCAGATCGATTTCCAATCCTTCTCCATGGCGAAGTTTGCTTTCTGCTACTCTTTTATTTTCTTCTAATGTAGCGAGCACGCTGTCTTGAATAGCGATCGCTTTTTCTAAATAAATAATTCCATAATAAACACCCGCTACTTGCGCAGCAAGCTGTGTCTTGTTGGCTTCCAGAGTGCCTTGCGAAGCTTTCAGTTCTTCTTTCGCTTTTTCTATACTGGCCCTTGTACGTCCGAAATCGTAGACCACATAGTTGAGCGCAAGGTTTGCATTAAAATTATTATGCGGCTGGAACTGAAGCTCTCTTGTAACTCCGGGACCAATTGGAATAGCAGTCTGGCTTACCGGATTTATATAACTGTATGAAACATTTCCTGCCAGCGTAGGCATGTAGTTTTTCCGGCTCAGCTCTATTCTTTCTGCGCTGAGAACCGTTTGCTGTTCCATCTCTTTTATTTTAGGAAAATAACCGAACGACTTCGTCACCAGTTCTTTCAATTCTTCCTGGCTGCTCTGGCCGTATGTCAGGCCGGATGCAAGCAATAAGGAAAGTAAAATTATTTTTTTCATAGCAATAATAGTTTCTTGTTTAATGAGATTCTTCTGCAATTTTAGCTTTGGTAGCAGCATCTACTTTTTGGTTTCTAAGCAGGAACATGAATGGAATAGCGCAAATGAAGAATATACTGATCATTTGAAATCCGTCGAGGTAGGAGAGGAGATAACTTTGTCTCGTTACTGTACCTTCCAGTATCCTGTAGCCTGCTTCTGTTGTGGAAAGCGCGTTGACTCCTTTCGCGGCGGTTCCTTGTGCCAGCGCATTCAATCGCTGGATCATTTCCGGATCGTTCATTTGCAAATTGCTTACAAGGTCTGTACGATGTACTACGTATCGGTGTGAGATATAAGTGTTCATCACAGCGATCCCGAAAGCTCCCCCTAGTTGGCGCAACATATTGGTAAGTGCAATTCCGCTTCCCATATCTTTCGGCTGCAAGCCCACCATTGCTTGGTTGATCAATGGTACTGTAAGACAAGCAGTGCCGAGACCACGGAAGATCTGTGGTAGAATAAACCACGCTCTGCTGGCTTCTGCCGTCGCGAGCGAAGAAGTATATCCATGAAGAATAAACATCACAAACCCGATGATCACAAATACAATTGGTTGAATCACCGTGCCGAGTGTACGCCCTATGATAGGCATGATCAGCACCGCTATCAATGCGCCTGGTATAAGGCTCAGACCGGCTTCTGTAGAAGTATAGCCTAGAATTCTTTGAGCCATTACAGGGAAGATAAATACAGATCCGAATAGACCGAAACCACATACGAACGTAAGAATATTACTCGCAGCCAGGTTTCGATTGCGAAGTAAGTGAAGATTAATAACAGGCGCTTTTTCGCGGAGTTCCCACCACACAAAACCGATCAATCCGCAAATCGCTGCGCCTGTCAAAAGTATGATACCATTACTATGAAACCAGTCGTCGTGTTCTCCTCGCTCCAATACATATTGCAATGAAGCTACACCTACCGCCAATAAGGAGATCCCGATGTAGTCGATGCTGATCTCTTTACGATTGATATTATGTTCTTCCGGTTTTTTCTCTATAAATCGCAACGCAAGAAAAGTGGCAGCGATCCCGAATGGAATATTGATATAAAAGATCAAAGGCCAGGAATAACCATCTACGATAATACCTCCCAAGGTAGGACCGATCGCAGGTCCAAGCACAATGCCCATACCAAACATACCAGAGGCCATGGCGCGCTGAGAAGGATCAAATGCATCGAACATGATCGCTTGTGAAGTAGAAAGCAACGCTCCACCTCCGATACCCTGGATGAATCTCCAGAGGACAAGTGTTTCAAGGCTCTCGGCTTGTCCGCATAAATAGGAAGCAATTGTGAAAAGAA
Organism: Cytophagaceae bacterium; assembly: GCA_035535995.1. GTDB lineage: Bacteria > Bacteroidota > Bacteroidia > Cytophagales > Cytophagaceae > JANYCO01. The sequence goes on from DATLOZ010000027.1 coordinate 134,859, forward strand.
TAATGGAACTGATATAATAATTTTTCCGTCCGAAATAGCGCGCCAGGAATCCCGTCATAGGGATGATGATCACATTTGCGATTGCATAGGCGGTAACAACCCATGAAGTATCTTCAATGGTCGCGCCAAGGTTCCCGCTTATTTGTGCCAGCGCCACGTTCACGATTGAGGTATCGATCAACTCCATGATAGCCGCGAAAATAGCGGTGACCGCGATGATCACTCTTGTTAGTTGCTTGGAAGCCATAAACGGTTATTTTACTTCTACGTCTATTTCTACACTCAATCCTGCTTTCAGGATATCTTTTATTTCAGAAAGATTATCGAAATCAATTTTCACAGGCACCCGTTGTGTTACTTTTACAAAGTTTCCTGTTGCATTGTCAGGAGGAAGTAGAGCAAATTTAGCGCCGGTGGCGTCGCTGAAGGCAGTGATCTTACCCATGATCTTCCTGTCAGGATACCCGTCGATTTTGATCTCTACGGCTTGCCCGATTTTCATATTATATAATTGTGTCTCCTTGAAATTCGCTATGATCCAGAATTTTTCATTATTTACAATATTGAAAAGAGGTTGCCCCGGTTGAATGTATTGTCCCTTTTCTAAATTTTTCTTTCCAATCCTTCCGCTGATCGGTGCGTAGATTTTAGTATAACTAAAACGAAGTTTAGCTTGCTCCAGCATTGCTTTGCGCGTGTCAATGGCTGCATTTGCGCGTGTTACCTGCGCTTGTGAAATCGCACTTTGTGAAGAGGCTTGCGTCACTTGTTGCTGGTTGGCCAGGTACATTTTCTGGGCAGTCTCTACGTTCGACTTGCTATCGTCGTATTGCTTCTGCGTGATCGATCCTTCCTTGTAAAGCGCTTCGTCTCTTTTAAGATCGGAGAGGGCTTTTTGCAAACGTACATTTTGCACTTCAGCATTGGCAGTAGCTACGTTGCGGTTGGCGCCGGTGTTTACAAGTTGTGCCTGCGCATTGGCAAGGTCTGCTTGTGCTGTGGCTAGGTCAGCTTCAGCTTGCTGTACAGCGATACGGTATTCATCCTCATCGATGCTGAGCAAAAGTTGTCCTGCTTTTATATCCTGGTAATCCTGCAGGGGAAGGCTGTCTACATAGCCGGCAACCCTGCTCAATACAGGCACAGCATTGCTTTCTACCTGAGCATTGTCGGTGCTTTCGTATTTAATAGCATGTCTTACACTCTTAAAAATATAAGCGGCCACAAGCAGTAACACAGGGATTAATACAAATAAGATCCTTTTAGATTTCTTCGGTTTTTTTTCTTCTGTTTCCATAAAAGTTTTATTAATGATCCAAAGGTAAACCAAGTTTACTAAATAGTCAAGTAGGTTTACCAAATATTTTTTCTATATTTGTGAAATGGGAAAAAGGATGTCAATAGCTTCTCTGGATGAAGAGCTTAAGAAAACGGCTGTATATAAGCAGCGTAGCTTGCCGAAATTACTTACTATGTTAAAACGTCATGTAGATACATGGGCGGAAGGCTGTTTGCACAAACATGGATATACGGACTTTAAAATGATGTTTATGCCATTGCTGATGAACATTGACCCGGAAGGTACTACCAATACAGAACTAGCTAAACGGGCTCATATTACGAAGCAAGCAATGAGCAAGGTTGTAAGGGAATTAGAAGAATTAGGATATATAGAAAGTTTACCCAACAAACAGGACAGGCGTAGCAGTACGATCGTACTTACAAAGCTTGGAAAGCAATTGGTGGTTGAAGCACGTATTAAAGTAGGAGAGCTGGCAGAATTTTACGCGGCATCAGTAGGGGAGAAAAAATATAATGAGATGATTGATACGTTGATGTTGTTGCTTAATTACCACGAGAGTGGAGGCAAATTACCGGAGTGATTTCACACCTATAAGGTTTCAAAAACCTTATAGGTGTAGTATATTAAAACTCCAATTCACTAATAAATATTTTTTGTGTGGCATTATGAAAATCGATAAATGATTTTTTATCCCCAAACCATTTAAAAATTTGTTCTCTATTCAGTTTACTGTCTTTCGATGAAAGAAACGCATGATAGGATGAAAATTTCCAATCATGCATATTTTTACAAAAATTATGATGAACAGGATTGTGGTGGATGTAATAAATTAAGTTGGTAAAATATTCTTTCGATATAATAACCTTCCTTTTCATATAATCAATAAACAAAGCGCCTTTCCGGTCGAATTTTTTATTATATGATTTGGTGTATGAATTGAAAAAATTACTGAACTGTTGCATTGTAAATTTAGATGCTTCTTCCAAGGTATTTAAAGGATATAGAGTTGTGATCGTTTTACTCTCACTCTTTAAATATTCGTAGTGAAGATTTAAAGTTTCAAGATTTCTAACCTTTATAGCAAAATGGAAATGATTTGGCATTAAACTATAAGCATAAGTTTCGCAGATAGGATAAATGTACTGGTTATACTTTTGTAAAAAGTAATAGAAATTGTCTTCGTTTCTAAATAGATTTTCATCACCTACTGCGTGATTATAGATGTGATAATAACTTCCCGGAAAAAGAGAGTCGGCGTTTTTCATAAAAATAAAAGTTTAAAAAATTAAAAATAAATTAACGAAAACACCTATAAGGTTTCTAAAAACCTTATAGGTGTAAATATCATTACGCTACAATGCCACCATTAGAAACAATCTTCGAAGGAGAAACAAACGACAAACTTCCATCCTTGTCTTCGGCCATTAAAATCATGCCTTGCGACTGGATCCCTTTGATATCGCGCGGGGCAAGGTTGGCCAGCAAACAAACCTGTTGACCGATAATTTTTTCAGGTTCATAATATTCTGCAATCCCACTTACTACCGTACGTTGATCGAGGCCTGTATCAAGTTTTAGCTTTAGCAGTTTTTTAGTTTTCGGTACACGCTCCGCTTCCAGGATAGTAGCGATGCGAATATCCATCTTAGTGAAATCGTCGTAAGACACAGCTTCTTTTGCAGGAGCTACGGTGGCTTTCGCCAGTTCGTTTGCTTTTTTGGAAGCAGCGAGTTTTTGCATCTGTGCTTCTATTTGGCTGTCTTCTATTTTTGTAAACAAAATTTCACCAGCGCCAATTTGATGTCCTGCTGCTACAAGATCTGTTCTGCCGGCCTCTTTCCATGCGTATTTCGTGATGTTTAACATCTTGATCAGCTTTTCGGAAGTGAAAGGTAAAAACGGCTCACATAAGATAGAAAGATTAGCCGTGATCTGTGCGCTAATATTCATGATTGTCTTCACACGCTCAAGATCAGTTTTTATCAATTTCCAAGGCTCAGTTTCTGCGAGGTATTTATTGCCTAACCTTGCCAACTCCATCATGAAAGCCTGCGCTTCGCGGAAACGGTATTGCTCAATGGACGCCGATACCTTGCCAGGAATTTCTTTGATAGTTTCGATGACTTGTTTGTCAAGATCCGTAAGCGTACCTAATGCAGGAATTTTGCCTTCAAAATTTTTCTGCGTCAACACAATCACACGGTTTACAAAATTTCCGAAGATATCCGCCAGCTCTGAATTGTTGCGGGTTTGGAAATCTTTCCAGGTGAAATCATTGTCTTTCGTTTCCGGAGCGTTCGCGCAAAGTGCATAGCGAAGAATATCTTGTTTGCCCGGAAATTCTTCCAAATATTCATGCAACCATACTGCCCAGTTTCTGGAAGTAGAAATTTTATCACCTTCCAGATTCATGAATTCATTTGCCGGAACATTATCAGGAAGAATATAGCTGCCATCAGCCATCAGCATGGCCGGGAAGATGATACAATGGAAAACGATATTGTCTTTTCCAATAAAATGAACCAGCTTGGTGTCCTTGTCTTTCCAATATTTTTCCCAATCACCCGCTTTCAGATCGTTGAACGTAGAGCGGTTGTAGATGAATTCATTTTTATTTTTCTCAGTTGTATAATTTTCGAAAAACTCTTTAGTAAATGTGATGTAACCGATTGGGGCATCGAACCAAACATAGAGTACTTTTCCTTCAGTATCCGGAAGCGGCACTTTCACGCCCCACTCCAGGTCGCGCGTCATAGCGCGGGGGAGAAGGCCTTGCTTCAGCCAGGATTGACATTGGCCGAATACATTCGTTTTCCATTCCGGATGACTGTTTACAAACTTCTCAATCTCCGGCTGCATCTTGTCAAGAGGCAAATACCAGTTCTTGGTTTTTTTCAAAACGGGTTTCGCTCCACTCAGCATCGAATGCGGGTTGATCAATTCTGTTGGGCTCAGCGTGCTCCCACATTTTTCACACTGATCGCCGTAAGCATTTTCATTTCCGCAGTTGGGACAAGTACCTACGATGTAGCGATCGGCCAGGAATTGGCCGGCGGTTTCGTCGAAGTATTGTTCGGTGATTTCTTCGTTGAAATATTTTTTGTTATACAGGTTAGTAAAATATTCCTGCGATACTTTATGATGTTCTTCTTTACTGGTACGTGAATAGATGTCGAATGAAATGCCAAAATTTTCAAACGAGTTTTTGATTTGCTTATAGTATTTGTCTACCACCTGTTGAGGCGTAGTACCTTCATTCTTGGCCTTGATCGTGATCGGCACGCCATGCTCGTCTGTACCGCTTACAAATACGACGTCAGCACCTTTCGAACGGAGATAGCGTACATAAATATCAGCAGGAAGATAACAGCCCGCCAGGTGACCAATGTGAATAGGGCCATTGGCGTAAATAAGCGCTGCGGTGACAGTATAGCGTTTTGGATTTTCAATCATTGTAAATGGTAATTCTGTTTTCCAGCAAAGTTAACAGGAATTTTCAGATGCCGGATACCAGATGCCAGATGCCCAGATATCATAAAACCGAGTTCATCCTTAAATCAAATAAATTAAGGTCGCGGCAAAATCGTCCGGTATCAGGTATCCGGCATCTGGTATCTTTTAAATACCTGGTTATCAGTCATAATCTTTCACCTGTTATGAAAAAAACATCTATTCATCCAGTTGAAAATGAGAAACTTGATCTAGATTTAATAGGAAAGCTCCTTTTTCACAATAGTTTTTCGTACCTTTGCACCTTCAAAAAATATAGTTGATATGCAGAGCATCAGAAACATTGCGATTATTGCACACGTTGACCACGGTAAAACTACCCTGGTAGATAAGATCATCCACGCTTCAAAACTTTTCAGAGAGAACCAGCAATTCGACGACCTGATTTTGGACAACAATGATCTGGAAAGAGAGAGAGGGATTACGATCCTGGCTAAAAACGTATCTGTACGTTATAAAGATGTAAAGATCAATATTATCGATACTCCAGGCCACGCCGACTTTGGTGGTGAAGTAGAACGCGTACTGAAGATGGCTGATGGTGTGGTACTCCTGGTAGATGCCTTTGAAGGACCTATGCCGCAAACCAGATTCGTATTAGGTAAAGCAATCGGCCTTGGCTTGAAACCAATTGTATTGGTAAACAAAGTAGATAAAGAAAACTGTCGCCCGGACGAAGTACAGGAATCTGTATTCGACCTTATGTTCAACCTTGGCGCTACCGAAGAGCAACTTGACTTCGTAACCGTTTACGGTTCATCCAAACAAGGATGGATGGGGCCAGATTGGAAAAAACCAACCACTGATATTACCTTCCTTTTAGATACAATTCTTGAACAGATCCCTCCGGCTCCGGAAGTAGAAGGTACTGTACAAATGCAGATCACTTCGCTGGATTATTCTTCTTTCGTAGGAAGAATCGCGATCGGCCGTGTGAGCCGTGGTGAGTTGAAAGAAGGCGCTGCTATTTCTCTTTGCAAGGCAGATGGTTCTTTCAAAAAAGGTAGAATCAAAGAACTTCAATTATTCGAAGGACTTGGTCGCGTGAAAGTGGCAAGTGTAAAATCCGGAGATATTTGTGCCGTTACCGGAATTGAAGATTTCGAAATTGGAGATACGATCGCTGACGCGGAAAACCCGGAAGCACTTCCAAGGATCGCAGTAGACGAGCCTACTATGAACATGCTCTTCTGCATCAACAACTCTCCGTTCTATGGACGCGATGGTAAGTTTGTAACTTCCCGTCACCTTCGTGATCGTCTGATGAAAGAGATCGAGAAAAACCTTGCACTTCGCGTGCAGGAAACAGAAAGCGAAGATAGATTCCTGGTATTCGGCCGCGGTATCCTTCACTTGTCTGTATTGATCGAAACAATGAGAAGAGAAGGATATGAATTACAAGTAGGACAACCTCAGGTAATTTTCAAAGAAATTGACGGACAACGCTGCGAGCCAATCGAGACGCTGGTTGTAGACGTTCCGGAATCTACTGCAGGAAAAGTGATCGAACTTGCTACACAAAGAAAAGGCGAGCTATTGATCATGGAACCGAAAGGAGATCTTCAACACTTAGAGTTTAATATCCCTTCAAGAGGTATCATCGGTCTGCGTAACCAGGTGCTTACCGCTACGCAAGGAGAAGCGATCATGAACCACCGTTTCAAATCATACGAGCCATATAAAGGCACGATCCCAGGCAGAACTTCTGGTTCTATTATCTCTGGTGAAACAGGCGATACCACTGCTTACGCAATCGATAAGCTGCAAGACAGAGGACATTTCTTCATCGATCCAGGTGATGAAGTGTACATGGGACAAGTGATCGGTGAGCACACACGTGGAAATGATCTTACGGTAAACGTACTGAAAGGTAAAAAACTGACCAACATGCGTGCTTCTGGTACAGACGACAACGTAAAGATCGCTCCGAAAGTACAATTCTCGTTAGAGGAGTGTATGGAATATATTCAGAAAGACGAACTCCTGGAGATCACGCCTACTGCGCTACGCATGCGTAAGATCTACCTCGAGGAAAATGAGCGAAACAGAATGAGTAAGAAGTCAGAAGAAATGGCTTAACAATAAAATCAGCTGCCGGATATCAAAAGTATCCGGCAGTTTTATTTTAGAATGTATATGATCTCACCAGTAGAAATGATAGGATACCTTGCCGCGGTGCTCACTACTGTGGCTTTTATTCCGCAGGCAGTTTTGGTATACAAGACTAAAGACACACGTTCTATTTCGCTGGCCATGTTTTTAATTTTTAATCTCGGTCTTATTTGCTGGGCCTTGTATGGCATTTTCTTAAAGCAATTACCTTTGATCCTTGCGAATGTTACTACGTTGATCTTTGCGCTTTATATTTTGTATATGAAGGTGACGGAGAAGAGAAGGAAATTTTTTTAATGGATTTATGAATAGTATATATTCAAGAAAAACATAGCTTTTTTAGGTTACTTATTTTTATAAATCTGTATTTATAATAAAATCACTCAATTTTAATTTTTGTTTTGGAAGAGATTCCTGTATTGAAAGCTACTAATGAAAATTTAAAACAGCTATGAATAAACTACTACTCTCACTTTTATTTATTGTACTAACTATTTTTCAGACAAAGGCAGCCTATAATCCTAACACATGGAGTTATGAAGTTACTACAAATGCCGATTCAGGCCCAGGGTCTCTTCGCCAGGCCATTATTGATTTTAATAACGATATTTTGACTATACCTAGTGCTCTACTAAATAGATCGGTGGGATTTGTGATTCCTAACCCTGTTGCTAATGCAGGTGATGATATTACAATTCATCTTTATTCACCTTTACCGGTAATCAATTTTGATGGGTTAGGTTTTGGCAATAATGATCCAGTTAATCATGCCTATAGCCAGGTTATACTTTCCGGGCTTTATTTACCTAATCCGCATGTAGCCCCGATAGTTTACCAACAAGGCATAAAATACCGTTCGTCATATGCAAACAATCACTTTATTTCTTTCGCAGGAAGAAAAATTTTGGTGACGAATACAAATGATGTGGGAGTAGGTTCTCTAACCGAGGCAATTCTTGAAGCCAATATGACTCCTGAGCAAGATACCATTGTATTTGATATACCAGGGATGGCACCCCACAAAATTAATTTGAGTTATTACCTTCCTTTTATTTTGACTCCTATGATTATAGATGGTTCTACACAACCTGCATATGGGTATACAGGAAACAATCCTAAAATTGAACTAGATGGAACCAACCTTACTTACTCTTCTTATGAAAGTATCTCTGCACCAATAGCATTAGGAGCTTGTTTTTCCATACTAGGAACAGAACAACCTGGCTCTTATCCATCCTCGACAAGTTATAGACATGGTAACAACGTTAATATTTATGGTTTATACATTCACAATTTTCCAATAGGAATACATCTCTATGGACATAGTTATATAATCGGAGCTCCTAACAAAGGAAATGTAATCAGTGGTAATTCGAAAAATGCTATACTGTTTGGGCAACCAGCCAGCTCTGCATTTATGGATGATGGCTCCATATGTAGTAGCGTTACAATTCAAAATAATTTAATCGGTACTACTCCGGATGGTAAATCTGCCATGCCTAATGGAACGGTTTCTAGCACATGGTACCTATATGATAATTCTGTATTTGGATTGGAAGGAAGCAACATTAACATTTTGAACAATGTAATATCAGGGAATACAGCCTGTGTCTTTTTTGCTTTTAGTCAAATGCCGGTATCAGGTATTTATAAAAAAGTAAATGGATTGATCATAAAAGGAAATAAGATTGGAACTGATATTGATGGACAATATGCTATTCCCAATGGCCATGTTTTTTATGGTGATAATGGTGCAGCATATCCCTTTCTCAGTAATGTTCAGATCGGAGGAAGTAATATCAGTGACAGAAATTTGATATCGGGAAATACAGGTTTTTTTAATCTTGGTGTTTGCACGAATCTTTCCATAGAAAATAATTATATAGGAACTGATATAACAGGAAATAATCCGATTCCTAATGCTTTCAAAATTGAAACGAACACTTCTACTAATATTTCAATTAAAAATAATTTGATTGCCAACAATACAATTAATCCATTGGTATCAGGAGTGAATGCTATAATTACAAAAAATTCAATCTATAATAATTCTGGTTCAATAATTACTAATCCAAACCTGGCAGCACCTTTAATTACGTATCGCTCTGTGGACAGCATCAGCGGGACTTCCAAAGCGTACATGAAAATAGAATTGTATCAGGATAATGGATTTAATAATTTCTTACAAGGAAAAGATTTTATTGCTCAGACAGTTTCTGACGGAAATGGAAATTGGAGGTACAAAGGCTCGCTTCAAAATCCTGTAAAAGTAATAGCTATTGCAATCGACACCATAAGATATCAAACATCGTCATATTCTCAACCGGCAATAAACTTAGGGCCAAATAAAACTTTTTGTATTGCTGATACAGCTGTGCTTGATGCAGGAAGTTCTTACTACTCTTATCTCTGGTCTACCGGAGAAACTACTCAAAAGATTAAAGCAATTACCAACGGTGACTATTGGGTAGAGGTAAGCGATGGTATTTTGTCTTATCGGGATACTATAAAAATAAATTATATTGCTCGCCCTGTAGTATCGCTTGGTAAGGATACCACACTCTGTAGTGGACGAACCATCACATTAAATGCCGGAAACCCGGGAGCTACTTATCGATGGAATAATGTTCTTGCTTCACAAACTAAAACAATTTCAACAGGAGGTACCTACATTGTAGAAGTTGCATTTAATAATTGTAAAAATTCAGATACTATACAAATCACTTCAGTACAAGGAGTATCTACTAATCTTGGTCCTGATAAAACCGTATGTACAGGAACCTCTCTAGTATTGAACGCTTCCGGAACAAATGTTAATTATCTATGGTCAGATGGCAAAACAACAAGTACGGATACTGTCACAGTGCCAGGAAAATATTGGGTAAAAGTGTCCAATGCATATTGTATAGCATCCGATACAATCATTATTAATAACGTATCAGTGAATGTAAATTTAGGTAGAGATACAACACTTTGCACAGGTCAATCTTTAACACTTGATGCAGGAAATTCAGGAGCTACTTACAAATGGAACAATAATAATTCGTTGATTACTCAGACAAGATCAATAACTACAAATGGGTTATATTTTGTAGATGTTACTAAAGGAAATTGTACGAAACGAGATTCGATCAATGTTTTAGTAAAAGCAATTCCTGTTATCAATTTATCAGATGATACAACAGCCTGTCAAGGATCTTCATTCGTGTTAAATGCAGGGAATCCGGGATGTCAATATAAATGGTCTACGGGTAGCATTTCACAATCAATTACAATTTCTTCTTCTGGTACCTATTCGGTAGAAGTGTATCATGAAGGGGCCTGTCACAAAAAAGATAGTATCCAGGTAGCATTTGTGGACTGTAGTGTTTTGAGTGGTACAGTTTATGAAGAATCAAATTCGGATTGTTTGCAGAATGCAGGAGAGAGAGCAATCTCCGGTAGATTTGTATCACTGAAAAATACTGACAATGGAAAAAATTACTACGCTACCACAGATGCCGTTGGAAATTATGAGCTGTCAGTTCCATATGGAAATTATGAAGTAGCTCTTGTACCTAAACCTGATTTGCAAATTTTGTGTCCTGCTACAAAATCATATTTAATTTCTGCAAATAATACAGTAATTGCTCCAAAAAATTTTGGTGTTAAAATCACTTCCATCACTAATTTTTCGATTGGTATTAATAACTTGTCTTCTCTGCGCTTAAACTCTTTAGTTACTTATTCTCTAACCTATTCCAATATTGGTACTCTTGCGAAATCTGGTGTGGTTAAACTGGTAAAAGATCCTTTTATGGAATATTATATGGAGCAAATAGCCGGTGCTCAAATTAATGGAGATACATTGACCTATAATTATTCATTGTTAAATCCGGGCGAAAGCAATACAATTCCCATTATTATTCTAATACCTTTCAATCGTGACCTTACGGGAAAAAATGCTTGTGTAAAGGCAAGCGTAATTCCGTCGGAAACCGATGCTTCTCCCTCGGATAATGTAATGAATTCATGTTCTATATATGCATACCCTTTTGATCCCAACAATAAACAGGTATATCCTGCCGGCGCTTCTAATGAAGGATTCATAGGCAGCAAGGATACTATTCTTACATATACTATCAATTTTCAAAATACAGGAACTGATACTGCTCGCTCAGTCACAATCAAGGATACACTCTCCTCATTGTTGGATGTCGCCTCATTCGAAAAAATAGGTTCCAGCTATCCATGCGATGCACAAATAACGGGAGAAGGAATTCTAACATTTTCTTTCAACAATATTATGCTTCCCGATAGCAACATAAATGAACCAGCCAGTCATGGGTTTGTACAATTTACGATCCATAGAAAAAAAGATGCTCCTGACGCTAGTGTTATCACAAATGAAGCTTTTATCTTTTTTGATCAGGCGGATCCTGTGCCGACGAATAAAACAATTACTACTTTAAATTACCAGCAATCTATTCAGACAATTCAATTTGATCAGTCAAATATGTTTACTTATCAAACTACTCCGGTTACGCTGTCAGCATTAGCCTCTTCTGCTCTGCCGGTAAACTACGTGGTATCGGGCCCTGCAACATTAGACGGAGATAATCTGACGATCACAGGTGCCGGAGAAATAAGAGTAAGAGTTTATCAGGAAGGCAATGCGGATTTCGCTCCTGTATTTACGGATAAAATTTTTACAATTTTAAAAGCAAATCAGGTAATCTCATTTGATTCGATTCCGGATTTATTAGATAATGAAGAATATTCTTTACATGCCGTAGGAGGAAATTCAGGCTTACCAATTGTATATACTGTTCTTTCAGGTCCAGCTGTTATCAATGGAAATACAGTAAGCTTTATAGGCACAGGTGATGTGTCGATAGAAGCTTCTCAGCAAGGTGATGATAATTATTCTGACGCAAATCCTGTGATCCGTACATTGACAGTATCAACTGCTCAAACTACTGAAATTACGATTGACCAATCTGCAAAAAGTAAAATGGAAGTGTATCCAAATCCTTCTACTGGAATGTTTACCGTAACAATTGTAAACGGAGATTTATTGCAGGCGCAATCCACGATCCAACTTTTTAATTCTGCCGGAATAATGGTTAATACAAGGACTGCCAGCAATTACAATGAGTATACAATGGAATTAACGAAAGGAACATATTACATTAAGTTTTTTGATTCTGGTAAAATCTATTCACAAAAAATAGTTATTCAATAATAATATATTCAACGAAAACGAATTGAATATATTGCAACTATAATAGTGTCAGCAGAGAGAAATCATCTATCTTTATAAACATGGCACTCGCATTAGATAGAACTATTCATTTCTTTAATTACAAAAATATTTCGCTTCATTATACCCTGTATGGTGTAGGAAGCAAACCAATATTTCTTTTCCATGGCTTTGGTCTGAGCGGGAAAATATTTTTTGAATTAGAAGAAGTCTTTTCTTCGCAATACACCATTTATAATTTTGATCTTCCCTTTCACGGACAAAGTCATTGGCAAGGCGAAGCGCCGATCACAGAAATTTTCTGGAAAAATTTTCTGGAAGAATTTTGCCGTCAGAAAAATATCGAAAAATTTTCCTTGTTGGGCTATAGCATTGGTTGCCGGCTGCTCTGGGCTTCGGTGAATAGTTGTCCTGCTAAAATAGAGGAAGTAATTGCAATTGCTCCTGACGGTATTAAGAGTAGCTTTTGGTACCGGCTGGCTACGAGTAGTGCAGTTTCACGTTTCTTATTTAAAACAACACTTTTTAAAAATTATATTCCTGCAATATTAACCATTGGTAAATTTCTGCATCTCGCTCCAAAGATCACTGTGCGGTTTGCAGAAAGCCAGTTGATGACAGCAGAACAAAGAGAGCGTGTATATTATACCTGGATTAATTTCAGAGAATTGAAAGTACATGAAATAAAGACTTCAGCGATGATCAATCTTTATAAGATCAAAGTTTCAATTTATTTAGGTGAGCAGGATAAGATCATTACTGCAAAAACAATAGAACCTTTGGTACAAAAGCTGGAAAACAAAAATGTGATCACACTCCAGGCCGGACATTCTAATTTGGTAGGAAAGCTAGTAGAATATTTAAGATCTGATTTGAATAAAAGATCTTAATTTTTCATGATCGTCGAATAAGCATCTGAGTTGATCATATCAATCTCGCGCAGGAGATTTACAACCTCAGTTTTCATTTCGATATTAGCTTTGGAAAACATCTGGATCAATTCGTTTTTCTTTGCCAGGAAAAAACTTCCTGTTAAAATATTAATAGGAACAGCCTGCTTTGATACACGAATCTTTTTTAACGCTTCAATAATTTTTTTTCTCGCTTCGTCCGGATTGTCAACAAATTTATCCATTGCCTCGCGATGATAGGTATAGATCGCTTCGCGGAAAGGTACGAATTGCTGGTTATTCAAGTTCACAATCAATGCCATGCGGTTGTTGAAGTCACCGTTTTCCCAACCGTTTTTTCCACTCAGGTTCAACGGCGCCGGCCCCGCTGACTGTGCGGTATTGGCAAGTGCAAATGCTTTTTCAATATGCGGACTTCCACCCATCTTGGCAAAGCTATCGTAGTCGAGCGCGAGAGCAATGTAAGCGTAGAAAGACAGCATGGAAGCAATGTTTGAAATGAAAACATTTTCATTATAGTCAAGCGGCTGTCCCTGGCTGAATTCAAAATCAAAATTTTTGTCGATGAAAGTAAGAATGATCGTTTCATAAGTAGCGCCATAGACAGGACGCACAAACTGGATCTGCGCAGTGCTCACGTATTTTCCCAGTGTGGTACTTTTGTCCAGCGTAAGCACCATGTTGCATTTGATACGCTCTTGAGGAGAAAACTGATCGTTGGTCCAACGGCGGTTGTTTACAAAATTGGTCATCGCCGTTTTTATATCGTCGGTAATATTCTTTGGAAGGTCCGGCACTTGCTGGCGATCGAGGGTAATGTTAAATTCCACTTCCTGAGAAATACCAGGAAGAGAAAAAATCAGCAGACAGGTTAGTAGTATAAAAAAACGTTTCATGTATTTTGATTTGAAGATTTGATAATGATCATCAAACCCATTTAAGAGAAGCTGTACCAATTGAATATTCATGAATAGTTTCGAGAATATCAACCGCTACTTCTTTCTTAGACTTTAACCCAAAATTTTTGATTTTATTATCCTTATCGAGGATTGTTATTTTATTGGTATCGTATCCAAACCCAGCACCTGCATCGTTTAGGGAGTTTAGTACGATCAGATCGAAATTTTTAGCAATAAGTTTTCCTTTGGCGTTTTCCAGTTCGTCGTTTGTCTCAAGAGCAAAGCCTACAGTGATCTGGCCTTCACGTTTTAGCTTGCCGGTCTCTTTGGCAATGTCGGTCGTTTTCGTCAGCTCGATTGTAAATTCGTCTTCTTTCTTTTTGATCTTTTTATCAGAAACGATCTTAGGGGTATAGTCTGCCACAGCAGCGGCGAGGATTACGATGTCGGCAGCATGGAATTTTTTTTCTACTGCATTATACATTTCCTGTGCGGAAGCAACACCAATGAAATTAACTCCAGCAGGTTTTTCAAGCGCTGTAGGGCCGCTTACTAAGATTACTTCGGCGCCCATGTCTGCGGCAACGGCAGCAAGCTGGTAGCCCATTTTTCCTGTAGAATGATTGCTGATGTATCGTACCGGATCAAAGGCTTCCTGGGTAGGGCCGGCGGTGATGAGTATTTTTTTTCCTGCGAAAATATTCTTCGTCGAAAAATAGTTGAGTACTGCTTCTACAATATGCTCGGGCTCTGCCATACGGCCTTTGCCTTCAAGTCCACTGGCCAGTTCACCGAACTCCGCATCAACCAAACGGTTTCCGTAAGATTTTAATTTAGCAAGATTTTGTTGAGTAGAAGGATGGCCGAACATATCCAGATCCATGGCCGGTGCAATGAATACAGGGCAACGAGCAGATAGATATACAGCACAAAGAAGATTATCGCAAATGCCATTGGCTAGTTTGCCAATCGTATTTGCGCTTGCCGGGGCAATTACAAAGAGGTCTGCCCAAAGGCCAAGCTCTACGTGGTTGTTCCATTCACCTTGTTCGTTTTTTACAAACTCGGTATAAACAGGATTTTTAGATAAAGTGGAAAGGGTAAGGGGAGTAATAAAAGAAGAAGCAGAAGAAGTCATCACGACTTTTACTTCTGCTTCTTCTTTTATAAGCTGCCTGATCAGCAAGGCTGTTTTATAGGCAGCGATACTGCCACATACTCCGATTAATATTTTTTTACCGCGGAGCATAGCGCTTTTTTCAGGGTTAATTTATTCTGCTCTTCTAAACATTATTTTACCTTCCAGAAACTCTTCTGTAGCCAGGGTTGGGGCCTTAGGCATACGCTCGTAGTGTTTAGAGATTTCAATCTGCTCTCTGTTTTCAAAAATTTCTTCCAGGTTGTCTACCGTAGAGGCGAAATCAGAAAGTTTTGAATTAAGTTCTTCTTTCTGTTTGGTAGAAAGCTGACGAGCTCTTTTCGCGATCACTACCAATGATTCATAAAGATTGCCAGTAGGTTCTGCGATCTTATCGATATCCCTGGTAACCAGGTTAGCTGAAATAGTATTGATGTTGTTTTTCAAAATTGTAAACTGTTTTATTAATATTAATAAACTAATTCAAGATAGTTTTCTTAGTAGTAAGCTCTTGTATTTGTAGTTGACAATCACCGTATAGTTCTTCGGCGTCTTTTACATATTTACTACTAGGATACTTGTCCACAAAGTTATGATAAAAATCGATAGCTTCATAATACCGGTCTAATTGTTTGTGTTCGACACTATGTTTGGCCAGGTAGTATTGGGATTCAAACCGTACAAAATACATTTCTTCGGTATATTCTGAATCGGGATACATGTCAATAAAGCTTTTTACAGCGACTACTGCAGATTTATAATTATGCGTTTTAAAGTATAACTTGCTGTTTTCGTACGATTTAAGCCTCAGTTTAGCGCTCAATTCGTCCAAAAGTTTAGTAGCTTCCTCCATATATTTACCCTCGGGGTATTTATTGGCGTATTCCTGAAGGTATTTTACAGCTCCTTCAGTATTGGTTTGGTCAAGGTTATATTGGGGAGAATCCATGTACATGGACTTTGCATGCATATAGGTTGCTTCTTCAGTATGCTCGCTACGAGGGTAAGTCTGATAAAACTCTTTGAAATAATAAGAGCTCATGATATACTCGTCCTGTTGGAAGTGAGTATAGGCCAGGTAGAAGGTAGCCTCCTCTGCTTCTGCACGGCCCCTTACCAGAGGAAGGATCTCTTCCAGCAATGTACCGGCTTTAAAATAATCTTCGCTTTTATAATACGCGATCGCAGCAGCCAGCTTTTCGTCCAGGCTACCGCTTTTTTGCAGCTTTGAAAATTTGCTGCAACTGGTTCCCAGCAAAAGCCCGGCAAAGACAAACAGGATCAACCAATATTTATTCATATTCATAGATTGCAAAGATACACCTTGAAAGCACCAATTACAACAGAAATTGGCAGGTATACCACCGAGAAATAAACGTGGGAGAGCGTTGTAAAGTATTTTAAAAAAAATCATTTGCTAAATTTGGATCATGCCTAGCAGTATTACACATAAATAAAGCAGGAAAGCGTTAAGTTTGTATATATTAAAAAAGCCGGTCAAATTTTATTATGGGTAAATCAAGAGAAAAAGATAATACCACGCACAAACTCAATCTCAGAAATCTAAGACTTTCTGATTATGCAGATGTGAAGAGGATCATGAACGATGTCTATTCCAATGCGGGTGGTGCATGGACCAAAGAGGAATTTAAGTCGCAGTTGAAAAATTTTCCCGAAGGACAAATCGGTATTGAAGACAATGGAAAATTGGTAGCGGGTGCCTTTGCACTCGTAGTGGATTATTCTAAATATGGAGACAATCATACCTATAAAGAAATTACCGGAAATGGAATGCTTACGAACCATGATCCGGAAGGAGATACTCTTTACGGGATCGATGTATTCGTAGATCCGCAACACCAGGGACTTCGCCTTGGACGCCGTTTGTATGATGCCCGCAAAGAACTCTGCGAAACGCTTAACCTGCGTGCTATCATCATGGGAGGAAGAATCCCGGGATACAAAAAACATGCGAAAGAGCTTTCCCCTCGTGAATACATTGAGCAAGTAAAAAACAAAGAGATCTACGATCCGATCCTTACTTTCCAGATGAACAATGAATTTCACATCAGGAAAGTAATGACCAACTATTTGCCAGACGATAAAGAATCCAAGTCCTACGCAGTATTGCTGGAATGGATCAACGTATATTACGATGAATCGGAAAAACTTTTCGGAGACAAAAAAACGGTAGTAAGAGTAGGAGTAGTGCAGTGGAAGATGCGCCGCATGTATTCGCTGGAAGATTTGAACCAACAACTAGAGTTTTTTGTCGACACCGTTTCAGGCTATAAAGCAGACTTTGTATTATTCCCCGAGTTCTTCAACGCGCCGCTTATGGCCAACTACAATCGTGCAAGCGCTTCGGATGCTGTGCGTTCGCTGGCTGAATATACAGAACAGATCAAAGAAAAAATGCTGGAATTGGCGCTGGCTTATAACATCAATATTATAGCCGGAAGTATGCCGATGTATACCGAAGAAGGATTGTTCAACGTCTCTTACCTCTGCCGTCGCGATGGAACCTGGGATATGCAATATAAGCTACATGTAACCCCAGACGAAGAAACGCATTGGGGAATGAAAGGCGGTGATATATTAAAAGTATTTGACACTGATGCAGGTAAGATAGGCATCTTAATTTGCTACGATGTAGAATTCCCGGAGCTTTCGAGAATTTTGGCGGAGCAAGGGGTAAATATTCTGTTCGTCCCTTATTGGACTGATACACGTACCTCCTTCCTGCGTGTAATGCGCTGTGCGCAGGCGCGTGCTATCGAGAATGAATGTTATGTAGCCATTTCAGGAAGCGTGGGTAATTTGCCCGGGGTAGAAAATATGGATATTCAATATGCCCAGTCGGCAGTGTTCTCTCCTTCCGATTTCAGTTTCCCCCCAGATGCTATTTTAGCAGAAGCTACACCAAATGCCGAGACAACCCTGATCGTGGATATGGACCTGGACCTTTTGAAGAAGGTAAGAAAACAAGGAACGGTACGAAATTTGCAAGCTAGAAGACACGATCTTTACAAAATTTCGTGGAAAAAAGATTAAGCCGTTATGCGCAACACGATGTAATATATACACGTAAAAGAAACGGAATTTGATTGTAATAAATTGACTCTCATTGGAGTAAATTAACTAAATTTGTATTTTAAGAATAAAAGTTACTCACAAACCTTTTAAATTATATATATATGTTTTCACTGTTCGGACTAAAAAAAGAGAAGCTAAATAAGGGTAACATCAAAAACCTTATCGCTCTGGCAAAAGCTGACGGGGTAATTGCTGATTCTGAGTTGAAATATTTGTACGCAGTTGGTAAAAAACTGGGTATGAAAGAAGACGAAGTAAATTCGGCGATTCAGGACAGTTCCAAGATTGAGTACAAAATGCCAGCAAATGATTCTGAGCGTTTTGACCATCTTTATGAGCTGATCGAATTAATGTTGGTAGATGGCGCAATCGAAGAAAATGAGATCGACTTCTGCATTGAAGTAGCTCAAAATCTTGGATTTAAAAAATCAATCGTAGGTGTGCTGGTAAGAAAAGTATCCATGGGTCTGCAAAATGGACTGGATAAAGAATCCATCAAAAAAGATGCTCAGTCTTACTTGAATATCTAACGTAAGTTTAAAATCTGAAGTAAAAAATTAAGGTTTAGTCCTATAGAAAGCACCTTTCGAGGTGCTTTTTTTATTTAATGGTGTAATGATTTTATTTTAAATGAAGACTCAAACTTTAAACTTTCAACTTCAAACCTTTAACATTCACCTGTAATCTTCTTATTTTTGCGCCATGACAGAAAAAATTATCATCCTTGATTTCGGTTCTCAATACACGCAGTTGATCGCAAGAAGAGTAAGAGAGCTGAATGTATATTGTGAAATCCATCCTTTCAATAAAGTTCCTGCAATCGATAGTTCTGTAAAAGGATTGATCCTTTCCGGAAGCCCTTGTTCAGTACGCGAACAAAATGCTCCGGATGTAAATCTTGAAGGGATAAGAAAAAATATTCCGGTGCTAGGCGTATGCTATGGAGCACAACTATTGGCACACAAAGCCGGCAACGAAGTAGTAGCATCCAAGATCCGCGAATATGGAAGAGCTAAACTCACTGAAATTAAATCTTCAGACAAATTGATGTCTGGCCTCTCACCTAACAGCCAGGTATGGATGTCGCACGGCGATACGATCTCTGGTGTGGCCGCGCCTTTTGAACTGATCGCAAGCACAGAGTCTGTAAAAGTAGCGGCTTATAAGATCAACGGAGAGGAAACATACGGTATACAATTCCACCCGGAAGTGACACACTCTACGGAAGGAAAAACTTTGATCAAAAATTTTGTGGTCAATATCTGCGGTTGCAAGCAAGACTGGACTTCCTCAGTGTTCATTGAATCAACCATCAAAGAGCTTCAACAAAAATTAGGAAACGATAAAGTAGTACTAGGGCTCTCAGGCGGTGTAGACTCTTCGGTGGCAGCAGTACTGATCGATAAAGCGATTGGCAAAAACCTGACTTGTATTTTCGTAGACAACGGATTGCTTCGCAAAAATGAATACGAAGACGTGCTTGCTTCCTACAAAGGAATGGGTTTGAACGTAATTGGTGTAGATGCAAAAAAAGAATTCTACACAGCATTAAAAGATCTCAGCGATCCGGAAGCAAAAAGAAAAGCGATCGGTAGAACATTCATTGAAGTATTCGATGCAGAAGCACACAAAATACAAGAGGTGAAATGGCTTGGCCAAGGCACGATCTACCCGGATGTTATTGAATCCGTTTCCGTAAATGGTCCCTCGCAAACCATCAAGTCGCACCACAACGTAGGAGGTTTACCAGAGAAAATGAAAATGAAAGTAGTGGAACCTTTGAATACTTTGTTTAAAGATGAAGTAAGACAAGTAGGAAAAGCGCTAGGCATTGACGATAAAATTCTTCAGCGTCACCCATTCCCTGGTCCGGGACTCGCGATCAGGATTCTTGGAGATATTACAGAAGAAAAAGTAAAAATTCTTCAAGAGGTAGATTATATTTTCATACAAGGATTAAAAAATAAATCTTTGTACAACATGGTTTGGCAGGCAGGAGCTATTCTTCTACCAGTAAAATCAGTAGGAGTGATGGGCGATGAAAGAACGTACGAAAATGTAGTGGCGCTACGTGCGGTATCCAGCATGGACGGCATGACAGCAGATTGGGTACACCTCCCTTACGAATTCTTAGCAGATATTTCTAATGAGATCATTAATAAAGTGAAAGGAGTAAATAGAGTGGTATACGATATCAGCTCCAAACCGCCTGCTACTATTGAGTGGGAATAAGAATAGAAATTTACAGAATTCAAGAATATTCAGAATTGATTTAATTTAGAATATCTTGAATTCTGTTTTATAATTGGCTGATTTTTTTGACTGCCTCATGTAAAATATAAGTGCCTTCCATATTTTTTTCTTTGAAGACCATCATGTAATGATAATTGTTCCCTGCTAGTTTTTCCCATTCCGCTCCAAGCCTGCATTTCTCAACGCTGTCGGAGTTGTCGCGGTCGTCTCCTTTTACTTCAAGTAAAAGTATTTTCCCCGAAAGAGTATAAAGAATAAAATCAGGATAATGTCTGGACTTATATCCGTTGATGTAAAACCCTTTTCCATGGCTTAGGTTGCGATGCCAGAAAACAATATTCGGCAGCGCAGCAATTTCTTCGATCATGTCAATTTCCAGATTATTCATTAAGGCTTCTTTTTGATAAAGGCTTTTGCTTCTTTCATCACTGGCGAAAATGGGATCGTTTAATTCAGGAAATTTCCAGACCGGTTGAGCTGTGATTTTCCGTTGTTGTATAAGTTCATAAAATCTTTTTTCAGCATATTGATGAATATGTGCTTCGATCGTATTTTTTATTTGGTACATATAATTGAACCGTTCATTAAAAAGATCGTTTAGCTTTTCATCGTTCATTTCTGCAAATCCGCGCTCAAGATAATTTTTTAGCTCGCGTTCAGGTATGGAAAATAATTCTTTGATCATTTTCATAAAAATATAGACCATATCTTTCGCCCGCCGCTCTCTTGGCTTGCCACGCATATAGTTTTGAGCTTCCTTTGCCGTGATAGATTGAATTTCGCTTTCACCGCTTTGTGCTATATCCAGTTTTTTGACCGGGCTGTAAGAAGGGTTGTAATGAAGATCAAATTTTAAATTTCGGAGTGTGAATTGTTCATCCAGCAAAGATTCTGTAGTGAGTAATTCATGATCATATTCTGAAAAAATAGTAGGAGGAACAAAAATAAAAAATTGAGGAATTTTTATTGAAGTCACGAGGGGACGATAGGATTCAGAAATATAATATTTCTTCGTTTGGATCTGTATGGGCAGCGTACTAGTTCTGCTACCGTTGTCATATGTACTCAACTCTTCATTCATTTCCTGATTTTTTTGAATTGAGCTGGTCACGATAGCGTTGATCACGTTAGAAGTTTTTTCTGGTATAAAAATATCATCTGCGTTAAATCCTGGCTTTTCAAAAGGCTCAATTTCTTCCTGCTCGTTGGCAGAGCCAATAGCTTTAGTAGCTCCGTTTTGCGCCCTATAGTCCTTATCGCTGAAACCCGCTATACGCAAGCTTTCTACAATATTTTCAAGCGTTTCATTAAATTTTGCGGAAGCAGTTAAAACATAGGAATTATTTAACAAGCTTTCCTGTTGAGGTTGCACGTATGGTTGGCGCAACACGCGGCCCAGGATCTGTTCTACATCTACTACAGAAGATTTGTCTGCCAACGAAGCGAGTATATAAGCGAAAGGACAATCCCATCCTTCTTTCAAAGCATTGATAGTAATAATATAGCGGACCTCACAATCTTGAGAAGATAGATCAATCCCTTTGAGCTCGTTTATGGAAGCGGTTTTGATTTTGATATGAGATTCACTGATCCCGGCTTTCAACAATTGTTCTTTTATTTTTTCGAAGGTAGTATTGTCATCGGCCGTTTTTGGTTGTGCCTGAAATAACACGATAGGACGAATATACCTGCCTCCATTTTCGTATTGTTTTTTTGCGAGTGTTTCAAGCTCTCGTTGTAAATACAAAGCAGTATCGATCACTTCTGTTTTACTATGATGATTGTAAACGATCACCGGTAATTTCACCATATGTTCCTTTTTCAATTCAATCGCCGGTACATAGCTGATGATATTGCTATTCTGTTTTGGTGTTGCAGTGAGATCGAGAATATAAGAAGGGTTAAGATTATTCAGCATTTCAACGCTCAATGCACTTTCTGCGTTGTGACTTTCGTCCACGATCACTACAGGGCGCAGGCTTCTGATCACGTTGATCAGTGCAGATTCATCCACATCATCCAGCAGTATGGATCTATCTTTATATTGTTGTACAAAAGAAGCCAGGTTTCCGTTTTCCTGGTGTACTTTCCGGTCTTCTTTATTTTTTGCGCGCAAGCTAGCGAAGCTCATTACGAAGATCGACAGTTGTTCCTTCACAATCGTTGGATTAAAATTGGTGCCTTGAAGCAATTCCGATTTTTCATACACTTCTATCCGATGATGAAACAAACTATTGAGCTTTTGACGATAAGGATGATCCGGATTGCGAAGTGATGCGATCGTTTGATCCAGCAGGTTGCTCCATGGAACCAGCCATACCACTGCCTTTGGAGTATCGATAGGATAGGTATTGAAAATACTGTGTAAGGCATTACAAGCGATAAATGTTTTTCCTCCCGCTGTAGGCACTTTGATACATACATGTGTGGCGGTAGGAATAGAATTTATATAAGACCGCAAGCCATCAGTTGCTATGCCATATGCATTCAGCCGTTCATGCCAATAGTGATCATATGCTTTAACCGGATTTTTATAATGTTGTACATAACCCAAGTAATCTTCAAGATCCTCGATTACTTTTTTCTGATAGCTTTTTAATTCCATACTAAAAACGCTCTATATCGCCGGGGATTTTTTTAAAAATGATATTATGCTTGGTTAAAAATTCTTTGGGCAACAAACACCGATCTGCATAGACAATGTATTGCTCTGCTTTCTCTTTAATAAAAGGAAGATTGATACGATCAAGCGGTACAGGAACAGTTGCTTTATAAAAAAAATAATAAGCAGTGCCATCCTTTTTACCTAAAAAATAATCGGACTTTTTAGAATAAGCAGTTCTAGTTTCAGTATACCATACATAAGCTTTAATCTTCTCCGGATCGACCTGTTCATTGAGCTCTTCCAGGTATTCGCCTAAAAATAATGGTTCTCCCAATTCATAATAATCAAATGCATTTTGTGGATTTGTATATTCGTTAATAACCTTTTTGATCCTTTGAGCAGTAATATTTTCAGCAATATTATAGGCTTCTCCTTCTTTATTATTTTCATCCCGCTGGATCAAAATAAATTTCCGTTTGCCATTGTCTTGTTGGTTTAGTTTTAACACCGCATGCGCTGTGGTACCGCTCCCAGCAAAGCTATCCAGTACAATCGCTTCCGGGTCGTCGATGAATTTTAGAAAATATTCAATCAGGGATACAGGCTTTGGATAATCGAATACATTTTTACCAAAAAGATCCAGCAATTCTTTTTTCGCACCTTCGTTTGTTTCTACGTTAGTAGTTTTTTTATCTACTAAAGGCGATGTATATTTTTCTTTTATAAAATTGGTGGGCGCCTTAAATGTTTCTTCTGCCTTAAGGTAACGTATCGAAAATTTTTCCGATTTGATTATAAAATTGCTTCCTCTGAAGATTTCCTTATCCAATGTGGCTTGTGTCCATTTGAATTCTCCTTTCAATACAAAATCCTGCAAAGCATAACCATCGCGAATTTCAATATCATTGCAAAGCAATACACGGTCGTATTCTCCTTTTGGATAAAAGCCATCGTCTATTTTAAAGCGAACCGACCCTTTGGGAAAACGAAGTTCGGCAGGCGTATTTCCAGCGTTGAGAAGGGGAGCATCCCCGCCGTCGCCTTCTTCCGCTTTGTATTTTCGGTTAGTTCTTTTCTTTTCGTAGCACAATACATATTCTACAGTCTTCCTGGATTTGCTGGAAAGGCTGGGAGGAGTAGAAGTTTTAACCCAGGAAAAATATTCGATGAAATTCTGGTATCCAAAGATCTCATCCATCATTACTCGAAGATTAGCCATTTCATGATCGTCGATTGATATGAAAATGATGCCATCTTCGGCGAGCAGCTTATGAAGCAGCTTTAGGCGTGGATACATCATGCAAAGCCATTTGTCGTGGCGGGTGAGGTCTTCACTTTCCTTACCTACAATTTTGCCAAGCCATTTATTCAATTTTGGATCATTTACATTATCGTGATAGATCCAATGCTCGTTGCCTGTATTATAAGGAGGATCTAGATAAATGCATTTTATTTTTCCTTCGTATTCAAGTTGCAATGATTTCAATGCTTCCAAGTTATCGCCATGGATAATTTTATTTCCGCTGGAAGTCTCTTCTTTAGTGGTTCCGTGAAGTTTAGAAAAACCATAGCAATGCTCGAGTACTCTGTAGGGCACTTCCCAGTGATGATTCATCACTTTATCTTTCCCGGACCACTGTAGTATAGGCATTGATGGCAGCTGTCATTTAAGGATTTTTTATGCTCTTAAACGACAATTATTTACTTTAAAGACAAATTATAGTCTTTAAAGTAGAATTACAAGCGTTTAAGGAAAAATAAATCCACCATCGTTTTCACAAATTTGCTTTGTGAAAGAGAAAGTATCATTTCGTATAAGAAAACTGAGGGAAAGCAAAGATTACAGCCAGGAAAATATGGCAAACGATCTTAATATCACGCCTAGTGCTTATTCCAAGATAGAGCGTGGTGTAACAGACCCTTCGGTAGGACGCTTGGCAGAGATCGCTAAGATTCTGGGGGTTGACATTATCTATTTTTTTCAGGAAGAAAACACAGTGCACGACCACCAGGAAAAAAATCCTCCTTATGGATTTGCTACCAAAAATGATCTTGAAGAATTGAACGCCGTGATCAAAGAATTAAAAAAAGAGATCTCAATGATCCGGAAAGAATTGAAGCCCGGGAAGTCTAAAAAAAATTGACAAAAAGTTAAGTTATGAATGTCGAATTATAATTAACTCATAATTCAACATTCATAATTCATAACTTACTTTAGCTCTCTCCGCAAATCCCGGTCGATATCCTTGGCCTTAATATCTTCCCGTTTGTCGTAAAGCTTCTTACCCTTTGCCAGCGCGATCTCCAGCTTAGCAAAGCCACGGTCGTTTACAAAAAGTCTTGTAACTGTAATTGTAAGTCCTTTCTCTTCCGATTTATCCATAAGCTTCCGCAGCTCTTGTTTTTTCAGAAGTAATATACGATCTCTTTTAGCATCGTGATTGTAGTGCGTCCCTTCTTTATAAGGAGAAATATTGATTCCTTTTGCTACCAATTTCTCGCCAATAAAAACACAAAAAGCATCCTGCAAATTGACCGTACCCTCACGGATTGATTTTATTTCGGTGCCGGATAAAACAATACCAGCAATATAGGTATCGATAAAACTATATTCGAAGCTCGCGCGTTTATTGCGGATATTTATATTTTTTGAAAAACGCTCGGGAGACATTGATCTATCTTAATTATTAATGAGAAATTTTAAAAGTAACTATGCCTTTAAATTCAGATTGATACCAGTAAAATGTTATCCGGTATCTGGAATCCGGTATCCAATGGTGTATTATACTTTTTGTGTAACGAAGGAATGTTCTTTCACCGCATCGATAAAACATTTCACTTTATCGACTTGAGTATCCGGGTAAACGCCGTGTCCAAGATTTGCAATATGTTTCTGAGGCCCGAATTCATGCAGCATGTAGTGCGTCTGTTTTTTTATTTCGTCGAAAGAAGCATACAGGATACAAGGATCCAGATTTCCCTGGAGTGTTTTATCAGGCCCGATCAATCCTCTTGATTCGCGGATCCCCATATTCCAATCAAGACCAATGGTGCGGCAGTTCAGCTGTCCCATGTCTTTGCGTGCAAAAAATGCGCCTTTGGCAAATACGGTCATAGGCGCTTCCTTAATCGCGTCGCAGATTTGTGAAATATATTTTAAAGAAAATTCGGAATAAGTTTCAGGAGAAAGAATTCCTGCCCAGGAGTCGAACATTTGCACCATATCTGCGCCATTCTTGATCTGCTCTTTCAAATAGAGAATAGTAGTATCGGTTATTTTTTGCAATAGCAAATGCGCCAGTGCCGGTTCGGAGTATATAAATTTCTTTGCCTTTGAAAATGTCTTAGAACCGCTTCCTTCGATCATATAGGCCAACAACGTCCAGGGTGCGCCGGCAAAGCCGATTAGAGGCACACGTCCGTTCAATTCCTTTTTGGTGATTCGGATCGCTTCGTATACATATTCCAGCTCATGCACAGCTTCTTGTACTTTGAGTGATTGAATATCTTTTTCTGTAGAAATTACTTTAGGAAAAACAGGACCTTTGGCTTCATACATTTCGTAGGAAAGTCCCATCGCTTCGGGTACTACCAGGATATCGGAAAAGATAATTGCAGCATCTACTCCCAGGATATCTACAGGTTGTATAGTAACCTCAGCAGCCAAGGCAGGAGTAGTGGCAAGTTCTTTGAAACCGCTCAATTTTTCTCGTACAGCTCTGTATTCCGGCAAAATTCTGCCTGCCTGACGCATCAGCCATACAGGAGTTCTTTCTGTTTGCTCTCCTCTGGCGGCGCGGAGTATAAGATCATTTTGGTACTTCATGCCGCAAAGATACAAAGAATAAAAGGTTTAGCGTAAAATCCTCAGAACAAATCGCAGCAGTAGCCTGTTAGGAATAGTAAAAACAGGCAAATTTTTTTTGTCGTATATATGTTGTAAAATAGAGATATGTTTAGAAAAGCAGTATTTTTTATATGGCTCGCTGGTGTCCTGAATTCCTGCGTATTTTTCGGTCCTTCCAAAAACGAATTGTTTTCTGTGGCTGTTCGGAAACAACCCTACGATGTCATCATAGTGCCTGGTATACCACACGATACGATTTCTGACAGATGGGATCTGGCCCTAAAGGGAAGGATCTACTGGGCAAAATTTTTATATGATAAAGGAATGACCAAAAATATTATTTTCTCCGGAGGAGCAGTATACACGCCTTATATAGAATCAGAGATCATGGCTCGCTACGCTACTTCCTTAGGAATTCCGAAAAAACATATTTTTACAGAAACGAAAGCAGAGCATAGCACGGAAAATATTTATTACTCCTATTATTTAGCCAAAAGACTAGGCTTCCAAAAAATCGCAGTAGCTACGGATCCCTTTCAGGCAAAGCTTTTGAGAAGGTATCCTAAAAAAATGAAGATGAAACTGGACTTTATTCCTTTTGTAATTGACTCGTTGAAAACAATAGATAAAAGTGGGTTTGTAAAGCTTTCTGCGCAGGAGCGCAAGGTGCCTAACTTTGTTTCCATTGCCGACCGTCAGTCGCGTTTTAAAAGATTTTTAGGAACGTTGGGAAAGAATATTACGATTGATGAGGCGGATGAAAGAAGGAAAAAGAAAAAGCAGCGTAAAGAAAATCTAGACGTGCGTGCTTTTTAATTTCTTGAAAAGAGTATAGATAGTATAAGGCTCTTCTTTTTTTACTTCGATAGAATCCATGATTTTACGAACGAGCATTAGCCCGATTCCACCTTTGCGTTTTTCCTTGATCAGATTTTGGATATCAGGGTCGGCTTGTGTGGTATTGTCATAAAAATCACCTTTGTCGGAGATATTAAAAAATACCCCTTCACCTTTGTCGGAAATTTCTACTTCCAGGTAATTATTTTTATCAGAACGGTTGGAGTGAATAATTCTGTTGGCGCAGATCTCATCTACTGCCAACACGATCATGTTGATCTCATTTTCAGAGACGTGAAGTTTAGAGAGGTTCGAATTGACAAATTTCCGAACCTCTTTAAGGTTTTCCGTTGAACACGCTATTTTTATTTTCTCCACCATTGTTAATTCATCAGCTCAATAGCCTCGTCCTTGCTGGATACGATTTTAATCAGATTATCAAGTCCTAGAATTGTGAAAACGTTTTTCACTTTATCACTTACATTGTACAGCGCCATGGAAATTCCATTGTTTTCAAAATCTTGCAGGTAGGACATAAAAACTCCTAAACCGGCAGAAGAGATATAATTTAAACGACTGCAATCCACTAATATTTTGTTTTCTTTTTTTGCGAAGGCTTCTGTCAGGGTGTTGTCGAGTATTATACTAGAGCTTGCATCCAGCTCGCCGTCTATCAAAATAGTATAAAACTGATTCTCTTTTAGTGTAGTGATATTCATTATTTTAAGATGTTTTACGTGAACCCTGTATTATTGTTACTGTGAATTTCAAACAAATTTTAGGATAATTATGCTATAGTCATCATTCAGCTCTCTTTTGCCTGTAAACTCGTACAAATCGTGCAGCACCTTCTCGGAAAGCTGCTTTGGAGCCAAGCTGATATTTTGTTCCAATACTCGTTTAAGATTATCAAATCCATATTCATCACCCGCTGCATTGTTGGCTTCGATGATCCCGTCGGTATACATGATCAGTACATCGTTTTTCTCGAAAGAGTAATTGAATTTTTCGATATGTGATTTATATCCTTCGTTGCGGAGAATGCCCAAGCCAAGTCCTTTTTGCTCCAGTATTTTGAAAGCTTTTTCTTTTGCCGCATAGTGCAGCGACTGGCAATGGCCGGCGCGCGCGTATTCAAAGGTACTGTTTTCGAGATCTATAATAAAGAGGCTAAGCGTGATGAAAGAAGCTTTCTCCAGACAGGCGCTTACAGCGTTATTGGCGTACACCATAAACTGATCGGCCGGGACTCCCAGCTGTATAAGGCTTTGGAAGATTCCTTTCATTTGCGCCATATTGAAAGAAGCGGTAGTTCCATTACCGGAAACATCGCCGATCGTAAGCGCTATTTTTTTGCCGTCGGGGTAAGGATAAATATCATAATAATCGCCTCCCACATCATCTGCCGCCTTAGAGAATGCATGGATCTGCATATGGTCGTTGAGCACCATATTGGTGGGAAGAAGGCGTTTCTGTACTTCTTTTGCGATCTTCAGCTCTTCACGGTAGCGTTGGTTTTGCAGGGCTTCGGATACCAGGCGGTAATTTTTGATCGCAAGACTGGCCTGGCTTACAAACGCGTAGAGTACGTCTGTAGCGGTTTTGTCGAAGCCATTGTTTTTATTTTTGATCAAAACCAAAGTACCCAAAAATTCATTGTTGGAGGTCAGAGGAAGCATGACCGAAGATTTGTAAGGCAGGCCCTCGATCCTTGTATTATGGCCCAGGTTATTGAATGATTTTATGTAGTAGGGCTCCTTTTTAGTATTAATATGATTTTTTCGGAGCACTTTTTTTATCTCAAAAACATCGATCTTGTCGATATGCTGATGGATAAAAGCTTTAAAGTTCCCCTTTTCATCTACCATTTCCAGCCAGCCGGAATTAGCTTCTACAGAGTTGATACCGCTTTGGAGAAGCAGCTCGTAAATATGTTCTTCCGATTCTCCTTCCTGGATCGATTGATTTAACTTTTGAAATACTTTTACTTCCTCAATTTTTCGTTCAAACACAGAAGAAGTAGGAAGGTG
Organism: Cytophagaceae bacterium; assembly: GCA_035535995.1. Lineage (GTDB taxonomy): Bacteria > Bacteroidota > Bacteroidia > Cytophagales > Cytophagaceae > JANYCO01. Next base: position 164,642 of record DATLOZ010000027.1, read on the forward strand.
GAACATCAATACCAGCAAGGCCACCAACGCATACAAGGCAATGAAGATAAGCATGCCGAGTACAAATACATTGTCCCAAAGATCCACGCTTAGTTCATTGGTCAACTGATGTTCGTAGATCTGCTGCAGATAAATTATACTGATCAGTAAGGTAAATGCCACCAGCACGATGCTGCGCAGTTTCTTTTTATAGTTCAGCAGCGCGATCCATTTCACATTGAAAGAAAGGATCAATGCCATTGCTATGAATGGACTGGCGTAGATGTAAAAACTTGCAAGCCGGGTGTCGAAGATAAAAAAGCTGGAAAGGATCGATAAGAGCACAGAGTATTCAAAGGTATGCCAAAGAATATTCGTGCGGCTGGTACGATGGTAAAGGATCAGTTTTTTCCATACGTAAAATGTGCTGGAAACAAAGATCACGATCAATCCAAGGTTCAGGTGAAAGAAGATTGAGTAAAGTTTCAAGCTTTCGAAGATCCCTGTAGAAATAAAGAACCGAATAAACAGGGAAGACAGAATAGTAGTAATACCAGTAAGAAAAACTTTCCAAAGGTAATCGTCTTGTGTCTCGTGTTTTTGTGTGCCTACCTCTATTTTAAAATATAGAAAGGTAAATAAGATGAATAGACAAAGCAGATAGTTGGAGAGAAAATCTGCCAGCGCTGGGTTTAGAATTGGGGTTTCTGAGAAATAAAAAGACAGGTTGCAAAGAGCAAGCGTGAACCAGCAAAGGAAGGCCAATGAAAAATATAACTTTCTATAAGAGATTACACGCATTATCCGGTTTTTAAAAGAAGTCAGGAGAGCATTACATACTCTCCTGAATCTATGAATTTAGAAAATCAATATTTATTATCAAAATAATTTTAAATGTTGAATTATGAGTGATGCATTATAAAGGGAAACCAAACTAACTCATAATTCATACCTTACAATTATCTACTATAATTTGGCGCTTCGCGTGTGATCTGAACATCGTGCGGGTGTGATTCGCGGACACCGGCGGCAGTTATTTTTACAAATTTAGCTTCTTTCATAGCTTCAATATCGGCAGAACCACAATAGCCCATTCCTGCTTTTAATCCGCCAATAAGTTGATAGATTACTTCGTTTACAAGTCCTTTATAGGGTACACGTCCTACGATTCCTTCAGGAACAAGTTTTTTGATATCGTCTTCAGCATCCTGGAAATAACGGTCTTTTGATCCGTCTTCCATCGCTTCAAGCGAGCCCATGCCGCGGTAAGATTTGAATTTTCTTCCTTCGTAAATGATCATTTCACCCGGAGCTTCTTCAGTACCGGCGAGCAACGATCCAACCATGATTGTATTGGCACCGGCAGCTATAGCTTTGGCAATATCGCCGGAGAAACGGATTCCACCGTCGGCAATTACAGGGATGCCTTTTGCTTTAAGTGCTTTCGCTGCTACGTATACTGCTGAAAGCTGTGGTACACCTACGCCAGCAATGATACGGGTAGTGCAGATACTACCAGGTCCGATGCCTACTTTTACGCCGTCGGCTCCGGCTTCTGCCAGGGCCAGTGCGCCTTCTCCAGTAGCTACGTTTCCGGCTAGTACGTCCAGTTGTTTGTATCTTTGTTTGATACCTCTTACCGCCTCGATCACTCCTTTGCTATGGCCATGTGCGGTATCCACGCTGATAATGTCTACACCGGCGTTTACAAGTGCTTCTACACGATCGAGCAGATCAGGAGTAACGCCTACCGCAGCGCCTACGCGCAAGCGGCCGAACTCATCTTTACAAGCCATCGGCCGGTCTTTTTTCTTAATTATATCACGGTAAGTGATCAGTCCTTTTAGTTTGTTGTTTTTATCTACAATAGGAAGTTTTTCGATCTTATATTCCTGGAGAATTTCTTCTGCTTTTACAAGATCAATTCCTTCATTGGCAGTGATCAGATTTTCTTTGGTCATGATCTCTGTCACCTTTTTATTTTTGTCTTTCTGAAAACGAAGGTCGCGATTGGTAATGATACCAACCAGGATGCCGGATTTATTAATGATCGGGATCCCGCCAATTTTATTGTCGGCCATCATATTCAAAGCATCTGCCAGGATAGCCTCTTCCGGAAGGGTAACAGGATCGAGGATCATACCGCTTTCGGAGCGTTTTACTCGTTTTACCTGAGAAGCCTGTTCTTCAATACTCATGTTTTTATGAATAAAGCCGAGACCTCCTTCATGCGCCATGGCAATAGCCATTTTGTATTCGGTAACGGTGTCCATAGCAGCGGAAACCAACGGAATATTCAGACGGATGTTTTTAGAAAGGTTAGTGCTTGTATCGGTATCGCGGGGAAGTACTTGCGAAAACGCGGGAAGAAGCAGTACATCATCGTAGGTGAGTGCTTCGTACAAAAATTTTGAGGTATCCAGGGACATTGCAAATGAGTTTGTGTTACTTATTTGCGGGACAAAAGTACTTCTAAATTTTACAAAAACCAAAATTATATCTTTATGCTGAAGATTAAGGATACCAGATATCAGATGCCAGATTCCGGATAAGTGTTAACAAAATTATTTGTTAGCTTAATTTATCTGGAATCTGGCATCTGGAATCTAGTATCTTTCAAAGGAATTATCCAATCTCAAATTTTGTTGATTATTCAGGATCATCAAATTATCAAATCAAAAAATTAATCCCTATTTTGCATATAGATTATGTTATCCAAAAAAGCAAAATATGCCTTAAAGGCGCTTGTATATCTTGCCAAGAAGCAAGATAGTGAATTAGTATTGATCTCTGAGATCTCAGAACAGGAGCGCATTCCAAAGAAGTTCCTGGAGCAGATCTTATTAGAGATGAAGAAACATTTTATCCTGCACAGCAAGCGTGGAAAGGAGGGCGGTTATTATCTGAGCAAAAATCCGAATGAAATTTTTATCGGAAATATCATCCGGATAATCGATGGTCCTCTGGCTCTTATCCCTTGTGTGAGCAAATTGGGTTATCAAAAATGCGAAGAATGTATCGACGAAGCTACCTGCGAGATCCGTCGATTGATGAAACAGGTGCGCGATTCTACCTGTGATATTCTCGATAATACCACCCTGGAAGACCTGCTTAAGATGCAAGGCAAGGTCATTTTGTAATTATTTCCAATAATTTTTGTACAAAAAAAAGAAAAGAAGCTATTTTTTCAGAAAAAGCTTGGAACTAAAACTATATTGATATTATTTTGCCCATCAATTTAATAGACAATATAGAGTAAGTATAATTTATCAATATCCACCAATTGCCTCATATGTTAATGTTAAACCTCTCGACTAAAATTCACCTTAACCGGTATTTTTTTATTGCTTCAATCTATACTAAAATTATAGGCTTTATGTATTTACTGTACGCCTGTTGACTCTCTGCTCTTAAATTTCTTTAAATCCTAATATTTATCTAAAAATCAATCAAATACAAAAAGTCATGAATGGTAAAATCAATACAAAACTATATCTGATCCTACTGGCAGCCTGGCTGATTGCATTGCCTCAAATGGTATTGGCTCAATCAAATCTGGTAGAAGTTTCAGGACAGCTTATCGATAAAGACACAAAAGAACCACTCGAAGGAGCAACAATCGGAGTGAAAAACACAACCTATAATGCAGTATCTGATCAGGATGGAAGATTTACCCTGAAAGGTAAACTGGAATACCCGTTTGTACTCGTAATATCTTATCTGGGATATGCCAAACAAGAGATCGAGGTAAAAGATGGAAATGCTAATCTTAACCTCGAACTCACAAGTCAGGAAATCGCCGCCGACGAAGTGGTAGTAACTGCTTCCAGAGTGGAAGAAAGCAGTCAGAAATCTCCTGTAGCTATTGAAAAACTGGATATCAGAGCGATCAAAGCTACTCCGGCTCCTACGTTTTACGATGCACTTGAAAACGTAAAAGGAGTGCAGATGACTACCTCCAGCCTTACTTTCAAAGTACCTAACACGCGTGGATTCAATATTCCTAACAACTTCCGCTTTATGCAGCTGGTAGATGGAGTAGACATGCAATCTGCTACACTGGGTGTGCCGCTGGGAAATGCGATTGGGCCAAACGAGCTTGACATCGAATCCGTAGAGATCACGCCTGGCGCTGCTTCCGCATTGTATGGGATGAACGCGATCAACGGTATGGCAAACTTGATCAGCAAAAGCCCATTTACTTATCAGGGATTAAGCCTTTACCAAAGAACCGGAGCAAACCACGTAGACGGCATCGATCATGCACCAGCGTTGATGACAGAATCTTCTGTTCGTTATGCAAAAGCATTTAACAACAAATTTGCTTTCAAAGTAAACGGAAGCTACATGCAAGGAGTAGACTGGATCTCTAATACCAAAACAGACCAGAACCCGCAAAACCTGACTTCAGCAAACCCCAACTTCCCTGAACTATCAGGTAATAACAACAACCCTGCCTATGATGCATGGAACAAATATGGAGACGAAAGCAACAACAACGTACCAATCTCTGTGTTCTACCAAGGCAAAGATCAAACCTTCAACGTAAGACGTACAGGATACTGGGAAAAAGATCTATATAATCCGCTAGTGAAAAATATTAAAGCCGATGGATCTCTCCACTACAGATTTGGAAATGGATGGGAAGCTTCTTATGGTTATCGCTTTGGCTTATTGGACGGGACTTTCCAACGTGGTAACAAGATCAGATTACAAAACGCAACAGTTCAAAACCATAAAGTGGAATTGAAAAATAAAAACCTTGTAGTGCGTGGGTACATGTCAATCGAAAATACCGGTGACTCTTACAACTTGAAACCACTGTCTGATAACCTTGATCTGGCCAGTGTCTCTACTACTGATTGGACAAATAAATTTCAATCTACTTTGCAGGATGAACTCAACAACGGCGTAGCGCTCGCACAAGCGATGAATGACGCCAGAGCTTTTGCAGATCAGGGAAGAGCTACCCCTGGTACAGATCAATTCAATTCATTGAAAAACCAGATCATCAAGACCAATAACTGGGACATCGCTTCCAACGTGCCAGGTGCGCCGGCTACAGGTGGTGCGGCTTTGAAACAAAGAAGTAATATGTACCACGGTGATTTGCAATACAACCTAAGCGAAAAAATAAAAGTAGTAGATGTGCTTGTAGGGGCTGATTACAGAACATATCAAATTATTCCTGATGGAAACAATTTCGTAGACTTCTCCAAACCTGTAGACCAAAGAAGTACTCCAGGTGGTAAGGATGTATACTATACCAAATTCGGTGGCTTCGGTCAGGTTACGAAAAGACTTTTCAAAGAAAAATTGAAACTGGTAGGATCTTTACGTTACGACAAAAACCTTGATTTCAAATATAAGTTGAATCCAAGAGCGGCCGTAGTATATACGCTGAAAGAAAAACACAACTTCAGAGCTTCTTATCAGAACGGTTACCGTTTCCCTTCTTTGTTTGAAGCATTGTCTTATGTAAACAACGGTGGTGTAAGAAGAGTAGGAGGACTAGCAGAAGTGAACAATGGTTTGGGTTATCTTGAGAACTCTTATACACTTGCTTCTATTAACAATTTCACCAACGCTGTAAATAACGATGTAGCCAATGGTTACAACAAATCACAAGCAGCATTGATGGAAAAAGGATTGCTTCAGCAAACGAACCTGAAAACAATCCAGCCAGAACAAATCAACTCGTTTGAAGTTGGATACAAGAGTGTGGTATTTAACAACAAAGTAGTGATCGATCTAGATGGATATTTCAACATCTATCATGGATTCCTTGGCCAGGTAGACGTAGCTGTACCCACTACCGGAAAAGTAGGAAGCGACGAAGCTGCAATGGATATGCTGAACAAAGCAAACCAAACAAGATACAGAGTATACACCAATGCAAAAAATGTATACCGTAACTACGGTTCTGCACTTGGTCTAACGTATAACTTCTATAAAAAATACACCATCTCAGGAAACTTAAGTTTCAATACACTAATCTCCAATAAAACACAAGATGTATTCGTAACAGGTTTCAACACCCCAAAATGGATGACCAATATTTCATTAGGAAACCGCGAATTGTTTAAAAATTTCGGATTCAATGTAGTATTCAGATGGCAGGATAAATTCTTATGGCAAAGTCCTCTTGCCAATGGCGAAGTACCTGCTTACTATACGTTCGATGCACAAGTAAACTATAGAGTGCCTAAAGCAAAAGCAACAGTGAAACTTGGAGGTACCAATGTACTTAACAGAAGATACATCCAATACGCAGCGGGCCCAACTATCGGAGCACTGTACTACGTAGCAATTACCTTCGACGGCTTGTTGACCGGCGAGAACAAAAAACAAAAGCAACAGCAAGAGCAACAATAGATTTCCAAAAAGAAAAGTATCATGAAAAAATTAGCAATAAAAAATTCTAACACTCTACTGGCAACAAAAGTCATTTTCATCAGTACACTTTTGCTTTCCATGGAATCTTGCAAAACTAAATTTCACAAAGATTCCGATGCCGGTCCGGCCACTGCAGGCTCTGTAAGTTTCAGCAGCTACGTGGCGGTAGGTTCTACCGTCACTGCGGGCTTCGCGGATAACGCCCTTTATACAGAAGGACAAAACTATGCTTATCCAAATCTGATCGCTGGTAAAATACGCGATGTAAATCCGGGACTAATATTTAATCAGCCGGATATTAATTCGGTAAATGGCTGGTCGGCTACTACGAAAGGAAGATCCGAGCTTGTGATTCCAAGCTGCCCTGGTCCTTCCATAGGAGGTGTAGCAGTGAATGGAGAATCGTCTGTACTTCCATATACAGGAACGAAAGCTACGCTAAACAATCTGGCTGTGCCATTCCTACCTACTGATAGTATCAACGTTGCTACGATCACAGCTGGCGCTAAATCTACAAACCCTTATCCTTATTTCACAAGGGTTACCGACGTAGGCACACTGGGGATCGCTTCTGAAGCGAAGAAGAGAGGAGCCAGCTTTTTCACTATTTACCTGGGAGACGTAGATGCATTGAAATATGCTACCAGCGGTGGTACAAAAACCATGATCTCTACTGCTTCTTTCAGACAAAATATCGAAAACCTTTTGGATAGTTTGCTGTCTGTGCCAGGTTCGAAAGGAGTGATCGCGAATATTCCTTATGTAGATCAATTCCCAATCGTAACGGTCAACAACAGAAGATTGACCAGTACAACCGATCCTGCAAAAAATCCTGTAAGACTATCGGCTGCTGCTGCTGCGATTTTCAATGCAGACTTAGGACAGAATCTTTTTAGCGGAGCTACAGGAGCAAAAAGTTATTATGCTATTACGACTGGTACTGGTAGTGTAAGACAACTGGATCCTGCAAAAGATTTTGTAGTAACCTCCAGCGTACTTAATAAATCCGGGATCGGGAAAGTAGACTCTGCTTCAGTAAGAAGCTGTACTCCGGATAATACTCCCAGAGATTCTTCAGGATTCAAAGCACCTTTTGCCAATAGTGCTGTACTTGATAAAGCGGAGATCGTAGCGCTGCGCGCGCAGATCGATGATTATAACAATGCTATCGCTACTGCAGTGGCGGCAAGAAATGCAGGTGGCGTAAGAGTGGCAATCGTTGACCTGAATGCATTCTTTCGTAAGCTGAGTGATCCTTTGTACGGTATCCAATACGGTACACAAGAAATTATTCGTACCAACCATCCCGCACTCGGCCCGGATTTCGGCGGATTCTTTTCGCTGGACAGAACGAATCCTACTCCTAAAGGACAAGCATTGCTGGCCAATGAATTTATCAAAGCAATTAATAATACCTTCGGCTCAAGCCTGAAACTCTATGATCCATCAGGCTTCAGAGCCAATTTAATTCCATAGTTACTTGTTGTTTTAGTTTGAATTTGAAAAAGGTTGGTCTCAATGGCCGACCTTTTTTGTTTAGATGCCGTTGTTGGAGCTTTCTCAGAGAAAGCTCCAATAACGGCAAAAGTTAAATTTTTAGCTATATACCCGAGAGCAGTATTAAAACAGCATAAAACTTTTAACCTTAAACTTTCAACTAAAATTTGTACATTCCTCATAATCTCTTGTGACAAAAAATAATTTATCTCAAATCGAAAAACGTTTGTGCAATTTATAGGCTTATAAAAAGTTATTTTGTTCATTAATCCTTAAAAATCAGGCATTAAAATTTTTACTGATTTGATTTTTTGTATATTTAAAGCTTTGGCAGAAAGGGCCGGGCTCTTCTCAAAAATGCTTCAGATGAAAATACCGATGCCAAAAAAGATCCGGTAATATTTTAAAAAGCACTAAAAGATAAAACTTCACCTGTGTTTTTTCTGTATAATATGACAAATGATTTTTAACACCGTTGACGGCATTATTCTGGGAATCTATCTCATTGTGATCTTTGGGGTGGTGATCTATTATTCCAGAAAAACGACCAATATCACGCAATACTTTCTTGCAGATCGCAGCATTCCCTGGTTTGCCATTGGCGCAGCGCTTTTTGCTACCGATGTTTCCAGCGAACACTTGATCGGATTGGCAGGAGCTGGTTATTCTTCCGGCTTAGCAGTAAGTAATTTTGTGTTGTCTGCCTGCGTCGTACTTGTATTATTGGGCTGGCTCTTTACTCCTTTCTATCTCAAAACGGGAATTTTCACTATGCCGGAATTTTTGGAAAAACGATACAACGAATACTGTCGTCGTTATCTCTCCATTGTTTCGATCGCCGCTTATGTATTGACTAAAGTCTCGGTAACGCTGCTGGCGGGAGGATTGGTGCTGAAGCATGTGCTTGGTTGGGATATCTACACCTCTGCGCTGGTGCTTGTACTTTCTACAGGTATTTATACAATGTTTGGAGGTTCAAGAGGAATTATAATGGTGCAGTTCCTTCAGGCTATTTTGTTGATCCTGGGATCTGCAGTGTTGGTTTATTATGGAATGGAAGAAGTAGGTGGGATCGCGGGGCTCAAAGCAAAAGTGCCGGCAGATTATTTTCAAATATTCAAACCCATCGACGACCCGGAATTTCCCTGGACAGGAATGGTTTTCGGTGCGTTGATCCTTGGCATCTGGTACTGGACCACCGATCAATACATCGTGCAGATTACATTGAGCGCAAAAAATATTGATCATGCGCGCTCGGGTACTTTGTTTGCCGCGTATCTTCGATTGTTGCCAATTGTATTATTAGTAGGACCGGGAATTATTGCAAAAGCTTTGTATCCGGATATTCCGGCAAGCAGTGCTTATGTAACAATGATCACCAGCCTCCTACCTGCCGGCGTGCGTGCCATCGTACTAATCAGTCTGCTCGCGGCTTTGATGACTTCTTTGGCTTCGGCTTTCAACGCCACTTCCACTTTATTTACGCTGGATATTTACAACAAGCTCTATCCTAAAGCCAATGATTTCGTACTTGTCAACATAGGAAGGATCGCTACATTTGTGGTCGTGCTATTTGGTATCATCTGGGTTCCCTTTATTTATGCGCTTTCCAGCGATATTTATTTTTATATACAAAGTGTTCAATCGTATATCGCGCCGCCTATTTGTGTAGTGTTCCTTGTAGGGATCCTTTGGGCAAGAGCCAATGGTACGGCAGCTACTACTGTGCTTACAGTAGGTTTCTTTCTGGGTTTTATAAAATTCATAACTGATATTCTTTACCGAAGTTTTGAAATGAGAAGCGATTTCATTTCCTTTTTAGGAGCGATCAATTTTCTTCATTTCGCAATTTTTCTTTTTGCGATTAGTCTGTTACTTATGATTGTGATCAGTCTGTTTACCGAGGCACCTCCAAAAGAAAAGCTTAAAGGATTTACACTCAAGTATGCAAACGAAATTGTAAAGGACGAAGCTTTCAAACAGGAAACCGGCAAATACAAAAAACTCAACATGATCGCTACCGCAGTGCTGCTGCTGATCTTATCACTCTATTGGGTTATTTTCGGATAATATTTAAAGAACATCATTGTCAGCTACGAAACATGGTGAACTTGAACCACCTTGCTGTGAATACAAACAAATGATAATCTGTATACAATTATTTTTTCGCAAGAATATCATTATACTCCTGGTATATAAACCCGTAATACCATTTTTTCACAGACTCAAGCGAAACAATTATTCCGGTTATGCTGACCACGATCAACAAAAAGAAGATGCTTTCAAATAAAAAGCTCACATAACAGCCAAGCACTACTAACCGAATATATTCCAGGTAAAAGATCCACTTACGCTGCTCCAGTAAGGCTCCGCAATTGATAAGGGTGATCAGTACGAAGATCAATCCGGTTGTTTTTTCTACAAGACCAAGCGCTGAAAAAAAATAACTGATCAAAAACAAAAGTATTAAGCTTAGCGCAAGCTGTGTTAGAAGATAAATTCTAAACCTGTATGTAAGTCGCACCGATTTTTTAGGAGGTAAAATTTTTTTCTCCAATGCCAGCCGAAGGCCAGGATCAAGGAGTTCGGGAGGCCCAAGTAGAATACTGATTATTTTCCCTACGTTGCGTTCTCGCCTTACAGCAGCAAAGAGTTCAATATAATAATGAAAATGCTGCCATATAAAACTCTGGCTTTTTAAAGGATGTGTAAGACCGTATACGGGCTCTTCTTCTTCTTTCTGGAATGTACCAAAGAGTTTGTCCCAAAAGACAAACAGGTCACCATAGTTTTTATTCAGGTATTTCTCATTCGAGGCATGATGCACGCGGTGATGCGAAGGCGTGATGAAAATATATTCCAGCCATCCCAGTTTGCCTATGATCTGTGTGTGCGTAAAAAAAGAATAACCTGCATGGATCACAGAGATGGTAATGATAAGCGAAGGATGAAAACCGATCAGAGGAAGCACACACCAAAAAATATTCCGCATGAACGCCTGTATAGTGGTGACGCGCGCGGAAACAGTATAGTTGAATTCTTCGCTTTGATGATGCACCACATGTGCACCCCACAAGATATTGATCTCATGTCCGCAGCGGTGATACCAATACCAGACAAGATCGGTAGCCAACAGCAAAAGAATCCATACTGTCCAGTGATTTGGAATATGAAACAAGGCATAATGTTTGTATACATATACAAACATTCCAAAGAATGCGTACGAAACAAAAAGATTGATCAGCCGCTCGGCAATGCCTATGCTGATATTGGTAACCGAGCTGTCGAAACGGAACAACTGTTTATTTTTCTTTTGAAGCGCTACGAGGTATTCAATTCCAACAAATAAGAAAAAAGCAGGAATGACAAACGCTAAATATTTTGTTTCCATTTTTAATATTCTAAAAACGTACGCACATGTTGGTTGAACAATTCCGGTTGTTCCATCATCGGTACGTGACCGCATTTATCTAAAAATTTTATAGCAGAGTGTGGAATTCGTTCGTGAAATTCCAACGCAGTTTCAGGCGGAGTAATTTCATCCTGTAAGCCCCAGATCAGAAGGGTAGGAGCTTTGATGCGGTACAATACTTCGGAAAGGTTTTCACGCTGTGCAGCACGGGCAAGTCCGATCAAGCTAAGAGTTTTGATCCTGCTTTGTACAGTTTCATATACCTCGTCCACCAATTCTTTTGTCACCACCGATTGATTGTAGAAAGTGTAGCGTACTTTTTCGTCTACATAATTATAATCTTTCATTTTTGGGAAAGAGCCGCCAAGCGAATTTTCAAAAAGCCCGGAGCTGCCCGCGAGTATGATCTTGTCGACTTTGTCGGGATGTTTGAGTGTGTAAAGCAAAGCCACATGCCCGCCAAGAGAATTGCCCATGAGAATTACTTTTTGAAGATTTCTTTTAGCAATAAATTTTTCTAAAAAAGTCACCAGCCTGCTCAGGCTTGATTCTTTCAAGGAAATATCAAACAAGGGAAGCCTCGGAATAATGACTCTGTGATCCACAGAAAAATGCTCAGCTACTTGTTCCCAATTGCTCAGGTTCCCAAACAACCCATGTAGAAGAATAACCGGCTGACCTTTCCCTTCGTCGTAGTAGACTTCCAGGTTTTCTTTGAGTTTTATGCTATTAACCATATGATAGATAGTATTTTATTTAAATTTTATTAATTTCTACATTATTTCTATAGACAAAATTATAAATCTAAAATTAACAACCAAGTGTTTTTAAATTTATTTCTATATTAATTCTATAGATATTGTATTTTAAAATAAAATCATTCTATATTTGTGCCAAACGAAAGAAGTTATGCTGTCCAAAGAATTGATTGAGGTATACAAGGAGGAAAGCCTGGCGGTCGAGGCTTTTAAGGAATATCGTCTAAAAAAAGGGATCGTATGTAAAAAATGCGGTTGCCATCAGCACTATTGGCTTACTTCTAAAATTCAGTTCCAATGCCGCGCTTGCCGCTTCCGCACTACGCTGCGCAGCGGTTCGGTGTTGGAAGGGAGTAAACTTCCTTACTCTTATTTTTTCATCGCCGTTCATTTACTCATGAAACATGGAAACACACTAAGCACAGAAGAATTTCAAAAGCAAACAGGTCATAAATATTACGACCCGCTCTGGGATTTTTTGCGCAAGATCAAAAACTATGTAAAGGAAAACGAGCAAAGCGTAGAACTGATCGACTTTGTAGAAGTAGTTAACCGTTGTTTTGTAAAAGAAATTATCTATTAAAATTATGAATGTTGAGTTATAAATTATGAATGAAATCGTAACTTATAACTCAACATTCATAACTCATCATTAAAACTATGTACGCACTCATCACAGGCGCCAGTAAAGGGATTGGAAAAGAAATTGCCGTAGCGCTCGCTAAGCGGAAATATAATTTACTGCTACTCGCAAGATCTGAAAATGCACTGGCGGAGCTCGCTGGTGAACTGCAACAAAAGTATAAAGTATCTGTATTTTATAAAGCGCTTGATCTGTCCCAGCAAGGCGCGGATCAGTTGATTTATAATTGGTGTGTAGAAAATAACTATAATGTTTCTTTCCTGGTCAACAATGCCGGCTACGGTATCTGGGGATTTTTTGAATCGCTTGCGTTAGAAGAGCAACAAAATATGATCCAACTCAATACAGAGTTTCCTGTAGCCCTCTCTCATCGCTTGATCCCGCTGTTGAAAGCAAACAAGCCTTCTTACATTCTCAACGTTGCCAGCACGGCCTCGTACCAGGCAATGCCTACGTTTACCATCTATGCTGCCACGAAAGCATTCATGGTTCTTTTTTCACGCGGGCTGAGGCTTGAACTCAAACAGGCTGGGATATCGGTTACCTGCTTGTCGCCAGGCCCCGTGCGCACTGAGTTTGCCGACCGTGCCGGTATGAAATCACTGAAAGAAATTGCCGAACGCATCGGCATGAATGCTGATCAGGTGGCAGCGTACGGAGTGAAAGCTGCACTTGCAAAAAAAGCAGAAGTAATTCCGGGATTTTCAAACAAACTGGGTGCTTTCTTTACGCGTATATTTCCTAAATCTATTATAGAAGCAGTAGCTACCTGGCTTTACCAAAGAGCCTAATAAAAAATATTTCTATAAAACTTGTTTCTTAAAATCATATTCTTAACTTTGTATATAGAATTAGTATACAATATGTTTTTACAAAAAACACATACGGCAAAATTTTTCATCACAAGCAGCACCGGCGGCTACGCGGGCGTTTCTTTCGGTTGCTGTTGTTGTTGCTGCTAATCTGAATAATTCCTTTTAACATCTTTTGCAGAATTATGATCAGTCTCTTCAACGAGCACTGTCTTGATACTTCTGCTATGAAAAAATCCATAAACTTTAAAATAGATACTTATATGAATAGCTATAAAAAATTTACACTCGAAAAAAAACTGACTTCAGAGCAAATAGAATTTTATAATGAAAATGGTTTTATCCATTTTGAAAATTTTATAAAACCAGAAACGGTAGAACAGATCATTCGTGCTTCCAAAGAAGTAGAAAAAAAATGGATCGAAAACAATATAGAAAAAGTGAACGGCGTACCGATCAAGTATGGTAAAGACCTGAATGGCGAAACCATCGTGCAGCGTTTTGCTTTTATATCCGAACATAGTCCTGTGATCTCAGAGTTGGTAAACGATCCGCGTATTTCTGTTTTGCTGCCTTTGGTAGGAAAGGGCGCAAGAGTGGGAGAACATGAGAAAGACGGAGTCGTGTTCAATCATTATATTCATTCCGAACATAGTAAGTTTACTCAAATGGGTTGGCACACGGATGGGTTGCGCGATATTTTTTATGGAGGCGCGGTGAAACCAATGATCAACCTTGGCATTCACTTGAGTACTTTGAACCAAGAGCATGGAGGTTTGAGACTAATTCCGGGTTCACATACGCAGGGAATATTTGACATGCTTTTCAGAAAAAAATATTTTCTCGACACACGCCCTGATCCTGATGAAGTAGCTGTGATCCCCAAAGCTGGTGATCTTACCATTCACGACGGCAGGCTCTGGCACCGCGTGGCGCAATCTATGCTTGCAGGAGAAGTAAGCCGGAGAAGAGTGATCTACGTACCTTTGATTAATGGTCAGTATGAGCCGAAGAATGAAAACAGTCCTACGAAGTTTTATCATCGGTTTGCCGGACTTGTGAAATAATATTTTTGGAAATCCCTCTTAAATATTAATACTTATTTTGAGATACCAGATGCCGGATGCCAGATACCGGATAAATGCGAGAGTAATTTAATGACATTGTCTTTTAGTTTATTTATAAAACAGAGTTGTTTTTATCTAAACTATCTGGTATCCGGAATCTGGTATCTTGCATCCATTATTAATAAAAGGAATTCTAAATATTTTTTTGTGATTGATTAATAGAAAGGCCGTCTGTATTTGCAGCGGTCTTTCTTTGTGTAAAGGGGAAGAATTTTTACTTTTGAGTAAAGGCTATTACATTTTTACAAATCAAAAAATAACGATATGTCCAACATCAATCTCATCATCGAAGAGCGCGCTGCCAGCATTGGTAATTTTATGGTAGGCCGCTTGCTTCCTTTCCGCCAGAAAAGAATGGTAGGGCCATTCATCTTTATCGATCATATGGGGCCGGTAAAAATGAATGAGCGAGAAAATTTTGATGTGATGCCGCATCCGCACATCGGTTTGTCTACGCTTACATTTTTATTCGAAGGAAACATCCTGCACCGCGATACGCTTGGCACCGAAGTAGAGATTAAACCCGGAGCCGTCAATTGGATGACAGCAGGTAAAGGTATTGCACACTCAGAGCGTACGCCAGAATACCTGCGCCATTCCGATAAACATTTACATGGCCTGCAAATATGGGTGGCTCTGCCAAAAGCTCTGGAACAAATGAACCCAGAGTTTTTTCATATCGACAAAGAACAAATTCCTACCTGGACAGAAGGAACCATACAATTTAAATTGATCGCAGGAGAAGCTTTTGGGAAAAGGTCTCCTGTGCCGGTCTATAGCCCGCTGTTCATGCTTGAGATCAAAAGCACTGCCAGGCAAACGATCAATATTGGCCACGAGCTATACGGAGAAGCCGGTATATATATTTTGGAAGGAAGTATTGAAAGCGAAGGCCATGTATACGAGCCCAAGAGGATCTTGATCTCTAGCGATAGCAAACTTTGCCAGTTTATCATAGCGGAAAATACAACCATCTATATTTTCGGAGGAGAACCTTTTCCTGAAGAACGTTTTATCGACTGGAATTTTGTAGCCACTTCGAAAGCCTTACTAGATGAAGCCCGCCAGAAATGGATTGACCAAAAGTTTGAAAAAATTAAGGGGGATGATACAGAATTTGTCCCTTATCCAGCCAGGATTTAATCTTAGAGCTTTAGTAAGGGACTTAAAATCTCACTACTGTTGCTGTTGCTATCCTGCATTGTGTCAGCAAGAGCAACAGCAACAGTAGTGAGTTATTTGATTCGTACACGCGGATCTACCAGGGCGTAGAGAAGATCTACAAAGATATTGATGATGATAAAGGCAAATGCCACGAAGATCGTTACGCCCATTACGATTGGGAAGTCGAGACTGTATACAGCATCAATTGTTACCAATCCTAAACCTTTCCAGTCGAAGATCACTTCTACGAAAAATGCGCCAGCCATTAACGATGCCAACCAGCCGGATACCGCGGTGATCACGGGGTTCAGTGCATTTTTTAATGCATGTTTGATAATGATCTTGTAATATCTTAATCCTTTGGCACGTGCAGTACGGATATAATCCTGAGAAAGTACATCCAGCATAGAGCTTCTTGTCAATTGTACGATGATCGCTAATGGGCGTAGGCCAAGCGTGAAGGCAGGAAGGATGATATTTTTAAGCATCAATCTTCTTCCGTCCAAACCATAATCCCAAAGCTGTCCTGTCGGGTTTAAACCAGTATAATCGGAAAGGTAATATCCAAAAACCATTGCCACGATCGCTCCTAGTACAAACGCAGGAGCGGAGATCCCGATCACCGACATAGAGACAAGCGTGTGATCGAGCCAGCTATTTTGTTTGAGTGAAGCTAACACACCCAGGAGCACGCCGAAGAAGGTAGCAAAGACCATCGCTGCAATAGCAAGCCAGAAGGTGCCTTCGAGGTTTTCCCAAATAATTTCGCTTACTTTTTTATTGCTTTGAAAAGATCTTCTCAGGTAAGGAGTTTTGAGAACTACTACTTCATTTCCTACATGAAATAATTTTGTATACTCATATTTCGATTGTTCTTTATCAGTATCCTCGTGAATTGAGATCGGAGAGAGGTCGCGTATGTAGAGGTAAAGTTGTTTGTGAAGCGGTTCAAAAAGTCCGAGGTCTTTGGCAATGGCTTCGCGGGTGGTGACGTCGGTACGTTGTCCGGCCATCATTGCTACGGGATCGCCAGGCAGCACGTTGAATATAAAAAATACGATCACGGTAGCTCCCACTAATACTAGCAATCCATAAAATAACCGTTTAATTAAATACCTGATCATAGCGACATGAGCCTTCCTAAATTAAATATTTTTCCTTTTAAAGTGCAACTATTTTGTGATCTCATTTCCAAAACCCATTTTAATAAGGCAAAAAACGGCATAATTCAGCATATCCTGGTAGTTGGCTTTTACGCCTTCAGATACTACTGTTTTCCCTTGGTTGTCTTCGATTTGCTTTACGCGGAAAATTTTCATTAAAATAATATCTGTGATCGAGGTGATTCGCATTTCACGCCAGGCTTCGCCGTAGTCATGGTTTTTATTCATCAGCAGATCAAAAGTTTCTTTTATAAATCGATCGTAGAGGATCTCTACCTTATCCGGCGCAAGTTCCATAGGATCAGATTCTGTCATTTCCAGTTGCATCATAGCGATGATACAATAATTCACAATGCCGATAAATTCAGAAGAAATATCTTCTTCTACTTTCTGATTTCCTTTTTCCTGTATGGAACGGATACGCTGGGCTTTGATATAAATCTGGTCGGTGATAGATGGCAATCTTAAAATTCTCCAGGCAGTACCATAGTCCCGGGTTTTGTTGATAAAAAGAGCACGACAAACTTTTATTACCTGGTTATATTCGTGTGTAGTTTGATTTGCCAAATTTTTTTAGTATATTATGAATAAATGAGTTACACCATTGGAACCGAAAGATACAGTTTTTTATTCAAAAAAAACATTGAACCTGAGAGGCAATGTAATTGACTTATCGTATCCGATAGCAATGGGGATATTGAATATAACCCCCGATTCTTTTTACGATGGTGGTTTTTACAAAGATGAAATAAGAATGTTGGAAAAAGTCGGCCATATGCTGACCGACGGAGCTACAATTATAGATGTAGGCGGATATTCATCAAGACCAGGAGCGAAAGATGTGACGGAGCAGGAAGAGCTTGAACGAGTGGTACCAGCGGTAAAGGCCATTATGAAAGAATATCCCGATGCATATGTCTCCGTGGATACCTTTCGTGCTTCCGTGGCGGAGGCAGCGGTATCAGAAGGCGCTGTAATGGTCAATGACATTTCTGCAGGTTCGCTGGATGGCAAAATGTTTGCTACAGTAGGAAAACTAAACGTAGCGTACATACTCATGCACATGCGTGGCAACCCACAAACCATGCAGACGCTCACAGGGTATGAAAATATTTTGCTCGATGTGATCGATTTTTTTCAAAAGAAAATCAGTGAGTTAAGAGCGCACAAGGTGAAAGATATCATTCTCGATCCGGGTTTTGGATTCGCTAAAACAATGGATCAGAATTATGATTTGCTAAAACATCTGAACTATTTCAGACTTTTAAACCTTCCTGTGTTAGCGGGGATGTCACGCAAATCAATGATCTATAAAAAACTGAATACTACTTCCGAACATGCTTTGAACGGAACCACTGCACTCAATTCGATCGCCCTTATGAATAGGGTAAGTATACTCCGGGTGCACGACGTAAGCGAAGCGATGGAAGCGATTACCTTATTTAAAACGACTTATAACTAAATGTTAATAAATCTACTAAACTTTAAGATTGGCTTTTTAGAAATAGGCTGGAAGGATATCGTCGATATCTCGATGGTCAGTCTTTTACTTTTTCAGTTGTACAAACTCATGCGCGGCACTTTGGCTGTGAGAATTTTCCTAGGCTTCCTTTCTGTTTACTTCGTATATATTCTTGTCAAAAGTCTCCAGATGGAACTGCTGACCGCTATCCTCGGCCAATTTATCGGAGTAGGTGTGATCGCGGTGATCATTTTATTCCAACAGGAAATAAGAAAATTTTTGATGCTGATCGGAAAATCCACTTCAGTAGATGAAAATAAATTTTTTAAAAATTTATTAAATAGAAAAAAATCTGAGAACGACGAATCGCTTGATGTAGCGCCTATTGTGGATGCCGCTAAAACATTGGGAAGTATGAATATGGGAGCGCTGATCGTATTTGCCAAAAGCTCGGAGCTTAAATTCTACGCAGAGTCGGGCGATATTCTCGATGCACAAATTTCCAAACGTCTGCTTATTTCTATCTTCCAAAAAAATAGTCCACTCCACGATGGTGCAGTGATCATCGAAGGTAATAGGATTAAGGCTGCCCGTTGTATTCTTCCGGTTTCGGAAAACGATGAGATCCCTGCCAACTTCGGCCTTCGCCACCGCGCCGCCATTGGCATGACAGAAGTAACCGATAGTATTATCCTGATCGTATCTGAAGAAACAGGCCAAACTTCCATTGCCATCAATGGAATTCTGCATAGCAATCTTTCACGCACAGAACTGAAACAAAAATTAAGAGGGTACTTGTTTGAAGAGGAAGAGGAAAAACCGAAAGAGGAAAAAGCGGTGGAAGCAGAGTAAATTTTAAATTCTAAATTTTGAATTTTAAGTTATGAGTATTTTTTTTTAAAATCATATTCATCTAATAATCCCGTAAATCTTGGTTCAGACAATCTTATAAAGCCTCCTAAGATCGTTAATAATAAATTTTTTCTGCTCAGTAAAGGAATTCGGGTGTACTTGCTCAAAAATATTTTTAAGTTCTGCCCACCGCTGTGGCTCAGCTTGCTGAAACAACGCTGAATTTATTTTCTTTTTTATACAGTATTCTTCCCAGGTCATACCGCAAAGATAAAGAAATTATGAGTTATGAATGTTGAGTTATGAATTATTTCACTCATAATTCAACATTCATAACTCATAATTAATCACCTTTACTTTTTCCATTTATCCCCGTATCTTGCCGTTCCTTCGGGGGAAAAGAGCAATAATAGATTTATGAAAATTTCGTACAACTGGTTAAAACAACATATTGACCTTACCGAATCGGTAGAAGAGATCGCTGCTAAACTTACCAAAGCAGGATTGGAAGTAGAATCGATAGAAGAATATGAAAGCGTCAAAGGTGGCCTAAAAGGTTTGGTAATCGGACAAGTACTCACTTGTGAAAAACACCCTGGCGCCGACAAACTTAGCAAGACCACGGTAGATGTAGGCAATGGTACAGTGTTGCCAATTGTTTGCGGAGCGCCCAATGTGGCAGCTGGTCAGAAAGTAATTGTGGCCTTGGTTGGTACTACTGTTTATCCGCTCACCGGAGAACCGTTCAAGATCAGTAAAGCAAAAATAAGAGGAGAAGTTTCGGAAGGAATGATCTGCGCTGAAGATGAAATTGGCCTTGGCAGCTCACACGCAGGTATCATGGTACTGCAAACAGATCTGCCTTTGGGTACACCAGGGGCAGCTTATTTCAAAATTGAAACGGATTATACCATTGAGATAGGACTCACCCCCAACCGCGCCGATGCCGCGTCCCACCTGGGCGTAGCGCGCGATCTGAAAGCTTTGCTCAACCGTGATCTGAACGAAATAAAAACAACAAGCCCGAAAGCTACAGGCAAAAAGATAGAGATAATTGTAGAAAACAAAGAGGCTTGTCCTCGCTATACAGGCCTTACCATTTCAGGCCTTGCGGTAAAAGATTCTCCGGATTGGCTAAAAAATCGTTTGAAAGCAATTGGTCTCAATCCGATCAATAACGTAGTAGACATCACCAATTATATTCTGCATGACCTCGGCCAGCCGCTTCACGCCTTTGATCAGGATAAGATCAAAGGGAATAAAGTGATCGTAAAAACACTTCCTAAAGACACAGAATTTGTAACACTCGATGGAGTAAAAAGAAAGCTCAGCGATAAAGATCTTATGATCTGCAACGCACAAGAGCCTATGTGCATCGCCGGTGTATTCGGCGGATTGGAATCAGGTGTTACAGCTAGTACGAAAAGTATATTTTTGGAAAGCGCTTATTTTTCTCCGGATTTTGTAAGAAAAACGTCACAGTTTCACGCGCTTAAAACAGATGCCTCTTTCCGTTTCGAAAGAGGTACTGACCCAAACATGCCGGTTACTGCGTTGCTCAAGGCCGCCCAGTTGATCATTGAAATAGCAGGAGGGGAAATTACTTCAGAAGTGACCGATATTTATTCCACTCCGGTAAATGATTTTAAGATCGAAACTTCCTATTCCTATATCAATCGCCTGATCGGTAAAACGCTGGAGCGTTCGCTTATCAAAGAAATTCTGCAAGGGTTGAATATCCAGATCGAATTGGAAAAAGACGATCAGCTGAAATTATCTGTACCTCCCTACAAAGTAGATGTACAGCGTCCGGCAGACATTGTAGAAGAAGTACTCAGAATATACGGATATGACAACATCGAGCTCAGCGACCGCCTGAGCGCCGCTTACCTGGCGGATTTCCCTGAGAAAGATAAAGACAAACTGCAAAAGCTGATTGGAAGTATGCTTGCTGGTTCAGGCTTCAACGAGATCCTGACCAACTCTATGACCAAACCTGTCTATGCAGAATTCCTGGGGGTACAGGCACAGTCGGTGGAAGTACTCAACAAACTTTCCGAAGAGCTGGGTGTAATGCGCCAAAGCCTTCTTTTTTCAGGATTGGAAATTTTGAATTACAACATCAACCGCCGTCAGAAAGATCTTAAGCTTTTTGAATTTGGAAAGGTATACAACAAGGAAGAAGGCAAATACAAAGAAGGAAACCGCCTGGCGCTTTTTGTAACAGGTACTGTACAAGACGAAAGCTGGAATGTGACAGCGAAAGAAGCGGATTATTATTATTTAAATTCTGTGGTGACCAAAATTTTGCAAAAGCTAAATCTTGCCGATGCACAACAACAGAAATCAGAATTGACAGCATTTGCACAAGGGATCAATTATATCAAAAACAACAAAGTGATCGCTTCGCTGGGAAGAGTGCACGACAAAGCACTTAAGCTTGCAGATATCAAGCAGCCTGTATACTATGCAGAGTTTGATGCGGATGCTTTGCTGAAAGGATATAAAAATGCAATTCAATTCCGCGAACTCAATAAATATCCTGAAGTGCGTCGAGACCTTTCGTTGGTGCTCGACAAATCAGTTACATTCGAACAGATCAAACAACTGGCGTTGAAGCAGGAGAAAAAACTGATCACCGATATGAATGTTTTTGACGTGTACGAAGGCAAAAATCTTGGCGAAGGCAAAAAAGCCTATGCCATTAGTTTTACACTTCAGGACTACGAACAAACACTGACCGATAAAGTGATCGACAGCACTATGCAAAAGCTGATGAGCAGCTTTGAGAAAGAGCTTGGCGCTGTGATTAGAAAATGATCCCAGATGCCAGATAAATTAAAATAATTTTATCCGGTATCTTGCATCTGGGATCCTTACACAAGGAACTATAAAAACATCAACCTATGAAAATCAAAGCCATTATCACCGGTGCCACAGGCATGGTAGGAGAGGGAGTTCTTCACGAATGTCTTCTCCATCCGGAAGTAGAAAAAGTATTGGTGATCAATCGTAAACCCTGCGGAGTTTCGCACCCGAAACTGGAAGAAATTATTCATGCTGATTTTTTAAATTTCACCCCAATTGAAAATAGGCTGGGCGGTTACAATGCCTGTTATTTCTGCCTTGGCGTATCTTCCATCGGTATGAAAGAACCAGAATACCGCAAACTTACTTACGACCTGACAATGCATGTAGCTTCTACGCTTGCGAAGTTGAATCCTGATATGACCTTTTGCTATATTTCCGGTGGAGGTACAGATAGCACGGAGAAAGGCCGGAGTATGTGGGCGAGAGTAAAAGGGAAAACAGAAAATGATCTTATGAAATTGCCTTTCCGGCAAGCGTATATGTTCCGTCCGGGCTATATGCAACCAACGCCCGGCTTGAAGAATACATTGAAACCGTATAAGTATATTTCATGGTTGTACCCTTTCTTTAAAACATTATTTCCTTCCGGTGTTTCTACGTTGAAAGAAGTAGGACTTGCGATGATCAACACAGTGAATAAAGGATACCCTAAAAAAATATTGGAAGTAAAAGACATTATCCAACTAGCCAAAGCATAATCCAATGCTTACTCTCAAGGCTGTTCATCATATCGCAATTATCTGTAGCAACTACCAGCGATCTAAAGAATTTTATACTGAAGTGTTAGGGTTTACAGTGCTTGCAGAAGTATACCGTGCCGAAAGAAATTCCTACAAGCTTGATCTCGCGCTGAACGGGCGGTATACGATCGAACTCTTTTCATTCCCCTCACCTCCGCCCCGCGTGTCGGGGCCGGAAGCTACAGGCCTCAGGCATTTGGCTTTCGAGGTAGATAATTTGGATGAAGCAGTAAAAAAATTACAATTACATCATATAGAACCAGAACCCATCCGGGTAGATGAGTTTACCCGGAAACGTTTTACCTTTTTTTCAGATCCTGATCAATTGCCGATCGAGCTTTATGAAAAATAGTGATAATGGGTCTGGCTAATAGCAGCAGGTTTCCCATGTTGAAACCGGGGTCAATTTTGAGCAATTTTGAAAAACTATCAATAATCGGTATCTTAAACTTACTTTAACCCTTACCTAATTTTTATGACAGAAGCACTCATTCAAGAGTATTACGGTTGGCTGAACAAGCAGGAATTTGTAGAGAAAGACCTCGATTACTCAGCGCTGGAAAAATATAAACCCATGTTGAAGAACCTATCCCTATTGGGCAACAACGGTGTGTATGTATTTGATCTGTATAAAAAAGAAAACGTTTTTACACTTTATAATTTCACAGGCTTATATGGTTACGATCAAAATGAATCGGATAAAACTTCTAATGAATTTTTAAATTCAAGAATCCATCCCGATGACTTCCCCCAATTGATAAGGCGTGCAGCAGATTTTGTGGAATTTTTATTTCCCTTGTCAAAAGAAGAACGAAGTCAGTATAAATTGATCAACGAATACCGGATCAAAAATGCGGAAGGAAAATATGTGCGCGTGTTGGAGCAATACCAGGTGCTTGAATTCGATAAACACGGCAATATATGGCTGGCGATGGGAATGATCGATATGTCGCCCGAGCAAGGCCAGCAGGAAGGAGTGCAAAGCGAAATATTTGATTTTAAGTCAAAGAAATTTTTGCCGCTTTCAGATTCACAAAAAAAATTAACCAAAGAAAATTTTTTGAATGCAGAAACGGATTCGGCACTGACAGAACGCATCAAAAAAGTAAATACGCAACGTAAAAAAATTCTGGAAAAACTGCATGCAGAAAATGCCACAGAGGTTTCCAAGAGAATTTCCCGATACGGACTTTTAGAATAAATGCGTTACGTAGAAACCCCTATTCATGCAGGAATCAGCGTTTTTACACGGATTGAAAAATAGTATATATACCTAAAAAATACTTACTTTTCAGTCCTCTCTTTTGAGTCTCCGTATATATTTTTAAACTAACTATATACCCACGATGGAAACAGTGAAAGAGACAAAAACCAGCCTCGGTCTGATAGAGAAAAGACTGATTGAGTTTACCGACTATCTTACAGTTATCATTTTAATTATTTGCAATTGCAATCTTCCATAGAAGTTATGAATTATGAGTTATGAATATTGAATTAGTAATATTCATAACTCAATTCTAACCACTTTTTAACTTAACTCAACATTCATAACTCATAATTCATAACTTCTAAAGTGATAGATGTTGATTACTAAATCCTTCAAGATCATCGGCAAAGCCTAAAAATTACTTATATTTGGCTGTCGTCTTAGAATTTCAGCATTCATCCTGAATTCTGAAAATTCTTACATTCTGATCATGGATTCAACAAGAGTTTTTACATACCTGGAAGTCCTGGAAGGGAAAGTGAAAAAGCTGGTTTCGGAGCATCAGACTCTGAAACGGGAGCTGATGGCTTCCATGGAGGAAAACAAAAACCTCACCATCAATCTTCAGAACCTGGAGGATGAGATCCAAAACCTTAATTACAAGCGCGCGGATACAGGATATGAAAAAGAAACCCTGGAAGAGGAGCTTGAATTTTTAAAAACTGAAAATAAAGAACTTATGGATGCGCTGAACAGTGTTCAGGAGCATATCAAAGAGGTTCAAAATAAAAGCGAAGCCCTGATCGCTGAATACGACCGTCTGAAAGAGGAAAATCAGCAACTTACAGATAAAAATAAAGAGATTGAAGAGGCTTATGACCAGCAGCTCGAATCGGTGAACGAATATTTCAAAAACCGTGACAGCTATGTGTTGGAAAGGGAATCTCTCAAAATCCAGTTGGAATCGTTTAAGCTGAAAAACGATGATCTGAAGGAAAAACTGGAACGACAGGAAGAAGAATTGAAAAATTTTCATAATCAAGAAAAAAATAGTAAGATTGTAGAGTCAATAGCAGAAGATAGTACGAAAACGAATGAGTTGAAACTCAGGATAAATGAGTATATCAGGGAGATTGACAAATGTATATCACAGTTAAGTGACTAGTAAAACCCGATAAAAGTATCCCCGATGGGAGAATTATCCATAAAAATCAGGATTGTAGACAGAGATTACCCGATGAGGGTAAGCACTGACGATCAGGACAAGGTCAGACTTGCCGGAAAGCAATTAAACGACAAGATCAGAACGTTTAAGGAGCAATTTGGCGTGGAAGACAAGCAGGACCTACTTGCTATGGTGGCTTTTGACGCGGCAGTTGAAATAGTAAACGCCTCAGAACAGGAAACTTACAATGCATCCAACACCGCTTTGCTTTCTAAAATAGCAGAACTCGATGCCTTGGTTTCCGCAGCGCTCTCCGACTGACTATTACTATCATTTCCCACATACATTTGTTAGATCCATTCTGCTGTTAAGTTAACCCATTAACCAAACACTTTATGGACATATCGTTAATCGTAATTTCCGGAGTCGCCGGAATAGTAATTGGAGTGATCATCGGCAGGATTATGCTCCAAAAAGTAATGAAGAAATCGGAAGAGGATGCTAAGGAAAAAGCCCGTTTGATCATCAAAGAAGCCGAGCTGAAAGGTGAAACCGTCAAAAACGATAAGATCCACGAAGCGAAGGAAAAATACCTGAAACTGAAGGCTGAATTTGAAGACGAAGTTAATAAAAAGAAAAACATCATCATTCAGAACGAAAACAAGATCAAACAAAGAGAGCAGACCGTTTCCAAACAGATCGAGCAAAATACCCGCAAAGAAGCTGAGCTGGAAAGTATGAAAGAAAACCTGGCTGCCCAGCTGGAGATCGTGAACAAGCGAAAAGACGACGCCGAAAAATTAAGACTCTCTCAGGTCTCCCAGTTAGAAAAAATTGCCAACCTTTCTGCAGAAGAAGCCAAAAACCAATTGGTAGAGGCACTCAAAGAAGAAGCCCGCTCTAAAGCTTCTGCTCATATCAAGGACATTGTAGAAGAAGCTAAAATGACGGCTACCAAAGACGCCAAGAAGGTAGTCATTGAAACACTTCAAAGAACTGCTACCGAGCATGCCGTTGAAAACTGTGTTTCTATTTTCAACATTGAAAACGACGACATCAAAGGAAAGATCATCGGTCGTGAGGGTAGAAATATCCGTGCGCTGGAAGCCGCTACCGGCGTAGAGATCATCGTAGACGATACCCCGGAAGCGATCATTATCTCCGGTTTCGACCCTGTGCGCCGCGAAGTGGCACGTCTTTCCCTGCACCGCCTGGTACAGGATGGCCGTATTCACCCGGCTAGAATTGAAGAGATCGTTGCCAAAACCTTTAAAAATATTGAAGAAGAAATCATCGAGATCGGTGAGAAAACAGTGATCGACCTTGGTATTCACGGGCTGCATCCTGAACTGATCAAAATGGTGGGAAGAATGCGTTTCCGTTCTTCCTACGGACAAAACCTACTGCAACACTCCCGCGAAGTAGCGCGCCTTTGCGCTACCATGGCTTCGGAGCTGGGCTTGAACGCCAAACTGGCCAAGCGCGCCGGGTTACTACACGATATCGGAAAAGTATCTCCCGACGAACCAGAATTGCCACACGCGATCCTCGGTATGGAGCTGGCAAAAAAATACAAGGAAAATGCAGAGATCTGCAACGCGATCGGCGCGCACCACGACGAGATCGAAATGACTTCCCTTATCTCTCCCATCGTACAGATCTGCGATGCTATCTCAGGTGCCCGTCCAGGCGCAAGACGTGAGGTAATGGAATCGTATATCAAACGTCTGAAAGATCTTGAAATCCTGGCCATGTCGTTTGACGGTGTCACCAAATGTTACGCTATCCAGGCGGGTCGCGAGCTGCGTGTGTTGGTAGATGCAGAAAATGTTTCCGATGAAAAAGCAGGAATGCTGTCTTTTGAGATTTCTAAAAAGATCGAAAACGATATGCAGTATCCAGGCCAGATCAAAGTAACAGTGATCCGCGAAATGAGAGCTGTGAGCTACGCGAAATAAATAGCTGAAAATTTATAGAACAGGGAACGGTTTCAGGACAGTTCCCTGTTTTGTTTTTAAGCGTTACCTTTTAAGAAAAAAAGGAATTAACAGGAGTACCATTATAGCTACACCTATAAGTTTTTAAAACTTTATAGTCATTTGTAAAAATTAAGTTATGGCTAAGATCAGCATGTTCAATTTATCCAAAAACACTGAATTTCAGTTCCACCCTTTCCGGTCGCTGGAGACACCTTACCTGACTTTGCAGAAACCTTTCTCCGAGCTCTATACCGATTTTTCTCTTTTCGTACTTCCTTACGATGAGCTTTTGAAAACGCCTTATGAAACATTGAAAAATTCATTTTCAGAAATTTACCTCGATTATCAAAAACTGATCACGCCTTATCAGTCGCTGGATACAGGGTATAAATCTGTTTTATAATACTGGATCTTTAACTAGAAATTTTACCTCCCTCGATATGGGATTAATAGTATCCAAAATTTCATAATTCAAAACTTAAAATTTTCATATCTTGCGGTAATGCGCGATTGGTTATATAAAGCCGTTTTCTTTTTAGTATTGCTTCTGAGCTCAATGCAAAATGTCTATTCGCAGGCTTTTTGCAAATCTACCTATACGCTCACTCCAAGAATTCATTATGGTGCCATCATAAGAACTTCCAAAGAAGTGGCGCATTTGACAGATCAACATGT
This sequence comes from Cytophagaceae bacterium, assembly GCA_035535995.1. Taxonomy (GTDB): domain Bacteria; phylum Bacteroidota; class Bacteroidia; order Cytophagales; family Cytophagaceae; genus JANYCO01. The sequence goes on from DATLOZ010000027.1 coordinate 192,544, forward strand.
GCCAGCTTTTGAATTAGATCTTAACAAACAAACCAAAGGAAATCTTGGTTGGCAGCAGGAATATCACTATCCTCAGGTAGGCTATTCGCTGATGTACTTCCGGTTCGATCCGCAGAAACCGATCGGTAATGCGCTGGCGCTCTTTATCCATGCAGGCAAAAGCTTTTATAAAGCGCACCGTACCAATTTCCAATGGAGAATTGGGTTTGGCCTGGCGTACGTAGAAAAACGTTTTCAGGTACAACATAATTTTCGTAACGATGTCATTTCGCAAAAAATAAATTTTACGATCAACGGACAGCTCAATTATAACATCATGCTTTCGCGCAACGTGATGTTCAATTTTGGCATCGGGCTGTTTCATATTTCAAACGGAGCACTCAAAAGACCGAATTTTGGGATCAATATTCCTACCGCTCATGCTGGCATTGGCATAAACATTATCAAAGGCGAAGATGAATACCGCCGCGACCGCGACAGTGTAGGCCGTATAAAACGAACCACGCATTTGCATGTAGGATCTTTTATGGGATTGAAAGAAGTATATCCTGTCAATGGCCCGAAATATTTTCTTGGTGGATTGAATGCCGTAGTGGAACGAAGACTAAATCATAAAAGCGGGATCAATATAGGAATCGATCTTTCTTACGATCATTCGAAAAAATCTGAGATTGTCTACGATTCAGTGGACATTTCCAATACATTCATCCACCGCGCTCAAGCGGGCGTGATCGCAGGGCACGAGCTTTATCTCCATCGATTGAGCTTGCTTACGCAGATGGGTGTTTATCTGTATGATCCTTCACATCTGGATCGAAGAATTTATCAAAAAGTTGGCTTTAAATATTATCTCACAAAAAGATTCTACGTCAACATGACACTTAAACTAAATCTCGGTGTAGCCGATTGGATCGAATGGGGAGGAGGATTCAGATTATGAAAAAAGAAAAATATTTTCATCTGATGCTTATTATTTTTTCCCTGTTGCTCTTCAATCAATGCAGCAAAGAGAAAACTTTCGACTGTGTCAAAAGTACCGGGGATATTCAAAAAGAAAACCGCTACTTCGAAAATTTTTCAGCGCTTTATATTGAGGACAATATTAATGTGATCCTCGTGCAAAGCATGCCTGGCAAGATCGTGGTAGAAGCCGGAGACAATCTCTTACCTAAGATCAAATGTGTGCAGCACGGAGATACGTTAAAAATTCAAAATAAAAATACTTGCAACTGGGTAAGAAGTTATAAAAAACCGATGAACGTCTATGCTGGAGTAGATCAAATCAAATTGATCTACCAGGTAGGCTATGGAAAGATCAGTACTGAAGCGCTACTGGTGACAGATACGATGAGAATTTCTACGATCAGTTTCGGTGAAGTGGATCTGAATCTTCAAACAAATTTTATCGGCTTCATGTCTGATGACCACGCTACCTTAAAAATATCAGGAAGCGCACATCTTTCCGCCGGATCCTGCTTTCGCAATGCTTCTGTAGATACAGGAGGATTGAAAGTACCCTGGATCTATCTCACCAGCAAATCGCTTGTGGATGCCACTATTTATGCGGATAGTCTAGCACAGATTGATATTTTCGGTGATGGAAATGTGATCTGCAAAGGTTCACCGCTCTATACGCAGTATAGACATCTTGCAGGCAAGGGAAGCATGTCTTATCAATAACTCCTGCGGCTTATTCAGCGCAAAATATGCAAAAAACTTTTAGTTAAAGCGATTGATTTTTGCTTTGTGCTTTGTGAAAACTGTAGTTAGGCGTAGATTTTTTAGAAGCTCTGCAAGCAAATAGGGCGGCAGCGATCAACAATATGAGTGCAATGTTTTTCATAGGATTAGTTTTATATTCTAATATACTCAAGCGTACAATAAATTACAACCTCTCATTTCTGTATTATCCATTCTCCCCAGGATCTCAAATGTTCCGTCCTTATGCAGAAATGCCATATCCTGTATCTCTACAAATGCACAGGAGTCTATATTGGCAAGGTCAATGATGTTGAGTGCACCTCTTCCTTCTGGTCGAACATCGAAGGGATCGTTCACCTGACGGATCAGCATTTTCATCCAGGAAGGATTTTCGAAAATTCCGTTTCCACGCGAATAGGCCTGAGAAAGCAATTCGGTCATGCCATATTCGGAATGAATTTGCGAGACATTAAATGCATTTTGTAAAAAAAGATGCATTTCCGATTTTACCATTTCTTCCCTTCGGCCTTTCATACCGCCGGTTTCCATGATGATAAAATCCGAAAGATCAGGACGCAGATCGGCCAGTTCCAGTAAGGCATAGGCTACGCCAAGCAACAACAATTTTTTATTTTGTTTCCGATAAAGAGGAAGATTTTGTAAAAAAGCATTATAATTAGTAGAAACAAAACCGGAATACGAAGAACCCGACTGCGCGATCAAATGATCGATCATATAGAGCAATGAGGAGTCAGGGTTTTCCTGGTAAGAAGGAAGCAAGGCCAGAATTATATAATCGGAAGGAGAACCGTACCGTTGGTTGAAGATCTCTGCAAACGTTTGTTCATATAAGCCGGGATCAGCGATATAATGTTTGCTGCGTAATGCTTTTTCGGTGGTGCCACTGCTGTAAAAACAGCGTTGCGCATCGGTGGTACCTGTCATAATTTTTTCAGTTTTGTAAAAGGTGACAGGTAAAAAAGGAATATCGAAAATCGTATTTACCTGCGCCGGCGTTTTTTTGACCATGGCCGCGTAGCGCGCGTATACAGGATTATTTGTATATTGGTAATTAAATAGAGCCAGAGCTTTTTTATTAAAATTACTCTCGCTAATTTTATATAGTTCGTGGATGAAATTTTCCCGGAAATTCATCGTTAAATTTAAATAAATAAAGACAAACATTGAATTCTATTCTTAAATATATACTCCCTATTCTGTTGGTCGTTGGTATTATTGAGGGATGTAAAAAACTTCCGCACTACAGCGATGTTCCGCAAATTGAATTTTCAGGGTTTGAAATTTACCGCAATCACTACAACGTATTGAGCTTATCCTATGAAGACAGCGTGATCATCAAACTAAAATTCAAAGACGGGGATGGGGACCTGGGGCTGGACGAAGAAGATAAAAAAACCGATACGCTTCCAAATTTTGTAATGCAAAGTTATGTGAAAGTAAATTCTGTTTTTGTAGACTCCGTCAAGTACACTGGCCAGTTTCAACCACTCACCCTGAGTGCCAAGCAGATCAAAGGCCCGATAGAAGGTGAGCTACGTTATGTTCAACGTTTTTCCTACGCTGATTTTAATGCCAACGATACTTTAAAATTTGATATCCATATCAAAGACAGAGCCGGTAACATAAGCAACACCGTGACCACCGATATTCTTGTCGTGAACTCTAATTAACGATTCCTTTGAAAATAGACCTCGCCGAAATAAAGAAATTTGGAAACATCGAAATGCTGGCCAAGCAGCTCGTAGAAGGTTTTATCACAGGACTTCATAAATCTCCCTATCATGGCTTTTCCGTAGAGTTTGCCGAACATCGCCTCTACAATGCAGGAGAAAGCACCCGTCATATCGATTGGAAAGTATTCGGTAAAACAGATAAACTTTTTACCAAACGATACGAAGAAGAAACCAACCTTCGCTGCCAGATCTTACTCGATGTATCATCTTCCATGTATTACCCTGCTGAAAATAACGGCAAGATCACCTTCAGCATTTGCGCCGCCGCCTGCCTGGCTTACCTGTTGCAAACTCAACGCGATGCCGTCGGGATCACTACATTTGGCGAAGACATCGAACTTCAGACTCCTGTTAAATCTACACCAGGACATATTCACTCGCTTTTTCTTACGCTTGAAAATTTATTGAAACAAGTGCCAAAGGAAAAACAAACGTCTGTCGCCTCTGTCATTCACAAGATTGCCGATAAAATGAATAAGCGCGCGCTGATCATCGTGTTCAGTGATATGTTTGAAAGCGGCGATGACAACCAGGCTTTGTTCCAGGCTCTCCAACACCTTAAACACAACAAGCACGAAGTGCTGCTGTTTCATGTGACCGATTCACGCACTGAAGAAGCATTTGAATTTGAGGATCGCCCTTATGAGTTTATCGATATTGAAAGCGGTGAAAAGGTAAAAGTCCAGCCTTCCGAGATCCGCGATTTTTATAAAGCAAGCTACCAACAGCTTCTACACGATCTCACCGTGAAGTGTATGCAATACAAGATCGATTTTATCGCCGCCGATATTAACAAAGGCTTTGATCAAGTGCTCTCCGCCTATCTGATCAAGCGGTCGAGAATGAAATAATTAAATATAAGTTATGAATGTTGAGTTATGAATTATGAGTTTATTAACTCAGACTAATTTTTGTTACTCTCTATATAATTCATAACTCATAACTCAAAATTCATAACTTCATTTTGTGGACTAAAAAACAGCAACATTCTTTTGAAAGATTCGTTTTAATTATATATTACCATCATTGAATTAATTCTTTTATTAGAATGGCTAAAGCGAAAAAAGAGAAGAAGATTTTTGTACTCGATACATCTGTCATCATATACGACCACAATTCCATCAACAGTTTCCAGGAGCACGACGTCGCCATACCAATCACGGTGTTGGAGGAGCTTGATAATTTCAAGAAAGGGAACGACATTAAAAATTTTGAAGCACGCGAATTTATTCGATTCCTTGATAGTATTTCCGGAAGCAACCTGTTGCAGGAATGGATCCCGCTCAACGGTCCGAAAAGTGGAAACATGAAAGTGATCATGAACACCCACGGCGTAAAAGGCGTAGACGCCGAGCGTATCTTTGACGACCGGAAAGCTGACCATAAGATCATCAATGCTGCCATTAGTCTGCAACATGAATTTCCAGAAGCGAAAGTAGTTCTTGTTACCAAAGACATTAACCTTCGTCTGAAAGCAAAATCACTTAATGTAACGGCTGAAGATTATACCACTGGTAAAATCAAGGATGTAGACAATCTTTACACCGGCAGTACGATCATCGAGGATATGAAAGCAGAAGTGATCAACGAGATCTACGAGCAGGGAAGCTGCGATACTTCTGCAATTCCGAAAGATGAGCTGCGGAACAATCATTATTATATTTTAAAAAGCATGAAAAGTTCTGTGCTCGCGCATCACAATTCTGCCGAGCATAGGATCAAACATGTAGAGAAGAGAACGGTATACGGCATCAAGCCAAGAAATGCCGAGCAGACGTTTGCCATCGATGCTATTCTTGATCCTGCGATCAAACTGGTTTCGATCCAGGGAGTGGCGGGAACCGGAAAAACCTTACTGGCATTGGCAAGCGCGTTGGAGCAAAGAAAAAATTTCAAACAAATTTATCTCGCCAGGCCAATTGTACCGCTTAGCAACAAAGACATCGGATATTTACCGGGTGATATCAAATCGAAGTTGAATCCATACATGGAGCCGCTGTTTGATAACCTTAAATTTATTCAAAATCAATTCCACGAAACTGACCAGGATTATCAAAGGATCACGGAGATGGTGAATAAAGAAAAACTGGTGATCACGCCGCTAGCGTACATTCGTGGAAGAAGCTTGTCAAATATCTTCTTCATTGTAGACGAAGCGCAAAACCTGACACCTCATGAAGTGAAAACAATTATTTCCCGTGCAGGAGAAAATACCAAGATCATTTTCACCGGCGATATTTACCAGATTGATACTCCTTATCTTGATTCACAAAGTAACGGCTTGTCATATATTATTGATCGATTGAAAGATCATCCGCTGTATTCGCATATCACATTGCAAAAAGGTGAGCGTTCAGAGCTGGCAAATCTGGCGAACGAACTGCTTTAAAAATTATGAATGTTGAGTTATGAATTATGAGTTTATTTTATCTACTCGTTTACTAACTCATAACTCAACATTTCTAAAGCGCTTGGGCATCCTTCTCTCCTGAGCGGATCCTGTATACTTCATCTACCGTTGACACAAATATTTTTCCGTCGCCAATTTCTCCTGTTCTCGCGCTGTTTAAAATGCATTCCACAGTAGAATCTACTCTATCGTTTGTAATGACGATCGTAAGCTTAGTTCGGGCAATAGAGCCGAAATCGTATTCTACTCCACGATAAATAGTTTTTTCAACCTTTTGATTTCCTACTCCTTTCACATCTTCAAACGTAAAGAAATCAATACCGATTTTATGCAAAGCGTCTTTCACCTGGTAAAAATGAGAAGTACGAATAATGGCTTCAATCTTTTTCATAGTCGTAAGGTTTAGGAATGGAAAATGTATTTTCTATAAGATAAATGAAAAAAGAACTAATTATAAAAAATCAGAATGGTTTTTCTGGTATAAATAAAATATGTGCAATTTTTTGTCAGAATAATCAGAATTTTAGAATTAAAGAATAAACAGAGTAAGAAATGAAACAAATTATTACCGTTCATGATGGCGTCCTCGCTAGCATGAACTTTTTTGTTGGCGAAGACGCCAACAAAATGGAGATTTAATCCAGTGGATCCTGGTTCAGACAATTTACTCCATGAACGGATAACGATAATCCCCCGGCGGATTTAAATTCTTCTTGATCGTTCTTGGGTTCACCCATCGCAACATGTTAAATACTGCGCCCGCTTTATCATTGGTACCTGAGGCTCTTGCTCCTCCGAATGGTTGTTGGTTTACAACGGCTCCGGTTGGTTTGTCGTTGATGTAAAAATTTCCCGCGGCGTTGATCAATTTTGTTTTTGCTAATTGTATTGCTTTTGCATCTTCTGCAAATACAGCGCCAGTAAGGGCATAAGGAGAGGTTTGGTCTACCAGCTCCAATGTTTTTTCATACTCCTCATCTTTGTAAACATAAATACTCAACACCGGCCCAAAAATTTCTTCCCGCATTGATTTATAATTTGGATCACTTACAAGAATGATAGTCGGCTCAATGAAGTAGCCGGAAGTCTTATCATATTTCCCTCCCCAGATAATTTCCGCCTGCGGATCCGCGACAGCATCCCGGATATACGAGGCAATGCGGTCAAAAGCTCTTTCGTCGATGACGGCATTTACGAAATTGGAGAGATCTTCCACCGGACCCATTTTAATAGTTTTAAGATCCTCTATCATTAATTCTTTTACAGCAGGCCAAATACTTGCAGGAATATAGGCACGGGAAGCAGCCGAACATTTTTGCCCCTGGTATTCAAACGCGCCACGGATAAGGGCTGTAGCGAGCTCTTTTATTTTTGCAGAAGGATGAGCGATCACAAAATCTTTTCCTCCTGTTTCGCCTACAATTTTTGGAAAGGATCTATAGATCGAAAGATGATCGGCAATTGTTTTCCAAAGTTGTCGAAACACCCCGGTGCTGCCTGTGAAATGCAAACCGGCAAAATCAGGATGTTTAAAAATCACTTCGCCTGCTACAGAACCGTCCACATAAATCAGATTGATTACGCCTGGCGGTAAACCAGCTTCGAGAAATATTTCCATCAGGATCTGTGCAGAATAAATTTGTGTGTAAGCAGGTTTCCAGATCACGGTATTCCCCGCCAGTGCAGGCGCTGCGGGCAGGTTGCCTGCGATAGCAGTGAAGTTGAAAGGAGTGATCGCGAATACAAAACCTTCGAGCGGCCGGTATTCCAGTTCGTTTTGAATCTCTTCAGGAGAATAAGGCTGGATCTTTTGGATATCGTACAAGTATTGAACATTGAAGCGAAGAAAATCGATCATCTCGCAGGCAGAATCGATCTCGGCCTGGTAGGCATTTTTGGATTGTCCGAGCATCGTAGCAGCATTGAGCTTTGCACGGTATTTGCCGGCGATCAGGTCGGCGGCTTTTTTGAAAATTTTTGCTCGTTCTTCCAACGGTTTGCTGCTCCAGCCTTTCTTGGCTTGCAGCGCTGCTTCTATCGCCATGGATACATGCGTAGCATCGCCTTCGCTGAAATAGCCAAGCAGGTGCTGATGGTCGTGTGGCGGAGACAGTTTGACTTTTTTATTAGTATGGATCTTTTGATCACCGATATACATGGGGATTTCGATCACCTGGCTGCGTGCCTCTTGCAGTGCGAGTTCCAGCGCAAGCCGTTCGGGAGCACCTGGTTTATAATTCAGCACGGGTTCATTGATCGTGGTATTCGGATCGTTCATCGTAGTCAGTTTTTTAGATAAATTAATTTACAAAATATTTCTGGATGATGCCAGATAAGTTATTGTTAAGATGTTTGTGTTTATTATTCCACTATAAGATATTCTGCCATTTTACTATAGCTTTCTTCAGTCATGGAATGGATCTCCTTCAACTGTTCCACTTTGCTAAAATTTCCATGCTGTGTTCTATAAGCGATAATCACCCGTGAAAATTTTTTACCAATATAGGGATGAAAAAAAAGCTCGCGTTCGTCGGTACTATTTAATCGGATCTTACGAGGTACAAAATTTTCAGTAATGTAAGCATGGTTATTCAGTTCTTGCAGTGCGAGGCTATCGAGTCCGTACACTTCTTTTAGCTGTTCCATTCTAATATAACCGCCCAATTTATTTTTATACTTCAAAATTCTTGAAGCAAAAGCCGGGCCGATCCCTCTCAATGTCACCAACTGAATAGAATCTGCTAAGTTGAGATCAAATCGCACAAATTTATTTTTTTCTTGTTTCGATACTGATTTACGATCCAGGTTATGATCCACTTTTGAAAGTAGGAGAAGCGGTGCTATTTTAAGATAAATTTTTTCCGATAAGCCGTATATTTTTCTTAGATCTTCTTTGCTTTTGAAACGCCCGCCCTTGCTGCGAAATTTCACTATCCTGGCTGCTACAAATTTAGGTACTCCGGCGTTGATCATTTCTTCTTCCTTTGCTGTATTCGGATCAAAAGCGGTTAACAATAATTCTTTTTTTTGATCAAGCACGGAAACCGAAACTGTATGCGGAATTTCTTTTTGTTGCTCCATCTGCAAAACTAAACTATCAAGAATTTCCCGGTCTCTAAGCATGGAAGTTTCATCAGAAGCGGAGGAGAGCAATGAACGACCAATTACAGGAACAAAAATAAAAACAAAGATCAGCAAGCAGAGTGCAATAAAACCGTTTGTTTCTTTGTGACTTAAATTAAAATAAAGCGCAATGGATTTTTTTAGTTTGTGTAGCATAGATTAATAATTAGAGTTAAAAAATATATAAAAAAATGTTTTTTCTACTGTAGTCGCTCGCGTTTTCGCGAATGACAAATATTATTGCAAGGCGTCTCGCCCGTGCATATGGGAGCTATTTATAGTGCAGGTATTCCAATTTGTAAATTTAGAGATAATA